>NZ_JASAOI010000006.1 GCF_029953285.1 Yinghuangia seranimata | reverse complement strand
AGGAGGTCCGTAGGGGCCGGTCACCGGTCGTCAAAGGTGGCCGCCCGCCCCACGCCGGGACCGCAGCCCGGCAACGCAACGCACCCGATGCGCCTCCACACCGCCTCCCCCTCCCGATAGTTGCCGCGGTTTTAAGCGCGGCCGGGCGGCTGTCAAGGCGCCCCCTCGAACCCGGGACAGGCCACCCGTCGAGGACCGGTCCACCGCGCCTTGACAGCCGTTCGGCCGCGCGGACAATCACAAATCGGGAGGGGGAGGTTGCCTCCGCCGGCGTGCAGGTCCGGGACGGTGCAGGCCGGGAGGTCTCCACGCCGCAACGACCGAGCCCCGCCCGGCACATGGCGGCTCGCTCGCACGCCGACTGCGCGCTGCCGCGACGGAGTGGGCCACGGCCCGACCACGGAGCCCGGCTTCGCCACAGGCACCACGCCCCCACTACGGCCCCTCGTCCGTTCGGCGCGGGGGTTTCGCGCCAGGTGGAGGGGCGGCAGGTCGCGGCGGGTGTGGGGGCTCGTCGGCGCATAGGGTTGGGCGCGTGCCGCTCTCCTCACGGATGCCCGACTTGCCCGCGTTGGAGCTTTTGCTTGCGGTGGCTCGGCTCGGGTCGTTGGGGAAGGCGGCTCGCGAGGTCGGGGTGTCGCAGCCGGCGGCGAGTGCGCGGATGCGGACGTTGGAGCGGCTGGTCGGGGTGCCCCTGTTGGAGCGGACCCCGCGCGGGTCGGTGCTCACGTCCGCAGGGCTGCTGGTCACGGACTGGGCGCGGCCGCTGTTGGAGGCCGCCGACGAGTTGGACGTCGGGCTCGCCGCGTTGCGGGAGGACCAGAACTCGCGCCTGCGGGTCGAGGCGAGCCTGACCGTCGCGGAGTACCTGCTGCCGCGCTGGCTGGTGGCGTTGCGGCAGGCGCGGCCCGGGGTGGCGGTGTCGCTGCGGGTGGCGAACTCGACGGACGTGGCCGCGCGGGTCCTGGCCGGGGAGGCGGACCTCGGTTTCACGGAGGGCAGCCGGTCGCCGCGTGGGTTGGACTCGGCGGTGGTGGCGCACGACCGGCTGACCGTGGTGGTGGCGCCCGGGCATCCCTGGGCGAGGCGCCGGAGGCCGGTGCCCGCGGCGGAGTTGGCGGCGACGCCGCTGGTGCAGCGCGAGCAGGGTTCCGGGACGCGCGAGGTGCTGGCCGCCGCGCTCGGCAAGCTGGTGGACGGCGAGCCCGCCGCGCCGCTGCTGGAGCTCGCGTCCACGACGGCGCTCAAGGCGGCCGCTGTGTCCGGTGCGGGTCCGGCGGTGCTCAGTTCACTGGCCGTCGCGGACGACTTGGCCGCGGGCCGGCTGATCGCCGTGGAGGTGGCGGACCTGCCGTTGGCGCGGAAGCTGCGCGCGGTGTGGCGGCACGGCACGCAGCCGCGCGGTCCTGCGCGGGAGTTGTTGTCGTTGACTGGGCAGTGAGGTGACTGTCGTGGCCGGTTCGGCAGGTTCGGCGGGTTCGGCGGGTTCGGCGGGTTATTCGGGGACTCCCTTGGCCAAGAAGCTCGGGCTGAAGCCTGGGCTGAGTGTGCTGTTGCGGCATGCGCCTGAGGGGTGGGAGGTGCCCGATCCGCCGGAGGGTCTGACGGTTGCGGCGTCGTTGGCGCGCGCGGATGTGGTGCTGTCCTTCTACCGTGACCGCGCCGAACTGGTTGAGGACGTCGCCGTGTTGGCCGCGCTGCCGAAGCAGTCCGCGCTGTGGGTGCTGTGGCCGCGCAAGGCGGCGGGGCATGTCAGCGACCTCGCCGAGAACGACCTGCGCGATCTGCTGCTGCCGACCGGCCTGGTCGACGTGAAGGTGGCCGCGGTCGGTGAGGACTGGTCGGGGCTGCGGTTCGTGTGGCGGAAGGAACTTCGAGGCGGATAGCCGTCACGCTCCCTGGCTACTCGACGAGCATGAGCGTGGTGACGGCTCCGTCCAGGCGGGTCGGCTCGTTCGTCGCGTGCAGGGTGCGGCTGAGCAGTCGGCCCGGGGTGAGGCCGGTGGAGACGCGGATCTCGCGGTTGAGGTGGGACTGGTCGTAGAACCCGGTCCGGGTGGCGATTTCGGCGAGCGGGCGGCCGGCGATGAGCAGGCGCAGCGCGTGCTGGATGCGGAGCACGCGGGCGGCCGACTTGGGGCTGAGGCCGAGTTGTTCGCGGAAGCGCCGTTCGAGCTGGCGTTCGCTCCAGCCGAGTTCGTCGGCGAGCCCGCTGATCGGCCGGGTGCCGGACGAGCCGACGAGCAGGTCCCACGCGTGCAGCACCCTCGGCGCCACCCCGGGTCCGGCCGCGCGCCAGCGCAGGAACGCCTCGTCGAGTGCGGCGAAGCGTTGGGGCCAGTCGGGTAGTTCGGCGAGCCGTTCGGTCAGCCGCCGGATGCGCGCGCCGGCCAGGTCGGAGGGTTCGACGAGGAGTTCGGCGAGTTCGTGCATCGGCACGCCGAACAGCGCGTACGCCGCCCACGGGTGCATGACGACCTCGATGCCGTACAGCGACCCGGGGTGCTCCCCCACCGCCGACTTCGTCCGCATGCCGGCGAACAGCGAGGTGTACGAGCGCTTGGCGGCCGGGTCGAGGTCGTCCACGCCGGTGTCGACGTCGACGGAGCCGACCTGGAGGGGCTGGTCGAAGCCGAGCAGCAGGGTGGCGAATCCGACCGGGAGTTCGAGGCGTTTCCGGGGCCTGTCGGTGTTGATCCGCAGGCCCCGGTAGAACCGCACCCCTGGGCGTAACAACGGGTGCGGCGGGGCGACGACCACTTCGTACGAGGGGGAGAGCAGCGAGTGGTACGGCACGGCCTGGCCTCCTGCGCCGACGTCACGGGCGGGTCACGGTGGAGCGCCAGGGGATGCTAGCGACGCGGCTACTTCCGGGTAAGTACCGAACCCGGACTTTTCCGCGCTTTGCCGGAACGTTTGCGTCCGTTCATGGCGAAATGGGCCGCGGATTCGTCATTCTGCGTCAAGGCCGCCGGTCGCTCTGTACAGCGCCCGCAGCTCGGTCTTCTGCACCTTGCCCGTGGTGTTGCGCGGCAGGGTGTCGGTCACCACGATGCCGCTCGGCACCTTGAAGTTCGCCAGGCGCTCGCGGCACCACGCGGTGATCTCGTCCGGGTCGGCGGCCGTGCCCGGCCGGGGGATGACGTACGCGTGCCCGACCTCGCCGAGCCGTTCGTCCGGCACGCCGATGACCGCGACCTCGGACACCGCGGGATGACGGGCCATCACCTGCTCGACCTCGGCCGGCGACACGTTGAACCCGCCGACGATGAACAGGTCCTTGAGCCGGTCGGTGATCGCCAGGTTGCCGTCCGCGTCCAGGTTGCCGATGTCGCCGGTGTGCAGCCACCCGTCGGCGTCGACGGCCTCCGCGGTGGCGGCCGGGTCGTCCAGGTAGCCGCGCGTCACGTGGTAGCCGCGCACCCACACCTCGCCGGACGTCCCCGCGGGCGCGTCGGCGCCGTCCGGCCCGACGACGCGGACCTCGACGCCGGGCACCGCACGGCCGTTGGTCGCCGCGACGGTCGCGGCCGGGTCGGCGGCCCGGCACATGGTGGCCGTCCCGTGGCACTCGGTGAGCCCGTACGCGGTGATGAAGTTCTCGAACGGCAGCTCGGCGTGGCAGCGTTCCACCAGCCGCACGGGCACCACGGCTGCGCCGGTCGCGGCCAGCCGCAGCGACGACAGGTCGTAGCGGTCGCGCTCGGGGTGGTCGAGCAGCGCCGCGAAGATGGTCGGGGCGCCGATGAGGACGCTCACGCGCAGCCGTTCGACGGTCTCCAGCACCGCCGTCGGGTCGAACACCGCGAGCGGCAGGATCGTCGCGCCCCGGATCAGGCACGACAGCACGGCGGACTGCCCGCCCGTGTGGAAGAACGGCAGCGGCACGAGGTACCGGTCGCCTTCCCGGATGCCCCAGATCCCGCTGTAGTCGGTGTAAAGCCGAAGCAGCGCACGGTGGTTGAGCAGCACGCCCTTCGGCGTCCCGGTGGTTCCGGAGGTGAAGATGATGTGGGACGTGCTGTCCGGGTCGATGTCGGGGGCACTCCACTCCCCCGCCTCCCCTGCCTTGCCCGCCTCCCCCACGGCCAGGAAGTCCTCGAACGGCAGCAGCCCCTCAGCGCCGGACGCGGCGTCGGCAGTGTTCACACACAGGCGCGGAACCGCCCCGTCTCCCGTCTCTTCGGCAGCGGCCTTGCGCAGCGCCCCTAGGTGGTCGTACCCGAGGAACCCCTGTTGCACGAAAAGCGCTTGGGCCGACGAACGCCGGATCAGGTCGGCTGCCTCGGCGCCCCGGTAGCGGGTGTTCACGGTGACGACCGTGCCGCCGAGGGTGAGCGTGCCGAGAGCGGCGACCAGCCAGCGCGCCGAGTTGGGCGCCCACACGGCGACGCGGTCGCCGGGGCGGAGCCCGTGTGCGTGTGCGGCTCGCGCGAACCGTTCTGCCTCGTAAGCCAGTTGGCGGAACGTCAGGATGGTGTCGCCGTCCACGACGGCCTCGGTGTCGCCGAAGCGTTCGGCCGCCGACCGGAGCAGCCCGCCGATCGTCTCGCTCACGCACGCCGCCTTTCGGGGTCGACCAGGGTGATGAGCTCGGCGGCGAGCACCTTGCCCGCCTCGTTGCGCGGAAGGGCGTCCACGGTGACATAGCGGACCGGAACCTTGAAGGGGGCCAGGTGCGTTCGGCACCACGCGTCCAGCGCGGCCGGGTCGGGGGCGGCCGCGTCCCGGGGGACGACGAACGCGCACGGCACCTCGCCGAGCCTCGGGTCGGGCAGCGCGGCCACCGCGGCGTCCGCGACACCTGGAGCTAGGCGCAGCACTTCGGCGACCTCGGAGGGCTGCACCTTGAGCCCGCCCCGGTTGATCACGTCGGAGACCCGGCCCTCGATCCACAGGAACCCGTCGGCGTCGACGCGGCCCAGGTCGCCGGTGCGGAACCAGCCCTCGGCGTCGACCCGGTCGCCGAGGCCGGCCCCGGAACCGTCGCCCGTGTCGGCGTATCCGGCAGCCAACGCCGGGGTGCGCACCAACAGTTCGCCGGACCCGCCGTCCTCGCGCACCCGCCCGGCCTCGTCGACGACGCGGAGGAGGACGCCGTCGTGCGGCCTCCCGGCGGCCCCGAGCTTGCTGTCGCCGTACGCCCTCGCGTCGGCCGCGTTCCAGCCGACGATCTCGCCGCCGATCTCGGTCTGGCCGTAGCAGTTGAGGACGGTCACCCCGAACCGGTCGCGGAACCGGCGGGCCTGGAACGGGGACAGCGGCGCGGTGATGCTGCGGACGTACTTCAGCGGCGCCAGGTCGGTGACGGCCGGGTCGTCCGCGAGGAGCACCATCGCGGCGGGCGGCAGCACCACCGAGCGGATCCCGAACCTTCTTACGTAGGCCGTGAATCGGCCGGTGTCGAAGTGCTCCATGAGCACGACGGGCGCGCCGACGCGGAATGCGAACAGCACGTTGTAGATGCCGGCCCACAGCGACATCGAGGTCGGGATGAGGTTCGGCATCGGCGTGGCCGGGCGGGCGCGCCCCGTGCCGACCAGGCGGTCGAGCACCGGCTCGAGGAGGGCGGCGATGCCGCTGTGCCGCAGCAGGACGGGCTTGGGCCTTCCGGTGGTGCCGGAGGTGAACTGGATGAGCGCGGCGTCGGGGTCGTACGTCCGGGCATCGGCGGCTACATCGGCCTTCGCCGAGGGGGGCTGCCAGGCGAACGGCTCGGTGACGGCCACCACCGCGCGGTCCGGGAAGCGTCCCGCCTGTGCGCCGCCCGCGACGACGAGCGCGGGCCGGACGTCGGCGAGGACGCGCGCGACCTCCCGGTCGGTCAGCCTGGGGTTGAGGGGCACGTAGACGGCGTCCGCGAGCCAGACGCCGAACAGTGCGGCGACCGCGTCCGCGCCGTCCGCCGGCATCACGGCGACGGCCTGTCCGGCGCGGACTCCGGCAGCGCGCAGGACGTCCGCGAGGCGGGTGGCGGCGGCGCGGAGGTCGGCCCGCGTGACCTCCCGGGTGTCGGTGTGGACGGCCGCCGTGTCGGCGTCGTCGGGGCGCGGCGCGAGCAGGTCAGTCAGGCGCACCGGGCACCGCCCCCGACTCCGGTGGCGCCCACCGCGGTTCCCGCTTCTCGGCGAACGCGCGCGGCCCCTCCTCCTGGTCCGGATGCCCCCACAGCGACACGAGCTCCTTCGCGCCCGCCCGACATGCGTCCGTCAGGCCCATCTCCAACGCGCCCCACAGCGCCCGCTTGGTCGCGGCCATCGCGGCGGGCGAGTTGCGGGCGATCGTCTCCCCGAGCTCCTGCGCGGCGTCGCGCAGCCGCTCGGGCGGGTCGACGACCTCGCTGACCATGCCGAGCTCGTAGGCCCGTTGGGCGCCCATCCGCTCGTGACGCCCCGTCAAGGCCATGCGCATGACGGCCTCGAACGGCATCTTGCGCAGCAGCCCGATCGCCTCGATGGCGACCACCTGGCCCACGGACACGTGCGGGTCGAAGAACTGCGCGTCGGACGCGGCGATGACGATGTCGGCGTCGGCCACCCAGTGGAACGCCCCGCCGGCGCATAGTCCGTTGACGGCCGTGATGACCGGCTTGGCGACGCCGCAGTGCCAGGCGGTGAAGTGGACGTCGAACTCCTCCATCGACTCGCGGTACCGCTCCATGCCGACGCCGTCCTCGGCGATCTCGGCCACGTCGACGCCGGTCTGGAACGCGCGCCCCTCGCCGGTGTGCACGATGACCCGCACCTCGGGATCGGTGTCCAGGGCCCGCCAGGCGACCGCGAACTCGTCGCGCATCGCGCTGTTCATCGCGTTGAGCCGCTCCGGCCGGTTGTTGACCAGCCATCCGACCGGGCCGCGCCGTTCCAGCCTCAGATGTTCCAGTTCGGGGTACGTCATGTCCGCCGCCCTCCCGCGCCGCGGCCGGTGCCGCGGCTGTCCAGTGCCCGCCACAGGGCCCGTTTGACCGCCGCGGTGTGCGCGGCCGGGCGCAGGGCGATGGTCTCGGCCAGGTCCCGCGCCGCGTCCCGCAGCCGCTCGGGCGGGTCGACGACCTCGCTGACCATGCCCAGTTCGTACGCGCGCCGGGCGCTGATCCGCTCGTGACGCCCGGTCAGAGCCATGCGCAGCACCGGCTCGAACGCCGCGCGTCGGGCCAGGGTGATCGCTTCGGACGCGGAGACCTGGCCGACGGTGACGTGCGGGTCGAGGAACACCGCCTCGCGGGAGGCGATGACCACGTCGGCGTCCGCGACGAAGTGCAGGCCGCCGCCTGCGCACACGCCGTTGACGGCGGCGATCACCGGCTTGGCGACCCGGTTGTGGTGGGCCGTCAGGCGCAGTTCGGACCGCTTGGTACGGCGGGACTGCTCGCGCAGCGCGGCCGGGTCGCGGGCGAGCTGGGCGACGTCGAGCCCGGTCTGGAAGGCCGGGCCGTTGCCGGTGTTGACGATGACCCGCACGTCGGGGTCGTCGTCCAGTTCCCGCCAGGCCCCTTCGAGTTCGTCGAGCATGGCGGCGTCCATCGCGTTGCCGCGCTCGGGCCGGTCGAACACCAGCCACCCGACCGGGCCTTGGCGGGTCACGGCGAGCCGGGTGTAGCCCGCGGGCCCGGGGACGACGGCGGTCACCGGTCAGCTCCGGGGGACGTCGCGCCAGGGCACGCCGTGCCACGGGTCGGGTTCGCGGGGCAGGCCGAGGACGCGTTCGGCCAGGACGGTGCGGTTGACCTCGGAGGTGCCGCCCTCGATGGTGTTGGCGCGGCTGCGCAGCATGCCGCGGACCTCGTGCGGGAGGCGGGCCTCGTAGCCGGCGTCCAGGTCATGGAGGGCGGGGTCCGGGTCGACCGTGGCGGTCGGGTCGGCCGTGGCGGTCGGGTCGGGCGCGGCGGTCGGGTCGACCGTGGCGGTCGGGTCGGGCGCGGCGGTCGGGTCGCCTGTTCCGTCCGGTTCCCAGGCCTGCCCGTACGCGCCGAGCAGTTCGGCGGCGAGCGCCTGCATGCGCTGGTTCAGCTCCCCCTGGTGCAGCTTCCCGATCGAGCTCGCCGGCCCGGGCGCGTGTCCGGCCTTCGCCCCGGCGCGCACCCGCTCGTTTGTCCAGGAGCGGATGCGTTCCTCGCTGTAGAGCCGCATCAGCTCCTGGCGCACCGCGGGGTCGTCCCAGCCGCCCGGGCGCCCTTCGGCGCTGATGCGGCGGGCGAGGGCCAGCAGATGGGCTACTCCGGACCCGCCGATGCGGTCGACGCCGCCGGAACCGGCACCGGAGACCATCTGGCGTTCGCCGGACAGCGTGGCGCCGGCGACCTTCCAGCCGTCGCCGACCGCGCCGACCCGCTGCGCGTCGGGGACGCGCGCCCGGTCGAGGAACACCTCGCTGAACTCGGCCTCTCCGGTCATCGTCCGCAACGGCCGTACGGTAACCCCGGGTTGGCGCAGGTCGAGGAGGAAGTACGTGAGGCCCTGGCGCTTGGGCACGTCCGGGTCGGTGCGGGCCAGCAGCACCCCGAAGGCGGCCTTGAACCCCCAGGTCGTCCACACCTTCTGACCGGTGATCAGCCAGTCCCCGGAGGCCTCGTCGCGCTCGGCGCGGGTGGCCAGCGAGGCCAGGTCGGAGCCGGCGCCGGGCTCGCTGAAGAGCTGGCACCAGAACTCCTCGTTGCGCACCATCGGCGGCAGGAAGCGCAGCCGCTGCTCCTCGGTGCCGTGCGCGAACAGTGCGGGGGCGGCGTTGCCGAGGCCGAGCGGGTTGAGGCGTCCGAGGTTGTACGGCGCGAGCACGGCCTCGGCGGCCCGGGCCTGGTCCCGGGTCAGGCCGAGGCCGCCGTACACGCGTTCCCAGGTGGGTACGACCAGCCCGGACCGGCCGAACACCGGATACCAGGCCTCGTATTCGGCCCGGGGCCGGACCGCGCGGAGGGCGGCGCGGCCGTGCGGGGCGGCCTTGATCCAGTGGGCGGGCACGTACCGCTCGACCCATGCCGCGACGGCCTCGGCCAGCCGGTCGGGGGTCGCAGTGTCGGGAGTGAGCAGGCGGCCCTCGGCGTCGACGAGTTCGCCCATCACGTCACCGGCCCTGGAAGTCGGCGGGGCGCTTGGCGGCGAAGGCGGCCATGCCCTCGCGGAAGTCGCGGCTGCGGGAGGAGAGTTCCATGGCGAAGGCCTCGTCGCGGAGCTGTTGTTCCAGGGTTGCTGAACCGCCGTTGTGCAGCAGCCACTTGGTCAGGCCGAGCGCGACGGTCGGGCCTGCCGCGAGCCGGTGCGCCAGCTCCTCGGCCGCGGTCTCGAGCCCGGTCCCGGGCACTGCGCGTTCGATCAGGCCCCATTCCTGGGCGGTCTTGCCGTCGACGGTCTCGCCGAGCAGCAGCATGCGGCGGGCCCTGACCTCGCCGACCCGGCGGGGCAGCAGCCACGTCACACCGCTGTCGGGGGTGAAGCCGCGTGCCGCGAACGGCGCCCAGAAGCGCGCGTCGTCGGCGGCGACGGTCACGTCGGAGGCGAGGGCGAGGGCCAGTCCGATGCCGGCCGCCCAGCCGCGCACTGCGCAGACGACCGGGACCTGGACGGTGAGGAGCAGCGGGATCAGGCGGTGGGCCTGCGACGGCAGGCGGCGCTGGATGCTGCCGACGCGCGGGCGGCGGCCTTCGCCCTGGGTCTCGTCGGCGGCGTTGCGTTGGACGATGTCTGCGCCGGTGCAGAAGTGCGGGCCGTCGGCGGCCAGGAGCACGGCGCGGACCGCCTCGTCGCGACCGGCCGTGTCGAGGGCCTCGATGAGGCCGGCGACCATGCCGTCGTCGAGGGCGTTGCGTTTGCCGGCCCGGTCGAGGGTGAGCCGCAGGAGGCCTGACTCCGGGTCGGGTTCGACGCGCAGGCCGGGTGCGGAGCGGTAGGCGTCGGTCACGCGTCCGTCCCCTCTGTCCCCTCCGGTGTGTCGCCGTGCTCCGCGAAGTGCCGCACGGCGGCCGCCAGTGCCTCGGCGAGGTCGCGGGCGCCGTCGGGCGGGTCCGGCAGGCGTACCGGGCCGTGCTCGCGGCTGGGCAGCAGCACCGTGGCGTGGCCGGGTGTGGTGGTCTCGCCGCGCTGGTTGACGGCGGCGATGTCCAGGTCCACCGCGGGGCGTTCGCCGTCCGCGAGGTACTTGCGTGTGACGGTTCCGCGCAGCCACTGGGTGTCGCCGGTGTAGTTGAAGGCGCGGAACTCGCAGTCGAGCCGCCACAGCCACGCGTCGTCGCCCATCCAGTCGGTGCACAGGTGGATCAGCCAGTTCTCGCGCATCCGGCCGTAGTCGAAGGTCGTGGCGTTGCCGGAGCGTCGGGCGAACTGCGGGTCCCAGTGGATGCGTTGCATGACGTCGGGGATGCCCTGCGGGTCGCGGTGGTAGAAGCGCGGGATGCGGCGGCGGTTCGCGGCGCCGAGCCGCAGCGGCTTGACGGCGTACATGCCCATGCCCATGCCGACGTGCCAGCAGACCAGGTCGGTGAGGGTGAACGGGCCTTTGACCAAAGGCCCTACAGGGTCGCCGACTTCGACGTCCTCCCACCAGCGGGGCTCGGCGCCGCGCGGGCATTCGGCGGCGTACTGGGCGTCGATCGCGGCGATGTCGTCCTCGGTGTAGGAGGCCGGCTCGACGTCCTTTTCGCGCGCGGCACCACGGGCCTTGGCCCGTTCGGCGCGGATCATCAGCCGGTACTGCGCGCTGAGCAGGGTTCCGGTCCCGTCGGCGAACACCTGGCCGGTCCACTCGTGGACGGCGCGTTCGGCGAAGGCGCTGGCCTTGGCGTGCACGCCGACGAGCGCGTTGCGGCGGAACACGCGGCGGTTCGGGTGCAGCGGCGCCCACCACTCGCGGCGCGACGCCGAGTAGAAGGCGTGCACGCCGCGCAGCGGGTCGCCTTTCATCAATGCCCGATACTCGTCGGCGACTTCGGGCACCTCGTCCTCGCCGACGAGGGTGTCGCCGCCGACCAGCGCGGGCGGGGCGATCGGGCCCTTCCAGCGGGTGTGTGCGGCGTAGTCCGGGTCGCACCACAGGGGGTTGTCGTCGCCGTACGCCTCGGCCACGTGCCGGAACGCGTCGGTGCCCGGCAGCCGGTAGTGCGGCGGCGCGGTGTGCGGCTCCGGGACGCCGATGCGGGCACGCAGCCGGGCGACGGCCTCGTCGGTGATGACGCCGCGCGAGGGTGCGGTGGGCATCGGTTCCTCCTGCGGGGCGGCCTCGACCACGCCTGGCAGGCTATCTTTATAATGATTGAGCAATCAAGGGTCGAGGACGTCGTCCCGCGGGTCGTCCGCATAGCCGAACCAGTCGGCCTCGTCGTACCACGTGAAGACGCTCATCAGCGGTGCGTCCGCGTCGAGTTCGGTTTCGGGTTCGACAGGCGGACCCCAGCGGCGCCGGCACACCTCGGCACCCGCGACGCCGAGGAAGCCGACGCCCGCGCCGAACGCGCCGACCATCGCGAACAGGACCGCCAGAACCACCACGGCCAAGATGATCGCCAGCAGCCAGCCCGCGGGCGACGTGAAGAGCGCCACCCAGAACAACTCGCCGTCGCACCCGCATGCCATGTCCACGACGCAGCCCCCGTTTCGCCGGTCCTGTATGACCTGTTCCCGCAGCATTCGCCCTGAACCGGGATGGTTCGCTCGCGCGGCGGGACTCAAGGGTGGCGGTGCGCCAGGGTGTCCGACAACAGCCCCTCACGAACGGATGCGGGACCGTCACGCGTTCGTGGCCAACTCCCCGTCCGGCGCGGTGAGCAGCGCGGCCATGCGCTCGCGGTGGGCGGCCGGCGGGTCGAACAGCTCGCGCGTCGAACGGGCCCGCTTGAGGTAGAGGTGCGCCCAGTGCTCCCAGGTGAAGCCGATGCCGCCGTGCAGCTGGACGGCCTGCTCGGCGACGTGAACGTAGGCGTCGGCGCAGTACGCCTGGGCGAGGGCGGCGGTCAGGGCGGGGTCGCCGTCGCCGGGGTCCGCGCGCAGCGCGGCGTAGGCTGCGGAGTGGGCGGATTCGGCAACGACGAGCAGGTCGGCGAGACGGTGCTTGACGGCCTGGAACGAGCCGATCGGTCGGCCGAACTGGACCCGCGTGCGGGCGTATTCGACGGTGCCGTCGAGGACGCGCCGGATGCCGCCGAGCTGTTCGGCGGCGAGCAGCGCCGCGGCCCGGTCCAGCGCGGCGCCGACGGGGTCGGGGCGGACGGCGACGATCGGGCGCGCAGGGGTGTCCGCGAAGTCGACGCGGGCCTGGCGGCGGGTCAGGTCCAGACAGGCCAGCGGACGCCGGGTCACACCGACCGCGTCGCCCTCAACAACGAACAACGCCGCGCCGTCGCGGGTTTCGGCGGCGACGAGCAGCAGATCGGCCGCCATGCCGTCGACCACGAACCACTTCGCGCCGGACAGCAGCCACCGGCCGCCGGGGCCGCCGGGACGGGCCGTGGTCGCGTACCGGCCCCCGGTGCGCCAGCGTCCGCCGGCCTCGGCGACCGCGAGGGTCGCGACGGTGGAGCCGTCCGCGATCCCGGGCACGAGGTCGGCGCACGCCTCGGCATCCCCGGCCGCGACCAGCGCCTGACCAGCGGTCAGGCCCGCGAGATACGGCGCACAAAGCAGCACCCGCCCGGCCTCCTCGCACACGACCCCGGCCTCGACGAGCGTCCCGACCCCGCCGTACGCCTCGGGCAACCCGAGCGCGGTGAGCCCGAGCTGACCGACCATCAGCCGCCACACCCCGACGTCGTACCCGGTCTCCGACACCATGACCCGCCGCACGTCGGCCTCCCGGGAGTACTCAGCGAGGAAACCCCGAACGGTGCCGCGCAGCTGGTCGCGCTCCTCGACGGTGGGTGTGGTCATGGGCACTCCTTGTCGGGCTGGCACGGGGAAGGAGCAATCACGCCGCCGCGCGCTCCGCGCGGAAGCGCGGACGCGGAAGCGCGGACGCGGAAGCGCGGACGCGGAAGCGCGGACGCGGAAGCGCGGACGCGGAAGCGCGGACGCGGAAGCGCGGACGCGGAAGCGCGGACGCGGAAGCGCGGACGCGGAAGCGCGGACGCGGAAGCGCGGACGCGGAAGCGCGGACGCGGAAGCGCGGACGCGGGAGAGCGGACGCGGGAGAGCGCGAGAGCGCGGAAGCAGAAGCAGAAGCAGAAGCAGGACCCTCGTCGGGAATCGTGCTCGGGGGGTGGGAACCGGATCCGGTGCCGTCCCGTCAGACCGTCATGCGAATCGACGACGGCAACCTCGGACCGGCCGGGCCGCACGCCCCGGGGGCCCGGTCTTCTCTCTCGCTCGGACCGCTGCGCGGCCGGGCCGTCGCCGGGGTGTTGCTGGCCGCGGGGCTGGTCGCCACCGGCTGTACCTCGTCCTCGTCCGGCAAGCCGCCGGTCATCGACCACGACCCGGCCCGTGTTGTGGCGCCCGCCGACGGGGTGACCGGTACGGCCGCTGCGGTGCGGGCCAAGATGCTGACGCTGAGCCGGTTCGACTCGTGCGACGCGCTGCTCAAGGACTACCAGGCGGCCGCGCTGGCCGCCGCGCCCCGGCCGTGGATGTACACGTTGGAGGACGGCGCGCCCGCCATCGCCCCGGCACCCGGCCCGGCCGCCGACGGGTCCGGCATGCGGAGCGCCACCGGCGCCGCGGCGCCGCCCGGGCTGACCGGCGGGTCCGGGCCGGGGCAGGCCGGGAGCGAGAGCAAGTCGGGTGCCGTCGCCGCGCCCGCCGCGCCCGCCGCGCCGAACGGCGGGACCGCGCCGACGTCCGCGCCCGACCACTCGAACACCAACACGCACGAACAGGGCGTCGACGAGCCCGACATCGTCAAGACCGACGGCCGCCGCGTCGTCACCGTCGCCGACGAGAAGCTGCGGGTCATCGACGCCGCCACGCACCAGCAGACCGGCGCGCTGACACTGCCGAACGTCGGCACCACCGACATGCTGATCTCCGGCGACCGCGCCCTCGTGATCATCGGCAGCGGGATCTACGACGGCGGCAAGACGCTGCCCCCGGTGCCCATGCCGATGCCCGCCGGCACCGGTGCCGCCGCGCCCAAGGGCGGTTCGACCGGCGGCTCGTCGGGCTCCGGGTCCACCTCCACCGACACCGACTCGCTCCCGGTCAACAGCTCCAAACTGATCCTCGTCGACCTGTCCGGCACGCCGAAGGTGCTCGGCGAACTCACCGTCGAGGGCGGCTTCCTGGACGCCCGTCAGGTCGGCGGCACCGCTCGGGTCGTGGTCCGCTCGACGCCCGGCGGTCCCACGATCGACTGGTCCGGCAGCACCAAGGACAACGAGGGCAAGTACCGCAAGGCCCTGCAGAACACGACCGTCGACGACTGGCTGCCCGGCTACACGTTGAAGAACGGCGACCACCGCTCGTCCGGCCGCCTGCTCGACTGCGGCGCGGTCAGCCGTCCCGACACCGACCCGGGCGCGTCCGGGCACACCGGCACGTCGACGCTGTCGGTGCTGACCTTCGACCTGTCCCGCGACCTGGACACCGGGCACCCGGTCGGGCTCGCCGCCGACGCCGACACGGTCTACGGGACGCCGAACAGCCTGTACGTGGCGGCCGACTACTACCCCGTCACACCCCCGAAGCCCGACGCCGCCAAGGGTGGACCGAGCGACCGGGCGATGGCGCCGACCGTGCAGTCCCGCACCGCGGTCTACAAGTTCGACACCACCGGCACCGGCGCACCGCGCTTCGCCGCGTCGGGCGACGTGCCGGGCACGCTGCTGAACCAGTACTCGCTGTCGGAGTTCAACGGCAACCTGCGGGTGGCCACCACCTCCACGACCTACCCGCAGAACTTCGCCGATCCGGCGCGGCCGAACGGTTCGACGGGCAGCGTCGGCGGCGGCAAGGACGCGGCCGCACCGAACTCGTCCGTGGCGTCGGGCGCGCCGCACACCGAGAGCGCGGTCACCGTGCTCGGGCAGAAGAACGCCGACCTCGTGCCGTTGGGCCGCGCCGGCGGTCTCGGTCAGGGCGAACGCATCTACGCCGTGCGGTTCGTCGGCCCGGTCGGGTACGTGGTGACGTTCCGCCAGACCGACCCGCTGTACACGCTCGACCTGAGCAACCCGGCCGCGCCGAAGGTGCTCGGCCAGCTGAAGATCAACGGGTACTCGGCCTACCTGCACCCGATCGACAACGGGCAGCTGATCGGCGTCGGCCAGGACGCGACCGACTCCGGGCGCCGTACCGGCACGCAGGTCTCGCTGTTCGACGTCCACAACCTCGCCGACCCGCGACGCATCGCTAACTACAGCGTGCAGATGGGGAGTTCCGAGGCAGAGATGGACCCGCACGCGTTCCTGTACTGGCCGGCCACCGGGACGCTCGTGATCCCGCTGACGTCGCCGTACGGCACCGCGACGCCGCCCGGGGCGCAGACGTTCGCGCCCACGTTCGGCGCCCAGGCGCTCGTACTGCGGCTGCAAGGCGGCTCCTTCACCGAGGCCGGCCGGATCAGCCACCCGAACGGCGGGGTGATCCGCCGCTCGGTGGTGGTCGGCGACGAGCTGTGGACGGTGTCGCGGTCCGGCGTGATGGTCAACGCCCTGGGCGACCTGTCCCAGAAGGCGTGGGTGTCGTTCGGCTGAGCCATCGGGTCCGGCTCGGCCCTGCCCGGCACGGGAGGCTTGGGGAAGCCTCCCGTGCCCCCGCGAAGGCGCTTCCGGCGCTGCGACGAAGAGCGGCAACGTCCCTGGGATGTAAGGACGGTCGTCGCTCAGTCGCTCGCCGGGAGCGCCTTCGCCTCTTTGAGGACCAGCGGGTCGCGGACGTTGGCGAGCGTGCCCGCGCCGGCCTTGGTGACGAGCAGTTCGAAGGTGTCGTCGTCGGCGAGCGTGTAGCGCTTGCCCAGCAGCGCGCCGCCGGCCAGCTCCGGATCGGGCGCGGAGGCCTCGGGGACCTCCGCGCCGAGGGCGAGCATCGGGCTTCCGCCGCAGGTCAGTTCGAGGCGCGCGGCCACCGCGGGCGGGCGGACGACGATGACCTCGGTGGCGCAGACCTGGCTGCGCAGCCGGGCGCCCGTGCGGATGGCGGCGGGGGAATCGGTGTCGCTCACGTACCGGTGCTCCTCGGGTTCGCAGGGGTCGCGGGGGTGGCAGGGGTCGCGGTGCCGTCGGCCGGACGACCGGCCGCGGTGGTGATGCGTTGCCAGCTGGCGAGGTCGCGCTCGTCGGCGGCGCGTCCGACATGTGTGACGGTGTCGACGTCCTTGGCCTCGGCGCGCAGCGCGGCGACGGTGCAGTGTTCGCGGGGGCGGGTGGCGAACGGGTCGAACCGGTAGTGCCGCATGGCGTTTTCGTGCGTGATCCGGTCGACGAGGTCGTCGGTGAGGCCGCCGAGCAGGTGCTCGAGCTCCTCGGGGGCGTGGGGCCAACTGCTGTCGGAGTGCGGGTAGTCCGACTCCCAGCACACGTTGTCGGCATTGAAGTGGTCCATCAGGTCGAGGCCGACGGCGTCGCTGATGAAGCAGCACAGCATGTGCTTGCGGAAGACGTCGGCGGGGCCGGAGAGGCCGTCGGGGAACGTGGCCTTCGTCCAGCCGGAGTGGCGGCGGCGCACGTGCTCCGCGCGCCACAGGAAGTACGGGATCCAGCCGATGTCGCCTTCGGTGAGCGAGAACCGCAGGTTGGGGAACCGGCCCCACAGGTCGGCCCAGATGAGTTCGACGAGCGAGAACGTCGACATCACCGAGGAGAGCGTCATGGCGACGCCCGCGGGCGCGTCGGTCGACGACGGGGCCCGGCGCGAGGACGAACCGACGTGCAGGCACAGGACGGTGCCCTCGTCGCACGCGGCCGCGAACAGCGGGTCCCAGTAGCGGGTGTGAATGCTGGGCAGCGCCAGCGCCTCGGGGTTCTCGGAGAACGTCACGGCGTGCACGCCCTTGGCGGCCAGCCTGCGCAGTTCGGCGGCGGCGTGGTCGACGTCGAAGAGTGGGAGGATGCCGCACGGGATGAAGCGTTCGGGGTAGGCACCGCACCACTCGTCCACGTGCCAGTCGTTGTAGGCGCGGATCATCACGTCGTTGACCGCGCGGTCCGGCCCCTGCCACAGCACCTGGCCGGAAAACCCGGTGAAGTTGGGGAAGTTGAGGCCGGCGAGCTGGCCGCCGGCGCTCATGTCGCGGACCCGTTCGTGGACGTCGTAGCAGCCGGGCCGCATCTCGTCGTAGCGGTTGGCGTCGATGTTGAACATCTCGGGCGGTTTGCCGGCGACCGCGTTGAGGCCGAGGTCGCGGCCGCGCGCGTCGCCGTACATCCACTGCTGGACGCCGTCGTCGCGGACCACGACGCGCGGCGCCCGGTCGCGGTAGCGGGCCGGGACGTGTGCGTCGAACATCGTGGCGGGCTCGCAGATGTGGTCGTCCACGCTGATGAGGATCAGTTCGTCTTTGCGCACGACGGCCTCCCGGGTCCATCGGCGGAACTGTCGTCGCCGCCCACCGGGTGCTGGCTCTGCGCTCGCTATCCTTATAAGGATAGTAAGAATAGGCGGCCGCGGCCGATGCTAGCCGTTGCCGGCGACGGAGTCGAGAAGCGCCGAAAGGGCGCCCGTGAACACGTCGTTGTCGTCGCCGACCACCATGTGGCCCGCGTCCGCGACGTCCGCGAACGTCGAGCCGGGGATGAGCGCGAGCATCTCGCGCACCGCGTCCTCGCTGACGACGTCCGACTGACGGCCCCGCACGACCAGCGTCGGCACGGCCACCTTGCGGGCGGCGTCCGCGAGCCGCTCGGGGGTGACGTCCGGGCCGCGCCCGGAGGTGCCCGAGAGGCTGCCCATGAACGCCGGGTCCCAGTGCCAGTACCACCGGCCGTCCGCGTGCCTCCGCACGTTGCGGGCCAGCTTCGCCGGGTCGCTCTGGCGCGGCTTGCCGGGCTGGTACGCGTGCAGCGCGTCCGCGACCTCGTCCAGGTCGGCGAAGCCGGCCCGGTGGGCGAGCATGAAGTCCCGGATCCGGTCCACGCCCTGACGCTCCGTCCGGTGCGTGATGTCGACCAGCGCCAGCCCGCGCGCGGTCCCGGGCCGCTCGCCCTCGGCGAGCAGCGCCACCCACCCGCCGAGCGACGCGCCGACCAGCACCGGCGGGGCGCCCTGCTCGCGCACCACCTCGGCGGCGACCGCGCGCACGTCCGCGATGAAGGCGTCGATCGTGTAGTCGCCGTCGGCCGCCCAGTCGCTGTCGCCGTGCCCGCGCTGGTCCAGCGCGAGCGCCGTCCAGCCGTGCGCGGCCAGGGCCGCGGCCGACCGCGTCCACGACCCGCGCGCCTGGCCTCCGCCGTGCAGCAGCAGGACGGTTCCGGCCGAGGCGCCTTCCGGATCCCACCGGTCGGCGACGACCGCCAACGGCTCGCCGGCCTCGTTGCGCGTGCCGTACTCGGGGCTGGTGAACCGGACCTGACGGGGCGTCGCGGGCACGGGACTCTCCTCACAGGGTCGCGCGGACGGGCGCGGCCGCGCCGCCGGGGCACGACCGCTGCCGCATACTGGCGCGTACGGCGCCAATGATCCAGACGGGCGTCAGAGGAGCTCGAAGACCGCCGTCAGGCCCTGTCCTCCGCCGATGCACATCGTCTCGAGGCCGTACCGCGCGTCCCGGCGCCGCATTTCGCGCAGCAGGGTCGCCAGGATGCGGCCGCCCGTGGCGCCCACAGGATGGCCGAGGGAGATGCCGGAGCCGTTGACGTTCAGGCGGGCGAAGTCGGCCTCGCGGATGCCCCACGCGCGGGTGCAGGCGAGCACCTGGGGCGCGAACGCCTCGTTGAGCTCGATCAGGTCGATGTCGGCCAGCGTCAGGCCCGCGCGGGCCAGGGCCTTCTCGGTGGCCGGGACCGGTCCGATGCCCATCGTGGCCGGGGGGACGCCGGCCACCGCCCACGACAGGATCCGCGCGTACGGGCGGACGCCCAGGCGCTCGGCCTCGTCGCGCGTGGTCACCAGGCACACCGCGGCGCCGTCGTTCTGGCCGCTGGCGTTGCCCGCCGTGACCGTCGCGTCCGGGTCCTGACGCAGCATCACCGGCCGGAGCGCGGCCAGGGATTCGAGGGTGGTGTCGGCGCGCGGGTGCTCGTCGGCGTCGACGACCGTGACCGCCCCGCGCCGGCCCGGAACCGCGACCGGCACGATCTCGTCCGCGAACGTCCCGGTCTTCTGCGCGGCGACCGCCCGCATGTGGCTGTGGTAGGCGAGTTCGTCCTGCTCGGCCCGGCTGATGCCGTACTCGCGGCGCAGGTTCTCGGCGGTCTCCAGCATGCCGCCCGGCACGGGGAAGTTCCGCCCGCCCGCGGTCACCCGGCCGCGCGCCAGCCCGTCGTGCAGCGCGATGTCGCCGCCCGCGCCCCACCGCATCTGCGTCGAGTAGAACGCGGTCTGGCTCATGCTCTCGACGCCGCCGGCCAGCACCCGGTCGCTCACCCCCGCGGCGACCTGCATCGCCGCGTACAGCACCGCTTGCAGCCCGGAACCGCAGCGGCGGTCGATCTGCATGCCGGTGACCTCCACCGGCAGGCCCGCGTCGAGGGCGACGACCCGGCCGATCGCGGGGGCCTCGCCGTTCGGGTAGCACTGGCCGAGCAGGACGTCGTCGACCGACGCCGGGTCCAGGCCGGTGCGGCGCACCAGTTCGCGGACGACGGTGGCGCCCAGCTCCGCGGCGGTGACGTCGCGGAACGCGCCCCCGTAGCGGCCCACCGCGGTCCGCAGGGGCTCGCATATGACCGCCTCGCGCATGTGCCCTCCCCGTGGTCGGTGGCGCGGGTCGCCGGGCGCGGGTCAGCGCACCAGGCGGGACCGCACCCGACGGGCCGCGTCCTCGCGGCCCGTGTAGCGCTGTGTGGCGTCGAGGTGCCGGACGGCGATGCGGGAGGCCCGCGCCGCGTCGCCGGCCTCGATGGCGTCGACGAGCTTCTCGTGGTCGCGCAGGCCCGCGTCGAACACTTCCCGGTCAGGCGGTGCGCCGGACGCGGCGGCGTCGCGGGCCCACTCCTCCTCGTGCCGCGACCAGACCTGTTCGAGGCCGCCGACGACGAGGCCGAGCGTCGCGTTGCCGCAGTCGGCGACGAGCACTTCGTGGAACCGGCGCGCGGCCTGGTTGAACGCGGCGGTGTCGCCGGTGAGTCCGCGCTGTTCGGCGAGGACCTCGCGCAGCGCGGGCACGACGGTGTCCGCGCGGTCGGCCCGCCCGGCGCACAACGCGGCGCAGATCGGCTCGAGTTCGAGGACGGCCGAGCCGAGGTCGGCGAGCGGCGCCCGCTCCGCCTCAAGGACCAGTGCGAGCGTGTACGCGACGCGGGCGGAGGTCGGCAGGTGGACGGTCCCGCCGCCGACGTTCCCGCGCCGGACGGTGACCAGGCCCTCGGTCTCCAGGATCCGCAGCGCCTCGCGCACCGACGGCCCGCTGACGTTGAACCGCGCCATGAGGTCCTCCTGGCGCGGGAGGCTCTCACCCTGCCGGAGCCGCCCGGCGAGGATCTCCTCGCGCAGGTCGTCGGAGACCATCTCGGCCAGCCGGGGCTGGCGCATCTGCCGGTGCCGCATGCCGCCCATCTTGCCAAAGATTGTCAGGACAGCGTGCGGCGGACCGGCGGTATCCGGCCGGAGGCGCCCCTTGCGCATTCTGATGAACCGTCATAAGAACTTCACTCAGTCAAATACTTTGGGAGCGGAAGGCGGGCACCCCATGGGACGGCTCCACGACCACGTCGCGGTCATCACCGGGTCCGGCGCCGGCATCGGCCTCGGGATCGCGCGGCGCATGGCCGCCGAGGGCGCGCGGATCCTCGTCAACGACATCCGCGAGGAGCACGCGAAGGCCGCCGCCGACGCCATCGCCGCCGACTTCGGGGTCGACACCCTCGCCGTCCCCGCCGACGTGACCGTCAAGGAGCAGGCCGTCGGCCTCGTCGACGCCGCCGTCGCGCGGTGGGGCCGCATCGACGCGCTCGTCAACAACGCATGGGGCGGCGGGCGGATCAACCGGCTCGAGAACAAGACCGACGAACTCCTCGACCACGGGCTGCACATGGGCCTGTGGGCCGGCTGGTGGACGATGCGGGCCGCGTTCCCTCACATGCGCGACGCGGGCGGCGGCAGCGTCATCAACATCTGCAGCCTCAACGGCGTCAACGCCCACCAGTTCACCGCGGAGTACAACATCTCCAAGGAGGCCCTCCGCGCGCTGACCCGCACCGCCGCGCGCGAGTGGGCGCCGCACCAGATACGCGCGAACGTGATCTGCCCCGGCGCGAAGACCGAGGCGTTCGAGGCGTACGCGCGGATCAACCCGACCGGCGCGGCGGAGGCCGAGTCCCGCAACCCGATGGGCCGGATGGGCGATCCCGAGGGTGACATCGGCGGCGTCGCGGTGTTCCTCGCGTCCGACGACGCGCGCTACGTCACCGGCAACACGCTGTTCGTCGGCGGCGGCAGCCACATCAACGGCGTGTCCTGGTCCCCCGTCCCGGAGGAGGACCGCACGGCCGCGCGGGACTGACGCGGCACGGCAGCAGGGAAATCCGACACTTGTCCGTGAACCGGTACGGTCCCGCACGTGCCCTAGGGTTTTGGGATGACCTCGTCAAACGGCGCTCTCCGACTCGACCGGCGGCCCGAATGGGCGGCCCTGCGCGACCACCGCAGCAAGTTCGGCGACACCCATCTGCGTGAACTGTTCGCCGCCGACCCGGAACGCGCGACCCGCTACGCCCTGCGCGTCGGCGACCTGTACCTCGACTACTCCAAGCACCTCGTGACCGACGAGACGCTCGCGCTGCTGCGCGCGCTCGCCGCCGCCACCGACGTCGCGGGCCTGCGGGACCGGATGTTCCGCGGCGAGAAGATCAACACCACCGAGCGCCGCGCGGTGCTGCACACCGCGCTGCGCGCGCCGCGCGACGCGGTGGTCGAGGTCGACGGCGTGAACGTGGTGCCCGGCGTACACGCCGTGCTCGACAAGATGGCCGCCTTCTCCGAGCGGGTGCGCGGCGGGAGTTGGACGGGCCACACCGGCAAGCGGATCCGCAACGTCGTCAACATCGGCATCGGCGGGTCGGACCTCGGCCCCGAGATGGCGTACGAGGCCCTGCGCGCCTTCACCCCGCGCGACATGACCTTCCGCTTCGTGTCCAACGTGGACGGCGCCAACCTGTTCGAGGCGGTGCGCGACCTGGACGCCGCCGAGACGCTGTTCGTCGTCGCGTCCAAGACCTTCACCACGATCGAGACCGTCACCAACGCCACCTCGGCGCGCGCCTGGCTGCTCGGCGAACTCGGTGCCGGACAGGAGGCGGTGGCAAAGCACTTCGTGGCGCTGTCGACGAACGCCGAGCAGGTCGCGGCGTTCGGCATCGACACGGCCAACATGTTCGAGTTCTGGGACTGGGTCGGCGGCCGCTACTCGTACGACTCGGCGATCGGCCTGTCGCTGATGGTCGCGATCGGCCCCGAGCGCTTCCGCGAGATGCTCGACGGATTCCGGCTGGTCGACGAGCACTTCCTCACCGCCGCGCCGGAGCGCAACGCACCGATGCTGATGGGCCTGCTCGGCGTCTGGTACGGCGCGTTCTTCGACGCGCAGTCGCACGCGGTGCTGCCGTACTCGCACTACCTGTCGAGGTTCACCGCGTACCTCCAGCAGCTCGACATGGAGTCGAACGGCAAGTCCGTGGACCGCGACGGCGAACCGGTGGGGTGGCAGACCGGACCCGTCGTGTGGGGCACGCCCGGCACCAACGGCCAGCACGCCTACTACCAGTTGATCCACCAGGGCACGAAGATGATCCCGGCGGACTTCGTCGGCTTCGCCGAACCGGTCGCCGCGGTGCCGCCCGCGTTCGCGGCGCAGCACGACCTGCTGATGGCGAACTTCTTCGCGCAGACGCAGGCGCTCGCGTTCGGCAAGACGCCGGACGAGGTGCGGGCCGAGGGCGTCGCGGAGGAACTGGTGCCGCACAAGACGTTCCGCGGCAACCACCCGACCACCACGATCCTCGGCGGTTCGCTGACCCCGTCGGTGCTCGGCCAGTTGGTCGCGCTGTACGAGCACAAGGTGTTCGTACAGGGCGCGGTGTGGAACATCGACTCGTTCGACCAGTGGGGCGTCGAGCTCGGCAAGGTGCTGGCGAAGAACATCGAGCCGGTCCTCACCACCGGCGAGGACATCGAGCGGCTGGACCCGTCGTCGGCGACGCTGGTCACCGAGTACCGCGCGCTACGCGGGCGCTGACGGAACGTCGGCTCCGGACGCCGGTGGGGTGCGCCGCCGTCGAAGGGCGGCGGCGCACGCCGCGACGACCGTGAGCGCGACGGGCACGAACCCGGCGGCGGACGACCAGCCGCGGGCCACCGCCGCGGTCGCGGCCGCGCCGCCGACGACCGCCGCGAGGCGGGCGAACGCCCAGGCGTCGTCGCGCGCCAACGCCCCGAGGCCGGCCCGCTTGGCGACGCGCGCGAGCGTGCCGGTGAAGTACGTCGTCGGAGTGCCCCAGGTGCCCGCGCGCACGCCCATGAGGAACGCGGCGACGCCGACCAGCGCGCCTCGCGCGACCTCCGAGTCCGCGAGTCCCGCCGCCCACACCCCCGCGGGAAGAAGCAGCAGCACCGCCTCGGCGGCGACCAGCATGTGCGCCGGGACCCGGCCGCGCAGCAGGCCCGCGGTCGTCGCGCCCGCCGCGAACGCGGCGAGGGCGACGAGCGCGTGCCGCGCGACGGACGCGTCGCCGGTCAGCACGGACGCGCCGATCAGCACCATGTTGCCGGTCATCACGCTGGCGAACACCTTGCCGAGGCAGACGAGCGTGAACCCGTCCACGGCGCCCGACGTCGCGGACAACAGCAACAGGACGGGCTGGTCGTACTCGTCGTGCGGCGGCACCTCGGCGAACGGGGCGGCGGCATGCGCGGTGCTCATCGCAGCATTCTGATCCGGTGTCCGGCATATCCGGTGGAAGCCGGACGAGACCGGCGACATACGTGGCCTCCGCACGTGAGCGGGCCCGGTCCGCGTCACGGGATTCCCGCGTTCGGCCCTGTTGTCGGACCGTCGTCCTAAGCTGGCATGCGTGATCGACGCAGACGGACCCGCCACTCTCGAGTCGGCTCTCGAACGCCACCGCGTGGAGCTGACCGGTTACTGCTACCGCATGCTCGGTTCCCCGTTCGAGGCCGAGGACGCGGTGCAGGACACCATGGTGCGGGCGTGGAAGGGCTACGACCGGTTCGAGGGCCGGGCCCAGCTGCGCTCGTGGCTGTACCGCATCGCGACCAACGTGTGCCTGGACATGCTGGGCAGCAAGGAGCGTAAGGTCCGCCCCACCGACTTCATGTCGGTCGGCTCGGCGGAGAACCCGTCGCTCACCCAGCACCCGGAGAACACCTGGCTGGCGCCGACCCCCGACCACAAGGTGCTGGTCGGCGGCGACCCGGCCGACGTCGCGGTCGCGCGCGACTCGGTGCGCCTGGCGTTCGTCGCCGCGCTGCACCACCTGCCCGCGCGGCAGCGCGCCGTGCTGATCCTGCGCGAGGTGCTGTGCTGGCAGGCGACCGAGGTCGCCGAACTGCTGGACACCTCCGTCGCGTCGGTCAACAGCGCGTTGCAGCGCGCCCGGGCCACGCTGGCCGCCACCGACGTCGCGGCCACCGATCTGGCGGAGCCGGCCGACGAGGACCAGAAGGCGCTGCTCGCCAAGTACGTGAAGGCGTTCGAGAGCTACGACCTCGAGGCGCTGGCCGGCCTGCTGCACGAGGACGTCACGCTGTCGATGCCGCCGTACGAGCTGTGGCTGCTCGGCGCCGCGGAGATCAACACCTGGATGCTGGGCCCCGGGTCCGGCTGCCGCGGCTCGCGCCTGGTGCCGGTGGAGTCCGCGAACGGCACGCCGACGTTCGGGCAGTACCGGCCGTCGGGTCCCGGCGGCGCGTTCGAGCCGTGGGCGCTCCAGGTCATCGAGATCCACGACGGCCGGATCGTCGGCCTCAACTCCTTCCTGGACACCGACCGGCTGTTCCCGCTGTTCGGGCTGCCGCCGACGGTCGAGTAGGGCTACTCCCCCGCGGGTGCGTCCGCGCCGAGCGCGTCGCGCAGCCCGACCAGCGCGAGCAGGTCGCGGAGCGCGGGGGGCGCGCCGTCCACGCGGTAGTCCCGGCCGTGCCGCCGCGCGGCCAGCCGAAGCCGGGCCAGCGCGTCGACGACGACCAGGTCGGCACGCGCGCCCGCGCCGACCTCGCAGCGCAGCGGCGCGTCCGGCACGGCGGTCAGCCACGCCTCGGCCTTGGCGCACAGCAGCGGTACATCCGCGCGCCCGATGGCGCCGATCCGCACGACGACGGTCCCCCCGACGACCCGCACATTCAACGCAGCCCCCATTTCCGGCCGTCCCCCAGGTCGGGCGCGGCGCGCTCCGGGCCCGGCTGTCCACGGGCCTCGAAACAATGACCGCGGAACGGACGGAAACTCATCGCGGCGGTCCGGACCGCGCTCGGACGCGGTCGCGCGGACGGCCTCCGGCGGGACGCGCTCCGATGCCCGCCGCCGAGGTCGTCCGATCCGCCCGGAACGGCCATCCCCCGTATGACAAGCGCCACCTGGCGGACCGTCAGATACTCGGCCGCGCTATACAAGGGGTGCCGGAACGTCCGACAGGGAGAGCACATGGCCGTCACCACCTTCACCGATCTGCAGCTGGTCAAGGACGCGCTGGGCACGCACCTCGGCTACAGCGAGTGGCTGCAGGTGACCCAGGACAGGATCAACCTGTTCGCCGACGCGACCGGCGACCACCAGTGGATCCACGTCGACGTGGAGAAGGCGAAGGAGGGGCCGTTCGGCGCGCCCATCGCGCACGGGTACCTCACGCTCGCGCTGTCGAACCTGTTCCTGCCGCAGATCGTCGAGGTGCAGAACATCTCGATGGGCGTGAACTACGGCGTCGACAAGATCCGCTTCCCCAACCCGGTGAAGGTCGACCAGCGCATCCGCGGTGGCGCCGAGATCACCGCGGTGAGCGACATCCCGGGCGGCATCCAGGTGACGATCAAGATCACCATCGAGATCGAGGGCGAGGCCAAGCCGGCCTGCATCATCGAGTCGCTGACCCGCTACCTGGCCTGATCCCCGCCGGGAGCCGACACGGCGAGGGCCCGCGCCACCGCGGTGGCGCGGGCCCTCGTGCGTCCGCTGTACGCCGTGTGCGTCCGGGCCGCCGGTCAGAGCGCCGGCTTGCCCAGGCCGCCCGTGCACGGCGCGCCGGGCTCCGGGGTCTGCCGGCCGCTGGCGTACGCCGTCACGAACTGGCCGAGCCGCGGGTCGGCCGGGTCGTCCAGGCGCAGCTGCAGCCCCCACGCGCTGGCCGCGACGGGGCCGCCGAGGCCCGGGTAGGGGCTCAGCAGCACGTACGGCTTGCCGCGCAACTGCTGCTCCAGGAGCGCGATCTGGTCCTTGGGCAGATCCGGCCGGTAGGTGATCCACACCGCGCCGTGCTCCATCGCGTGGACCGCGTTGCGGCTGGGCACCTCCTCGCGGTACACACCGCAGTTCGCCCACACCGGGTCGTGCTCGCCGCCGACCGGCGGATCGACCGCGTAGACGACCGGCCCGCTGACGTGCGTGCGCGACAGCTCCTTGTACGCGACCGTGCCGGGCACCAGCACCGCGGCGCCGGTGTCCGGCGTGGCCTTCGTCGTGACGGGCGGCGCCTCCGGGTCGCGCGGCCCCGGGAAGCCGCCCGCGGGCGCCTTCGTGTTCCCCGTCATGCCCGATTTCGGGCTCGCCGGGCTCTTGGACGCGTCCCCGCCGCTCTTGGCCGCGCTCGGCGAGGCGTCGCCCTTCCCGGGCGCGGCGCTCGTCGGGGCGGGCTTCGCCGCGTCGTCCTTGTCGTCCTTGCCGTTGCACCCGCCGAGCGCGAGCGCGGCTATGAGCACCGCCGCCGCGACCCCGACCGGGCCGCTCAGGCGCCCCCGTACCGTGCTGGTCATCTGATGATCCCTCCCCTGTCGGTCCGGGAGAGGGTAACCGGTCAGCCGCGCGGCGGCTCGGGGTCCACCAGGACGCAGCGGGTCCCGCTGTAGATGGTCGGCATGCACTTGTTGCAGTGGATGCACAGCGACTTCACGGCGCGGCCGGTGCTGTCGGCGGCGATGCGGTTGATGAGGTCGGGCTCGCGGAGGACCGCGCGGCCCATGGCGACGTACTCGAAGCCCTCGGCCATCGCGCGGTCCATCGTCTCGCGGTTGGTGATGCCGCCGAGCAGGATCAGCGGCATGGTCAGCTCGGCGCGGAACTGGCGGGCGTACTCCAGGAGGAAGGCCTCCTGGTACGGGTAGGCGATCAGGAACTTCTTGCCGATGAGCTTGATGCCGAGCTGCTGGGGCTGGGGGAACGCCGACGCGAACTCGTGGAGGGGCGCGTCGCCGCGGAACAGGTACATCGGGTTGAGAAGCGAGCTGCCGGCGGTGAGCTCAAGGGCGTCGAGGCAGCCGTCCTCCTCGAGCCACTTGGCGGTCTGGAGGCTCTCGCCGAGCCAGATGCCGCCGGGGACGCCGTCGGACATGTTGAGCTTGGCGGTCACCGCGATGCGGTCCCCGACCGCGGCCCGGACGGCGCGGACGACGCCGCGGGCGACCTTGGCGCGGTTCTCCAGCGAGCCCCCGTAGGCGTCGTCGCGGCGGTTCAGCTTGGGGCTGAGGAACGAGCTCGCGAAGTAGTTGTGGCCGAGGTGGATCTCGACCGCGTCGAAGCCCGACTCGACGGCGATGCGGGCGGCGTCCGCGTGCGCCTCGGTGACGCGCTGGATGTCGGCCTCGGTGGCGGAGCGGGTGACCTTCATGCTGATCGGGTTGAACATGCGGGACGGCGCGAGCGCGGGGCGGCCGTTGGACTTGGCGTCCGCGACCGGCCCGGCGTGGCCGATCTGCGCGGAGACGGCGGCGCCCTCGGCGTGCACGGCGTCGGTCAGCCGGCGCAGGCCGGGCACGGCCTCGGGGCGCATCCATATCTGGCGGCGCTCGGTGCGGCCCTCGGGGGCGACCGCGCAGTAGGCGACGGTGGTCATGCCGATGCCGCCGGCGGCGGGCTTGCGGTGGTACTCGATGAGCGCGTCGGTGACGAGGGCGTCCGGGGTGGCGCCCTCGAAGGTGGCGGCCTTGATGACCCGGTTGCGCAGGGTCAGGGGGCCGAGCTTGGCGGGGGCCAGGACGTCGGGCACGGAGGCGGCGGTGGTCGCGGGGCCTTGTGTGGGGACGTCGGGGGCGCTGGTCATGCGGGTCACCCTTCCTTGGCTGAGGCGGGAGCGGGGGTATGCGCGGGCTTCGGCGCGGGAGCGTCGAGGCCGGCGGCGATGAAGGCGGCGACCTGGGCGGGGTCGGGCGGCGGCAGGGCGGTGAGCCGGTCCGCGGGCACGAGGGGCTGGCCGTACGCCTGGAGCAGCAGCGCGAACGCGAGCCGCCAGCGTTCGCGGACCGCCTCCTCCGGCAGGTCGGGGCGGATCGCGGTGAGCAGCTCGCGCCATGCGCGCTGACCGAACCACGGCTGGTCCCAGGGCAGTTCCTCGTTGCCGAGGACGACGCGGGCGAGCAGGTGGAGCAGCATGCGGCCGTCGTCGGTGCGGGCGAGGGCGTCGAGCGGGCGCACGATGATGTCGGCGAGCTCGGCGACCCCGGGCGTCCAGCCTGCGGCCCGGCGCGCGGTGAGCGCGTCGAGCCGGTCGGCCCACAGCGGGCCGAGGCGCTGCTGGAGCAGCGCGACGACCAGGGCCTCCTTGGACCCGAAGTGGTAGTGCACGGCGGCGGGGTTCATCCCGGCGGCGGCGTTGACGGCGCGGACGGAGACCTTCTCGTACCCCTGTGCGAGGAACAGGCGCTCGGCCTCCGCGAGGAGCCGCGCCCGGGTGGCCGCGGTGGCGCCGTTGGGGACGCGTTCTTTGCCCATGGCCGGACATGACAGCACGAAGCTCCACACATTTCAATCACTGATTGAAAAGTGCCGGCTCCGAGGGCCTACGGCAGCGGGACGACCAGCACCGGGCAGTGCGCGTGCTCGATCGCCGCGTGCGTGACGTGGCCGACCCAGTGCCGCAGCAGGCCGTTGCGGTGCCGGACGCCGACGACGGCGAGCGCGGCGCCGTTGGTGGCGTCGATGACCGTGGCCGCCGCGTCGGCGGGGACCGCCGCCTGGGCGCTGACGACGTCGGGGGCGGCCTCGCGGACCTGGCCGAGCGCGGAGTCCAGGCACACCGAGTGGGCCGCGGTGACGACGGCGAGGTCGTCGAGGCCGGGGCCGTCGAGGCTCGGGTAGCCGGGCCAGTCGAACGCGTGGACGGCGTACACCGGCAGGCCCCAGCGGCGGGCCTCGCCGAACGCGGCGCGCGCGGTGGGGGCGTCGTGTTCGCCCTGGACGCCGACGACGACGCGGTCGCCGTCGAGGACGAGGTCGCCGTCCTCGCTGGGCGCGCCGCTCTCGCCGCGCACCACGAGCATCGGGCACGGCGTGCGGGCGGCGAGGAAGCGCGCGACCGAACCGAGCAGCAGGTCGGCGAAGCCGCCGCGGCCGCGCGCGGAGACGACGATGAGCTCGGCGCGCTGCGCGGCCTCGAGCAGCACGTCGCCGGGCAGACCGACGCCGACCTCGGCCTCGACGGGCAGCTCGGGGTGGCGGTGCAGGGCGGCCTCGGAGGCGGCCTCGACGATGCGGGCGGCGGCGTTGCGCGCGGGGCGGCCGGGGCGCTCGGAGCCGCGGCTCGGGGGCGCGGACGTGGGGGCGCGTACGGCGTGCACGATGCGCAGGGCCGCGCCCCGGCGCGCGGCCTCGGCGGCGGCGCGCATGACGGCGCGCGAGCCGGGGTCCGAGCCGTCGGTGCCGACGACGACCAGTCCGGGGACCGGGGGGCGGGAGAGGGTGGGCGGCGTGTTCGCGGTCTCGACTGCGGTGGTCACGTACTGCTCCACGTCCACGGTTGGGTGAGGTTTGTCGGGCGCATACCCGTTTGCGGTTGTTTCTCCACACAACCGTCCGGTATTCGTCCTCTTGACGACAACGATCCGCCCTATTATCGTCTTCCTGACGAAATCGATGGACGCCCAGGGGGATCCCGATGGTCCACATCCAGCGCCGCCCGTTCCTCAGCCACCTGCGCGCCGACCCGACCCAGTGGGTGCGCCACCAGCAGCGCGGAACGGTCGTCCACGAGGGCGCCGGAATCGCCTTCTGGTTCCGCCCGTTGACCGCCGCGCTGAGCGAGGTCCCGGTCGACGACCGCGAGATCCAGGTGCTGTTCCACGTCCGCACCCGCGACTTCCAGGACGCCACGGTGCAGGGCACCGTCACCTACCGCATCACCGACCCCGGACTCGCCGCCACGCGCCTGGACTTCGGCGTCGCCCCGGCGACCGGCATGTGGCGGTCGACGCCGCTCGACCAGCTCGCGTCGCTGCTGACCGAGAGCGCGCAGGCGCACGCGGTGGACGCGCTGGCCGGGCTCGACCTGACCGACGCGCTGACCCGCGGCCTCGCCGAGGTGCGGTCGCGCGTCACGGCCGGCCTGACCGAGGACGCCCGGATCAGCGACTCGGGGATCTCGGTGCTCGGCGTCCGCATCACCTCGATACGCGCCGAGGCCGACCTGGAGCGGGCGTTGCAGGCGCCGGCCCGCGAACGCGTGCAGCAGTCCGCCGACGCCGCCGGGTTCGAACGCCGCGCGCTGGCCGTCGAACGCGAGCGCGCCATCGCCGAGAACGAGCTGCAGAACCAGATCGAACTCGCCCGGCGCGAGGAGCAGCTGGTCGAACGCAAGGGCCTCAACGAGCGGCGCCGCGCCGAGGAGGCGGCGGCCGCCGCGCGCATCCAGTCCGAGGCGCAGGCGGAACGCGACCGGCTCTCCGCCGCCACCGCCGCCGAGAACCGCCGGCTGCTCGGCGCCGCCGAGGCCGAGGCGCACGCGGCCCACGTGGCGGCGTACGCGAACGCCGACCCGGCGGTGCTGCTGGCCCTGGCCGCACAGGAACTCGCCGAGCGCTTCCCGGAGATCGGCCAGCTCAACATCACCCCCGACCTGCTCACCGGCGTGCTCGGGCGGCTGTCGTCCGGAGGCGGCGCCGACAGCGGCGACCGGGGGCGCTGACCGTGGCCCAGGTCCCCCGCGCGGTCTTCGTGCACCGGCAGTCCGCGCTGCAGGAGCTGATCAACCGGCACGGCACGTACAACCAGGGCAAGTTCTTCCTCAGCAGCCGCGGCATGTCGGCGAAGTCGATGGAGAAGCAGTCCGACGTCGTGCAGGACGCGCTCGCGCAGGCGGGCGCGGCCGTGCCCGCGCACTGGCGGCGCGGCACGGTGGAGCGCGGCGACCTGGACCGGTTCCTGTTCGACGAGCACGACGTGGTCGTGGTCGTCGGGCAGGACGGCCTGGTCGCGAACGTCGCGAAGTACCTGGACGGCCAGCCCGTCGTCGGCGTCAACGCCGACCCGGGCGGCACCGGGCTGCTGACGTTCCACCAGGCGGCGGACTGCGCACGGCTGTTCCACCGCGTCGAGACCGGCACGGCCGAGTGCGAGCTGCGCACGATGGCCGAGGCCCGCACCGACGACGGGCGCACGCTGACCGCGTTGAACGAGGTGTACCTGGGCCATCCGACGCACCAGACGGCCCGCTACCGCATCGAGACCCCCGAGGGCGGGTCCGAACGACAGGCGTCCTCAGGGGTGTTGGTCGGCACCGGGACCGGCTCGACCGGGTGGTGCGGCTCGGTGCGGCGCGACCGTCCGGACGCGCCGGAGCTGCCCGGCCCGACCGAGGACCGGCTGTCGTGGTTCGTCCGGGAGGCGTGGGCGTCCCCCGCCACCGGAACGACGCGGACACAAGGTGTGCTGGACGCCGGGCAGTCGCTGGCGCTGGTCGTCGAGTCCGAGGGCCTCGTGGCGTTCGGCGACGGCATCGAGGCGGACCGGCTGGTGCTGTCGTGGGGGCAGCGCGTCGAACTGCGCGCCGCCGCGAAGCGGTTGCGCCTGGTGCGGTAGACGGCGCCGCACCGGGCGCACGCGGAGCCCCCGCGGACGGCGGGTCAGAAGTTGAGGTTCCCCAAGAGGTTCGCGACGCTGTTGCCGCTGGTCCGGATGCTCGGTGCGATCGCCGTGCTGGCGAGGTAGAAGCCGAGCAGCGCGCACACGATCGCGTGCCAGATCTTCATGCCGCCCTTGCGGATGAAGAGGAACACGATCACGCCCAGCAGGACGACGGTCGAGATGTTCAAGGCCATGGGGGACTCCATCGAAGGGGTGCGGCGCGCACAGGGGGACGGCACGCTCACACCGGCTACCGAAAGTGTCTACAAAGTAGCAAAGCGTCACTTTCCGTCCGTCGTTCGCCACGCGCCGCGCCGCGGCCGCCGTCAAGATCACCCGTCCGGCAGAACGGTCAGGGAATCTGTCTTCCCCGTGTGAGGGCCGCGTGGCATGCTCCCGGCAGCGCACCGCCCGGGGCCTCAACGACCGACAGTCCGTCCCGAGCACCGCCCGTACCTTTTCCGTCCACGAAAGGTCCTGGTCCGCCGTGCCACTCCCGGTCTCCGACACCGCAGACAACGCCGCCCTCGACGTCTACTCCGCCGACGCCTACGAGGACGGCATCCCCCACGAGCAGTTCGCCAGGCTGCGCCGTGAAGCACCCGTGTACCGCCATCCCGACCCCGAAGTCCCGGACGGCTTCTGGGCGGTCACCCGGCACGCCGACGTCGTCACGGTCTCCCGCAACCCCGAGGTCTTCTCCTCCTACGAGCGGCTGTCGCTGCTCCAGGAGCCGGTCGGCGACTCGCTCGACACGCAGCGCCTGATGATGCTCAACATGGACCCGCCGGAGCACTCGCGGCTGCGCAACATCGTCAACCGCGGCTTCACGCCGCGCACGACGCTGACCCTGGAGGGCAAGGTCGAGGCGGCGTGCGAGCGCATCGTCGCCGCCGCCGTCGAGCAGGGCGAGGGCGACTTCGTCACGATGTGCGCCGCCGAGCTGCCGCTCGTCGTCATCGCCGACCTGATGGGCGTCCCCCAGGAGCACCGGCACCAGCTGTTCCACTGGTCGAACAAGCTGGTCGGCGCCGAGGACCCCGACATGGGCGACGGGCCGGACGCCGGCGCGGCCGTCCAGATGGAGATGTTCGCGTACGCCGACCAGCTCGGCGCCGAGAAGCGCGCCCGCCCCGTCGACGACATCGTCTCCAAGCTGATGCAGCCGGACCGCGACGGCAACGAGCTGACCGCGCTGGAGTTCGACCTGTTCTTCATGCTGCTCGCGGTGGCCGGCAACGAGACCACCCGCAACGCGATATCCGGCGGCATGCACGCGCTCGTCCAGCACCCCGAGCAGTGGGAGCGGCTGCGCGCCGACCCCGACGGGCTCGCCGCGACCGCCGCCGACGAGATCGTCCGCTGGGTCTCGCCGGTCAACGCGTTCCGGCGCACCGCCGTCCAGGACACCGAGCTGGGCGGGCAGAAGATCGCGGCCGGCGACAAGGTCATCGTGTACTACAGCTCGGCGAACCGCGACGAGGCGGTCTTCGAGGACCCGTACACCTTCGACATCGGCCGCGACCCGAACCCGATGCTCGGATTCGGCGGCGGCGGACCGCACTTCTGCCTCGGGCGGCACCTCGCCAAGCTCGAGCTGGAGATCATGTTCAAGACCCTGGCGCGCCGCATCGACCGCGTCGAACTGACCGGCCCGACACGGCGCATGCGGTCCAACTTCCTCAACGGTGTGAAGGACATGCCGGTACGGATCATCCCGGCCTGACACCCCTCCCCCGCACCGCGACCTCGCCTACCCTGGACGTGTCGCCAGGCCGCGCCGCCCGGACCACGCGGGACCGGAGCGGGCCTCTTGGCGGCACGGCCGGGGGGAGGCGTCATGGTACGGGGGTTCCGACGTCCGGGGCGGCTGCGCCCGCGGGTGGTCCAGGCGAAGCTCGCCATCCCCTTCGTCGGGGAGATCTCGGGCGAGTGGGCGCCGCAGGCCGCCGAGCGGGACGCCGCATGGGAGCTGTACGTCGAACTGGTCACGCGCGTCTCGATCGTGCCGCTGCCGGCCGGCGGCGGCCTGCTGCGCGAGGCGTTCACGTCGCTGCACGACCTGTTCGACATCACCCGCAGCATCCTGCGCAAGTACGGCGCCGACACGGCCGCCGCGGACCCGGGCCGCATGTCGTTCGCGGCGATCGCGATCGGTGTGCTCAACGGGATCCGGCCGCTGCTGACCACGTGGCACCCCGAGCTGCTCGCGTACGAGGCGACCCGGGCCGACGGCGTCTCCGTCACCGAGCACGAACGCGCCTGGCCGCCGCACGACGAACTGCGCCAGCGCATCGCCGACTTGCAGACGATGCTCCGCGAGACCGCGGAGCTGCTGCGCGAGGCGTGCGGCGCGGCGTCGCTGCTCCCGGCACTCGTGGCGGTGCCGTCGCCGACGGCACCGCCCGTGCCCTGAGCGGCGGTTCCCGTCACCGGGTGCCCGCCCGTTCGCTTCGTCCGGCGCCGGTCCGGCCCGTCAGGTGGGCGGGATCTCCGCGTCGACGTCGAGCCGCTGCCGGCGAGACCGGATCGCCTGCGCGGTCGGGTGCTCCGGCCCGAGCTTGCGCCGGCACGCCTGCTCGACCTGTTCGAACAGCCGGTCGGCTATGGTGCGTTCGTCGCGGCCCGCGGTGCTGAGTGCGAGGTTCGCACCCGCGACGAGGGTGTGCGGATGGTCGCCGCCCAGCACGCCGACGTACCCCCGGTAGGCCTCCGCGTCCACGTCGTGCGCGGCCTCCGGCTCCCCCGCCCGGTGCTGCACGTTGGCGAGGTTGACCAGCGACGCGAGAACGAACGGGTGCAGCCTCCCCAGCGCGCGGCGCAGCCCGTCGTGGCACTGCTCGGCCAGCGGGTACGCCTCCTCCCACCGGCCGTCCTGGCGCAGGAACACCGAGAGGTTGAGCTCCGCGACGTACGTGAACGGGTGCTCGTCGCCCAGGGTTTCGGTGAACCGCCGCATCGCGTCGCCGGCCAGCTCCACCGCCGTCGCCGACTTTCCGAGCGCCGCGCAGTCGGCGGCGAGGTTGACCGCGCACGCCAGCGCGTCCGGGTGGTTCTCCCCGAACCGCTGCCGCAGCGTGTTGCGCACCGCCGTGTCGATGCTGTGCGCGAGCGTGTAGCGGCCCAGCCGCCGCAGCGTCGCGGCGAGGTTCCGGTTGGCGCGCAGCGCGGCGGGGCTCTGCCCGCCCTCGAGGCGTTCCAAGTGGTTCGCGGCGTCCCGCAGATGCGTCTCGGACTGGAGGTACAGCCCCGCCTCGCGCTGGCAGACGCCGAGGTTGTTCGCGGACAACCACGTGTACGCGTCGTTCTCCCGCAGCATCCGCGCGCGGCGCGCGTACGTCTCCTCGTCGAGCGCCATCGCCGCGAACGGGTCGCCGACCAGCAGCGTGGACACGGCGAGGTTGTTGGCGGCCTTGAGGGTCTCGGCGTGCTCCTCGCCGTAGAGCTGGCAGAACCTGTCGTAGGTGTCCTGGTCCATCTCCAGCGCTTCGCGGAACCGCCCGAGCGAGCGCAGCGAACCGCCCACGCTGCACGCGGTCATCAGGGTATGCGGGTGGTCCGGGCCGAGGTCCTCGCTGTCCTGCTGGCGGCGCAGCGTGTCACGGTCGAGCAGGTACGCGCCCCGCACGTCGCCCAGCGAACGCAGCACGTTGCCCAGCTGTGCGGCCAGGCGCAGCACGAACGGGTCGTCCGGGCCGTAGCGTTCCTTCCACAGCTCGTGGGTCTCGTTGCCCAGCGGCAGCGCGTCGGTCCAGTAGTTGGCCTTCCACATGTAGCGCAACTGCTCGACGACCCAACGGCGTACGTCGCCGTCGGAGCTGTGCAGCGCGCCGCTCGGCCGCAGGTGGCCCTGCAGTTCCTCGTACGCCGGCCGGTTCCCCGGGGCGTCGACGTCGCCGGGCGCGAACGCGGCAAGCGTCTTGAGGACCGTCTCCTGGGTCCGCTTCTGCTCCTCCGGGGTCATCGAGCCGCGCAGCATCGCCTGGACGAGCCGGTGCACGCCCAGCGTCTGGGCGCCGTAGTCGACCCGGCCGAGGCCGTACCGGCCGAGCACCCGGAAGAGGTTCCACACCCGTTCGTCGCGCAGGTTGGGCGCGAGCGGGCTGAGCGTCTCGAGCATGCGCGGCGAGGTGAGCAGCGGCAGCCCGATCGCCTCGGGCGACAGGAACGAGCACAGTTCGAGCATGCGCGCGGCGGCCGGCTCGCGGTCCCGCAACCGCTCCATCGACAGCTCCCAGCTCGCCTGCACCGACGGCGGGTAGCCCTGGGTGATCAGGGCGGGGAGCCGGGTCTCGACGGCCTCCAGGTACTCGGCGACCGACATGCCGGTGGTGGCCAGCCAGGCGGCGGCCTGCTCGACGGCGAGCGGCAGGTTGCCGAGCATGGTCGCGACCCGCTCGGCGTCCTCGTCGGTGATGCTCGGCAGCGAGCGGCGCAGCAGCGCGACCGACTCGCGGGTCGGGAACACGTCCAGTTCGACCGGGACGGCGAGGTCGGACCACGACTGGTCGCGCGACGTCACCAGCACGTGCCCGGGTCCGCCGCCCTGCGGCAGCAGTTCGCTGACCGAGTCCGGCTCGTTGGCGTTGTCGAGGACCAGCAGCCAGCGCGGGTGGGGGCTGCCCGTGCGCAGCGCCTCGAGTGCGGCGCGCGCCGACTCGGCGACGCTCTGCTCGTTGCCGACCCCGAGGCGTTCGGCGAGGTCGGCGAGCGAGCGCCGCAGCATCGCGGGCTCGTCGGCGGGCGCCCACCACACGATGTCGTAGTCGGCACCGAAGCGGTGCGCGTACTCGAGCGCCACCTGGGTCTTGCCGACGCCGCCGAGGCCGTAGATCGCCTGGGGCAGCACGGCGGTCATGCCCTGGCCCAGCTGGTCGCGCAGCTGTTCGAGGAGCGCGTCGCGGCCGGTGAACCGGGCGTTGCGCGCGGGCAGGCGGCGTACCGCGGGCTCGGAGCCGGGGAACCGCGGCGCGGCCTGGCCGACGACCGGGTCCAGCGTCTCGTCGGGCGCGAACTGCTCGAAGGACAGCTGGAGCACCGACTTCGCGGTCTCCTCGACCAGCCCGGCGATGCTCACCTGCCGCAGGCGCGTGTACGGATCGGGCAGCACGCCCTCCTCGACGCGGACCGCGATGAGCGGGTGCGTGCGGTCGAGCCGCGCGCGTTCCACCGCGCGCAGGGCGAGTTCGCCGTACGCGCTCTGCGGCAGGTCGGGGCTGAGCAGCAGCACGTGCGCGGTCGCCTCGCCGGTGTCGGCCGGGGCGTGCAGGCCGCTGCCGCGGACCACCCGCACGCGCGCGTCGACGAGTTGGGCGCGCACCCAGTCGGCCCACAGCCGGTCGCGGGGGCTGTAGACGATGCGGACCCGCTGCGGCGCGTTGCGGACGCGCTCGAACCGGCTCAGGCCGGCGCGGCGCACCGGGGCCGGCATCGGCTCCAGTCCCGTGACCCGGCCGCCGGTGATCTCACCGGTGAGCCGTTCGTACGCGGCGAGCAGGCTGTCCGGCTGCTGCGGCCGGTCGCCGAACACCGCGAGGACCTCTTCGAACGAGTAGAACGGCCGGTACGGGATCTCGACCGCGCCCCAGTACTGCTGCGGATCGACGCCGTGCCGGGAAGCGACGAACTCGCGGAACCTGGCCCGCACGTAGTCGCGCCCGGCCTCGACCTTGTCGCGCTCGGCGCCGTCGACGCGCATCGGCACCGGCAGCACCAGCACGGGGTCGCGGGACCGCCGCCGCTGCTCGGCGATGCTCTTCGCGGTCTCGTACGAGCCGTCGATGGCCTGCTCGCTCAGCGCGAATCCGGCCACGACGACGTCGGGCATGGTGACGGTGCAGATGCCCGCGGTGTCGCCGATGCCGGTGCGGCTGTCGATGAGGATGTAGTCGTAGTCGGCGCGCATCTCGTCGCGCAGCCGGGTGAGGAAGCTCTGGCCCTCGGGGCTGCCGGAGAAGGCGTTCCAGTCGAAGGTTCCGGCGCGCCGGGCGTATCCGGGGCCCTGGCGTCCGGAGGCGAGGAAGTCGAGGCGTCCGTCCGACTCGCCGAACTCCCAGTCCAGGCCGACGACGCAGCGCGACAGGTCGGTGAAGCGCCCGGCCTCGTAGTCGGGTTCGGCGTCCTGCGCCTGGAGCGCGAGGGCGTAGCCGCGGACCATGTCGACGATGCCGTCGGTCTCCCGCAGTTCGCTGTCGAGCAGGAACGGGTGGAGGTAGCGGTGCAGGCCGGGAGCGTCCAGGTCCCAGTCGACGGCGAGCACGCGGTGGCCGGCCGCGGCGAGGATCCAGGCGGTGTTCGCCAGCGCCATGGTGCGCCCGGTGCCGCCCTTGTAGGAGTAGAAGGTCACGATCGTGCCGGCCGCGCCCTCGGCGCGCCGGTCCGCTCGCCGCTCGGTCATGGGGTCACCTCGCCTTCGGGGTCGTCGTCCGCGCCGGACCACCGTTCGCCCGGCCCGCGCAGCCACGGGTGGCCCTCGGTCTCGCGGCGGATGAACGGGGAGTCCCGGTGGGCCCGTTCGCTGTCCTGGAGCATCGTCGTCTGCAGCCGGTCGACCACGTGGCAGACGGACTCCTGGAACTCGTCCGCCTCGCGGGTGTGCCAGACGAACGCCTGGGCCCGGCCGAGCAGCCGCTTGCGAGGCATGACCTCGGTCAGCCGCTGGTCCAGCGCGTCGGCGTAGGCGACCGTCTCGTCGTCGGCGACGACCGCGACCACGCCGGCGGTGCGGTGGTCGAGGCCGTCGAACTCCGCGAGCGCCCGGCGACACCGCTCGACGCAGGTCGACCACGGGTCGAGCAGGAAGACCACCACGCGACCGTCGGCGCGCGCCTCGTCCAGGAACCCGCGGAGCATGTCGGCGAGTTCGGGGCTGAGCGGATAGGGGGTCAGGTCCCCTGCGGCGTCCAGGCGGAGCGCGGACGAAGCGAGACTCCACGCGCTCTCGGGGCGGCCCGGGTAGAACGGACGCCAGTCGACCGCGCTGCGCCGGTACAGCATCTGGCGGCTGCGCTGCACGGGCAGTTCGTCGACGGACACCGCCGCGACCACGAACCCCACCTTGGTGGCCGGCAGCCGGGTCGGGTCGTCCACCACGCGCGGCCCTGGGGCAGGGGCACACCCCGCGATGACGGCCTCCGCGGCGTCGACACCGAGCGGGGTCAGACCGCGCTGGCCCGCCTGGATGATGCGGCCCGCCACGTGGTGGACCAGGTCCTGGTAGGCGGCGGACGACCGGCCACGGCGCATCAGCGACGACAGGCCACGCTGGAGGTAGATGGGGCCGAACTCCCGGTTGCGCAAGTACTGCCGCTCCAGGCTCCAGTCCGGCCACACGGTCTCCGGCATGTTCCAGACCACGGGGATGACGCACGCGACGTCGCTGATGTCGAGGTTGTTGTGCGCCGCGTACACCGCCTCGCGGTGGCACATGATCTGCCACTCGTACTGGCACCACTCGCGGACGAAGTAGTTCGCCGACAGCAGCGCCACCATCACCGGTGTCTCGCACACGCCGCGCAGGATCTCCGTGCGCCAGCGCGCGCCCTCACGGATCTGCTCGTCCAGGAAGCCGCGCCCCGCAGCGGCCGTTCCGACCCGGTCGACGATGCTCGCCTCGAGGTCCTGGTGGAACCTGGCGACCAGATCACGCCGGTTGGGGTCGGAGAAGCTCGTGAAGAAGGAGAACTCTGGCACCGCCACCCCCCGAAGGCCCCGTCCCAACAACGGAGGGGTCGTGTCCATGGTACGGACGGCCGCGCGGTCGAACCAGCGGTTCGGTCAGGAGCCGGCCGGGGCCGGACGGGCCGCCTTCGGACCCGGCCCTGACGGGCCGCGGGGGCGGCGGTCAGTCGAGGCCGTCGCGCATGCCGGTGACGAACCGGAGGCCGGCCGGGGTGAGTTCGCCGGAGTGTTCGAGCGTGGCCAGGGCGTCGGCGGTCTGCCGCCGGTAGCGCGCGTGGTGCTCGGGATCGTCCCGGTGGAAGTGCGTCAGGGCGAGATGCGCGTAGGCGCCCTGGAGCAACGCGCCGACCGGGCGCAGGTCTTCGCGCCACGGGGCGACGTGCCGAACCGGTCCCCCGCTTTCGTGGAGCGGGACCAGGTCGAGCAGCGCGCCCAGTTTGACGTGCTGGACCTCGTGGACGATCAGGGCCGCGAGGGCGTGCGGGTCTGCGCACGGCGCGACCGCCACGGCGCCGAACGCGTGCCGCGCGGCGGAGCTGACGTCCCGTCCGGGTTGCGGCAGGAGCGGGGTGACGGTGCCGAGGATGCGCGCCGTGGGCTCGGCGTACTCGGGGGCGGCCGCTTCGATCGCGTGCCACGCCCGTCCGATGCGAGAGGCGAAGTCGTCGGCCTCGGGGCGGCCCATCCGGGGGCTCACCGGCCATTGGTGGCAGTCCCGGCACGGGTCCAGCTCCTCGATGTGCAGGCACGTCGGACCGAACCGCGCGCGCCGGTTCGGCAGGAATCCGGCGGCGTCGGTTTGCAGGCCTCGGCGCGGGAGGTAGCCGGACGGGGTGGGTGGGTGAGGGTTGCCGGGGTCGGTGGGGTCGCCTCCGGGGCCGACTCCTCGGCTCGCGAACTCCGCGCTCTTGGCGACGAGTTCGAGGCGTTCGATGTCGGCGTCGGTCACGAGCGGGCTGGCCGGGTCCGAGGATCTGCGGCGCAGTGCCGTGTGCACCCACACGCCGGTGTAGGGGTGGTCGAGGACACGGCCCACGGCGTCGGGGGCCGCGCGCTCGGCGTCCGCGATCCGCGCGAGGGCGTCACGGGCGCGGGTCGTGCCGCTGAAGGCGGTGACCGCCCGGAGGCTCAGGAGTCGTTTCGCGCGCTGTGCGGCGACGAGGGTTGCGACTGCTCGGGCGTCGCCGGGGCCTGCGGCCAACGCGTCGAGGCAGGCGACGAGTTCGGATGCCTCCGCGACGGGAGGGCGTGTTTCCGTGCTGCCCGTGGTTCCGCGGGTCACCGGGCCTCCCGCGCGAGCACGCGCACGTCGGCGGCGGCGCGGGCGCGGATGTGGTGGATCAGCGCGTACAGGTCGGCGCAGTACACCGACGGGTTGTCGAAGCCGTTCTCGGGGCGGTAGCGGTGGGCGTACAACCCGCCACCGCACACCGCGACCGCGCGGCATCCGCGGCAGACCCGGCTCAGCCCGCCGAGACCGAGTCGGCGGGCGGCGAACGCCGGGTGCCGGCCGGCCTCGTCGAAGCTGTGCCGGGTCAGGTCGAGACCGGTCGCGGCGGCGCCGTCGTAGGCGGCCTTCAGCGCGTCGGTCTGCTCGAGAGTGCCGTCGGTCTCGACGACGATGCCGTCGTACGCGGTCAGCCCGACGGCTTCGGTGCGGGCCCGGCCGCCGAGCAGCAGCGCCAGGATCTCCTCGAACAGGCGGATCCCGGTCTCGGGGCGCGGCGCGTCGTACCAGCGGTCGAACACCGCGCCGAGCCAGCGCGCGTACGGCGTCCCCGACGGGTCGTGCCCGGTCGGCGGGAACTGCCATGTGCCGTGCGGGAGGAGGAGGTCGATCCGGGGCGGCTCGTGCGCGACGAGCGCCTCGTAGGTGCGTACCGGGTCCTGACGTGGGTCGACCGTGCACAGCAGGCCGCTGTAGAGGTGCCGGTACGGGGGCGTGCGCAGCAGCGTGAGGCCGCGCACCACGTCGCGATGGCTGCCGAGGCCGCCGGCGTACACGCGGTGCCGGTCGTTGGCGTCCGCGTCGCCGTCGAGGCTGACCCCGACCGCGATGCCGTGCTCGGCGCACACGTCGAGCAGGCGCGGCGTGAGCAGGGTGCCGTTGGTCTGCACGGACAGGGCGAGGTCCGTGTCGTCGCCGAGCGCGGCGCGCAGGGTCCGCGCGATGCGGTCGATGCGCGCCGGTCCGGCGAGCAGCGGCTCACCGCCGTGCAGCACCACGCGCACCTGCCGCATGCGGTGCGTCCGGGCGTGCTCGGCGATGCGCGCGGCGAGCAGGTCCATGGTGGCCGCGGCCATGACGCGCGGCTGGCCGCGCCAGCTCGCGTCGCGCAGTTCGTACACGTAGCAGTGCGCGCATCGGAGGTTGCAGCGGCTGTGCAGTTTGACGACGAACTGCCGGAAGCCCCACGCTTCCTCGGGCACTGGGACGCCCCCTTCGAATCCCCCGCCCGCGGCGAAGACCTGGCTCAGAAGGCCGAGTTGAACGCGGCGACCGGCGAATCCGCGCAGTCCAGCGCCTCGGCGGCCACCCGGCGCAGCGCGGCGGCGAGCACGTCGGGCGCCAGCGCGTCCAGGTCGCCGAGCCGGCCGAGGGCGGTGAGGCGGTCGAGTCCCAGCCCGCTCACATCGATCAGCAGGGGGTCCGCGTCGGCCGCGCCGTCGTCCGGCCACCGGTCGTGAACGTCGGCCGGGCCGGTGCCGGGGACCGGCCGCGTGGCGGCGCCGCGAGCAGCCGATACCTCCAAAGGCGCAGTCATCGCCACCTTCCCTCACGGTGAGTATCGGGGCGATCGTACTCCTCGAACCGGAACACGCGTGGCGGCGCGCGCGGCACCGCGCCGATCACTCGGCGGGGCCGCGCGGGCGCGCGGCGGGCGGGCTTTTGCGCTCGGCCTACGGGGGTGGGCTCAGGTCGACGTGCCGTATGCCGCGACGCGCCGCCGCTCGTAGCCGCGCTTCCAGCTCAGCCGCCACATCAGGCCGGCGCCGAACGGGGCGAAGCGCAGCAGCCGGGCCCGCTCGCCCGCGTCGGCGTGGTGGAAGTACAGCGCGACGAACGCCGGGAGGTCGCGGCCCCAGCCACGCAGCGTGCGACGCAGCAGGCGGCGCTGCTCCAGGTTGCTGACGTGCCGTCGCATGAGCGGGAACATCTCCCGCTCCTCCTGGTAGGTGTGCCGCGCCACGAGGGCGTGCAGTCTGCCGATCGCCAACGATCGTTCCCGCAGGGGGACTTGGGTGTCACCGGCGCGGCGCGTCAGCACGTCGAGCGAGTCGTGGTCCACCGCCAGATCGGTGAACACCCGTCCCGCGACGGGGAGTCCGTGGCCGACCCGGGCCCGGACGCGCGGGAAGACGAGGGCGTCCTCCTCGCGGTGGTGCGCGGCCAGAAACCGCAGCACCAGGGCGAGGTGGTCCTCGACCGCGCGGACCTGGCGGATGTCGGCGGGATTGACTTCACGGGTCGCCACGGTCAGGCGCGCGAGCTCCTCACGCAGACCGCGGTGGGCGACGTAACCCGAGGTCAGATCGAGGGGTGGGGAGGTGTGAACACCGTTTGCTGCCACGTGTACCGCCAGGGGGTGCGCTCGAACCGAGCGATACACATTGGCACATCGGATCGCGCGTAGATCCCGATACCAGGCGGTTTTCCGCCGTTCTCCGAAACTGGTCGAAATTGATCGGCCCGGCGCGATCGGCTGTCCGCACCGGGCCGCACGGCATCGGATCCGCGTCGGATCCGCGTCGGATCCGCGTCGGATCCGCGGATCGCGCGTCAGGCGAGGTTCGGGATCTGCCAGTCGATCTTCTCGTGGCCCATCTTCTCCAGCGCCTCGTCGATCTGCGAGAACGGCTTGCTGCCGAAGAACTTCTTCGCCGACAGCGGCGACGGGTGCGCGCCCTCGACGATCGCGTGCCGCGACGTGTCGATCAGCGCGGCCTTCTTCTTGGCGTGCGCGCCCCACAGCACGAACACCACCGGCTTGTCACGCTCGTTGACGGCCTTGATGACCGCGTCCGTGAACTTCTCCCAGCCCTGGTTCTTGTGCGACGCCGCCTCGTGCGCGCGCACCGTCAGGACCGTGTTGAGCAGGAGGACGCCCTGCTGCGCCCACGGCATCAGGTAGCCGTTGTCGGGGACGGTCAGGCCGATGTCGGTGACCGCCTCCTTGTAGATGTTCCGCAGCGACGGCGGCACCTTCACGCCCGGGCGCACCGAAAAGCACATGCCGTGCGCCTGGTTGTCGTCGTGGTACGGGTCCTGACCGACGATCAGCACCTTCACGTCCTCGTACGGCGTCGCCTCGAGCGCCGCGAAGACCTCGTCCTCGGGCGGGAAGATCTGGTGCTGCGCCCGCTCGGCGTCGACGAACGCGGTGAGTGCGGCGTAGTAGTCCGCGGTCAGTTCCTCCGCGAGCACCGGGCGCCACGACTCGGGCAACGTCTGCACAGCAACAACCTCCACGCGTGAAACGACGACCAGACCCCTTGCTGCGGTCTGTGTGCTCCCAACGTAGCCGCCCCCGACGACAGTGGGGGCGGCGCCTTCCGGTTCGCCGGAATTCGCCGCCCCCACCGAGGGTCTTCGTGCCGTCGCGGAGGTCAGGCCGCCGTCTCGTCCGGCTTCTCCTCGGGCTTGTAGCAGAGCTTGAGCAGCAGCGCGGCGTTCGCGACGCCGAGGCCTGCGGCGACCAGCGCGGGCTTCGCGCCCGACGACTGGCGGCCGAGCAGCCGGTCGACCGAGTACTTGCCGTTGCCGAGGCCGGCGAGCGCGACGGCCGCGCCGCCCACGACCGCGCAGTACTCCCAGCCGCCCTTGAACACGAAGTAGCCCTTGCCGCGGTGGTCGGTGCGCGCCGCCACGGCCATGAGGCCGACGGTCGCCGCCGCGGGCAGCGGGTTGGCTATGCCGAGGGTGAGGCCGACGCCCGCGGCCATCTCCGTGCCGGCGGCCATGCGCGCGTGCACCTCGGCGGGACGCAGGCCGAGCGCCTCGAACCAGCCGGTGGTGCCCTTGAGACCGCCGGGGCCGGCGACCTTGTTGTATCCGTGCGCGAAGAGCATCGGGCCAAGGGTCGTGCGCAGCACCAGCGCCGCGACGTCCTTGCCCGCACCGTCCGTCGCGCCGCGGGACTTCTTCCTGCCGAACATCGCCCACCTCGTGATCTGACCCGCCGTCATATTTGCCTGGCAACTTACCGGACGCGCCGGAAAGACGCCGTGGCGCAGGTCATCCTGACAGGAAGGAACGCACGGTCGGAACGTGTTGCGGAAGACGGGCCCGCCTCGGGCCGGGGGCTACTTGCCGGACAGTTCGGCCAGGTGCTGGGCGGTCACGCGGCCTGAGCGGTCGGCGTACAGGACCGTGTCCGGGCCGTGCCAGGCGATCGCCGTGACCGGGGCCCCTGCGAAGCGGCGGGCCAGTGGGGGCGGGGTGCGGCGGGCCGAGCCCGAGCGGACGTCCCACAGCGAGACGGCGCCGTCGGTCCCGCCGGTCGCTATCACCGCGCCGCGCTCCGACGGGCGCCAGGCGGCGACGCCCATCGCGATGTGCGCGTCCAGGCGGCGCGGGCGCGGCCGGACCCGGCCGCCGCGGGCCGCGAGGTCCCACACGGTCAGGCCGCCGTCGGCCTCGGCGGCCAGCCAGCGGCCCGAGGCGTCCAGCGACAGGCCGTCGATCAGGCCCGCCCCGTGCGTCGGCAGGTCCTCGTACGTGCCGCCGCTCCCCCGGATGTACACGCCCGGCCCGTCGCCCGCCGAGCACAGCCACGCGCCGTCCGTCCCGCCCGCGAGCACCCGCACCGGCGCAGGGTACGACCACGCCGCGACCCGCCCGCGCGCCGAGTACGCGTGCACCTCGCCGCCGTGGGCGACCGCGACCGTGCGGCCGCCGTCGAACCACGTCAGGTCGTCGACGACCACCGGGCCGTCCACCGGGCGCCAGCGCTCGAAGCCGCTGACCGCGTCGAACACCCTCACCGTGCCGCCGGACGCGACCGCGCACTGGTCGCCGTCCGTCCACGCGAACCGGGCGGGCGCGTCGGTGCCGCGCATCATCACGGCGCCGTCGGAGACCCGCCACAGCGCGAACCCGCGCGGCCCGGCGAGCGCGACGACGGCCCCGTCCGGTGAGAACCCCGCGTACCGAGCGCCGCCCGGCAGCACGATCCTGGCCAGCAGCCGCCCGGTCGCCGCGTCGATCAGGTGTGCCGGACCACCCGCACCCGCGGCCACACACACCGCGCCGGACACCGCCAGCGCGCTCGGCACATCGTCGATCTCCCGTTCCCAGCTCGGTGCCGCCTGCGTCGCCCTGACAGCCATCGCGGTCCTCTCGTCCGGTCACGCGACCCGGAATCCCCGGCCCGGGTCGCACCCGCGACGGCCAGCCTTTCGGCGCCTTGTTACAGGCAGGAAAATTTCATCGCTCAGTCTCGTTTCCCGTTGACAACGCGAGATGACTTTGACAAGGCGTTGCCGACAACGGTCTTGACGAGCTGTCAGACGGTCGCAAGCGGGCGGTTGCGGACCGGGCCGCCCGACCGCCGTCGGGTCAGACCGACGCCGCGTGCCGGCTGCGATGCTTCCGCCGCGGTCCCGCGTGGCTGTGGCCGTGCCCCGACCCCGTCGTCGCCGCCGGCACCCGTTCGCGCGCCGCCACCAGCGCCGCCAACGCCGTCGTCACCGGCACGGACGCCACCAGGCCGATGCTGCCGACCAGCGTCCGCACCACCTCCTCGGCCACGATCTCGCTCGTCACCAGGTCCCCGAACGGCTGCTGCGAACCCGAGAACAGCAGCAGCAACGGCAGCGAGGCGCCCGCGTACGCCAGCACCAGCGTGTTGACCGTCGACGCGATGTGGTCCCGGCCGATCCGCAGCCCCGCCCGGTACAGGTCACGGGCCCGCAGCGCCGGGTTGGCGTGCTTCAGCTCCCACACGGCCGACGTCTGCGTGACCGTCACGTCGTCCAGCACACCGAGCGAACCGATCACCACACCCGCCAACAGCAGGCCCCGAACGTCCACTTCGGAATGCAGCGCGCGGACGGTCGTCGCCTCCTCCGACGCCAGCCCGCTCAGCTTCGTCAGATGGATGAACACCTCGCCCAGCACACCGATCAACGCGAGGCTCACCAACGTGCCCAGCACCGCGATCGACGTACGGGCGCTCAACCCGTGGCACATGTACAACGTCACCAGCATGATCGCGGACGCCCCGACCACCGCGACCGGCAGCGGCGCGCTGCCCTGCAGGATCGCCGGCAGCACGAACCACACCAGCACCGCGAAACTGCCGGCCAGGCCGACCAGCGCCATCAACCCGCGCAGCCGGCCGACCAGCACGACCGCCACCGCGAACAGCCCCGCGAGCCACAGCATCGGCTTGCCGCGCTGGTAGTCGACGATCGTCCACTGCGCCTCGGGCGGCGCGTCCGGCGCGTAGTCCAGCACCACCTTGTCGCCGACCTTCACACCCTGCAGGCCCGCACCCGGGCCCACCAGCTGGCGCACCGTCGTCCCACGGCCGGGACCGCCCGACACGTCGACGGCGACCGACACGCAGTCGCGTGGCCCTGCCGACGCGGACGGCGCGTCCGGCGGCGGACTCGCGCCGTCCACACCGGAGACCGCCGGATCGCAGGACACCTTCGCGGTCTCGGTCACCTCGCCGTACGCCGACTCCACCCGCCCCTGCGCGGGATCGTGCCGGTTCACGCCGGCGTGGTGGTCCGGCCACAACACGAACATCCCGACCGCGACCGCCAGCGCGAACGGCACCAGCAGGAACGTGAGCAGCCGCCGCACCCGCGCCGAAGCGGCGGCGGCCGGGCCGTGCGCATGGCTGTGTCCGTGGCCGGCGTGGGTGGCGCGGTCCTCGGTCATGGCGGCCTCCGTTTTGGGGGCCGACACCATCTCGTACGACGGCCGCGCCGGGCAAGTGCCCTACCGGGCTGCCGCGCACCGCCTCGGACTGCTAGGAAAGTCGCTGACAGTGGTCGGCACCCGGACAGAAGAGCTACCGCATGCAGCAGAAGACGTCAGCCCGGACGATCAAGCGCGCCGCGGCGGTGGCCATGGCGGCCGGAGCCCTGACGGTCGCCCTACCGTTGACGGTCCACGCCCTCCCCGCCCTCGACGACGACCCCGCCCCGGTCCTCGCCGACACCGGCGCCTCCGGCAAGGAACCCGCGATCCTGATGGCCGGCGTGGTCATGCTCGCCGGCGGCGCCGTCGTCATAGGCGCGGCCCGCCTCCGCACCCTCCGCGCCGGCACGGACGACGACTACGAGGACGACGACTACGACGACGACCTCGACGAGGACTTCGACGACGACCTCGACCCCGCCCCGGCCGACGCCGAGACCACTCCGGCGGACGAGCCCCCAGCCAAGCCCACCGAACAGCCGGGCAACGCCGAAGCCGCAGCGGACAAGAGCAACGAGGACGACACAAAGCCCGAAGACGCCGAGCCGACCACGAACACCGGCGACAACGACACCCGCAAGGCCGACCCCGAGCCCCCCACCGCCACCGCCGCGAAGCCCGACAACGAGGCAGCCACCCCCGAGCCGCCCAAGGACAAACCGACCACCCCCAACACCCCGTCCTGACGAACGCAAAGGCCCCGGGCGCCAAAACACCCGGGGCCTCGCAGACGTCATCAGTCGTCGTAGTAGCTCTCAAGGAGCTCACGAGCGGTCGCCATCCGTGTCACGACCGCCACCCGAAACCACCTGTCCAGCAGCACGTAGTCCGAAGTGCCACGGATCCGTGCCCTGTCGGCATCGGTCACAGTGATCCCACGCAGCTCCAACGTGGTGAGCAGCTTGCTCGCCTCCCACTCCGCGCGCTGGTCGATCGCCTCGAACATGTTCATCGGCAAGCCAAGCCCGATACGTTCCAGGGACGCCTTATAGGCCTCCAGCATGTCCCTCGCGCTATCCATCGAGGAGACCGGCGGCCGTCGTCGCGTCGGTCACGGCAGCCGTCTGGATCCAGATGTCGAGGAGTTCCTGGTCGGTACAGGCCATGATGCGCTCGCGGTCGGCGTCGGTCACCTCGATGCCACGGGCCGCGAGCACGGTCAGCAGGGAGACAGCCTGCCCCTCCACCCTGCCCTCGGCCTTGCCCTCGGCCTTCCCCTCAGCCAGGCCCCGGTCGCGGAACTGCTCGGCGTAGGCCTCGAAGATGGTCGCCGGGAATCGCTGGTCTACCGCCATCAGTGCCTCCATAAAGGTCGACTTCGCAGCATCAGTCGACGCGTTGTAGACGATACGAGCGTACCTATCCGCTTGCTCGTCAGGCAGCGCCCGAATGGCCGCCGCCAGTGCCGCGAACACCTGCTTGCCGAGGTCGGTGTCCGATCCGTGCAGCAGCCCCGACAGCAAAGTTTCGAAGGGCTTGCGGGCTGCTTCGACCGGGTCTTCCTGGACCGGGACGTCGTCCGGGCCCAGCACCCAGGGCTTCAGCGCATGCCAGTCCTGGATGCCCGTGTCGTAGGGCTTGCGACACCACTCGGCCGTCGCGCGGTCCGGGCACACGACCAAGAGCATCGTGCGGCAGTTGTGCGCCTTCCTCGCACCGACCAGGTACTGCGGCCAGCTCATGAACTTGCGTCGGTCCTTGCCCCGTTGAACCTCGACGACGAGGGCTACCTCGGGCGCCCCAGCGACTCGTTGCGGATCCGAGTACACGATCACGGCGTCCGCGAACAGCACCTGCGGCACGGTTTGGGACATGTTGGCGGATTCGACCCGCCCGGCCCAGTCGAGTTGCACGGCGGCGCCCTGGAGCGCGAGTTCCTTCAGCGCGACTCCAGGAGCGTCACAGAACAGGTCGATGAGACCTTCATGTTCGGTCGTAACCATGGCGCGAAGCTATGGCGCTCTTTTCACCCACCGCAGTCGAACGACTACATCCAGCAGCACATTCGTTCGAGCGAGTGAATTTATCTCCGCCAAAACCCGCCCCACAGCAGAGATTTCGCCTATTACCCCGCAAAGGTGGAGTCGCGAGGCACCACCGTGCAGGGGACGACCGGGTTGCGGCGGGAGGTGCCGGCGAGGGTGTCTATGAGGAGGCTGGCGGCTTCGGCGCCGATGCGTTTGGCGTCGAGGCTCAGGACGGTGAGGGGGATGTCCCAGTCCTTGGGGGCGGCGGTTTCGCTCATGACGCTGAGACGGACGTCGCCGGGGATGTCGAGGGTGAGGCGGCGGGCGGCGACGAGGAGGGCCTGGCCGTAGGTTTCGTTGAGGCCGTGGACGGCGTCGGGGCGGGTCGGGGAGTCGAGGAGGCGTCGGGCGGCCGCGGCCGGCTCCTCGTCGCGGGCGGGGGCTTCGATGCGGGCGGTGGTGCCGCGTTCGGCGCACCAACGGCGGTACAGGTCCTCGCAGTCCATCGTGTACGAGTCGGCTTCGGCGCCGGAGAGCAGGGCGATCGAGCGGCCGCCGCTGTCCCACAGGTGGTCGAGGATGGCCCGCATGCCCGTGGCGAGGTCGCTCTCGACGGTGGGGACGGTGTCGTAGCCGGGGTCGATGGGGCGGCCGTCGGTGACGACGGGCAGGCCGCGGCGGGCGCAGTCGAGGAGGAGCGGGTCCTCGCGCACGGGGTCGACGATGATCAGGCCGTCGACGGGGACCCGCGACCAGAGCCCTGAGGCCGGGTCGCCGGGGAGGACGACGAGGGCGTAGTCGCGTTCGATCGCGGCCATGGTGGCGCCGGCCGAGAACGCCGCGTAGTAGGGCCGGTAGGTGCCTTCCCACGGGCCTTCGGCCATGTGGCTGACGGCGAGGCCGAGGATGCCGGTACGTCCGGAGACCAGGCCGCGGGCGACCGGGTCGGGGCGGTAGCCGAGGCGTTCGGCGGCGGCGCGGACGCGGTCGCGGGTGTCGGGGGCGATCTGGCCCTTGCCGCTGAGGGCGTGGGACACGGTGGTGATGGAGAGCCCGGTGGCCTCCGCGACGTCGCGGATGCCGATCCGCTTCGGCTTCCCCCGTTTGGCCGCCATCGTTGCCGTCTCCTCTCGGTCGCCCGCCGGTCGCGGGCCGGTGCCGGTCCCGCCCCGGCGAGGGGCGCCAGCCTAGCCGCACAAAACGTTTTGGTCTCGTCACGAGTCGGGTCTTGACGGACCCAAAACGTTTTGGGCAGCCTATCCCCTCATCAGCCCCGGTCGGTCGGCCCGGGCCTCTGCCCGCCCCCCGAAGGAGCTCCACGATGCGAAGCCTCCGCACGACCGCCGCCGCGCCCGTGCTCGCCGCCGCGTTCGCCCTCGCGCTGACCGCCTGTTCGAGCCCCGGCGGCGACGCCTCCACGGCCACCACCGACGCGAAGGGCGGTACGGCGTACGGCAAGTGCACCGTCACCGGCACCCGCGGCGAGTTCAAGCTCGACCCCACGCACGGCGGCACCCTGACCGTGCAGGGCGACCTCCCGTCGCCGGGCTGGTGGAACGGCGACACCGTCGCCGACATCAAGGACGGCTACGAGTACTGCATGGCGGCGAACATCGCCTACCGCGCCGGCCTGGACAAGCTGAAGGTCACCAACGCCTCCTTCGACGCCCTGGTGGCCGGCAAGACCAAGGACTTCGACCTCGCGCTCGCCGAGATATCCATCACCGACGAGCGCCGCAAGGTCGTCACCTTCTCCGCCCCCTACTACGCGTCGAACATCGGCGTCATGGTCAAGGGCGACAGCAAGGTCACCGCCGCCGACCTCGCCAACCTGCGCATCGGCGTCAAGCAGGGCACCACCGGCGCCGACTTCGTCGCCCAGACGCTCAAGCCCGTGCACGAGACCTCGGTCTTCGCGGGCGACCCCGAGCTGGCCGCCGCGTTGCAGGCCGGGCAGATCGACGTCGCCATGACGGACGTCGCGATCGTGCTCGGCCAGGCCAACGCGTCCGACGGAAAGCTCAAGGTGGTCGGCCAGTTCACGACCGGCGAGTCGTACGGCGCGCTCTACCCGAAGGGTTCCGCGAACGCGACGGCGCTCGACGCGATCATCAAGCAGATGGGCGACGACGGCACCCTCGACAAGCTCGCCACCACCTACCTCGGCCCCGCGTTCGGCGGCGACCCCAAGAGCATCCCGGTCTGGAGCACCAAGTGAGCTCCGGCACCGCCGTCCGCCCCGCGGACAAGCAGCACGAGGCGCGGCCCGCCGCCGCGCCCCGCCCCTGCCGCCTGCTCGCGGCGGCCGGTCTGGCCGGCGTGCTCCTGACGGCGGCCCTCACGGTGGCCACCGGCGCGGGCGCGCACGGCGCACTCGTCGGCACGCCGTGGGGCGGCGGCACCACGTGGGCGCTCACCGCGGCGGCGACCGCCGGCGTCCTGGTCCTGCTGTGGCCCGCGCTCGGCGCGTGGCGCGCGGCGGCGGCGAGTGCGGGCGCGTGGTCCGCGGGCCGGGCCGCCGACGCCCGCCGCGAGGCCGCGAAGTCCCGTGAGTCCGCGTGGACTTCGCTGGGCTGGTGCCTGGCCGCGGGGACCGTCCTCGGACTGGTGTGGTTCCTGCTGGCGAACGACCGGGCGGTGCAGCGCACGTTCCTCGACGGGCACGTGATGTCGCTGAGCTTCGCCGACATCACCAACGCGCTCGGCACCAACCTCTTCATCGCCGTGGTCGCCCAGGTCCTGGTGATGGTCTGGGGGTTGGCGCTGGCGCTGGCCAGGCTCGCGCCGGGCCGGGCGGGGCGTCCGCTGCGGCTGCTCGCGGTCGCGTACATCGACCTGTTCCGCGCCGTCCCCGCGATCATCATCATCTACCTGGTCGGCTTCGGACTGCCGCTCGCCGAAGTGCCGGTGCTGAGCGACCTGTCGCCGACCTGGTTCGCGATCATCGCGCTCACCCTGACCTACGGCGCGTACGTCGCCGAGGTCTACCGCGCGGGCATCGACGGCGTGCACGCCGGGCAGACCGCCGCCGCACGCTCGCTCGGCCTGTCGCACGGGGCGACGCTGCGCTACGTGGTGGTCCCCCAGGCCGGGCGCCGGGTCGTCCCGCCGCTGCTCAACGACTTCATCAGCCTGCAGAAGGACACCGCGCTGGTGAACGTGATCGGCACGATCGACGCGTTCAACCAGTCGAAGATCTTCGCGGCGAACCACTTCAACCTCTCGTCGGTGACCGTCGTCGCCGTGCTGTTCATCGTCATGACGATCCCTCAGGCCAGGCTCGTCGACCACCTCGTCGCACGCGACGCGCGTGCCCGCGCCAAGGGGGCCTGACCGCCATGCCGTTCCTGGAGATCGACGCGGTACGCAAGAACTACGGGCCCCACGAGGTCCTCAAGGGCATCGACCTGTCCGTCGAACGCCACCAGGTCGTGACGCTCATCGGCGCGTCCGGCAGCGGCAAGTCGACGCTGCTGCGCTGCGTCAACGCGCTGGAGGACATCGACGGCGGCGAGATCCGCCTGGACGGCGACCCGGTCTCCGGGCCGGGCACCGACGTCAACCGGCTGCGCCGCGACGTGGGCATGGTGTTCCAGAGCTTCAACCTGTTCCCCCACATGTCGGTGCTCAAGAACGTGTGCCTGGCGCCCGTGAAGATCGGCGGCGTGCCGAAGGCCGCCGCCGAGGAGAAGGCGATGGCGCTGCTGTCCCGCGTCGGGCTCGCGGACAAGGCGGGCGCGCACCCCGACCGGCTCTCCGGCGGTCAGCAGCAGCGCGTCGCGATCGTCCGGGCGCTCGCCATGGAGCCGCAGGCGCTGCTGCTGGACGAGATCACCTCGGCGCTCGACCCCGAGCTGGTCGCCGAAGTGCTCAACATCGTCCGCGAGTTGGCGGACGACGGGATGACCATGCTGCTCGCCACGCACGAAATGGGCTTCGCCCGCGAGGTGTCGAGCAAGGTGTGCTTCCTGCACCAGGGCGTGCTCTTGGAGGAAGGGCCGCCGGAGCAGATCTTCGGCGACCCGAAGGAGGAGCGCACACGCGCGTTCCTGCGCCGGATCATCGAGGCGGGACGGCTGTGAGCACGACGCACGACACCCCCACGGTCCTCACCGTCGAGCACGAAGACGGCACAGGGCCAGGCCTGTTCGGCGCCCGGGTCGAGGCCGCCGGGGTGCGCCTCGACGTCCGCCGCCCCTGGGCCGGCGACCCCCTGCCCGACGATCTCGACGGCTACGCGGGCCTGTTGGTGCTGGGCGGTTCGCCCGGTCCGTACGACGACGGCACCGCGCGGTGGCTGCCGCACACCCGAGCCCTGCTGCGCGCCGCGGTGGCGGCCGACCTGCCCACGTTCGGCATCTGCCTGGGCGCCGAGTTGCTCGCCGTCGCGTGCGGTGGCTCCGTCCGCCACGCGCCGCTGCCCGAGGTCGGGCTGGTCCCGGTGACGCCCCTTCACCAGGCTTCCGCAGACCCGCTGTTCGCCCCTCTCGCGGACTCCGCCGCGGCACCCGCCGTGCAGTGGCACTGGGAGGAGGTCGACGCACTGCCCGACGAGGCGGTGCCGCTGATGACGAGCCCGCGGTGCGCCTACCAGGCGTTCCGCATGGGCAGCGCGGTGTGGGCCGTGCAGTTCCACCCCGAGGTGCTGGCGGACGCCGCCCGCGACTGGGCCGGCCACGACGCGGGCCGCCTCCCCGAGCTGGGCATCGACCCGGACCGCATGATCGCCGAGATCGCCGCGGCCGAGCCACAGCTGCGCGCGGCCTGGGGCGCGCTCGCCGACCGCTGGGCCGCCGTCGTCGCGAACCACCGGGCCCCGAACCACTCGGTCCCGAGCCACCGCTGACCGCCCGTCAGCCGCACCCACGCGGCACGGGCGGGACAACCGCACAAGCCGACCGCGCCTCCCGGACCCCCGAACCGGAAGGCGCGGTCTTTGCGTGGACGCGCACGACGGGAGGCGCTCAGTCGCGCGACCCGGCCCCCGTCGCCAGGTCGGGCCGCGGCCAGGCGTTCCCCTGGAGGTCCTCGATCGAGCGGTTGAACCGGGTGAGGACGTCGAGCAGTTCGCGGCGCTCCGGCTCGTCCCAGTCGGCCAGGACGCGTTCCAGGCCGCGCCGGTGGCGCTCGCGGTCGGCGGCCAGCCGGCGGCGGCCCTCCTCGGTCGCGCGGAGTTTGCGGGCGAGGCCGCCGTCGGGGTCGACGATGCGTTCGGCGAGGCCGCCGCGGAGCAGGGCCGCGACCTGGCGGTTGACGGTGGAGGTGTCGAGCATGAACGCGTCGGCGAGCTGCCCGATGGACATCGGCCCCTCGGCCTCGAGGCGGCTGATGAGGAGGTAGGCCGAGCGTTCCAGCGGCCGGCCCTCGACGTTGCGGTTGACCATCACCTGGTGCCGGGCCAGGACCATGCATTCGCGCTCGATGTGGGCCAGCACGTCGTCCGGCGCGTGATTCGGCACGGGTCCTCCCTCGTCGGTGCCCTGCGGGCCGCCCTCTGCTGCGCCAACGCGCGTCCCCCGGGCCGGGTTCCGGCGCGCCCCCAACCTATCCAGGGCCCGTGCCGGCGCGGTGCGGAGGCGAGCGTCACAGCGGACTTTCCGGGGTCCCGAGTATGCACGATACACATTGTGTGTATCGTGCATACAGATCGCCGCCCGCCCCCCACGGGCACAGCCACGGAGGCCAGATGACCGCCGCACCGCCCACCGCCGCACCCCACGGCGCGGAACACGACCGCGCCCGCGGCGGGATCGTCGTCACGGTCCTCGCGTTCTGCGGCATCGTCGTCTCGCTCATGCAGACGCTCGTCGTGCCGCTGCTCACCGAGCTCCCGAAGCTGCTCCACACCTCCGCGTCCAACGCCTCGTGGGTGGTGACCGCCACGCTGCTGTCCGGCGCCGTGTTCACCCCGGTGATGGGCCGGCTCGGCGACATGTACGGCAAGCGCCGCGTGCTCGCGCTCTGCCTGGCGCTGCTGACCACCGGCTCGGTCGTCTGCGCGCTCAGCGACTCGATCCTGCCGATGATCGCGGGACGCGTGCTCCAGGGCGCGTCGTTCGGCGTCATCGCGCTCGGCATGAGCCTGATGCGCGACGAGCTGCCGCCCGCGCGGCTCGGCCCGTCCGTCGCCCTGATGAGCGCGACGCTCGGCATCGGCGGCGCCATCGGCCTGCCGGTCGCCGCGCTGGTCGCGCAGAACGCCGACTGGCACATGCTCTTCTGGGGCGCCGCGGCGCTCGGCGCGTTCGACATCGCGCTGGTGCTGCTGCTCGTCCCCGAGTCGCCGGTGCGCACGCCCGCCCGCTTCGACGCCCTCGGCACGGTCGGCCTGGCCGCCGGGCTGGTCGCGCTGCTGCTCGCGATCTCGAAGGGCGCCGACTGGGGCTGGGGCAGCGGCACCACGCTCGGCCTGTTCGCCGCCGCGCTCGTGGTGCTGCCGCTGTGGGGGCTGGTCGAGCTGCGCACCGCCGCGCCGCTGGTGGACCTGCGGGTCAGCGCGCGGCCGCAGGTGCTGTTCACCAACCTGGCGTCGATCGTCATCGGCTTCGCGATGTACGCGCAGTCGCTGGTCTTCCCGCAGGTCCTGATGCTGCCCGAGGTCAGCGGCTTCGGCCTCGGCAAGTCGATGGTGGTCGCGGGCCTGGTCATGGCGCCCGGTGGCCTCGTGATGATGCTGGTCTCGCCGCTGTCGGCGAAGCTGTCCGCGGCCAAGGGCCCGAAGGTGTCGCTGCTGGTCGGCAGCGCCGTGACCGCGGGCGGCTACCTGCTCTCGCTCGGCATGCTCGACGCCGTCTGGAAGATCATCGTCGCGACGTCCGTCACGTCCGCCGGCTGCGCGCTCGCCTACTCGGCGATGCCCGCGCTCATCATGCAGGCCGTGCCGCTGGCGCAGACCGGCGCGGCGACCGGGCTCAACACCCTGATGCGGTCGATCGGCACGTCCACCTCGGCGGCCGTGGTCAGCATGATCCTGGCGAACCTGACGATGAAGCTCGGGCCCGCCAGCATCCCGTCCCTCGACGGCTTCAAGACGACGCTGTGGGTCGGCTTCGCCGCCGCCGTCTCCGCGTGCCTGGTCACGCTGCTCATCCCGACGCGCGCGCCGGAGCGCGCGGAGGCGGCCGCGCCCGCGCCGCGGCCCGCGCCCGCCGAGAAGCTCAGCCCGCGACCATGAGCCGCTCCCGCAGCGACGCCAGTGTGCGGGCCAGCAGCCGCGAGACGTGCATCTGGGAGATGCCGACCCGCTCGCCGATCTGCGCCTGGGTCAGATTGCCGTAGAACCGCATGACCAGGATGGCCCGCTCGCGCCCGGGTAGTTCGGCGAGCAGCGGGCGGAGGGCCTCGCGGTACTCGACGAGGTCGAGCTCGTGGTCCTCGGCGCCGAGCCGGTCGCCGACGGTCTCCTGGCCCTCGGCGTCGCCGTACGCGGTCTCGTCCAGGGACGTCGCGGTGTAGACGGTGCACGCGTCCAGGCCCTCGACGACCTCCTCCTCGCTGATGCCGATCCGCTCGGCCAGCTCGCGGGGCGTCGGGGTGCGGCCGAGCGTCGCGGTGAGCTCGTCGGTGGCGCGCAGCAGCTCGGTGCGCAGTTCGCGGAGCCGGCGCGGGACCCGCACGGACCACGAGGTGTCTCTGAAGAAACGTTTGATCTCTCCGATGATCGTCGGCATCGCGTAGGCCATGAAGCTGCTTCCGCGCTCCGCCTCGTACCGGTCGATCGCCTTGATCAGGCCGATCGTGCCGACCTGCACGATGTCCTCGACCGGCTCGCCGCGGCGCCGGTAGCGGCCTGCGGCGTGCCGCACCATCGGGAGGTTGAGCTCGACGAGCAGGCCGCGCACGTAGCTGTGCTGCGCGGTCCCCGGTTCGAGGGTCGCGAGCCGGGCGAGCAGGCCGTCGCCGGCCTCTCGGGCGAGCGGGGTGGGCAGGTGGTTGAGCAGCTGCGGGTAGGCCAGCAGCTCGTCGATGTTGAGGGTCCCCGATTCAGCAGGGGATTCGGCAGGGGGTTCGTCCGCCGCGCCCGGGACCGGCTTCGCGTCCGGATCCACGGGATCGGCGGAAGGGTCGACGCCGGGGTCGGCGTCGGTGAGGCGCACAGCCATACAGGTCTCCCAAACCGGACGGACGGACACCGAAACCCCGAGCGGAAACCGAGTCTGTGACGCGGGACACGCAAGGGCAAGAGGCCCGACGGGTTACGGAAGCATCCAAAACACCACAAAACCGGGCGCTACCGGCGTTAACGCGCGCAGAAAGCATCGGAAAAACTGATGAGACGCCGTCCGTTCGGCCCAACGACAACGCCGCGCGGGGGCGCTTTCGGGCCGGAGCGAACAAGCTCCGACCGTCAAAACGCCCCCGCGCGGCGAGATTCCTCACAGGGTCGCAACCTTTCGGTCGCGTCCGGTCATTCAGTTGTCGTGCCGTGCGCCCGGGCGACGCCGGGCAGGTCCGTCAGGTCCGTCAGGTCCGTCAGGAGACGACCACGAGCAGGTCGCCGGCCTCCACCGACGCCACCGTGTCGATCGCCAGCCGCTCGACGGTGCCGGCCGACGACGCCGTGATCGAGGCCTCCATCTTCATCGCCTCGATCGTGGCGACCGTCTGGCCGACCTCGACCTGGTCGCCGACGCCGACCTGCAGCGTGACGACGCCCGAGAACGGCGCGGCGACGTGGTTCGGGTTGTCCGGGTTGGCCCGCTCGCTCTCCGGACGGGCCGGCTTGACCGAGCGGTCGCGCACCGACAGCACGCGCGGCTGCCCGTTCATGCGGCAGTACACCGTGCGGTAGCCGCGCTCGTCCGCCTCGCCGATCGCCTCGACCGCGAGGTACAGCGCGACGCCCGCGGACAGCTCGACCGTCAGCTCCTCACCCGGCTTGAGCCCGTGCAGGAACGCCGGGGTCGGCACCACCGAGACATCGCCGTACAGCCGGCGGGCCTCCTCGAAGTCGCGCGCCGGGCCCGGGAACAGCAGGCGGTTCAGGGTCGCCCGCACGTCCTCGCCGTCCAGCGCGGCGTCCTGCTCCGCGGTGAGCGCGACGGTGCGCGACACCGTGGTGTTGCGCCCGGCCAGCGCGCGGGTGCGGAACGGCTCGGGCCAGCCGCCGGGCGGGGTGCCCAGCTCGCCCTGCAGGAAGCCGATGACGCTGTCCGGGATGTCGAACGACGCCGGGTCGTCCTCGAACTTCGCCGGGTCGGCGCCGACCGCGCTCAGGTGCAGCGCCAGGTCGCCGACCACCTTCGAGGACGGGGTGACCTTGACGATGTTGCCGAGGATGTCGTTCGCCGCGGCGTACGCGTCCTCGATCTCCTCGAACTTGTGCCCGAGGCCGAGCGCGATCGCCTGCTGCCGCAGGTTCGACAGCTGGCCGCCCGGGATCTCGTGCCGGTACACGCGGCCGGTCGGCGCCGGGAGGCCCGACTCGAACGGCGCGTACACCTCGCGGACCGCGGCCCAGTACGGCTCCAGGTCGCACAGCGCGTCCAGCGACAGGCCGGTGGCCCGCTCGGTGTGGTCGGTCGCCGCGACGATCGCCGACAGCGGCGGCTGGCTGGTGGTGCCCGCCAGAGCCGCCGACGCGCCGTCGATCGCGTCCACGCCCGCCTCGATCGCCGCGAGGTAGGTGGCCAGCTGGCCGCCCGCGGTGTCGTGGGTGTGCAGGTGGACCGGCAGGTCGAAGTTCTCGCGCAGCGCGGTGACCAGCGTCCGGGCGGCCGGCGCGCGCAGCAGGCCCGCCATGTCCTTGACGCACAGCACGTGCACGCCGGCCTCGACCAGCTTCTCGGCGAGCTTCAGGTAGTAGTCGAGCGTGTAGAGCGTCTCGTTCGGGTTCGACAGGTCGCCCGTGTAGCAGAGCGTGCCCTCGGCGATCGCGTGCGTGCCGAGCGTCGCCTCGATCGCCGGGCGCATCGCCTCGATGTCGTTGAGCGCGTCGAAGATGCGGAAGACGTCGATGCCCGTGCGGGCCGCCTCCTCCACGAACTTCACGCACACCTTGTCCGGGTACGGCGTGTACCCGACGGTGTTGCGGCCGCGCAGCAGCATCTGCAGGTTGAGGTTCGGCATCGCCTCGCGCAGCGTGGCCAGCCGCTCCCACGGGTCCTCGGTGAGGAAGCGCAGCGCCACGTCGTACGTCGCGCCGCCCCACGCCTCGACGCTCAGCAGCTCCGGGGTGAGCCGCGCGACGTGCGGCGCGGCCGCCGCGAGGTCGAACGTGCGGACACGTGTCGCGAGCAGCGACTGGTGCGCGTCGCGGAAGGTCGTGTCGGTCACCGCGAGCGCGTTCTGCGCGCGCAGCGCCTCCGCGAAGCCCTTCGCGCCGAGCTCGAGGAGCTTCTGCCGACTGCCGGACGGTGCCGCGCCCCCCGGGAGTTCGGGCAGCTTGGCGCGCGGGACGGCGAGCACGGGCGCGGGCCCGTGCGGCCGGTTGACCGTCACGTCCGCGAGGTACGCCAGCAGGCGCGTGCCGCGGTCGGCGCCGGCGCGGGCGCGCAGCAGGTCGGGGCGGTCCTCGATGAAGGACGTGGTGACCCGGCCGTCGCGGAACTCCCCGTCGTCCAGGACGGCCTGGAGGAACGGGATGTTGGTGGCCACGCCGCGGATGCGGAACTCCGCGACGGCGCGCCGCGCGCGGGCCACCGCGTCGCCGAACGTCCGCCCACGGCAGGTCAGCTTGACCAGCATCGAGTCGAAGTACGGGAGGACCTCGGCGCCGGTGAAGGTGCCGCCGTCCAGGCGCACGCCCGCGCCGCCCGGCGAACGGTACGCGGAGACCGTGCCGGTGTCGGGGCGGAACTCGTGCGCCGGGTCCTCGGTTGTGATGCGGCACTGCAGGGCGGCGCCCTGCACGCGGATGTTCTCCTGCGCGAGGCCGAGCTCGGTGAACGTCGCGCCGGACGCGATGCGCAGCTGCGACTGCACGAGGTCGATGCCGGTGACCTCTTCGGTGACCGTGTGCTCGACCTGGATGCGCGGGTTCATCTCGATGAACACGTAGCGGCCGCGCTCGTCGAGGAGGAACTCGACGGTGCCGGCGTTGCGGTAGCCGATGGTCTCGGCGAAGCGCACCGCGTCCGCGCACATGCGCGCGCGGATGTCGGGGTCCAGGTGCGGCGCCGGGGCGATCTCGACGACCTTCTGGTGGCGGCGCTGCACGGAGCAGTCGCGCTCGTAGAGGTGCACGACGTTGCCGTCGGCGTCGGCGAGCACCTGCACCTCGATGTGCCGAGGGCGGATCACGGCCTCTTCGAGGAACACGGTCGGGTCGCCGAACGCGGTCTGCGCCTCGCGCATCGCGGTCTCGATCGCGGCGCGCAGGTCCTCGCGGCGGTCGACGCGGCGCAGGCCGCGGCCGCCACCGCCGGCCGCGGCCTTGACGAAGATCGGGAAGCCGATCTCGTCGGCGGCGGCGAGCAGGACCTCGATGTCGTCGTTCGGGTCGGCCGTGCGGAGCGTCGGCAGGCCGGCGCTCTTGGCGGCCTCCAGCGCACGGACCTTGTTGCCGGCGAGCGACAGCACCTCGGCGTTGGGGCCGACGAACTGGATGCCGTTGGCCTCGCAGGCCTCGGCGAGCAGCGGGTTCTCGGACAGGAATCCGTAGCCCGGGTAGATGGCGTCCGCGCCGCACGCGATGGCGGCGTTGACGATGGTGTCGACGTCCAGGTAGGCGCGCAGCGGGTGGCCGCGTTCGCCGATCTCGTAGCTCTCGTCGGCTTTCTGCCGGTGGAGTGAGTGGCGGTCCTCGTACGCGTAGACCGCCACGGTGGTGATGTCCAGCTCGGTTGCGGCACGCAGCGCCCGTACGGCGATCTCGCCGCGGTTGGCCACCAGCAACTTGCGGATCACGAGCTACCCTCCTTGCCCGGTCGCCCGGGGACTCCGGTCGGAATGCCCGAACCATAGGACACGGGTACTGGTCCCCCGCAGGTCAGGTCCATATGCCGGGCACCGTGCGTGACTGCGGAACAACACGCCTGACCAGCGGGAACACTGTTCTCGCACGAAGCCCGAACGCGTGTGTGAACTTGGTCTCAGGTCGGCTAACCGGGATGAACCGGAAGAAACCGCCCTGGTGTGAACACACAGACGGTGGGCCGGCACGCGCGGCGCTCGGTCGGACGGCGCGGGGCCACGCGGGTGTCGCCTCTCCTCCACTGTCTCAGCGCATGATCCAGGTGTCCTTCGCGCCGCCGCCGCGGAGGGCGTGGACGAGGAGGCTGCGGCGCGGGGCCGAGCGGGTCAGGGCCACGGGGAGGACGGTCGCGCCGCCGGACTGGCAGACGAAGGCGCGCAGGTCGACAGCGCGGGGTTCGAAGCGTTCGCCGGTGAAGGTCGGGTGGGTCGACAGCGGGACCGTTTCCTGCGCGACCCAGCGGCGCGGGTCGGCGGCGATGTCGGCGCGGGCCTGCTTGAGCTCCTCCTCGGTCGCGTCGGGGCCGATCAGGACGCCGTCGCCTCCGTAGCCGTCGACGGGCTTCACCACCAGCTCGTCGGTGTGGTCGAGCACGTAGGCGCACTCGTCGGGGTCGCCGCACAGGTAGGTGCGCACGGACGGGAGCAGCGGGCGTTCGCCGAGGTAGTACTCGATCAGGCGCGGCACGAACGCGTAGAGCGTCTTGTCGTCGGCGACGCCGTTGCCGAGCGCGTTGGCGATCGCGACACGGCCGGCGCGCACGGCGTCGAGCAGGCCGGGGCCGAGCGGCCGGCCGTCGGCACCGGGGGCGGTGACGAGGGTGTCCTCGTCGACCCTGCGGTACAGCACGTCGACGGGGTACGCGCCGTAGCGGCCGCCCATCACCACCACGCGGTCGTCGACGATGCGCAGTTCGCCGGGCGTGACCACCGGGACGCCCATCTCGTCGGCGAGCAGCCGGTGTTCGAACCAGGTCGGGCTGTCCGGTCCGGCGCTGAGGAGGGCCACGACCGGGTCGCGCTCGGCGCGGCGCGGGGCGGCGCCGACCAGGGCGCTCCGCACCAGCGACGGGACCTGATCCGACGTCAGTATCGGTGCGCCGGGCACCAGTTCGGGGAGGACGACGGAAGCGAGTCGGCGCGCGGTGAGCGCGTAGGCGATGCCGGAGGGCATGCGCAGGTTGTCCTCCAGCACCAGCCAGCGGCCGGAGGCGTCCCGCACCAGGTCGATGCCCGCGACGGTGATGCGGACGGTGTCGGGCGGGACACGCGCGCCGGTGTCCCGCAGGCCGGGCGCGTCCTCGACGACCCATGCCGGCACGACGCGGTCGCGTACCGCGAGGCGTTCGCCGTGCACGTCATGGAGGAACGCCTCTAACGCGGCGACCCGTTGGGCGAGCCCGCCGCGCAGGTGCGCCCAGTCCGCGCCATCGACCACGCGCGGGAGCAGGTCGTAGGGGAACAGCCGCGGGTCGTCGGCGCCTTCGGGCCGAAACAACGCGCCTTCGACGCGCTGGAGGTCGTCGCGGGCGCGGGCCCGCACCCGCAGCCGGGCCGCGCCGAGCCGGGTCAGCGCCGCGACCGGGGCGGCGTACGCGGGCCGGACCCGGCCGTCTGGGGTGAGCGCCTCGTCGCACCCGGCCTGGTAGCCCTCGAACAATCCGGGGGTGCGCTGTGCGGGGACGGTGCCGCCGAGCGGCCCGACAGGACTGGTGCGGGTCTGGCCGACCACGAGGTCGACGGCGTCGGCGAGCGAGCCGCCGCGGGCGACGGCGGCGCGTTGCCGCGCGGCCGAACTGCCCTGGCGCAGCACGGCGTGCGCGGCGCCGCTCACCTCGTCCCAGTCGCCGAGGTCCTCCAGGTAGGGCCGCGCGGTCTCGAGCAGGGCCTGCATGACCTCGCGCGCGGGGGCGGCGGACAGCCCCACCGGGTCGACGAGTTCGCCCTCGAGGCCGGAACGGGCGGCGCGCCAGGTGGCGGCGCGCAGCCATTCGTCGCGCATGAGCGGGGGGCGGTCGCCACGCGCGGCGTGCTCGCAGCCGCGCACCACCAGGGCGCGGAACAGCCCGGCGATGAGCAGCACGTCGTCGACGTCGGGGCAGGCGTCGGTGATGCGCAGTTCGAGCGTGGGCACGTGCCGCGACGGGCGGACGTCGTAATAGACCATGCCCGGGTCGCTGATCACGCCGGAGCGCAGCAGCCCGTCGACCATCTCGTCGTACTCGGCGGCGGAGGCGAACGTCCCGGCCGGGCCGGTGGTGGGCCAGCGCTGCCACACGCTGGTGCGCCAGCTCGCGTAGCCGGTGTCCTCGCCGAGCCAGTACGGGGAGCTGGCGGAGACCGCGAGCAGCACGGGCAGCCACGGCGCCAGCCACGGCAGCGCGGCGACGGCGAGGTCGCGGTCCTCGACGCCTACGTGCACCTGGGCGCCGCAGATCAGTTGCTCGTGCGCGACGCGCTGGTAGGCGTCCACCATGTGCAGGTAGCGGGCGTCGGGGGTCACGGAGATCTCGTCGACGCACGCGAGCGGGACGGTGCCGGCCGCGACGATGCCGAGCCCGGAGCGTTCGGCGGCGTCGGCGAGTTCGCGCCGCGAGCGGACGAGGTCCTCGCGGAGCTCGGCGAGCGCGCCGCACGGGCGGCTGTTGGTCTCGACGACGGACTGCTGCAGTTCGGCGGTGAACCCCCGGCGGGGCAGCCGCTCCAGGACTTCACGGGCGCCCGGCACCAAATGCCGGGTGTCGAGCCCGACGAGGTGGAACTCCTCCTCGACCCCGACCGTGACCGCGCGCGTCGCACCAGCACTGCCGCTGCCCATTTTCGCAGGGTACGGCGCGCACGTTACAGGCATATGTCGGAGTTGATCAGTGTTGTGACGGTCCGTCAGCGAACGGCGGGGTTCGCTGACGGACCGTGCCCGCGCGGTCGGATCATCCGACCGGACGGGTGGTCACCGTGTTCTCCGGGCGGACGCGGAGCCCGCTGGGAGGACGGGATCAGAGGTGCGGCGCGATCGCGGGCACCAGGTCGTTGATGGTGTGGGCGACGGCGGGCGCGCCGATCGCGGTCATCGTCCAGCCGTCGGCGTCCCGCACGACCTTCGCGAAGACCTTCGCGTTGTGGGTGCCCGACGGGGTCACCTCGTAACGCGCGAGCTCGGCCTGCGTGTGGTCGTCGAGCAGCCGGCAGTAGGCCGACGCGATCTTCGAGAAGTCCGCGCCCGAGAACGAGCTGGCGGTGAACACCAGCGCCGTCACGCGCGACGGCAGGGACGCGAGGTCGACAATGATCGCCTCGTCGTCACCCGGGCCGTGGCCGGTCACGTCGTCACCGGTGTGGGTGACGGAGCCGTCCTTGGACTTGAGCTGACGCGCCCACACGGCGTCGACCAGGTGGTGGTCGGCGTCGAAGAGCAGGCACGCGGCGTCGAGGTCGACACCGGTCAGGGCCTGCAGGCCGGGACGCAGACCGGCGTGCTTGACCGGGTCCCATCCGAGGCCCATGCGGACCCGGTGGAGCTCCTCGCCGTCCTTGCCCAGCGTCACCTTCGCGCCCTGCGCGAGCACAACCGCCATCGCCGAAACCCTCCCCTTGTGTCCCCCGTGGACTGACTGATCGCCCACCTCAGGATGGGCATACTTCGGTGCACAGTCTCCAGGCCGCGAAACATCAGCTTGTACGTTTTGACGATCTATTGGATTGATCATGACCGTAAGCACGACCCCGCCCGCCGCCGACCAGGTGCAGGAGGCGCTCACCGACTGGTGCCCCGAATACCGGGCGAGCCTCCTCCCCTCCCCCGGCGACGCGGTGCTCCCCGCGACGTCCGTGCTCGACCCCGCGTGGCTCACCGCCCGCGTCGCCGAGTCCGCCCGCCGCTACCGCACCGCGGACCCGCGCGTCGCGGCCGTGCTGTGGTGGTACTCCGCGAGCACGGTTCTGCTCACCCCGGCCCTGGCCACCCTCGCCGTCACCCGCTGGGCCGTCGACCCGCGCCCCGCCGCGACCACACTCCACCTGCGCCGCGACGGACTCCCGTCGGGAGCCCGGTCGTCCGACGTCGTGGGAAACACGCCGGAGTCGCTCGGCGCCGCCCTCGGCGAGGCCGTCCAGTCCTACGTAGGCGCGCTCGCCGAAGTCGCCCCGGTCCGCCCGCGCGCCGCCTGGGCGATCGCCGTCGACTCCGTCTCCGGTGCCCTGCTGCGAGCCGGCACCACGATCGGCGAACCCACCCAGGCCACGGCCCTCGCCGCCCCCCTGATCGCCGCCGCGGGCCGGGCCACCGGCGAACGCCCGCCGCCCCCGAGGTTCGTCGACGTCAACGGCGCCCGCTTCGTACGCCGCGCCTCCTGCTGCCTCCTCTACCGCGCGCCGGGCCAACCGATGTGCACCAGCTGCCCGGCCCGCCGCCCTGACGAACGCAGGGAGGATCTTGCAAGGTTGGCCACGGCGATGGGCGGGCGGCGAGGCTGACGGGACGGGAGGCTGCGGCCCGGATCGTCGGGACGGCGCGCCTGGGCCGGCACGCCAGCGGACCGGAACGGAGCGCCGCTTTTGTTCCGTTCGCGCTGCTCGCCTGCGGTCCCAGCGTGGTCAAGGACAGCGGTCAGACGCCGGGGAGGGGGATCTTCGTGGCTCCCAGTTCGGCGAGGTCGACGACCTGGGCCGCGGGCGGGGCGGTGATGTGGAAGGGGGTGTTGAAGGCCGAGTAGGCGAAGTAGCCGAGGTCGGCGGCGTCGACGCGGGTGAGGAGGAGGGGGCCGTCCGCGCGCAGGTAGACCGTGTCCTGTTCGCGTTTCGCCGCGACTCCGGACTCGCACTGCACCGCCACCACGCGGTTCCCGTCGAGCGTCGTGGTCGCGCCGTGGCCCTTGGGCGTGAACATGGAGAGCACGCCTCCGAGGTCGCCGTAGACGGCGACCGCGGCCAGGCGTTCGTAGCCGGGGTTGTCCTCGGGCACGAGGACGTACTTGCCTGCGGCCTTGGCCGCGACGTCGGACGGCACGCGAGCGGAGTTCCGCCAGAAGTCGCGGTCCCCCTTCATCCAGATCTCGGCGCCCACCTTGCGGAGGGCGACCACCGCGCCGTCGGACTCCACGGTGCCGTCGAAGGTGCCCGCGTCGCGGTCGACGTCGAAGGACAGCTTCGAGCGCTGGCCGGAGCGGGTGATCTCGAAGACGTAGTGCACGGTCTTCACTGTCTTCGCGGCCGTCTTGGCCCGGCGCAGCAGTTCCTCGCCCGAGAGCGCGTCGAGGTCCGACGTGGACAGCGATCCGGTCGGGTCGGGCGCCGCGGTGGGCTTGCGGGTGCCGGTTCCGGTCGGGGCCGGGGTGCGGGTGGCGTCGGTGGGGCTCGTGGACGGCTCCGACGCGCTCGCCGACGGGGTGCGGCCCACGTCGGCCGGGAAGGCGTGGCGTTGGTTGTCGAGGCGCCCGCAGGCGGTCAGGGCCGCGGCCAAGGTGACGGCCACCACGGATATGCGAAACGCCCGCGTCGTGCGCTGAGCCATCGTGCTCCCCCTCCGGCCGTCGCGGTGCGACGGCGTTGTCCCGCCGCCGGATTCGGTGGCCGGGCCAGACATGATCGCAGGCCGCGGTGACGGCCCGGTTGGCGGCCCGGCGGCACTCCCGGCGGCTCGCTGCGGGCGTCCCGGCGGCGGCACATAGCATCGCCCTACGCGCCCCCGATCTGCCAGGAGGTTTTCCGTGGCACCGCTGGTCCCCGCCTCGTCCGGACTGCCCGACCGGCCCGACGCCGTCGTCGTCGACGGGGTCGCGGTCTCCCGCGCGGAGCTGTTCGGCGCGGCGACCGCGCTCGCCGACCGGATCGCGGGGGCGCGGTCGGTCGCGGTGCGCGCGACGGCGAGTCTGGAGACGGTGGTCGCGGTGCTGGCCGGCCTGGTCTCCGGGGTGCCCGTGGTGCCGGTGCCGCCGGACTCGGGGCCGATGGAGCGCGCGCACATCTTCACGGACTCGGGCGCCGAGCTGCTCCTGGAACCGGGCGGCGCCGGGGCGTGGGACGACGTCGCGCTGCCGGCCGTCCCCGTCGACGTGTCCGCGCGTTCCGCGACCACGTACGCAGAGCCGGCGGGCGACGCCACCGCGCTGGTGCTCTACACGAGCGGCACCACCGGCGCCCCCAAGGGCGTCCTGCTGCCGCACGCCGCGCTGGCCGCCGACCTGGACGCGCTGGCCGACGCGTGGGCGTGGACGCCCGACGACGTGCTCGTGCACGGCCTGCCGTTGTTCCACGTGCACGGCCTCGTGCTGGGCGTGCTCGGGGCGCTGCGCACCGGCTCGCGCGTCGTGCACACCGGGCGCCCGACGCCGGGGGCGTACGCGAAGGCGGGCGGCTCGCTCTACTTCGGCGTGCCGACGGTGTGGTCGCGGGTCACCGAGGACCCGGCCTCGGCGCGCGCGTTGGCGGGCGCCCGGCTGCTGGTGTCCGGGAGCGCGCCGCTGCCGGTGCCGGTGTTCGACCGGCTGCGCGGGCTGACCGGGCACGCGCCGGTCGAGCGGTACGGCATGACGGAGACGCTGATCACGGTCAGCGCGCGGGCGGACGGCGAGCGGCGCCCCGGCTGGGTCGGCACGCCGGTGCGCGGCGTGCGCACCCGCCTCGCCGGCGAGGACGGCGCGCCCGTGCCGGCCGACGGCGAGACGGTCGGCGAACTCCAGGTCTCCGGGCCGACGTTGTTCGGCGGCTACCTGAACCGCCCTGACGCCACCGCGGAATCGCTGACCGCCGACGGCTGGTTCCGCACCGGGGACGTCGCCGTGATCGCCCCGGACGGCTGGCACCGCATCGTCGGCCGCGCCTCCACCGACCTGATCAAGAGCGGCGGTTACCGGGTCGGCGCGGGCGAGGTGGAGGGGGCGCTGCTCGCCCACCCGGGGGTGCGCGAGGCGGCGGTGGTCGGCGTCCCGCACGACGACCTAGGGCAGGAGATCGTCGCGTACGTCGTGGCCGAAGGCGTGACCGGCCCCGAACTGGCCTCGTTCGTCGCGGAGTCGCTGTCGGTGCACAAGCGCCCGCGCCGGGTCGTGCTGCGGGAGACGCTGCCGCGCAACGCGATGGGCAAGGTGCAGAAGAAGCTCCTCGCCGACGACTGACCCGCGCCGGAACCCCGGGGGCGCGCGGGGATGATCGGAGGCCGTCCGGCCGTTGAGGGCTTGGGCGCAAGCCCTCACCCCACGGCAGCGGAGGAACGACGGTGGCCATCACCATGCGCGCGATCAGCCAGACGAGGTTCGGCGGGTCCGAGGTGCTCGAACTCGTGGAACGCGAAAGGCCGGTGCCCGGGCCTGGCGAGGTCCTCGTCGAGGTGGCCGCGGCGAGCGTCAACCCGCTGGACTGGAAGATCCGGTCCGGGCAGAACCACATGTACGGCGAGCCGCCGTTCGTCCTGGGCGTGGACGTGTCCGGCACCGTGGTCGAACTCGGCCCGGGCGTCGACCGGTTCGCGGTGGGCGACGAGGTGTTCGGGATGCCGCGCATGCCGGAGCCCGGGCAGGCGTACGCCGAGTACCTGACCGCGCCCGCGGACAACCTCGCGCGCCGGCCGGCCTCGCTGGACCACGTGCAGGCCTCGGCGTTGGCCTCGTCGGCCCTGACGTCGTGGCAGGCGCTGGTCCACATCGCGGGCCTGACGGCCGGTCAGCGGGTGCTGGTGCACGCCGCGGCGGGCGGGGTCGGGCACCTGGCGGTGCAGATCGCCAAGGCGCACGGCGCGCACGTGCTGGGCACCGCGCGTGCCGACAAGCACGGGTTCCTGCGCGGGGTGGGCGTGGACGAGCCGATCGACTACACGGCCGTGGACTTCGTGGAGTCCGCGAAGGACATCGACATCGTCCTCGACCTGATCGGCGGCGAGTACGGCGCCCGTTCGCTCGACACGCTGCGCCCGGGCGGGGTGCTGGTCTCCGCGTACCTGGCCGACCCGGGCACCTCGACCGAGGAGGCCGAGGCGCGCGGCCTCAGGTTCGCCGTCGTCGGCGTGGCGCCGTCCGGCGCGGACCTGGAGCGCATCGCCGCCCTGGTCGACGAGGGGCGGCTCGCGGTGCACGTGGCCTCGGTGTTCCCGCTGGAGGAGGCCGCGAAGGCGCACGACCTGGTCGAGACCGGCCGGGTGACCGGGAAGGTCGTGCTCACCCCGTAATTCCGTAAGGCGGATGCCAACCGGCTGTGGCACCATGCGCCGCATGGAGCTGAGCGAACTCGCCCGCAAGGGCTTCGGATCAGGTGCCGACACCTACCACCGCGCGCGGCCCGAGTACCCGCGCGTCGCGCTGGACCACCTCCACGCGGCACTCGGACTCGGGCCCGGCGCGCGGGTCCTCGACCTTGCGGCCGGCACCGGACGGATGTCGCGCCACCTGGTCGCGTGGGACTGCGACGTCACCGCGGTCGAGCCGTCGGACGCGATGCGGGCGGAGTTCACCGAAGGCCTGCCCGGCGTCCCGCTGCTGGCGGGCACCGCGGAGGAGATCCCGGCGGACGACGGCGCGTTCGACGCGGTGGTGGTGGCTCAGGCGTTCCACTGGTTCGACGGGCCGGTCGCGCTCCGCGAGATCGCCCGGGTGCTGCGTCCCGGCGGTGCGCTGGGGCTGATCTGGAACGAGCGCGACGAGTCGCTCCCGGAGGCGGCCCGGCTGAGCGAGGTCGCCGGCTGGACCCGCAACATGCCGTACGACGTGGGCCGCGACTTCCGCGCCGACCTGGACGCGAGCGGCCTGTACGCGCCGGCCGAGCGCCGCACGACCTCCTGGTCCGACACCCTGACGCACGATCAGATGACGCTGCGGTTCAGCACGTTGAGCTACGTCAACGCCATGCCGGCCGAGGAGCGGGACGCCCTCCTGGTCCGGGTGCGGGCCGAACTGGCCCGGCACCCGGATCCGTTGGACGTCCCGTACCTCACCGACACCTTCACCGCCCGCCGCCTGCCAAGCTAGCCGAGCAGCCCCTCCGCGGCCAGCCAGCCGCGGGCTACGTCCGGTCCGGTCCACACGTGGCCGGACAGTCCTGCGGCGCGGGCGCCGTCGATGTTGGTCGGGCGGTCGTCGATGAAGGCGCAGTCCGCAGGGGCGGCGCCGAGGCGGTCGGTGAGGACGCGCCAGATCTCCGGGTCGGGCTTCGCGGTGAGGTGGTCGGCCGAGATCACCAGGTGCCGGAAGTACTTGGCCCACGGCTGGGTTTCGAAGGCGCGGCCGTGGGCGGCGGGCGCGTTCGAGAGCAGCGCGAGCGGGACGCCGGCCGCGGTCAGGTCGTCGAGCAGCGCGAGGGACTCGGGGACGGTGTTGAGCCAGCCCGCGACGTCGGCGGCGGTCAGCGCGGCGGACCGGGCGGCGTCGACGGTGAACCCGGCGCGTTCGCCGACCCGCGTCCAGTACTCCTCGTCGGCCATGCCGCGGTCGTAGGCGTCACGCAGTTCCCAGTAGGCCGCGTCGAACGCCTCCACCGGCGCGCCCACCGAAGCGGCCATGGCCGGGACGGCCGTGGAGCGGTGGCAGATCACTTCGCCGTAGTCGAACACCAGCCAGCGCGTCGTCATGCGCCTCCTCACGTCGTGCACGTCAGAAGCCGGGCCCGCCGTGCGGCGGACCCGGCTTCGACACTACCCAGGAGATCAGCCCCGCGTGGCGACCCGGTTCGTCTCCGGGAGGCGCACCAGCGGGATGCGGCGCTCGCAGCGCGTCTGGTAGTTCGCGTAGTAGGCGCGGTCCTCGATCAGCGCGGCCCACGTCGCGGCGTAGTCGTCGCCGTCGAGGACCTCGGCCTCACTCCAGTACGTGCCGCCCTGGACGCGCACCAGCACGGTCGGGTTGGCCTTCTTGTCGGCGAGGTTCACGAACCACGACGGGTTCTTCTCGGCGCCGGCGAAGGACGCGACGACGACGCGGCTGCCGTCCTTGTCCTCCCAGTACGGGAGGGCGACCTTGTGGACGTTTCCGGTCTTGCGGCCGACCGTCTGGATGAGGACGTGGAGCATCCCCGCGACGTTCCACCACTCGTCCTCGTCCGAGCCCTCCATGCCCTTCACGTGCTCTTTCGTGAAGGCCACGATCTCGTCAGGGCTGGGCTCGATGAACTCTTCGTTGCGCTGATCCGTCGACATGTGCGGAGCGTATGCAATCGGTGTTTGACTTTGCAATGAACCTGGGGGATGTGATCAGGACGACCTGGTCACACTGCCCGAGGGCTGCCGTCGAGGCCGTGCACGGTCAGTCCCAGCTCGGCGATCAGGGCCAGGCTGACCTCGACGCCGCCGGTGCGCCCGGGCGGGCAGTCGCACAGCGCGAGCGCGCCCTCGACCATCTCCTCCATGGACTCCACCTGGTCGGGGCGCACGATGTGGCCGACCAGCTCCTGGGCGCCCTCGCTCATGACGGCGGCGCGCGGTTCGACGGTGTTGACCCGGACGCCGGTGCCGTACAGCTCGGCGGCCAGGCCGTTGGTGAGCCGGTTGAGGGCGGCCTTGGACGATCCGTACACGGTGGTGCCGGTCCCCGTGCCGCCGAGCGTGAAGGGCGGGCCCGCCCAGGGCCGGGCGGTGCCGCTGGACAGGTTGACGATCCAGCCCTGGCCGCGCTCGCGCATGCCGGGGAGCGCCGCCTGCGCCAGGTGCAGCGGCGCGATGACGTTGATCTCGTAGTGCAGCCGGGCGCGGCGCAGCGGGTAGTCGGCGACCGGCGCGTAGACGCCCATCGCGGCGTTGTTGACGAGGATGTCGACCGGGCCGCCGAGCCCGGCCTCGGCCTCGGGGACGACGCGGTCGCGGTCGGCCTCGTCGGCGAGGTCGGCGCCGATCAGCGCGACCCTGCCGCCGTAGCGGGCCAGCCGGGCGCCGACCTCGGCGAGCGTGCCGGGCAGTTTGGCCGCCCGGTCGAGGCTGCGGGCGGTGAGGGCGACGTCGGCGCCCTCGGCGGCGAGGCGCTCGGCGAGCGCCGCGCCGATGCCGCGGCTGGCGCCGGTGACCAGCGCGCGGCGTCCGGCGAACCGCTTCCCTGACATGCGGGGCTCCTTACTGGGGACGGGACCGGGGAAGGGTCGGGGGCGCATCAGGGCCGGGTGAAGGCGGGGCTGGCGCTGTCCGCGGGCACGCCGTCCAGCGGCGTGGCGACCTCGGCGAGGGTCGGCCCGCAGGCGGCCGCGTATCCGTCGAGGACGTCCAGGTCGAAGCCGTACACCTCGGCGGCGTTGCCAGCGAGCATGCGCCGCAGGTCGGCGGGGTCGACGCCGGCGAAGGAGCGGCGCAGCGACGCGACGGTGTACGGGTAGGTGCCCTCGTCGTGCGGGTAGTCGCTGCCCCACATGAACCGGTCGACGCCGATGCCGTGCCGCGCCTCGGCCTCGACGGGGCTGGGGAAGCTGACGCCGACCCACACGTTGCGCGCGAAGTACTCGCTGGGGCGCAGCGGCAGGCGGTCCTCGTCGCCGTACTTGAGCTCGCCGATGCGGCCGGAGGACATCTGGTCGTGGTAGCCGTCGAGCTGGGCGAGCAGCGGCGGGATCCACGAGGCGCCCTGCTCGGTGATGACGAACTTCAGGCGCGGGAACCGCTCGAAGGCGCCGGAGACGAGCATGTGGGTGAGCGGGCGGCGGAAGAACGTCGCGGCCTCGGCGATCCACAGGAACTTGGCGGCCGGGTAGGGGCCGTAGTCGGGCGACCCGGAACCGCCGTGGTTGACGACGGTCAGGTCGAGGTCCTGGCAGACCTCCCACAGCCGGTCCCACTCGGGCGCGTAGATGGGCGTGATGCCGGCGGCGTCGGGCGGGGTGGTGGGGACGAGGATGCCGGCGAGGCCGTGCTCCTTGGCCCATCTCGCCTCGGCGACGGCGTCGTCGACGTCGTTGAGGAAGACCTGCGCGAGGCCGGCCCGGCGGTGCCTGTGGGGGCCGCCGCACCATTCGGCGAGCCAGCGGTTGTGGGCGCGGATGCCGGCCAGGCGGCGCGCGTAGGAGCGCTCTGTCGGCGGGCGGGCGACCAGCTGACCGGTGGGGAAGAACGGCGGGACGGTGTTGGGGAAGACCACCTCGGCGACGACGCCGTCGGCCTCCATCTCGGCGATGCGCCGGTCGTCGTCCCAGTTGCGGGTGCGGCCGTCGGCCTGGAGGTCGCGGAAGGGGTTGCGGTACTTGTCGCGCCAGGCGTCGAACTCGTCGCGCCAGGCGGGGTCGAGGTACTCGCGGTAGGTCTCCATGTTGGCGCCGGCGTGGCCGTCGGCGGAGATCACGGTGTAGCGGTCGGTCATCGCGCGGCCTCCTCGCCGGCTGCGGGCTGCGCGGGAGCGCCGGGCACGTCGAGGTTGAAGACGCGGGCGGCGTTGTCGCGCAGGAACTTCGGCCAGACCTCGGGCTTGAACGGCACGTCGGGCAGTTCGCGGAAGATGCGCTCGAGGGACAGGCCCATCGGGTAGTAGCCGGCGTACATGATCTTGTCGGCGCCGCGGGTGTTGGCGTAGTCGACGATCGCCTTCGGGTAGTACTTGGGGGCGAACGCGGAGGTCATGTAGTACAGGCCGGGCCACTTGAGCATGAGCTTGACGGCCAGGTCCTCCCACGGCTCGGCGCCGTGCCGCATCACGATGCGCAGCTCGGGGAAGTCGTAGCAGACCTGGTCGAAGTGCATGACGTCCTGGCAGGCGGCCGGGACGCGCGGGCCGGGGATCCCGGCGTTGCTGATGATCGGGATGTCCAGGTCGATGCAGGCCTGGTAGATCGGGTAGTACCTGCGGTCGCTGACCGGGACCTGCGGGTTGCAGCCGGCCGGGAAGGTCGTGACGGCCGCGATGCGGTGCTCCTCGTGCGCGGCGCGGATGCGGCGCACGGTCGCGGTGATCTCGTTGGGGTCGACCTCGAGGCCGAGCCGGAACCGGCCGGGGTGCTCCTTGGCGGCGCGCAGGCCGGTCTCGCTCATGCCCACGAGGCCGACCGCGACGCCGCACGCGTCCATCTTGGCGAGCGTGACGGCGACGGGGTCGGTGTCCTCGGCCAGCTGGTTCGGCACGCCCTTGAACATGTACTCGGCCGGGAACTCCATCTCGGCGCTCTCCGCGTCCCGCAGCTGGGGCTTGAGGAAGTCGTAGTGGCTGCGTGCCTGAGCGCTCGGGAAACCGATCATCAGGTCGACGACCCCGACGTCGGACGGGAATCCTGGCACGCGCGAACCTCCTTGTCAGGCCTGGGATGCAGGCCTCCTCCGGGTACGCGTTTCACTCTACTTAGTTGATTGACTCTGTCAACCTATTCGCCGCGGGAAGGGGCAGCGCGGACAGCTTGCGGATGTACTTCAGCACCACCAGCAACGGCAGGGCGCCGAAGACGCCGAAGCTCATGTCGATGAACCGCCAGTACAGCGGGATGCCGCGCAGCGGCCCGCAGATGAGCGCGAGCGGGATGATCGCGGCGCAGGCCACCAGCCCCCACTGGACGACCCACACGTTGCGCACCGGGTCGCGGAACGGGCCCCAGAACGCCACGGCGATGGTCAGGTGCGCGAAGGCCAGCCAGTCCGTGCCGTACGCCATGAACGGGTACTTGTCGTTGGTGTCCACGACGCCTTCGTGGGTGCGCTCGATCCAGTCGACGAGCGGGTCGGGCAGCCACGAGAAGCGGTGCACCAGGTCGACGAGCCAGCCCGTCTCAGTCTCCAGCGGGAAGGCGGTCAGGCCGCTGATCACGAGCCCGACCACGAAGACGACGAGCCATATACGTATGCGCTTTTCCAGCCATCTGGCGTCCATGGCACGGACACTAGTCCAGACAACCGATCGGTTGATTCGGCGAACGCCCTGGTCACGCAACCTGTCCCGACCCTGCGCAATACCTTCACCGACCCCCGCGAAGACCGTCACGAACGGCGCCGGAAGCGTGTGACCGGATCGCCGGTTCGATGCGTCAAGACTGTGCAAGGTCGCCGGGAGAGCGGGGAGACGGATGGGCTGGTTCCACAGAGAACGCGTCGGGTTCACGGAGTTCGCGGAGGCGAACCAGGCCTCGCTGCGCCGCACCGCGTACCTGTTGTGCGGCGACTGGCACCTCGCCGAGGACCTCGCCCAGACCGCCCTGGAGAAGGTCTACGTCGCGTGGCCGAAGATCGAACGCCAGGAGCACCCCGAGGCGTATGCCAAGCGCGTGCTCGTCAACGCCTTCCTGGACCGGCGCCGCCGCAGGAGCAGCACCGAGATGACCGGGATAGACGCGGAGGCGCTGGCCCGCACCCCCGCGCCCGTCCAGGGCGACCCCGAGCTGCGGCTCACCCTCGTCGAGGCGCTGCACACCCTCGAACCGCGCGAACGCGCCCTGCTGGTGCTGCGGTACTGGGAGGACCTGAGCGTCGAGGAGACCGCGCGGCAGCTGGGCATGGGCGCGTCCGCGGTGAAGACCGGCTCCATGCGCGCGCTGGCCAGGCTGCGCGAGCGCGTGCCGGAGCTGGCCGGCGCGCTCGAGACGGGGGCGCGGCGATGAGCGGCGGAGAAACGACGGACATAGGAGCGCACAGCGTGGAGACCGAGGAACTGTTCCGCAGCGGACTGCAGGCGGAAGCCGAGGAGTTGGTGGCGCCGCCCCGCCCGGGACTGGCCGCGCGTGCCGCGGAGGGCGGACGTCGCCGGGCCCGGCGACGGATGCTCGGCCAAGCGGCCGGTGGGGCGCTGGCGGTCGGGCTGATCGCGGCGGGCGTCGTCGGCGCCGTCCAGCTGAAGCCGGGGCCGGCGGCGAAAGCCGGGCCGGCGGCGTCTCCGTCGCAGTCCTGGATCGACGGGTGGTTCGGCGGTGTGAACCCCGACCTTCCGTCCCAGCCGGTCGCGCCCAATCCGCTCGCCGAGCGGCTCGGCCCGATCATCGCGGAGCTGCTGCCCGGCGGAACGAAGCAGGTCAAGACCAACACCAGCATCGACGGCGGCCTGTACGCGAGCGTCACGTGGGACACCGGGCAGGGCGTGGTCGAGGTGGTCTTCCACATGTCCGGCAAGCGCTTTTTCCTGTGCCACCTGGTCGACGGCAAGCCGACGCCCAACGAGAACAATTACAGCAGCTGCAGCAACGCCCCGGACGGGACCCTGCTCAGCACCTACGAAAAGCCGTTCCCTGAGAAGGGCATCGCTTGGAAGGGCTTCTCGTACGTCTCCGGCAAGACGAAGGTCGAGCTCGCGTACGGCAACGGCGAGCTGTCCGACAACGGCAAGCCCACCCGCAGCACCTTCCCGCTGACCGACGAGCAGGCGCTGTCCATCCTCAAGAGTCCGGCCTGGGCACCGATCCTGGCGCAGTACGACCCGCCGCCGCCCGCGGACCCGGCCACACTTCCCACGCCGGGCCCGACCCGGTTCCCGGCGGACGTCGCCGACACGCCGCCACAGCGCTGACCGGCCCCGCACGTCCGAGGGCGCCCCCGCCGTCCCGGCCGGGGCGCCCTCGCGCGTACCGCGGTCCCGTTACTTGGTGAGCGCCTGCTTGATCAGCGTGCGACCGAAGTCCCACATCAGGCCGGTGCCCTTGTGGGCGTCGTCCATCACGTCGACGAAGCCGGCGGTGAAGTCGTCGACGTCCTGCTGGCCGATCACGTACGGCGGAAGCAGCTTGATGACGTCCATGTGGTCGCCCGCGACCTGGGTCAGCATGCGGTGCCGCTGGAACATCGGCACGACCACCATCTGCGCGAACAGCCCGGTGCGCGCCGCCTGCAGCGTCGTCCACCCCGCCCGCAGCTTCAGCGAGCGCGGCTTGCCGAACTCCAGGCCGACGATCAGGCCGCGGCCGCGCACGTCCGCGAACAGCTCGTACTTGTCGAGCAGCGGCCGCAGCGCCGCCTGGAACGCGTCGCCCATGCGCGCGCAGTTGCCGACCAGGTCCTCGTCCTCCAGCACCGCCAGCGTCGCCAACCCGGCCGCCATCGCCTGGTTGTTGCCGCCGAACGTGCAGTCGTGGACCAGGACGCGGTCCATCGTCGAGTAGACCTTCTTGAAGATCCAGTCCTTGGTCAGCGTCGCGCCGATCGGCACATAGCCGCCGGACAGCGCCTTGGCGACGGTGACGATGTCCGGCTCGACGCCGTCCTCCCACTCATACGCCCACATCTTCCCGGTGCGGCCCATGCCGACCTGCACCTCGTCGGCGATCAGCAGCGCGCCGTGCTGGCGCAGCAGCTTCTGCGCGGCCGCCAGGAAGCCGGGCGGCGGGAGCAGCACGCCCTTGCCCTGGATCGGCTCGACGATGAACGCCGCCACGTCACCGCGCTTGAGCTCGCGCTCCAGCGCGTCCAGGTCGCCCAGCGTGATCGCCACGTCCGGCAGCAGCGGCTCGAAGCCCTTGCGGAACTCCTTGGCGCCGTTGACCGACAGCGAGCCGGTGGTCAGGCCGTGGAACGCGTGGTCGACGTACACGATCCGCCGGCGCCCGGTCGCGAAGCGCGCGAACTTCAGCGCCGCCTCGACCGCTTCGGTGCCGCTGTTGCAGAAGTACACGCGGTCCAGGTGCGGGGTCGTGCGCAGCAGCCGGTCGGCGAGCGCGGCGGCCAGCGGCGGCGTCGCGAAGTGCACGATGTCCGGCAGGTCGAGCGCGATCACGTCCTGCATCGCCTTGCGCACCACGGGGTGGTGCCGGCCGACACCGTACGTGCCGAACCCGGACAGGAAGTCCAGGTAGCGCGCCCCGGTGTCGTCGTAGAGGTAGGGGCCCTCGGCGCGCACGTAGTCGCGGTGGAAGCCGATCGTCTGAAGGACGCGCGGCAGCTGCGGATTGAGGTGCTTGGCGGTCAGCTCGAAGCCGCGCCCCTCGTACTCCGCGAGGGTCTCACCCAGGTCGAACGTCATCGCCACCGTCCTGTCCGCTCTCCGTACCGGGTCCCTTGCCCAAGTCTGCCTCGCCGGGGCCGTCCGGTGTCGGCACCGGCCCGGAACCGGCCGCCGCGCCGCCGCCTGCCGCTCCGGCCGATCCTGCGGACGCGTCGCCCTGCGCCCGCTCGGCCGCGACCTCGCCGAGCCAGCCGTGCAGCGCCGGTGCGGCGGCCTTGAGAGTGCGGTACGCCCGGATCCCGTTCGGCACGATGCGCGGGCTGACCAGTTCGTGCCCCGGCGCGTCGCTGACCACGCGCACCATCGCCCAGCGCGCCTGCCACGCCTCCGCGAGCACGTAGGCCGCCTCCATCTCGGCGGCCAGGACACCCTCGTCGGCCAGCCGCGCCCGCTCGGCGGGGCGGACCAGCTTGTCGACGGTCTGCACGGGGCCGACGACCACCCGTGCCGAGGCGCCGAGCAGCCCGCGCAGGGCGGCGGCGAGCGGCTCGGCGTCCGGGCAGGCGTGCCGGGTGCCGTCGGGCGCCCGGACCTCGGACGCCACCACGATGTCGCCCGGCCGGGTGTCCGCCATGCCCGCGGCGAAGCCGGCGAGCACCACGGCCTCGGCGCCGGCCAGTCGCGGCGCCGCCCTGCGGGAGGCCTTCGCGCCCATGCCCGTGCGCATCGCGAACGGGTGCGTCGAGCGGACCGCGAGCCACTCGATGCGCATGGGCGTCGCTATGACGTAGTCGCGGATCACCGCCGTGTCGTCACCGCTTTCCTGTCGCCTCGACGTACCGCCCGAGCGCCATGACCGGGAACACGATGCGGTACATGTGGTACTTGATGTAGAAGTCGCCGGGGAACCCGGTGCCGGTGAACTGCGGCTCGTCCCAGCCGCCTTCGTCGTTCTGATGCTCCGCCAGCCAGCGGACGCCGCGCTCCACCCCGGCACCGCGCTCACCGGCCGCGAGCAGCGCCAGGAGCGCCCACGCGGTCTGCGACGCGGTCGAGTCGCCACGGCCCGACCAGCCCTTGTCGGCGTAGCTGCGCAGGTCCTCGCCCCAGCCGCCGTCCGGGTTCTGGATGCTGTGCAGCCAGCGCACCGCACGCCGCACCGCGCTGTGCCGCGGGTCGACCCCGGCGAGCACGAGGGCGGGCACGACCGCGCCGGTGCCGTAGATGTAGTTCGCACCCCAGCGGCCGAACCACGAGCCGTCCGCCTCCTGGTTGCGCAGCAGCCAGCGGACGCCCTCGACGACCTGGTCGCGGTACTCGGGCCCGGACTCGGCGAACATCTCCACGATGTGCGCCGTGACGTCCGCGGACGGCGGGTCGGTGACCGCGCCGAAGTCGCAGAACGGCAGCTTCAGCGGCAGCGTGCTGGTGTTGTCGGCGTCGAAGGCGCCCCACGCGCCTTCCTTGCTGCGCATGCCCGCGGTCCACACCTCGGCGCGGGCGAGCACGTCGCGCATCCGGTCCGTGTCGGGGTGCTCCGCGTAGCGCAGCGCCATGACGACCTCGGCGGTGTCGTCGGTGTCGGGGTAGTAGTCGTTCGCGAACTCGAAGGCCCAGCCCCCGGGTTCGAGGTTCGGGCGGCGTACCGCCCAGTCGCCGGTCTCGCGGATCTCCTCGTCGAGCAGCCAGCCCGCGGCCTTGACCACCTGCGGGTGGTCGGCGGCGAACCCGGCGTCGCGCAGCGCGACCAGCGCCAGGCCGGTGTCCCACACCGGCGACTGGCACGCCTCGAAGCGGCGCACCGTGCCCTGGTCGGTCTCCTCCCAGATGGTGAAGCCGTCCAGGCCCTTGATGCCCTGCGCCATGACCGGGTGATTGAGCGGGTATCCGGACAGGTGCAGCGCGATCAGCGAGTAGACCCAAGGGGGTTGGATGCCGCCCCAGCCGCCGTCGGCCTCCTGGCGCTCGATGATCCACTGCGCGGCACGGCGCATGGCGGCCTTGCGGACCGGCTTGACCGGGCGCTTGCTGTAGACGTGCAGCGCCTGGTCGAGCGTGCGGAAGAACCGCGACCACGGGTCGTCGGCGACCGGCTTGGCCCTGACCGTTCCGGTGGGCCGCAGTTCATCGAGGCGGAACGGCGCGGGCTTGACCGGGCGCAGCGCGCTCACGATGGTCAGCGGCACGATCGTCTGCCGCGCCCAGCACGCGAAGTCGTAGACGTTGAGCGGGAACCACTTGGGCAGGTAGATCAGCTCGGGTGGCATGACCGGCAGTTCGTCCCAGGACCACCAGCCGAAGAAGGCCAGCCAGAAGCGGGTGAACACACGGGAGTTCGCGATGCCGCCCTGCGCGCGGATGTACGCGGCGGCGGCGCGCATGTGGTCCGCGTCGACGCTGTCGCCGGCCAGCTTCAGCGCGACGTACGCCTCGATGGTGGTGGACAGTTCCGCGGGTCCGCCGCGGAAGGTGCCCCAGGTGCCGTCCTCGTGCTGGTTCGCGCGGATCCACCGGGCGCTCTGCTCGGTCTGCTCGGCGGTGCGGATGCCGAGGAACTCCCGGAAGAGCAGGTCCTCGGCGTCCATGGTGACGTTGGTCTCCAGCTCGCCCTTCCACCACCCGGCCGGGTCCTGGAGGCCGAGCAGGTGGGCAACCGCCCGGTCCAGGGTGTCCTTGGCCTGGTCCGGCGCGTCGGTGGCTCCGGTCGGGACGGTCACCGTCATCTTCACAACTCCCGAGTCGTAGTGAATGCCGCCAGGGCCGCCAGGTCGGTACGCGTCACCTCCGGGATACCGAGTCCGTCCAGGCTGCCGAGCGCGAGTTCCAGGTGCCGCTGCGCCTCCAGTTCGGTGCGCGTCCGTCCTCCGGCGTCCGCGACCAGGCGGGCGGCGAGCGCGAGCTGGTCCTCGCTCAGGTCGCCCTCGGTGCGGTAGAGGTCGGCGAGTCGTCCGGCGTCGGCGCCGCCCGCGTTGAGCGCGGCGACCACGGGGACGGACTTCTTGCGCTGGCGCAGGTCGTTCCAGGCGGGCTTGCCGGTCACCTCGGGGCGGCCCCAGATGCCGAGCAGGTCGTCGACGGCCTGGAAGGCGATGCCGAGGTGGTGGCCGAACGCGTAGAGCCGGTCGACGACGGCCTGGTCGGCACCCGCCAGGGCGGCGCCGATCGCGCTGGCGCAGGCCAGCAGCGCGCCGGTCTTGTTGCCGGCCATCGCGAGGCACTCGTCGACGGTGACGTCCATGCGGGTCTCGAACGACAGGTCCTGCGACTGGCCGTCGATGAGCGCGGCGGTGGCGTCGGTGAGCAGCTTGGCGGCGCGGTCGCCCTCGCCGCCGGACTCCATGAGGACCTGCTCGGCGAGCACGAGCAGGCCGTCGCCCGCGAGGACGGCGAGGCCGGGGCCGAACGCCTTCCAGGCGGTGGGCCGGTGGCGGCGCTCTTCGTCGCCGTCCATGAGGTCGTCGTGCAGCAGCGAGAAGTTGTGGACGAGTTCGACGGCGACCGCGCCGGGCACCCCGGCCTCGGTCGGGGCGCCGACCGCCTCGGCGGACAGCAGGGCGAGGGCGGGGCGAAGTGCCTTGCCGCCGTTGCCGGGTGCCGGGCGGCCCTCGGCGTCGACCCAGCCCATGTGGTAGGCGGAGACGCGGGCGAGCGGGGGTTCCAGCCGGGACACTGCGGCGCGCAGCGCGGGCTGCGAGGCCTCGCGGGCGCGGTCGAGTACCAGGGGGGCGAGTGAGCTGTCGGCTACGGTCACGGTGTCGTCGTCCTCTCCGGGAAGGCACCAGGTGTGGTCGTCGGCAGAACACGCCCGGGGTCCAAGTCCAGGCTGGGCAAGGCCACTTGGGCCGCGGCGAGACCGCTGCGGACAGCGCTCTCCATGGTCGCGGGCCAGCCGGTCGCGGTCCACGCGCCGGCGAGCGCGAGGCCGGGAACGGCGGTTCGCGCGTAGGGGCGCAGCCGCCCGGTGCCCGGTGCGGCGCGGAACGTCGCGGTGCGTTCCTTCGTCACCACGAACTCCTCGACACGTGCCGCACGCGTGGCGGGCAGCAGTCGCTCGAGCGCGGGCAGGTAGCGCTCGCGCAGCTCGTGGTTGGTGCGGTCGATCTCGTCGTCCGCGGCGGACAGCGACACCGCGAGGTAGCGGCCGCGTTCGAGGCCGAGGTTGGCGCTGCGGTCGAAGACCCACTGCACGGGGCTCGCCAGGCCGGCCGCGAACTCCTCGCGGAAGACCGGGCGGTCGTAGAGCACGTGCAGGTTGACGATCGGCGAGGCGCCGAGTCCGGCGAGCGCGGTGGGGTCGGTGGGACGGCCGTCCAGGATCAGTGCGCCGGCCGGGAGCAGGCGGGCGGCGTCCTCGTGCGGGACGGCCAGGACGACGGCGTCGGCGTCCAGCGTGGCGCCGTCGGCGGTGACGGTGAAGCCGCCACCGGGCAGCGTGTCGAGCGCGGACACCCGGGCGCGCAGCCGCACCTCCGCCTTGGTGTCCTCGAGCGCGCGCTGGGCGGCGTCGCCGTGCAGCTCCTGCAGCGGGACCCGGCTCCAGCCGATGTCGGCGCCGTCGTTGGTGTCGAGCAGGCCGGTGCGGAAGACCTTGGCGGCCATCGCGAGCGACGCGTGCTCGGCGGTCAGGTTGAGGGTGGCCACGCCGACGAGGTCCCACATCGCGGCGCGCTCACGCTCGGTGACGCCGAAGCGGTCCAGCCACGCGCCGAAGGTGGTCTCGTCCAGGCGCGGGTCGTCGAGGTCGAGGCGCTTGAGCGCGAGCGCCGCGACGCCGACCCGGGCGCGGCCCGCGAGCGTGAGGAACGGATAGCGCGACAGCGCCGCGGACAGGTGCAGCGGCGACGGCAGGGCGGTGCGCTTGAGCCGGCCGGTCGTGCCCCACGGGGTCAGGACGGGCACGTCGAGCCGGTCCTGGAGGACCGTCTTGTCCGTGCTGCCGATCCGGTCGAGGAGCCGCCGGTACTCGGTACAGCAGCGCAGGAAGACGTGCTGCCCGTTGTCGAGCCACCGGCCGTCGCGGCGGAAGGAGAACGTCGCCCCGCCCAGGCGCGGACGCCCTTCGAGCAGCGTGACGTGCGCACCGGCGTCCGCCGCGGTCAACGCGGCGGTGATGCCGGCGAGCCCTCCCCCCACCACGATCAGACGACGTGTCATGGCCCCTCACGTACCCAGATGATCACTCGGCCTACTCCCCGTTGAAGTGTTTTTCCCCGGTTCGTGTTCCCCCGTTGACGGCCTGATCCGGAGCTTTCGGTGTGACAGGGCGCACAAGGCGCGCGAACGCGGAGCGCTCGCCGACCGGCAGCCCGGAAAGGCCTCGGACGGCGATCTCGGCCTTCTCCCAGCCCGGCAGCGACTGGCGTCCGGCGAGCACCAGGGACGGCTCGGCGACGATGCGGGTGAGCAGGCGGCGGTAGATGCCCGCCATCGCGCCCGTGCACGCGGCGCTGCGCCGGTCCAGCAGCGGCAGCAGCCGCAGGCCCTCGTCGAACAGTCGGCGGGCCCGCTCCCCCTCGAAGCGCACCAGGTCGTCGAACGCGGGCCCGGGGCGGAACGCGCCGTCCGGCTCCCACGCGTCCTCGAGCCCGAACTTGGCGAGGTCCTCGCGCGGCAGGTAGACGCGGCCGTTCTCCTTGTCCTCCTTGATGTCGCGGAGGATGTTGGTGACCTGCAGCGCGATGCCGAGCGTGTCGGCCAGCCCCGGGGCGCGCTCGGGGTCGTGCGAGCCGAAGATGCCGAGCGAGAGCCGGCCGACCGCGCCGGCCACGCAGCGGCAGTACACGGTCAGCTGCTCAAACGATTCGTACTGGGTCTCTTTGAGGTCCATCTCGACGCCGTCGATGAGCTCGCCGAGCCCGGACAGCGGGATGGGGTAGCGGCGCGCGGCGTCCGCGAGGGCGGTGCACACCGGGTCGCGGTACGCGGTGAGGTCCTCGAGCTGCGCGCGCATGCGGGCCAGCTCGGCGACCTTGTCCTCGAGCGGCAGGTCGCCGTCACCGATGTCGTCGACCTCACGGGCGAAGGCGTAGACCGCGCTGAGCGCGAGCCGCTTGGGTTCGGGCAGCAACCGGATGCCGTAGTAGAAGTTCCGCGCCTGGTTGCGGGTCAGCCGCTCGCAGTACGCGTACGACGCGTCGACGTCCATGTCGCTCCTTCACCGTTTCCGGGCCAGCACGCGGACGAGTTCCCGCAGCAGGCCGGCCTTCCCCGGCCGGGGACGCCGCCCCAGCACGTCGTGGTCCGCCGCGGCGATCGCCGCTAGTGCCGCCCGCCCCCCGGCCGTGAAGCCCGCGACGGCGAGCCGCTCGCGTCCGCGCAGCGAATCCACCAGGGGCGCCCCGGCGCGGAGCAGGTTAGTCGCGCGACCGGCCTCGAACGCAACCAGTTTTCGCAGGTCGGACGATGCGCGGGGGGCCTTGAGGTCGGCCTCGGCGACCCCGAACCGGGCCATGTCCTCGGCCGGCAGGTAGATCCGGTCCTTGCCGAGGTCCTCGGCGACGTCCTGGAGGTGCTCGACGATCTGCAGCGCGGTGCAGACCCGGTCCGACCAGACGAACCGCTCGTCGGTGGCGCGCCCGAAGACATAAAGCACGATCCGGCCGACGGGGTCGGCGGAGAGCTTGCAGTAGTCGACCAGCTCGTCGTACGTCTCGTAGCGGCTGACCCGCTGGTCCTGCCGGTTGGCCTCGATCAGCGCGGCGAGCGGGTCGACCGGGAGGCCGACCGCGTCGACGGTTCCGCGCAGCGGGCGCAGCACCGCCAGCTCGGGGTCGCGCCCGGCGTAGATCCGCTGGACGTCCGCCTCGACGGCGTCGAGCTGGGCGAGCCGGTCGCCGGCCGCCTCGTCGCCGATGTCGTCGACCAGGCGCGCGAAGCCGTACACCGCGAGCAGGTGGCGGCGGTGCTCCGGCTTGAGCACGCGCGAGGCGACCGGGAAGTTCTCGTCCTTGGCCTGGGCCATGATGACCGCGGGGTCGACGACCGCGCGGTCGGGTTGTTCCGCGCTGCCGACCCCCGGGTCGCCTCCGGTGTCACCGTTACCGCCATGACCGCCGGAATTGCGCTCCATCTCTCTCCCTGGACTGCTGGGAACCGCGTTCCCGGGAGTACGGGACCGCACCCCGGCATCGATTCCAACACGACAGTTGGCCAGGAACTCGGCTTGTCCCGGTCGGTCTGACGGTTCAGCTTGCCCGATCACCGATGTGCCGATCAAGCACCGGGTTGACGCGTGTCAGGGCGCATCCCCGAACTTTTCCGAACCAAACACCGCCGTAATCCATGGCCCCGGAACCCGCTATCCTCCGGCGCGGGCTCCCCTCACCCCCTTGGCAGTCAGGACGCGGCCCGGCGGGGCGCGGTTTCACCGATAGCCCGGTTTTCCCGTGCACAGCGAGTACCACTCCGAGTAGCACTGCGCGGGATCACTCGAACACCCTCCGCCAACCGGGGGTTGGGATTCCGCTAAATCACGCGACTCGATCAATCCGCGAAATTGCGAATCGTTTTGTGGACCGCTCCGCGGCGTTCACCGAGCGGAAACTCGGGGCGCCCACCCGCGGCCCCGCGGGCATCCCGCGGGCGACGGTTCGCCCGGCACTCCGCTCGACGCAAAGGGGACTTTCGCCCCTGACCGGCCGGGGGCCGCGCGGGGATCCTGGAACACATGACGACCACACCCGCCCCCGTGCTCCACGAGCTCGCCCCCGCCGAGGCCCTCCACCTCATGGCCGGCGTGCCGGTCGGGCGTGTCGTGTTCACCGAGGGAGCGCTCCCCGCGATCCGCCCGGTGCACTTCTTCCTCGACCGCGGTCGGATCGTCTTCCGCATCGTCGGCGACGAGCGGCTGGTCACGGCCCTGCACAACAGCGTCCTGGCCTTCCAGGCCGACGACTACGACGCGGCGCGGGGCAGCGGCTGGACGGTCACCGTCACCGGGTACGCGGCCCGCGTCGACGCGGTCGCCGAGGCCGCCCGGCTGACGCACCGCTTCCCGCCGGCCTGGCACGAGGACACGTACGTGTTCGTCGTCGAGCCCGAGCTGGTCACCGGGCAGCTGCTGAGCCGCTGACGCTCCCGTCCACGGCCGTCTCCACGGCCGTCTCTGCACCCGTCTCCGTGCCGGCGTCCTCCGCGTGGTGGCACATGACGCGCACGCCGCCGAGCATCCGTTCCTCCGGTACTTCCTGAGCGCACACCTGGGTCGCCAGCGGGCAGCGCGGATGGAACGCGCACCCCGACGGCGGCGTCACCGCCGACGGCACCTCGCCGGCCCCGTCGGCGGCCATGTCCGCCGCGAGAGCGGGACCGGTGCGCGTCGGGTCCGGGCGGGGCACGCTCGCGAGCAGCATCCGCGCGTACGGGTGGCGCGGCGCGTGCAGCACCTCGGCCGCCGGGCCCAGCTCGACGACCCGGCCCAGGTACATGACCGCGGCGCGGTCGGCGAGCCGCCGCGCGATGTCGATCTCGTGGGTGATCACCACGATCGCGAGCCCCAGCTCGTCGCGCAGCCGCAGCAGCAGGTTGACGACGGTCGCCTTCACGCTCGCGTCCAGGCTCGCCGTCGGCTCGTCGAGCACCAGCACCCGCGGCCCCACCAGCAGCGCCCGCGCCAGCACCAGCCGGGCCAGCTCGCCGCCGCTCAGGTCGCGCGGCATGCGGTCCAGATGCTCCTCGGACAGCCCGACGCGCCGCACCGTCTCCACCGCGGCCGCCTCGCGCTCACGCGCGCCCGCCGCCAGGCCGTGCACGCGCAGCGGCTGGTGCAGGGCGTGCCGGATGCCGCGCCGCCGGTTGAACGCGGCGCGCGGGTTCTGCGTCACCAGCTGCACGACGCGCTGCTGCTCGGGCGTGCGCCGCGCGGGCAGTTCGGCGCCGTCGACCAGGACCCTGCCGACGGTCGGCTCGGTCAGCCCCGCGAGCATGCGCGCGACGGTCGACTTGCCGCACCCGGACTCCCCCACCACGGCCAGGATCTCGCCGGCCGCGACGTCGAACGACACGTCCTCGACAGCGTGCACCTGCTGCACCGGCCCGCGCTTGCCCAGCTGGCGCGGAACGGGAAAGTACCGACGGAGCTGATCGGCAGCCAGCACGGGCACACGCCCGCCGGCGGCCCGCGCGTCGCTGACCCCCGCCCCGGCCCCCGGCGCCGGCACGGCGTCTCGCGCGGCAGCGGCCTGCGCCGCGATCCGCGCCACGGCGGCCTCGCCCACGCCGTCGCCTTCCGCCCCATGCACGTCCGCCTCGGGCGCGACCCGCGGGTCGACACCGTGGTTCCGCTCGTCGGCCACATCCCCCACGGTCACAGCGGGACCCGCGCCGTTGGCCTGTGCGGCGCGTCTGTCCGTCTCGGGCGCGGTGTCCCCCAGGGTCACAGCGGGACCCGCGCTGTCGGCCTGCGCCGCGCTCGGTTCCCCTTCGACCCCGGTCCCAAGCACGGCGTCTCGCGCGGCTGCCTGCGGTTCGGGCTGACTTTCCGTCATCGCCCGTTTCGCGGCGCTCACTTCGCCTCCTCGTCGGGCACTCGGTGGCAGGCCACCCGGGTGCGGCCCACCCGGACGGTGGCCGGCATCGCCGTGTCGCACGCGGCCACGCGCTCGGCGCAGCGCGGCGCGAACGGGCAGCCGGGGAGCAGGTTGGCGCCCTCGGCGCTGCCCGGGATCGGGCGCAGCGGCCGGTCGTCCGGCGTCATCGCGGGCATCGCCGAGATCAGCGCGCGGGTGTACGGGTGCCGGGGGTTGCCGAACAGCTCGGCGACCGGCGCGGTTTCGACCAGCCGTCCGCCGTACATGACGCCGACCCGGTCGCACAGCTGCGAGACCACGGCGAGGTCGTGCGAGACGTAGAGCACGGCCAGGCCCAGCTGTTCACGCAGCGTCAGGAGCAGCTTGAGGACCTGCGCCTGGACCGTCGCGTCGAGCGTCGTGGTCGGCTCGTCGGCGAGCAGCAGGGCGGGCTCGTGGGCGAGCGCGGCGATCGCGATCACCAGGCGCTGCAACTGGCCGCCGGAGAACGCGCCGGGCAGGTCGCGGCCGCGGTCGAGCACGGCGGCCAGGCCGATCGAGGCGAGGGTCTCGCGGACGCTCGGGTCGTCGAGCCGCTCCCCCAGGTACCAGCGCAGTTGGCGGCCGATCGGCGTGGTCGGCGACAGCGACGTCATCGGCTGCTGCGGCACGAGCGCTATGCGGCGGCCGCGGATCGGGCGCAGCTCACGTTCGCGCAGCCGTGCCAGGTCGCGGCCCTCGAACTCGACGCCCTCGGCGTCCAGGCGGGCGCCGTCCGGCAGCATGCCGAGGATCGCCGAGCACACACTGCTCTTGCCGCTGCCCGACTCGCCGACCAGGCCGAACACCTCGCCGGGGCGCACCTCGAAGGACACCCCGCGCACCGCCGGGACCGCGCCGCGCGCCGACGGGTACGTCACCGACAACTCGCGCACGCGCAGCAGCGCCGTCCGCGGCACCGGGTTCGGGCCGGTGCCGGGCGACGGGTCGGACGCGGTGTCCGGCGGGGCGGCCGTGCCGGGCTTGGCGCCCGGTTCGAGGGTCGTGGCCATGGGGCTGTCCGTCCGAAGAAGGGGTGGTGTGATCAAGGTGAGTCGGCGGGCGAAAGTACGTCCTTCCAGTCTGCGGGGCGGCGGTCAGCCGGTGAACCTCAGCGTGTGCGGCGCGAGCCGGCAGATCTTCAGCTGGGCGGGGTTGACCGGGCTGAGCTCGGTGCGCTGCGCGACGACGAGTTCGGGGTAGAGGGGCGGGAAGATGACGGCGTCCTCGGCGAGTATCCGGTCGACGGTGCGCAGCGCGGCGGTGCGCTCGGCCGGGTCGGTGGCCTGCCACACGGTGTCGATGGCCTTGTCGACCTCGGGGTTCTTGTAGCCGCAGGCCAGCACGTTGGTCGACGACGCGGGCGCGAGCGTCAGGTAGTTCGCCGGGCCCGAGGTGAACCCCGAGGAGAAGGTGTTCATGAGCATGTCGTAGTCGCGCGACAGCCACTTGTTGGACCACGGGCCGCCGGCGAGTTGCTCGATGCGCACGTTCAGGCCGATCTTCGCCCATCCGGCGACCAGCACCTGCGCGATGTCGCGGGCGGTCTGGCTGGCGCCGACGGTGAGGGTGAAGTCGCGTTTGGCGGTGGTGGCCTTGGCGAGGAACTCCTTGGCCTTGGCCAGATCGGGGGTGGCCGGGTAGACGGACAGCGCCTGGTCGTGGCCGAGTTCGCCGGGGCCGATGGGGCCCTGTCCGGGGGTGCCGCGGCCGCCGTACACGCGCTGGAGCACGCCGTCGCGGTCCATCGAGTGGGCCACGGCCTTGCGGAAGTTCTCGTCGCTGAACGGCTCGCGCGCGACGAGCACGTAGGTGAGCACGTCGAGCGGCGCGACCGTCGAGGTGACGGCGAGTTCCTTGGCCTCTTTGAGTTTCTGGACGGTGGTCTGCGCGGGCGAGGTGATCAGGTCGATCTTGCCCTGCTTGAGGCTGATCGCGCGGGTGTTGCCGTCCGTGAAGACGGTGTACTCGATGCCCTTGAACGCGGCGCCGCCGGGCACGTCGGCGAACGGCGCGCGGAACTGGCCGCCGTGGTAGGCGTCGAAGCGGGACATCGTGAAGCTCTGGCCCGGCACGTACGTGTCGAGCTTGTAGGGCCCGGTGCCCATCATCGTGTCCTTGCGGGTCACGAAGTCCTTGTGGGTGACGGGCAGGTTCGTCAGGTGGGAGCGCAGCAGGCCGTAGGGCTTGGCGAGCACGATGCGGACGGTGCGGTCGTCGGCCTTCTCGAACGACTGCACGTAGCCGAGCATGTAGGTGATCCACTCGCTGCCCGCGGACAGGTCGAGCATGTGGACGAGGGTGGCGACGACGTCGTCGGCAGTGAACGGCGCGCCGTTGTGCCAGGTGATCCCGGTCTTGAGGCGGATCGTCCAGGTCAGCTGGTCGGCGGAGATCTGCGGCTCGCCGTCGGCGAGCAGCGGCACCGAGTTGAGCTGGTCGTCGTACGCGTAGAGGCTCTCCATCACCGCCTCGGCGATCCACCGGGTGACCTCGGCGCCGGAGTCGAGCGGGTTGAGGTTGGACGGCGCGGCCGCTACGCCGATGCGCAGCACGCCGTCCTTGTGCCGGTCGGCGACGCGCGCGCCGGAGTCGCCGCCGGAGCACGCGGTGAGCAGCCCGGTGCCGCCGAGCGCGAGGGCCGCGGTCATGCCGAGGAAGCCGCGCCGGCTCGGCCCGGCGTGCGCCGGGTCCGCTCCGCCGGTCGTCCTCGTGCGGGCCCACCACGGTCCGGGCGTCACGTCGTCTCCTCTGTCACGGTCGCTTTCGGGGGTACGGCGGGCACCGCGGGGGTGCCGCCGCCGCGCGGGGAACGCGCGAAGCGGGTGCCGCGGTTCCGGTCGCGCTCGCCGTACGCCTCGCCGAGCAGGTTGAAGCCGAGGATGCCGAGCACCAGGACGGTGCCGGGGAGGGTCGCGTACCACCACGCGTCGCCGAGGATCTGGCCGCCGGCGTCGGCGACCAGGTTGCCGAGCGTCGGGTGCGGCGCGGGGACGCCGAGGCCGAGGAAGCTGAGGCCGCCCTCCGCGAACACCGCGATGGCCATGGCGAGGAAGGCCTGGCCGAGCACCGGCGGCAGGACGTTGACCAGCACCTCGCGGAAGACGATCTCGCGGGCGGGCACTCCGAGGCCGCGCAGGTTGACGACGTAGTCCTCGCGCATCTCGACGACGGTCGCGCCGCGCGCGACGCGGGCGAAGTAGGGCACGAAGCCGACGCCGATGGCGAGGGCGACGCGCAGCCCGTTGCCGACCGTGACGGGGCCGAAGTGCATGTCGCCGGTGCCCATGAGGCCGATGACGAACATGACGAAGATGAACTGCGGCAGCGCCTGGACGGTTTCGACGCCGCGCATGAGCAGCGTGTCGAGCCGACCGCCGTAGCGGTAGCCGGCGGTCATGCCGATCGCGGTGCCGACGACGACCGCGAAGCCGACCGAGGTCAGGCAGATCCACAGCGACGTCCACGCGCCCTCGGCGGTGCGGGCGAGCAGGTCGCGGCCGAGGTGGTCGGTGCCGAACGGGTGCGCGGCGGACGGCGCCTCGGGGCCGAGCGTCACCAGCTCGGTCGGGCTGCCGTGCAGGCGGCCGACGGTGGCGACCAGCAGGTAGAGGAGGACGAGGACGAGGCCGGTCCATCCCGCGACGCCGAGGTGGCGCAGGTGGCGCGCGCGGAGACGTGGTCTTTCAGGCACGGGCGAGCCCCTGTCGGGTGCGCGGGTCCACGACGAGGTACAGCAGGTCGACGACGAGGTTCAGGAGCAGGAAGATCGCCGCGGTGGCGACGCAGCCGCCGAGCGCGAGCTGGTAGTCCTGGCGCTGGAACGCGGTGACCATGAGCTGTCCGAGCCCGGGGATCTGGAAGACGTTCTCGACGAGCACGGTGCCGGACAGCAGGCCGCCGATGAGCACGCCGGCCACGGTGAGAGTGGGAACGACGGCGCCGCGCAGCGCGACCCGGCGCAGCACCTGGGTGCGCGAGGAGCCCATGGCGCGGGCGAACGCGACGTGGTCGGACGCGTACGCCTCGACCAGTCCGCCGCGCAGCGAGCGGGTGACCATCGCGAACGCGCCCAGCCCGAGGACGAGCGCGGGCAGCAGCAGCACCTGCACGTTGCGGACCGGGTCCTCGGCGAAGCGCACGAACCCGCCCGCGCTGGGCAGGTAGTCGGGGTCGTCGACGGAGACCAGCAGCAGCACGGCGAGCCAGTAGCCGGGCAGCGACATCGCGACGACGGTGACGACGCGCGTGACGTGGTCGACCGTGCGGCCCTGGCGCAGTGCCGACCACGTGCCGAGCAGGACGGCGGGTATGCCGGCCAGCAGCGCGGCGAGGAACCCGAGTTCGAGGGAGACCGGCAGCGCGCGGCCGACCTGGTCGGCGACGTCGGAGCCGTCGTACAGCGATGTGCCCATGTCGCCGGTGAGCAGGCCGCCGAGGTAGTCGCCGTACTGGACGACCAGCGGCCGGTCGAGGCCGTGCGCGTGCTCGAACGCGGCGCGCGCGACGGGGTCGGCGGCGATCTGCGGGGCGAGCTGGTTGACCGGGGAGACCGGCGAGACGTGCAGGAGCAGGAACATGCCGCTGACGACGGCGAACATCACCACAAGCACGCCGAGGGCGCGCCGCAGGATGTACGTGGCCATGTCCGCTCCTGTTGAGTTGCCTCTGATGTCGCCGCCCGCCCGCCCGTCGCCCCCCACCGCCCATATTCGAGAGCGCTTCGCGCTCGCTCTCCTTTAGGCAGCCGTGAGGCGGGGGTGGAGTAGGTGTACTCCGCCATCCCACCTCACGGCCAGTACCGGCGTGCGGCCGGGTGTCAGCCCGCCTTGCGCCACTGCTCCATCTCGTCGCCGAGCTCGCGGAGCACGGCGCCGTTGACCTCGTACGCGTAGAGCACCTCCTGAATGATGCTCTCCCTCTCCTCGTCGTCCCACGGCGCGGTGTCCAGGGCGGTGCGGTAGGCGGTCTTGAAGGCGTCCAGGTCGCCGACCGCCTCGAAGTTGTAGAACTCGGTGCCGTCGTGGCCGGTCAGGCCGAAGTGCCGGCGCATCACCTTGGCGATGTGCTGGCCGCCCGACATGTCGCCGAGGTACCGGGTGTAGTGGTGGGCGACGAAGCCGCCCGGCCAGTCGAAGCACTTCTCCTTTATGCGCTCGATGTAGCGCACGGTGGAGGCGCTCGCCGGGTACGTCTCGCGCCAGCCGTCGCCGGCCAGGAAGGCCAGGTCGGCCTCGAGCGCGGCCATGCGGTCCAGCGTTTCGGGGCAGAACGGCGCCGCCACGTCGTTCCCGCGCATCACGGCGGACGCCTGCTCCAGCACCTCGTAGGCCCAGTAGTGCTGGGCGACCATCGCGGTGTACGCCTCGCGGGTGAGACCGCCGCGCATCAGGACGTCGAGGAAGCCCTCGCCCTCGGCACTCTGGTGACCCGACCAGGAACGCCTGCGGATCGTTGCGGAGAACGTCTCCTCAGCGGCGGTCTGCCCGGTGGTTTCGGTGGTGGTCATCGTGTGAGTCCCCTTGGAACGGCCCCTGGACAACCGCGAAACGGCGGCGCCAGGCGGTGTCGGTACGACAAGCTGCCGATCCGCAGTGTGTTGGGCTCCGTACGGCGCCGTCAAGAACTTGCCGACATCTTGTCGGAACGATGTCGGCGGTGGCATTCTCAGGCCCCAAGGGGTTCGGGGGATGGCCCCAGCGATGCGCGCCATGTTGATGAGGGTAGCCTAACCTCCGCAACGAACGTACGCCGGTGTACAGCCCGTTGACCTGGGAGTTAGCCGTAGTGACCACAGTCTCGACCCGCCGCTCGCGCGCAGCGGGAATACTCGCCGCCCCGTTCCTCACGCTCGCGCTGCTGGCCGCCTGGCTGGTGGTCGCCGCGACCCCCGCACATGCCGACACCGCGTCGATCACCGTGTCGAAGGCCACCGATCTGAACCCCGCCGGCGAGACGCTCACCGTCTCCGGCAAGGGGTTCATTCCGGGCGTGCAGCTCTTCGTCGTGGTGTGCGACCCGGCGCAGCCGGCCGGCAAGGCGTGCGACATGGCGAACTTCAAGATGGCCTCGGTCGACGCCGGCGGCGGCTTCGTCGCGGAGATCAAGGCGGCCGCGAAGTTCGGCGGCACCGACTGCACGGCCATCCCGTGCGCCGTGCAGACCAGCCGGGTCGGCAACGGCAAGGACCGCACGCAGGAGGCGCTGGCCGCGATCGGTTTCACGGGCGGCGTCGCGCCGTCGCTGCCGGCCAAGCCGCAGGAGAACGCGGGCGGCCCCGGCTCGATGCCGCCCGCACCGGGCGGCACCCCGCCGACCGCCGCGCCGAGCGCCGGGGGCGACCTCGGCCCGGGCGCGGAGAGCGTCCCGCCGCAGCCGGGCGCGAGCCTGCCCGACCGCTCGGCGAGCAAGGACGACAGCAGCGACTCGTCCCACACCGGCGTGATCGTCACGATCTTCGTCGTCGTCGGCGTCCTCGTGATCGGCGCCGGGGCCTACGCGTTCGCCAAGCGCCGCAAGAACCAGGCCTGACCGTGCCGGACCGGCCTGGTCCGCCGCCCGTACCGCCCACGACAGTCCACGCTCTTCGCCGGAGGCGACGACCATGACCACCGCCAACCCGTTCGGCCCGGATGTGATCGCGGCCGTCTGCAAGCACATGAACGAGGACCACCCCGACGACAACCTGCTCATCTCGCGTGCGCTCGGCGGCCAGGCCGCCGCGACCTCGGCGCGGATGACCGGCCTGGACGGCACCGGCGCCGACTGGGTCGCGGTGGTCGACGGTGCCGAGGTGGACGTGCGGGTGCCGTGGGCGCGGCCGCTGACCGAGCGCCGCGAGGTGCGGGTCGAGATCGTGCGGATGTACAACGAGGCGTGCGCGGTGCTCGGCGTCGAGCCGCGCCAGGAGGGCGAGCACTGAGTCCGCGGTGCCGGTGCCGGTCGGCTCCGGCACTGCCTGACACGCCCCTCGGCGGGCACTGAAACACTCGTGGACTGAAACACGTGTGTCATGAGCCACAAAGCGCGGCCCGGCGGAACATTCCGCCGGGCCTCGTTTGTTGCGCTCCATCGGCGCAATCGCGCAACACCCCGTCGAGTCCGAGGAGCGGCCTTGTGATGTCTGTGACGTCGTCATCCCGCCGATTGCCCGCGCTGAACCAGAAGGTCGTGGTCGGCGCGGTTTTCGTGGCCGCGATGTTCGTGAACATCCTGGACATCACGATCATCAACGTCGCGCTGCCCTCGATCGGCGCGGACTTCGGCGTCCACTCGTCGCAGCTGGGCACCGTCTCGGTCGGCTACCTCGTCAGCCTCGCGGTGTTCATCCCCGCGTCCGGCTGGCTGGGCGACCGGTTCGGCACCAAGCGGGTCTTCCTCGTCGCGCTGGCCATCTTCACCGGCGCCTCGGCGCTGTGCGGGCTCGCGCAGAGCCTCGACCAGCTCGTGTTGTTCCGCATCCTCCAGGGTGTCGGCGGCGGCATGCTCACGCCGGTCGGCATGGCCATGATGTTCCGGGCCTTCCCGCCGGAGGAGCGGGTGCGCGCGTCCCGCGTCCTGATGATCCCGACCGCCATCGCCCCCGCGCTGGGTCCGGTGCTCGGCGGCCTGCTCGTCGACAAGGCCTCGTGGCACTGGGTGTTCTTCATCAACCTGCCGGTCGGCGCGCTCGCCCTGGTGTTCGGACTGCTGTTCCTGGACGAGCACCGCGAGCCGGCCGCCGGCCGCCTCGACCTGCTCGGCTTCGCGCTCTCCGGCGCCGGGCTCGCGCTGCTGATGTACGCGCTCAGCGAGGGCTCCGACAAGGGCTGGGGTACGCCGCTCATCCTCGGCACCGGCATATCCGGCCTGGTGCTGCTCGCCGCCATGATCTGGCACGGCCTGCGCTCCAGCCACCCGATCCTGAACCTGCGGCTGTACAAGGACCGCCTCTTCGTCAGCACCAACCTGGTCTCGTTCCTGGGCTCGGCCGGCTTCCTCGGCCTGCTGTTCGTCTACCCGCTGATGTGCCAGCAGGCGTTCGGCTGGTCGGCGCTCAAGACCGGCCTGCTGACCTTCCCCGAGGCGTTCGGCGTGATGATCACCTCGCAGGTCGTCTCCCGCATCTACCCGAAGATCGGCCCGAAGCGCCTGATGGCGGTCGGCCTGACCGGCATCGCGGTGGCGGGCGTGCTGCTGACCCGGGTCACCGCGGACACCCCGCCGGTCGCGTACGTCGGCATCCTGTTCTTCACCGGCGTCTCGCTCGCGTTCAACATGATCCCGATGCAGGCCGCCGCGTTCGCCAGGACCAAGCCGGAGGACAGCGGCAGCGCCTCGACGCTGTTCAGCACCCAGCGGCAGGTCGGCTCGGCGCTCGGCATCGCGGTCCTGTCCACCGTGATGGCCGGGGTCGGCGTGTTCACCACCGGCGCGGGCGGGGTGTCGACGCCGAACCTTGACGCGTACCGCGCGGCGTTCTGGACCGCCGCCGGCATCGCGGTGCTCGGCGCGCTGGCCGCGCTCACGGTCCGCGACAAGGACGCCGAGGCCACCATGCGCAAGGCCACGCCCGCCACGCCTCCCGCGGTCACCGAAAACGATGCCGTAACGGCCTGACCTCCGACGGGGCGGGCGGGTAGGTTGCCCTCGAATCGGGCGCAATGCCCGCCCGCCCGACTGCGGAGGTCACCATGCAGCACGCGCTGTCGTACGCGTCCGGGCCGACGGACTCGCCGCTGCTGGACGAGACCGTCGGCGCGAACCTCGACCGCACCGCCGCGACCCACCCGGACCGGCCCGCGCTCGTCGACCGCGCCGCCGGGCTGCGCTACACGTACCGCGAACTCGCCGCGGCCGTCGACGCCTTCGCGCTCGGCCTGCTCGCCCGCGGGATCCGGCGCGGCGACCGGGTCGGGATCTGGTCGCCGAACCGCGCCGAGTGGGTGCTGACGCAGTTCGCGACCGCCAAGATCGGCGCGATCCTGGTGACCATCAACCCGGCGTACCGCACCCACGAGCTGGAGTACGTACTGCGGCAGGCCGGCATCCGCATGCTGGTGTCCGCGCCGGCGTTCAAGACCAGCGACTACCGGGCGATGGTCGAGCAGGCCCGGGCCGCGTGCCCCGACCTCGAACAGGTCGTGTTCCTCGACGGACCGGACTGGGACGACGTCGTCGCCGCCGGGCGGGCACTCGACGCGTCGGCGCTCGCCGAGGCAGCGGCGGAGCTCGCCCCCGGCGACCCCATCAACATCCAGTACACGTCCGGCACGACGGGCTTCCCCAAGGGCGCCACGCTCTCGCACCGCAACATCCTCAACAACGGCTGGTTCGTCGCCGAGCTCCAGCGGTGGACCCACGAGGACCGGGTGTGCCTGCCGGTGCCGTTCTACCACTGCTTCGGCATGGTCATGGGCAACCTGGGCGCCGTCGCCCACGGCTCGTGCATCGTGATCCCGGCCCCGGCGTTCGACGCCGCCGCGACGCTGCGGACGGTCGCGGAGGAGCGCTGCACCGTGCTGTACGGCGTGCCGACGATGTTCATCGCGGCACTCGCCGAACCGGACTTCACGTCGTACGACCTGTCGACGCTGCGCACCGGTGTGATGGCGGGCGCGCCGTGCCCGGTCGAGGTCATGAAGCGGGTCATCGACGACATGGGCATGGCCGACGTCACCATCTGCTACGGCATGACCGAGACCTCGCCGGTGTCGACGCAGACCCGTGTCGACGACAGCCTCGAACAGCGGACCGCCACCGTCGGGGCCGTTCACCCGCACGTCGAGATCAAGATCGTCGCGCCGGACACCGGCGACGTCGTCCCGCGCGGCACGCCGGGCGAACTGTGCACCCGCGGCTACTCGGTGATGACCGGCTACTGGAACGAGCCCGACAAGACCGCCGAGGCGGTCGACGCGGACGGCTGGATGCACACGGGCGACCTGGCGACCATGGACGCGGACGGCTACGTGGCCGTCGTCGGGCGGATCAAGGACATGGTCATCCGCGGCGGCGAGAACGTCTACCCGCGCGAGGTCGAGGAGTTCCTCTACACGCACCCCGACATCGTCGACGCCCAGGTGATCGGCGTGCCCGACGCCAAGTACGGCGAGGAGCTGATGGCCTGGATCAAGGTCCGGCCGGGCGCGGATGCGCCGACGAGCGAGTCGATCCGGGCGTACTGCGCGGGACGGCTGGCGCACTACAAGATCCCCAGGTACGTGCACGTGGTCGACGAGTTCCCGATGACCGTGACAGGCAAGATCCGCAAGGTCGAGATGCGGGAGGCGTCCATCGAACTGCTGGGGCTGGACGGCGGCGCGGAGACCCGGTGACGGGCGGCGGCGCGGGGGCCGGGCGGTGACGGGCGGCGGCACCGCGAAGGGCACGCGCACATACGCGTGGCTGAACCGGGACGAGGCACCACACGCACCGCTCGACGTCCTGATCGAGGCCCTGGAGTCGGGGCGCGCCAAGTACCCCGTCAACATCGCGTGCGAGCTGATCCACCGTCGCCCGTCGGAGGCGGCGCACGCCGCGCTGCGCGCGCTGTCCGAACGCGCCGACTGGTACCCGGCGGCGGCGGTGCTGCTCGGCCGGCTAGGCGACACCCGCGCGGTGCCGCTGCTCGCCGCGTGCGCCCTGGGGTCGGTGACCCGGTCGGCCGACGGCACGGTCCGCCTCGGATGCGCGGCCGAGGTCTTCCAGGCGCTCGGCATGATCGGGGGCGGCGAGGCGGAGCGGGCGCTGCTGGACGTCGCGGAGGCGTGCCTCGGCGCGACCGCGCTCGCCCGGCCGCCGTGGTTCGACCCGGTCGGGGCCCTGGTCGCCGCGCTGTGCACGGTCGGGACACCGCCGTGCGTCGACGCCGCGCTGGCGTTCACGTATCTGATGGAACGGCCATGGGACGCCTCCGTCATGCGGCGGATCGCCGAGGCCGCCGATGCCCGCTTCGTGCCGTTCCTGGTCGAACAACTGGCCGGGCCCGACCTCCGGTTCGCACTGCTCGGCCTGGAACGCGTGGCGACGCCACGGGCGTTGCCCGCCCTTTTGCGGATCGTCACGGACGGACTCGGCACGCGCGACGACCGGTACCGCGCCGCACGCGCCGTGACCCGCCTGGGGAAGGACGGCTGGGACGACGTTCTCCTGCTCGTGCGGGACACCCGCGACCCGTCCGTGCGCGTGGCGCGTGCCATGGCGTGGATGTTGGGCGAGTTCCCCTGGGAGGACTTCGCGTTGCACCACCTGCGCCGGCTGCTGGTGCACGACGACCCGGGCGTGCGGGCCCGTGCCGCCGACTCGCTGGGGCGCGGCTGGGCCGCCGAACCGGAGTCCCCGCCCACCGCGCTGTCGGCCGGACAGGCGGCTCGGCAGCTCGACGAGGTGGTGTCCGCGCTGCTGTTCGCCCTCGGCGACGAGGGCCACCGCACACGGGCCCGCGCGTCGACCGCCTTCGGGCGGGTGCGGCATACGCGCGCGGTGCCGTCGCTGCGCTGGATCGCCGAGACCGACCCGGTGCGGTGCGTCCGCGACGCGGCCTCGGCGGCGCTGCGAGTGATCGAGACGGACTGATGGCGACTGATCGGGACCGACCGGGACCGATGCGGAGCGTCGCGGCGCATCGCCGGAACCGGCCCGCAGGTGATCAGCGTCTCGACACGTGACCTGCGGCTCGGGGAACGGTCCTACGGCAAATAGGTAGTGGGCTACTCATGCGTCACCTACCTGGAATCGGGGATCTTCCCTCACGGGCACCGCCCTTGCCTGAGCGGTCCGAGGGCGGTGCCTCCGCACGGGGCTGACGGGGATGCCGCGTGCCGCAGGGGCTCGCCCGGCACCGTCCCCGCCGGGCGGGGGAAAGGGGGATGCCGCATGCGCGGACACGTATCGGCCACGCCGCACACCGACGCCATCCCGAGGACCCGGCTGCTGAGGCGGCTCGCCCAACCCCGGCGCAGCCCGCTCACCCTGCTGGTGGCCCCGGCCGGATACGGCAAGAGCACCCTCGTCGACCAGATCGCCGCCGACCACGTCGGCCTGGTGCTGCGGTGGCGCCCGCGGCGCACCGGGGCGGCGGTGACCGGCCTGGTGGACGTCCTCGTCGGCCAGCTCCCGGGCGGGACGGCGACCACACCCGGCGGCGACGTCGACGACCTGCTGCACCGCGCGGAACGGCACCGCGACCCGGTGCTGGTGGTGGTCGACGACGTCCACCTCGTCCACGGGTCCGACACCGAGGCCGCGTTGGAGGACCTCGCCCTGCACGCCCCGGCCAACCTCGCGGTACTCGCCGCCGGCCGCCGCATGCCGGCCCTCAACCTGACCCGCGCCGAACTCGCCGACACCGCGATCGTCGGGCCGCCGGAACTCCGGATGAGCCGCGACGAGATCCACGAACACTACGACCGCGCGGGGGCGACCCCCGCAGACCGGGCCGAAGTCGCCCGCGTCGCCGAACACACGGGCGGCTGGCCCGCGTTGGTCCGACTGTCCCCGGGCGCGTACAGCAAGACCCCGCTCCCCGCGACCACCGCGGGCTACCTCGACCGCGCCGTCCTGCGCGACACCCCGTCCCCGCTCGTCCAGTTCCTCGAACGCACCAGCGGCCTCGAACGCCTGGAAGCCGACCGCTGCGACACCGTCCTCGGCAGCTCGACAAGCGCCTGGCGCCTCGACGAACTCGCCCGCGAATACCGCCTGGTCGACCCGGACGACGGCGGCTACCGCTGCGTGCCGGTCCTGCGGGAACACCTCCGAGCCCGCGACCGCAGCCGCACCGTAGGAGGCTGGCGCACCACCACCTGGACCGCCACCACCCGCCGCCGAACCCCGGACTCCGCCGCAGTCACCCACCGCCTCGGCGCGACAACACCAACAGCCCCCTGGCACCCGACCCCACCGCCGAGCCACGACGAGACACACGCCGTCGACACCCCGCCAGGCAACCGCCTCTGGTCCGACCCCCGCACGGGACGCCTCGGGGCGCGGGAGGGCACGAGGCCCCACGAGCTCCGGCCCGAACGCGGTCCCACGGACGAACGAGCACGACCGGACTCCGGCGCCGCACGCGTCTGTGACGAGCCGCGGACGGCCATCGGCCCCCGCCCGGACGCGGTCGGAATCGAACGCAGGCGCGCGGGTGCCGGCACATGGGAGCGCGCAGACGCAGACACCGGAGCCCGCAGCGGCACAAGCGCGGGCACATGGGACGGCTCGGACATCAGCGCGAGCGAGCGCACGCACGGGCGTGAGGATTCAGGCACTCGCGCCCGCACGACGCCCCTGACGTGGCACGGCTCAGGCACACGCGCGAGCAACGCGGAGGCGGCAGAGGGCTCGAGCTCTCACATCGACACCACCGCAGACGGATGGGACGACGGCTCAGGCACTCCCCCGGGCCGGACCTGGCAGGGCTCAGTCATGAGCGCGAGCACAGGTTCCAGCGCGTGGGAGCGCACGACCGCAGCAGGCGCACACGTGTCCGCCGGAGTGCCCGGCAGTCCAGACGCGCGCGAAGGCCTGACCGACGGTGCGTGGCACAGCTCAGGCACGAGCATGAGCAACGCGCGGGTGACGGAGAGGTCGCGCTCCCACGGCAGGAGCACCGCAGACGGCTGGGGCGGCTCAGGCACTCGCCCCGACACGACGGCCCTGGGGCGGCAGGGCGCGGGCGCGCATCCAGGCACGAACGATCTCCTGGGCGCTGATGCGTCGGACAGCGCCGGCTTGTGGGGAGCCGTCGACACATCACGCGGCACAGGCCGCCTCGGCCCCACCCACGGCCCCAGCACTCCGTCGGAGACCCCGCCGGCGAACCTGCGACCGCGACCCGACGCCGCCACGGCGGGTCAGGCCGACGACGCGTGGACAGGACCGGGCGCAGGCATCGGCATAGCCGCAGAACCGTGGCACGGGACAGGCGCAGGCACTCGTCTCGACGGGAACCCGTCGGAGGACTCCAGCGCGTGGGGAGCCGTCGACACATCACGCCGCACAGGCCGCCTCGGCCCCACCCACGGCCCCAGCACTCCGTCGGACACCCCACCGGCGCACCGGCAACCGCGGCCCGCCCCCGCCACGGCGGGTCAGGCCGACGACGCGTGGACAGGACCGGACGCGGGCATCGGCATGGCCGCAGAACCGTGGCACGGGACAGGCGCAGGCACTCGTCTCGGCGCGGACTCGTCGGAGGGGCCCAGTTCGTCGGCAGACGCCCGCACATCGGGCCGCTCCGGCATGGGCCCTGACGTGGGCCCGGGTGGGTGGGACAGTTCTGACAGCGGCGCGAGCGCAGTCACCGGTGTGAGCACTCATCGGGGCGCGGGAAATCGTCCGGGCGGGGGCACCGGTCTGGGCATGGGCACTCGTCCGGACGGGGGCACCGGTCCGGGGGTGGGTACTGGTCCCGGCGTCGCCACTCGTGCAGGCATCGGCACTCGTCTGGGGGCGGGCTCGGCTCAGGGAGCTGACTCGTCGGAGGGGGCCGGTTTGTCGGGGCGGGGGTATGTGCCTGGGCAGCGGGATGGTGGGCCTCGGTCTGTTGCGGCGTTAGCCGTGCTCGGGCCGCCTTCGCCGAGTCTGCGGGTCACGTGCTTCGGGGCGTTCGGGCTCACGCTGCCCGACCGGGAACTGGACTGGTCATCCATCCGGCCCCGGGCGCGGGCGCTGCTGCGGTTGCTGGCCGTGCACGCCGGGCGCCCCGTGCATCGGGAGCGGCTGATCGAGGCGTTCTGGCCGGACCGGGGCGAGCGGGCCGCCGCGCACAACCTGCAGGTCGCGGTGTCGGCACTCCGCACGTTCCTCGAGCCCGGGGTCGGACGCGGCGCGGCACGGCTCGTCGTGCGGTCCGGTGAGACGTACCGCCTGGACCTCACGGACGCCGTCTGCGACCTCAAGCGCTTCGAGGACGCCGTGGCCGCCGCCCGTCGTGCCCGTGGCCAGGGCGACGACGAGCGCGCCGCGCGCGAACTCGGCGTCGCGCTCGACGCCTACCGCGGCGAGCTCCTTCCGGAGGACGGGCCCGCCGAGTGGGTGCTGGAGCACCGGGACCACTACCGGCGCGAGGCCGCCGGTGCGGCGTTGGGCCTGGCGGAGATCGAACTGCGGCGCGGGCGCGCGGCGGTGGCCGTGCGGGCGGCCGCACGCAGCCTGGACATCGACCCGTTCCGGGACGCAGCCTGGCACGCACTGGCCGCGGCACACCAGTCCACCGGCGACCGCGCGGCCGCCGAACGCGCCCGTCGGGACCACCGACGGATGCTCGCCTCGCTCGGCATCGACGACGAACCGGCGGGAGGTCAGGGCCTCTTGAAGAACTCCACCTCGGCGATGGCGACCCGCCGGTCGGCCGTCTCGCCGTAACAGGCGCCGACCGTGGCCCGGATGCGCACGACGTCGCCGAGGGCGAGGTGGAACTTCTGCTCGCCGGGCTTGTCGGTGAGCGTGAACGACCGGTTCACCGTGCGCCCGTCGGACGTGGTGACGGTGAACTGCAGCACCCGGGGCCGGGCCTGGGCGAGGAACTGCTCCGGCACCGTCGACACGCCGGGGTGCACGACGATGTCGGTGAGTCGGAAGGCGTTGGCGAAGTCGCCTTCCAGGTACTGGCCTTGGCCACAGCCGGGAACGGCCGGGGACCAGTAGCGGTCGCTCGTCCCGTCGACGGCGAGCGCGGCCGGGTGCGCGGGGTCCTCGCTAGACGCGCGCACCGCGTCGGCGTGGATCGGCTGCGGGTCGGAGAACCGGTCCTTAACGGTGTCGACCCACCCAGCGATCGTCCCGTGGAACACGGCGGCGAGCGCCGCGAGCAGCCCGATGAACACACCCGGAACGATGAACCTGGGCCTGCGCAGCCGCCGTTGGCGCGGCCGGTCGCCGGCGACGTGCGTACGCCGCCGCCGGAACCACGACGGCCGCGCCGCGACCGGCGCCTCGGCGAGCGCAGCCCCGCACCGTCGGCAGAACCGCCGCTCGGGGGCGTTCCCGGCACCACAGGACGGGCACACGAGCTCACCGGGCGCGGGAGGCCGGTCCTCGACGACGCGAGCGACCGGAGCCGGGGCGGGTGCGGACGCGTACGCGGCAGGCCGAGCCTCACCGGGTCGAACGGGCGCCGCCGTCACCCCTGTGGTCACGGGAGCATTGGTCGGACGCGGAGGCGCTGCGGCAGCAGGTGGGGTGGGTGGGGCCTCACCGGGTCGGACCGGTGCGGCGGCCGCACGGACGGGCGGGGCTTCACTCGGCCTGGCCGGCGTGGCGGCGCCGGGACCCTGGGGAACGCCGGTCGGGGGCGGCGGCACAGCGGCCGCAGGCCCGGCGGGCGGAACACCGCTGGGAGCGACGGGCGCTGTGCTCCCGCCGCCCGTCGGACGCGGCGGCACAACGACGGGAGCGGCTGCCTCAACCTGTCCGTTCGACTCGTCAGCTGGCGAGGGGTGTTCGGGGCGTCCGGCAGCGCGCTCATTCGCCTGAGGGCGCGGAACTGTAGTGCCTGTAGCGCCTGACGGGCGCGGTCCATCACCAGCGGGACAAGCCACGCCGCCGTCATGCCCGCTCCCACGCCCCGCCTCGACCACCGGCGATCCGGGTCCGGACTCTGCGGAGGCCGGTGGCGTAACCGGTTGCGGAGGCACGACACGCTCAACGGGCTCGACGGGCCGCTCGACGCGTCGGGAGGGCGACGAGGTGGGCGCGGGAGGTGCCGACAACCGTCCTGCCGATGAGGCCTCGCTCGGAGCCGACTCGGCGCGCCCAGACGCCGGGACGATCACCGACGAACTCTGGGCAACCGCGGACGTCGACGCTGACGCGGCCACGCCTGCACTCGGGGCAGCTGCCTGCACCGAGCCGTTCGCATCCGCCGCAGAGTCCCACGCAAGGTACGCCCCGCACGCGCCGCAGAAGCTCTCGTCCTGACTGCACGGATGCCCGCAGGCTTCGCAGTTGCCCATCGGCGCGTTCTCCTCTCGGGGTGACCGATCCACGCTGGCGGACACGGGCCGGGAGCCGAAAGGTGCGCCGGGGCTGCCCTCAGGGTGCGCCCGGCTGCCCGTTCGCGCAGCGGGCTGACCTGAGGTGTACGGGGGGTCGGCCCACTCCGTCGCGGCGGCGCGTCGTCGGCGTGCGAGCCAGCCGCCATCCGCGTTGCCGGCCTCGCCTGTTGCAGCGTGGACGTCGAAGACCATGCACGGTCCCCCGGCCCGTCTGCCGGCGGTGGCCTGGCGCCCCGGATTTGATGGTCCGCGCGGCCGAACGGCTGTCAAGCCGCGATGGATCTCCTACGAACAGGTGGCCTGTCGCGTGCTGTTGGGGGCGGCTTGACAGCCGCCCGCCCGCGCAGACAACCCGGCAGCTATCGGGAGGGGCGCGGGGTGTGAACGCGCGCGTGCCTGGGTCCGCGCTGCCGGGCTGCGGTCCCAGCGTGGTGGGCGGCGCGGCTTCACGCCGAGTGTGCCGCGCTGCCGGGCTGCGGTCGCCGACCTCTCATCTCTCACTGACAACGGTTTTCAAAAGAACCAGATGGCAACATGTGGCCATTTGGTTCTTTTGACGCAAAGCCAATAGGCATTCGGGCGCCCCAATGCCCCGATTTGGTGCGATATAGGAACCTTGAAGCGTGGTCACCGGTCGTCAAAGGTGGCCGCCCGCCCCACGCTGGGGCCGCAGCCCGGCGACGCAGCGCACCCGATGCGCCTCCACACCGCCTCCCCCTCCCGATAGTTGCCGAGGTTTTAAGCGCGGCCGGGCGGCTGTCAAGGCGCCCCCTCGGACAGCGAACAGGCCACCTGTCGACGACTGATCCACCGCGCCTTGACAGGCGACCGGCCGCGCGGACAATCACAAATCGGGAGGGGGAGGTGGCCACCGCCGACATGCAGGCCGGGGGACGGTGCATGGCAGGAGGTCTCCACGCCGCAACGTGCGAGCCCCACCCCGCAGATGGCGGCTGGCTCGCACGCCGACGGCGCGACGCCGCAGCGGTGCAGGCCAACCTCAGCAGACCTACCTCAGGCCCACCCCCACCCCCCAGCCCAACCCCGCCCCCACACTCAGCCCGCCCCCGCCCCCGCCCCCTCCACCTCCACCACATACCCGCACCCCGCAGGCACGTTCGCCGCGACCACCGCGCGCAGGGCCGCCTCGTCGATGCCCTTCTCGGCGCGCACCCGTACCGTGACCATTGCCACCCCGCTGCCCGGGAGGGCCGCGCCCGGGCGGGCGGACCACGCCGTTCCGCCGCTGTCCTCGATCTCCGCCTCCACCCCGAACGCCACCCGGATCGCGTCCGCCAGTCCGGCCCTGGTGCCCCGTGACCGGTGGAGCCGGACCGCAGAGGCGACGGGTTCGCGGCCGGGGCCGTCGGCGCCGAGCCAGGCTGCCAGCATGGCCACGAAGTCCTCGGGGGCCAGGGCCGGGTCCAGGTAGTCGGCGAGGTTGTCCAGCGTCGTGAGGATCGGCGCCAGCACCTCGTCGAAGGCGGCGGTCAGGCGCTGCGTCAGGTCGTCGTCGGCGTACACGGCCGGGAGTTGGCCGCCCAGCGGGTAGGCGACCGCGAGTCCCGGCAGCGCGCGTCGGCCCCAAGGTGTCTCGTTCACGCCGCTCACCTCGCCGTGACCCGGATCTGGTGCTCGTACGAGAACACCAGCGCGTGCGGCTCCAGGTGGATCCGCTCGGTCGGTTCGCCGCGCTGGCCGGTGACCGGGTCGGCGGGGAACAGCTTCACGCTGTCGATGGTGTCGACGCCGTCGAGGCGTTGCAGTGCCGCGAACACCTCCCCCGCCTGCACGGTCCTCCCGAACGGCCAGCCGTTGCCGTCCGGTCCGCCCGTCAGCGGGTTGAGGTACCGGTACAGCGTGTCGGCCGCCTCCTGCCGCAGCCGCTCCGGCCCCACGCCTGGCTTCCCGTGCAGCGCGGCGACGACGGTGACGCCCTGGTAGTACGGCGGTTCGACGACGAGCCGGGTCCCGACCAGCCGCCGTTCGTCGAGGTGCCGGGCAACGCTGCGCAACAGCTCGTCGGAGCATGCGAGTTGCCCGAACTCCAAACGCCCCGTCCCGTCGTCGTGCGCACGCGGGACGAGCAGCAGCCGCACGCCGCCCGCGTCCGCCCCCGTGTCGGTGGCGACGCAGCGCACGCGGCCCACCCCCGGCGCGGCCTCGCGGGCCAGCTCCTCGAAGTCCGCCGCCGTCACCGCCCGTTGCCCCGACCGCAGCACCAGCGGCCCGCGCACCCGCGCGTTGGCGACGTCCTCCCCGTCGACGCCCCCGACCGCCGGCTGCCGGTTCTCGACGCGGGCGATGTACGGGATCGAGCTGCGCAGCACCGCCAGGGCCCGCGCCGCCACGTTGCCGCGCCGCCCGCCGCCGGTGCGGTACTCCGGTACGCGCAGGGTCGAGCCGCGCGGTGGTGTCGTACCGTGCCGCCGCAGCGTCCCGTCGGGTTCGCGTAGTGCGGGCCCGAACGCGACCTCGCCGGTGGCCCGGTCGACGGTGATGTGCCGGTCGCCTTCCGTCGAGCGCGCGAAGTCCGCTACCTCGTACCAGACTTCGTCGCGGTCGCCGATCGGGACGACGACCCGGAGCGGCTCCTCACCCGCGACCAGCGGCGCCCGGGCCAGCACGAAGCGCTGCCCTGGCACGCCTTCGGAGCGCCCCAGCACCTCGTCGGTCACCCGCTCCGCGTGCACAGCCCGCGTCGTCCCGCCGACGGTGAACGCGATCGCCCCGAGCAGCACCGGACTCGCCGAATACGCCGGCTGACCCGGCAGGTTCGGCACGACGCGGCAGCGCAACCACCCCGCCCGCTTGCGCGCTTCGACCGAGGCCGTGTGCCCCGCCGGGACGTGCACGATGACGTCGCCCGGCCGGTTGAACCCGCCCGACCCGTCCGTCTCCACGTCGCAGGCGGTCCACTCCTCGCCCGTCCACGCCTCCCACACCAGCGGCGGGTTGTCGGGGTTGACGCCGTGCCCGCGCACGGGGAAGTCGAGCCGCAGCGCGACGGCGCACGACGGCACGGCCGTGGACAGCCCGAACAGCACGGCGTCCCCCGGCTGCGGGTGCTCCGGGAAGCACGGCGTGCCCTGCCCGTCGGCGAGTTCGCGGGTGCGGTCGGCGGTCTGCCCGGTCGCGTGGTCGAGTGCCGCCAACTGCACCAACTCGCACGGTGGTACGACCAGTTCCTCCTCGGTCGCGAAGACGACCGCGTCGGTGGTCTCGGTCCGCGCGGTGGCGATCTCGCTGCCCGCGAGCACGGTCACGGCGTGCTGCTGCGGAGCGGACAGCCAGAACGTCACGTCCGTGCGCGCGGCGGCGGGCGGGAACAGCCGTACGCCGACCAGGTCGAGCAGCGCCAGGTGGTTCTTGTCCGGGATCCGGTTGAGCCGGTACACCACCTGGTCGACCATGTGCGCGAACGCCTCGATGAGCGTGACGCCGGGGTCGGACACGTTGTGGTCGGTCCACTCGGGGCAGCGCTGCTGCACGAAGCGCTTGGCCTCGTCGACGAGGTCCTGGAAGCGCCGGTCGTCGAGGTTGGGCTGGGGCAGGGGCATCAGCGGCCGCCTCCTTGCGCGGGGTTCCCGTCGCCGGCGCCACTGTCCCCAGGCAGACCGGGGAGGGCGGGAAGGCCCGGCAGGCCCGGCAGGCCCGGCAGGCCGTTCGGGCCGTCCGGCCCGGCGGCGTCGTGGGCCGGGATGACGTAGAACGGGAAGACGAGGTTGCGCGGGTCGTTGGTGCCCCGCACCGTGTAGCGGATGTCGATGTAGAGCGTCCCCTCGTCGGCGTCGTCGAGGCTCACGGTGACGTCGACCAGGTCGATGCGCGGCTCCCAGCGCTGCAGCGCCAGCCGGACCTCGTACGCGATGAGCCCGGCCGTACCGGCGTCCGCGGGCGCGAACACGTGGTCGTGGATCGCGCAGCCGAACAGCGGCCGCATGGGGCGTTCCCCCGGCGCGGTGCCGAGGATCAGCCGGATGCTCTCCTCGATCTCGCTGCGCCCGGTGGCGAGCGCGATCGCACCTGTGGGGTCGGTGCGGACGGGGAACGCCCAGCCCGCGCCGACGAATCGGTGGCCGGCCACGGCTCAGCCGCCGATCAGGACGGTCGGGCAGCCCATGATGACCGGCGCCCCGCACGCCGCCATGTCGCCGAGCCGGGCCGCGGGCGCGCCGCCGATGAGCACGGTGGGACAGCCGGGCGGCGCGATCGCGCTGGGCGGGTGCACGGCCGGCGGCGGGAACGAGCACACGTGCGGGGTCCCGACCACGGCCGCCGGCATGCCGCCGATGAGCACGGTCGGCACGCCGGGCGGGCCGATGACACCGGGGTGCCCGGTCGGGTCGCCGACCCTGGCTGCGGGAGGCATGGCTGGTCTCCTGTCGTTCGTCTGCTCGTTCGGTCGTTCCGTCGTGGCGCCGTCGCGCCGTTGCGCCGTTCCGCCGTTGCGCCGTTCCGTTGATCGGCGTTGCGGTGTGTCGTCCGGCTGCGCGATTCCCCTTCAGGGCCCGTCAGTTGATCCGCACGATCCCCGCGCTGATCGCCAGCGACGCCCCGCCCTTCAGCTCCGTGCTGGCACTGCCGTTCACCGCCACCGTCGCGCCCTTGACGTCGACCTGCGCCGACGACTTGAGCGCGAGCGTGCCGCCGCCCGCGTCGACGGTCGCGCCGCTTCGCGCGGTCACCTTGACGGACTGGCCGGTCAGTTCGAGGTCGCCCTGCCCGGCGTCGAGGCTGATGCCCTTGCCCTTCACCGTGACCTTGTCCTTGGCCTCGATGACGACGGTGCCGTCGCTGCGCACGACCACCGACGTGCCCTTCTGGTCGAGGTGCACGGTGAGCTTGCCGTCGCCGCTGCTCAGCCGAACTCCCTTGGGCCCGTTGGCGCTGTCGAGCAGCTCCAAGCGGTTGCCGCCGCGGCTGACGAGCGTGCGCCGGTTGACGGCACCGCTGGTCGAGTCGACGAGTGCCACGTCGTGCTGGGACGGCTTGTCGGCGCCGTTGTACAACCCGCCGATCACATACGGGTGTTCGACGCTGCCCTGCTCGAACCCGACGAGCACCTCGTCGCCGACCTCGGGCCCGAACACCCCGCCGCCGCCCTTGCCGCCGAGCCCGGCCGTGCGCGCCCAGTCGCTCACGTAGTCGTCGGACAGCCACGGGAACGCGAGCTTCACCCGGCCGCGTTCCTCCGGGTCGCGGGTGTCGGTGACGGTCGCGTTGGCGACGCCCGGCACCCGGTCGCGCCCCGGCGCCGCGCCGCCGCCGGACGCCAGCCCGTACAGCGACCGGTCGGCGCGGCCGCTGACGGTGAGCCAGGTCTGGTAGCCGGTGTCCGGGTCGAACACGTGCCGGGTGGCGGTGACGGTGTACCGGCCCTCGAAGGGCTCCCCGACGTTGGCGAGCGCAACCGCGCTCCCGGCCCGCAGCCGCGGGATGCCCATGGCGACCGCCTCCACCTCGGCGAACGACGACGCGATCTCGTCGGCCAGCGAGGCCGCCGCGCGGTCGGCCTCGGCCTGCGTGCGGTGCGGCGTGTCCGTCGCGAGGAACGTGGCCTGCCCGAACGGCGTGGCGGTGTCGCCGGGCGTCAGACCGAGGGCCAGCCGGGTGGTCGAGGTCGCGTCGGCGCGCCCCACCACGGCGCGCTTGGCGTGCACGTCCCAGCCCCGCGCCTCGACGCCGGCGACCTGGTCGGACGAGGTGACCGCGAGGTGGCAGCGCAGCAGGTTGCGGCCCATCTCCAGGACGTACGGGCTCGCATCGACCTTCGTGGACGGGTCGGGCGCCGCCGCGGCCCGCGCCGGGGTCCGGAACGTGAACTTCCCGTCGACGACGGCGACCTCGGCACCCGCGCGCACGGCCAACCGCTGCAGGAAGTCCCAGTCGCTGACGCCCGGTTGCACTAGGTGCTGGTACACGGTGGTCGTCGCGTCGACGGTGCCGACGTCGAGGCCGGCACGCCTCGCGACCTTGGAGGCGACGTCCGAGATCGTCATCTGCTGGTAGCCCGCGACGCGGCGGCCCCGGAACAGCCGGTGCGAGTGGTCGAGTCCGCGCACGACGGTGAACGTCCCGGTCGTGTCGAGGTCGATCTCCAGCGCCGTCACCTCGCCCGACACCAGCAGCCGTCGCTCGCTGTCGTCGCCCGCCCGCGCGTACAGCTTCATCGGCGTGCCGATCCTGATGCCCGTCTTGCCGAGCACCAGCCGGTGCGGGTCGCGGAACCGCAGCGCGAACAGGTCGGGCAGGTTGCGGCTGTCGTCGACGTAGGCGGACACCAGGAGTCCGGCGACGTCGGCGGCGAGCGGCTGCCCGGCGGCCTCGACCGTCAGCGTGTTGGTGAACGTCTCTCCGGCCATGCCGAGCGCCTTCCTTGCCGGGTAAGGGACTTGGGAGTACAGGTGCGAGTAACGGACGCATCAGGAACGCGCGGTCAGTTCCTCGGCCCCCGGGATGAGCAGTTCGCTGCCGGGGCGCAGCCGCATCGGGTCGTCGATGTCGTTCGCCTCGGCGATCTCCCGCCACGCGGTGGGGTCGCCGTACTCGCGCCACGCCAGCATCGCGAGCGTGTCGCCGGCCACTGTGCGGTGCACGCGGCGCGCCGACAGCGCCCCCGACGTCGGGTTCTGGCCCGGCATTTCGCCGCTGATCTCCTCCAGCGTGACCTGGCACGTCGCCCGGACCGGCAGGCCTCCGGAGGTGAACAGCGTGTACTTGACCTGCACTTGGCTGACGTACGCGACGAACCCCGTGAGCCCGCCCCAGTGGAAGATCACCCACGGCGGCACGCCTCGCTGCTGGTCGTGACTCTGGTCGGTCGGCACGCAGCACGAGAACAGCTGCTCGACGGACTTCACGACCTTGTCGCCCATGGTGTCGGTCGCGTCGAAGAACATCTCCAGCGTCAGCTTGCTCGGCTCGGTGCCCTTGAACTCGACCGGGCCCGCCCCTTGCACGCCGGTCGCCGGCTTCCGCTGCCACGACGCGGACTTGGCGAGACTCAGCTCCTTGGGGTTGAACTGGAACTCGATCTTGCCGAGGTGCGGCCCGGGTTGGCTCGTGCCGCCGTCGGACGGCGGATGCCGCAGCTCGAGGTAGGCCCGCTCCAGCTTGGCGGTGCGGCCGCCGACCCCCGCGGTACCGCCCCCGGACGCCGCGGTGAAGACCACCGGTGACGAAGACATGTCGCAACCCCTCCCCTACCGGCCGGCTTCGAGGAAGCCGTGGTGCGCGATCTCCAGCGTCTCGGTGGCCACCTTCGGCGTGTCGAGGTTCAGCGACGGGCCCGACCAGCGCACGGGCACCACGCCCATGAGGTTCCAGCACGCGATGACACTGCCGTCCATGCGCATCGCGCTGATCCGGCCGGTCTTGCGCGTCACGCCCGACGTCATCCCGGCGATCCAGCGCGTGACCCGCATGCTGTCGCGCGTGACCGGGCGCGTCAGCTTGATCGTCGAGTACTTGATACGGGACGGGAACTGCCACACGAAGCCGTTGTTGCCGCCCTCCTCGCGCTGCTCCATGACGACTTCGCAGCCCAGGCCCTCGCAGCTGTTGAAGGCACCCAGGCTGAGGTCGTCGATCTGCACCATGAAGCAGACGCTGACGGCGGGGTCCTCGAACTCCATCCGTGCCTCCTTCTGTTCGGGTCCTTCGCGGGGTGCGGGCGGTGCGGGACGTACGGCGTGGGCGTGCGCGCGGGTCAGTGCCTGATGTCCAGGCGGCGTCCGCCGCGCTCGCGTTCCAGGCGCAGTTCGGCGCGCAGCAGGCGGCTGAGCGGGGCGACGAGACGACGGACGAGTTCGTCCGTGCTCTCCGGCGACGCCGCCGTGGTCGGGGGCGGCTGGGCGGCGGCGGACGGGGTGGCGGGCGAGCCGACCGGGAGTGGGTGGGCCGGGGTCGCGGCTGCGACGAAGCTTTGCGCGGCGGGTGGTTCGGGCTGTCCTCCGGCGCCGGCCGAACGGGCGCCGTCGGCGGGAGGCGAGGGCGGGACGGCGGCGGGCTGCACGTGCGACACCGTCGTCTCGGGCTCCGGGCGACGGAACACCCGTTGTACAGGCGGCAGTCCGGTCGGGGCAGTCGTCACCGGGTCGGCGAACCTGACCGATCCGTCCGGCTCACGCGTGCCGATGCCGTGTGCGATCGCCAACGAGGCGGGGTCGGAGAGCGGTTCGGGTCGCGGCGAAGCGGACGAGGTGACTGCCCGCTGCACGGACGCCGATCCGGACGCGGGACCGGCGGTCGAGGCCGGGGCTGACCCCGCGCGCCAGGTGACCGGGACAGGCGCGGGGGCGAGCGGCGTCGCGTCCATGCCGGACGACCCGCTGGGACCGTCGTGCCCGAGCGCCGGCGCGGTCGGCGTGGGGGCGGCGCGCAGGTCGAGACCGCGGCTGCCGACGAGGCCGGCGACGGCGTCGGGCGTGGCGGCGCGTTGGACGAACCCAACGGCCGAGCTTGCACCCACGCGGGGCTCCGACGAGCCGTCGGCGCTGTGGCCGAGCTGCGGCATGCCGCTGCTCGTTGCCGCGTTCGTGGCGCCCGTCGGGCTCACCGCGCGCTGGACGGCCACAGCGCCGACCGGCATTACGGGTGCGGATGTGAACGCGTGCGCGCCGGAGCCAAGGCCTTGCGCGGATGCCGGGACCGACCCGGCTGCGGGATCGGAGGCATACGACGACGTCGCCGTGCCCCCGCGGTCGCCGGATGCGCCGGGTACAGCGGACGACGGCAAGCCCGGCCGTTCGCCGAGCAGCGGAGCCGTGGACACGCTCGCGGAGGTGGCGGAGGTGGCGGAGGTGGCGGATGAGGTATGAGCGGACAGGCCTGCGTCCGACGACCCGACGGACGTGGCCGCGGAGTCGGCGCCGGAGGACGGAATCCGCTGCACAGGCAGGTCGCCTCCGCCGGCGGCCCGCGCCACCATGCCCGCACGCTCGCCGAGCGACGACGCCGAGAGCGAACCTGCGGAGTCCCCCGCAGGCGGGTCGGCAGCGCGGACGGGCCGACCCGCGTCCGCGCCCGACGACCCGCCCCGGGGGTCCGACGGAGCCGCGGCGCGCTGTACCGCCGCGAGCCCCGCGGACGTGGACCCGCCGCCGGGCGGCAGCAGCGGGGCCAGGCTCGAGGTTTCGACCGAGGGCACGGAGTCGGCCGCCGACGCGCCCTGGCCCCCGCTCGGGGCGACGAGGCCGTGCCGGTCACCGAGCAAGGGCGCCGTCGGTGCCTGGAGTCCCGCCGACAAGACGGAGGTTCCGCCCGGCGGAGGCGTGTCGGCGTCGGATGCCATGCCGGCCCCGGGGTCGACCGTGCCGGACAGCGGCGACGCCGAGGGCAGGCTGCGCCCCTTCCCCGCGGGCTCCGCGGAACCACGGCCGGGCCGACCCGCCTTGGTCCCCGACAGGCCACTGCGGCCGCCTCCTGCGTCGGCCGGAGCCGCAGCGCGTTGCACGACTGCGGACCCGCCGGACGCGGACGCGGACAGGTTGCCGCCACCGGTCGGCCCTTCGCCGCCGACCGGCCCCACGAGGTCCTGCCGGTCACCCAGCAGCGGTGCCGTCAACGACCCGGGCGCGTCGCCCGCGACACGCCCAGAGCCCGCGCCCGGGCGGGACGCGTCCCTGCCCGCCGAGCCGCCGCTACTACCGTGCGCGCCGGTCGGCGCGACGGCCCCGGCGTCGGCCGTGCCGTCGCTCGCGGACAGGTCCCCGAGACCCAGGCGTTCGCCGAGCAACGGCACAGAGGGCAGAGCGGTCCGGCCCCCAGGGGTGTCCATGCTCGACGGCCCTCCGCCGTCGATGTCGGCCGAGGACGCAGCGGCGGCACGCTGCACGGCCGCGAGCCCTGCGACCGAGGAGCCGTGCTCCGTTGTGCCCCCGCCGGCAGCCGAGGCCGAGCCCGACGCGGCCGCGGAGCGCTGCACCGCGGCGGGCAGCGTCGGTGCGGGCGGCGTGGGCATACGCGGCGTGCCTGCCGTGTCGCCCATACCAAGGTCGAGCGCACCGGGCAGCGGCGAAGCCGCCCGTTCGCCGAGCAACGGCGCTGTACGCGAACCCCCTTCCGTGCCCGCCGCGTTCGTGGTGCCGGTGCCGCCTGCCGCCGCGTCGGAGAGACCGGTGTCGTGAGCGCCCGGCTCCGGTGTGGCGGCCCGCTGAACCGGGCTCGGCAGCGTCGTCGGCAGCGGCGCGCCGAGACCGGGCTTACGCGCGGGGCTCGCGGCACGCGGCGGGCCCGCCGTGCGCTGTACCGGCAGTTCGCCGGACGACGGCAGCGGCGCACCCAGCCCGAGTCGGCGGGGCGGGTCGGCGAAGGCCCCGTCACCGCTGCCCTGACCCGCGGTGCCGGTTCGTACCGGCGACGAGTCCGCGGCCTCCGACGGCAGCCGCTGCACCGTGGCGGAGCCGACCTCCGGTGCGGTGTCCGTGTGCGCGAGACGCCGTAGGTCGGGACCGTCGCCGACAGTGGGTGCGGCGTCGTGCACGTCCACCGGCGCTGGTTCCGCCACCGACGCGGGCGTCCTGTCAGGCGCACCGCCGACGACGCCGGACCACGCCCGAGGCACATCGAACTCGCCCGCCGTGGACGCCGATTCCGAACCCGGAACGACCGCGACCGTCCGTACGGGGAGCGGCACCGTCGAGGCTGTCGTCAAGGGCGCGGAGGGCGCGACAGGTTGCGACGTCCCCGCATGCGCGCGCTGCACCCGGGCGCTCGTCGAGGGCGGCGCGGACCGCGTAGGCGGATCCGGGAGATCAGTCGAAGCCTGCTGCGCACGGGTATGCCCACCCGAGCTCTGCCCGCCCGCGACCGGCACCACATCGGCGACCCCGTGCACCACTCCGCCCGGCGCCCCCGCATGCACCGCGTGGCCCAACGGTGCGAGGAACGACGGGTCCTGCCACGACGTCAGCTCGCCGCGGAACGTGTCCGGCGCGCTGACCAGCCGGGGCTCGCTCAGCGTCCTTTGAACCGGCGGCAGTTGCGTCCACGCTGGGGCGGAGCGAACCACAGCGGGCCCGGCCTCCGCAGGAGCGGTCGGCACACCGACCGCGGGCTCATGGCCCTCGTCGCCCGCCGATCCGGCCGTCCCGTGGTCTCCGCCCCGCCACCGCGCGAGCCGGTCGCGCATGCCCATGCGTCAGCGCCCCGAGGCACGGGTGTTCAGCCGGGCGATCTGCTCGACGTAGCGCAGCCGCTCGGAGTGCTCGAGGTCCAGGATGTCGTCCATTCCCCAGTGGAAGTGGTAGGCCACGTACGCGACTTCCTCGTACAGCCGGTCGGTCGCGTACGTCACGATTCCCCCAGGCGCCCGCCGGCGAGGTCGATCGCGAAGTCCGCGGCGCAGGACGGGCAGGTCACCTGTGCGCGGGTGTGCCCCTCGGCGTTGATGCGGCGGTAGAAGTCCTGCAGGAACGCCAGGTCCGACGCGAACAGGTCCTCGATGACCCCGGCGTGCACGTCGGTGACCTCGCCGATCCGCATGACGACGCGGCCGAGCAGCACCACGGACAGGTAGGCCGGGTTCTCGCGGACCCGGTCGTCGCGCAGCGGGACCAGTTCGTCCCGTGCGGTGGCCAGGCGCATGACGCCGGTGCGGTGCACGCGGCCGGCCTCGTCGACGTACCCGCGCGGGAGTTCGAAGGCGAACTCGGTGCGCATGGTCTCGTGTTCGTCCCGTCGGCCGGACGACGGGGCCGCCGCGGCGAACGACGGGGCCAACGGCGGGGCGTCCGCCGCGCCCGGGTCGGGCGCGGCGGCGGCGAGCGGAGAGTGCTGTCGTCGCATCAGGGCCTCACGCGACGTGCATCTCTTCGTACGTGATCACCAGCTTCTCGGTGAGCACGCTGGTGTCGCCGGCCTTCAGCGAGCCGATCTCCAGGCTCTTCGGCCAGGCGTTGACGAACGTGTAGCGCTTGATCGCCTTGCCCTCGTAGTCGAAGACGATGATCGCACCGCCCTTGCGGGCGTTGGCCATCTGACCGAACCGCGACGCCTTGATCCACTTCTCGAAGCCGTCGTCGCTGGTGAGGCCCCGGGTCAGGGTGACCTCGCCGGCCTTGGGGCGGCCGGGGAGCTTCTTGATGACGTACTTGCCGTCGGCGGTGTTCTGCTTGAGCTCGATGACGTCCTGCTCCATCTTGAGCCCGGACACCTCGTTGATCTGCTTGATGACGACACCGTCGAACTCGAGGCCGAAGGAGTGGCCTACCGAGGTGTCCATGTCGGGAAGCGCCATGCGCGGCTACCTGCCTTCCTGGGGAGCCTGGGGGATGCTGCGGGGGTGCGGGCGGAGTGCGGCAGGGCCGCGGGTCACTCGTTCACCAGGCTCGTGCCGCCGGAGAACTGCGCCAGCCGGAAGATCACGAACTCGGCCGGCTTGACCGGCGCGACGCCGATCTCGCACACCACCTGGCCCGCGTCGATGCCCTCGGCCGGGTTCGTCTCGCGGTCGCACTTGACGTAGAAGGCCTCGTCGGGGCTCAGCCCGAACAGCGCGCCCTTGCGCCACTCGTTGACGAGGAACGCCGAGATGGTGCGGCGGATACGCGCCCACAGGGCGTCGTCGTTCGGCTCGAACACCACCCACTGGGTGCCGACCAGGATCGACTCCTCCAGGTAGTTGAACAGCCGGCGGACGTTCAGGTAGCGCCACGACGGATCCGACGACAGGGTGCGCGCGCCCCACACCCGGATGCCGCGCCCGGGGAACGCCCGCAGGCAGTTGACGCCGATCGGGTTCAGCAGGTCGTGCTCGGCCTTGGTCAGCTGGACGGCCAAGTCCACCGCGCCACGCACCACTTCGTTCGCGGGCGCCTTGTGCACGCCGCGGCTCTCGTCGTTGCGCGCCCAGATGCCGGCGACCGCGCCGCTCGGCGGCACGAAGCGGTTGCGTCCGGTGGTCGGGTCCGCGACCTTCGCCCACGGGTAGTACAGGGCCGCGTACTTCGAGTCGTAGCCGGCGCCGACCATGCGCCACTCCTTGACCTGCTGCGGCGACAGCTCCGGCAGCGGGTCGATGATGGCGACGCGGTTCCCCATCAGTTCGCAGTGCGCGATCATCGCGAGCTGCACGGCCTTGACACCCTCGGCGTCCAACGTGCCGTGCTCGTACGCGCTCATCAGGTCGGGCACCGCGAGCATCGTGATCTCGTCGATGGCCTCGAGGCCGGCGAAGCCGGTGCGGTCGTCGGCACTGCCGACGTACTGCGCGGGCGTCACGTCCGCGGCGGGCACGACGGCGCCGACGAGCGCCGCGGCGGCCGGGACGGCCACCGACTGGTTCTCGGGACGCGCGAGCGCGGCCGCGGGCGCGGCCTCCTCGACCACGATCAGGCGGGAGCGTTCGCGGACCACGGTCACCACGTAGTTGCGCTGGCCGCGCTTCGCCGAGACGTCGAACGACTCCGCGGGCTGGCCGCCGCGCTTGACCACGAGGGTGAAGGCGTCCTCGGCGGGGGTGTCCCCTGACGCGTCCGCGACCTCGACGGTGAGCTCACCGGAGGCGGCACCGTCCAGGGGACCGACCTGGAACCCGCCGAGCGCGGCGCGCGGGCCGGCCGGGAGCGCGCTCGCTCCGCCGCCCTTGCCGCGCTTGCCGCCGGGCGCGGCGCCGCCCGCCGCGTTCCCGGCGGGGAGCGCGGCGGCCTCGTCGGCGGCCGGGGCGCCGATGCGGACGACGTAGCAGGAGCCACCGCCGTTGAGGAAGTAGGCGTACACCGCGTGCGCGAGGTACGTCCCCTCGACGAAGTCACCGAAGGCCTGGGTGTACTGGCTCCAGTTGGTCACCAACGTCGGTGTGTCGAACGGGCCGTCGGCGGCGAACCCGACGAACGCGGCCACCGCCGTGCCGACGCCCTCGATCGGGCGGGACCCCGCCTCGACCTCCTCGACGTACACCCCCGGCGAAAGGTACGACGGCATGCTGCTCCTCCCACGGCCCCGACTGGTCAGTGACCAGCCTCCGACAGGCTGCGGGCGGTGTTGAGGGCTGCGGGGGCCCCGGCGAGGGAACCCCGCGATGCCCGAACGGGCAGGTCGTCAGGGGCAGGAGGCCATGTAGGCCTGCACGGCGGGGTCGGCTTCGATGAGTGCCCTGAGCTCGGCCATGCGCTCGGCCGACACCTGTTCGCGGCGGTTCATCACGCGCGCGTCGTCCTCGATGAGCGCCGCGGCGATGGTCCGCTCGTGGTTGATGTTGACCTGTTCCATGTAATCGGCCATGTTCTGGTTGAGGCCGCCGACGACGGGCTCCAGTACGACGCCCGCCATGAAGTCGTCGAACGCGATCTGCTCCGGCGTCCGGTTGGGATTCCGGGCGCGTTCCAGGGCATCGGCCCGGTGCTGCCGCTGGCGCTCGGCCGTCCCCTGCAAGGTCTGGCCGATGTACACCCGGCCGGGGAACCTCGGGTTGGTGCCCCGGTAGATCAGGATGGGGCCGAAGGGGTAGACGGCGATGGGTGCACCGTTGTGGACCAGCGCCCCGGGCCCCACGAAGTAGTTGTGGATCGTGTCCACCGCGAGGTTGTACGTCGTCACGGGCTCGGTGTCGTGGACCTCGTGGGCTTCGACCGGGGTCGGCTCGCCGTCCGGAAGCAGGAGCTTCTCTCCGACGGTGAGTTCGACGGCCGGAACCCAGTCGTCGCGGTCGACGGACCAGAACCGGTGGTCCCTGGTGGACCGGACGAGCCGGCCTCGGACGCGGAGGTGCACGAGGGCGGCCGTCGTACTCCGTCCCAGGTTCCGCAGCGTCGAGACGGTTGCGCGGTCGCGCCCGAAGTCCCATACCAGGACGGGGTCGCCCGGGGTGAGCGAGTCGATGCGCTTGCGGGTCGCGGGCCCGGTCCAGACCAGCGTCTCGCCGGTGAAGCAGGGGATGATGTCGGTGCCCGGGACGGTCACACGCTCGAGCGCGCCCGTTTCGCCGAGGGCCCGGAGGACGCGCCCACGCTGGGTCAGCTCGTTGGTGAGCCGGCCGCGCTCGACCTGGAGACCGCGGATCTTGTCGGCGAGATTGCGGATTGCCTGGTTGAGCCCGGCCAACTTGCGTCCGTTCGCCGCAGTCTGGTTCCGGATATCGCGACACAGCTCTTTCAGCGCGTCCCGCTTCGCCTCCGTGGCGGCCTTCTCCCGGTTGGCCGCGTCGAGGTCTGCCTGGTTCTCCGCCAACGCCTCCTGGCACTGCTGCCTGGCCGCCTCCTGCTCGGCCCTGATCTCCTCGGGCGTCTTGGGCTGCCTCGGCTCCGGCGGCGCTTCAGCGGGAGGCTCGGCCGAGGCGGGCTCAGCGGACGGCGGTTCGGTGGACGGCGGTTCGGTGCTCGGCGGTTCGGTGGACGACGGTTCGGTGCTCGGCGGTTCGTTGCTCGGGAAGTCCACGAGCATGTCCAGCGGGACCTCGTGCGGCGGCTCCGTGCCTGGCGGCTCGGTGCTGCGCGGTTCGGTGCTCGGCGGCTCGGTGCTGGGGAAGTCCGCGAGCTCGCCCCAGTCGACGTCGTTGCCCGACGAACCTGCGTGCTCCGACGGCCCCGGCAACTCGACTACGTGGCCCTGGGCGGCCGGGTTGCCGCCGTTGTTCTGGGGGCCGCCCTCGCCGGCCATGGCCCTCGGCTGGTCGGACAGGCCTCCCGGGATGACCTCGAAGGGGTGTCCGTTCGGGTTGTTCGGGTTCAGCGGCTGGAGGTCGTAGCCTTCGGCGCCGACGGCCTGCTTCATCGGGACGGCTTCGGTCCCGGGGACCGCGTTGTCGTTGGCGGCGGTCTGGCCACCGGGCAGCTCGCTGAGGTCCGTCAGATCGAACGAGGCGTTGTCGTTGGCGGCGCCCGGGTTCGGCAGGTCGGTCAGGTCCGGCGAGGCGTTGTCGTTGGCCGCGTGTTGGGCGTCGGGCAGTTCCACGGGTTCGAGCGCGTGCGGCGGTTCGACCGCGGGTGGGGTCGGCTCCACGGTGTGGGGCGTCGGTTCGATCGGGTGGGGAGCCGTCTCCGGCGCGGCGTGGGGCGGGGCCGCTTCGGCCGCCGCCGCAGGGGCCGCCGGTTCAGGCGCGCCGCCGCCCGAAGGTCCGTGACCCAGGCCGGAGTACTGCATGGCGCCGCCCATCGCCGCGCCCATGGCCGCACCTTGGGCCGCGCCGTGGCCCGCGCCCGACACGATGACCCCCAGCGGGTTGGGGTTGTGCCAGGTGTCCTCGTGCAGCATCGCCCCGGCCGCGCCGCTGACGGCGCCGCCCATGGCGCCTTCGATCGCGCCCTGGAGCGCCGCCTTCGCGGTAGGGGTGAGCGCGCCGCTCTGTGCCGCCTGGCGCAGGATGCCGAACGCCGGCGCCTCCATCAGCGACTTGAGGATCGCCTCCCCCGTCCCGGCGGTCGCGCCCGCGACGACGGCGTCGACGAGGCCTTGGGCGAGGTCGGTCGCGAGGTCCTCGTTGCCGTAGGCGTCGCCCTTGGTCATCGACCGGACGGCTATCCCGGCCGCCGCCGACGCGACCGCGCCCAGGACCGCCGCGGTCGTCGCCGTCGTGACGCCGAGCGTGCCGGCCAGGGACGCGATCCCGGCCGCGACCGCGGGCGCGGCCGTACCGGCGCTGAGCACGGCCACGGTGATGCCCACCACCGTCGCGGCGACCATCGCCCCGGTGTCCGCGATGGTGTCGACGGCCTCGCGGTGTGCCTCGATGTCGAGTTCGCCGTACCCGGCCAGCCGGTCGAAGCGTTCGAGAGCGGCGGCGACCTTCGCGGGGTCCTGCGGGTTCTCGTGGAGCGCGCGCTGGTAGGCCTCGTAGGCGTCCTGGGCGTCGTGCGCGGACTGCTGGAGGTTCGCCTCCTCGGTGTCGTCGAACAGGTCGCCGATGACGCCGGTGCCGTGCTCGGTCTCCCACTCGGCGCGCTGGGCCAGGTAGGCGGCGCGTTCCTCGGGGGTCTTGGAGCCGTTGAGCATGGCGTCGGCGTCGGCCAGGTCGCGGCCGTCGAGGTCGCCGTGCAGGTCCTCGACGAGCGTACGGCCGGTGAGCCGGTAGTACTCGGCCTTGATCGCCTCGATCTCCTCGCGCGACTTGCCGCGCAGGACCTCGCGGATGGCGGCCTCGTTGGTGCCCAGGCCCTCGATGGCGTAGCGGAGCTTCTGCGCGGGGCTGAGGTCGCCGGACTGCTGGACGAGGGCGTGGGCCTCGTTCTTCGACACGCCCTGGAAGTCGTGCTCGATGAAGTTGTCGAAGGCGCCCGGGCCTTCGGTCCCCTGCATGTTGGTGTCGAACGTCGTGTGCAGCGCGTTCATGTTGGCCTGCGCGGCCGCTGTGATGGCGGCCTTGACCTGCGGGTCGTCCTCGAGGTGGGCGAGCCGTTCGGCGCGTTGCGCGGGCGTCAGGGTGGGGTCGCGCTGGATCGCCGCGCGGGCGTCGCGCAGCACGTCGGCCTTGGCGCGGTCGTACTGGTGGCGCAGGATCGCGTTGGCGTGGTCGTCGTCGGTGTACGTCGACTCGTGCTCGATCTGGAGCTGGGCGGCGTCCATCTCGGTCTGGTTGTTGTGCATCTCGCCGAGCGCGAGGTTGAGTTCGCCGTGGTCCGGGTTGTCGCCGCCGTCGGTGAGCTCGTCGGTGATGGCGGCTTCGAGGGCGCCGTCGCCGCCGCCGTGCTGCACGCCGTACCGCTCGGCGACCAGGCGGTTGCGGCGCAGGATCTCGGCGTTCATCTCGGCGGTGGTCATGCCGGTGGCCTGCGCCTGGGCCTCGACCTCGGCGCGGATGCGGGCGTACGCGGCGTGGATGGCAACCTCGTCGGTGCCGGGCCCGTCCATGGCGTTGGCCAGGTGGTAGGCGTCGGCGCCCTCGGCGTCGCCGTTCAGCAGGGCGTGGGCCTCGCCGGCCTCGTTGCCGCTGAGGTCGTCGTCGAGGTCGGCGACCAGCTCGACGCCGTACTTCTCGCGGTAGGCGATGATGATCGCGTCGCGCTCGGCGGCGGTCTTGCCACGCAAAGTCGCCATGATCTGCGCGGTGTTGGTGCCCAGGCCGTCGACGGCGTCGTGCAGGCTGGCGACGGCGGACGCGACGGGGTCGCCCGACATCATCGCGTCGGCGCGCTCTTTCTCCGTGCCCGAGAGCTCGCTCGTCAGCGCTTCGTCGAGCGACGCGCCGTTGTTCATCGACGCGTACATCTTGCGGATGGCGGCGATCTGCAGGGGCGTGTGCCCGCCGAGCGCCGCGAAGAGCTGCTCCTCCTTGGTGCCGAGGCCGCGCATCGAGCTGACGAGCTGGTTGACGGTGGCGCGGGCGTTGAACCCGGGGCTCTGCGCCTGGCCCAGCACGTTGAGGTCGTCGGCGCCGAGCGTCGCGATCGCCTGCTGCTCCAGCGACTTGGCGATGTCCGGCACGCGGCGGTCCTTCAGGCGGGACACCAGCATCTGCGCCACCGTGGTGATCGGGTCACCGCCGCCGGACAGCAGGAACCTTTGGACGAGCCGGAGTTGGTCGGCGGTCAGCCGGGACCGCTCTTCCTCGCTCATCTGCTGGATGCTGGTGATGCCCTGTTCGCGCAGCCTGGCCAGCAGCGCGAAGTCCCCCGCGACCTCGTTCCTGGTCTGGGTGGCGCGCTGCTCCTGCCATGCGGCGGTGTCCGACTTCGCGCCTTGCGCCCAGTCGTGGAAGCTGTCGAGCAGGCGCTCCCACCAGCTGCGCTCACGGCCCTGCTGGGCGGCCGCCCAGTCCCGGATCTGGTCGCGGGCGCCTTCCTTGCGGCTCTGCAACGCCCCGGTCAGCCGCGTGACTTCGGCGTTCGCGTCGCGTTTGAGGGCGGCGGCACGGGCGTCGACGTTCTGGCACTGCGTGTCCACCCAGGCGTGCGCCTTACGGGCGTTGATCTGCGCCTCGGTGTCGGCCTCGCTGCCGGTGAGGATGCGGCGCGCCTCGGCGTCCCCCTGCCTGCGGTACGCGGCGCGCTGGAGGCCGGCGACGCGGTCCAGTTCGGTTCCGCGGGCCTCCCCGGCGGCGCGGAACGCGGCGGCGCCGGCGCTCACCGCGGAGTCCAGGGCGCCGAGGTAGGTGTCCCGTTTGGCGTTGATGGCGGCCGCGTCGGGGGTGCCCTGGGCGGCGGCCTGGCGGCTCTCGATGTGCGCGTCCGCCGCGGCCCGGGCGCCGTCCACGGACTGGAGCTGCTGCTGCTCGCGGTCGCCGACCTGGGTGTGCGCGGTCGCCGCCGCCGACGAGACCTGGTCGGTCGCGGCGACGGTCTGCTGGCTGGCGTTCGCCTGATGCGCGGCCACGGCGGCCGTCATCGCCTGGGTGGCCCCGGCGGCGGTACGGGCGGCCCCCTCCAACTCACCGTTGATCGCCGAGAGCTGGTCGGGCAGGAGCTGCGCGGCGGCGGGCGTGAGGGCGGCGACGCGCTTGCCGGGGTCCAGGCGTTCGCGCCCGGCGTCGACGAACTGCTGGGCGTACTCGGACGCGTGCGCCTTGACGGTGCCGAGCACCTCGCCGATCTGCGCGCCCTGTGCGGGAGTCGGCGCGGGCGGCGCGGGCGGCTGCGAGATGACTGTCTGCTGGCCCGCCGTCCCCGTGGCCGCCGCGGGCGGGGTCACGTTGGTGACCTGGCTGGACACCTGGTCCGCGGCGGGGTCGACACAGACCGGGGCGGCGTCGACGTGACTGGCCTGCGCGGCGGCGTTGCTCGACGTCGCGGGCGTGAGCGCACCCCCGCCGCCACCCCCGCCGCCGTGGCCCGTCGGGCCGAACGACGGCATCGGCACCATGGCCGGGAACGTCTGGTCGCTGAGCCGAGCGGCGGCGGCAGTTCGCACGCCCGCGATCGTCCTGTCCGGCACGGAGGTGTCCAACGTGCTCTGACGCGGCGGCTCAGCGGGAGGTGCCGGCACCCGGGCCGACGCCTCGGCGGCGAAGTCCGGCTGTCGGGCCCGCCGATCGGCATCGACGGCCGAGGCCTGAGCGGTGAGGTCCGCCCCGGCGGTGGCGGGCACGGCGGGCGCTGCGACGGCGGTGGTGGCGCCCTGGATGGACGTGTGCCAGGCGGCCAGGGGATCGCCCCCGGCGGGCGTGGCCGACCCGACAGCGGGCGCGCCACCGGCGGGCGCGGGGCCGTGAGCGGAGGCGGCACCGCCAAGGGGGTGGTGCGCGGCGCCTCCGGCGGTGGGGTGCGAGCCGGCAGCCCCGCCGGGATGGGCAGCGGGGTGCGAGGCGGAGGACGCGGCGTGCGGACCGGGCGAGGCAGGCGGGACGGGCGGGGCCGGGTGGTGAGTGCCGCCGGACGGGGCGTGGCCGCCGGCGGGTGCGGAAGGCTCGATCTCGGACAGGCCGCCGGGGAGTTCGCCAGACGACTGAGGGGGCGCGTGAGTCCCGCTTGCGGGCGCGGCGGGAGTGTGCGCGGACGTAGGGGACGCGTGCGAGGCGCCGGACGCACCGGTGTGCGGCGCTGCGGCGTGCAAGGACGAGGGAGACGCGTGTGAGCTGTCGGCCGTGCCGCTGCTGTTGGCGATGGTCGAAGCCGCGTGCGGGCTACTGGAAGGGCCGCCACTGTGCGCGCCTGCTGCCGGGCCTTCAGTCTCGATCTCGACGAGCTCGTCAACGGTGGTGGAAGGGCTGCTGAGCGCGGTCGGCGCGCCGGAGGCGGCATGCGGCGTAACGTTCGCCGCCGTCGCAGTCGTCTGCGACGCGGAGTGGCCGACCGGCGTCTCGGGCTCGATCTCGACGCTGTCGAGGACTTCGCCGACGTGAGGCGCCACGGCGCTCACGGACGCCGGCGCGGCGGATACGCCCGACGCGGACCCGCTGGACGACGCGAGGCCGCCCGAGACACCCCCGAGCCCGCCCGAACCAGGCAACGCAGCCAGACCGTGCGCCGGAGCCGCGAGCGTGTCGGCTGACGGGACACCTGCGGCCGAAGCCCCGCCGTAGAGCGCGAGGCCGCTTTGCGCACCACCGTGCGCCGCGACCAACCCGGCGTGCCCGACCGACGCCAGGGGGTGCGAGACGCCCTGTCCGAGCGATGCCGCGGGCGTCGACTCGGCGACGTCGTCGAGGACTTCGCCGACGTGAGACAGCTGCGACGCCGCGCCGACAGCCGCCGTCGCAGCCGATGCGCCTGCGGCAGCGCGCGCCCCGCCGCCAGGTGCCAGAGCGCCCAGAGCGCTGCCGGCCGCCGCCGTGTGCACCGCAGCCGACAGGCCGTACTGCGGGCTGGGCCCACCCGGCTCGCTCGTGACGAGGTCGTCCAACATGGCGGCTGCCGCTCCCGCAGCGTCTGCGGGTAGGCCGACGGTATGGCCGGCCGCCACTGCGAGGGCGGTTCCCGAGCCGTCGGGCACGGCGTCGTGTCCGGCCGGTTCCGGTTCCGAAACCGCGGGCACGCCTGTGTCGTTCGCGGCGCCCAGCCCCTTCGCCGTACCCTCACCCGGCCCGTCGGACGTCGTCTCCGTCGCCGAGCCGCCAGGCGCGTGCAGCGTTCCCACCGTCGAAGCGCCGGGGGCCTCCTTGACCGCTCTCTCCGCCGTCGCGACCGCCTCGCGTTCGAAACGGTCTCCCGGGTCGCTCAGTGCGACCCCACCACCCGTGTCCGTCCCGTCGACCGGGCCGCCGCGTTGCTGCACAACGTGCGTGAGCTCGTGCGCCAGCGTCGTCTTGCCGCCGTCCGAGCCCGGGTCGAACGCGCCGTGTTGGAACACCACGTGCTCGCCGGTCGTGTACGCCGTCGCGTCCAGCGACTCCGCCGAGGCGTGTGCGTCGGCGCCCGTATGGACACGTACGTCGCCGAAGTCGTGCCCGAGCCGGTCCTCCATCTCGGCCCGCACGCCCGCCGCCAGCGGTTCGCCCGCCGTCCCGACGACGTCCTGCACCGTCGGGGGGTTCAGTGCGGCCTCGACCGCCGCGTTGCCGACCGTCTGCTGCATCGCGAGCAGTTCGGCCGCGTCGGCGGGCAGGGCGGCGAGGTCGGCGTCCACGGCGGGTCGCAGCGCCGGGTGGGGGTTGGCCACGCCCAAGGCGGCCAGGTCGAGTTCGCGCACCGGGATCCGTCCTCGGCCGTCAGCGGGTGAGCGCCAGGTAGGGTCCGAACTCGCTTTCCAGGCACAGCCGTCCGAGCTTGCGGTACTCGCGGGCGACGGCGGTGATCAGGTCGGCCATCCGCACGGGGCGCCCGGCGTCGGCCGCCGTGTACGCCGCGGTGACCGCCGCGGAGCGGATGTCTCCGCCCGCGAGTTCGAACGCGGCGGCACAGAAGTCCAGGTCCAGGTCGGGGTCGCGGGGCAGCGCCGGACCGAGGCAGCGGGCCCACAGCGCACGGCGCTGGGCGGCGTCCGGCCGGGGGAAGTCCACGACGAGGTCGAGCCGTCGGGTGAAGGCCTCGTCGAGGTTGGCCCGCAGGTTGGTGGCGAGCACGGCGACACCGTCGAACGACTCCATGCGCTGGAGCAGGTAGGCGCTTTCGACGTTGGCGTAGCGGTCGTGGGCGTCCTTGACCTCGGACCGCTTGCCGAACACGGCGTCGGCCTCGTCGAACAGGAGTACGGCGTTGACGCCCGCCGCCTCGGTGAAGATCCGTTCGAGGTTCTTCTCGGTCTCGCCGACGTACTTGGACACCACGGTGGAGAGGTCGACCGTGTACAGGTCGAGGCCGAGCGCGCCCGCGGCCACCTCCACCGACATCGTCTTGCCGGTGCCGGAGTCGCCGGCGAACAGCGCCATGACGCCGCGGCCGCGCCCGCCCCCGGGCCGCATCGCCCAGTCGCCGAGGACGCGGTCGCGGTGCCGGGCGCGGGCGGCGAGTTCGTGCAGCTGTGCGAGGACCGGCGGGGGCAGGACGAGGTCGTCCCATCCGACGGCGGGCCGGATCCGCCGGGCCAGCCGTTCGAGCCCGGCCGAGTTCTGGGCGCGTGCGCCGAACGCGAGGTGGGCCTCGTCGAGGGGCTCGTCGGCGAGGACGGACTGCCGGTACGCGGTGCGGGCGGCGCGTTCCACCTGCTGCTCGGTGAGGGTGAAGGCCGCGACCGCCGCCACGTCCGGGGTTCCGGCCCCGGCGGGGACGGTGCGGCGCAGCGCGTCGCGCCAGCGGGCCGCGCGGTCGCGTTCCGACGGCACCGCCACGTCGACGAGCAGCGGGGTGGCGGGAGACCACTCGGGGTCCCACGGTCCACCGCCGATCATCACGACGAGACCTGGCAACGCGGCGAGTTCACGGATCAGGCGAGGCGTCTCGCGGAGTGCGTCCACGGGTGCGGCGACGAGACCGGCACCGCGTAGCGCGGCTTCGCGGGCCGCCGCTGCGAGGGCGGCGACGGGGTCGGCCGCGTCGGCGAGCCGGGTGAGGTCGAGCGTGAGTGTCCCGCGCCCGGCCGCGGCGAGGGCGTGTGCGGCGGCGGCCTGACCGGCGCCGCCGGGCGGCTGGCGCAGGTACGCGGGGCCGAGACCGTCGGCCAGGGCCGCGCCGAGGTGGGCGGCCTCGCGGTCGGCCGGCACGGGGTCACGGGGCACGGGGGTGAGCAGGCCGGCGAGGAGCGGGTCGGGGGCGTCGTCACCGAGCAGGTGCGCGGCGACCCGATCCGGGACGCGCAACGCGCGGCCGAGGAAAGGCCGTTCGGGATCGTCGACGCGCAGCAGACCGCGCCGGAGCAGCGGCGAACCGGCGGTGAACCGACCACGCGCCGGGGCGGCGAACGGCGGCATGCCGGCGAGTTCGAGCGCGAGCCCGACGGTGGCGCGGCGGCGGGTGACGTCGTCGTTGAGGTAGCCGTAGAACTGTTCGAAGCGGCGGTCGACGTCCGGGGCGAGCGCGATGAGCAGCAGGTCGACGTCGAGCGGCGCGAGCCGGAACTCGCTCTCCAGTTCGGCCAGCCGCAGCACGGCGCCGTTGCGCGCGGCACGCGCGGCCCACGCGTCGGGCGCCCCGGCGCGCACGGCGTCGACGACGCGCGGGCTGACGATCGGCCGGTCGAGCAGCCCGCGCACGGTGTCGGCGGAGAGGTGCAGCCCGCGGTAGGGGTCGTCGGGCCGCGGATCGACCCCGCGGCGCGCGTCGACGGCGTTGCGCACCCGCTCCTCGAGGACGGCGATCCGACCGAGCAGGTGCGTCAGACTCGGATCGCCGGTCCCGTCGAGATCGGCGGAGTACGCCCGGCCGACGTGGCCGCTGCGTGGAGAGTCCACATGCGGGACGCCGGGACCAGTCTCCGGCGGTGCGGGAGTCGTGCCAGGGGCCGCGTCCATCGGCGGCGTGTACCCGAGTCCCGCATGCGGGACGCCGGGACCGCTCCCGGCGGGACCGGACTCCGACGGTACGGGAGCCGGGTCCAGCGGTGGCATGAACCGTGTTTCCGCTGCGGCGGCGTGCGCTGCCCACGGGGGCACGCCGCCGGACGGACCGCCGTCCGACTCCCCGCTCGAAGCCACGTTCGACGTTCCGTTCGAAGCCTCGTTCGAGGCCGCGATCCCTGCGGCCCCCGGTCCGGTCCCCGGCTTGGCGCCAAGCCGCCCGAGTCGGTCGCCCAGCCCTCCGGTGAAGGCCTCGCGCCGCAACGCCGCGTGCGGGGTGGGGCCTTCGACGGGGTACGGACCGGACTCCGGCGCCGCCGTCGGCGTCATTGTCGGCAGCGGCGGGACCTGACCCACATCACCGTCGTGTCCCTCGCGGGTGTCACCCGTCGAATCCCCGTAGGGCGCCGAGTCCTGGCCACCGCCCGCTCCACCGCCCGCCGCAACGCCCAGCGGACGGGCCACGGGTTCCAGCTCACCGCCGGGTCGGCCGGTGAGCACGGCGTCAAAGCCGCCGCCCGGGCCGACACGCACGCCCTCGACCACGACGTCACCCGCATCCGGCGGCCCACTGTTCATCGCGTCGGTGCCTTCACCCGTCTCGGTGCCGAAGCCTTCACCCAGGAGTGTCACGACGACCTCCGTCCCGGGCGGCGGGGACCGCGTGGTCGAGGCAAGGCCGACCCGCGCTCGCCCGTTCCGGTACGCGCGGCGGGAGCGGCCTCCGGTGCCGCGGCACCAGGCCCGGCGGCGGCATCCGTGCCGTCGCCCGGCCCGTCCGACGACGTCGCCGCCGGCCGCCCAAGGTCATTCGTGCGCAGGTCGAGCCCCTCCTCCACGGGCGGCCCCGCCGGAAAGGCGCGGGTCGCGGCGAGCGGAACGCTCACCGCCAGGTCCAGCGACGGCTTCAGCTCGCCGCCGAGGGCCGACCACACATCAGCGAAAGCCCGTTCGTCCTGCGGTGGCTGACCGACGCTCAGCGGCACCGGCAGACCTGTAGCGGCCAGTTCGCCGCCCAGCACCTCCGGAGGCAGCGCCTCGTAGCGCAGGAAGCACCCCAACAGCGAGGACAGCAATCGGTGTTCGTCCTCGGCCCGCTGCGTCCACGCCGACACCAGGTAGGACAGCCGGAAGTACCGAGGCGGCAGCCGACGCGAGACGACCGTGCCCGCGCCGTCGTACTCGTTGTAGCGGCCGCGGGTGCGGCGCCCCATGTCCTCGCGGATGTCGTACAGGTACAGATTCACCGTCGGGGTGTTGCGACGCGCGGCCCAGTCTCGCGTGGGCGCGTCGAAGACGACCTCCACGTCCGCGCCCGCGAGGGCCTGCGACTTCACCATCTCCTTGAGCACGTCGTCGACTTCGTGGATCACCGGCCGGTCACCCCCGCTGCTGGAACGAGTCGGGCTGCAGCACCGCGGGCACGACCAGGAACGGCGCCTTGACCTCGCCGAACAACGTCGGTGCCGCGCCGGGTTCGGGGGACGCGACGGCCTCGCGCGGCCCGAGCGTGTCCTGCACCATCACCAGCATCTGCGTGCGGAACGTCCCATCCGGCGCGACGACGACCGGGGCCATGACCGCCGTGACGCCGCGCGTCCACCGCAGCTGCACCGTGGCGCCGGCGGGGAATCCGGTGCCCTGGACAGCCGCCACAGTGCCGGGCGGGCCGACGTTCGGTACGACGGTCAGCACGGGCTGGATGACGGTCAGCGGCGCGGACGCCGTGTCGTTGTCGGCCCGTTCGTCGTCACCTGTGACCGTCAGGGTCGCTGTCACCGCGCCCGTCAGTGCGGCGGGCGTGCGCAGGACGAGCGTCACGGTGGTCTCCGCGCCGGGCGCCAGCGGGTCGAGCGCGCAGCCGGGCGGTGTCGTACACGGCCGGGTGGCGGATTCCACCGTCACACCGGGCGGTGCCTCGGCCAGCAGCGTGACGCCGGTCGCCGGGGCCGCTCCGGGGTTGCGGACGGTGACGACCGCGGTGGTCTGGCCGCCGACGAACGCCGGATTCGGGCTGACCGTCACGGACACGGCCGGGTCGGCGCGCGGCGCGGGCGGCACCGGGCGGTCCGTCACCGTGAGCGTCGCGGACGCCGTGTTGTTCGCCGGGTTCGCGTCGGCCCCGGTGGTGGTGACGGTCCCGGTGACGGCGCCGGTCAGCGCTGCGGCGGAAGTGAGCTTGTACGTGAAGGGCTTGCTCGCGCCCGGCGCCAACGTCGGCACGGGACAGCCCGCCGGCGGGCACGCGGGCGTGGCCGCGTCGAGGGTGACGCCCTTCGGGAACGCGGTCGTCAGGGTGACGGGCCCGGTCGGCGCGTCGCCGAGGTTGCGGACGGTCACAGTAGCGGTGACCGGATCCCCGGGATGGGCGGCGGCCGGGGCGAGTTCGACGGTGACGGCCGGGTCGGGGCGGCGCGGGTCGACGACCCGGATCGCCGCCTTGGCCTGGTCGTTCGCCGGGTTGTTGTCAGGCGTGGTGGCGGTGACGTGCCCACTGACCGCGGTGTCGGCGGCCGCGTCGGAGGTGACGACCAGCGTCACCGTCTCGCTCGCCCCGGGCGCCAGGTCGGGCAGCCCGCACCCGGCTGCGGGGCAGGTGGGCGTGGCGGAGACGACGGTAAGGGGCGCGGGCACGTCCGGCGTGAAGTGCAGTCCCTTGGCGGTGATTTCGCCCTGGTTGGTGAGCGTGAACACCACGGTGCCGTGCTCGCCGACGCTGAACCCGGGCGGCGTCGCGGTCGCGGTGACGGCCACGTCCGCACCGAGCACGCGCACGGTCGCGGAAGCCGAGTTGTTGTCGGCGCGCGGGTCGACGCGGTCGGTCGCCGCGTTCACCACCGTGCGCTGCTCGCCGAGTTCGGCCGCCTTGGCGTCGATGGTGACGGTGACGTGTTCCCCCGCGGCCAGCACGCCGAGCGCGCACTTCATGGTCGCGCGGTCGCACGATCCCTGCGACGTACTCGGCGTCCCGGTGGCGACCAGGCCCGGAGGCAGGACGAGTTCGACGTTCGTGATGTTCGACGGCGCGGGACCGAGATTCGTGATCGTCGCGGTCACACGCGTGGTCTGGTCGCGTACGGCGGTGGCATCGCCGGTGACCGTGACGTGCAGGTCGGCGGTCTGCTGCCAGGTGGGCATGGCCTGCTCGCTGCGGAACCGGCCGTCGAACACGGCGCCTTGACCGGTGGCGGCGTCGACGACCGCGATGCGGGAGTCCTTGTCGCCGTCCCAGCCGTCCACCTCGATGTCGAGGGCGAGTTGGCGTCCGTCGGGCGACCACGCCGGGTGGTTGGGCGAGCGCATGTCGGTCACCGGCGTGGCGGAGGCGCTGGCCTGAGTCCCGTTGCACGGGCGCCCGGTCGGCACCACGACACGACAGCCGGAGCCGTCGGGCGCGACGACGAGGACGCGGCGGCGCTGAGCGGCCACCTCCCGGTCCAGGTCGGCCTCTTCGCGGCTGAATGCGATGGACGAGCCGTTCGGCGACCAGGCCGCCCAGTCGTCGCGGACGTCGCACACGGTGTTGTCCCCGCACGCGGCGCGGCTGATGTCGGCGGCGTTGCCGCCGTTGACGTCCGACGTCCACAAGTGCCGGTAGCCGGGCGGCGGGTCGACGATGTCGACGCGGCGGATCGGGGCCTGCACGGGACGCTTGGACGCACTGGCGGCCGTGCTCGCGGACCTACCCGAACCCGCACTCGTGCTCGAACTCGCCCCCGGGGACGGCTTGGTGCCGGATGTGGGGCCCGTCGGCCGGGCCAGCTGGATCTCGATCGGCGGCGGAGTGTCGGACGGCGTCGCCGACGGACCGGACTGTATGAAGCACCGGCTCTCACGCCCGAACGCGAGCCGCTTGCCGTCCGGCGACCACGTCGGGTTGGAGTTGTCGGAGTGGCACGTCGAGCCGGGCCGCACCTCGTCGCCGATCGTCGTCACAAGCGTGGCGCGGTCGGGTCCGGCCGAGATGTCGACGACGGCGATCGAACGGTTACGCCCGCCGTCGTTGTAGCCCGGACCGCGGCTGAACGCCAGCTTGGTGCCGTCCGGCGACCATGCCGCCCGGTCGGGGACCTCGCCCTCGATGCGGCCGGGATAGCGGACGGCCACGGCGTGGGCGAGGTCGCCGACGGTGCCGACCATCAGCTCGTCGTCCTCGTGCTCGGAGACGTAACGGGCGCGGATGAACGCCATGCGGCGGCCGTCGGGCGCGTAGGACGGCGCGGAGTACCAGACGTCCCCGCCGCCGACATTCACGAACGGCAGCAGGTCGAGCCGGTCCTGAGGCCCGCCGGCCAGCGCCGCGCTGATGCTGCCGGCGTCGGTCTCCACGGTGACCACCAGCGCGGGCTTGCCGCCGGGCGACTTGACCCAGTCGGCGGCAACAGGAAAGCCGTACACGTACAGCGAGCCGGTGCAGGTGTCGCACGCCCCGGCGGGCGGCGTCACGAGGTCCACGCCCCCGGCGTGCAGCACCGCGAGCTGGGCGCCGTCGGGAGACCAGGCGAGGTCGTCGGGGTCGCCCTTGCGACGGCCCACACCGATCCGCACGGGCGCGCCGCCCCCGGCCGGGACCATCGCAACGGCACGGGTGTTGTCGGGGAGGTCGATCAGCACGGCGATCCGGTCGTGGCCGGCACCGGACTTCGGCTCCCAGGCGGGGCGGTACACAGTGGTGCCGTCCGGCGTGACCTGCACAGGCTGCGCGCCGTCAGCGAGCGCGATGCGGCGCAGCACGCCGTGGTCCTCGTACGCGACCTGCGTGCCGTCCGGCGACCAGGTCGGCGACGAGCCGGGACCTGCCAGCCGCCGCAGGCCCGTTCCGTCCACGCGCACCACCCACACCTCGGGCGAGGCCTGGATGTCGCTGTCGCGGGGCAGGCCTCGGCACATGTCGGACGAGTCGGACCTACTGCCGCGAGCAGGCCAGGCGGCGAACGCGACCCAGCCGCCGTCAGGCGACACCTCGGGGTCTGCGAGGCGCATGCCGGGCGGCGTCGGCAACACCGCCTGCGGACCGGCGCCGAGCATGGTCAGGAGCATCTCGCCCGCGCCGCGCTCGCTCACCCACACGCTGCGGTCGCCGCGACCGGACGCCATGCAGTCGTTGGACCCCGACGCGGGCAGGAACGGCGTGAGCGTGGCCTGCGTCCCGTCACCGGTGGGCGGCACGGTGAGCTGCAGCGTGTGGTGGACGCCGCTGTCCTCGAACGCGATCCGCCCAGGCGCGGCCTGTGGCGTCGGCACGGCCGGGTCGCCCTCGCCGCGCCAGGCCATCAGCATGACCAGGAGGCCGGCGACCAACGTCGCAGCCACCACGGCGGCCAGCACCCGCCCGACCGGCCGATCGACCAGCCGCGCCGGCAAGGCCTCGACGGGCCTGCCCGATCGGGCCGCGGCGGCGGAATCCCGGGCGGCTGCCCGCATCCCACCGGCGGCCGCGGCCGAGGCCCGCCACGCGCCGGGCAGCAGCCCACGTACGGGCGCCCGGCCGGTCCAGCGCAGCGTGAAGTCAAGTCGTCGCACGGTCACCCCGACGAGTCCCCCGCACCCACGACCGGGCGGGCGGCATCCGGTCGGCCCTCCTCAGCGCCCACCCTCCCGGCGCGGGCGAAGGCCGGGACAGCCGGAGTTGGGCAGCGGTTCGGGTGGACGCGGTTGCACGATCGGGCAGCGGACGATCCGACGAGGCCGCCCGGATCGGATTTCCGGCCTCAGCTCCTGCGGTGACGCGACTGTGACGCCGACACCCCCCGATGAGGGAGTTTCGGTGATTCGCATACGTGACGGCACAGTGACCGGGGGTCCGGCGGCTGGGCTGTTCCGCTGCGGCGTGGGAGTCGAAGAGCATGCGCCGTCCCGGACCCGCACGCCGGCGGCGGCGACCTCCCCCTCCCGATTCCGGATTGTCCGCGCGGCCGAACGGCCGTCAAGGCGCGGTGGAGCAGCAGTGAACAGGTGGCCTGTCGCGTGTCGGGGAGGCGCCTTGACAGCCGCCCGGCCGCGCTTCAAACCGCGGCAACTATCGGGAGGGGGAGGCGGTGTGGAGACGCATCGGGTGCGTTGCGTCGCGGGGTTGCGGTCCCAGCGTGGTGGGGCGGGCGACCACCTTTGACGACCGGCGACCGGCCTTCTCGAGTCTTATATCGCACCAAATCGGTGTATTAAGGCGCCGAATCCCTATTGGCTTTGCGTCAAAAGAACCAAATGGCCACCTGGTTGCCATATGGTTCTTTTGAAAACGGTTTCCAGTAAGCCTGCGGCCGCAGCGCGTGGCGCGCCCCCGCCCCACGCCCGACCGGCACCGTCCGGCGACCACCACGCTGGGACCGCAGCGAGCAGCGCAACATGAATCAACGCGGCGCCACACTCCCCGCCCCTCCCGCTAGTTGCCAAGGTCGTTAGCGCGGACGGCCCGCGGGTCAAGCCGCCCCCATCACCCCGGGACAGGCCACCAGGACCGCGTCAGATCCACCGCGGCTTGACGCGCGGGACGGCCGCGCGAAAATCAAAAAGCGGGAGGGGCGGGAGGCCTCCGACAACGCAGCAGCTCAGGAACGGTGCAGCAGGAAAGCCAAGGCGAGGCAGCCCCACCGTCGAGGGCTGCCCCGCCCGAAATCAGCTACCCGTTGGCCGACCCCGTTAGATGAAGCCCTCCCGCACCGCGTACGCCACCGCGTGCGACCTGTTCCTCAGGTGCAACCTGGTGGTCACGTCGTGCAGGATGTTCTTCACCGTCCGCTCGGAGAACGCCAGTTCCCGCGCGATCTCCGCCGTGTCACTGCCCGCCGCGACGAGCCGCAACACGTCGACCTCCCGCGGGGCGAGCCCCGTGAACGCCAGTCCGCGCGGGTCCAGGACCTGCCGTTGGAGCCGCCCGACCTGGTCGAGGAGCCTGCCCAGCAGGTCCGCCGGAACGGTGCCCTCACCCCGGGCCGCGGCCCGGATCGCCTCGACGAGCCGGTCCGCCGTCGCCTCGGAGCGCCGGACCACGCCGACCACTCCGCACTCCACGACGGCGACCAGCCCCGCGTCGTCGATCTCCGCGCTCACCAGCACGGTCCGGGTCTCGCCGCCCCGTTGGAGGCGCCGCAGCCCCTGGACGGCGTCGTCGTCGACCCGGTCGACCGACACCACCACGACCTCGGCCAGCTCGGCCTCGTCGGCGGCCAGCAGCCGCAGTTCCGGCCGGTGCCGCAGGTGGGCCGTCAGCCCCGCCATCGACACCGGGTCCTGTACGTCAAGGTGGACCGGGGTCCGTGCCGTTCCGCTCGCTCCGTCGAATCGCACGTGCGCCTCCCAATGCCGGCCCGCCCCCGCAGGCTCCCCCGATCGGTTGCTCACCAGTGAACACCAGGGCAGTCATCGGGAACTCCACAAGGACTCAACGGGCACCGCGGCTGCCCGCAAGTGTGGCCGGAGGGCATGCGTTCGGCGCCCGTCCCGTTCCTAGGGTCGGCGGCATGACCACTTCAGCCCACCTGGAACCGGCGCTGTCGACGCTTCTCCCCGGCCAGGAGGCCCGGGTCGAGGTGACGCTGCGCAACGGCAGCGACGTCGTGGAGGCGTACCGCTTCGAGGTGTTGGGCGCCGCGGGCGAGTGGACCGCCGTGGAGCCGGAGACGCTGTCGCTGTACCCGGACACCTCGGGCTCGGTGACGCTCGTCATGCGGCCCCCTCGGGACGCGCGCGTGCCGTCCGGCGACGTCCCGTACGGCGTGCGGGTGCTGCCGCAGGAGCGACGTGAGACGGCGACCGTGCCGGAAGGCGTTCTGCGGATCGAGCCGTTCACCGATCTGACCGCCGAAATCACCCCGCGTCTCGGCACGTTCCGGCGCCGCAAGCGGCTCAAGGTCGCGGTCGACAACCGCGGCAACGCGCCCGCGAAGGTGCGGCTCGTGGTGCCGGCCGGGAGCGAACTGCTCACGGTGAAGGTGCCGTCGGAGCCGCTGCCGGTCGCCCCGGGCGCGGCGGTGTTCGTGCCGGTCACGGTGACGGCGAAGCGCCGGGTGTGGCGTGGGGCGCCGGTGTCCCACGCGGTACGGATCGCGGCACAGCCGGACGCCGGCGAGCCGGTCAACCTCGACGCGACGTGCATGCAGCTGCCGATGCTGCCCGCGGGGGCCGGCAAGGCACTCATCGCCGCGCTGGTCGCGGCGGGACTGCTGGCGGTCGCGTGGTTCGCGCTGCTCAAGCCCGCCGTACACAGTGCCGCGAAGAACGCCGTCAAGCAGGACGTCCAGACCGCGAAGGACCAGGCGGCAGGCGCCCAGCAGAAGGCCGCGAACGCGCAGAACGCGGCCGCCGCGGCGCAGGAGCAGGCCGCCGAGGGGGCCAAGGCCGGTTCGGCGGGTGCCGCGGCGGCCGCAGCGGCTGCGAGCCCGTCGGCGGCCGCCCCGGTGCTGTTCTCGCAGCGGCTGAAGGCCACGGCGGCAGCGGGCGCGGGCGGCAAGGAGTCCTACACGGTGCCGGCCGGCAAGACGCTGCGGCTGACCGACCTCGTGCTGGAGAACCCGCAGGGCGACTCCGGCACGGTGACGCTGACGATCGGCGACCGCGTCGTGGTGGCACCGGCCCTGGAGAACTTCCGCGAACAGGACTTCCACTGGTCGTCGCCGATCCAGGCGACGGAAAAGCAGACCGTGACGGTCACGGTGAACTGCCAGCAGGTCGGCAAGCCCGCCGTGGGCGCCGCACCGACGTCGTGCGTGGCCGCCGCGTTCTTCAGCGGCACGCTGGGCTGACAACGCCTCCGGCACGCGCACCCCTCCGACCCGGCCGGGGTCCCGCAAAGCTCCGGATCCATCCCCCGTTTGGTCACGGACGCACGTGTGGGACCCCGGCCGGCACCAGCTCGCACCGGGGGAAGCCAGACGTCACAAGCCAAAGTCTTGGACTCAGAGCGAACCTTCCCGGCAGGACCGCCGCGTTGAAGCCCAGGTCCCCGTCGCCCAGCCCCGTCAGTCGTCCCTTCCCCCGTGCGGTCTCAGCACCTCCGCGAGCTCCGCCCGTCCCGAGACCCCGAGCTTCGTATAGACGCTCGCCAGGTGGTTGTCGACCGTCCGAGGGGACAGCCCCAACCGCTCCGCTATCGCCCGCGTCGTCTTGCCGTCCGCCGCGATGACCGCGACCTCGTGTTCCCGCCGGGTCAGACCCGGCGCGGCGAGGCCGATGATCGCCGGCGTCCGCGCGCCCTGGCACTGGGCGGCCAGGGACCAGGCCCTCGACTCCGCGCCGCGGGCCGCGCCGCCCGCACCGGATGACCGGTAGACCGCCGACGCCGCCGCGGCCGCCTCGGCGGCGAACAGCAGGAACCCGAGCCGCGCGAACTCCTTCGACACGGCCTCGAGTTCGGCGCCCGACCGATATGCCGCCGCACGAACGTGCGCGACGCACGCCGCCGCCAGCGGACCCTCCAGATGCCCGGCCAGTTCGTTCACCGTGTCGACGACGGTCGCCGCCGCGCCGAGCCGGGCCACGTCGTGGAGGGCCAGGAACGCGAACCCGCCCAGCCCGTCGTCGCGCATCGCGGCCGCGCCGCGCTGCGCGAGCAGGACCGCCTGCGACGCGTCCCCCGCGGCGGCGGCCACCCAGGGCCGGGCCAGTTCCGCCCAGCGGTCGTACACGTACTGGCCCTCGACCGCGCCCCGGTCCGCGGCCGCCAGCAGTTCGCGCGCGCCGGCGACGTCGCCCGCCAACGCCGCGGCGTGCGCGGCTCCGCCGAGGTGCGAGGTGTCGAAGTAGCCCTCGCCCCGCGCGGAGGTGCTGCGCCGGAACAGCCTTTGCGCCTCCCCGACCTGACCCCGCCACAGGAGGACCGCGCCACGCATGGCGTCGATCGACCGCTGCGCGATCGGCCAGTCGCTGTCCTCGCCGACGATCTCGGCGAACCGTGCCGTGGACCGGTCGGCACCGTCGAGGTCGCCGTACCAGAACGAGGCCGCGTAGTCGGCCATGCACAGCGGCATGGCCTCCGTCGGGTCGGAGTCGCGCCAGTCGGCGATGGCGTCGAGCAGTCGCCAGCCCTCGTCGGCGGCCGCCCGTGCCGCGTCGGCGCGACCCATATAACTGAGCGCCACCGCGTTGTTGGCGAGCACCGCGGCGTGCAGCCGGTCGCCGAGAGGGGGTTCGGCGAGCAGGTCCATGCCCATGTGCAGGGCGCTGACGTAGTCGCCGCGGGTGCCGACCAGCACCATCCTTCGCCTGCGCAGTTCCTGACGCAGCGCCGCATCGGCCACCCGTTCCTCGGCCTCGGCCAGCACGGTCTCCGCGTCGCTGATCCGCCGCAGGCCCCAACTCAGGTTGTGGGCACGGACGATCGCGTGCTGCGTGCGTTCCTGGTCGGTGCTGAGGCGCTGCGCGCAGTCGGCGAGCAGCTGGGCGGCCTCCTCGTACTGCTCGGACCAACTCAGCACTGTTGCAAGCAGGATCTCGGCGGTGACGCCGCCGCCCGCCGCGCAGGCCGCGCGGCCGAGCCGTACCGCGAGCGGGTAGTCCGCGGCGACCCAGGCGAGCCGGCAGCCGGTCAGCATCGCCGCAGCGTCATGCGCGGTACCGCTCTCCAACCGCCACACCGCGAGCCTCAGCGCGTCCTCGCGGCGGTGCGCGCCGACAACCGAGACGGCGTCGGCGAGTTCGCGGTACCGGCGACGCGCACGCACCTGCGGGCAGCGGGCGCGGATGGCCTCCGCGTACAACGGGTGCGCGGAGCGGACACGGGTCCGCATGCCGTCGTGCTCGACCCGGATGAGCTGCCGGGCCTCGGCGGCCTCAAGGGAGGCGACGCCGGTGAGACCGAGCAGCAGGTCGAACTCGATGGGCTCGCCGAAGGCCACCAGCTCGACGACCTGCAGGACGTCGTCGCCGAGTTGGCCGACCCGGTCGTCGACGAGCTCGGCCAGCCGCGACTCGGGCAGCAGGCCGTCGTCCCAACGCCACTGGCCGTCGCGCCGCGCAAGCGCGCCGCTTTCCATGCCGGAACGCACGAGCTCGCGCAGGAACAGGGCGTTCCCCTGCACCCGCGTGCACAGCCTGCGCAGCGTACGGCGTTCGACGTCGCCGAGGGCCGCGGTCAGCACGGCGGCGGTCTCCTCGACGGTGAACGGCGCGAGGTCGACGCGCGGCAGGATGTCGTCGCGCCACAGCCGGGCGAGCGAGTCCGGGGCGGGCTCGCCGGTGCGCACGGTCACCAACAGCCGCGCGCAGCCGGACCGGGCGAGATGGTGCAGCAGGCCGACGGAGACCGAGTCCAGCAGATGCCCGTCGTCGACGCGGAGCACCAGGTCGCGTCCGTCGGCGGCCTCGACGAGCGCGTCGGACGCCCAACGCAGCACGTTGACGGCAGTGCCGTCAGGGATCCGCACGGGCAACAGGTGCGCCATCGCACCGAACGGCAGCGACCGCGTCGCCGACGTGGCCACGACATCCAGAACCCGATACCGCCGGGCGTCCAGCCGCGCCGCGGCCTCCGCCGTGAGTCTGGTCTTCCCGACCCCCGCGGGCCCGGCCACCACCAGCCCCCGCCTCCCGGGCCCCGCCACCGCGGCCCCGGCCTGGTCGAGCGCGTCCTCACGGCCCACGAACGGCCACAGCATCCCCATGGCGCGATCGTAGGCCGGTCCGACCCCACGTTCGACAGTGCCCCGCACACGCAGCGCCATCGGGCCTGTTGGCTCAGTGACCGTTCCCCGACGTACGGCCATGCCCGGCAAGGCCATTGACGACCCGTCAGTCACCCCGAAGGGCGTGCCCCCGGCGGAGCCGGATACCAGGCACGGACCTCAGGCGCCAACAGGCGTCGGACGTCCGCAAGCACACCCGAGCGAGGCTCCGGCCCCCGTCCGCCGCACACGATCCCCACCCCGCCCGCACGCTCCTTCGGGGGGACCGCGACGCTGACGCGAACGTGGGAGACGGACGCGGCCGAAGGAGGTTGGACACGGGACGCAGGCCACGGGACGTCCCGGGACCGCGCCCGCCTTCCCCTGTATGGCGGGCGCGGTCCGTTGGGGGGTGAGCACCGCGGGCGCGGATATCGCGCAGCCCCCGGTTCGGGTGCCGCGCGGGCGCGGTCCCGGTCGGCCAGTCTTGCCGAGCGGCCATCGCATCGGGTTGACGTCAGGCGCCGGGTTGTTGACCCCACGCGCCAAACTCCCGGTAGGCGCCCGGCGGCATGCCGTACGCGGTGCGGAACGCCCGGGAGAAGTCCGACGCGTGCGTGAACCCCCATCGGGCGGCCAGTGCCGCGACCGGCTCGTGGCGCAGGGCCGGGTCGGCGAGGTCCCGGCGGCAGCGTTCCAGGCGGCGACTGCGGATCCAGCCGGCGACGCCGACGCCCTGGTGCGTGAACAACCGGTGCAGTTGGCGCAGCGAAATGTGGTGCGCGGCGGCCACCGTGGCCGGGGTCAGGCTCGGGTCGCCGAGCCGTTGTTCGATGAACGCGTGGATCCGTACGAGCTGTTCGCGGCGGCGAGTGTCCGGGCACAGCGCCCGCTCGGCGTCCAGCCGCTGGGCGACGAGCGCCGCGACGAGGTCGACCAACACGGTTCCCAGGCGCGCGGATTCGGCGACGCCGAGGCTGTCCTCGCCGCGCGCGAGGCGCGTCATCATGTGCGCGGTCACCGCTGCCGTCCCGGTGCACGGCATGCGGGCGCCGACCAGCGCGTCCACCTGCCCTTTGGGCAGCGGCATCAGAGCACGCGGTATGGAGACGGTGAGAATGCCGCGACGTTCGGGCAGCTCCGCGCGGCTCGGCAGCGAGCTTGCGCTCAGCACCAGTTCGCCCGCCTGGACGATCTCCTGGCCGCGGGCCCGACTCACGCCGATCGGGCCGCCGAGCGGCATGGACAGCAGGTACACCTCGGGGTCGGCGCGGCGCACCATCGCGGGCGTGCGTACGGCGACGAGCGGAGGCGTGGACATCATCGACGTGTGCACCGCGCCGAACTCGACGACGCGCATACGCGCGCGGAAGTCGTCGTCGCGCGGCACCGCGATGTGCGTCGGCAGGGTGACGCGGTCGGTCAGGTCACGCCACCACTCGAGGCGTTCGGCAGGCGGCTGGTCGCGACTGCTGAAGTCGGTCACGATCATCCCGTGGTGCCCCCCGTCGGCACAGGGCCGCACTGACACGGCCTGATCGCTGTGGATGCTGCCAAGGTGGCACGTGCCGCGGCAATGTGGAATCGATCACGAGGCCGCTGACCTGGGATTATGACGCAGCCGACCACATGACAACTAAGCGGTCGACTCGGATGCTTCGGGGTCCTCGCCGACGGACAGGCACAGCGCCGCGACGTCGGCGATGAACCGGTCACCGCACGCCCCGGCCACCGGGGAGACGGTGTCGAGCGTCAAGTACCCGTGCACCATGCCGGGTTCCCGACGAGCCTGCACCGGGACGCCTGCCTTGCCCAGCCGTTCGGCGTACGCCTCGCCCTCGTCGCGCAGCGGATCGTGCTCGGCGGTCGCGACCACGGCGGGCGGCAGGCCGGTGAGGTCGGGGACGAACAGCGGGCTGACGGCCGGGTCCGCGCGCAGCGCCGGGTCGGGCACCCAGTTCTCGGCGCCCCAGGCCACCGCGTCGGCGTCGAGGCCCCATCCGCTGCCCTTGGCCGCGACGCTCGGGCAGGACAGTGTCAGGTCGGTGTTCGGGTACGCGAGCGCCTGGCCGGCGGGCAGAGGGCCGCCCTCGTCCCGCAGGCGGAGGCAGACCAGGGTCGCGAGGTGCCCGCCGGCACTGTCACCCGCGACGACGACCGGCCGGACAGGTCCACCGAGTTCGACGGCACCGCCGGGATCGGTGGTCCCGCCGAGGGCCCAACGGACCACTGCGACACAGTCGTCGACCGCGGCCGGATACGGATGCTCGGGCGCCCGCCGGTAGTCGACGGCGAGCACGGCGGCGTCGGCCCCGACGGCCAGGCGACGGCAGAACCGGTCGTGCGACTCGAGGTCGCCGATGGTCCACATGCCGCCGTGGAAGTAGACGACCAGCGCGACGGATTGGGGCCGGGGCCGGTACAGGCGCACCGGCACCCCGCCGGGCTCCACGACGAGATCCCGGACGACGCCGACCGCGGGCCCCGGCGGACGCAGCACGGCCCGCCGCCGCGCCCCGGCCCGGAGCTCGACCGCCCCGATCTCCCGTACGGACGGCCCGGGTTCGGCACGGACGGCATGCAGGTAGGCGGCGAGCTCGCCGTCCGCGACCGCGGCACGCAGCGCGGAGTCAGGCCCGTCAGATCCGGTCGGCGCTTCGGAAGATCGTCCAGCCATCGCCCCAGGATGCCAGGAGGGGAACGAGGGCCGACAGGACCCAGAGCGCGGCCCGTTCGGCACTGAACACCGGACGGAACGCGGGGCGGCCTGCCGCCGCCTGCAACGGGGTTGGCCTCCCCGCCGGACGGGACTCCGCGCGGCAGCAACGTCTTCGATCAGCACCGTTGTCGGTGGCCTCCCGCCTCTTCCGCTTTCGATTTTCGCGCGGCCGGCCCGCGCCTCAAGCCGCGCCGAACCATCGACATCAACGGCGGTCTGTCCCGGGGTTGAGGGGGCGGCTTGACCCGCGGGCCGTCCGCGCTGAACATCCTTGGCACCTGCGGGAGGGGCGGGAGATCTGGCGACACTCCCGGGGCTCGCACCGCAAAGCCGGCCTCCTCCGCGTGGAAGCCGCACGCGAAGCCCACCCGGCCCCGGGTCCGCCCCGGTGGGGCAGTCTGCCGGCCGCAAGACCGCGCCTCACCCCACCCGCCGGCTCAGCACTGCACGATCAGCCCCGTCAGCACCGAGCACGTCGCCCCGTCCGTGTTGTTCGTCGTCACCGGGTCCGTCGGCGTCGCGCCCGAACTCACCGCGGTCACGGTCAGGTTCGAGCCGATGGTGAGCAGCCCCGGGGAGAACTTCACCGACTTCTGCGCGTTCGCACCTGGAGCGATCGCGCCCATGGTGCACGTCACGGTCCGGGCACTCGTGTTGACCGTGCAGCCCGCCGCGACCGGGTTGGTGAAGCCTGACGGGTAGCTGAACGTCAGCGTCGACCCCGTCGTCGCCGCCGAGCCCACGTTGTCCACCTTCGCGGTCACCGTCACGGTCGGCAGGAGCAGCCCGCTCACCGCCGCGGTCGTCGTCACGGCCAGGTCCGGGGTCGGCGGCCCCTGGACCGCGATGGACACGCCCGCCGCCGCGATCGACGTCACCCTCGTCAGGTACGCCGCACACGGGGCTGTTGCCGCGACCGCGCAGGCCCGTCCGGGGCTGGTCCGGCCGTCGGTTGTGCCCGTGCCGAGTTCGCCCTGGGTGTTGCCGCCCCACGTGTACAGGTCGCCGTTCGTGAGCACGGCCATCGTGTGGTCGAGCCCCACCGCGACCTTGGCCACGCCCGTCAGGTGGCCCGCGCACGGCGAGGTCTGTCCCGGGGCGCACACCGCGACCGGGGTGGCATGCGAGTCGGTCGTGCCGTCGCCGATCTTGCCGGTGCCGCCGTCGCCCCACATGTACAGGTTCCCGGCGCCGTCGAGGGCCGCGAAGGTGTTGCTGTGGCCGTACACCTTGGTGATCCCGGCGAGGTGGCTGCCGCAGGGCGCCGTCGCGCCGACCGCGCAGACCTGGCTCGGGGTGAGGGCGGGCCCGTTGGTGCCGTCGCCGATGCCCGCGTAGCCGGTGCCCCACGCGTACGCGGCGCCGGTCGTCGTCGCGGCGATGCTGTGGCCGCTGCCCGTCGCGACGGACACCGCGTTGTCGAGGTACGCCGCGCACGGCGCGGTCTGCCCCGGCGCGCAGACCCGGACCGGGGTGCTGCGGTCGGTCGTGGTGCCGTCGCCGAGTTGGCCGGAGTCGTTGGCGCCCCAGGCGTATACGCGTCCGGCGGCGTCGAGGGCGAGCATCTGGTTCGAGGCGTAGCCGCCTGGCGAGATCGCGACGATGCCGCTCAGGTACTGGCCGCACGGCGCCGTCGCCCCGACCGCGCACACGCGCGTCGGCACGCCGTGCTCCGCCGTCGTGCCGTCGCCGAGCTGCCCGCGCCCGTTGGCGCCCCAGGCCGCGACGGTGCCGTCGTTGAGCAGCGCGTACGACGCGGCGCTCATCACGGCGACGTCGCGCGCACCGGTCAGGAACTGCGCGCACGGGCGCCCCGTACTCACGGCGCCGACCGCGCACACCGGAACCGGGACCACGCGGTGCGTCGTGGTCCCGTCGCCGACCCGCCCGTTGAAGTTCTTGCCCCACGCGAGCACGGCGCCGTCGACGACGGCCGCTCCGGTGCTGGACGACGCGCTGACCGCCGTCGCCCCCGCGAGCGGGTCGGGGCACGGTCCGGCCGGGTCACTCCCCACCGGGCACACCGGCAGCGGCACCGGCTGCGCACCGACCGCGGGCCGTCCGAGGTTCGCGCCGAACGACTGGCCCCAGCTGAACACCGTGCCGGCCGTCCCGGTCTCCGCACTGGTCGCGGGCGCCGCCGCGATCCCGAGCACGCACAACGCGAGCGTGCACAGCAGGGACCACAGCGACCGGTTCGCGGACGCGGCTCTGTGCGTGCCGATGACTCTGCCCATGCCGTGCGGCCTCCCCAGACGCGCGCCGATCGGGACCGGCGCCCGCCGGATCCCCCCACGGGACACTGTGACGGGAGTGCCTTGGGAGGAACGGGAGTTCTCGGCAAGCGACCGAAATTGCCCGCGTGGCGTCCGTTCGGTTTCGACCGCGCCCACACCCGACGGCGCACGGCACCACACCGCACCGCACGACGCCGCGGACCGCGGACCCCGCTCCCCGAAAGATCCGGCGGCGGTGCCGCGGTCGGCCGCATCATGGGTGCGTGGGGGGATTCCCGAAGCGCCCGCCGCGTGCCGTGCGACCGGAGCAGCCGGAAAACGCGTACACGCCGAGGGCCAGGCGCCGGCCCGCGCTGCCGCTGGTGGTCGCGGGTCTCGTCGTCGCGTTCGGGGTCGCCGTCTCGGCGCTGTCCCTCGACCGGGTGTCCGACGGCACCTCGGTGCCGCTCGGCTGGTCGTACTGGCAGGACGACCGCGTGGGCCCCGACCTGCCGATCGGCTCCCACCAGGGCCCGGACGGCCTGCGGCGCGGGGACGTCGTGATCGCGATCGACGGGCACCGGCTCGGCACCCGCGAGGCGGAGCACGTCGCGGAGCCGCGACTCGGCGGCACCGTCGTCTACGAAGTGCTGCGCGACGGCGGCGTCGAGCAGGTGCGTGTACCGCTGCGCCGCCCCTCCCCCGTCGACCTCATGGTGTCGGCGTGGGGCGACCTGGCCTTCATCGTCATGTACCTGCTGATCGGCATCGCGCTGTACCTGCGCCGCCCCGACGAACCGGTGACCAAGCCGCTGTTGATCGCCTCGGCGCTGATGTTCTGCAGCGTCGCCGTCGAGACCATGGGCCTGCCTCTGGTCCAAGTGGCCGCCGGCGGCACGCCGTTGTGGCTGTACCTCGCCGCGACGGTCGGCGCGCTCGGGCTCGCGATGGGCGCGAACACCGTGGCCGCGCTGAACTTCCCCGCGCCGACGTCCTGGGTGCGGCGGCGCCGCTGGGTGCGGGCCGGGTGCTGGATCGGCATGCCCGCGCTCATGGGCGGCTGGGCGGTGTACGCGCTCACCAGGCACGGCGGCCGGTACCACCAGCTGGAGACGCTGATGGTCGGGCGAACCATGTTCGGCGGCGTGTCCATGGTCGCGAGCGCCCTCATCGGCCTGATCAACTTCCGCAGCCAGAAGAGGCGTTCGCAGCGCACCCGGCTGCTGTGGGTGGGCACCACCGGCGCGCTCTCGGTCACCGCCAACGCCGTGCTGTGGCAGCTGCCCGAAGTGTTCGTCGGGCACGGCCTGTTCCCACCGCGCCTTCAAGGGCTCGCCGGGGTCATCTACCTGTTCGGCCTCTACATGGCCATCTCCCGCGACCAGCTGTGGGGCCTCGGCAAGCTGGTCAACCGCACGGTGGTGTACGCCGCGACCGCGGGCGGCCTGGTCGGCCTGTACCTGCTGTGCGTCGTCGTCCTCGACCACCTGGTGGCCGCGAGCGACACCGCCGCGTCGGCGATCGCCGCCGTCGTGGTCGCGCTCGTCCTCAATCCCCTGCGCCGCTTCCTCGGACGGGCCGCCAACCGCGTCATGTTCGGCGACCGCGCGGACCCGGCGGCGGCGCTCGGCAAGCTCGGCGACCAGCTCGCGGGCGTGCTGATCCCGTCCCAGGTGCTGCCCCGGGTGACGGACACCGTGGCGGCGTCGCTCAGACTCCCCTACGTGTCCATCGAACTCGCCGATCCCACTGGCGAGTTCCGTGTCGCCGCCGAGACCGGGCGGCCGCTCGGCGCCCTGCACACCGAACCGCTGCGCCACCAGGGCCGCACCATCGGCCGACTGGTCGCCTCCACGCGCGAGCACGACGAGCCGTGGGACCCGGACGACATCGACGTGCTGACCCGGCTCGCCCAACAGATAGGCGTGGCCGCCTACGCCGTGCTGCTCCACGAGGACCTGCAGCGCTCGCGCGCGGCCGTCGTCGCGTCGCGCGAGGACGAACGGCAGCGCCTGCGCCGCGACCTGCACGACGGGCTCGGCCCGGCACTCGCCGCGATCGTGCTCAAGGCCTCGATCGCCCGCAAGGTGGTGGGCGACCCCGCCGCGTCCGCAAACGGCGACGGCGAACTCGGCGGCGAGACCGAGGTGTTCGCCGCCTCCGACGGTCGGCGCGCGGCGCACGGCCCGAACACCGCCGTCGCCGCCGTGTCCGCGGCGGCGATCCTCGACGACATCGCCGCCGAGGCCCGCAGCGCGATCGAGGAGATCCGGCACCTCGTCGAGGCGTTGCGCCCGCCGGCCCTCGACCAGCTCGGCCTCGTCGACGCGCTCCGGGCCCGCGCGGACGCCCTCAGCTCCGCAACCGAGTTCCGCGTCGAGGGGCCGGACACCGCGCCGGTGCTGCCGGCGGCGGTCGAGGTCGCGGCGTACCGGATCGCGCTGGAGGCGATGACGAACACCGCGCGGCACGCGGGCGCGCGGCGCTGCACCGTCCGGATCACCGCGGGTGAACTGCTCGAGGTCGAGATCCGTGACGACGGCACCGGGATCGGCCGCACGCACACCGCCGGAACCGGGCTGCACTCGATGGCGGAGCGGGCCGCGGAGATCGGCGGCACGTGCACCATCGCGTCCGGCCCGTCCGGCGGCACCGCGGTGCGGGCACTGCTGCCCCTGCCCGGCGCCGCCCCGGGTCCGCTGCCCGGCACGATGCCGGGCCCCCTGCCGGGACCGCTGCCGGATTCCGGCTCCCCCAACGGAGGTTGACGCCATGGCGCCGATCCGCGTGCTGTTCGCCGACGACCACCCGGTGTTCCTGTCCGGGTTGCGGCTGCTCGCCGAGACGTCCGGCGACCTGACCGCGGTCGGCTTCGCGCACTCGGGCGGCGAGGCGGTCGAACTCGCCCTGGAACTCCGCCCGGACGTCGTCGTGCTGGACGTCAACATGCCGGGCACCACGGGCATCGCCGCGGCCCGCCGCCTGGCCGTCCAGGCGCCGGACATCGCGGTGCTGATGCTGACCATGTTCGACGACGACGAGACGGTCTTCGCGGCGCTGCGCGGCGGCGCCCGCGGCTACGTCCTCAAGGGCGCGGGCCCGGACGAACTCCTGTCCGCCATCCGCGCCGTCGCCCACGGCGAGGCGGTGTTCGGCTCGACGCTCGCCACCCGGATGCTCGGCCACTTCCGCGAACTGGGCGCCCTGCGGCCGTTCCCTGAGCTCACCGACCGCGAGCACGACGTCCTCGAACTGGTCGCGCAGGGCCTGCCGAACGCCGCGATCGCCCGCCGCCTGGCGCTCAGTGAGAAGACCGTCCGCAACCACGTGTCGAACATCCTGACCAAGCTCCAGGTCGACCGCCCCCAGGCGATCGTCCGGGCCCGCGAGGCGGGCCTGGGCACGGGTCCCGGCGACGCGGTGAACGGGTCGGCGGCGGACGGGCCTTCGGCGGGGTAGTGCGCGGGGCCCCACGTTCGGGCATCCGTGTCCCGGCATCCCTTGCGCCCCCGCGCCCCCGCGCCCCTTGCGTTCCTGCGTCCTCATGTCTCCGCGTCGCCGTGGTCCCCGTGTCCCAAGACGGGACACCCGTCCCATGACACCGGGACAACGCCCGCGCCAGGCTTGACCTCGGTGGCGGTCCTCCCCGGGGGAGTGGGAGAAGGACCGGCGAAGGCGGGGGAGTCCGTGGCAGGCCCGCCGGCCCGCAGGGCCGCCACCAGCCACGGGTCTTCCCCATGTCGTTGTCCGGCACCTTCGCGGGCCGCCACGGCACCGCCATGCCGGTGGTGGCCGCAGATCGGGGAACCACCGTGCCACACACACCAGGAGGCCGCTTCGGCGTGCCTCGGCCGAGCCGTTTCCGGGGTCGAACCCGAAGCCGAGCCGGAACCCGAAAGGGAACGAGCGGCCGAACCCGCAGGGGAACCCCCAGCCGCACCCGGGCCACCGCGCTGCTGTGCGCGCTCGTCCTGCTGCTCGGGCTCAGCGGATGCAGCGCCGTCAAGAAGGCCGCCGGGAAGAAGAGCCCGTCGCCGTCGGCGTCCGCGTCCCCGTCCGGCGACGCCGCGAAGGTCACCGAGGACCACGCGGCGGCGTACCGCGACCCGGACACCGGGAAGCTGCTCACCGCCGACGAGGCCAAGGACCCCAAGCGCGTCCAGGACGTGCTCAAGCGCTACTGGACACCCGAGCGCGTCGCCGCCGCGATCGCCGCGACGGGTCCGGTCGGCGGCGCCCCCGAGCCCAGCTCCGCGGCGACCGCCGGCCCGGTCGACGACCCGGGGCACGAGCAGATCTCGGGCCCGGCCGCCGCACCCGGCGGCGGGTCGGTGGGGCGGGCCTCCCCCGTACTGCCGTCCGCCGGCGGGGCCATCCCGAACGCGTCAGGCAAGCTGTTCTTCCACGTCCCCGGCGGGCGTGACGGCACCTGCTCGGCGGCGGCCGTCAACAGCGCCTCCCGGCGGCTGCTCGCCACCGCCGGCCACTGTGTGCACGGCGGCAAGGGCGGCCAGTGGATGGAGAACACGATGTTCGTCGCCGGCTACCGCGGCGGCACGGCGCTCAACTTCACCGCCGCGTTCCCGGCGTACCAGTCGCGCACGTTCACCGCGTGGATCCAGGAGGGCAGCCAGGTCAAGTACACGACCGAGCGGGCCTTCACCCACGACGTCGCGTTCATCACGACCATGAACGGCTTCGACGGACGCCGGATCGTCGACAAGTACGGCGGCTACGGCATCAGGACCGGCCCCTACCCGATCTCCCCGACGAGCGTGCGGCTGCTCGGCTACCCCGACGCGTTCGACAAGGGCGGCGTCGAGCAGGAGTGCGTCTCCGACGTCCGCCTCGACAAGGCCCGCATCGCCGTCGACTGCGGCATGGGGCCGGGGTCGAGCGGCGGGCCGTGGGTGTGGAAGTTCCCCAACGTCGGATGGATCGTGGGCGTGACGTCGACCGGCGCGATCCGGCCCGCGATCGAGCAGAGCGCGCGCTTCGGGTCGGACGTGTGGACGATGTTCCAGGCGCAGGCCGGTACCGCTCCGTAAGCCCGTCGCCGCTGCCCACGTACTGAACCGTTCCGCCCGCCTCGCGCCGATCGAGGTACCGTCCCCGGAGCACACAACGGGCACCGGGGACGGTCGGTACGAACGGAGCGGCAGCGACATGAGCAGCACGAACGTGGTGTGGCACGACAGCGGCGTCACCCGCGCCGACCGCCCCGGTCGGGGCGCCACGGTGTGGTTCACCGGCCTGTCCGGCTCCGGCAAGTCGACGGTGTCGGTGGTGGCCGAGCGGCTGCTCGTCGAGCGCGGCGTCGCGGCGTACCGGCTGGACGGCGACAACGTGCGGCACGGCCTCAACGCGGACCTCGGCTTCGGCGAGACGGACCGTACCGAGAACATCCGCCGGGTCAGCGAGGTCGCGCGGCTGTTCGCGGACGCGGGCGTCGTCGTGCTGGTGCCGGTGATCAGCCCGTACCGCGCCGACCGGGACCGGGCCCGCGAGCTGCACGACAAGGACGGGCTGCCGTTCCTCGAGGTGTTCGTCGACACCCCGATCGAGGAGTGCGAGCGGCGCGACCCCAAGGGCCTGTACGCCAAGGCCCGCGCGGGCGAGATCCGGGACTTCACCGGCATCGACGCCCCGTACGAGGCCCCGCTCTCCCCCGAGCTGCGGCTGACCCCGGCGGACGGCGGACCGGAGGAGCAGGCGGCGCGGCTGGTCGCGGAGCTGGACCGGCTGCTGGGCGCCTGACGCGAAGCCCGCCGAGGCACGAACGGGAAGGGCCCCGGGACCGTGAGGTCCCGGGGCCCTTCCGTGTGGTGACGCTGTGTCAGGCGTCGACGGTCTCGCGCGCCTCGGTGTCCGGCGTGGCACCGTCGTGCCCGAGGCCGCCGGTCGCCTTGGTGCGGCCGTGCTTCATGAAGATCGCGATGGCGAGGCCGATGAGGCCGACGACGACCGCGAGCCAGAAGCCCTGGACGTACGCGTTCTCGGTGTAGACCTGCGGGATCACGTTGGTGGTGACCTGCTGCGTCATCGGGTTCTTGACCGACACCTCGAACTCGTTGCGCGTGAAGATCGGCGAGAGGCACGCGACGCCGACCGACGCGCCGAACGACTGGGCGACGACCAGCATGCTGGACGCGATGCCCTGCTGCTCCTGCGGAACCGCCTCGATCATCAGGTTCGGGGCGGCCGCGTAGTACATGCCGAAGCCGAGGCCGTAGACGATGCCGCAGATGAGCATCAGCTGCCAGTTGTCGTGCAGGAAGACGTACATGAGCGCGCCGGCCGACAGCAGCGACATGCCCGCGATCATCGGGGTGCGCAGGCCGACCCGCTGGCCCCAGGCACCGGCGACGGGGCCGGAGATCATGCTGCCGATGGACTGCCAGATGGCCAGGTGCAGCGCCATGGCGAGCATCGAGAAGCCGAGTGCGTAGCCCATACCGTCGTTGAAGGTGATGCCGTGCTTCACGCCCTCGACGATCGCGGGGATCATCGCGTCGGGCGCGCCCTGCGCCTTCGCGCCGGCCTCGGTCTGCTGCACGATGCCGCCGGTGATCTGACTCTTCAGGTCGCCGGCCTCGGGGGTCTGCGACATGTACGAGGTCAGGTAGTTCTGCACGCCGATGATCATGTTGGCGAGGAACGCGATCGCCAGGACCGCGGCCACCTTCGGCGCGGTGAGCAGCTTCATGTCGATCAGCGGCTGGTCGACGCGCTTCTCCCACAGCGCCCAGACCGCGAGGACGGCGACGCCGCCGACCGCGTAGCCCCAGGCCGTCGGCTTGCCCCAGCCCCAGTTCTCGCCCTGGCTGATGTAGAGCAGGATCATCGCGAGGCCGGCGCCGAGGACGACCGCGCCGACGTAGTCGAGCTTCTGCTGCACGCGGAGCTTGGACTCCGGGACGAACGCGACGAGCAGCGGGATCGCGACGACCATGAAGATCGCCAGGAACCAGAACAGCGAGCGCCACGAGAAGTGGTTGGTCAGCACGCCCGCCAGGATCGGCGCGAGCGCGGCGGAGAGGCCGAGGCCGGTCGCCGAGACGCCGATCGCGACCGGCACGAACTTACGCGGCATCAGGTCGCGGATCAGGCCGTAGACGATCGCGGTCATGCCGAACGCGACGGCCTGCAGGCCGCGGCCGATCAGGAACAGCGACCACGTGCTGGTGGTGGCGCACAGCACGGTGCCGGCCAGGAAGGCGACGCTGGTGACGAGCAGCATCTTCTTCTTGCCGTACAGGTCGGAGAGCTTGCCGATCAGCGGGCTGATCGCGCCGCCGACCAGACCGAGGATGACGATCATCCACGATATGCCCTCACCCGCGGACGGGAAGCTCGGCGCGATCTTGGGAACCGCGGCGGAGATCATCGCGTACTGGAGAGGGACGACCTCGGAGAACAGGACGATGATCGCGAGGATCGCGAAGAGCCGGCCCTTCGAAGCGCCGTCGAGCCGTCCGGTGTCGTCGTCGGAGACCTGCCGGGGAGGTCCTGCTGGGGTTTCTGCGGTCTCAGACATGAGGGCCTGTCCGTTTCTGTGCTGTGCATGAACTGTGTGCGAGGCAGGGCGTGCACGTGACACGTGTCACCACAAGGGCGCACGTGACCGCTCTTGACATACGGAGATGGACGGACGGCCGGTTCAGCGCTCGCCGCGAGCTGCCAACCGAATCCCCGGTTGGGGCTCCGATCCGAACTGGTTGACAGTGTTTAGCATGTGGTTACGTCACTGTGAAGACACATCTCGCCGGTGTTAACCGTTGTGTCCCACCTGTGATGCAGGCCATTAACTGACGCACCGTCAGGTGAACAGCATGGCCACTCGGCGGAGAAAGTCAAGGCCTGGACGTGACGCCGGTCATAGAGCACAATCCGGGGCGGCCTCGCGCACCACCCGGTCGAGGTCGAGCACCCGCGGGCCCGGCGCCTCGCGCGGCCACACCAGCGCCAGACTGGTGTCCGGCAGGTCCCTGATCGGGACGAACGCGACGCCGCGGCCCCGGTTGAACTGCGCGCTCGGATGGCAGATCACCATCGCCGCGCGGTCCGCGGCGACCGTCGTCATCGCGGCCTGGAACGTCCGCACCCGCGGCCCGCGGGCGATCGGCAGGCCGCCCGGCGTACGGGTCGGGGCGAACAGTTCACGCCACGCGGCCGGCGCGGGCTCGTCGATGTCGACCATCGCGCACGCGGCCAGGTCCTCCGCACCGACCGACGCGCGCGCCGCCAGCGGATGCCGCTCCGACACGGCGAGCACCTGCGGCGCCCCGGAAAACGCCCGGCCCACCGCGAGGTCCGGCTCCGCGACCGGCAGACACACGAACGCGGCGTCCACCTCGCCCCGCCGGATCGGCCCGAACGGATCGTTGAGCGCCAGCTCGTCGACGCCGACCTCGACGTCGGGATACCGCAGCGCGTACGCGTCGAGCACGCCCATCAGGCTCCGGTTCGGCGTCCCGACGAACCCGACCCGCAGCCGCCCGGCGACCCCACGAGCGAGATCCCGCGCCCCGGCCACGACCTCGTGCAGAGCCGCATACGCCGGCCGCAGCTCCCCGACGAACCGCTCCCCCAACGGGGTCAACGCCACCCTCCGGCTGGACCGCTCCAGCAACCGCCCCCCGATCCGCGACTCCAGCGCCCGCAACAGCTGGCTGACCCGCCCCTGCGACACATAAAGCCGCTCCGCCGCCCGCCCGAAGTGCAGCTCCTCACTGAGCACAAGAAAGCACTCGAGCTCACGAGCCTCCAGCCCATACACCCGCAACCGCCCCCTGGCCTCGATGGATTAGCCAGGTTAATGGACGGATAAGACCTTCGCCGTTGTTCGGGCCCTGCCCCGCGCGAAGGCTGACCCCATGCAAAGGATCAACGAGCCGACGCCCGGAACGGGCGTCGTGACACAAGGCTCGACGCACGCAGACGACGCGACGGGCACGGCAAGCACGACGACGGGCGCGGTGAGCGCCGGCGAGCACGCGGCCACCCACGCGGCGGGCGTAGCAAACACAGCGGGCGCGGCGAGCGCCGGCGAGCGTGCGCCCAGCCACAGCGCCGGCGCGGCGGGCCCGTCAAGCACGGGCGCCGCAGGCGCCGCGGGCGTTAGCGAGCACGCAGGCACCTACGTGACGGGCGCGCCGGGCACAACTGGCATGGGCAAGCACGTACCAAGCCCCGCAGCAAGCACGACGACGGGCGCGGCGAGCGCCGGCGAGCACGCGCCCAGTCTCACCGACGACGCGGCGAGCACCGCGCGCACTGCCGGCGCGGGGGCCGGCGCGGCGGCCGGCGGGCATGGGGCCGACCACGCCGGCAACGCTGTCGGCGAGCACACGGCCGGTGCACGCGAACCCGGCCTCTCCGAACCCCTCCCCCGTACCCGTTGGGCCGCCGTCGTCGCGGTCGCGTTCGGGACGTTCGCCGTCGTGACGACGGAAATGCTGCCGGTCGGGTTGCTGACGCCCATCGCGACCGGGCTGGACGTGTCCGACGGGACGGCCGGGATTGCCATGACCGTGTGTGGGATCGTCGCGACCGTCGCCGCGCCTGTGCTCACTGTCGCGGTGGGGCGGCTTGATCGGCGGGTTGTGCTGGTTGCGATGACGGCGCTGTTGCTTGCGTCGAATGTTCTTTCCGCGCTCGCGCCGAACTTCGGGCTGTTTCTCGTCGCGCGGGTGCTCGTCGGGCTGAGCGTGGGCGGGTTCTGGGCCATCGGGGCCGGGATCGCCGGGCGGTTGGCGGCGCCTGAGGACGTCGGCCGGGCCAGTGCCGTGGTGTTCGGCGGGGTCGCGGTCGCGTCCGTGCTCGGGGTTCCGGTCGGGACACTGGTCGGTGCGCGCTGGGGCTGGCGCTGGGCGTTCGGCGCGATGGCGGGATTCGCTCTGGTGGTGCTCGTCGTCCTGCTCTTCGTGCTGCCGAAGCTGACGGCGCAGGCGGCGCTGCGGGCCGGTGACTTCCCCAAGGTGCTGCGGGAGCGGCCGGCGCGGGTGGCGCTGTTGGCGTTGCTGCTGCTCGTCGGCGGGCACTTCGCGGCCTACACCTATGTACGGCCGGTGTTGGAGGACCTCGCCGGGCTCGGCGCGGGCGCCGTCGGGGTGGTCCTCGTCGGGTACGGGCTCGCGGGCGTCGTGGGCAACTTCACGCTCGGGGTGGCGGCCGCCGGTCGGCTGCGGGTCACGGCGGTGCGGGCGTTCGCGCTGGTGGCGGGCTCGGTGCTGGTGCTGCCGGTGGCCGGGGTCTGGGCTCCGGCGGCGGTCGCGCTGATCCTGGTGTGGGGAGTCGGGTACGGCGCGGTGCCGGTCAGCCTGCAGGTGTGGATGGCGCAGAGCACGCCGAAGGCGCCCGAGGCCGGCTCGGCGGTGTTCGTGACGGCGTTTCAGATCGCGATCTCGATGGGGTCGGTCGCGGGCGGGCTGGTCGCGGACCACGTCGCGGTCCGGGCGGCGCTGTTCCTCGGCGGCGGCCTGGCACTCGCCGCACTCGCATGCGTGTTCGCCGGTTTGACCCGCCGCATACCCGAAGGGTCACTCAATCGAGTGTAAACACGAAAATCAGCCGCACTTCCCGGAGTTCGGGAGTTGACTGGGTGGCTTCCTGCCTTCCACTCCATCCCCGAGGAAGGGGCGGCATATGAAGATCGGCGACCCGGTGATGGCCGGGACCGACATCGAGAGCTGGAGCAAACCGTACGTACCGCGCGACGCCGAGGGGGTGGTGACCGACGTCGGGTTCCGGGGCGTCTCGGTCGCCTTCACCGTCCCCGGCGTGATGGGCGGCACGCGTCAGGTGATGGTCACTGTCCGGCCGGAGCAACTGATCCCGTTGTCCTAGCCGCGCGCCCGTCCGGCCCGGGCTCCGGGCCCCACGAGCCGCCGTCCCCGTCGGCACCCACCCGCCGTCGGAGCGGCCCTCCGGCCGTCGGTCCCGCCGCACCGTGAGGCGCGGGCGGGCCGGCGGCCGGAGTGAACCGTCAGCCCAGCTTGCGCCAGTCCGCCGCCACCTGGGCCCAGCGCTCCACGACCTCGGGCGACTTCCACGTGCCGACGGCCGAGTACGCGACGAGCCGGTCCGCCTTCCCCCGGTACCGGTCGGCCAGCGCACCCGCCAGGCCGCCCCACGGGGCGCTCACCGTCAGCGCGTCGAGCACCTCGTCGGTGATCGCCTCGCCCATCCCCGCACTGTCCTTCGCCGCGAAGAGCCGGTTCAGGCGCGGCTGGAGGTCGTCCCAGCCGTGCGTCTCGAAGACCTTCGCGTAGCCGGGGGTCGAGCCGTAGAACGCCAGCCGCATGCGCAGTTTGTCGCGTTCGCGGTCGACCTCCTCGTCGGTCTCGCCGGTGGCGGTCATGACGGGCACCACGAGCGCGATGTCCGCCGGGTCACGGTCGGCCCGCGCCGCGCCCGCGGCGAGTTCGGGCCGGACGACCTCGTCGAGGTAGCGGACGCTGTGCAGCGGGTGGACGTGCAGGCCGTCGCCGACCTCGCCGATCATCCGCAGCATCCACGGGTTGACGCCGGCGAGGTAGATCTCCGGGTCCGGCAGGTCGACGGGCCCCGGCGACCACTCCGGTGTCATGAGCGTGAACTTGTAGAACTCGCCCTGGTAGCGCAGGCGTTCCTCGCCGCGGAAGGCCCGCCAGATGGCCCGCACGGACTCCACGTACTCGCGCAGGCGCGGCCCGGGGTGGTCGAAGGCCGCCGAGTAGCGGCGTTCGACGTGGGCGCGCACCTGGGTGCCGAGGCCGAGGATGAACCGGCCCCCGGTGGCCTCCTGGAGTTCGCGCGCGGCGGCCGCGGCGATCATCGGGCTGCGCGCGAACGCGACGGCGATGCCCGTGCCGACGGTGAGCGTCGAGGTGGCCAGCGCGGCGGCGGTCGCGGCGCCGAACGCGGTGCGGCCGCCCTCGGTGAGCCACAGCCCGTCGAAGCCGGCGCGTTCCGCGGCGGCGGCGGTCTCGGCGGTGCCGCGCAGGCCCTGGCCGGCCGCCATGACGTCGAGCGGCGGGAGGGGTACGGCTGCGGCTTGGGTCACGTCTGGTGCTCCTGTTCCTCAAGGTCCTGCACACGATGCCAGTCCTCGCCCACCCGCGAGGTCCACTGCGGCGGGCGCCGCTCCATCCAGGCGAGCGCGCCTTCCCTGGCGTCCGGCCCGCCCATGAGCAGGCGGTGGTACGCGGTTTCGGCGCGCTCGACGGCGTCGGGCCCGGCGTCGTCCCGCCACAGCAGCCGCTTGGTGAGCGCGGCGGACAGCGGGTTGACGTTGAGCGCGATGTCGCGCGCGGTCTCCAGCGCGGCGTCGAGCACCTGGTCGGCGGGCAGGACGCGCGAGGCGATGCCGAGGGCGAGCGCCTCGGTGCCGAGGAAGGTGCGGCCGGTCAGCAGGATGTCGGCGGCGACGGCGCGCGAGGTGGCGCGCGGGAGTGTCCAGTGCGAGCGGGCGTCGGGCACCATGCCGCGGCGCACCTGCGGGATGGCGAGTTTGGCCTCGGCGGCGATGTAGCGGATGTCGCACTCCATCGCGAGCGTGAGCCCGATGCCGATGGCGTGGCCGTTGACCGCGGCGATGACCGGCTTGCGGATGCGCCACGCGGGCGGGTCGACGGGCGAGGCGCTGAACGCCTTCGGCGCCTTGGGCGCGCCGAAGCTGTCGGCCTCGGGGGTGAGGTCGGCGCCCGCGCAGAACGCCCGTCCGGCGCCGGTCAGGACCACCGCGCGGACGCTGTCGTCGGCGTCGCATCGCGCATAGGCTGCGCCGAGTGAGGAACCCATGCCGCCGGAGAAGACGTTGAGCTTGTCGGGTCGGTCGAGTGTGACGACCGCGACGCCGTCGACGATGTCGAGCCGCACGGGCTCGGAGGAGATTTCGGCTGAGGTACCCACCCAGCGCACGCTAAGCAGCACACTTGACCGTGTCAAGCGATGACTTATACGTTGGCCAGGCTCCCGCACGACCCTGAGGAGAAACCCTTCATGACCAGCCCGTTCAGCTACGAAGGCAAGCGCGTCGTCGTCACCGGCGGCTTCTCGGGCGTGGGCGCGGCCCTCGTCGAGCTGCTGACCGAGCTCGGTGCCGAGCACATCACGGTGCTGGACATCAAGGAGCCGACCGGGTCGGCGCAGAAGTTCATCCAGACCGACCTCAACGACGCGGCCTCGATCGACGCCGCGATCGCCGAGATCACCGCCGACGGCCCGGTGCACGCGCTGTTCAACAACGCGGGCGTCGCCGGAACGCTCCCGGCGCCGGTCGTCTTCGGCATCAACTACCTGGGCCTGCGCCGCCTCACCGAGGCGCTCGTCGAGAACGGCACGCTGTCGTCCGGAGCGGCGATCGTCAACACCGCCTCGATCGCGGGCTTCGGCTGGGCGCCGCACCTCGAGGACATCAAGGCGCTCATCGCGATCGACGGCTGGGACGAGGCGCAGGCCGAGCTGGCCTCGCGCGAGGTCGACGCGTACTCCTACTCCAAGGAGATCGTGCAGGTCTACACGATGCACTACGCGCGCACCGCGGCCGGCAAGGGCCTGCGCGTCAACAGCATCTGCCCGTCGCCGATCGACACCCCGCTGCTGCCGGACTTCCGCAAGACGATGAGCGACAAGGTCATCGACTGGAACGTCTCGCAGGGCAACGGCCGCCTGGCCACCGGCCGCGACGTCGCGCTCGGCCTGGCCTTCCTGGGCGCCGACGCCTCGGCGTTCATCAACGGCGTGAACATCAACCTCGACGGCGGCTTCAACGCCGGCCTGACCGTGGGCAACCTCGACTTCTCCGGCCTGGCCTGACGCCCCGCGGCCCGAGCCCCGCCCGACGTCCGCTCGGGCTCGGGTTCAGGTCCCCGGCCAACTCCCGGAGAACACCCGGGCAACGCCGCCGGGACGCCGCACGAAAGGTGCCGCGAAGCCGCCCATCACGCGGAACTCCCGCGCGAACAGGACAGCTTCGCGGCACATCGCGTTCCTACGCTCGCACCCCGAGACGGCCCGGCAACCGGGCCCGTCCGACGAGCAAGGGGACTCCGCACGATGAAGGCAGTACGCCTGACCACCCTGGCCACGACGCTGTCCGGGCTCATGCTGTTCAGCGGGACGGCGTCGGCGCAGGCCGGGTCGGTCACCTGGCAGCCCATCTACAACGGCAACAGCAGCAAGTGCCTGGAGATCGAGAACAGTTCGGGCAGCAACGGGGCGCGCGCCCAGCAGTGGGCCTGCAAGGGCCAGACCGGCGCCCTGTGGCGGAAGATCTACACCAGCGACGACGGCGAGTTCGAGCTGCGCAACTACGACGGCAAGTGCCTCGAGGTCGAGAACTTCTTGACGGCGAACGGCGCGCGGGTGCAGCAGTGGACCTGCAAGGGTCAGCCCGGCTCGAAGTGGTTCCTGTACAACGGCGACATCCGCGGCCCGGTGTACGTGAACGCGAACAGCGGGAAGTGCCTCGAGGTGGAGAACTCGGCGACGTGGGACGGAGCGCGCGTACAGCAGTGGGACTGCGTGCGCCAGCCCGGTGCCTACTGGTGGACGTGACCTGAGCCCGGCACTCCGGGCATGCCGGAACCCGGGCCCGGGAAAGCGTTCCGGGCCCGGGGCGGTGGGAGCGAATCAGGCGCGTCAGCGCGAAGGAGGCGCGCCGGCGCCGCCCTAGGCGGTCTCGTCCTCGACGGTGCCGTGCAGCTCGGTGGCCGCCATGTCCTCGACGAAGCGGTTGAGGAGCTCGGCGAACGCCGCGCGGTCGGTGTCGCTCCACTTCGACAGCATCTCGCTGAGGTGCTGGTCCATCACCGAGGTGAGCCGGCGGCGCACGGCGTCGCCGCGCGGGGTCAGCGAGACGAGGCTGACCCGGCCGTCGTCGGGGCTCGGCGAGCGCTTGACGTAGCCCTCGCGCTCCAGCTGCCCGACCTGGCGCGCGGTGGCGCCCGGGTCCATGTTGGTCAGCCGGGCGAGCTCACCCATCGGCAGCGGCCCGGCCTTCTTGACCCGGCGCAGCAGCACGTACGCCGGCTGCGAGATGGTGGCCCCGGCGACCGCCGCCTGGCGTGCGTAGACGCGGCGGCTGGCGTGCCGCCGCAGGAGGGCTTCCAGCGCCCGCTGGATCGCCTCGACATTGTCGGTGGAGTTCACGATGCCATCGTATCAGTACTTGACTTCGTCAATTTAATATTCCGATTTCCACAACGTTACACCGAGCACTGTAATCGTCCTCGATGTAAGTCGGCGGCCGCCTCGGTCCCGACGGAGGAAACGAGACCGAGACGGCCAGACCCGGACGACGCCGAAGCGCCTATTCCGTGCCCGAAACTATGGCACCGGGAAAGAGATCAGACAATGGCAACCGGGTTGATAGGGCTACCGGTTGCCCCGGTCACCGGCAGCGGGGTCACGGTCAGCAGGCACGCGTACGTGCCCGCGTCCGCCATTCCGCGCGCCAGATCGGTCAGCCACAGGTGCTCCAGCAGCGGCACACCCGACTCCACGAGCAGTGCGATGTGCACCGACAGGAACGTCTCGTTGTCGAACGGGATCACCTCGATCGCGCTGTTGTCCGCCCCGACCAGCGCGATGTCGTGGTCCCTGACGAACGACACGGCGTCCAGCCCGATACCGGCCTGCGCGAACGGCACCTCACGGCCCGCCGCCGTCTCCGCCCGGAAGTTGTCCAGGTGGCCGGTGCGCAGCAGCAGCGCGTCCCCCGCCCGCACCTCGACGCCCTGCGCCTCGGCGCAGCCCTCGAGGTCGGCGCGCGTGACCGTGTAGCCCGGCTCCAGGAAGTCGACGCCCTTGTACGCCGGCAGGTCGAGCAGCACGGCGCGCACCGCGAACGCGCCGAGCTTCTCGATGCCGCACCGGCCCGCGCCCGTGTGCGAGCGGAACGTGTTCGCGTCGAACCCGTTGTAGAACCGGCCGCGGTGCTGCACGTGGCACAGCGCGTCCATGTGCGTGATGCTGTGCGACGCGATGACCAGCACGTCCTCGTTCGCGCCGACCTCCTTGCCGCCCGGGAAGTCCTCGAACTGGTTGTCGGTCTGGCTCGTCAGCGTCAGCCGCTGCGGCGCGCCCCGGTACTCGAAGATCGGCGCGCCCTCCCGCTGGATCGGCAGGCCCAGCGCGTACGCCTGCCCGGTCCGCACCTCGTGCGCCGCGGCCAGCACGCCCTTCGGCTCGATCAGGTTCAGCGCGCCGCGCTCGTCCTCCTCGCCCCACCGGCCCCAGTTGCCCACCGTGCCGCCTACCGTGCCGCCGACCGCCTGCTCAGCCATTCCGGTCCTCTCGTCAGAAGCTGTCCGAAGCCGGGTCAGAAAGCCAGCACGCCGCGCGCGATTCGGCCCGCGTGCATGTCGTCGAGCACGTCATGGAATCCGTCCGACGGGTAAACCTTGGACACCAAGGCGTCCAGATCGAACTTCCCCTGCCGGTAAAGCTCCACGATCGCGCGGATGTCCTCGTGCGGCCGCACGCCGCCCGCGCGCGTACCGAGAATGCCGCGGTCGCATTGCAGGAGATTCGCGATGCGGATGCTGGCGGTCGCGGTCTGCGACGGCTGGCCGACGGCGATCAGGGTGCCGCCCCAGTCGAGCGCCTCCATCGCGTTCTCCAGCACCGCCGGGACGCCCGTGCACTCGAAGATCCAGTCCACGCCGCCCGCGCCGAACGTGCCGACCTTCTGGGTCTCGCTGTACGGGAACAGCGTGCGGATCTCGTCGGCGACGTCCACGCCCCGGCCGGCCTGCACGAAGTCGGTCGCCCCGAACTGCCGCGCCAGGTCGAACTTGCCGGGCACCGTGTCCACGCCCACCACGCGGCCCGCGCCCTTGAGGCGCAGCGCCTGCACGGCGGCGAGGCCCACGCCGCCGAGGCCGATCACCGCGGCGGTCTGCCCCGGCAGCACGTTGGCGCGGTTCAGGACGGCGCCCGCTCCCGTCACGACGCCGCACGGCACGAGGCAGGCGGAGGTCAGCGGCACGTCGTCGGGGATCGTGACGCACTGGATCTCCTTGACCAGCGTCAGCTCCGCGTACGTCGACGCCCCCGCGAAGTTCCACACCGGCTCGCCGCCGACCGAGAACGGCGTGCTGCGGTTGCCCAGCGTCTGGCGGCAGCGGTTCGGGTGCCCGGTCTGGCAGTACCGGCACATGCCGCACGCCGCGATCGTCGTGATCACCACGTGGTCGCCCGGCTTGACCGCGGTGACCCCGGCGCCGACCTTCTCGACGACACCCGCGCCCTCGTGCCCCAGCACCGCGGGGGCCGGCCACTCGATGACGCCTTCCAGCACGCTCACGTCGCTGTGGCACACGCCCGTCGCGGCGATCCGCACCAGCACCTCGCCGGCCTCGGGGTCGCGGACCTCCACATCGTCCCGTATCTCGACGCCCTTGTCGGTGTGCAGGATCGCGCGCATGTACATCTCCTCAAAGCGGCTCGGAGCGCGGCACGGCGAGGTGATCCCCCGCCGACCGGCTCCGATTTAGCCACCGGCCCCTACAAGGGTCAAGGGACGATTCATGCCGCCCTCAGGGCTTTCTCAGAAAGCGGGCGGAGCGTGGTGGGCATGGATACGACACCGATGACACCTCAGCCGGACCCCGAGCGGCCCGGGCCCGAGCCGTGGACGGGGTACGGGGAGCAGCCCGGACACGAGCCGCGGCCCGGAGCCGACCCGCAGCCCCCGCTCTTCCACATCCAGCCGCCGGATCCGGCCACCGACGGCGGTGGCGGCGAGCCTCCCGCGGACGGGCCGACGCCGTCGCCTCTCCCGCCGCCCACTCCCCGGGCCCGGCCTCGGGCGCGCCGAGCCGTTGCCGTCCTCGTCGCGGCGGCCGTCGGCGCCGGGCTGGTCGGCGGGGTGGCGGGCGGGTTCATCGGCGCGGGCCTCGACGACTCCTCCGTCACCGCGACCGTGTCCGCCTCGGGCGCGGCGCCCGTCCAGTCCGTCAGCGACAAGGCCCTCACCGGCGTCTCCGCGGTGGCCGCGGCCGTCTCGCCGAGCGTCGTCGAGGTGACGGTCGAGACCCGGCAGGGCACCGGCACCGGGTCGGGCGTCGTCCTCACGTCCGACGGCAAGATCCTCACCAACGCCCACGTCGTCGACAACGCCGCCAACGGCACGCTGACCGTCACCCTCTCCGACGGCCGCACCGTGGACGCCACCGTCCTCGGCACCGACAGCGCCAGCGACCTCGCGGTCGTCCAGGCCAAGGGCGTCAGCGGGCTCAAGGCCGCCACGCTCGGCGACTCCGACACCGTGGCCGTCGGCGACCAAGTCGTCGCCATCGGCTCGCCGGAAGGGCTCACCGGGACCGTGACGTCCGGCATCGTCAGCGCGCTCAACCGCGAGGTGAAGGTGTCCGACGACACCGGGTCGAACTACCCCTTCAGCCCGACCCGTTCGTCCTCCGACACCACCACCTACAAGGCGATCCAGACCGACGCGTCCATCAACCCCGGCAACTCCGGCGGGCCCCTCCTCGACATGAGCGGCCGCGTGATCGGCCTCAACTCGGCCATCTACTCGCCGACTTCGGGAGCCCTCGGCTCCGACGCGGGCAGCGTCGGGCTCGGCTTCGCCATTCCGGTCAACCAGGTGAAGGCACTGATCAGCACCCTCACGAACGGCGCGGTGACCGCCTGAGCGGCGTCAGTCGGCGAAGAGCCCGGTGTCGACCTCCAGGTCGAACGGGCCGGGGAGCACGATCTTTCCGCCGAACGGTACCCGGCTGACCTGCTGATGCGCCCCGCCGCGTGGGTCCGCGTGCAGAGTCGCCGCAGGTCCGAGCGGATCGAACGCGTCAATGAGGAGGTACAGCGGCACGGGACCGTGCGCGTAGCCCCAGACCTTGGTCTTCCGATCATGCTGCGGATTGCCCGGCGAGGTGATCTCGACGACGAGCAGCGCGTGCTCGGCGGGTGCGGAGTACCCGCGCGCCGGCACCTCGTCCACCGGGTAGACCAGCAGATCGGGAACGAACAAGCCTTCAATCGCCGGCACGGTGATGCCTTGCGTCTGGTAAACGCCCCACTCTTCGGGCGTGTTCCGGACCAGAAGCCGGTGCAGTACCTGCGCGGCGTGGTTGTGGCGGTTCGCGAGCGGCGGCGACACCGTGAGCTCCCCCTCGATGATCTCGACCCTGCTGCCCTCGGGGGCTTCAAGGCTCGCCCAGGCGGCCAGCAACCACTCCCACGTAGTGCCGCACGATGCGGTGGTCACGGTCGGGCTCCTCTCGTCGCGATCACCCTGGCAAGCGCGGGGAGCGGCTCGCCTGGTTCCAGCAGCATGGCACTCAAAGGTGTCAACCTCACCGATTGTCCCGCGCGACACCAACCGGCGGCGCTATACGTGCGGCGACGATCCGGTCGGGGGTCGACCGAGCCTGCCGTTCTCATGCGGTTTTCAGACAAGGCTCAGCCCCGTCACATCGGGGGACGGCAAAGTAGGCGACACGTCGAAGGCCGCGAGCGCACTGCCATCCTCCCCCGCGGCGGCATGACAGCGTTGGGGCGGACCCTGCCGACTCGACCGAGGACCAGGAGCGGAACGAAGCGATGACCAGTCCGGCCAACGGCGGCGCACCGGCCAAGGTGCTGGTCGTCGACGACGAACCCGCGGTGCGCGAAGCACTCGAGAGCAGTCTGCGGTACGAGGGCTACACGGTGCTGCTCGCGCCCGACGGGCTCGCCGCCCTGGAGGCGGTGGAGCGGGACACCCCCGACCTGGTGATCCTCGACGTCCTCATGCCGCGCATGGACGGCCTCACCGCCGCGCGCCGGCTGCGCGGGCGCGGCGAGACCGTGCCGATCCTCATGCTGACCGCGCGCGACGCGGTCGGCGACCGGGTCACCGGGCTGGACGCCGGGGCCGACGACTACCTGGTCAAGCCCTTCGAGCTCGACGAGCTGTTCGCACGCGTGCGGGCGTTGCTGCGGCGCAGCTCGATGGCCGGGCCCGGAGCCGGCGACGCGGCCGACAGCGGCGTCCTGGAGTTCGCCGACCTGCGGATGGACACCCGCTCGCGTGAGGTCACCCGCGCGGGGCACGCGATCGAGCTGACCCGCACCGAGTACACGCTGCTGGAACTGCTGCTGTCCCACCCGAAGCAGGTGCTCACCCGCGAGCAGATCCTGCACAACGTGTGGGGCTTCGACTTCGAGCCGTCGTCGAACTCGCTCGACGTGTACGTCATGTACCTGCGCCGCAAGACCGAGGCCGGCGGCCTGCCCCGCATCGTCCAGACGGTGCGCGGCGTCGGCTACGTCCTGCGCGACCCGGGGACGTCGTGATGCGCCGCATGCCGCTGCGGGCCCGCCTGGCGCTGCTGACGGCGCTCGCGGTGGCCCTGGCGGTGGCGGCGGCCTCGACGGCCTGCTGGTTCCTGACGCGGGACCAGCTGATGTCGCAGATGGACGCGTCGTTGCGGGCGGTCCCCCCTGGCGTGCCGGGCATCAAGTTCACCGACGACTCCTGCCAGGTCCTGCCGAACGGTCGGCAACCCCAGGGCATCGACAAGGGCTTCACCGCGCAGACGGTGCAGGTCGTCCTTGCCAACGGCACGGTCTGCCCCGACCCGTTCGGCTACCAGATCCCGGCCTCGCAGGCGGACATCGACGTCGCGAACCGGAAGCTGAAGGAGACCATTCACGACGCCACGGACGAGAACGGCACGCACATGCGGGTCATCACCCGCCAGTCCAACCTGCATCCGCCGGAAGGAGTGCCTGAGCCGGGCGTATTCCCGAGCACCCAGAACGCGGCTGTCTCCGTCGCCCGCCCGCTGACGGACATCGACAACTCGCTCGACAACCTGGCCCTGCTCCTCGTCCTGGTCTCCGGCATCGGGGTGCTCGCGGCCGCGACGCTCGGCCTTCTCGTCGCCCGTGCCGCGCTCAAGCCGGTCGACCAGCTCACCGACGTCGTCGAGCACATCGCAAGAACCGAGGACCTCGACACGACGATCCCCGTCGAGGGCAAGGATGAAATCGCCCGCCTGGGCACGTCCTTCAACGCGATGACCGGCGCGTTGAAGGCGTCGCGTGAACGCCAGCAGCGCCTGATCGCCGACGCCGGGCACGAGCTCCGTACGCCGCTGACCAGCCTCCGCACGAACACCGACCTGCTCCTGCGCAGCGAGGAGCAGGGCCGTCCGCTCCCGGACGCCGACAAGAAGCGGCTGCTGCGCAACGTGCGCGGGCAACTGCGCGAGCTGTCGGGGCTCGTCGGGGACCTGCTGGAGCTGGCCCGCCCCGAGCGGACCCGCGCGACACCCGTCACCGGGGTCGCCGCCCTGCACACCGCGGTCGAACAGGCCGTCGAGCGCGCCCAGATGCGCGGGCACGAGACGGTCTTCGACGTCGACCTCGAACCCTGGTACGTCCGGGGCGACGAGGCGGCGCTGGAGCGGGCCGCGCTGAACCTGCTCGACAACGCGGTCAAGTTCGGCCCGCCCGACGGCACCATCGAAGTACGGCTGAGACAAGGCGAGTTGACGGTCCGCGACCGCGGGCCCGGCGTCGACCCGGCGGACGCGCCGTACGTGTTCGAGCGGTTCTGGCGCTCGGACTCGGCCCGCGCCCTGCCGGGTTCGGGCCTGGGCCTGGCCATCGTGGCCCGCGCGGTCGCGGAGAGCGGCGGGACGGTCGACCTGGAGCCGGCCGAGGGCGGCGGCACCCTGGCCCGCGTCCGCCTGCCGGGCACGGCGACCCGTCCCGGCGGCGACTGAACCCGTGCCGTGACGCACGTCGGGCCCGGGCCCCCGGGCGGGCGGGCCGGGGCCCCCAGGGCACCCCCGGGGAGTCGC
>NZ_JASAOI010000005.1 GCF_029953285.1 Yinghuangia seranimata | reverse complement strand
CCCGCCCCGGACCCGCCCGGCCCCCCCCCCCCGCCGGGCGGGCGCCGGGGCCCGACGAGGCAACCCGCGGTCAGTCGCGCGCCGGGGCGTACTGCAGGCCGACGATGCCGCACGCGAAGTGCTTGGCGGCGACCAGCCGCAGGCGCTGGCGGGCACCCGTGTCGGCAAAGACCGGGAGACCCGAGCCGATCGCGGTCGGGTTGACGAACAGGTGGAGCTCGTCGACCAGGCCTTCGGCGATCAGGCTCTGGACGAGCTTGCCGCCGCCGTAGGCGATGATGTCGCCGCCGTCCTGCTCCTTGAGCTTGGTGACGGTGTCGACGAGGTCCTGCGCCACGACCGCGTTGTCCCACGGGGATTCGGTGAGCGAGCGGCTGATGACGACCTTCGGGGTGTTGTTCATCTTGTCGATCGCCTCCTGGGTCTCCCCTTCGGGCCCCGAGGCCCACGTCGGGATGAACCCCTCGGCAAGTTTGCGGCCGAGGACGATGCAGTCGACGGGTGCGGTGAGCGCGCTGATGTGCGCCGCGAGGTCGTCGGACCAGCCGAACGTCATCCAGTCCATCTCGCCGTCGGGGCCGGCCATGTAGCCGTCGACGGTGGTCTGGACCTGGATCTTGAACGTGCGCATGGGAGTTCTCGCTTTCGTGTCGGGCCGGGCGGTCGGCGGAGGGACGGTCAGCGGGCGTCGGCGGAGCGGTCGGCCAGGCGGCGGGCGATCATCGGCACGATCACCACCGCGGCCGCGATGTGGGTGAGCGCGAGGACGATCCGGGTCGACGTCGCCGTGTGGTTGACGACCGGCAGCGGGACGAACGACAGCGCGGTGAGCGCGACGCATACCCGCGTGAACGTCCGTGCCGGGGTCTTCGCCCAGCGGCGCAGCGCGAACGCCAGCGCGACGCCGATGAGGCCGTACATCAGCGTGGCCAGCGCGAAGCCGCCGACCGGGATGGTCTCGGCCGCGCCGTCGCCGAAGCCGGAACTCCGCAGCGGAACGTCGAACGCTCTGGCGGTCAACGAGACCGCCTCCGCCGCGGCGGCGCCCAGGACGAGGGCGGTCGCGCTGGTGCGCAGCAGCGTCTTGACCGGCACGGCGGTGCGCGCCGGGACGGTGGGCGCGGCGGCGGTCGTCGTGGTGCGGGGCAGCGAAGCGGTCGAGGCGCGCATGGCCTGACTCCTTGGTCGGGGAGGCGCCGCACGGGCCGGCGCAGGGGGACGTGTGGTGGTGGGCGAGCGCCTCTACTTACTGCGTCCGCCGTATGCTGTTTATGCTAGACACAGTTTCCGGAGGGCCGCAACAGCCTGGCGGCAAGCCGGACAGAAAACCGCGTCCGCCATACGCTGTTTACGGCATAGACAATTCTGCACACCCGCACCGACACCTCGGAGCCGCCACCGTGACCACGCGCCCGCCCCGCTCCCGGGGCCCCCGTCCAAGGGCCGACCTCGACCGCATCACCCGCGCCGCGATCCGGCTGGCCGACGAGGGCGGCACGGGCGCGGTGACGCTCAAACGGCTCGGCGCCGAGCTGGGGCTCAGCCCGATGGGGCTCTACCGGTACGTCGACTCCAAGGACGAGCTCGTCGCGCTGATGGTCGAGGCGGCCGTCGGCCCCGCCCCCGACCTGGCGGCCGTCCCCGGCGACTGGCGGCGCAAGCTGGAGCTGTACGCGCGCCGGGTGGCCGCGACGTGGCCGCCGCACCCGTGGCTGCCGTGGCTCGCCACCGGGCATCGCAGCGTCGGGCCGAACGAGGCGGGCTGGCTCGAGGCGCCGCTCGGCGTCCTGGAAGGCGTCGGCCTCAGCGGGCGCGACGGCATCCACGCCGTGCTGCTGATCGCCGGCCACGTGCGCAACGCCCACATGACGTCGTCGGCCGGCACGCAGCCGTCGCACGACACCGGGCGGCTCGGCGACCGGATGAGCGCCGTGCTGCTCGAACACGGCGACGCCTACCCGGCGTTGGCCCGCGCCCTGCGCGATCCGTCGGGACCGCCGTGCGAGGTCAGGCGGCGCGAGTACGGCCTCGACCGCGTCCTCGACGGCCTGGCCGTGGTCGTCGACCGCGTGCGGCCGGCCGGCGGCTCCCGGAAAGCTGTATAAGCCATATACAGTTGTGCACCCGCCGAACGACCAGGCAGCCGGAGGACCAGATGGACGCGCCGCACCCGCCGGGCAGCCCCACGCCCGAGGCCGACGCCGCGGTCGAGGCCCTCTGGACCGCCCCGGCGGCCCGTACGCGCGGCCCCAAGCCGGCGTTCACCCGCCAGGACATCGCCCGCACCGCCGTGCGCATCGCCGACGCCGACGGCCTGGACGCCGTGTCGATGGCCCGCATGGGCCAGGAACTCAACGTCACCAAGATGGCGCTGTACCGCTACGTCGCCAACAAGGCCGAGCTCTTCGCGATCATGATCGAGGAGGCCGCGGGCGAACCCCCGAACCTCGCCCACCTGCCGACCTGGCGCGCCCGCGTCGAGGCGTTCACCGCCGAACTCGCCGTGCACTGGAACCGGCACCCGTGGCTCCCCCTGGCCACCATCGGCAACCGCCTCATGGGCCCGCGCGAAGTCGGCTGGATCGAAAGCCTGTTGAGCACCCTCGACGACACCGGCCTGACCACCGCCGAACGCCTCGACACGGTCTTCCTCGTCTTCGGCCACATGCGCAACACCCAGTCCATGACCACCGCAGGCACCCAGCCGTGGACGGACGACAAGGGCATCTCCTCCCCGCTGCGCACCCTCATGGAAGACCGCCGCGAGCACTTCCCCGCCCTGCTCGCCGCCCTCGACGACGTCACCGCCGCCGAGGCGACCGGCCCGCCCGCCGACAACGGCCGCGCGTTCGGCCTCAGCCTGATCCTCGACGGCGTCGAGGCCCTGATCACCTCACGAGCCGACGCGGGCTGACCTGACGGGACCGGGCTGTCGTTCTCGGCCGGTCGGCGGGACAGCGGGCGCAACCGGCGTGCCCCGTCTACGGATAGGCGCCCAGTCGGGCCTGGTCGAGGTCTTCGAGGATGTGGTCCAGCTGGGACGGGTCGGCGATATAGCTCAGGACCGCGCGGTAGAACGCGCCGCGCATGGCGGTCGGCATCAGGTCCGAGCCGTCGAAGCGGATCGCCTCGGCCTCGGCCAGGGTCCGGCCCAGGGCCTGGGCGACGCTGGTGGCCGGGTAGGCGGTCAGGGGTACGCCGCGGTTGGGGCTCAGGGCGCCGGTGCGGACCCACAGGGTCTGGGCCTCGGTTCCGGCCAGGTAGGCGAGCAACTGCCGTGCCTCCGGCGTGTCGTGGAACATCGCCATCACGTCGCCGGCCACCTCGCGGACGGGTCCCGCGCGGCCGGTGGTCCCCGCGGCGTTCGGGGCGGCCGGGAACGCGGTGAAGTCGAAGTCCACGCCGGGCACCGGCTTTCCGGGCGCCGCGGCGTACCAGCCGGAGGCGAAAGAGCCCTGGTGGTCGAGCGCGCAGGCGGGCGGCGCGGCGACGAGGCCCGGTGAGGCCTTGTTGTACGGCGTCAGCAGCGCGTCGAGCGAAGGCCCGGCGCCGGTGGCGCCGTTCGCTCCCACGACCCCGACCACACCGGACCGCCCGGCCGCCAGAAGGTCGCCCCAGGCTTTCCACGCGCCTTCGATCTCCGGAGAGTTCCAGGCCAGTTGGCCCGACACCCACCGGTCGTACACGTCCGGCCCGGAGCGGGCGAGGACGAGGTCCTCGATCCAGTCGGTGCCGGGCCAGCCGGACGCCGAACTCGACGCGAGCCCCAGGCACCACGGCGCGGACGGGGAGGGCCCGGCGGCGAACGAGCGTGCCGCCGCGAGCATGTCGGCCCACGTCGCGGGCGGCTTCAGCGAGCGGTCCGCGAACACCTTCGGGTCGTACCAGAGCAGGCTCTTGAGCGCGGCCTTGACCACGACCGCCATCCGCCGCCCGTCGACCCGCCCGAGGGTGACCCAGTCCGGCGCGTACGCCTTGTCGGTGTCGGCGAGTTCGCGGATGTCGTCGAGCGGCGCAATGCGGCCCGTGCGGGCGTAGCGGATGAGGTCGCCGGGCGAGGACAGCGCGGCGAGTTCGGGCGGCGTGCCCTCCTGCACGCGCGCGGCCAGGACCGCGTCGACATCGCGGCTGCCCTCGTACCGGACGTCGATCCCGGTCCGCCGCTCGAACGGCGCGACGATGCCGGCGAACGCGTCCGCCTCGGCCCCGGTCCACGACCCGAGCACAGTGACGACCGGCCGCTCCGACCCCCCGGAACACCCGACGAGCCCACCCGCAAGCAACCCGGCCACCGCCGCCACCGCCAAGGCCCGCCCCCGCCACCACGCCCCCGCACCCCGCCGCACCCGCATCACCCTCCTACTCCGCATTGGCAACCGCCTGCGCCGCGAGCGTCGACGAGAGGGCCGACCCGCGCGACAGACACGGGCTCCGCAACGGCACCGATCCCGCGACCGGCCCGCGATCGTGCCTCGCGACGCGAAGGACACCGACCGCGCCGAGCCCTGCCACAGCGTCGTCCTGACACCTGGTCGACATCGGCGCGTGGCGAGACACGGCGGACACAGGCGCGACGAATCCCGCACCGCGCGCTCGCTCGGCCCGGCGCCTCGTCGGCGTCGGGGCGAGCGGCGACGCGGTGGACCGGGGCGTCATGGATCAGGCGGCTCGGCGGGACCGGTGCCCGCCCGTCCGCGTCGCGCGAAGCCCGTTGCATGCGCCTCATCCCCCGGCCCGATATTCGACGTAGCGCCGCCACAGGCCCCACAGCCCCGGTACCAGGACCGCGCCGCACACGGGCGTCACGGATAGGGCACCCCGCCGCACCCCGCCCCAACACCTGGTCGGCGTCGGCACAGCGGCGGACGTCGGCGCGTGGCACGCGGCGGCCTGTCGGGGCGTGGCGGATCCGGCGGCTCGGCAGGTCCGGTGCCCGCCCGTCCGCGTCGCGCGAAGCCCGTTGCATGCCCCTCACCCCCCGGCTCGATACTCGTCGTAGCGCCGCCACAGGCCCCACAGCCCCCGCGCCAGGACCGCGCCGCACACGGGCGTCACGGATAGGGCGCCTGCCGCACCTCGTCCGGACACCTGGCCCGCGTCGGCACGCGGCGCGACACAGCGGACACCGTCGCGACGAATCCGGTACCGCGCGTTACCTCGGCCCGGCGCCTCGTCGGCGTGTGGCACGCGGCGGCCTGTCGGGGCGTGGCGGATCCGGCGGCTCGGCGGGACCGGTGCCCGCCCGTCCGCGTCGCGCGAAGCCCGTTGCATGCCCCTCACCCCCCGGCTCGATACTCGTCGTAGCGGCGCCACAGGCCCCACAGGCCGAGGGCCAGGACCGCGCCGCACACCAGGGGGCCGCCGGTGGCGAGGCCCTGGTCGTCGCCGGCCTCGGTGAGGCGGCGCATCGTGTCGACGCGGGAGTCGGCGATGGCGCGGGACAGCGCGCCGTCGGCGTCGGAGGCGAGGCCGGTGAGCGTTCCCGAGCCGCCGCCGAGGAGGAGGTGCAGGGTCTCGGTGTCGTTCGGCGCGAGGTCGGTGGCGGTCGGCTCGCGGCCGAAGCCGCGGGCTCGGATGGTCGCGAGGACGCCCGCCATCGACGTCGCGTCGGCGCGGGCCTGCTGCTCGGGAACGGCCGGGGCGCCGAGCGCGCGTACCGCATCGTCGGCCGCCGCACGGTGGTCGCCGCCCAGGCCGCGGGTGACGAGCGCGAGGGACTCCGCGCCGACCACGCGTTGTGCGGCGGTGCGGGCCTCCCAGAGCGAGGTCAGCCGGACCGTGCCGTCCCCGGCCGCCGCGTCGACGCGGGCGTGGACGCGCGCGGCGTTCTCGACGTGCCAGCCGGACAGCAGCACGACGCCGGTCAGCGCCAGCAGCACCGGGACGTTCAGGTGCCGCCGGAACCGCCGCCGCATGTAGACGGACGCCCATACGAGCAGCACCACCACGAAGACCCCCAGCACCACGAGGGGCACCACGGCCGTCGACGACGCCCAGAACGACCCTCGCGCGTCCCGGATCGCGGCCAGTTCGCCGTCCCGCAGCTGCGCGACGCGCGCGAGGATCCCCGTGTCGGGCTCGTGCAGCAGGTCGGACGCGTACACGATCCCCGCGACCGCGAGCGGCCCTTCGCGCCCGGACTGCGCCATCCCGACCAGCCCGGTGTACTCGATGATCAGCCCGTCCACGGCGCGGAGTTGGGCCGCCTCCTCGCCGGTCTGCCCGAACCTCTCGCGCGCGTCGGCGAGCGCCTGTCCCGCCGTCTTGACCGCGTCCTGGTAGTCGGTGCCGGGCCCGGTCAGGGGGAACGCTCCGGACGTCAGCTCGCGCGCCGCCGCCCGGTCCGCCTCGGTCAGCCCCTCGGCGACCTGGTCGAGCGCCAGCACGGCCGGCAGGTGCCGGGTGCGCAGCTCGTCGGCGGTGTCCCCCGCCCGGGCGACCCGCAGCCACGACGCGACCGCCAGCAGCACGACCGCGGGCACCAGAAGTACGGCCAACAGCCTGAGTCGCTGCGGTGTCGTACGAGGCCACATGGAGCGGGCTCCCCTCGCCGGTCCGCCCACCCTAGATCCACCACCGACCAAGAACCACACGGCAGTTCGTGTTGACGGGCAGGTGAAGGGCGTGCTACGGGCCGGTAACCGTCCGTCACGGCGGCCCGTCCGCCGGCCCGTCGGTGAGCCCGCCCCCGGCCCGTCCCCGGTTTCTCATCCGACGTTAAGACTCGGCTCAGACCGCTCCCAGCACGCGCCCGGAACGTATGGCGCATGAACCACTCGACCGCACTCGACACCAGCGCCGACGCGCCCGAGCCGCCCGGCGCACCACCGCACCACACCGGCCGCCGTCAGCGGCTGGTCGACGTGGTGGTCCCGGTCTACAACGAGCAGCACGTGCTGGAGCGCAGCGTCCGGCGCCTGCACGCCTACCTGCTGGCGGAGTTCCCGTACGCCTTCCGGATCACCGTCGCCGACAACGCCAGCACCGACGAGACGTGGCGGGTCGCCACCACGCTCGCCTCGCGCCTGCCCCACGTGCGCGCCGTCCACCTGGACCAGAAGGGCCGGGGCCGGGCGCTGCGCCGCGTGTGGGCGGCCAGTGACGCGGACGTCGTCGCGTACATGGACGTCGACCTGTCCACCGACCTCGGCGCGTTCCTCCCGCTCGTCGCCCCGCTGCTGAGCGGCCACAGCGACCTCGCGATCGGCAGCCGGCTGTCGCGCGGCTCCGACGTCGTGCGCGGCCCGAAGCGGGAGTTCGTGTCACGCGGCTACAACCTGCTGCTGCGCGCGACGCTCGCCGCCCGGTTCTCGGACGCGCAGTGCGGCTTCAAGGCCGCCCGCACCGAGGTCGTGCAGGAGCTGCTGCCGCTCGTCGAGGACGAGGCGTGGTTCTTCGACACCGAACTCCTTTTGCTGGCACAGCGGTCCGGGATGCGCATCCACGAGGTCCCGGTCGACTGGGTCGACGACCCGGACAGCCGGGTGGACGTGCTGCGCACCGCCGTCGACGACCTGCGCGGCATGGCCAGGGTCGGCCGCCGCATGGTCGCCGGAACCTTCCGCGCCCCGATGTCGGCCCGCACCCGTGCCGCCGAACTCCCCAGCGGCATGCGGCGCCAGCTGCCGCGCTTCGCGCTCGTCGGGATCATGAGCACGCTGGCCTACATCGTGCTGTACGCGCTGCTGCGCGGCATGATGCCGGCGCTGCCCGCGAACGCCCTGAGCCTGCTGGTCACCGCGGTCGGCAACACCGCCGCGAACCGGCGCTTCACGTTCGGCGTGCGCGGGCGCGGCGACGCGCTGCGCCACCAGGCCCAGGGCGGACTGGCGTTCGTCATCGGGCTGGTGCTGACCAGCCTCGCGCTCGGCCTGCTGCACGTCGCGGCGCCGGGCGCCTCGCACTCCGTCGAACTCGCCGTGCTGGTCGCCGCGAACGCGCTGGCGACGCTGGTGCGGTTCCTGCTGCTGCGCGTGTGGGTGTTCCGCGCCGCCCGTTCCGGCGCCGCCGAGGCGCCTTCCGATGTCCCTTCCGATGTCCCGTCCGATGTTCGTTCCGACACCGACTCCGAGGTCTCCCGATGACCGCGATCCACCCCGAACCCGCCGTCGAGGTACCACGCCTGACGGAACCCCAGATCATCAGAGGCTGGGCGGTCCGCTTCGTGCGCGGCCGCGAGGACGACCCGCGCTGGGTCCGTCCGTCACTGCTGGGCCTGCTGCTGGTCACCGGTTTCCTGTACATCTACAGCCTCGGCGAGTCCGGGTGGTCGAACTCCTTCTATTCGGCGGCGATCCAGGCCGGCACCGAGAGCTGGAAGGCGTTCCTGTTCGGCTCCTCCGACGCCGCGAACTCCATCACCGTCGACAAGCCGCCGGCCTCGCTGTGGGTCATGGAGCTGTCGGCGCGGGTCTTCGGCCTCAACACGTGGAGCATGCTGGTCCCGCAGGCGCTCGAGGGCGTCGCGGCCGTCGGCCTGCTCTACCTGGCGGTGCGCCGGAAGTTCAGCGCGGCCGCGGGCCTGCTCGCGGGCGCGGTCATGGCGCTCACGCCGGTGGCCGCGATGATGTTCCGCTTCAACAACCCGGACGCGCTGCTGGTGCTGCTCATGGTCGCGGCGGCGTACGCGGTGCTGCGCGCCCAGGAGAACGCCTCCACCAAGTGGCTCGTGTGGGCGGGGGTGTTCATCGGATTCGCGTTCATCACCAAGCTGCTCCAGGCGTTCCTGGTGCTGCCCGCGTTCGCGCTGACCTACCTGCTGTTCGCGCCGACCGGCTGGTGGCGCCGCGTCCGGCAACTCCTGTACGCGGGCGGCGCGATGGTGGCAGCGGCAGGCTGGTGGATCCTCACCGTCGAGCTGTGGCCGGCCTCGTCGCGTCCGTACATCGGCGGCTCGCAGCACAACTCGATCCTCGAACTCACCCTCGGCTACAACGGCTTGGGCCGCCTCAACGGCGACGAGACGGGCAGCGTCGGGGGCGGCGGACCGCGCATGCAGCTGCCGGAAGGCGCCGCCGCCATGCCCGGCGGCGGACCGAAGATGGTCAGGGGCGGAGGCGGCTGGGGTGAGACCGGCTGGGACCGCATGTTCAACGCGGACAACGGCGGCCAGGTCTCGTGGCTCATCCCGGCCGCGCTGGCGCTGCTGGTCGCCGGCCTGTGGATCACCCGCCGCCGCAAGCTGGTCGACGGACAGCGCGCCGCGTTCGTGCTGTGGGGCGGCTGGCTGCTGACCACGATGCTGGTGTTCAGCTACATGAAGGGCATCTTCCACGCCTACTACGACGTGGCGTTGGCCCCCGCGATCGGAGCGCTGGTCGGCATGGGCGGCGTCCTGCTGTGGGAGAAGCGGAAGTCGTGGAAGGCCGCGCTGTTCCTGGCGCTGACCGTCGCCGGGTCGGCGTGGTGGGCGTACCGGCTGCTCGACCGCACGCCGGACTGGCACGGCTGGCTGCGGTACGCGGTGCTGGTCGGCGGCGTGCTCGCGGCGGTCGCGATCCTGGCCACGGTGTGGCTGCGGGCGCGGCTGCTGGTGACGGCGGCTGCCGGGCTCGCGGTGGCGACGGTGCTGGCCGGGCCCGCGGCGTACACCTGGGCGACCGTGACCACGCCGCACACCGGTTCGATCCCGACCGCGGGACCGGGCGGCGCCTTCGGCATGCCGGGGATGCGGATCCCGCCGGGCATGGAGGGCTTCTCGCCCGGCCCCGGCATGATGATCATCACCCCGAACGGGACCCCGCCGGGTCAGGGCAAGGGGCAGAACCAGGGGCAGATCCCGGGGCAGGGCCGCAACCAGGGCCAGGGCGGCGTGCCCGGCCAGGGCGGACCGCAGGGCGGCGTGCCCGGCCAGAACGGCTTCCAGCCCGGCCCGAACCAGCCCGGCGGCGGCGCGCAGCCGAACACCGGCGGGCCGCAGGGACCCGGCGGACAGGGCTTCCCCGGCGGCACCAGCGGCAAGGGCGGCGGCCCCGGCGGCCTGCTCAACGGCAGTACGTCCAGCAAGGAGGTCACCGCGACCCTGAAGAAGGACGCCGGCAAGTACACGTGGGTCGCCGCGGCCATCGGCTCGCAGAACGCGTCCGGCTACCAACTCGCCACCCGCGAACCGGTCATGCCGATCGGCGGCTTCAACGGCAGCGACCCGTCGCCGACGCTCGAGCAGTTCAAGAAGCTGGTCGCCGAGGGCAAGATCCACTACTTCATCGGCGGAGGCCAGGGGATGATGGGCGGCAGCATGGGAGGCAGCAACGCCTCGCAGCAGATCAGCTCGTGGGTGACGTCCTCGTTCACGTCCACCACCGTCGACGGCGTCACGCTGTACGACCTGACGCAGCCGCTCGCGAGCGGCGCGAGCAGCGGGACCGGGGCGGTGCAGGCCACCAACGCGTGATCCCAGCCCCGAGTACGGCAAGCACATAGCGGCACGAACGGCATGTGGGTCGCGGCCTGGGTGAAGGCCGCGACCCACGTGCGTCCGCCGCCAGGAGTCCCCGGTCAGGCAGCTGATCCACGCGCGGATCCGCCAAGGGGCCGGCACCGGACGCGTCTTTCGCCCACACCGGACGCGCCGCACAGCATGGCGGGGCCGCCACCCCGCGTTCGCCGCGAACCTGACACTAGGGCGCCGTTTCGCGGTGTACTTGGTTGTGCGCGCACGGTCTACGGCTGGCCGTGCACATGGTTGGCGCGCGGTTGGCACACTGTGCCGACGAGGACGTCGGCGGGCGTCCCGGGGTCGGGCAGGGAGGTCGGGGCATGGCAGTGCTCATCGACACCGACGCGCTGCCGCGCGGGGATCGCGCGGCGGCCGTCCACACGGCGATGATCGAGGCGTCCGCGCCGTGCCACGTCATCCTCGAGGACCCCGACGACGCCCCGCGTACGCGCATGGAGGGCTGGCAACTGGGCGACGCGACCGTCCTCAAGACCACCTCGTCCGGGTTCCGCCTGGTGCGCACCGCCAAGCAGGCGCGGCAGGACGCGATGCCGGTCATCTCCTTCCACGTCCAAGAGCGCGCACCCGGCCGGTTCGCCCAGTTCGCCCACGAACGGGTGGCCCCGCCGGGCGAGTTGCTCCTCGTGGACCTGGCCGCCGCGTACGACTTCGCGTGGTCCGGAAGCGGCGAGTCGGCCACGTTGCAGGTCCCCGTGGACGCCCTCGCCGTCCCTGTCGACCTGGCCCGGCGCGCCCTCACCGGGCCGCAGAACGCCGCAATGCTGGCGCTCGTCGCCGGCCACATCCGACGCCTTGTCGCCGACGGCGAACGGCTCGCGGCCGACCCCGCGGCCACCGAACTGGGCGCGGCCACCGTCGAACTCGCCCGCGCCGCACTGGTGTCGGCGGCGGGACAGGCACCGGCCGCGCGGCAGGTGCTCGCCGAGACGCTGCTGACCCGGGTGCGGGCTTACGTGCGCGGCAACCTCGGCGACCCGGACCTGACGCCCGCCCGCATCGCCGCCGCGCACAACATCTCCGTGCGCTACCTCTACAAGATCTGCGCGCAGGCCGACTTCAGCCTCCAGCAGTGGACGATCACCGAACGCCTGCGCGGCGCCCACCGCGAACTCGCCGACCCGCAGCTCGCCGCCCGCCCGATCGCGATGGTGGCCCGGCGCTGGGGCTTCGCCGACCCGACACACTTCGCCAAGCGGTTCCGGGCGGAGTACGGCGTGACACCGAGGGAATGGCGCAGGATGCGGGACGGGGCGGCGTAACCCTGACCGGTTCCAGGCCCGATGTTGGCAAGCCGCACCCGCGGCGCGCCCAAGTGCGGCTCTATGGTGCCGGGATGGGTTGGATCGAGAACACGTCCGCTCGTTGGTCGCGTGCCCTGCGGAGCAGCGACTCGGAGCACGCGCTGACCGGCGTGGACGAAGCGGTCGGCATGCTGCAGGAGTTGCGCGACCGGACGGTGCGCAAGCACTTCGCCGCCGAACCGGCGTCGCCACGCACCAAGTGGCGCGATCGAAGGGACAGGCCGTCGCTCGACGAAGCGCTGATAGCCGAGTTGAGCCGGCATGTGGTGATCGGCATGATGTTCAGCGATCAGCTGCTGGCGCGGCTCGAAACCGCCACGGGACGCGGTCGCGAGGAGCTGCTGGCCGAGTTCGACTCCCTCACCGATCTCTGGACCCCGACCGAGCAGTTCCATGCCATGCGCGTTGAAATCGCGTCCGGATGCGTGTTGTTGCACACGCTGCAGCGCGGTTCCGATGCGGACGAGCTCGCCAAGCGGGTGGGACGGATCCTGGACCTGGCCGAAGAGCACGCCGCCGCCCTCGCCGCCGGGAATCGCCAGGACGCAGAGTCGGATCGTCCCGAGTCGCTGGACGGCTAAGGCGTCAGGACCGTCCGCAGACCGCTCCGGTCGGTCTTCCACACCTCGGCGACGTCCGCCAACGGCGCCCGCTCCACGTCGAAGCGGAGCGAACCGTCCGCCGCCAGGGCGAACACGTTCTGGATGGCGTCGAGCATCAGGTCGGGCGGCGTGGTGCCGCCGCCGGTGCCCGAGATCGTGAGGCCCGAACCGCGCAGCACGTCGGCGGGGAGCGCGACCGTCGGGCCGGCCTTCTGGCCGACCTGGACCAGGCGGACGTCGGGCGCGGTCCGGGACATGCCGGTGCGGCGGACCGCGGCGATCGCGGCCTCGGCCGGGGCGCCCCAGACGTAGTCGACGATGACGTGCAGGTCGCCGTCCGCGGCGGCCACGATCGCGGCCGCGTCGTCGGCGGAGCCGAGCCGCACGGTGGCGTGCGCGCCCAGCTCGCGGGCGAGTTCGAGGGCCTCGGGGTCGCGCCCGGCGGCGATGACGCGGCCCGCGCCCGCGCGTAGGGCGAGCTGCACCGCCAGCCGGCCGGACACCCCGGTGGCACCCAGCACGAGCACGGTCTCCCCCGGCGCGACCCGGCCCCGCCAGTGCAGCGCGAGGTGCGCGGCGAAGCCGGGGTTGGCGAGTCCGGCCGCGACGGCGGGGTCGAGCCCGTCCGGTACGGGGCACATCCACCCGTCGGCGGCGAGCGACAGTTCGGCCATCGAGCCGTACGGCGCCTGGGCGAACCCGAAGTACACCCGCGTGCCGTCATCCAGCCGCCCGACGCCGTCGAGCCCTGGTATCTGCGGCAGTTCGCCGCCGCTGCCGTAGTGGCCGCCACCGGCCAGGGCCCGGACGACCGGGTGGAGGCCGGCGGCCTCGACCCGCACGACGCGGAGGCCGGGGGCCGGGGTCGGGTCGGCGAAGGATCCGTAGCGGGGCACGGCCCCGAAGGAGTCGAGCACGGCTGCGCGCATGGCGGTCTCCCACTCTCTCTAACAACGTTAGGGAATGCTCGAACGATGTTAGAGTCAGGCTCGCCATGACTGTCAACCGCGACCGCGTGATCCGCGCCGCCCTGGAACTCCTCGACGAGGTCGGCCTCGACGGCCTGACGCTGCGCAAGCTCGCCGCCAAGCTCGACGTCCAGGCGCCGACGCTCTACTGGCACGTCAAGAACAAGGCCGCGCTGCTCGACGAGATGGCCACCACGATGCTGCGCGACATGCCGCCGCCCGAAGCCCCGCCGGGCGAACTCCCGTGGCAGGACTGGATCACACGGATGGCCACCGGACACCGCGCGGCGCTGCTGCGCTACCGCGACGGCGCCAAGGTCTTCAGCGGCACGTACATCACCGACGACACCCTGCTGAGCCGCCTCGAGGCCCCGCTCGCCGTCCTCGTCGACGCCGGCTTCACGCCCGTGGACGCCGCGCGGGCCTGGGGGTTGGTCAACAGCTACGTGGTCGGCTTCACCATCGAGGAACAGGCCGTACGCCCGACACCCGGGCAGCAGGACGCCCGCTACGCCTCGGACACCCGCGCGGCGCGCCTCGACACGTCACGCTATCCGCTGACCCACCAGGCGGGCCCGGTGCTGCACCAGGGCTTCGACGAGCGGTTCGCGTTCGGGCTGAGGGTGCTGCTGGCCGGCCTGGAGCGCGAACTCGACGCACCGTGAAAGGCCTGTGAGCGGGCCGAACTCCGGGTGCGCGGAGGCTCAGTCGTCCGAGTCGTCGAACGTCTCCCGGCGGCGCGTCGCGATGACGGTCAGGACGCCCGCGACGATCAGCGCGACGCCGATGACCGCGGCCAGCGCGGCGGCGAAGCCGGTGCGCGGCAGCGACCGAGGCGCGGACGACGCGGAGGCGCTCTCCCCCGCACCCGCGACCAGCAGCAGCCCGGCGGACAGCGCGCCCACGGCCAACACCGCTGTCGCGCCTGCGTGTCGGGCCCGGCGGCGGGTCGGGGTGACCCCTAGGGGTCGGCGTGGGGTACCTCCGGGCAACGAGGCCATGGACTCTCCGTCCGTCGCGGTGACCGTCGAGGACAAACCATCACAGGTTGTGAAAAACGCGGCCTGGATGAGCGCGTGCCGAAACGCGTCCACTCGTTCGCCCGAGATGTCCACCCCGACGGCCGCACACCGCCAGGAGGAGGTGTGATCACGTGCGCTCCTCCCCTCGCAGTACACGAAGTACCTACACATGACCGATTCGCGGGCGATCTAGGCCTCATAGGTTTGAGGCAGTCGGGGGACACGCTCCGGCACCCGGCCCACACCCCGGGCCCCGCTGTCGGAGAGGTAGGACCCATGAGCGCGACCCGCAGGCCCGGTCTGATCGCCTCGTTCGCCCGCTTCGTCGTCTTCGGCGGCGGTACCGGGCTGCTCTCCAGCGGTGCTCTGGTGGTGCTCTCGTGGTGGCTCGCGATGCCGATAGCCAACGCGTTCGTGACCATCGTGTCGACGGTGCTCGCGACCGAGCTGCACAGCCGGTTCACGTTCCGGGAGGGGCGGGCCGCCAAGAGCGTCCACCTGCAGTCGGCGGGAACGGCGCTCGGCGCCTACCTGTTCACGACCGCCGCGATGCTCGGACTGGACGAGGTCCAGCCGGGCGCGGGCGTGCTGACGCAGCAGGCGGTGTACCTGAGCGCGTCGGCGGCCGCCGGGATCGTCAGGTTCCTCGCCCTGCGGTTCATCATGACGGCCCGCACCCGGCGTACCGCGCCCAGGACGACGGTCGTCGCCGCCCCGGTCCTCACCCGCGACGCGCTGGTCGTGGTGGCCTAGTTGGTCGCCCGCACGGAGGCGGCGGCCGTCCGGCCACCGTGCCGTCGCCCCCACTGCCGGTAGCATCGGCGGCTTCGTCGTCGCTGATGGGAGCTCCTCGTGCGTGCACTTCTGGCCGTGGCGGTCTGCGGCCTCCTCGCCGTGACCGCGTGCAGCGACGACTCGAAGGACAAGGCCTCCGCCTCGCCCGCGGCCGCGTCCTCCGCGCCCGTGTCCGCCCCGGCGCCCGCGCCCGCGACGTCGCCGGCTCCCGTGGCGCCGCCGACGTCCGCGGCCCCGTCCGCCACCCCGTCCGCCGGCAAGGCCTCGTCGACGCCGCCCGGATCCACCGGCACGCAGACCACGGCCGGCGCATTGCAGCGCTTCGAGCAGTACCTCCGCGCGCTCGGCCGCGAAGACCTCACCACCGCCTGCGAGATCGCCGCCCCGGCCGCGAAGAAGGCGGAGGGCATGGGGATGGGCGACTGCAAGTCGTCGTTCACCGGGATGCTCAAGCTGATCCCGCCGGCGCAGAAGCAGGCCCTGCAGTCGGCGACGATCGACGCGGCCAAGGTCACCGTGCAGGGCTCGGCCAAGGTGGAGGTCCCGGCGGCCGCGGTCAAGGCGTCCGTCACGTTCACGTCGGACGATCTGGGCGACTACACCCTCGAGTTCATGAACGGCAACTGGTTCATCACCGACTGACGGACCCGCCGCACCGCGGTCAGGCTTGCCCGCGGCCCGAAGTACTGCACCAGCACCCGGAAGTAATCCGCCGCACGCGACGCTCACCGCAGGACAAAAGGGCACCGACGGCGCGCGGTGTACGGTCGCGGTGATCATCGGAGAGCGGGGGAAGAGCGGGGGAGCGTGTGAGGCCGGGGGATGCGATCGCCGGGCGGTACAAGGTGACGCGGTTGCTGGGGCAGGGCGGCATGGGAGAGGTGTGGGCCGCTCGGGACAAAAGTCTGCGCCGTGAGGTGGCGGTGAAGCTGCTGCGACTGGACCCGGGCATGTCTTCCGCGTTGCCGAAGCGGTTCGAGCGCGAGGCGGTGGCGGCGGCGCAGATCAACCACCGGAACGTGGTCGCGCTGTACGACCGGGGCCGGCACGGCGACCTGCTGTACCTGGTGATGGAGCGGGTCGAGGGCCGGGACCTCGCCGGCGTCGTCCGCGAGCGGGGGCCGCTGCACCCGGCGCACGCGGTCGCCGTCGCGCGCCAGGTGTGCGACGCGCTGGCCGCCGCGCACGACGCGGGCGTGGTGCACTACGACATCAAGCCGCAGAACATCATGATGACGCCGGGCGGCGTCGCGAAGGTGGTCGACTTCGGCGTCGCGGGGTTCGTCGACGCCGTGTACTCGGTGGCGCTGTCGTCGGAGCTGTCCCCGGCGGGCACGCCCGCGTACGCCGCCCCCGAGCAGTTCGACGACGAGCGCGGCGACGCCCGCTCGGATCTGTACGCGCTGGGCGGCGTGCTGTTCGCCATGCTGGCGGGCCGTCCGCCGTTCACGGGCCAGAGCCCGCTGGTGCTGCTGCGCGCGAAGGTCGAGCACCCGGCGCCGCGGCTGGACACCGTGCGCCCCGGTCTCCCGGACGCGTTGGTCGGACTTGTCGCGGACCTCCTCGAACGCGAGCCCGCCGCACGCCCCCAGACGGCGCGTCAGGTCGCCGACCGGCTGGCCGCGTGCGAGGCCGACGTCGCGGCGGCGGTTGTCGCAGGGGCGGTCGGGCACCCGGCCATGGGGCCCGCGACGTCGGGCGTCCCCGCCGACGCGCTGCCCACACAGCCGCAACCGACCGAACCGGTACCGGCATGGCCCGTCGAAGGATCCCCCGCCCGACGCGGCACCGGCCGCGTGCGACGGCGCACCGTCCTGGTCGCCGGCGTCGGGGCGGTCGCCGCTGCGGCGGGTGTGCCCGCGTGGTGGGCGATGTCGTCGTCCAACAAGGGCGACAAGGACGACAAGGGCGGCGCGAGCGCCCCGGGCCCCGGATCCCCCTCCCCCTCGGGCGCTGCCCGCGTGCCGTCGGCGCCGCCGCCGGTCGCCCTCGCCCGCCCGTCGTCGTTCAACGCCGACTTCGAGGTGGCGTGCTTCACGATCGGCCCGACCGGTCTGGTCACCGTCGGCGGCACCGGCGTCCAGTTGCGCACCGCCACCGGAGGCGTGGACACGACCCTGGAGACCGGCCCCACGTCCGTCTACTCGCTCGCCTACAGCCCGTCCGGCGACATCCTGGCCGCCGGCCTCCTGACCGGCCTCGAACTGTGGGATCGGCGCCGCCGGCAGAGGATCGGCACACTCCCCGGAATCGGCGACACCCCCGGATCGCTCGCGTTCAGCCCGGACGGCCGTCTGCTGGCCGGCGGCAGCTCGCTGCAGGGCAAGGTCGGCCTGTGGGACGTCCCGCAACGCACGCTGATCGCCTCGTTCCCGTCGCAGGCGGGCGGCAACTGCCGTGTCGCCTTCCGCCCGGACGGCAAGGCGCTCGCCGTGGGCGCGGGCGACTCGGTCGCCATGGTGGACGTGGAAAGCCGCACCGAGATCGCCAGGCTCACCGCTCAGCACGGCAGCGTGCACTCGCTGGCCTACCGCCCGCTGAAGGGCTCGCTCGCGGTCGGCTACCAGGACGGCACCGTGGCGCTGTGGGACACCGAAGCCCGCCGGATCACCACGTCGTTCAGCATCCCGGTCCCCGCCGACCGCATGGCCGTCAACCTGGTCGCGGTCAACCGCGCGGGCGACATGCTGGCGGCGGCGTACGGCTCGTCCGGAGTCACCGTCTTCAACCCGGACACCGGCGGGTCCACGAAGATCGCCGAGACGCAGAACGGCCCCACGTCGCTCGCGTTCACGCTCGACGACTACTTCGTGGTCGCGAACGAGGCGAAGTCCAAGACCGTGAACATGTGGTACCTCGTCAGAACCTCCGTCTGACATCCGTCCGGGTGGGGCCGGACCCGCCCGCGAATCCCACACCTCCGCAGGTTCCCTCCCCCGCCGTGCAACGTGGGCGCCCCGGGTCCGGGTTTGCCTGGGTGAGGAGGTGCGGGTTGAAACCTGACGACGAAGCCGCGTTCCACGAGTTCGTGCAGTCCCAGTGGGCGCGGCTGGTACGCACCGCGTACCTGATGACCGGCGACTACGCGGAAGCCGAGGACGTGGTGCAGACCGCGTTGGCACGGGCCGGGGCGGCGTGGCGGCGGATCCAGGCCAGCGAACGGCCCGACGCGTACGTGCGCCGGATTCTGGTGAACTGCAACAACAACCGTTTCCGCCGCAAGGTCCCCCAGCTGTTGTTCGGGACCACGCCGCCGGACGTGCCGGGGCCCGACCCGATACCGGGCATCGACCAACGGGACGCCCTGCGCGCGGCGTTGGTGAATTTGCCGGCGCGTCAGCGCGCCGCGGTCGTGTTGCGCTACTGGGAGGACCTGCCCGAGGCCGAGGTCGCGCTGATCATGGGGTGCTCGGTCGGGACGGTCAAGAGCCAGGCGGCGCGCGGCCTGGCGAAACTGCGCTCCGATCCCGCTCTCGCGGACGTCGCCCCGGTCCCGGTGTCCGTATCCGCCTCCGGCACCGAACTCCAGTCAACCACCGGAAAGGAAGGGCAGCATGGCCGGCTCTGAGCACCACACGCACGGCGTCGGAGGCGAGACCGGGGAGGAGTGGCTGCGCGGAAGGCTGACCGCCCACGCGGGCGACCTGCTCGTCGCGCCGCCGAACGTCCAGCGGATCGACGCACGCCGCCGCGGCATCCGCCGCCGCAGGACGTCCCTGGCCGCCTGTGCCGCGTCGGCGGCGACCGCGGCCGCCGTCGTGGCGACTGTCGCGCTCACGGGCGGCGGAGGCGGCGGCACGGCGAAGGCGTTGCCCGGCTCGACGGCGGTGCCGGGCACGTCCGCCCCCGCGGCGACCGGGTCCCCGGAGACCCCGGCCGACGTTGCGCAGCCGACGGATCCGCTCAAGGTGTCGATCCCCCCGAAGGACTCGACGACCTCCGACGGGCTCGGCCGCGCCACCGTCGCGACCGGTGAATGGGCCGGGCACCACTGGGAGTTCGTCCGGCTGCGCACCCACGGCGAATACGACGCCCCGGTGGGGCCGACCGCCCTCGGGGACCTGCCCACCTCCGGAAGCACGAAGCGCACAGGGTACTGCGAGAGCTTCTACGTCCTGGTGGACGGCGCGGTCGTCAACACCGCCGGGGGCGGCGGCTGCGGCGAGCAGCCGCACTTCGTCCGCGGAGTGCCCGGGAGCGCGGTGAACACGGGCTCGCTGCGGGTGGTCGTTCCGCCGACCGGCCCCGGCCGGCCGGGCGGGCCCGCGATCGGCACGATCGTGTTCGCGGTCGTCGAGACGGGCGCGACGTCCGGCACGGCGAGCTTCTCGGACGGCGGCAAGGCTCCCGTCGTGCTCAAGCAGGTGCCCGCGACGGACGGGCAACTCGCCGTGCTCGCCGTCCCGGCCGCCGACGGCCACAACGGCAGCGTGCGCGTCACGATCGCCGACGGCGCGGGGAAGACCCTCGTGGACCTTCCGGACATGGGCGTGGGCGGCTCCGCGAAGTAGCCGGCTCCGCAAGCCCGTACGGCCCCGCAGAAGCGACGGCGCCCGGGGAACGGCGCGGCCTCACCGCCGTTCCCCGGGCGCCTTCGTGCGCCGGGAAAGCCCGTCGTGCTGTGCGTCCCGCGAAGGTCAGTCCCTCGGAAGGATCTTCGGCCCGGTCTTCTCGCGGATCTCGTCCTCGCCCACACCCGGGGCGAGTTCGACCAGCCGCAGCCCGTCCTCGGTGATGTCGAGGACGCCGAGGTCGGTGATGATCCGCTGCACGCACGCCTTGCCGGTCAGCGGCAGCGTGCACTCGTCGACGATCTTGTGCGAGCCGTCCTTGGCGACGTGGTCCATCAGCACGATGACCTTGCGCGCCCCGTGGACCAGGTCCATCGCGCCGCCCATGCCCTTGATCATCTTGCCGGGGATGGTCCAGTTGGCCAGGTCACCGGTCACGGAGACCTGCATCGCACCGAGGATCGCGGCGTCGATGTGGCCGCCGCGGATCATGCCGAACGACAGCGCCGAGTCGAACACGCTCGCGCCGCGCACCAGCGTGACGGTCTCCTTGCCGGCGTTGATCAGGTCCGGGTCGACGTCGTAGACGTACGGGTAAGGCCCCACGCCCAGCAGGCCGTTCTCCGACTGGAGCACCACCTCGACGCCGTCGGGGATGAAGTTGGGCACCAGCGTCGGCAGGCCGATACCGAGGTTGACGTAGGCGCCGTCGGTGAGTTCGGCGGCCGCGCGGGCCGCCATCTCGTCGCGTGTCCAGGCCATGAGCTACTTCGCCCCCACCGCGCGCATGGTGCGCTTCTCGATGTGCTTGTCCGCCGCCTGCTCCCAGGTCAGCGGCACCACGCGCTGGACGAAGACGCCCGGCAGGTGGATCTCGTCCGGGTCCAGCTCGCCGGGCCGGACGATCTCCTCGACCTCGGCGATCGTGATGCGTCCGGCCATCGCCGCGAGCGGGTTGAAGTTCCGCGCCGAGCGGTCGAAGACCAGGTTGCCGTGCGTGTCGCCGCGGGCCGCGCGCACCAGCGCGAAGTCGGTGGTGATGGCCCGCTCGAGGACGTAGTCCACGCCGTCGAAGGTGCGCACCTCCTTGGGCGGGGACGCGACCGCGACGTTGCCCTCGGCGTCGTACCGCCACGGCAGTCCGCCCTCGGCGACCTGCGTGCCGACGCCGGCCGGCGTGAAGAAGGCGGGGATGCCGCAGCCGCCGGCCCGCAGGCGCTCGGCGAGGGTGCCCTGCGGGGTGAGTTCGAGCTCGATCTCGCCGGCCAGGTACTGGCGGGCGAACTCCTTGTTCTCGCCGACGTAGGAGCCGGTCGCGCGCGCGATGCGGCGCGCGCCCAGCAGCACGCCGAGGCCGAGGCCGTCGACGCCGCAGTTGTTGGACACGACCGCGAGGTCGGTCGCGCCCTGCTCGTAGACCGCTTGGATGAGGACGGACGGGATGCCGCACAGTCCGAATCCGCCCACCGCGACCGACGCGCCGTCGGGTATGTCCGCGACCGCGTCGGTCGCCGAGGCGACCACCTTGTCCATGGGAGTCCTTATGTGCCGGGTGGGGGTGGGGTGAGGGTTGGTTGCGCTGTCTCGCTGTTTCCGCTGTTTCCGCTGTTTCGCTTCGAGCAGCGCGGACCCGGGCGGATGGGGGCCACCCGGGTGCGCGTCGGTGCCTGTACCGGCTCTCGGGTCAGGTCCGCGCGGGCAGGATGCGCCCGGCGACCTCGCCGAAGCCGACCCGGGTCCCGTTCGGGCCCGGAGCGGTCGCGCTGATGACGACCTCGTCGCCGTCCTCGAGGAACGCGCGCGTGGAGCCGTCGGGGAGCTTGACCGGGTTCTGGCCGTTCCAGGTGAGCTCGATGAACGCGCCGCGCTGCTCGACCTCGGGGCCGCTGACCGTGCCGGACGCGTAGAAGTCGCCGGTGCGCAGCGACGCCCCGTTGACCGTCATGTGCGCGAGCTGCTGCGCGGCGGTCCAGTACATGGTCTTGAACGGCGGCCGCGACACGGTGTGCCCGTTGAGCACGACCTCCATGTCCAGGTCCAGGCCCGCGCGTTCGGTCAGCCGGTCGTCGAGGTAGGGCAGCGGCTCGACGTCGCGGACCGGGGGGCTGACCCACGCGTGCCCGAGGGCGTCCAGCGGCACGATCCACGGCGAGACCGACGTGGCGAACGACTTGCCGAGGAACGGGCCGAGCGGCACGTACTCCCACGCCTGGATGTCGCGCGCCGACCAGTCGTTGACCAGGCAGACGCCGAACACGTGGCTGCGGAAGTCGGCGAGCTCGGCGGGCGTGCCCAGTTCGGTGGGGGTGCCGACGACGAAGCCGACCTCGGCCTCGATGTCGAGCCGGAGCGACGGCCCGAACGACGGTGCGGCGTCCGCAGGCGCCTTGCGCTGGCCCGACGGGCGCACGATGCCGGTGCCGGAGACCACGAGCGTGCCCGAGCGGCCGTGGTAGCCGATCGGCAGGTGCTTCCAGTTCGGGGTCAGCGGCTCGGAGTCCGGCCGGAAGATCTTCCCGAGGTTGGTCGCGTGGTACTCGGACGAGTAGAAGTCGACGTAGTCCGCCGGTTCGAACGGCAGCCGCATCGTGGCGTCCTGCCGCGGCACGAGGTTCTCCTCGACCTCGCGGCGGTACTGCTCGTCGGTCAGCCACGCGGTGATCTCGGCGCGCACCGTGGTCCACACGGGGCGCCCGGCGGCCATGAGCGGGTTGAGCGTCGCGGCGTCGAGGAGCGCCGTGTGGTCCGAGCCGGTGGCCTGCGCGACGCCGCCGACGTCGAGAATGTGCTCGCCGATCGCGACACCGATGCGCGGAATCGGGTCCTCGGTGGTGGTGAACACGCCGTACGGGAGGTTGTGCACCCCGAACGGGTGGTCGGCGGGCACGGGCAGCCACGTGGACGTCACGGGCGGTCCTCCTTGGGGTCCTGGGGGCGGGCGACGAGGCCGAGGGCGATCAGGTCGTCGAGGGGTTCGTCGACGCTGCAGCTGCCGAACCCGGTGAACAGGGCGCGGATCTCGGCGGCGTGCGGGAGCTGGTGGCGGCGGACGTCGGCGGCCAGTTGCTCCGACTCCGTCGTCAGCGTGCCGGCGAAGGACTCCCACGCGCGGCCGTCGCCGGCCGCGACGGCGGACGCGGCGGGCGCGCTCGCGGTCGCCTCGACGATGTTGAGGAACCCGTAGTGGACGAGGCCGGTCTCGGGGTCGGTGTGGTGCAGGGCGTTGTGCAGCCCCGCGGTGAGCTTGAAGGGCAGGCCGCGCACCGCGCACTCGCGCAGGAACTCGGCGAGCGCGTAGCGGCTCGGGAACGCGTCCTGCGTCACCCCGCCCGTGCGGAACTTCGCGCGGTGCCGGGTGGCCGCGATCAGGTCGAGGTCGGCCTTCAGGCGCGTGACGTCCTGGTTGACGACCTCGATCGCGCCGGACAGGTCCTCGGGCAGGTGCTCGTGGTACGCCCCGATGACCGCGGCGACGTCGCCGGCCGTCTCGGCGCCGGCCAGCACCAGGCCCGGCGTGTCCAGCACGGTGCGCAGGGCGGGGCCGACCCCGTCGGCGCCGCCCGCGACCACCACGACGACCCGCAGCGGGTCGGCGGGGTCGGCCAGCGCGACGAGCTCCGGCAGCTTGGCCGAGCTGATCAGGAACGCGCCGACCAGGTCGGCGTACCACGCGGCGCGGTGCCGGCGGTGCGCGGCGACGGCCTCGGGCACCGGCAGGTTGCCGGGCGGGAAGATCGCGGCGTCGTCGACCAGGCCGGCGAACAGCGGGCCGATCACGCCGGGAGCGGGGTTCACGCTCATGCCTCCGGCCCCCGTCCCGACCACGTCCACGCGTACTTCGGGTCCTCGGCGGCCGTGCCGCCCTCGCCGAGCTCCAGCGGGCGGAAGGTGTCCACCATGACCGCGAGTTCGTCGAAGAACTCGATGCCGATGCTGCGCTCGTAGGCGCCGGGCTGCGGGCCGTGCGCGTGCCCGCCCGGGTGCAGCGAGATCGAGCCCTGGCCGATGCCGGAGCCCTTGCGCGCCTCGTAGTTGCCGCCGCAGTAGAACATGACCTCGTCGGAGTCCACGTTCGAGTGGTAGTACGGCACCGGGATCGACAGCGGGTGGTAGTCCACCTTGCGCGGCACGAAGTTGCAGATGACGAAGTTGTCGCCCTCGAACACCTGGTGCACGGGCGGCGGCTGGTGGACGCGGCCGGTCAGCGGTTCGAAGTCGGCGATGTTGAACGCGTACGGGTACAGGCAGCCGTCCCAGCCGACCACGTCGAACGGGTGCTCCGGGTACGTGTAGCGGGTGCCCACCGGGCCGCCGTGCGACCCGCGGTGCTTGACCAGGACGTCGACGTCCTGGCCCTCCGCCAGCAGCGTCTCGTCGGGGCCGCGCAGGTCGCGCTCGCAGTACGGCGCGTGCTCGAGCAGCTGGCCGAACTTCGACAGGTAGCGCTTGACCGGCGTGATGTGGCTGTTGGCCTCGATGCAGTACGCGCGCAGCGGCTCGTCGCCGGTCGGCACCCAGCGGTGCGTCGTGGCACGCGGCAGGACGACGTAGTCGCCCTGGCCGACGGTCAGCGCGCCGAACACCGTCTCGACGACACCCGCGCCGGACTCGATGTAGACGCACTCGTCGCCGAGCGCGTTGCGGTACAGCTCGCTGGGCGCGCCGGCCGCGACGTACGAGATCCGCACGTCGGCGTTTCCGAGCACCAGGCGGCGCCCGGTCACGACGTCGGCGGCCTTCCACTCCTGCGCCGGGAACAGCTCGTGCAGCTTGAGGTGGCGCGGGAGGAGCGGGTGGTTGGGGGTGGTCGCCTGGTCGGGCAGCTCCCACGCCGACGCGCCGACGATCGCGGACGGGATGTGGCGGTGGTACAGCAGCGACGAGTCGGAGGAGAAGCCCTCCTCGCCCATCAGCTCCTCGTAGTACAGGCCCCCGTCCGGGGTTCGGTGCTGGGTGTGCCGCTTGGGGGGCACGGACCCTAGGCGCCGGTAGTAGGCCATGGCTCACACCTTGTTTCCTGGTTCGCCGGGACGGGGTTCCCGTTCCCGGCGCGCGGGGGGCCCAATCAGGCCCCGCGCCGGGGCACTCTGTAAAACCTTTTACTAATTGGGACTGTAGCACCGGCCCGGGCGGGCGACCAGGGGTGGACGAGGGCCCGCCGAACCGGAATCAGGCGTTCAGACCGGCCGCCTTTATCGTCAGGTAGTGCCGCTCCGGCAGGCTCGCGGTGCGGGCCGCCGCGGCGCGGAAGTCCTCTGCGGCCCCCACCCGGTCCCCGGCACGTTCGCGCAGGTGAGCGCGCGTGACGTAGAGCCGGTGGCCACGCGTGAGCAGGGGGTCCGCGGCCAGCGCGTCCACGATCGCGAGGCCCGCCTCGGGGCCGTGCACCATCGCGGCGGCCACCGCGCGGTTGAGCGTCACCACCGGACTCGGCGCCACCCGCTCCAGGACGTCGTACAGCGCGAGGATCTGCGGCCAGTCGGTCTCCTCGACCGTGCGGGCCTCGTCGTGCAGGGCCGCGATCGCCGCCTGCACGCGGTACGGGCCCACCGGGCCCTTGGGCATCGCCTCGGTGATGAGCGCGACGCCCTCGGCCACGGCCTCGCCGTCCCACAGCGAGCGGTCCTGCTCGGCGAGCGGCACCAGCGCCCCGTCGGGCCCGGTGCGCGCGGCACTGCGGGCGTGCACCAGCAGCATCAGCGCCAGCAGGCCGCCGACCTCGCCGTCGTCCGGCAGCTGCGCGTGCAGGGCACGGGTCAGCCGGATCGCCTCCTGCGCGAGCTCCACCCGCTGAAGCTCCGCGCCGGACGCCGCATAGCCCTCGTTGAAGAGCAGGTACAGCACGTGCAGGACGGACGCGAGCCGCTCCGGCCAGGCGTCGGCGTCGGGCATCGAGAACGTGCTGCCGGCCGCCTTGATCTTCTGCTTGGCCCGGCTGATGCGCTGGCCCATCGTCGCCTCGGGCACCAGAAAGGCACCGGCGATCTCCCCCGTGGTCAGACCCGCCACCGAGCGCAGCGTCAGCGCGATCGCCGACGGCGGTGTCAGCGCGGGATGGCAGCACAGGAAGAGCAGGAGCAGCGTGTCGTCGCGGCCCTGGGCGTCGTCCACGTCTGCGGCCGGGGCGACGACACCCGCCGGCTCCCGGCGCGCGGCCAGGTCCTCGCGGTCGCGCCGGGCCCGCTCACCGCGCACCTGCTCGATCATGCGGCGACTCGCGACCTGGATCAGCCAGCCGCGCGGGTTGTCCGGCAGACCGTCACGCGGCCACTGCACGGCGGCGGCGAGCAGCGCCTCCTGCACGGCGTCCTCGGCGGTGTCGAAGTCCCCGAAGCGGCGGGTGAGAACGCCGACGACCTGCGGCGCGAGGGTGCGCAGCAGGTCGTCGGGGCGGTTCGCGTCCACGGGCACGGCGTCCATGCCCGACAGGGTTACAGATCCGCGGGCGGCCCGGACATCACCTGGCGCACCTCGAGCGGCATGTTCAGCGGCGCCCCGCCCGGACCGGGCGCGGTCGAGATGTACGCGGCCAGCTCGACCGCCCTGGCCTCGTCCTCCACGTCCACGATCCACCAGCCGGCCAGGAACTCCTTGGTCTCGGCGAACGGCCCCTCGGTCACCACCGCGGCGCCGTCCGTGCCGGCCCGGACGACCTTGGCGGTGTCCGGCATCGCCAGGCCCTGCGCGTCGACGAGCTCGCCGTCGGCGGCCAGGGTCTTGTTGGTCCGGCCCATGAAGGCGATGTGCGCCTTGATCTCGTCGGGCGTCCACTCCGTGATGCCGGGGAAGTCGGCGGTCGCGGAGCTGAACTGCATGAGGAGCATGTACTTCACGGCGGTCTCCTTCGTCGTGTGCGGCGCCTCCCTGGCGCTCTCACGGGTAGGTAGAAGCCGGCGCCGGGATTTCGACATGCCCTCGGCGAATTCCCCGAAAGTTTTTTCTCAGTCCCGGCGGCGGACCCAGTCGCGGGTCGCCGCATGCTGGGCGATCTTCCCCAGCAGAGCCGTCAGCGTCTCGCGCTCGTCCGGCGTCAGGGCGTCCGCCCAGCGGCGCTCGCGGGCGTTCTGCTCGCGGTACGTGTCGGCCAGGGCCGCCTCGCCCTGCGCGGTCAGGCGCAGCGTCACCGCACGGCCGTCGTGCGCGGACGGCTCGCGTGCCACCAGGCCCTGCTTCTCCAGCGTGTTGGCCAGGCTGGAGATCGCGGCGCGGCTCATGCCGGACATCTCGGCGATGCGCTTGCCCTCGGTGGGGCCGGCCAGCCAGAGCACGTTCAGCAGCCGGAAGCCCGACCACGTCCAGCCGTGCGGGCGGTGGACCGCCGACTCCATGTCGTACGTGACGACGTTGGAGACGCGGTTGAGCAGCAGCACCATGCGCAGCGCATGGGTGTCGATACCGGGCTGGCGGGCGGCGGCGCGGCGTACGGCGAAGTCGACGAAGGACAGGAAGTCCACACCGTCGGGGCCGTCCGAGGCGCCCCGACCGGCGGGAACGTCCGGGTCGGGGGGCGGGGTGGGCGGGCCGGGGCGGGTGGCGGCGGGGTCTGGCACGCCGTCAGATTACGCGGCGCGGGGGCGCCTTCCGGTAGGGGCGCCCACACAGGCGCGGCGCGCCCCGGCGCGTTCCGGAACGCGCCGGGGCGTGGTTGTGCCCGCCTCGCGGGTTTCGCGCCCGCGTGCGGGGACAGGGACAACCATGTGGGTGACGACAGCAGGTGCCCGAGGAACAACAACGGTCCGCACAACCTCGTCCGCGAGAACTATCCACCGAACAAAAAGTGGAAGTGCACCTTGTGCGGGTACCGCCGCTGAACCGTCGCACGACGGTCAGGTCACCACCGGTTCCGCCGCCACTCGGGAACGGGGGGACAGGGTGGTCGACGGCGCGCCGCGCGCCGTCCGCCCAGGCGCATGCGCCGTCCCGTACCCCGGGCATGCCTCCGTCAGGGGATCTCGCAGCCGTCCGGGCCGCAGACCGCGCCGTCGGGGGCCTCGCCGACCACGTTCAGCACCGGCGTGCGGTCGCCCCAGGCCTGCTCCAGGGCCTGCGTGAAGACCTCGGCGGGCTGGCCGCCGGAGACGCCGTACTTGCGGTCGAGGACGAAGAACGGCACGCCGGTCGCGCCGAGTTCGGCCGCCTCGCGCTCGTCGGCCCGCACCTCGGCGGCGAAAGCCGACTCGTCCGCGAGCACCGCCCGCACCTCGGCCTCGTCGAGGCCGGCCCGGACCGCCAGCTCGACCAGGTACTCGTCGTCGAAGACCGACCGCTCCTCGGCGAAGTTGGCCCGGTACACCAGGTCGATCAGGGCGTCCTGCCGGTCCTTGGTCGCGGCGAAGTGCAGCACCCGGTGGATGTCGAAGGTGTTGCCGTGGTCGCGGCCCTCGGTCAGGTACGCCAGCCCGGCGTCCTCCGCGTTCGCCGCAACCCGGGCCTCGGCCTGGCGGGCCTGCTCCAGGCTCATGCCGTACTTGCGGGCGAGCATCGGCAGGACCTGGACGGTGTCCCCCTTCGCCCGCTCCGGGTCGAGCTCGAACGACCGGAACACCACCTCGACCTGGTCCTTGTGCGCGAACGCGGCGAGCCCGCGCTCGAACCGGGCCTTGCCCACGTAGCACCACGGGCACGACACGTCGGACCAGATCTCCACCCGCATGCTGCCTTCTCCGTCTCTTCCGTCGTCCAGCGCGCCGCCCTACCCGCGGCACGCACCAGGACCAGGAACCGCCCGGTTCGCCGGTTTGTTCCGGTGACCGGGTCCCAGGCAGGGAATGCGAGCCGCGCCACACCCCACCGCGCCGCGGACGGGCGGCCGGTCAGTCGTGGCGGGCGTAGTTGACGCCGGCGAGGTCCCAGCGGGCCTTCTGGTTGGCGAGGCGGGGCTGGTAGGCGTCCCAGTCGCGGGCGTCGCGGGGCGACCAGGCGGCCTCGGCGACACCCGGAAGCCGCGGGTAGACGAGGTACTCGGCGTCGTCCATCGAACGGATGGTCTCGCCCCACAGCGCGGCCTCGACGCCGACGACGGCGTCCTCGGGGACACCCTTCAGGTGGGTCGAGGGCTCCCACTGGTAGGACTGCTTCACGCTGACCGTGCCGGCCCACGTCACGCCGCGCTTCTCGCCGCCCGCGTACGCCATGTCGAGGTACACGTGATCGGCCGGGGCCATGACCACCTTGGCGCCGGCCTTGGCCGCCGCGGCGACCTCGGAGGCGTCCTGGGCCGACGAGTTCCAGTACTCCAGCACGGCACCGTCGACCGGTGCGGCGCCCGCGAGTTGGTGCCAGGCCATGACCTGCTTGCCGTGCTTCTCGACGATCTTCTGGGCACGGGCCATGAACGCCTTGTACCGCGCGGGCGTGAGGGTGTGCGCCTCGTCGCCGCCGATGTGCACATACGGCCCCGGCGTGAGCGCGGCGATCTGGCCGACCACCTCGTCGAGGAACGCGTACACCTGCTCGTTCTCGACACAGAGCGAGCTGAACCCGACCTGCGTACCCGTGTACGGCTTGTAGGTCTTCCCGTCGCAGCCCAACTCCGGATAGGCGACCAGCGCCGCATTCGTATGGCCCGGCATGTCGATCTCGGGCACGACGGTCACGAAGCGGTCGGCCGCATAAGCGACCACCACGCGGTAGTCGTCCTGCGTCCAGAACCCCCCCTTGCCGCCCCCGACCTGCGTGGACGCGCCGACGCCGGTCAGCTTCGGCCGACCGTCGATCGCGATACGCCACCCCTGGTCGTCGGTCAGGTGCAGATGCAGGTGGTTGAACTTGTAGCGGGCCAGGTCGTCGACGAACCGCTTCACCTCCTCGGGCGTGAAGAAGTGCCGGGCGATGTCGAGCGACAGGCCGCGGTACGCATAACGGGGCTTGTCGGTCAGGCTCCCCCCGGCGACGACCCAGGCCGCGTCGACCCGCGTGGCCGACTCGATCTGGGCGGGCAGCACCTGGCGCAGCGACTGCACGCCGTAGAACAGCCCGGCCGCGTGCGAGGCGCGGACGACCACCCCGCCCGCGGCGACCTCCATCCGATAGCCCTCGTCCCCGTCGCCGGGCACGTCGCCCGCGCCGACCGTGGCGTCCAGCACGAGCGCGATACCGGACCGGTCGTCCGACTCCTCGACCGGCAAGGCGAACCCGGTGGCGGGACGCAGCAGTTCGGCCAGATAGCGGCCGATGCGGGCGGCCTCGGCGGAACCGGGCGAGGTGTGGATCCGGGTGTCGGGCCCGAGCGTCCAGGTCACGCCGGGTGCGGGGGCGGCGCGCAACGGTGCGGGAACGAGGCCTTCGAAGGCGGGGGGAGTCACGCTGGGCTGCTCCTTGTACGGCGGTCCGACGGTCGACCCCACCGGCCCGGCCCCCGCGCTCTCGCTGCCCTGCCCCGAACCGCCGGGCTCCCAGCGATCGGACGACGACGAACACGAGGTGGCCCCGACGGCGACGACGAGCGCAAGGACAACCGCGCAACACCGCCGCGCGGCTCGTACGGCACGCACCGAACGCACGGAGCCTCCCACCGAACCGGCAAATGGTCCAGACCACTGTATGGGTGACGCAAGTGTGACGCGAAGACCCCCCAATGAGGGAGTTCTGGTGATTCGCATACGTGACGGCAAAGTGATGGGGGGTCGAGGCCGTGCCCCCGACCGAGTCGGGCAGGCGCGGCCCACGCTGGAACGACCCCCGGCAGCGCAACGAACCCCAGCAACAAAACCCGCCCGGAACCCCAAGCAAAACCGCAGCCCGGCAGGGCAAGCGAACCCAAAGAGCCACCACACCCCGCGCCCCTCCCGCCAGGTGCGAGGTGGTTCAGCGCGGACGGCCCGCGGGTCAAGGCGCCTCCCGAACCCCGGGACAGGCCAGCAGGTCCAAAGAGCTTCACCGCGCCTTGACGCGCGGGCCGTCCGCGCGAAAATCCAAAAGCGGGAGGGGCGTCAGGCCACCGAAAACGCACCAGGTCAGGAACGGTGCAGTCCGACCGAAGTCAGACCACAACCAACCGAACCTCCAACGTCGTCCAAGCCCCTATATGAATCCGGTCCCCCGCGTGCAGATCCACCGGCACGTTGACCTCGATCGCATGGTCGGACCCGTTCAACGTCGTCCCGTTCGCGGACCCCGGGTCAACGACAGCCCAGGACCCGTCGGGCGTCCGCATCAGGACGGCATGCAACCGAGAAATCCCCGGATCCGAAGGCGGCCCCGACAGGTCGATCTCCAACGGCGCGGCCGTCGGATCAGGGGTACCGCGGCGTCGGCCGACCCGCATCCGGTCCCCGTCCAACCGCACGCTCCACGCCTCGTGGTACGGCGGAAACCGCATCATGTGCGCGTCGGGCCCACCCTGCCCCACAACCCTGCCGAAGTAATCGGCGTCCGCGTGGACGACCAGCGTCCACACATACGTCGGCTGCGAAGACTGGTGCGGCCCCGTGCCCAGCCCCGACCCCGGCCCCGGAGGCGGAGGCGGAGGCGGAGGCGGAGGAACGACAACCGGCCCCGACCCGAACACCGTGTGCTGCTCCGAGAAAAGGTGCTCGTCGGTCCGCATCGGAGGAGGCCCGACCTCCTCCCGAGTCACCGGCGGCGGCGACGGTCGGAACAACTGCTCCCCCGGGTCCATCGGGACCGACACAGGAGCCTGCGTCCCGAACTGGTGCCCGCACGCCTCGCAGTACAGCCAGTCCCCCGTCCGCGGCGTGTGGCACACCGGACAGTGCTCGGTGACCGCGGTAGACGTCGGCGAGAACCAGCCCCCGTTGTACCCCGTCCCCCCGGCCGGACCGACGCCGTGGCCGCCCGGGGCGCCCGGACCGCCCGGGCCGCCGTGGACGCCGTGGTCGATCGGCCGTCCGCACTCGTCGCAGAAGTCGTCGGCGATCGATTCGTGGCCGCGCGGGCATATCGGCATGTCAGCGCCTCCTGTCTTCCTGTCGACGACGCCCGCCCGACGCGGGCGGTTTCGGCTTCGTGCGGTTCTCGTCCGTTCTCCCCCGCTCGTCGGAGAATCCGACTCCGGCGGAGAGACCAACTCGTCCGGGTACGGACCCCCGGAAGACTACGGCGTACCGCCGGCCCGCAACCGGGAGGTCCGCGAGGTGACCCTCGACTCCGTGTCGAGCGTCATGGCGTCCTCGATCGACACCTTCTTCTTGATGCGGATCGTGCCGGTCACCGGCTCGACCTCGACCACCCGCCCGATGAGCTTGGCGGTGACCTCGTCGCCGGCCTCCTCCGCCAGGGACAGCGCGCGGCCGAGCTTCGCGGTCGCCTCGGTCTCGTCGCCGTTGCGGTGCGCCTCGAGGCCCTCCTCGATGAGCACGGCCTGCTCGGCACGCCCCGTGTAGTACGCGACCTCTTTGTTGATCTTCGTGGACAGCTCCTCGTTGTCCGTCCACTCCGCGAACACCGCGGTCCTCGCCAGCTCCGTCTCGGTCCCGTCGGCGGCCCGTGAGACGAGGCTCACCAGGGCGACGCGCACCGGGTCGTCCACGTCGCCCGGCTCGACCTCCAGGCACACGTGGTAGTCGCGGCTCTCGTCGCCCCACGCACCCGTCGGGTAGTCCCCCATGGCCGGCCCGGTGTCCGAACGCCGCCCCGTCAGGTCCTCGATGCTCGGCCGCACCTGCTTGACGAACTTCACCCGGGCGCTGCCGGGCGTCCGCACCCGGAGCGCGACGTCCGCGACGGCCTTGCCCATCGCGTTCTCCATCATCTCGGTGAAGTCCGCGACCAGGTTGTGCGGCTCCGCGACGATCGCCAGGCTGCCGAGCAGCCCCGACGCGACGGTGCGCAGCTCCGCGACGACCCAGTCCGTTCCCACGCCGCGGCAGTCGCACGTGAACACGCCCTGGCAGCTCTCGATCGCGGCGGCCAGCGCGGCGGCCGTCTCGCTCTCGTCCTTGCCGTCCGTCAGGAGGATCGCGTGGCGGATCGCGTCCGGGTACGGCTCGAGCAACCGGCGGGCCAGCAGCAGCCACTGCCCGATCGCCGTGCCGCCGCGCGCCCGCAGCCGGTCGACGGCGCGCTTGGCCTCGCGACGCGTGTGCGCGTCGAGCGGGACGAGCCCCTCGGTCTCCGGGTAGACCATGGTCGCCATGCCGGTGCCGGACACGACCGCGAACAGCGTGCCTTCGCGCAGCGTGTCGATCGCGGCCTTGGTGGCGTCCTTGGCGGCCTTCAGCTTGCTCCCCGGGAAGTCCATCGACCCGGACGTGTCGACGAGGATCACCTCGGCGGCCCGCGTGCCCGGCGCGGCGCCCTGCGTCCCGGTGCCGGCGCCGGTCGCGGTGACCGTGGCGACGGCGTGCACCTCGCGCGCGCCCATCGGCAGGTACCGGTTGTAGTAGACCTCGGCGTCGAACTGCGGTGCGCCGGACGGTTGTGCGGTGGCGGACATGACGGCTACTCCTTGGGTTCCGGCCCGGCGTGGGCGGCGGGCGGGAAGGGGACGAGGACCACGGTGATGTTGTCGGCGCCCCCGGACTGAAGGGCGTAGTCGGTCAGGGCGCGGGCCGCGCGCAGCGGCTGCGCGAGTCCGTGCGGCAGTGCGAACGCGGACAGCGTCTGCGCGGCCTGCACGTAGTTCCACAGGCCGTCGCTGCACAGCAGCAGCGCGCCGGGCGTGTTCGGGCGCAGCGTCATCACGCGTGCCCGCACCTCGCCGGCGTCGGCGCCGAGCCACGACACGATCGCGTGCGCGCGGCTGTCGGCGTACGCCTGTGCCTCGGTCATCTGCCCGCAGGCGACCATGCGGGTGGCCCACGAGTCGTCCTCGGTGAGCAGCGCGGACGGCGTCGGCACGTACAGCGTGTCGTCCGTCGTCGCGGGCGGGTAGACGACGTCGCCGGGCGGGTCGGTGTCCGGCATGGCTATGCGGACCGGCAGGTGGTCGGGTTCGGGCGCGGGGTGCGCGGCGCCGCTGCGGGCGGGGGTGGTGGCGTCCTGGTCGCCGAGCGGCGTGTCGTCGGCGGACAGCCAGTACGCGCGGCTGTCGCCCACCCAGCCGACGGTGACCGAGTCCGGCGTGACGACCGCCGAAACGTAGGTGCACGCGGGCGCGTTCGCGTCGACCTCGGACGGCGTGGCCAGCCGGGCGACCGCGCTCGCGGCCGCCGCGGCGGCCGCGCGGGTGGCGGCTTCGGGGCCGGCTCCGCCGCGCAGCGCGTCGGCGAGCGCCGCGCTCGCGGCGCGGACCGCGGTCGCGGACGCCTCGTCGGGGCGCGGCGAGGACGACACGCCGTCGCAGACGACGGCGACCACGCTGGGTCCCGCGTGCGCGGCCTCGACGACGCGGACGGCCATGGCGTCCTCGTTGCGGCGGTGCCGGAGGCCGCGGTCGCTGACCCCGGCGGCGATGCGCAGGTCCGTCTCCATGGAATCCCTCGGGTTGTACTCGCGGCCGCACGACTCGCAGAAGCCGTCGGCTCCGATGGTTTCGGTACGGCAGGCGCGGCACACGGCGACGGCGAACCTTCCTTCGCGCGACGAGCGCCGCGGCGCGGCCTGCGGCGGCGCGGACGGGTAGGCGGCCGGCGCGGCCGGAGCCGCGGCATAGGCCGCACCGGCCTGCGCCCAGCCCTGACCTGGGGACAGCGGGTGTCCCCCGAACTCACCCGCGGCCCCGTAGCCTTCGCCTCCCCCGCGCCACTCGCGGCCGCACGACTCGCAGAATCCGTCCTCGCCGACGGTCGCGGTGCCGCAGTGGCTGCACACCGCCCCGGCGGGCGACGCCGGCGCCGAGAGCGCACGCGGGTCCGCGCCCCGCGACGGCCGGCCGCACTGCTCGCAGAACCCGTCGGCCCCGACCGTCGCCGTCCCGCACCGTTCGCACACCGCCCCGGCGGGCGGCGGTGGCGCCGGCGCCGGGAGCGCGCGCAGGTCGGTGCCGCACGTTTCGCAGAACACGTTGCGCTGCGCGGGCGTCCCGCACGTCGGGCAGCTCCGTGCGGCCACCGCCCCGAACCCGCCCCGCCTCGGAGCGCGTTCGGCCACCGGCGGGGGCGGGCCGCCGCGCAGGTCGTAGCCGCAGCCCTCGCAGTACAGGTGGCCGGGCTGGGGTGCGATGCCGCAGCTCGGGCACGTGTCCAGAGCGGGGAGCCCGTCGGGCCCGTCGGCCGAGGGCCGCCCCGTCCGATGGTTCTCCCACGCGCCGCCGGGACGTCCCGCCGGCTCGCTGACCGGCGTCTCGGTGCGTACCGCCGCGTGTCCGCCGGTCTGCTCGTCCGGGTTGCCCCCGCACGAGGCCCCGCCCGGCAGCGTGGCGGCCGTCCGCTCGTCCGCCTCGTCGCCCGGTGCCCGGCCCGGTGGTCCCGCCCGGCCGGGGCGCGGCCCCGACGGGCCGGCCGGTGCCGCGGCGGCGTCGGAGATCGTGGTGGTCGGGCGGTTGCGGTGCCCCGGCGCGGCGGCCGGGGCGCCGGCCACGCCCGGGCGGGTTCCGTCTCGTCCCATGGCGCTCACACCCACGTCCGGGGGCGCACCTCGTTGGCCTTGTCCACCAGTGCCACGCGTTCCTCCGTACCGCCGACGTGCCGTGCGAGCGAGCGGTAGGTCCGCTCCAGCGCGAAGCGCAGCGGCCGTTCCTGCAGCGCGCTGTCGAGCACCTTGCCGTCGGGACGGGTCGACCCGGCGGCGCCCTTCCGCACCCATTCCAGGGCCGCGCCCAGGAGTTCGGCCGCGAGCCGGTCGTACGCCTCGCCCTCGACCGGCAGTCTCTCCAGGTGCGCCGAGGCCTCCAGCAGGTCCTCTTCGAGCGCGTCCGCCGGGTCGCGGTCGCACACGCGGGTGCGCAGCGCGGCGATCTGTGCGGCTACGTAGTTGCTGGAGGTGTCCGGCACCGACTCCAGGGTCGCGACGGCCCCGGCCCGGTCGCCGCCGGCGAGCCGGCAGCGGGCGAGGCCGAACGCGGCGCTGACGTACGAGCGGTCGGTGCGCCACACGCCGTCGTACTCGCGCGCCGCCTCGGCCGGGCGGCCGGTGAGCTCGAGCGCGACGCCGAGCGCGAGGCGGGGCGCGCGCTCGCCCGGCAGCTGCGAGCGGACGGCGTCGAACGCGGCGAGCGCGCTGTCGGCGCGGCCTTCCGCGAGCGCCGCCAGGCCCCGGTACCAGGCCAGCCGCCAGTCGTCGGGGTCGACGTCGTCGAGGAACGCCTCGGCGCGCACGATCTGGCCGCGCTCGATGCACACGTACGCCAGCCGCAGCGTCGCCTCGACCGAGTCGACGCCCGCCGACCCGAGTGCCGCGACGAGTTCGTCGGGGTCGTTGGTCGGCAGCGTGGCGAGCAGCCCGGCCGCCGGGTCCTCGGGGTCGACGCGCGGCACGGGGAGGCCGGCCGCGGCGGCCGCGGGCGACGGCGCGTCGGCGGCGTCCCACGGGGCGACGTCCGGGTGCGCGACGCGCGTCTCGGGTCCGAACAGGCCGGACAGCGCCGGCTTCGGCTCGCCGGTGCGCGCCGCGACGACCTCGCGCAGCACGCCCAGGCACTGCTCGACCATGTCGGACGCCGACCCGAACCGCTGCTCCGCGTCGTCGTGCGTGGCGCGCAGCAGCAGCCGGTGGTACGACTCGAGCTCCTGGAACAGCGCCACCGAACTCGCCGGCGGCAGGCTGTGCTTCCACTCCCGGGTGAAGTTCGCGAACGGGAAGCTCAGCACCGCCATCGTGCGCCCGACCGTGTACAGGTCGGACTCCGGTGTGGGGCCGTCGCGTTCGATCTCGGGCGCCTGGTAGCCGATGGTGCCGTAGATGGCGCCCTCTTCGTCGTCGACGTGCCGGACCGCGCCCATGTCGATGAGCTTGAGCTGGTCGTCGGTCTGGATGACGTTGTCGGGCTTGAAGTCGCAGTAGACCAGGCCGCGGCTGTGCAGGTGGCCGAACGCGGGCAGGATCTCGATCGCGTAGGCCAGCACCTGCTCGACCGGCAGCACGGCGCGCGGGTCGCCCTCGTCGGTGCGGCGCTTGGTGACCAGGTCCTTCAGCGACATGCCGCCGACGTACTCCATGACGATGTACGTCTCGGCGTCGCCGGTGTAGCGGTCCTGGTGGCTGACGACGTTGTGGATCGTCACGATGTTGGCGTGCTGCGTGTGCGCGAGTATCCGCTGCTCGGCGACCGCCGCCGCCCGCGCGTCGGCGTCGCCGCTGCCCAACAGGCCCTTGAGCACGACCCACTTGTCGTGCAGCACGGTGTCGACCGCCAGGTACACCCAGCCGAAGCCGCCGCGCGCGAGGCAGCCGACGACGCGGTACTGGCCGACCATGTCGCCCGGCTCCAGCTTGGGCGCGAACGAGTACGGCGTGCGGTCGTACGGGCAGAAGCCGTTGGCGATACCGGGCTTGCCGTCGCGGCCGCGCCCCACGGGGCGGCCGCAGGTACGGCACTCGCGCTTCTCCTCCGGCAGCACCGGGTTCTTCATCAGTATCGTCGCCGGGTCGCGCACCGGGACCGGCGGGATCGCCACGATGCCCGCGCCCAGGCGGCGGCCTGTGCTGCCCACGCCGGTGCGGCGCGAGGTGCGCCCGGACGTGCGCCCGGTGCCGGTGCGCCCGGACGACGTGACGCCCGAGCGGGTGCCGGTCGCGCCGTGCGTCGCCGAAACCCCGCCGCCACCGGGCGGGTTGGTCGCGAACGGGATCCCGGGATCGGGCTTGGCGGGTGAACCGCCCGCCGCCGGGGCCTTCAGCGGCGCCTTGCCGCACGTGAGGCAGAAGCCGTCCTCCAGCGTTCCGCCGCAGTCGGGCCGGTTACAGGTCGTCATGATCGGTGCCTTCCCCCCTCGGCCGCACGGCCCCGTCTTCGTGGTGTATGCCCGGGTGAACGGCGCCAACCGCCCGATGGTGCCCCGGTCTCGGCGTGGTCACCGCCGCCTGGTAGTCGCCGACGAGCCGCGCCGCGTCGTCCAGGTCACACGGTGCCCGCCACAAGACGTCGTACGCGCGATGGTGCAGCGCCTCCAACGCCTCGTCCTCGCTGCGGCCGCGCCCGCCCGCCATGGCACGGTACGCCTGGAGCAGTCCGCGCAACTCGTCGCGCCGCGCCAGCAACGCGTCGAGCTCGCCGCGCACCGCGCGGACCCGTTCCGCCGCGGCCGCCGTGTCCCGCTCCAACGCGCTCAGCTGCGCGGACAGCTGCGGCCACGCGTCACGCTTCCGCAGCTCGGCGACCTGCGCGTTACGGGCGGTCAACGGCGCGGCCAACGACGGGATCTCCGGTACGGCCCGCGCGATGCGGCCGGCCACGTGCGCGCGTCGGCGGCGCCCGTCGGCCTCGTCGGCGGCGAGCACCTCCAGGAGGCCGGTGACGCGGCGGGCGCGCTCCTCGTAGCGTTCCTGCAGCAGCCGCAGTTGGCGCAGACCGTCCTGAACGCCTTTCAGATCGCGTTCCAGCACGTCCAGATCGACGGTGCCGATCCGCGCACTGGTCGTGGCCGCCGCGAAGTGCAGTGGGTCGGAGGCCACTTGGCCGCGCGCGTCGGCGAGCCGGGTGCGTGTCTCCGCGACGACGCGCGCCTCGACCGCGAGCGCCTGCGCGCCGCCCAGCCGGTCGACGAGCGCGGCGGTCTCGGTGGCGGCCGCCTCGACGCGGTCCAGGCGCGGCAGCAGCACCGACCACACGTCGTCCACGGCTGAGACCATTTCGGCCGCGCGCCGCCACACCGTGTTCATCTCGGCGACCAGCACGTCCAGCGAGACACGGCGCGCGGACGCGACCGGGTCGAGCAGGCCGCGCTGCGCCAGCGGCACGTCCGCTCCGGGCATCGCCACCGAGGTTCCGGTCAACAGTGCCGCGATGTCGTCCAGTTCGGTGCGCGAGGGCCGGGCGCGGCGGTTGCGCAGCGCGCGCGCCTCGTCCAGGACCGCGCCGTAGGCCGCGTACAGCTCCCACAGGCGCGTGATGTCGGCGCGGCACGCCTCCCAGCGCTCCTTGGTGCGGCCCGCGAGCGCGGCACCGTCCAGCAGCCGGCGGCCGGGGTGGTCGTCCAGGGCCATCAACCCGGCGGAGATGGCGTCGCGTTCGCCTTCGAGCCGGGCGAGCTCGCGGTCCGCGTCGTCGCGGGTCCAGGCGGTTCCGGGGGCGGTCATTTCTCTGGCTGCCAGTCGAGGTTCGGCGGATCGGGGTGGGCGGTGCCGAGCGAGTCGGCGATGTGCTTGTCGTAAAGCTGCTTCCACGTCTCGTCGGCGAAGGCCTTGACCAAGACGGCGTTGACGAACCGGACGAACTCCGGATGGGTCGCGCGGATCGCCATCGCGTACGGCTCTTCGCCGATCGTGGGACCGACCACCTCGGTGAACAGCGGGTCCTGGCGGTTGAGTCCGGCGAGGATCGTCGCGTCGGTGGTGACGCCCTCGACCTGGCCCTTCTGCAGTCTGACCAGGCAGTCCGCCCACGTCTCGCCGATGACCGGGACGACCCCGGGCGCGATCGCGGGGTCGTTCAGCCGGTCCAGGGACGTCGAGCCGCGCACGCTGCACACCCGCAGGCCCGCCATGCCGGCCAGGCCCCGCTCGGGGAACGGCACGGTGTTCTTCTGGACGAGCACCCGCTGTCCGGTGTTGAAGTAGACGGCGGAGAACTCCGCCGGTGGATTCCCTTTGGGGATCGTGTTCTTCGTCCGGCGGTCGCAGTTCACCGTCATCGTCATCGCGACGATGTCCACTCGGTCTTCGTCGACCGCGTCCACCCGGTCGTCGTTCTGCAGCACCGTGAACGTGATCCGGCTCGGATTGGTGTCGGCGTCCGGGAAGATCGCCTTGGCGACGAGCCGCAGGAGGTCGTCGTCGAAGCCGTGCATCTGGCCGTCGGCGGGGTCGAGGTACCCGAACGGGAAGGTGCTCTGGTCGACGCCGACTCTCAGGGTCCCGTTCTTCGCGATCCGGGCCATGAAACTGTCCGCCGCCCAGGTGCCCGGGGCCGGTACCGACGCGGGCGGCCTGAGGCTGGCCTTCGCGTCGTGACACTCCGCGGGCGTACCGGACGCCTGCGGAAGCGCCTGCGGCGGCGGCACGCCCGGCCCCGCAACGCCCGCGGTGCCCCGGCCCGTCCCGCAGCCGACCACGCCGACCAGCAGCACCCCGGCCGCGGCGGCGGCCGCGCACGCCCGCGCCCCGCGCTTCACCGGTACTCCTTGAGCCTGCGCCGCACGCCGTCGACCACACCGGCCGCGGCCACCAGGGCGAGCACGACGACTCCGACACCGAGCCCGGACAGCGCGTCGCGGCCGCCGTGCACGGCCCGTTCGAAGTCGCCCTGGTCCTTGGCGGTGGCGTCGGCGAGCGCCTGCTCGGCCTGCTTGAAGGCGAGCAGCGACGGGCCGTCGTCCTTCACGACCTGGTCGACCGCGCTCGTGTACGAGGTCTTGTCGTAGTCCTCCATCACCTTGCTGTGCGCCGCCCGCCACTGCTCGACCGCGGCGACCGCGGCGGCGACCTTCGGGCCGGTCACGCTGTCGGCGGACGACCGCGCCGCAGCGACGGACAGCAGGCCGTCGGGGGTCTTCGCGGTGAGGGCGTTGAGCTGGCCCTCGAACTGCTTGTCGTACGCGCCGTTGTCGGCGCCGTGCTGGATGAGGATCTGGCTCTCGTCGGCGCGCGCCTGGAGCACCGAGAACCGCGCCGCGGACATCGCCGCGACCGGCTGCCAGCCGTCGTCGCGGCTGCGCGCGAGGTCGTCCCTCGCGGACGACAGCCCGTAGACCAGCCACACGGTCGACGCCAGCACCGCCACCGACGCGACCAGCAGCGCGGGGTTCAGCACGCGCTTGGTACGCCGGGTCAGCAGCACCTGCGCGACGACCAGCGCGCCCAACGCGAACAGGCCCACGGCCACCGAGATCTGCGGCACGGCGGTGGCCTTGCTGTGGTCGGCACGTAGCCGCTGTTCGGCAAGCTTGTGCAACTGGTCGGCCGCGGGCAGGATCTGCTCCTCCATCTGCCGGGACGCCGTGCGCAGATAGGCCGCGCCCAGCGGATGCCCCTGGCGCCGCTCGGCCTTCGCGTGCGCCACGTCGTCGCGGTACAGCGGCACCTGCACCGCCAGCTCCCGCAGCAGGCCGGCGACCGGGCCGGTCTCCCCCGCCGCGGCGGCGTCGACCAGCGTGCTCTCGGCCGACTTCATCGACGCCTCGTAGCGGTCCCGCAGTTCGGGCTTCTCGACGCCGCTGCTCAGCAGCGACGCGGCCGCCGTCGCGTCGGCGTCCGCCAGCGCCCGGTAGATCTCCTGTGTGCGCACGACCAGCGGCTCCGACCGGGTCGCGATCCGTTTCGCCGCGTCCTCCCGCTCGCGCACCGCCGCGAACGCGAACGCCCCAGCCAGTAACGCCAGCACGACCAGCGCGGCCCCGGTGGCGGCCAACCGCCCCGGTGTGGTCCGCACCGCGCGGACCACCTGCCGCACCACCCGCCGCGCCGGCGCGTCGGCCCGAGGCGCTACCGCCACCAGTGCCCCCACGCACCCTCCCCCGGGAAACGTCGTACCCCCTCCCCCGAAGTTATCGCGCACCGCGGACGGATCCCCGATGGTCTTCCCTCAAAGCTGAACAAGCAGGTCAGTCGCGCCCTGGGGGAGGGGCCCCGCGGCGGGCGCCTGACACCTCTGTCATCCGGCCGCCGCACGCCACCGGGCTCCGCAACCGGAACGCAATCCCACCGCCACGGCGGCCAGGCCCTCGGCGAGGCCGTGATCTGCGGCCAACCAGCCTGAAACGCTCGGGAAACACCGCTTCCCTACCCTCCGGGCATGGCGGACATCTTCGATACGTATCGGCCGGCCCAGGCGTGGGACGAGATGTTCTCGGCGCCCGGTGTCCCGCGGGCGCCGTACTCGGCGGTGTTCGCGGCCCTGCAGCGGCTCGGCGCGACCGATCTGCGGCATCGCGCCGACCAGGTGGCGCGGCTGTTCACCGACCGGGGTGTGACGTTCGCCTTCGCCGGCGGCGAGCAGCCGTTCCCCCTGGACCAGATCCCGCGCGTGCTCGCCGCGCGGGAGTGGGACGAGATCACCCGCGGCGTCGCGCAGCGGATCCGCGCGCTCGAAGCGTTCCTGGCGGACGTGTACGGGCGCGGCCGGGTGCTGGACGACGGCGTCGTACCGCGCGCGCTGGTGCTGACGTCACCGCACTTCCACCGGGCGGCCGCCGGCATCGAACCGCCCGGCGGGGTACGCGTGCACGTCGGCGGCATCGACCTGGTCCGGGACGAAGAGGGCCGGTTCCGGGTACTGGAGGACAACGTCCGGATCCCGTCCGGCGTCAGCTATGTCATCGAGAACCGTCGGGCCGGGACCCGGCTGTTCCCGGGGATCTTCGCCGAGCAGCGCGTCCGCGCCGTCGACGCCTACCCCGAAAGGCTGTTGGCGGCGCTGCGCGCGACCGCGCCCGAGGGCGTCACCGACCCGACCGCCGTGGTGCTGACACCGGGGCGTTACAACGCCGCCTACTTCGAACACACGCTGCTGGCCCGGCTCATGGGCATCCCACTGGTCGAGGGCCGCGACCTGGAGTGCCGCGGCAACCGCGTCTACATGCGCACCACCCGCGGCCGCCGGCCGGTGCACGTGATCTACCGGCGCGTCGACGACGACTTCCTCGACCCCCTGCACTTCCGCGGCGACTCGCTGCTGGGCACACCGGGCCTGCTCAACGCGGCGCGCGCCGGGAACGTCACCCTGGCGAACGCGGTCGGCAACGGGGTCGCGGACGACAAGCTGCTCTATACGTACGTCCCGGAGCTGATCCGGTACTACCTGGCCGAAGAGCCGGTGCTGCACAACGTCGAGACGTACCGGCTCGACGGGCCGGAGCGCGTGGCATGGGTACTGGAGCACGCCAACGAGCTCGTCCTCAAGCCGGTCGACGGGTCGGGCGGCAAGGGCATCGTGATCGGGCCGCACGCCGACGACGCGACCCTCGCGACGCTGCGCGCCGCGGTCGCCGCCGACCCGCGCGGCTGGATCGCGCAGCGTCCGGTCGCGCTCTCGACCGCGCCGACGCTGATCGGCGACCGTCTGGAACCGCGGCACCTCGACCTGCGGCCGTTCGCGGTGAACGACGGCACCGACATCTGGCTGCTGCCCGGCGGACTGACCCGCGTCGCGCTGCCCGAGGGGCAGCTCGTGGTGAACTCCAGCCAGGGCGGCGGCTCGAAGGACACCTGGGTGCTGTCGGACGAGGACGGCCCGGCGGTGCCGGCGCCGCGTCCGACGGCGCTGGTGCCGGCCGCCCGCGCCGTGCGCGACCACCAGCCGTCGCCGTTCGGCGCCGACGCCGGGGCCGACGCGGCCCAGCAGTAGCCGGGCCGGCCGCGCCGACCACCCGGCGCGGCCGGCGTCCGATTCGTCGGAAAGCGAGAAGAGGGGGATCGCCGATGCCGCCGAGAGCCGCACTGGAGGCCGTGCCGAGCCGAACCGCGCCGCCGGGGACGGGCGTCGAGGAGGTGTCCAGCGTGCTGAGCCGGGTCGCCGAGGCGCTGTTCTGGATGGGCCGCTACGTCGAACGCGCGGACGACACGGCGCGCTTGCTCGACGCGTTCCTGCACCGCATGGTGGAGGACCCCTGGACGGACGAGGTCGCCGCGTGCCGGTCGCTGCTCGGTGTGCTGGGACTGGAGCCGTACGCGTCGGACGCGCCGACCGTCGACGCGACCGTGCGCCGCGTGGCACTGGACGCGGACTCGCCCAGTTCGATCGCGGGGGCGCTGCTGCTGGCCCGGGAGAACGCCCGCGGCGTGCGCGAGGTGGTGTCGAGCGAGCTGTGGGAGTGCCTCAACGCGACCCGGCACGACCTGCTGGGGAGCGACGCGAGCCCGGAACTCCTGGGCCCGGGGGACTTCCTGGCCCGGGTACGCGAGCGTGCGGCGCTGTTCTGCGGACTGGCCGACGCCACACTGTCCCGCGACGAGGGCTGGCGCTTCCTGGTGCTCGGCCGGTCGTTGGAGCGCGCGGACATGACGGCGCGACTGCTGTCGGTGCTGGTCTCCGGTACGGGACCGCTGCCGGACCGCACGACGCTGCTGCGGGCCGCCGGCGCCGAGGAGTCCTTCCTGCGCACCTACGGCGGCGCGGCCGGCACCGAGCGCGCCGTCGAGTTCCTGGTCCTCGACCGGCTGTTCCCGCGCTCGGTGCTGCACGCGCTGAGCACCGCCGAGGAGTGCCTGGTCGCGCTCGCTCCGGTCGCGGCGGAGCGCACCGGGGTCGCCGACCGGGCCCGCCGCCCGATCGGCCGGCTCCGCACCCGGCTGGAGTACGCGGACGTCTCCACCGTCGGCCACGAACTCCCGGTGCTGCTGGCCGACCTGGGTGCGGCGTGCTCGCAGGCGACCGACGCGCTCGCGCGCCGCTACTTCACCGACGCGCCCCTGGCGCCCTGGGAGGGACGATGACGACCGCGACCGGCTGGCGGCTCGGGATCCGTCACGTGACCGAGGTCGCCTACAGCAGCCCGGCACGGGCGTCGTTCAACGAGGTGCGCATGGCGCCGCTGACGCTGCTCACGCAGACCGCGCTGGAGTCGCGCCTCGAGGTGGACCGCGCGGCGCACACGTACACGTACCACGACTACTGGGGCACACAGGTGGTGGCGGTGGACGTCGCCGAACCGCACACGCTCCTGCGCTTCACCGCCCGCGCGACGGTGGAGACGTCCGCCGCGCCGCCGCTGTGCGACGCGCCCGACTGGGACGCGGCGCGGGGCCCGGGCGCCGGGCCGCAGGTCGAGTACACGGCGCCCACCCCCCTGACCGAGATCAGTGCCGACGCGGGCGCGCACGCGGTGCGGGTCGCCGAAGGCCTGCCGCCGCACGAGGCCGCGGCCGCGGTCGCGGCGTGGGTGCACCGGCACGTCGCGTACGTGCCGGGCGCGACCGGCGTCGGCACCGACGCGCAACAGGCGTTCGACCAGCGCGCGGGGGTGTGCCAGGACATCGCCCAGCTCACCGTCGCCATGCTGCGCACGCTCGGCCTGCCCGCGCGCTACGTCTCCGGCTACTTCCACCCCTCCCCCGAGGCCGCGCCGGGCGACACGGTGGTCGGTCAGAGCCACGCCTGGGTGGAGTACTGGGCGGGCGACTGGACGGCGCTCGACCCGACGAACCTGACCGAGGTCGGTGTACGGCACGTCGTGGTCGGGCGCGGCCGCGACTACGCCGACGTGCCGCCGTTCAAGGGCGTCTACCAGGGCGCGCCCGGAGAACCCCCGAAGGTCACGGTCGAGCTGACGCGCCTGGCCTGACAGCGCGCCGAGAGCTGACAGCGGCGTATCAGCGCCCTGTCAGCGGGGGCCCTCGGGCGGTGTCAGCGGCGTGTGCGGGGCGTATCAGGCGGTCCCGGCACTGTGGTTGTCGTACCCAGACGAGCACAGTGACGGAGACCACGATGACCTACGCGATTCAGGCCGAAGGCCTGGTCAAGCGTTACGGCAAGACCACCGCCCTGGCCGGGATCGACCTGGTCGCACGGCAGGGCACGGTGTTGGCGCTGCTCGGCCCCAACGGGGCCGGCAAGACCACCACCACCCGCATGCTGGCGACGCTGATCCGGCCGGACGCCGGGCACGCGACCGTCGGCGGCTACGACATCGTCCGCGAGGCCCCCGAGGTGCGCCGCCAGATCGGCCTCACCGGGCAGTACGCCTCGGTCGACGAGGAGATGTCGGGGTTCGAGAACCTCGTGCTGCTCGGCCGGCTGCTCGACCTGTCCCGCGCCGACGCCAAGGCCCGGGCCCGCGAGCTGCTGGAGCGCTTCCAGCTGACGGACGCCGGCGGCCGCGCCCCCGGCACCTACTCCGGCGGCATGCGCCGCCGGCTCGACCTGGCCGCCAGCCTGGTCGGCCGGCCGTCCTTCCTCTACCTGGACGAGCCGACCACCGGCCTCGACCCGCGCAGCCGCGGCGACGTGTGGGACCTGGTGCGCAGCCTCGTCACGGACGAGGGCGTCACCGTGCTGCTGACCACGCAGTACCTCGACGAGGCCGACCAGCTCGCGAACGACATCGCGGTGATCGACCACGGCCGGGTCATCGCCAACGGCGACGCCGCCGAGCTCAAGGCGCAGGTCGGCAGCCAGAGCCTGGAGATCCGCCCGGCCCACGCCGACCGCACCGCCGACACCGTGGCCATCGTCAGCGAGCTCACCGGCCTGGCGCCCGACCTGGCGACGAACGGCCTGATCACCGTCCCGGTGCACGACCCGGACCTGCTGCCCGTCGTCGTCCGCCGGCTCGACGAGGCGGGGATCCGCGCCAGCGAGCTCGCGTTGCGCATGCCGAGCCTGGACGAGGTGTTCCTGGAGCTCACCGGACACCGCACGCAGGACGACGCGCAGAAGGAGGCGGACGCCGCATGACCGCGGCCCGGGGCGCGCCGCGCGGCATGGCCGAGTTCGCCCTCCCGCACCGCCCCCGGCGGGCCCTCCGCACCTGGTACGCCCGCCGCTTCCCCACCCCGATGCCCGTGCTCGACCGCCTGGCCCTGTGCGCCGCGGTCGTGGCCCTCGTCCTCATCAGGAGCTTCGTGTGACCACCGCCACCCAGACCCCGTCCACCCCGACCACCGTCAAGCCCGCCCCGACCGGTACCGGCGCGCCCCGCGACGAACACGTGCGCAGGCGCGACCCGTTCGCCCTGGTCCGTCACTCGCTGACACTGACCTGGCGCAACCTCATCAAGCTCAAGCACCAGCCCGAGCAGCTGATCGACCTGACGCTCCAGCCGGTCATCTTCATCGTGATGTTCGTGTACCTGTTCGGCGGCGCCATCGCCGGCAGCACGCACGACTACCTGCAGTTCGTGCTCCCCGGAATCCTCGTCCAGACCGTCGTGTTCGCGTCGCTCGGCACCGGCGTCGGGCTGTGCGAGGACGTCGCCAAGGGCGTCTTCGACCGGTTCCGCTCGCTGCCGATCTCCCGGTACGCGCCGCTGGTCGGCGCCGTCCTCGGCGACCTGTGCCGCTATTTCGTCGCCATCGTTGTGGTGTTCGTCTTCGGCACGGCGATCGGCTTCCGCGTGCAGACCGACGCGCTCGCCGTGCTCGCCACCACGGGCCTGGTGCTGCTCTTCGCGTTCGGCATGTGCTGGATCTTCGCGCTGCTCGGCATGACCATGAAGAACCCGCGCAGCGTGCAGGGCATCGCGATGCTGATCGGCTTCCCGCTGACCTTCGGCGCGAACATCTTCGCCCAGACCGCCACGATGCCGGGCTGGCTGCAGTCCTGGGTGAAGGTCAACCCGGTCAGCCACCTGACCGACGCGTGCCGCGGACTGCTCGTCGGCGGCCCGGTCGCCACGCACGTCGGCTGGGTGCTGCTGTGGGCGGCGGTCTTCACCGCGATCTTCGCGCCGCTGACGGTGCGCGCGTACAACCGCAAGTCGTAGTACGTGCACGGCCCTTCGCGGTACGCGTTTTCCGGCCGCCGCCGCCCGGCGTTCAGCCCGCGGCGCGGCCGACGCCGTCGGTGCCCTTGCGGACCAGCTCGAACGCGTCGTTCTGGGGCGTCGTGCGGCCCCGCTCGAAGCGGGCCTCGAACCGCTCCTCGGGCATCCGCGCGCGCACGTTCTCCGTGGTCCGCACCGCGTCGGGGCTGCCCAGGTCCGCGTGGCCGCGCAGGGCCACCGCGGCACCGAGCATGAGGGCCGCGTAGTCGTCGTCGCCCTCGACGTACGCCCACCACGCCAGCGTCTCGGCGGCCGCCGCGACGATCGGCATGTCGCGGCCGTCGGTCGCCACGTCGCATGCGGTGTCGACGGCGATCCGGGACTTGCCGTGCTCGCCGCGCTCCTCGGCGAGGTAGGCGATGCTCATGTGCATGCGTGCGATCAGCTGGGGCGGGATCGCCCAGGTGTTCGGCACCTCCCGCTCGGCCAGGTCCAGGTAGTACGCGGCCTCGTCGTTGTCGCCCAGCAGCCGCGCCAGGTCGCCCCGGCCGAGGTAGCCGAGCATGACGCCGCCGGCGGTCTCGGCGCGCCCCGCGATCGCCATCGCCTCGTCCAGGTCGGCGAGCGCCCCCTCGGCGTCGCCCTGCAGGACGCGCAGCATGCCGCGGCGCATCAGGATCATCGGCACGTCCTCGTCCGCGCCCAGCTCGCGCACCAGTTGGAGGCACTCCTCCATGGCGGCCATGGCCTCCTCGGCGCGGCCGGTGTACGCGTACACCTCCGACAGCCCGGCCACCGCCGAGCTGCGGCCCCAGCGGTCGCCGATCTGCACGAACCGGCTCCGCGCCCGGCGCAGCCGCAGCAGGCCCTCCTCGGTCATGCCGCCGTTCACGGCGAGGTGCCCGCCGATCAGGTCGATGAACGCCAGCACCCACGGATCGTCCTCGCCGCTCGCGAGGACCTTCATGTACTGGAACGTGCCGGCCGAGTAGTCCCGGGCGGCCGCGCTCAGCGGCGGGATGAGCCGCAGCACCGGCGGGATCGGGACGTCCGGCGGGATGTGCCGCAGCCCCCACCGGGCCTTCATCAGCCAGCGCAGCGCCTGCGGGTCGAAACCGGTGACCGCCCTGGTCATGCCGTAGAACCACTGGGCGCTGATGAGCGGGATGGCCGGGACCTCGCCGGGCACCTCCAGCGCCTCCGCCATCCACGCGGCCGCCTCGCCGTGGTAGCCGCGGATCGACCAGTACCAGCCCAGGCCCGCGACCAGCCGCACCGCGCGCTCCGCCTGCCCGGCGTCGATCGCGGCGCGGAGCGCGACGGCGATGTTGTCGTGCTCGTCGGAGATGACGCGCAGCGCCCTGAGCTGGTCGCGGGAGCGCAGTTCGGGGTCGGTGCGCTCGAGGATCGCCAGGCACCAGTCGGAGTGGCGCTTCATGACCCCCGCGTCCGCCCGGTTGACGGCGCGCTGCTCGGCGGCGAACGCGGCGATCGTCTCCAGCATGCGGTAGCGCGGCTCGCCGGTGCCGAACACCTCGACGAGCGACTTGTCCACCAGACCGGCCAGCAGGTCGAGGACGTCCTCCTCGAGGATCAGGTCGCCGTCCGGGATCACCGACTCCGCGGCGTCGATCGTGGCACCGCCGGCGAACACCGACAGGCGGCGCAGCACGGCGTGTTCGCGCTCGTCGAGCAGGTCCCAGCTCCACTCGACGACGGCGCGCAGCGTCTGGTGGCGCGGCATCGCGGTGCGGCTGCCGCCGGTGAGGAGCCGGAACCGGTCGTCGAGGCGGCGGGCGATCTGCTCGGGCGGCAGCGAGCGGGTGCGGGCGGCGGCCAGTTCGATGGCCAGCGGCATGCCGTCGAGCCGGCGGCAGATCTCCACCACGGCACCGACGTTCGACGCGTCGATCACCAGGTTCGGCCGCACCGCCTCGGCCCGGTCGGCGAACAGACGCACCGCCGGGTACTTGACGGCGTCGTCCGGGTCGGCGTGCGGGGGCGGCAGCTCCAACGGGCCCAGCGGGTACAGCGCTTCGCCGAGGATGCCGAGGGGTTCGCGGGTCGAGGTGAGCACGCGCAGCCCGGGCGTCCTCGCCAGCAGCTGGTCGGTGACGTCGGCGGCGGCCGCGACGAGGTGCTCGCAGTTGTCGAGGATGAGCAGCGCGGAACGGCGCTCCAGGACCTCGACGACGCGCTCGAGCGGGTCCCGGTCGGCGGCCGGGGAGGGTGTGTCGATGACGGTGCCCAGGATGCCGACCTCGCGGCGCCCGAGCGCCGACAGGATCGCCTGCGGGATGTCCAACGGGTCGTGCACGGGCGCGAGTTCGACGAACCAGACGCCGCCGGGGAAGGCGGGCAGGAGGCGGGTGCCGGTCTCGACGGTGATGCGCGTCTTGCCGGCGCCGCCCGGTCCGACGACGGAGACGAGCCGGGCCTGCCCGAGCATGCGGGTGAGGCGGTCGCGGTCGTCGTCCCGGCCGACGAAGCTGGTGAGGCGCGTGGTGAGGTTGGTCGGCGAGGCGGCCCCGTTGGCACCGGCGAACCCGCCGGACGCGGCGGTCTCGAGCAGCCCGCCGCCGGGAGCGCCCGCGCTTGCGACACGGCCTTGCGGCCCGGCCTGCGACTGCGAAGCACCGACTGAACCACCTCCCGGTGCGGGGTGGTTCGCGCCCTGCCCGGCGGCCCCGCCGCCGAGTGCGCCCGAGGCGCCCGCCGGGCCGGCGCCGGGGCCGGCCCCTGCCGCGCCGCTCGCCGCCAGCCTGCCCGCGGCACCACCTGAGCCCCCGCCCGGAGCCGTCGCCGCACCGCCCCGGCCCGCCGCCGGTATCGCCGCCGTCCGGCGGTCGCCTCGCAGCACGGCCATGTGCAGCTCGTCGAGCTCCGGCGACGGGTCGATGCCGAGTTCGTCCGCCAGGGTCGTGCGCACCGCCTGGTAGGCCGCCAGCGCGTCAGCCCGTCGGCCCACCGTGTCCAGGGCGACGATCAGTTGGCCGTGCAGCCGCTCGCGCAGCGGGTGTTCCGCCGTGAGCTGTTCGAGTTCCGGCACGGTCTCGGCCACGCGGCCCAGCCGCAGCCGGGCGTCCGCGCGGTCCTCCAGCGCGGTCAGGCGCAGTTCCTCGAGGCGCGCGGCGGGTCCGGCGGCGAAGCCGCGGTCGGTCGCGTCCGCGAGCGCCGTGCCGTGCCACAGGGCGAGCGCCCGGGTCAGCGCGGCCTCGGCCGCGGCGGGGTCGCCCGCGGCGAGGAGGCGGCGGCCTTCGGCGGCGGCGCGTTCGAAGGCGTGCGCGTCGACGGCGCCGCGGTCGACGGCGAGCCGGTAGCCGCCGGCCTCTGAGGTGATCACGCCGGGGCCGAGCATGCGGCGCAGGCGGGAGACGAGCGACTGGAGCGCGTTGGCGGCGCCGGCCGGTTCGTCCTCGTCCCACACCGCGCGGACCAGCAGGTCGGCGGGTACGGGGCGGTCGGTGTCCAACGCCAGGCGGACCAGCAGGACGCGCAGCCGCGCGCCCGTCACCGCGAGGGGCTCTCCTTCGTCGTCCCGCACCTGAAGCGGGCCCAGCACCGAGACATGCACACCCCCACTCTCCCAGGTGCGCCGGGTGTCCCGGGGGGAACGGGGAGCCCGGGGGCCCGCTTCAGGCCGGAACGACCAAAAGAACGATCATCAGGGGAATTCACCCGTCCGGGTAATTCACATCACGCTTTCGGGTGAATTCGACGGGACGTTAACGTCAGCGGGCCGGAGTCCCGGCACCCACGTCGGTGAGGAATTCACCCCACGCCGCGGGCGTGAGCGACAGGACCGGTCCGCGGACCGACTTCGAATCGCGGACGTGCACGAAGGCGGCGTCGGGGGCGGCCTCCACACAGTTGTTGGCGCCGCCGCTGTAGCTGCTGCGGTGCCAGGCCAACCTCGGCTGAGCTGCGGTGACGGAGTCCGCGTCGAGGTCGGTGAGGGGGGCGGGATCGTGCTGTGCGTTGCTCAAGACAATTCCTTTGCAGCGTGCTCGATCATGGACTGCGAGTCCCCGTACGAGAGCGCGGAGGCGCGGATGTCCTCGAACATCCGCTGATACACGCGGACGTGGTCGGGTTCCTCTAGATAGAGGCTACTCATGCGCGTGTCGACAACCACCACGTCCAGATCGGAAAGCGCGGGGAAATCGATGATGGCGAACGCCCCTTCGATGGCGGGGTGCGCGCCGCACGCGAACGGCAGCACCTGGATGCGGATGTTCGGCCGGGTCGCGGCCTCCGCGAGATGGTTCAGCTGGGCCCGCATGCTCTCGCGTCCACCGACCACCTGGCGCAGCACGGCTTCGCCGAGCACCAGGGTGAGTTGGAACGCGGGTTCGTCGTCGGCGCAGGTGCGTTCGAGGAGCGCCTGGCGTTCGCCGCGGACCCGGACGAGGGTGTCCACCTCGTCGGGGGTGAGGTCGTCACGTACCGACGAGATGACCGCCCGGGCGTAGTCGGGGGTCTGCAACAGCCCGGGCACGAGCGAGAGTTCGAAGCCGCGCATGCCGGACGCGTCGGCCTCGAGGCTGAGCAGTTCGGTGTACGACGGCGGCAGGAGTGAGGAGTAACTGCGCCACCAGCCACGCTTCTTGGCCTCGCGGGCCAGGGTGAGCAGGGCCTCGCGCTCGGCGTCGTCGGAGACGGCGTACAGGTCGAGCAGGATGCGCAGGTCGACGGGGCGCACGCCGCTGCGGCCGAGTTCGATGCGGCTGACCTTGGAGTCGGAGCACTCGAGGCGGACCGCGACGTCCTCGAGGCTGAGGCCGCGCGCCTCGCGCAGGCGGCGCAGTTCGGTGCCGAGCCGGCGTTGCCGGACGGTGGGGTTGGGGGCTAAGGCCACAGGGCACCTCCGCAGGCTGGGGTGGGGGGACAGTGTGCACCACGTTGAGCGGCTTCGTGAGCAGTACGCGAAATCCGCCGACAATCCAACAATGGGAGTTGCAGGCTAAGTGGTCGCACGGCACGCTGAATGTCCGATCTGACTTACCGTCGCTCCACGGTCGCACACAGTTCCCCACCCCCCGACCGCGCGACCCCGATCTCACGCACTCCATGCGTGCGTCCCCGGAGGATGGCCATGCCCGTGATGGCGGAAGACGTCCGTCACTACCGCGTTCAACTCTCGGCGTCGGACCGCGGCGTCCAGCGCGCCCGCCGCGAGGTCGAACGCCTGCTCCGGGACTGGGACCTCGGCGAACTCGCCGACATCGCAGTCCTGTTAGTCAGCGAGCTGCTCACCAACGTGCTCCTCCACGTCGGTCCCGGCTCGCGCCACTCCCTCAGCCTCGCCCACGACGCGGGCCGGCTCCGCGTCGAGGTCCAGGACCCGTCACCGCGCCTCCCGAGCGTGCGCCGCGGCTCCCTGGACGACGAGTTCGGCCGCGGCCTCGCGCTCGTCGAATGCCTCGCACACAGCTGGGGAGCGGACGCGTTGCCGACCGGCAAAGTGGTCTGGTTCACCCTGGCGAGCGAATGACGAATTAGCCCGATCGAGTGTTCTCAAACGAGCGACCCCACGGCCTTCCGAACTGCCGGGCCCGCCCGAGAAGCCGCGCCGACGCACCATCCCGGCCCACCCCGCGTCGTCAGGCGGCCCGGCGGCGACACTCCTCGGCGAACGCCATCACCCGCAGGTGATACGCGCGGGCCGCGTAGTGCAGGCTCAGGTTGTGGCCCACCCCCGGCTGCGTGTGCAGTTCGACGCGGGGGGCGTGGGTCAGCAGGCGGCCCGCCTCGTCCAGCACCGCCGGTCCGGCCAGGTTCGAGGACTCGAACTCGGCGACCGTCCAGTGCACCGGCACGCGGACCTTGGCGAGGATGCCCGGCAGCGTCAGCGGGCTGTCCCGGGCGTCGGCGAACTCGGCGATCGGGACCGGGGCGACCACCCGGCCCTCGCGGGTCAGCAGCGCCGGGTCGTACGAGCCGGGCGGGCCGAAGTACGTGGCGGCCCCGGTGCCGGGCCCGCGCATCGGGGGCACGACACCCTCGCCGTCGGTGGGCACGGCGGCCATGGCGCGGGCCTTGTCCTCGCTGTACCGCAGCGGCACGCCCCCGGCCGCGACGCCGAGCAGCCGCGCGTCGTCGCGGCCGCCCATGCGCAGCGCGAGCAGCGCGCCCATGGAGTGCGCGGCGAGGAAGACCCCCGCCCCGGCGTCGGACCCCAGGTGCGCGGGCAGCTCGTCCACCAGCCGGAACATCAGGTCGGCCTGGTGGTCGAGGTCCTGCCGGTCGCGCGGCAGTCCGGCCGAGGCGCCGTAGCCGGGGCGGTCGACGGCCAGCACGGTCCAGCCGAGCGAGGCGCCGAGGAGTAGGAGCGAGGTGTCGGGCGCGGCGTCGCGGTGCCAGTACGCGGCGTGCGAGCCGCCGCCGTGCAGCGCGAGCACGGTCCCGCGCGCGGCGCCGGCCGGGCGGGCCAGCAGTCCGGACAGGTGGACGCTGGCGACGTCGTACTGGACCGACTCGACCTGGTGCTGCATATCCGCGTCCGACCTCCGCGCTGCGCGTGCTCCCCTCGATGAGACCACACCGGTCATTGACGGTGTCATGACCCCCTTCACATAATGAACTCTCATTAGTAACCCGTGAGGCACGTTGGGGGCAGCACCCATGAAGCACGAAGACGTCGTCAGCACCGGCCGCCGGATCATCGACCACATCGCCCAGCGCACCCTCGACCTGGGCGAGGCCCCGATGCGCGTCGATGCCTCCGTGTTCACCGACCCCGAGCGGCTCGCCAAGGAACGCGAGGTGCTCTTCCGCCGCACGCCACAGGTGGTCGGCTGGGCGGGCGAGGTCGCCGAGCCCGGCGACTTCCTCGCACGCGACGTCGACGGCGTGCCGGTCCTGGTGACCCGCGACGAGGACGGCGTCCTGCACGCGTTCCTGAACGCCTGCACGCACCGCGGCATGCCGGTCGCCCCCGAGGACTCCGACCGCGAGGGCACCACGGGCACCGGCTGCTCGAACGCGCGCCGGTTCGTCTGCGGCTACCACGGCTGGCAGTTCGACCCGGCCGGTTCGCTGGTCGGGCTGCCGTCCCGCCCGCAGTTCCCGGGCGTCGACCCGGCCGAGTTCGGGCTGAAGAAGCTCCCGGTCGCGATATCCGCGGGCCTGATCGTGGTCGGGCTGCGGCCCGACGTCCAGGTCGAGGGCGCGCTCGCGGACGTCGAGGACGCCTTCGCCGGCTTCCCGTACGACCGCACCCGCGCGGTGGTCAGCGAGAAGTTCACGCTGAAGGCCAACTGGAAGCTGACCGTCGACATCAACCTGGAGGGGTACCACATCCCCTTCCTGCACCGCGCCACGATCCACGGCGTCGTGCTGAACCACGGCATCGTCGACACGTTCGGCCCGCACACCCGCTTCGCGGTGCCGATCCTCGGCTTCGAGAAGCTCGCCGAGTTCCCCGAGGAGCACTGGCCGGCCCGGCTGCCCATGGTCAACGTCCAGACCGTGCTGCCGTCGACCGTGCTCATCGAGAGCCCCATGAGCACCACGATGCTCCGCGTCTACCCGGGCGCGGTGCCGGGCGAGTCGGTCATCCACATGACCGAGGGCACCTGGGAGCCGTTGGACGAGCAGACCGTCGCGGCCACCCGCAACAACCACAACACCAACAAGGCCGTGCTGGTCAGCGAGGACTTCCCGGGCGCCGAGGCGTGCCAGCGGGGCTTCTCCGCCGGCCTCGACACGATGGTGGTCGGCATGGGCGAGTCCGCGGTCGCGCACTGGCACGAGACGTGGGACAAGGCGCTCGCCGCCTACTGACCCCCGGCGCCCTCGGAACGACGCCGGCGCCGGCCCCGCCTCAGCGGGCGACCGGCGCCAGCGTCGCGCCCAGGAACATGTCGACGAGGTTCCCGGTGAACAGCTCCGGCGCGATCTGCGTCGGCCGGCCCTCGTGCTCCAGCAGCCGCGCCCGGTCGGCCAGCGCGTGCAGCACCATCGTGCCGCCGACGCGCATCCGTTCGGGCCGCAGCAGCGCCGGGACGCCCCGCCCGTGCTTCCAGATCCGCGCGTACGCCTCGTCCGCCGCCGTCGCGTCCAGCAACTGCCGCACCTCGGGCGCGCTCCGCGACGGGTCGGCCATCAGCTCCGCCACGATGCGCAGGAACGCCCTGCCGCGCCAGCCGTCCTCCAGCAGCTCCGCCAACGGCAGCACGAACGCCTCCGCGGCCCGCCGCACCTTCTCGGGATCCGCGTCCGCCGCGGCCAGCAGCTCGTCGCGCCGCGCCCGCACCTGCGGGATGTGCCGCTCCAGCAGCGCCCGCAGCAGCCCCTCGCGCGACCGGAAGTGGTACTGCAACGCGGACGCGTTGCGCTGCCCGGCCGCCGTGTTGATCTCGTTCAACGACACGGCGGCGATCCCGCGCTCGGCGAAGAGCCGGGCGGCGGCGTCGAGCAGCTCACGGCGCGTGGCCTCTGGATTACGTCCCACAGTGGTTGAAACTAACGGACCGGCTACTTAATGTGCACTCATCAATTGCGCCCTGCCGCCTCCGGCGCGTGAGGAGAGGACCCGCCATGGGTGCCCCGACGGCCAGCTCGCCCTCGCTTTCGCAGCCCGTTCCGCCGACCGCTCCGTTGTTCGCGATATCCGCCGACTCGCACGTCACCGAGCCCGGCGACTGCTACGTCGACCGCATCGACCCGCGGTTCCGGGACCGGGCGCCGGTCGCGGCCACGGACCCGCGCATGGGCGCGGTGATGGAGATCGACAACGGGCGCAGCCGCATCCCGTACGGCATGGTCGCCGCCGCCGGGCGGCCGCCCGAGACCGTCGGGCCGTTCGAGTACACCGGGTGGGAGCAGCTGCACCGCGGCGGATGGGACCCCGTCGCACGGCTCGCCGAGCAGGACCGCGACGGGGTGGCCGCCGAGGTCGTGTACCCGTCGGTCGGCATGCTGCTGTGCAACCACCCCGACGCCGACTACAAGAAGGCCTGCTTCGACGCCTACAACCTGTGGATGGCCGAGGAGTTCGCCGGGTACGCGCCCGACCGGCTGCTCGGGCAGGGGCAGACCGCGCTGCGCAGCGTCGCGGAGGGCGTCGAGGACCTGGCACGCATCAAGGAACTCGGGCTGCGCGGCGTCATGATGCCCGGCCACGCCGCGTGCGAGGCCGAGGCCGGGGACTACGACGACCCGCGCTGGGACCCGCTGTGGCGGGCCGCCGCCGAGCTCGGGCTGCCGCTCGCGTTCCACATCCTCACGTCGGGCAACGACCAGCTCGGCGCGGCCGGCTACCGCGGCCCGAAGATGAACAGCTTCCTCGGGATCATGCGCGGCTGCCAGGACATCATCGGCACGCTCGTCTTCGGCGGCGTCTTCGACCGGGTCCCCGAGCTGAAGGTGGTGTGCGTCGAGGCCGACGCCGGGTGGATGCCGCACTGGATGTACCGCGCCGACCACGCCGTCCGCTACCACGGCAACTGGCTCGGCGACCGCGACCTGTCGCGGCTGCCCAGCGAGTACGTGCGCGACCACGTCCACCTCACGTTCCAGGACGACGCCGTGGCGTTCCGGGTCACCGACCTGATGAACCACCGCCGCCTGATGTGGGCCAACGACCACCCGCACTCCGACTCGACGTTCCCGCACTCGCAGGCGGTCCTCGCCGAGCACACCGCGCACCTCGCCGTCGACGTGCGCGACGACATCCTGTGGCGCAACTGCGCCGAACTGTACGGACTTTCCCCGGAGACGACACCGACCGGGCCGGGCCCGGAGCAGGGCAGAGAGGACGGGAGCACATGACCGCGGACCTGGTGATCACCGGCGGACTGGTCGTCGACGGCACGGGCGGCGCGCCCTACCCCGCCGACGTCGCGGTGACCGACGGGCGCGTCTCCGAGATCGGCCACGGGCTGGTCGGGCGGCGGGTCCTGGACGCGGCCGGGCACGTCGTCGCCCCCGGCTTCATCGACATCCACACGCACTACGACGCGCAGGTGTTCTGGGACCCGGCGCTCACCCCGTCCTGCTTCCACGGCGTGACCACCGTCGTCGCCGGCAACTGCGGCTTCTCGATCGCCCCGACCCGCCCCGAGCACCGCGGCGTCATCGCGCGCACCCTCGAGAACGTCGAGGACATGGACGTCGCCACCCTCGAGGCCGGGATCCCGTGGGACTTCAGCGACTTCCCCGGCTACCTCGACGCGGTGCGGCGGCGCGGCGTCGGCCTCAACTACACCGCCTACCTCGGGCACACCGCGCTGCGGCTGTACGTGATGGGCATGGACGCCTACGAACGCGCCGCCACCGCACCGGAGATCGACGCCATGTGCGAAGTGCTCCGCGGCGCCCTGCGGGCCGGTGCGGCCGGCTTCGCCACCAGCTTCGCGCCCACCCACCGCGGCATCGACGGCAAGCCGGTGCCGAGCCGGCACGCCGACCGCGCCGAGATCGACGCGCTGCTCGAGGTGGTGCGCCAGGAGCGGCGCGGCATCGTCGAGTTCACGCCCGGGGAGCAGCTCGGCATACCCGACCTGTACGAGATCCAGCCCGGCGTCGGCGTGCCGTTCACGTACACCGCGCTGATGACGACGCCGGCCGGCTCGCACGAGCGCCTGGTCGCGCTCAACCGGGCGGGCTGGGCGAAAGGCGCGCAGGTGTGGCCGCAGGTCAGCCCGCGGCCGCTGACGTTCTCGTTCACGCTGGTCGAGCCGTTCACGCTGAACTCGAACCCGGTCTTCGGCGAGCTGATGGCGGGCGGCCTGGAGGAGCGCCGCGCGGCGTACGCGGACAAGGACGGCTTCCGGGCGCGGGCGCTCGCGGCGTGGCGGCAGGAGGGGGCGTTCCTGGTGCCGCGCTGGTCGACGTACACCGTCGACGAGTCCACCGCGCACCCGGAGTTGATCGGACGTCACCTGGACGCGGTGGCCGCCGAGCGCGGCGCCGACCCGTTCGACGTGCTGCTCGACCTCGCACTCGACGAGCCCGACCTCGGGCTGCGGATGCGCTGCGTCCTCGCCAACGACGACGTCGACGCGCTGCTGGGGATCCTCACCGAGGAGCACTGCACCCTCGGCCTCTCCGACGCGGGTGCGCACGTCGGGCAGCTCTGCGACGCCCCGCAGGCCACCGACTTCCTCGGCAAGTGGGTGCGCGAGCGCGACCTGATGCCGATCGAGACGGCGGTCCGCAAGCTGACCGGCGTCCAGGCCGACCTGCTCGGCCTGACCGACCGCGGCTACCTGCGGCCCGGGTTCTGGGCGGACATCGTGGTGTTCGACCCGGCCACCGTCGCCCCCGGCCCGGTCCGCCGGGTGCGCGACTTCCCCGCCGACGGCGAACGCCTCACCGCCGACCAGCCGACCGGCGTCCGGCACGTCCTCGTCAACGGCACACCGATCCAGATCGACGGCGAACGCTCCCCGAACGCCGGGCTGCCGGGGCAGGTGCTGCGCATTCCGACCCGCGACTGACCTGTCAGCCCGGAGGAGCTTCGCGAGCGACCGCCGCGCCCGGCCCCGCGCGCGGCGGTACCACCACCGCCCGCGCGCCGGCCGGGGGCGCGAACAGGCGTACCCGGCGCAGCGCGTCGAGGACGTCCGGCTCGAACACGGCAGCCGCGCCGGGCGTGTGCAGCGTGCGGTACATCGCATACAGCACGTCAGCGAACGGCTGGGCGAGCAGCGCCTGTTCGACCTCGCGGGCGATGTCGTCGCGGCCCTCGGCGTGCTGCCGCACGGCGTCGCGCAGCATCGACTTGCAGCGCGGGTAGGCCATTTCGCGCCCCCGGCACAGCACCCGGCGGCCGAGTCCGAAGACCCGGATCGTCTCGGCGCCCTTCGGCGTCACCGCGCGGTACTCCCCCGTCGACAGCGTCAGCCGCAGATGGTCGTACGGGTCCTCGCGGCTCGGGTCGACGAGCAGGCACGCGCCCGTGTCGTCGCACGGGTACTGGTCGCGCTTGTGGTTGCTGTTGCAGTGCGTGCAGGCCAGCAGGTGGTTGAGCCAGTCGAACGCGCGCAGCGGCGCCCGCACGATGGGCTCGAAGTGGTCGATCGACGAACCGGCGCTGTCGCCGCAGTACATGCACCGTTCGAGGCCCGACGCCATTGCGCCGAGCACGCCGCCCAGTTCGGCGCGCACCAGGCGCGCCGCCTTCCACGCCTCACGCGCCGCCCGGGTTGTCGCCGCGCCGGAGCGCAGCTCCTCGGACTTGAGTTCGATCCGCGCCGCGAGCCCGGCCGGCAGCACCGGTCGTCGCAGCGGGATCATCGCGGTCAGCCCGGACGCCTGGCCAACCGCGCCGCGACCTCGTCCACCCGCGCCATCAGCGAACTGCTCAGCGTGTCGCTCAACTCCCGGTACTCGGCGGCCTCCTCTTCGGTCGCCGTGCCGGCCAGCACCTGCTCCTCCAGGCCGGCGAGTCTGCGCCGCAGGTCCTCGCCGCGCTCGGAGTACGGGCTCTCCAGGCCGAACACCTCGGACAGCGCCGCGTCGTCGCCCGAGCCGAACACCACGCGCCGGTACACCTCGTCGTCGACCACCCGGGGCGGCGCGTCCTCGTCGGGCCCGGCCAGCCGGATGAGCCCGCCCGGGTCCGCGGCCTGGCAGATGTACGGGCTGTGCGTGGTCACGATGAACTGCACCGCCGGGAAGTGCGCGGTCAGCCACGACCCGATGCGCTGCTGCCAGCCGACGTGCAGGTGCGCGTCCACCTCGTCGATCAGGACGACGGCGGGCAGCGGGACCACCGGCGGTTCGCCGTCGAGCGGCGGCGGGAAGCCCGGGAACTGGCTCAGCAGGTGCGTGACCATCGCGATGGCGGTGCGCATGCCGTCGCTGAGGTCGTCGATCGCGAACTCCCGGCCGTAGCGGCTCACCCACAGGCCGTCGGAGTCGACGCGCGAGACCTGGTGGCCGTCCGGCAGCAGGCCGTCGCCGAGCAGCGCGAGCGCGGTGCGCAACCGGTGCTCGGCGTCCTCCTTGCCCTCCAGCGCGCGCAGGTGGTGCTCGATCAACCAGCTTATTCCGTCGGCGAGTTCGGCATCCGCGGAGAAGAGCGTGGCGAACCGGTCGCGCGGCCCCGAGCGGATGCCGCGCCACATGGTCGACAGTCTGCGGTGCGGGCCGTAGCCGACGTGCGGGAAGGCGTCCGCGATCGTGGCGTCCCACAGGTCGTCGTCGATCGCGAAGAACCGCCCCGCGGCGGGGCCCTCGAGCGCGCGCACCCGGCGCTCCCAGCGCAGCCGCTTGCGACCGGGCGGCCACACGCAGGTCGCCTCCACGACCGAGGCGCCCGACAGGACGTCCTCGACGTCGCGGCGCGGCTGGTCGTCCATCAGCAGCTCGGTGTCGGACTCGTTCGCCAGCAGGACCGCGCGGATACGGCCGCCCGACCCGCGGTCCGCGGGCCACTCCTGCACGTCGACCGCGCCCCGCCCCGGCACCCCGCCGGGCGCGCCGACCGCCAGTGCGAGCGCCTGCAGCAGCGTGCTCTTGCCCGACCCGTTGCGGCCGGCCAGCACGGTCCAGCCCGCCGGATTCCGGCCGTCCGCGCCGCCGAACGCCAGGTCGGCACGGCGGCCGCCGTGGAACCCGCGGATCCCGTCGACCTCGAGCCTCGACACGTACACCGGCGCCTCCCTTCAAGGGGAACCGGCCCAGGATATTGCGTCGGGGCTTGGCTGAAACCGGGGTATAGTGGCCAAGCTCGCGAACTGTGCAGTTCGCACGAAGGGCGTCCTTGGCCGGGCGCCCTTCGGCATTTCCGGACCCTTTTCGACCGGGTCGGCCCGGATCCGGCCCATGCGTAGGGCGGGCGCCGGCCGCAGCCCGCGCCCGCCCCCGGTCCGTCAGGCGTTCAGCAGCTCCCACGCGTCGCCGATGATGCGGGCGAGGTCCGGGTGCTCCGGCTTCCAGCCGAGCAGGGTGCGGGCCCGCTCCGACGAGGCCACCAGTACCGCCGGGTCGCCCGCACGGCGCGGCGCCTCGACGGCCGGAATCGGATGCCCGGTCACCTGGCGCGCGGCCTCGATGACCTCGCGGACGGAGAAACCGACACCGTTGCCGAGGTTGCAGATGTGGTGCGCGCCGGCCGTGGCGGCGTCGAGCGCCAGCAGGTGGGCGCGCGCCAGGTCGGCGACGTGGATGTAGTCGCGGATGCAGGTGCCGTCCGGCGTCGGCCAGTCCGTGCCGTACACCGAGATGTGCTCGCGGGTGCCCTGCGCGACCTGCAGGATCAGCGGGATCAGGTGGGTCTCGACGGTGTGCCGCTCGCCGAAGCCCTGGTAGGCGCCCGCGACGTTGAAGTAGCGCAGCGACACCGCGGCGAGGCCGTAGGCGCGGGCGTAGTCACCGATCATGCTGTCGACGGCGAGCTTCGAGGCACCGTACGGGTTCGTCGGCTTGGTCTCGGCGTCCTCGACGATCGGGATCTCGGTCGGGTCGCCGTAGGTCGCGGCGGTCGACGAGAACACGAACCGCGGCACGTTGTGCTCGCGCACGGCCTCCAGCAGCGCGAGCGAGCCGGCGACGTTGTTCTTCCAGTACTTGGCCGGCTCCCCGACCGACTCCCCGACCAGCGACTTGGCCGCGAAGTGCAGCACGCCGTCGAAGCCCGCCCCGGCGAGCACGCCGCCCGCCTCGGTGATGCCCGCCTGGACGAACTCCGCCCCGGCCGGCACCGCGTCCGCGTGCCCGGTGGAGAGGTCGTCGAGCACGGTCACCTGGTGCCCGGCACCGAGGAGCATCGAGGTGGTCACCGATCCGATATAGCCGGCGCCGCCGGTCACAAGGAGCTTCATAGGGACGATCCTGCCCGATGCAGGTGAACGGCGGGTGAGAACCCCCGCCCGCTTACGCCGAGTGAGGGTATGCGTGCGCACCGTCGACGAACCCGGCACAGACCTCGGCCCCGCACCTGGTTTCGCCCGGGTGCGGGGCCGGCGGGTCGGGCCGCGTCAGACCTGGGGGGCGCCGTAGGCGGCCCAGACCTCGTTCAGGCGGCGCTGGATGTACGGCATGTGAAGGCCTATCAGGATGGCCAGCAGGATGACGAGGCCCGAGCTGCAGTCCTGGTTGCGGCCCGCGACGGACTGGGTCTGGCGGACCCGGCCCGCGGTGTTGGCCAGGGACACGAACGGCGGGACGATCAGGTAGCCGCCGAGGGACACGGCCAGCACCGCGACGCCCGGGGTGACCTCGACGCGCGCGAAGTCGCGGATCTCGCGGTTGATCTTGTAGTACCAGACCAGGTGGTAAATGCCGAGCGTGATGAAGATCAGGCCCCAAACACCCCACGGACTACGGGTCTTGCCGATCGGCGGAGCACCGTAGCCGCCCGCCGGCGGGGTGCCGTACGCGGGCCCGGGCGGGGTGCCGTACGGCGGCTGCTGCTGGTAACTCATGATCCCCCCAAGGAAAGTGACATGACGTCAGACGTTGCGGTTGGCCTTGCGCAGGTCCGCGAGGGTATCGGGACGGGCAGGGCTTGTCCACGGGTCCACGCACTGAGCACGCCCGCTCCGCACGCGATGTCACCTGCGAAGCAACCTTGTTCGGGATTCAGCGGGTATGTCCGGACGCACTCAGGACGGCGAGCCGACCAGCGGCACGGGCGGCGCGCTCGGCGACGGGGCCGGTACCGCTCGCGACACGGCCGGCTGCCCCCGCAGCAGTCGGTCGGCGGTGAGGGCGTCGGTGGCCATGACCGTGGTCAGCAGGCCGCCGCCCGCGAGTTCGCAGACGGCGCGGCCGGGGGCGCTCGGGAGTCGCGGGGTGGTCCCCGGGATGTCGGGGAAGCGCAGTTCGGTCGCCACGACCGTGCCGCCCGCGGTGCCGGCGGGGCCGCGCCAGCCGGGCTTGGCGCCGGGCCCGTACGCGGAGACCTGGCGCAGCAGCGGCCGGCCCTCCGCCGCGATGTCCCAGCGGGACACCGCGTCGCCGCACGGCTCGGCGGCGCGGCCGAGCAGCAGCGTCTCGCGGAGCAGCAGCCGCGTCGCCCGGCCCAGCGTGACGTGCAGCGCGGTCTCGAAGCGGGCCCCGGCCGCGACGACCGCCGGCTCAGGGAGCCAGTCCAGCTCGCCGCCGTCGGCGACGGTGATCTCGACGCGCTGGCGGGCCGGTTCGCCGGTGCCGGGGAGGACGACCGCGGCCGCGGCGGTGCGTACCGTCAGCCGGGCCCCGGCCCCGACCTCGATACGCACCGCCAGTTCGTCGCCGCCGAGCGGGCCCGCGGCGCCGCCCACCAGCACTACCTCGGCCCCGGTGCCGGGCACGGCCACGATGCGGGGCAGCAGCGGTGCCTGGCCGCGCAGCTCGACGATCCGGGTCTCCTGGCCGAGGCCGCGCCGACCCGGGCGCGGCGGAGCCGTCTCCGCCCGGATGACCGCCTCGGCGTGCATGGCGCGCGTCACCCGGCCGCGGCGGGGGTGTCGACCGGCTGTCCGCCGCCGGGCCCACCGCCGAGGGCCGCGTCCGCGACGGGCACCGTGTTGCCTTCGCGCCACGCCGCGAGCTGCGCGAGCACCCAGTCGGTGACCGGCGCCGCACCCGGCTCGCCGCGCAGCGACAGGAACAGCACGGGAGTTCCGGGCCGCATGCGCTCGGCGTCCCGCGCCATGACCGACAGGTCCGCGCCGACGTGCGGCGCGAGGTCGGTCTTGTTGACCACCAGGAGGTCGGAGCGGGTCACGCCGGGACCGCCCTTGCGCGGCACCTTGTCGCCGCCGGACACGTCGATGACGAACAGCTGCACGTCCGCGAGGCCGCGGCTGAACGTCATGGTCAGGTTGTCGCCGCCCGACTCGATGACCACGAGCTCCAGGTCGGCGTGCGCCGCCTCCAGGTCCTCGACGGCGTCGAGGTTGCCGCTGATGTCGTCACGGACGGCCGTGTGCGGGCAGCAGCCGGTCTGCACCGCGGCGATCCGGTCCGGGTCCAGGACGCCCGCCGCGCGCAGGAAGTCGGCGTCCTCGGTGGTGTAGATGTCGTTGGTCACGACGGCGAGCGACACGCGCCCGGCCAGCGCCCGGCACAGCGCCGCGACCAGCGCGGTCTTGCCGGAGCCCACCGGGCCGCCGATGCCGATCCGCAGCGGGCGGCTCCCCGGGACGACCGGCGGAAAGCCCTGCCGGTGCACGGAACCACCGCCGCCTCCAGGGGTGTTCTCGTGGTCACGATGCAAAGTGGACGACCTCCTCGCGGGCGTGCAGCTCGGCACACATGTCCAGGCCAGGGCTGCTCCAGGCCGGCAACCGGTCCCAGTCGCCGTCGGACATGACGGTGCTCGCGGCCTCGGCGGCCTCGTCGGCGACCTGGTCGCAGTGCCCGGCCATCTCGGCGAGCACGACGGTGACCGCGATCGGGTCGAAGGAGAGCAGCTTCACGGCGGCCGACGCCGGGCCGTTGACGGTGTTCGTGGCCGCCAGCACCGCGGCGCCGCGCGCGTCGAGCCGGGCCCGGCTGGCGGCGGCGCCGAGCACCACCGCGTGGTGCGGGGACACGCCGAGCGCCGTCCACGGCTCCTCCGGCCAGGCAGCGCGCGCGACGCGGCGCAGCGAACGGCCTTGCGCGCGCGACGAGGCGCGGGCGGGCGCGGACGGCGTGCGGGCGTCCAGCTCGGTGTCGAGCTCGCCCCACGGGCCGTCGGCGTCCAGCGCGTACGGTCCGGCCGCCAGGGCCGCGCACGCCGCGAACGCGGCCTGCACCGCGCCGGTTCCGTACAGGCGACCCAGCAGGAAGTCGGTCAGCGTGTCGAGGTCGTGGACCTCCCCGCGCGCCACCGCGTTCTCCAGGCCGCCCGAGTGGGCGTGTCCGCCCGCCGGGAGTCGTGAGTCACCGAGGAGGAGAAGTCCCGCTCCCATTGCCAACCACCTCTTACCGTCTAGCCGTCGATTCCGGGATCTGGCCGGTCACCGCTGCCGGATCGGCCGGGCCCGCAAGGCTGTTGCCAGCTCGTCGGCCCCGACCGATCTCCCATGTCACGCTAACGGCCCATTGTTAACGGACCGTCAGAACAGGAAGTAACGCTGCGCCATCGGCAGGATTGCCGCCGGTTGCGCCGTCACCTTCTCACCGTCGATGCGGACCGCGAACGTCCCGGGGTCCACTTCGATGTGGGGCGTCGCGTCGTTGAGCGGCATCGCGGACTTGCCGCGGCCGCGGACGTCCGCCACCGGAACGAGTCTGCGGTGGACGTTCAACCGGTCCGCGAGGCCCGCCTCGAGCGCCGCCGGCGCGACGAAGTGCACGCTGGTCGCCGCCGCGCTCTTGGGCGCCGCGCCGAACATCGGGCGCGGCAGCACCGGTTGCGGGGTCGGGATGGACGCGTTCGCGTCGCCCATGGCGGCGTACGCGATGGCGCCGCCCTTGAGCACCGCGTGCGGCCGCACCCCGAAGAACGCCGGTTCCCACAGCACCAGATCGGCGAGCTTGCCGACCGCGACCGAGCCGACCTCGTCGTCCAGGCCGTGCGCAACCGCCGGGCAGATCGTGTACTTCGCGACGTACCGCCGCGCGCGCAGGTTGTCGGACGCACCGTCGCCCGCGAGCGCGCCGCGCCGCACCTTGTTGACGTGTGCGGTCTGCCACGTGCGCAGCACCGTCTCGCCGACCCGGCCCATCGCCTGGCTGTCCGAGCCGATCATCGAGATGGCGCCCAGGTCGTGCAGCACGTCCTCGGCGGCGATGGTCGACGGGCGGATGCGCGACTCCGCGAACGCCAGGTCCTCCGCCACCGACGGGTTGAGGTGGTGGCACACCATCAGCATGTCGAGGTGCTCCTCGACGGTGTTGACGGTGTGCGGGCGGGTCGGATTCGTCGACGAGGGAAGGATGTTCGGCATCGACGCGACCGTGATGATGTCCGGGGCGTGGCCGCCGCCGGCGCCCTCGGTGTGGTACGCGTGGATCGTCCGGTCGCCGATCGCGGCCAGCGTGCCCTCGACGAAACCCGTCTCGTTGAGCGTGTCGCTGTGCAGGGCGACCTGAACTCCCGCGGCGTCCGCGACCCGCAGCGCCGCGTCAATCGCGGCCGGCGTCGAACCCCAGTCCTCGTGCACCTTGAAACCGGCCGCCCCGGCCCGCAGTTGCTCCCACATCGCCTCGTCCGACACCGTGTTGCCCTTGCCGAGCAGCACGAAGTTGATCGGGACGTCGTCGAGCGACTCCAGCATGCGGGCCAGGTGCCACGCGCCGGGCGTGACCGTCGTCGCCTTGCTGCCCTCCGCAGGGCCGGTGCCGCCCGCGATCATCGTGGTGACGCCCGCGCCGAGCGCCTCGGCGAACTGCTGCGGGCAGATCAGGTGCACATGGCAGTCCACGGCGCCGGCCGTCAGGATGCGGCCGTTGCCGGAGATGATCTCGGTGGACGGGCCGATCACCAGCTCCGGGTGGACGCCGTCCATGGTGTCCGGGTTGCCGGCCTTGCCGATGCCGCAGATCCGGCCGTCGCGGATGCCGACGTCCGCCTTGACGACGCCCCAGTGGTCGAGGATCACCGCGCCGGTGATCACCGTGTCGGCGGCGCCCTCGGCGCGGGTCGCGGCGGACTGGCCCATCGACTCGCGGATCACCTTGCCGCCGCCGAAGACCACCTCGTCGCCGGCCGCGCCGCGCGGCCGGCACAGGTCCTCGGTCACCTCGACGACCAGGTCGGTGTCGGCCAGCCGGATGCGGTCGCCGGTGGTCGGGCCGTACAGGAGCGCGTAGCGATGACGGTCGATCATGGCTCACGCCTCCGCTTCCGGGGCCGCCGCCGGCGCGTCCAGCACGCCGCCGCGGCCCGCCTTCAGGCCCGGCACCACGCGCGCGCCGGCCAGCGGCACGAGCTCGACCTCGCGCGCCACCCCGGGCTCGAACCGCACGGCGGTGCCCGCCGGGATGTGCAGGCGGTGCCCCCACGCGGCGGACCGGTCGAAGGACAGCGCGTCGTTCGCGGCCGGGAAGTGCAGGTGCGAGCCGACCTGGACGGGGCGGTCGCCGGTGTTGAGCACGGGCAGCACCAGCACCGGGCGGCCCGGGTTGAGCGGCACGGGGTCGGTGCCGAGCAGGAGTTCGCCGGGGACGACCGGCGCTGGGGCCTTGCCGTTGGGGGCGGACTTGGCGTTCACGGCGGGCTTGACGCCGTTCTTCGCGCGCCGGCTCACGGGATCGGGTGGTGCACCGTCACCAGCTTGGTCCCGTCCGGGAAGGTCGCCTCCACCTGCACCTCCCCCAGCATCTCGGGGACGCCGTCCATGACGTCGTCCCGTCCCAACACGTGTCGCCCGGCCTCCTGGAGGTCCGCGACCCCGCGGCCGTCGCGCGCGCCCTCCAACAGGAAGGAGGTGAGCACGGCGACGCTCTCGGGGTAGTTGAGCCGCAACCCGCGCGCTCTGCGGCGCTGCGCGAGGTCGGCCGCGTACGAGATCATCAGGCGCTCTTGCTCGTGCGGGGTCAGCAGCACGCTCGGGTCCCCCGTTCCTCAGGTCAGCCGGTGCCTCCTGGCTGCCTTGAGAATTCCCGGCTCGTGTTTCCCGCCGGTGCGGCGATTGTTGCCGGGAGGTATCCAACTGCTCACGTTCCGCATCCATACGGACTGACCAGCAGTTTTGCGGGTGAGACCCATCTCACTGCGCAGGCACGCCCGGGCGTTCGGGTGAACGCCCGGGCGTGCCGGGGTGGTTGCGGCGCCTCAGGGGCGGCTCAGAAGCCGGCGCCCGGCGGGGCCTCGATCCGGTCCGCGGGCTCGAAACCGAACACCTTGCCGAAGAACCACAGTTCGGCCTCGCGCGTGCGGATGATGTTCTCCACCTTCCGGAAGCCGTGCTGCTCGCCCTCGAACGCCAGGTACACGTACGGCAGACCCTTCGCGCGCACCGCCTCGACGATCATCTCCGACTGGGCGGGCGGCACGACCTCGTCCTCCAGGCCCTGGAACACCGCGAGCGGGCACGCGATGCCGTCGGTGTGGTTGATCGGCGAACGCTGCTCGTACGTCGCGGCTGCCTCGGGGTACGGGCCCACCAGGCCGTCCAGGTAGCGGGATTCGAACTTGTGGGTGTCCTTCGCCAGCGCGGTCAGGTCGGCCACGCCGAAGTGGTTCGCGCCCGCGGTGAACGTCCCGCCGCCGAACGCCAGGGTCGCCAGCGTCGTGAAGCCGCCGGCCGAACCGCCGCGGATGCCGAGCTTCGTGCCGTCCACGACACCGGTCTCGGCGAGATGGCGGGCACCGGCCTCGACGTCCTGCACGTCGACCACGCCCCAGGCGTCGTTGAGCAGTTCGCGGTAGGCGCGGCCGTATCCGGTGCTGCCGCCGTAGTTGACGTCCAGGTACGCGAAACCGCGCGTCGTCCAGTACTGGATGTCGAGGCGCAGCGTCGCGCGCGCCATCGACGTCGGGCCGCCGTGCGTCGACACGATCAGCGGCGGCAGCGTGCCCTCGGGGGCCTGCGCCTCGGGGTTGCGGGGACGGTAGAGGATCGCGTACGCCGTGCGGCCCTCCGCCGACGGGTAGGCGATCGGCTCCGGGACCGAGATCCACTCCGGCGTCACCACCGACTCGCGGGCCGGGCGCAGGCGTTCGAGCAGCGCGTGGCCGCCGCCGAGGCCGCCGTCGACGACACTGAGCGCGTCGCCGCCCAGGCCCAGAGTGGTCTCGACGTCGCGCTCGCCGGTGTCGCGCGGCGCCGTGGGCGCGTCCCCGTGCGGCAGCGAGACGCCGAGCGGCTCCGCCTCCACCGTGGGGGCCGCACCAATGAGGACGATGTCCGGGCCGTCCCCGACCGGGCCCGCCGCGACCTGGTCGACATACGTCAGGCCCGTCACCAGGGCCTCCGGCGCCAGCTCGGGCCGCGCCGGATCGACGACCGCCAGATCCGACAGGCCGCCGTGGCTCAGCGCGCACACCACCCGGCCGTCCGGCAGGAACGCAAACGAACGCTGGCCGAACACCCACTGCGGCTCGCCGATCTCGGCGTCCACCGGCGCGACCACCTCGACCTGGCCGCCGGCACCCACCCGGTGCAGGTTCCACCACCCGCCCCGGCGGTCCGACGTGAACCACAACGCACCGTCGGGCGCCCACAACGGCTGCATCACCGACTCGCCCGGGCCACCCGCCACCACCTCGTCGCCGCCGAGCCGCGGACCGTCCTTGTCGAACTCGACCCGGCCCACCACCAACTCGGTGGCGTCCCACGGCATGTTCGGGTGGTTCCACTGCACCCACGCCAACGCCGACCCGTCCGGCGCCACCCGCGGCGACGACACGAAGTCCGGCCCACTGACCAGAACGGCCACGTCGTCCACCGACCCGGCCCCCGCCAACGGGAACGCCACGACCTCGTTGACCGCCTCGCCGTGCCCCTCCAACACCTCCGGCTCGTGGTTCTCCCGCACCGCCACAACCCACGCGGCCTCGCCCCACAACCCCGCCGGAACGATCTCCATATCGGCGTACCGCCACCCGTGCGCCACCGAAGGCTCGGGCGTCACCGCCACCGGCTCCCCATCGGCGTTCACATCGAGCCGGTACACCCGCTGATCGGCCCAGTTCGCATAAACCAGCACCCCACCCCGCACCGCCCAGGCTCCGCCCCCGTACTCATGCACCCGAGTCCGCGCCGAAACCCCCTCCCCCAACACCCCGACCCGCACCCCGTCAGCCGTCCGCCGCACCAACTGCTCCCGCCCACCCTCACTGGGCCGCAGCTCCCCCCACCAGACATCCGCCCCGTCCACCCGAACCTCCCGAGGCGAAGCAGCCCCCACCACCAACGCCTCAGCACTGATCGGCGACGCCCAAGCCCCATATGCCTGCCCGCTGCGCATAGTCATGGCCCCGATTCTGACCCACCCCCCACCCAGAACAAGAGCACCAGGCCCCGCAAGACGCAGCCAGAGGGACGGAAAGCGCAACGAACCGAGCACGAGACGGACAGAGACAGGGCCACGGGCAGAGAAAGGGACGGGGAGACGGAGAGACCGAGACGGGGAGACGGAGACGGGGAGACGAAGAGACGGAGACGAAGAGACGGAGAGGGAGAGACGGAGACGGAGAGGGAGACGAAGAGGGCAACGCGCCCCTCCCACCCAACAGCACAGACCCCCAACAGCCGCGCGCCCGCAAATCACGGGCGCGCACAAAGACCCGCCACGCTGCCCAGTCCTCAACGCGAGCCTGGAACAACAACCGGAGTCCCGCGCCGCGCCATCGGCGCGGCGCGGAGAACGCCCCCTGACACCAGGCGCATTGAAAGGGATTGAACTTGGGGCGCATGGGCCTGACTGACCTGGTGTGGCCAGCCGGTCAAGGTCGTGCGCCCGCGAGGCGCGGGCGCACACAACAACTCGCCACACAGCCCTGTGCTCAACGGGCCCGAGAACAACGGCAGGCATTTCCGCGCCGCGCCCACCGGCGCGGCGCGGACAACCGCCTGGCACCGGGTGCGCTGACGCCAGATGGAACGTGGGGCGCATGGCCTGAACTGACGAGTGGACTGGCGGTCGAGTTCGCGGGCGCGCGTACACAACCACGCCGCCTGATGCACGACGGCGACGCAAACAACCAGCGTTCCGCGCCGCGCCCATTGGCACGGCGCGGAGAACACCCCCCTGACAGCGGGCGCGCTGACGAGAGGGGGGCGTAGGACGCAGCCCGGTGCACGACGACGCCCCGAACAACAGAGGGCATTCCGCGCCGCGCCGACCGGCGCGGCGCGGCAAACGTCCCGCCGCATTGGTCGTCAGACGCATCGCTGCGCCCCATCGCTCGTAAGCCTTTTGCGCGCAGCACTCAACGATTGCCTCGGACGGCGCGCCCGCGAGACGCGGGCGCGCGTACACAGAGACCCCCCCCCCCCCCCCGGGGGCGCGCCCGCAGTTCGCGGGCGCGCAACATTCCAACCGGGCACACCCCCTGGATCGCGCGCCCGCGGGACGCGGGCGCGCGTACACAGACTCGCCACGCACTGCGGTACGCGACGACGCCTGCAACCGCACACGATCCGCGCCGCGCCCATCGGCGCGGCGCGAAGAACACCCCCGGCACCAGGCGCGCTGACGAGGTGGCGAACGTACGGCATATGGCCGGGGCCGGCGTGTGGACTGATGGTCGCGCCCGCGAGACGGGGGCGCGCGTACAACGCCCCACGGCGCAGTTCGGTGCAGACGGCCCGCGAACAACACCAGACGTTCGGCGCCGCGCCGATCGGCGCGGCGCGGCAAAACACCCCGCAGGGTGGCGCCGATCTAGTCGACGACTGGCAGATCAGCAGGGAACGCGTGCAGACGCACCAGGGCGCTGGCCGGTTGACCGCTGTTACGCGCACGATCCAGCTACGGCCTCGGATGCGCGCCCGCGGTTCGCGGGCGCGCGACAACGAACCTCGCCACGCAACTAGCCCGGCACTGTAACCCCACAAAGCGAATTGCGCCGCGCCCAGCGGGCACGGCGCGGAGAAGCAACCTCCTGGCACTGGGCGCTGACGACGGGTTGAGGCGGGCGCAAAGCCTGGGCTGGCGTATGGACGGACGATCGAGGTTGCGCGCCCGCGGCTCGCGGGCGCGCGCACAAACCCACCACGCAGTCCAGTCACTACGGCGCCGCTAACAACCATCGGCTTTCCGCGCCGCGCCCAGCGGGCGCGGCGCGGCACACATCCCACCGCGTTGGGCGTCAGACACATCGCGACCCGACGCTCGAAAGCCCGTTGTGGGGTGACCGCGAGGAGGGGCTCGGATGGCGCGCCCGCGGGAGGCGGGCGCGCAACATTCCAACCGGGCACACCCCCTGGATCGCGCGCCCGCGGGACGCGGGCGCGCGTACACAGACTCGCCACGCGCTCCGGTACGCGATGACGCCGACAACAGCAGGCATTTCCGCGCCGCGCCGCGCCGCGCCGACCGGCGCGGCGCGGAGAGCGACCTCTGACGCCGGGCGCACTGACGTTGAGGCGAAGCGTGGGGCACGTGGTGGGCTGGTGTATCGGCTGGGGGGGTCACGCGCCCGGCGCGACGCGGGCGCGCGTACACAGATACCCGCCACGTAGCCCCGTGCGCGACGGAGCCGGCAACCAACAACCGACATTTCGCGCCGCGCCCCTGGCGCAGCGCGAAGAACACCCCCGACACCAGGCGTGCTGACGAGGTGGCGAACGTACGGCACATGACCTGGGCCGGCGTGTGGACTGATGGTCAGGTCGCGCGCCCGCGAGACGGGGGCGCGCGTACAACGCCCCACGGCGCAGTTCGGTGCAGACGGCCCGCGAACAACACCAGAGGCCTCGCGCCCCGTACATCGGGCGCGTTGACGGGTGGGGCGCGGGCTCTGATGTCGTGTGCACCACGACGGCCCCGCCGGGTAGGGCGAGGCCGTCGTGAGCCGGCCGGTTACTTCGTGAAGGTGACCGGGGTGGACTTCGCCCCGTTGGTCTGGGGGAGGGTTCCGGTGGTGTCGGAGACGACGTTGCCGCCTACGCGGATGCGGAGTTCGTAGGCTGCCGGCGGTTTGCCGGGACAGGCGCCGAAGTTGAGGACGAAGGCCTTGTACGTGCCGCTCGGGGCGGCGCCTGAGGGCCAGAAGACGTTCTCGACGTGGGTTGTGGGCAAGGAGCCGCAGCCGGGGATGTCGTCGTGGTCGAGGGTGCCGCGGCTGGCGGAGGTCTTGTGGTTGAAGTAGATCTCTTCGCCGGCCGGGTCGATGACGTGGAGGTCGATGTCCGAGTCGCCGTTCCAGAGCAGGGTCACCTGGATGTCGCCCGAGCCGAGCGACACGGTGGGCGGGACGCTCAGCGGCCCGGTCGGGGCGGCTCCGGTGGGTGGCGCGGCCCCTTGGGAGGTGCTGGGCGCGTTCGAGGTCGGCGCGGCGGTGGACGGGGCGGTCGGCGGGGCGGTCGGCGGCGCCCCGGTGGCGGTCGCCGTGACCGTCCTGGTCTCGGTCTGCGTCGGCCCCGCCGACGTCGGCGGCGGTGGGCCGGGCGGTTGGGTGTAGGTCGTGCCCGTGTTGATGTTGACCAGCGTGAAGTTGTTGATCACGGTGGTCGACTGATTGACCACGACCACCGTGGTCGGCGAGAAGCCCGGCCACGGCGTGCCCTGGTACGTCACCTTGCCCGCCGCGGCGTGCGGCGGCGCGAGCGGGTTGCCGCACTTGCACCGGGCGCGCGGCACGCCGTACGTGTCGACCAGCACGGCCGACCCCGTCTGCAGGATCGACTGCCTCGGGGTCGGACGGCCGTTGACGAAGCCGTTGTTCGTGACGCGGGTGTCCGCCCGGAGGACGACGGGCGTCAACTGGCGCATGTAGTCCGGGATCTGGGCCGTGCTGACGCTGGTGCCGCCGCTCCAGCGCAGGTTGCTGTCGGTGTTGATGCCGGTCACCCAGGCCTGTGCCTTCGACGGGTTCTCGCCGAGGTACCGGGTCATCTGGGCCACGTCGCACGTGCTGTTGTTCTCGGTGCCGCCGTACAGGCCGACCGTGCCGCCGTTCTCGACGCGGAGCGGCGCGGGTGCGCCGGGCGCTGTGGGGACCGGCACCGACGCGAACGACGGGGGTGGTGCGGAGATCGTCGGGACGGGGCTCGCCACGCTCGACGTGAAGGGGTCGGGTCCGTCCGCGGCGGCGTTCTCGAGGAGGACTTCGCCCGACGCCTGCTTGTTGCCGCCGCCACCGCCGCTGTTGCCGACCACCAGCGCGACCACGACGGCGATCGCCACGACGCCGACGAGCACCGGCACGATGATGCGGGGCCTGCGCCACCACGGTTGCGACGGCCCGCCGGAGTCGGGTGGGGGCGGGCCGGGAGGCGGCCCCGAGGGCGGACCGGGTGGCGGCCCGGACGGAGGACCCGTCGGCGGCCCGGGAGGCGGACCCGTCGCTCCCCCGTACGGCGACCCTCCGCCCGGCGGCGGTGCCGCACCCGGGTGCGGCCCGAACGGCGGCCCCGGTGCGGGCCCTGACCCCGGCCCTGACGCGGGGCCGGTCGGGTACTCAGGGGGCTGCGACGACATGCGTCCGGCTCCTTCCACCGACCGCGTACCAACGGCCCGAAGCCGTCAGGCGGGTGCATCCGAACGCGGTCGGGTCGGAGCCAAAGCCCATCGGACCCGGCTGACGACGGCGATCCCGGCGGGCAGGTGCCCGCCCGCTCAGTGTCCGCGGCCCGGAAGAGACGCCTCAACCGGAGAATCGGCCGCGGCGACGGCGCCCCGACCCGCGGGCTGCCACCCGCCGGGGCCGCGTCCGCCCTGGTCAGCCCGGGTTCGGTAGCCGCGCCCCGCTACCGTGCCGGGCACCGCACACTTCACCTGTTCGGCGTCACCCGGGTAGACCCGTCGCCGTCCTGGGCGGACGCCCCGTGCGGTCGCTGCGCTCCGCACAGCCTCGCGCGTCCCCGTACGCGACAAGCACGCCCGCCTACAGCCGGGCCTCCTCGTAGTCCGTGGGGGTGGGGGCCTCGGGAGCGGTCGGGAGCGGGCGCATCGCGCAGGCCACCAGGATCGCCAGTGCGGCGAAGAGGGTTGCGGCTACCAGGCCTGTCACGTGCAGGCTTGAGGTGAAGGCTTCGCGGGCGGTGTGGAGGAGGGGCTCGCTCTGGTCCGCGGGGAGGTTCTCAGCTGCTGTGACCGCGCTTGCCAGGGAGTCCGAGGTGCCGGCGGCGTGGTCTCGGTAGACAGCCGTGGCCAGGACGCCGAGGAGGGCGAAGCCCAGGGAGCCGCCCAGGTAGTTGGCGGTTTCGGACATCGAGGCCGCGGAGCCGGCGCGTTCCGGGGGGACGGAGCCGATCACGAGGCCGGTGCCGAGGGCGAAGAGCGGGCCTGTGCCGAGAGCCAGGACGGTGATGCCGGTCATGACGAGGGGCAGGGCGCCCGGGCCGTCGTCGACGACGGCGAGCAGGAGGCCGCCCAGGGTCGAGACCGCGAGGCCGCCCACGATCGCTGTGGTCTGCTTGACGCGTCGGGCCAGCGCGGGCGAGGCCATGGTGCCCGCCGCGACGCCCAGGCCCATCGGGGCGAACAGCAGCGCCGAGGTGGCCGGCGAGTAGTCCAGCACGTTCTGCAGGTACTGGGTGACCAGGAGGCCCGTGCCGGCCATCGCCACTCCCGCACAAACGAGCCCGACGATGACCGCCGTGAACGGGCCGTTGCGCATCAGTCGGAAGTCCAGCAGGGGCTCGTCCAGTCGCAGCTGCCGTCGTACGAACACCACCCCGACCGCCGCCCCCGCCAGCACGGCCACCACCGGCACCGCCGACACGCCGTCGAGGGCCAGCCGCTTGATGCCGTACACGGTCGACAGCACCGCCGCGAGCGACAGCCCCACGCTGAGCGGGTCCAGCCGCCCGGCCCGTTCGTCGCGGAACTCCGGCAGCAGGACGGGTCCCGCGATGAGGAGTGCCGCCATCGCCGGCACCGCGACCAGGAACACCGACCCCCACCAGAAGTGCTGGAGCAGGACCCCGGCCAGCACCGGCCCGAGCGCGCCGCCGGTGAACTGGCAGGCGGCCCAGACGGCGACGGCCTGCCCGCGCTGCCGCGCGTCGCGGAACATGTTGGTGATCAGCGCCAGCGTGGACGGCGCCAACGTCGCCCCCGCGATCCCCAGCAGCGCCCGCACCACGATCAGCATGAGCGGGTTGACCGCGAACGCCGCCACCACCGACAGCACGGCGAACGCCGCCGCGCCGATCATCAGCAGTCTCCGCCGGCCGATCCGGTCACCGAGCGTCCCCATCGTGATGACCATGCCGGCCACCATGAACCCGTAGCTGTCGCTGATCCACAGCTGCTCGACCCCGTCGGCCCCCAGGTCGGCGCTCAGCTGCGGCAGCGCCAGCAGCAGCGCCGTCATGTCCATCGCGACCAGCAGTGTCGGCAGCATGAGGACGGCCAGCCCCAGCCACGCCCTGTCGAACCGCATCTCCGAGGCTCCTCTCCCGGCATCGCACCGACGCCGCGTCGGTGTTTCGCCCTCTGGTCGGAGCCGCCGCGCGGTTCTTGACATCGCCGCGGCCCGGCGCGGCGAGAAGATCGCGGAGGATATTCCGGCGCAGGATGTCAAGGCGGCGGAGGCGGCTCCGACCACCTGGTGAACGGACCCCGCCGGGGCCCGCGGAGCACGAGGAGCACGCGATGCAGTTCCTGATCAGCCTCAACATCAACCCGGCCGTGCTGGACGCGCTGACCGACGAGGAGAAGGCCGCGATCGGCGAGGGCCACGGCGCGTTCATGCAGGCCCTGAAGGAGTCCGGCGAGCTGATCACCACGCAGGCGCTCGTCGACCCGTCGCAGGCCGTCGTCGTCAAGGTGCGCAACGGCCAGCCGGTCGTCACCGACGGCCCGTTCCTGGAGGCCAAGGAGTTCCTCGGCGGCTTCTACCTCGTCGACTGCGAGGACAAGGCGCGCGCGATCGAGCTGGCGGCGATGATTCCGGACGCCGCGATCGACGGCCTGGGTGTCGAGGTGCGCCAGGTGATGTTCGCCGACGGACAATTGGAGGCGTGACAGCTACGCCTGCCGCCGAGGACCTGCTGCGCGAGCTGGCGCCGCAGGTCCTCGGCACGTTGATGCGACGGTACGGACAGTTCGAGGGGTGCGAGGACGCCGTCCAGGAGGCCGTCCTCGCCGCGACCGTGCAGTGGCCGGACGAAGGCGTGCCCGACAACCCGCGCGGCTGGCTCACCACCGTCGCGTCCCGGCGGCTCATCGACCAGATGCGCAGCGACCACGCCCGCCGCGAACGCGAGACGGCGCTGGCCGCCGAGGTGACGCCCGCCGACGTGCCCGACACCGACGACACGCTGGTCCTGCTGTTCCTGTGCTGCCATCCGACGCTGACCCCGGCGTCGCAGACGGCGCTGACCCTGCGCGCGGTCGGCGGCCTGACCACCGCCGAGATCGCCCACGCGTTCATGGTGCCGGAGGGCACGATGGCGGCCCGCATCAGCCGCGCGAAGCAGCGCATCAAGGCGGCCGGCAGTGCGTTCAGCCTGCCGGAGGGCGCCGAGCGCGAGGAGCGGCTGCGGGTCGTGCTGCACGTGCTCTACCTGATATTCAACGAGGGCTACACCGCGTCGTCGGGCCGCGAGCTGCACCGCGCCGACCTCGCCCGCGAGGCGATCCGGCTGACCCGCATGGTGCACGCCCAACTGCCGGACGACAGCGAGGTCACCGGGCTCCTCGCACTCATGCTGCTGACGCACGCCCGCCGGGACGCGCGGACGACGGCGTCCGGCGACCTGGTACCGCTCGACGAGCAGGACCGCACCACCTGGGACCGCGAACTCCTCGACGAGGGAACCAGGTTGGCCAAGATGTCGTTGTCCGGCACGGAACTGGGCCCCTACCAACTGCAGGCCGCCATCGCCGCGACGCACGCCGACGCGGCCACCGCCGACACCACCAACTGGCCGCAGGTGCACGCCCTTTACCTCATCCTGGAGCGCATCGCGCCGAACCCGATGGTCACACTCAACCGGGCGGTCGCCCTCGCCGAGGCACAAGGGCCGGAGGCCGGGCTGGCGTTGCTCGCCACGCTCGACGCCGACGAACGGATGGCCCGGCACCACCGGCTGCTCTCCGTCCGGGCACACCTGCTGGAGAAGACCGGCGACACGGCCGGAGCGTACGAGCACTACCGGCGCGCGGCGAAGGCCACCGCGAGCATCGCGGAGCGGCGCTACCTGGAGTCGCGGGCAGCACGCGTACGACCGTGAGACCGGCGTCACATTGCGACCTGTCACATCCCGCCGGGCCCCTCCGTCAGTGAGGTGTAACGCCCACACGGCAAGGGAGAAGAGACATGGAAGCCCGGTTCAGCTACTACGCCAACCCGGTCGCGCAGAAGTTCCAGCGGTACATCAACTCGGCGGGCAAGGTCGTCGCCGACTCGGCCCTGCCGGAAGGCGTGGGGTTCCTGGTGATGACCCGCGCCAGCCAGATCAACGGCTGCGCGGTGTGCCTCGACATGCACACCAAGGACGCCGCCCACGCCGGCGAGACCTCGACCCGCCTCAACCTGCTCGCCGCGTGGCGTGAGGCCACGGTCTTCACCGAGGCCGAACGCGCCGCGCTCGAACTGACCGAGCAGGCCACCCGCATCGCCGACAACCCGGCCGGCGTGACCGACGAGGCCTGGGCCGAGGCCGCGAAGCACTACGACGAGGACCAACTCGCGGCGCTGGTCTCACTCATCGCGCTGATCAACGCCTACAACCGCATGAACGTGATCACCCGTCAGCCCGCGGGCGACTACCAGCCGGGCCAGTGGAGTTGACGCCGCAGCGCGGATGACGGGGGTGGCGCGCCGGGGTGGCGTGTGACGCGAGTGTGACGCCGAGACCCCCCGATGAGGGAGTTTCGGTGATTCGCATACGTGACGACACAGTGACCAGGGAGAGGAGCCCGGCGCGCCCCACGCTGGAACGCCACCCCGGCAGCGCAACGAACCCCAGCAACAAAACCTGCCGCACCACACGCAAACCGCAGCCCGGCAGCACAGAGCATAAAAGCGCCTTCACACCCCGCGCCCCTCCCGCTAGGTGCGAGGTAGTCAGCGCGGACGGCCCGCGGGTCAAGGCGCCTCCCGAACCCCGGGACAGGCCAACAGCACGAAGAAGACCCCACCGCGCCTTGACGCGCGGGCCGTCCAAGCGAAAATCAAAAAAGCGGGAGGGGCGTCAGGCCACCACTAAAAGCCAGCCCCGGAACGGTGCAGCCCCCAAAGCAGGCCCCACCCACCCCGGATCCGAAACCCCGCTGGAAACCCGGTCGACCGCGACCCGGTCCGGGCCGGATGATGGAGGCATGCCGACAGATCTCGACATCCGCGGCTCGGTGGTGCCCGCGGCCGAGCTGTCCTGGCGTTTCTCGCGTTCCTCGGGCCCCGGCGGGCAGTCGGTGAACACCACGGACAGCCGTGCCGAGGTGTCCTTCGACCTGGCCGCGACGTCCGCGCTGCCCGAACCGCTCAAGGCACGCGCGCTGCGCAACCTCGCCGACAAGCTGGTCGACGGCGTGCTGACCGTCGCCGCGTCCGAGCAACGCTCCCAGCTGATGAACAGGCAGGCGGCCCGACGCAGGCTCGCCGAGCTGCTCGTCGAAGCGACCGCGCCGCCGCCTCCCCCGCGCCGCCCGACCCGGCCCAGCCGCGGGGTGAAGGAGCGCCGGCTCGCGGACAAGGCCCGCCGCGGCGAGGTCAAGAAACTACGGCGCGCGCCGGACGCGTAGCCGCCCCGCAAGCCCCGTCCGCACCTCGTACCGACCTGCCCCGCAAGCCCCGTCCGCACCTCGTACCGACCCGCCCCGCGGGCACCATCCGCACCGCGCGCCGACCCGCCCCGGGTCCCCACACGCACCTCGAACCGGCCCGCCCAGGCCCCGCCCCGCTCGTCACTATCCGTTGACGCCTGGACACCACGTGGTGCCGAGCAGCAATATGCACATACGGGCAAACCTGACCGGCAAAACATCATGACCGATGTCATTCCGGATCACAGGCGGAAAACCATGGATGCTTCATCACGGGGCGCTCCACACTGGCCATCCAAGCCGTTCCGCACATTTGAGGATCCAGGGATGCGCCATCCCTTAGCGGCCGCGTGCCGCGCCCCGGCTTCGACGCAGCGCCAGGCCGGCATCAGCTCGCACCGCTTCCCCGCCCCGCCCGTACACGCCCCCGTACCCGCCCGCACCCCCCGCACCCCCCGCGCTCCCCGCGCCCCCCGCACCCCCGCACCGGCCGCCGCCGGCATTGCCGACGCGCTGCCGCGAGGCCGCTCATGAACGTGCCAGGCCGCCCGGGTTCGCGCCGGGCCGCGCACCGCGAGAGCGCCGACGCGCGCCTGCGGCGCAGCCAGGAGATCCCCGCGCAGTTGTACTCCGACGGCACCGCCACCCCGCCGGGCCGCGGCACGCACGCCTCCCCCGGCCCCGTGCTGGTGCGCTGGACGCTGCCGCCCGTGGTCGCGGCCGTCCCCGAGGTGCGGCACCGGCTGCGCGACGTCCTGCGCGGCTGGCGGATCGCCGACGAGCTCGAGGACACCCTGCTGCTGGTCGCAACGGAGTTGGTGTCCAACTCCGTTCGGCACGCCGCGCTTCTGACCGAACGTGTCCGGGTGACGCTGGCGTTGGCGCAGGGCCGGGTCCGCCTCGACGTCTCCGACGACCACCCGTTTCGGCCGCGCGCGCTGATGGACACCGACGAGGAGTCCGAGGACGGCCGCGGCCTGCTGATCGTCAAACTGATCGTCGCCGAGGCGCAGGGCGTCATCGACGTGCTGTCGTCGGACAACGGCAAGACGATAAGGGTGCGCGTACCGGCCACCCCGCGCGCCTGAGGGTCAGCCACGCACCACCCGCACCGGCCTGAGGGTCAGCCCCGCACCACCCGCACCGGCGCGCTCTCCAGCGCCCGCGAGACGTGGCCGAGCCGCCGCCGGGGCTCCCCCGCGAGCTCGATCCGCTCCACGTTCCGCACCAACGCCACCAGCAGCGCCCGCGCTTCGAGCCGGGCGAGCGCCTGGCCCGCGCAGCTGTGCGTCCCGGACCCGAAGGCGAGGTGGTCGACCGGGTTGCGGCCGACGTCGAACCGGTCGGGGTCGGCCCATTTGCGGCCGTCCCGGTTCGCCGACCCGAACAGCAGCATCGCGCGCGCCCCGGCCGGCACCTTCACCCCGTCGACGTCGGTGTCCCGCGTCACCGTGCGGAAGAACGCCTGCACCGGCGCGTCGTAGCGGAGCACCTCCTCGAACACCCCGGAAATCAGCGCGGGGTTGGCGCGCAGCGCGGCCCACTGGTCGGGGTGCTCGGCGAGCAGGAGCAGCAGCTGCGCCAGCGCGTCCGACGTCGTGCCCATGCCGGAGACCAGGAACGTCATGATCACCGACATCGCCTCGACGTCGTTGACCTCGCCCCGGTCCGCGGCCTCGAACACCTTGGCGCCCATGCCCTCGGGGTCGAGGTTCTCCCGGGTGATCACCTCGGAGACGTACGTGACGAGTTCCTCGAGCAGCGGCGCGGCGGCCTTCGAACGCGCGTTGTCCGGGCCGAAGTTGTCGAACACCGCGGCCGCCCACCGGGTCAGCGACCCGCGGCCCTGCAGCGGCAGCCCGACCAGGTCGCCGAGGATCTCCACCGGGAACGTCCGGCCCCAGTCCGCGACCGCGTCGAACTCGCCGCGCGCCAGCAGCTCGTCGACGAGGTCCTCGGCGCGCGTCTTCACCATGTCGCCGAGCCGCGGCAGGAACCGCGGCCCCAGCTGCGCGCCCATCAGCCGCCGATAGCGGTCGTGGTCGGGCGGGTCGACGCTGCTCGGCAGGCCGGCCTCGACCGGGTCCTCGACGACCCGCAGCCCGATCCCGCCGTGCGACGAGAACGTTTCAGCGTCCCGCAGCGCGTCGCGGACGTCCGCGTACCGGCCGATCGCCCACACGTCGTGCACCGGCAGGTGCACCGCGGGGCCGGCGTCGCGCACCCGCGCCCACGCCGGATACGGGTCGGCCAGCACGGCGTCGTCGAACGGATCGAACGCCGGATCGAGCAGCGCACCTGCAGCGCTCGCCGGGACGGTCGGCGGATGCGCACTCACGTGAACCTTCTTCCTGGGCCGGGGTGATCTGCCCGAGCTCAACGCAGGGAAGCAAGGTAATGGCATTTGCCGACGGCCAGAAGACCACATCTACGGAAAAACAGTTTGGGCGCGCAGCGTCAACACGCGTGGCGCGCGCCCGCCCCGGCCCCCCGGCTCAGCGGAACGCGTCGAGCCCCGTCAGCGCCTTCCCGATCACCAGCGTGTGCATCTCGGACGTGCCCTCGTACGTCAGCACCGACTCCAGGTTCGCGGCGTGCCGCATGACCGGGTACTCCAGCGAAATGCCGTTCGCGCCCAGGATCGTGCGCGCGGTGCGGCAGATCTCGATCGCCTCGCGCACGTTGTTGAGCTTGCCGAAGCTGACCTGCTCGGGACGCAGCGTCCCGGCGTCCTTGCGCCGCCCCAGGTGCAGCGCGAGCAGCAGGCCCTTGTGCAGTTCGACGGCCATGTCGGCGAACTTCGCCTGGGTGAGCTGGAACCCGGCGATCGGCCTGCCGAACTGCTCGCGCGTCGCGGCGTAGTCGAGCGCGGCCTGCAGGCAGGTGCGGGCCGCACCGAGGGAGCCCCACACGATGCCGTAGCGGGCCTCGTTCAGGCAGGTCAGCGGGCCGCGCATGCCGACGACCTCGGGCAGGACGGCGCTGTCGGGCAGCCGTACGTCGTCCAGGACCAGCTCGCTGGTGACCGACGCGCGCAGCGACATCTTGTGGTGGATGTCGTGCGCCGCGAAGCCCGGCGTGTCCGTCGGCACGACGAAGCCGCGCACGCCCTCGTCCGTGCGCGCCCACACCACGGCGACGGACGCCACCGAGCCGTTGGTGATCCACATCTTGCGGCCGTTGAGGATCCAGTCCGACCCGTCGCGCTTCGCGTGCGTGCGCATCGACGCCGGGTCCGAGCCGACGTCGGGCTCGGTCAGGCCGAAGCAGCCCAGCGCCTCACCGGCTGCCATGCGGGGCAGCCACGCCTGCTTCTGCTCCTCGGAGCCGAACCGGTGGATCGCGTACATCGCCAGCGAACCCTGTACCGACACCAGCGAACGCAGGCCGGAGTCGCACGCCTCCAGCTCCAGGCACGCGAGCCCGTACTGCACGGCGCTCGCGCCCGCGCAGCCGTAGCCCTCCAGGTGCATGCCGAACACACCGATGCGGCCCAGCTCGACGGCCAGCTCGCGCACCGTCGGCAGCTCGCCGCGCTCGAACCAGCCGGCGACATGCGGTGTGACCCGCTCGGCGCAGAAGCGCCGAACGGTGTCGCGCACCGCCAGCTCCTCGGCGTCGAACAGGTCGTCGATGCCCAGCGGGTCCTTCGGGTCGATCGGCGCGAGGGCCATGCCAGTCTGCCTCCCGGTCGGCCGCCGTCGTCCGGCGGAACGGAACGGGCCGCACCAGAACGACCCTGTCGCCCCCTTTGCTACCACTCGGTACAGGCCGCTGTCTGCCCCGGCGCGAACGCACTGGGGCGGACCACACCCGCGACCCGCCCCCGGCCCTACGAGGGCACCGGGTCGTGGCCGCCGGGGTGGTGGCGGTTGCACCGGGACAACCGGCGCGCCGCGAGCCGGCTGCCGCGCAACGCGCCGTGCCGGGTCAGGGCGGTGGCGGCGTACGTCGAACAGGTCGGCGTGTAGCGGCACACCGGCTCCGTGCGGGGGCTGACCGACAGCCGGTACCAGCGCACCGCCCGGAACAACGTGCGGGCTGCCCGGCCTTCGGGCTCCGCCCGGTCGACCGCCGACAGCGTCGCGACGGGCCTACGCCCCGGCCGCCCGACCAGCGCGCGCAGCGCCGACCAGAGAACCACGACCGGCAGGACCAGCACGATGCGGAGCAGACAAACGTCACACCCCCCACAACCGTCGCCGCCTCCACCCCCACCGCCACCACCGCGCCCACACCCGTCGCCCCCACCGCCACCGCCACCGCGGCCACCACCGCCGCCGCCGCCGGGCATACACCCGTCCTTGTCCCCACCACCCCGCCCCGAACCGCCGCCCTTGCCACCGGGCATGCAGCCGCAGCCGTCCTTGTCCCCACCGCCGGACCCACGCCCGGACCCGCCGGAGCCGCCGATCCCGTCCGACCCGGAGTTCCCCCCACCACCGCCAGGCCAGCCATCACCGTCCCGACCGTCACGCCCCCCACGCCCACCGCCGGACCCGCCGCCGGAGCCGCCCCCGAACCCGCCGCCGTCCGACCCGCCACCGCCGTCACCGACGCTGTCCATCACCGCGTCGAGCACACCGTCGTCGTCATCGTCGTCGCGATTGCACGGCCGCTCACAGGGGTTCCGATAAGGCGCCCGACAATCCCGCCTATGCCCAGGCGGCGGCCCCTGATCCCCCTGCCCGCCACCCGCCGCAAACGGATTCCCCTGCGCCATGCTCGCCCCTCCAGTCGCCCTGTCCCCAAGGCACCATCCAACCCGGTACGCACAGAGAGCCCGCGATCGCCCCGCCCGGTTCCCACCCGTGCCGTTGCGGCGTGGAAGTCGCTTGCCATGCACCGTTCCTGACCTGGCTGCCGGCGGTGTCCTGGCGCCCCTCCCGACTTTTGATGGTCCGCGCGGCCGAACGACTGTCAAGCCGCGATGAACCGGTCATCAAAAGGTGGCCTGTCACGTGCTGGTGGGGGCGGCTTGACAGCCGCCCGTCCGCGCAGACAACCCGGCAGCTATCGGGAGGGGCGCGGGGTGTGAAGGCGCGCGTGTCCGGGTTCGCGCTGCCGGGCTGCGGTCCCAGCGTGGTGGGGCGGGCGGTGCCGGTCGGACGCGGGGCCGTGCCGGCGGGTCGGTCGAGGGGCTGCGGCCACCGAGGCTTACTGAAAACCTTTTTCGTGTGACGGATCGGGCAATGTGTTGCCACATCCGCCTCTTGACGGAAAGCCAATAGGGAATCAGCGAAACAATGCCCGCATTTGGTCCGATATGGGCCTGGTGAGGGTGGGTCATGGGTCGTCAAGACCGGTCGCGGGCACCACGCTGGGACCGCAGGGCGGCAACGCAAGGCACCCGATGCGCCTCCACACCGCCTCCCCCTCCCGATAGTTGCCGAGGTTCTTAGCGCGGCCGGGCGGCTGTCAAGGCGCCCCCTCGAACCGGGTCGAGGCCGCATGAACAGGTCTGGCCCCACCGCGCCTTGACAGCCGTTCGGCCGCGCGGACCATCAAGAATCGGGAGGGGGAGATGGCCGCCGCCGGCAGACAGGCCAGGGGACCGTGCATGGCAGGAGGTCTCCACGCCGCAACCGCACTGGCCTGTCAGCGGCTCATCAGCCCTGCGCCCCCGTCGGCTACTTCTTCGGCGACGGGTTACGCCGCATCTCCTTGTGGATCACCTTCCACTGCCGCGACCGTTCGGCGCGCAGCCGGTAGTCCGTCCGGGAGGCGATCCAGTCGGCCTCGCGTCGGAGCTTGCGGTAGCTCTCCAGGCGGCGGTACGGGAGTTCGCCGGTTTCGACCGCGGTCTGGACCGCGCAGCCCGGTTCGGTGTCGTGGCCGCAGTCGGTGAAGCGGCAGTGTTCGGCCAGGGCTTCGACGTCGGCGAAGGCGAGTTCGAGGCCGTCGTTGACGTCGAACAGGCCGATGCCGCGCAGCCCCGGGGTGTCGACGAGGACGCCGCCGCCCGGCAGCGGCAGGAGTTCGCGCCACGTGGTGGTGTGGCGGCCCTTGCCGTCCTGGCGGGTCTCGTTGGTCGCGAGGTCGGCGCCGGTCAGGGCGTTGGCCAGGGTCGACTTGCCGGCGCCCGAGGTGCCGATGAGGGCCAGCGTGCGGCCCCCGCCGGCGATCGCGCTCAGGACGTCGACGCCCTCACCGGTGACCGCGCTGACGACGACCACGTCGGCGCCCGGCGCGGCGGTTTCGACGTCGGCCCGGACCTCGTCGGCGTCGTCGACCGTGTCGGCCTTGGTGAGCACGACGACGGGCTGCGCGCCCGAGTCCCACGCCACGGTGAGCAGTCGTTCGACGCGTCCCAGGTTCGGTTCGACGTCGAGCGGTACGACGATCAGCACGGTGTCGACGTTGGCCGCCAGCACCTGTCCGAGCGACGCGCCGGAGGCGAACGACCGGGTCAAAGCGGTACGCCGGTCGAGCAGCGCGTGGACCGCAACGGGCTCACGCGCGGGGTCGACGACGGCCCAGTCCCCGGTGCACGGCGGTTCGCCGGGCCCGTACGCGGCGCGCAGGACGCCGGCGCCGGTCACGACGTCGCAAGTGGCGCGGTCGACCCGCGACACCCGCCCGACGGTCAGGCCGCGTTCGGCGTACGGCGCGAACTCCGCGTCGCGGTCGGCGTCCCAGCCCAGCGCGGTGAGGCCAGCGAAAACGGTGGAAGCGGTGGAAGCGGTGGAAACGTTGGAAAACGGAAAAGCGGAACCGAAAGTGCTTTCGGTGTTCAAGGTTGGTGGAGACCCTTCGGGTGCGGGTCCCGCGAAAGCCAGGCCTGGATCAGGCGGTCGAAGACGAGCCGATCAGCAGGCGGCCGGGACCCGGAGGAATGCGGACGCGGATGCGGGGCGGCCGACACGGGCGGCTGCCACAGTCCAGGTGACGTTGGCCATCACGGTCTCCACCTCCTCCTCGGGCCCGGCGCACGGCTCGGGCGTTCGTCGCGCTACTTCCCACGGGCGCGCGGTCCACGATCACCACGCGCGTCGTCGCACAGCCTACGGGACCCGCCGCGGCCCGCTCTAGCGGTTTTCGTTCCGTGCGTGCTCGTCGGGCCCGCCCGGTCGTCCGACCGGAGGCCACAGCTGCTCGTCGAGGGAAAGTCCCGGCGGCGTCGTGCCGGTGGGCAGCTGGACCGGCGGCGAGCCCGGGTCGTGCCGGTGGCTGCCGTTGCGCGGCTCGGTGCGCCCGGCACCGCGCTGCGGCGCGTAGTTGGCCCACCGCTCGGGGAACTCGGCCGGCGGCTCGTCGGGGTCGCCGCCGCCGGGGGCGATGAGGTCGACGGTGTCGTCGGTGTGGTCGCCCTCGATCCAGTCGCCGGGCAGGCCGCGGTGCCGTCCGGCGCGCCGGATGGACTCCATCGCGGACGCGATCTCCGCGGCCACCCGCTCCTTCTCGACCTCGGCGCGGGCCTGCGCGGTCTCCTGGCTGGGCCACACCTGGTCGATGGCGGCGTTGATGGCCGCCCCGATGAGGATGGCCATGGCGGCGAAGTACATCCACACCAGGACCGCGACGGGTGCCGCGAGGGAGCCGTAGACGGTGGCGCCGTCGATGGTGGTGGCGAGGTACACGCGCAGCAGGAAGCTGCCGAGGATGCACAGCAGCAGCGCGACGAGCGCGCCCGGGATGTCCTCGCGCCACGGCGTCCGCACGGGCACGGACACGTGGTACAGCGTCGTGAGGAAGCACACCGAGAGGATGACCAGCACCGGCCAGTACAGGATGTGCACGGTCCCGGCGAAGTGCGGGAACGCCTTGACCACGAGTTCGGGGCCGGCCAGCAGCAGCGGGATGAGGAACATGCCGAGCAGCAGGCCGACGACGTACAGCGTGAAGGACAGCATGCGGGTGCGGATGATGCCGCGCTTGCCCGACAGCCCGTACATGATCGTGATCGTGTCGACGTAGACGTTGAGCGCGCGTGACCCGGACCACAGGGCGATCACGAAGCCGACCGAGATGATGTCCGCGCGGCCCGACGCGAAGACGTCGTTGACCAGCGGCACCACGACTTGGTTGACGCTCTTCTGCGACAGGACGCTGCCGCTCGCGTCGATGATGTCCTGCTTGAAGCCGGAGACGGTGTCCTGGCCGAGCGGGCCCGACAGGTATCCGATGGTGCCGGCGAGGCCGAGCAGCAGTGGCGGCAGTGAGAGCAGCATGAAGAAGCCGGCTTCGGCGGCCAGGCCGGTCACCCGGTGGTTGAAGCACGAGATGAACGTCTCGCGGACTATCCGCCAGAGCGCGCTGCGCAACCGGATGCGGCCGGGACCGCGGACCGGCGACCGTTCTTTCTTGTCCGCTGCCACGGTTCTAAAGTATCGGGAATGGGCCGTCCTACCCACGTCGTCCTCAACCAGCCTCCGCCGCTGACCGACTACGACGTCTTCGGTACAGATGTGGCACTTGTCGAAGCCGTCCGCCGGCACGCCCCCGGGGCGGACCTCGAACGGCTGCACGAGCTGGGCGCGCTGGCCGGCTCCGCGACCGCGCAGGAGTGGGCCCGCGAGGCCAACACCCACACGCCGGTCCTGAGAACCCACGACCGCTACGGCAACCGCGCCGACGAGGTCGACTTCCACCCGGCCTGGCACCAGTTGATGCGCACGGCGCTGTCGTACGGACTGGCCGGCACCCCGTGGGCGGCCAAGGAGCCCGGCACGCAGCCGGCCGCGCACGTGCTCCGCGCGGCGGGCTTCCTGACCTGGAGCCAGGCCGAGGGCGGCCACGGCTGCCCGGTCTCCATGACGTACGCCGCCGTCCCGGCGCTGCGCACCGACCCGGCGCTGGCCGCCGAGTGGGAGCCGCGGCTGACCTCGACGGTGTACGGCGACCAGCTCCTGGTCCCGCCGGGCGACAAGCCCGGCTGCCTGGCCGGCATGGGCATGACGGAGAAGCAGGGCGGCACGGACGTGCGCGCCAACACCACCGAGGCGGTGCCGCTGGCCGCCGACGGCGAGTACCTGCTGACCGGGCACAAGTGGTTCTGCTCGGCACCGATGTGCGACGTGTTCCTGGTGCTCGCGCAGGCGCCCGGGGGGCTGACGTGCTTCCTGGTGCCGCGGGTGCTGCCGGACGGCTCGCGGAACGTCTTCCAGCTGCAGCGGCTCAAGGACAAGCTGGGCAACCGCTCGAACGCGTCGTCGGAGGTCGAGTTCGACGGCACGTGGGCGCGGCGGCTCGGCGACGAGGGCCGGGGCGTCCGGACGATCATCGACATGGTCGCGGCCACCCGGCTCGACTGTACGATCGGCTCCGCCGCGCTGATGCGGAAGGCAGTGGCCGAGGCCACCCACCACGCCGCGCACCGGCGGGTCGGCGGGCAGCTCCTGGTCGACCTGCCGCTGATGACGAACGTGCTGGCCGACCTGGCGGTCGAGTCGGAGGCGACGACGCTGCTGGCGCTGCGGCTGGCCGCGGCGTACCGCTCGGAGGACCCGGGCGAGCAGGCGCTGTTCCGCATTGCGGTCGCCGTGTCCAAGTACTGGACGACGAAGCGCGGTATCGCGGTCGCCGCGGAGGCGATGGAGTGCCTCGGCGGTAACGGCTATGTCGAGGACAGCGGCATGCCGCGCATATATAAGGAAGCCCCCGTCAACGCGATCTGGGAGGGCTCGGGCAACGTCCAGGCCCTCGACGTGCTGCGTGCGCTGCGCCGCGAGCCGGCCTGCCTGGACGCGTTCCTGCGCGAGATCGGCGTGGCGCGCGGCGCCGACCACCGGTTCGACGCGGCGGTCAAGGACTTCCTGGTCGAGCTGGCGGACCTGGACGGCGTCGAGGTCAGGGCCCGGCGGCTGACCGAGCGGATGGCGCTGCTGCTGTCCGGCTCGCTGCTGCTGCGCTGGGCGCCGCCCGAGGTCGCGGACGCGTTCTGCGCGTCCCGGCTCGGCGGCGAGGGCGGCCTGATGTTCGGCACGCTCCCCAAGGGCGTTGCCGCGCGCTCCATCGTGGACCGGGCCCGGCCCCGGCTCGCGACGGGATGAGCCGCAGCAGCGCAAGCACCAGAAGCACCAGCAGCACCGGGAGCCGGCGCACGGCTCACCGCGACGGGACGATGACCCCGGTCAGCCGGCTGATCACCCGCGCGGCCGTGCGCAGGTCCTCGGCCGGCAGGTCCTCGACGACCGCCTCCCAGTGCCGCCGGAAGCCGGTGTCCAGCTCGTCGAGCGCGCGCAGTCCGGCCGGGGTGAGCCGGGTCACCGTCGCGCCGCGCCCGCGGCCCGGGCGCACGCCTTCCACGAGGCCCTCGCGCCCCATGACGGTCAGCAGCCCGCTCACCTGGGAGAGCGGCATGCCCACCACGGTGGCCAGGGTCGCGGCGTCCAGGTCGAGCTCGTCGGCGAGCGTCATCAGCACGCGGTGCCGCTGCACCTGTGGCGAGTCGGCGCCCGCCGTGCGCGCGGCCCGGTCGGCGCGGACCGCGGCCAGGAACCCGTTGATGGCATAGCGCAGGGTTTCGACCGACGCCTCGCGCTCGGCGGGGGTCGCCTCGGCGCCAGACACCTCGACGTCAGGCCGGCACGGCGGCCGGTCCAGCAGGTCTCCGGACACGTCCATCAGCTCCTCACCACTCGCAGGCCTTCCGTACGGTAACCAAACGCACCGCATCCGCAACTCCGGGCACCCGTTCATGGGCATCCATCCCACATGGCAAGACTCGCTGCCCACATTCTGAGATCCGCGTTCGTATCGCGGACGAAGATGGACGCTTTGGCGACTCTCCGCCAAACTTTCGGCATGTCTCGCGCCGGAATCGCCCTCGTTGGTCGACTGCATGTCGACCTCGGACGTATGTCCAGCGCCTTCTGTATGCCGGTCTGAGACCCCCGCCCGCACCATTCGCTGCCGGGCGCGCGGTCGTACCGGCAGCCTGCGTCCTTGCGCCCTCATCCGGCGCGGAGCGGGACCGCCACGTGCGGCGCGCGTCCACCTGACACCCCGTCAAAGGACGCCCCATGGCCACCTCCTCCTCGGCCGCCGGACCCCGCAAGACCTCACGCCATCGCGGCGAGGGGCAGTGGGCGCTCGGCCACCGCGAGCCGCTCAACGCCAATGAGCAGTTCAAGAAGGACGACGACGGCCTCAACGTCCGCGCGCGTATCGAGAACATCTACGCGCACCGAGGCTTCGACTCGATCGACGGCAGCGACCTGCGCGGCCGGATGCGCTGGTGGGGTCTGTACACCCAGCGTAAGCCGGGGATCGACGGCGGCAAGACCGGTGTCCTCGAGCCGCACGAGCTCGACGACGAGTACTTCATGCTCCGCGTCCGCGTCGACGGCGGCCGGCTGAACCTCGCGCAGCTGCGCGCGGTCGCCGAGGTCTCCGAGCGGTACGCCCGCGGCACCGCCGACGTCACCGACCGGCAGAACGTCCAGTACCACTGGATCCGCATCGAGGACGTCCCCGCGATCTGGAAGATCCTCGAGGGCGTCGGCCTCTCCACCACCGAGGCGTGCGGCGACACGCCGCGCGTCGTGCTCGGCTCGCCGGTCGCCGGCATCTCCGCCGAGGAGATCATCGACGGCACGTGGGCGGTCGACGAGATCAACCGCCGCTACATCGGCAAGCCCGAGTACTCGAACCTGCCCCGCAAGTTCAAGTCGGCGATCTCCGGCTCGCCGCTGCTCGACGTCGCCCACGAGATCAACGACATCTCGTTCGTCGGCGTCAACCACCCCGAGCACGGTCCCGGCTTCGACGTGTGGGTCGGCGGCGGCCTGTCCACCAACCCGAAGCTCGCGGTCCGGCTCGGCACCTGGGTGCCGCTCGAGGAGGTGCCCGACGTCTGGGAAGGCGTCATCAGCATCTTCCGCGACTACGGCTACCGCCGGCTGCGCAACCGCGCGCGCCTGAAGTTCCTCGTCGCCGACTGGGGCCCCGAGAAGTTCCGCCAGGTCCTCGAGGACGAGTACCTCAAGCGCAAGCTGGTCGACGGCCCCGCGCCCGAGCAGCCCAGCGGCATCTGGCGCGACCACGTCGGCGTCCACCCGCAGAACGACGGCAAGTTCTACGTCGGCTTCGCGCCGCGCGTGGGCCGTGTGGACGGCGCGACGCTCGGCAAGATCGCCGACCTCGCCGAGGCGCACGGCTCGGACCGGGTCCGCACCACCGTCGAGCAGAAGATGCTCATCCTCGACGTGGCCGAGGACCAGGTGCAGTCGCTGACCGAGGGCCTGGAGGCGCTCGGCCTGCGGGTCAACCCGAGTCCGTTCCGGCGCGGCACGATGGCCTGCACCGGCATCGAGTTCTGCAAGCTCGCGATCGTCGAGACCAAGGGCCGCGGCCAGACGCTGATCGAGGAACTGGAGCAGCGCCTCCCGGACTTCGACCAGCCGCTCACCATCAACATCAACGGCTGCCCGAACGCCTGCGCCCGCATCCAGGTCGCCGACATCGGCCTCAAGGGCCAGCTGGTCCTGGACGACGAGGGCAACCAGGTCGAGGGCTACCAGGTCCACCTGGGCGGCAGCCTCGGCTTCGACCCGGGCTTCGGCCGCAAGGTCCGCGGCCTGAAGGTCACCGCCGCCGGACTGCCGGACTACGTCGAGCGCGTCGTCCGCAACTTCGAGGAGCAGCGCACCGACGGCGAGCGTTTCGCGCAGTGGGCGGCGCGTGCCACGGAGGCCGATCTCTCATGAGCAATGTCGGCGAAGGGACGCAGCGGGCGGTGCCGTTCTACTGCCCCTACTGCGGCGACGAAGACCTCAGGCCGCACGAAGACGGGCATGGCACCTGGTTGTGCGGTGCCTGCCGCCGAGTGTTCGGCCTGAGGTTCGTCGGTCTGGTCCTTTCGCCCTCGCAGCCGACCGCGAAGGAGGGGCATTGACCTCCTCGCCGGCACGGAGCCGACGAGCCCGACGGTCGCCCGTCGGCCTTCCTGCTTCGACGCCGACAGCCCCGGTCGAGAGGACCCCTCGCCGCGGTCTTACATCAGCTCCACAGGCCGCCACCGCCAGCCCGGCGGCCACACACGACGCTAGCCCGGTCGAGTCGCCAAGGTGCCAACTCGGCCGCATGTTCACCCGTTCGGACCACGAGAGGAGGACGAGATGACCGCGACCTACACCGCCGAGGCGCTGGAGCAGCTCGCCCTGAACGCCGGACGCGAGCTCGAGGACGCGACCGCGCAGGAGATCCTGCGCTGGGCGTCCGAGCACTTCGGCTCCCGCTGGTGCGTCACCTCGTCGATGGAGGACGCCGTCGTGGCGCACCTCGCCTCGCGCGTCCAGCCGGGCATCGACGTCGTGTTCCTCGACACCGGCTACCACTTCGCCGAGACGATCGGCACCCGCGACGCGGTCGCCGCCGTCTACCCGGTCAACCTGATCACGCTCACCCCGCGCCAGACGGTCGCCGAGCAGGACGCCGAGTACGGCCCCAAGCTCCACGACCGCGACCCCGACCTGTGCTGCGCGCTCCGCAAGGTCGCGCCGCTGGCCACCGCGCTGGACGGCTACGACGCGTGGGCGACCGGCCTGCGCCGCGACGACTCCCCCGAGCGCGCGGACACCCCGGTCGTCGGCTGGGACGCCAAGAAGCGCAAGGTCAAGATCTCCCCGATCGCGCGCTGGGACCAGGACCAGGTCGACGCCTACGTCCTCGAGCACGGCGTGCTGACCAACCCGCTGCTGATGGACGGCTACGGCTCGATCGGCTGCGAGCCGTGCACCCGCCGGGTCGCCCCCGGCGAGGACGCCCGCGCCGGCCGCTGGGCCGGACGCAACAAGACCGAGTGCGGGATCCACTGATGGCACCACGAACCCGCGCGGCACAGACCGGATCGACCCCGACGGCACCCAGGAGGCGGAAGTGACAACCGCGGTAGAGCTTTCCGCGCCCGGCGCGCTCAGCCACCTCGACGCGCTCGAGGCCGAGGCCGTGCACATCTTCCGCGAGGTCGCGGGCGAGTTCGAGCGGCCGGTGATCCTGTTCTCCGGCGGCAAGGACTCGATCGTCATGCTGCACCTGGCGCGCAAGGCGTTCTGGCCGGCGCAGATCCCGTTCGCGCTGCTGCACGTCGACACCGGGCACAACTTCCCCGAGGTCATCGAGTACCGCGACCGCACGGTCGCCGAGCACGGGCTGCGGCTGTTCGTCGGCCACGTGCAGGAGTTCATCGACAACGGCCGCCTGCAGGAGCGCCCCGACGGGACGCGCAACCCGCTGCAGACCGTGCCGCTGCTCGACGCGATCGAGAAGAACCGCTTCGACGCGGTGTTCGGCGGCGGCCGCCGCGACGAGGAGAAGGCCCGCGCCAAGGAGCGCGTCTTCTCGCTCCGCGACGAGTTCGGCCAGTGGGACCCGCGCCGCCAGCGCCCCGAGCTGTGGAACCTGTACAACGGCCGGCACCGGGTCGGCGAGCACGTGCGCGTGTTCCCGCTGTCCAACTGGACCGAGCTGGACGTGTGGCAGTACATCGAGCGCGAGGAGATCCCCCTCCCGGAGATCTACTTCTCGCACGAGCGCGAGGTGTTCCAGCGCAGCGGCATGTGGCTGGCCCCCGGCGACTGGGGCGGCCCGAAGGGCGACGAGAAGCTCGAGCGCCGCGTCGTCCGCTACCGCACCGTCGGCGACATGAGCTGTACGGGGGCGGTGGAGTCCCCGGCCGCCACGGTGGCCGAGGTGATCGCCGAGATCGCGGTGAGCCGACTGACCGAACGGGGTGCCACGCGCGCGGACGACAAGCTGTCCGAGGCCGCGATGGAGGACCGCAAGCGCGAGGGATATTTCTAGAGATGACCAGTCAGATCAACGGGTCCGCCGAGCACGCGGAGGCGGACGCTTCTGTCGGCCTGCTGCGCCTGGCGACCGCGGGCTCGGTCGACGACGGCAAGTCCACGCTGGTCGGCCGCCTGCTCCACGACTCGAAGTCGGTGCTCTCCGACCAGCTCGAGGCCGTCGAGCGGGTCAGCCGCGACCGCGGCATGGAGGAGGCCGACCTCGCGCTGCTGACCGACGGCCTGCGCGCCGAGCGCGAGCAGGGCATCACCATCGACGTGGCGTACCGCTACTTCGCCACCGCCAAGCGCCGGTTCATCCTCGCCGACACCCCCGGGCACGTGCAGTACACCCGGAACATGGTGACCGGCGCGTCGACCGCCGAGCTCGCGGTCGTGCTGGTGGACGCGCGCAACGGCGTCGTCGAGCAGACCCGCCGGCACGCCGCCGTCGCGGCGCTGCTGCGCGTGCCGCACGTCGTGCTCGCGGTCAACAAGATGGACCTGGTCGACTACGACGAGAGCGTGTTCGCCGCGGTCGCCGACGAGTTCACCGCGTTCGCCCGCGAGTTGGGCGTCCCGGACGTCACCACCATCCCGGTCTCCGCACTGCGCGGCGACAACGTGGTGGACCCGTCCGCGCACATGGACTGGTACGGCGGCCCGACGCTCCTGGAGTTCCTGGAGACCGTCGAGACCGGCGGCCAGGACGAGCACGCCGACGGGCGATTCCCGGTGCAGTACGTGCTGCGCCCGCAGAGCGACGACGAGTTCCGCGACTACCGCGGCTACGCGGGCCAGGTCGCGTCGGGCGTGTTCCGCACCGGCGACCCGGTCGTGGTGCTGCCCTCCGGCGCGCACTCGACCATCGAGGGCATCGACCGGCTCGGCACCACCGTGGACCGTGCGCAGGCCGGCGAGTCGGTCACGATCCGGCTGTCGTCGGACGTCGACGTCTCGCGCGGCGACCTGATCGCGCCCGCCGAGGCCGCACCGGTCGCGACGCAGGACATCGAGGCCACCGTGTGCCACGTCGCCGACAAGCCGCTGCGGCCCGGCGACCGGGTGCTGCTCAAGCACACCACCCGCACGGTGAAGGCGATCGTGAAGGAGATCCCCTACCGCGTCGACATCCAGTCGCTGGAGCGGCAGTCCTCGCCGGGCGAGCTGCACCCCAACGACATCGCGCACGTCGTGCTGCGGACCGCGCAGCCGCTGGCGCTCGACCCGTACGCGGCCGGACGCCGCACCGGGTCCTTCCTCCTCATCGACGAGGCCGACGGCTCCACGCTCACCGCGGGCATGGCCGGTCCGGCGTTCGTCGACCAGGGACGGCGAGGCGGTGAGACGGACTCCGCTACGGAGCGATGTCTGTAGCCGAACCCGGCTCCGGCTGCCATCCGTAGCACAGCCCGTCCGCTGTACGCCGAACTCCGTGCCCCTGCACGGCTTCCCAGGGAAGGTCCCTCATGCCCGCTGCCCGTTTTTCGCGCCGCAGATCCGCACAAACCGTCATATCCCTCGCGATCGTTCCGCTGCTCGCGCTCGCCACCGCGTGCGGCTACGGCAGCGACAAGAAGGACGACAAGACGCAGCCCGCCGCCGGTGCCCAGAGCCCCGGCGCGGCCTCGTCCTCGGCCAAGGGCACCTCGGCCTCCGAGCTCCGGCTCGGCTTCTTCGCGAACGTCACGCACGCGACTCCGCTGGTCGGCCTCAAGGAGGGCTTCTACGCCAAGGAGCTCGGCGGCACGAAGATCAGCACGCAGGTCTTCAACGCCGGCCCGGCCGCGATCGAGGCGCTCAAGGGCGGTTCGATCGACGCGACCTACATCGGCCCCAACCCGTCGATCTCCGGCTTCACGTCGACGAACGGCGACCTGCTGCGCATCGTCGCGGGCACGACGTCCGGCGGCGCCTCGCTCGTCGTCAAGCCGGGCATCAACTCGGCGGCCGACCTCAAGGGCAAGAAGATCGCGTCGCCGCAGCTCGGCGGCACGCAGGACGTCGCGGTCCGCGCCTGGCTCAAGGCCCAGGGCCTGAGCACGGACACCAAGGGCGGCGGCGACGTCAGCATCGTCCCGACCGACAACGCGCAGACGCTGGCGCTGTTCAAGACCGGTGAGCTGGACGGCGGCTGGCTGCCCGAGCCGTGGGCGACCCGGCTCGTCCAGGAGGCCGGCGCCAAGGTGCTGGTCGACGAGCGCACGCTGTGGCCCGAGGGCAAGTTCGTCACCACGAACCTGGTCGTCCGCAAGAAGTTCCTCGAGGACCACCCGGACACCGTCGAGGCGCTCGTCAAGGGCCAGCTCGCCACGACGGACTGGATCAACGCCAACCCGGACAAGGCGAAGGCCGACGTCAACGACCAGCTGACGGCCTTCACCCAGAAGGGTCTTCCGCCCGCGGTCATCGACGCCGCGTGGAAGAACATCGAGGTCACCAACGACCCGCTGGCCGCCTCGCTGCTCAAGCTCAAGGACGACGGTGTCAAGGTCGGCGTCACCAAGGACGCGGACATCAAGGGCATCTACGACCTGACGATCCTCAACAAGCTCCTCGCCGCGGGCGGCAAGCCGGCCGTGAACGACGCGGGGCTCGGCAAGAAGTAGACACGGCTCGGGGCGGGGCCCAAAAGGCCCCGCCCCGGCGTCGTCCACACGACGACCAGCGCAGTTCCAGCAAGGACGACCACCGGGAAGGGTGGACGCGATGTCCCAGACAGTGCACGAGCAGCCGGTGACGGCGGCCGCCACGGCGGTCGACGCCGCACGCACCGCGCGCGGGAACGACGACGCCTACGCCGTCCGCCTGTCCAACGTGAGCAAGAGCTTCGGCCGCGGCGGCGCGCCGGTCCTCGACGGCATCGACCTCACCGTGAAGCCGGGCGAGTTCGTCTGCCTGCTCGGCGCGTCCGGGTGCGGCAAGTCCACGCTCCTCAACCTCATCGCGAACCTCGACAAGCCCAGCGCCGGCACCATCGACCTCAAGAGCGGCCGCCCCGCGCTGATGTTCCAGGACCACGCGCTGTTCCCGTGGCTCAAGGCCGGCAAGAACATCGAACTCGCGCTCAAGCTGCGCGGCGTGCCGCGCGACCAGCGCCGCGCCGAGGCGGAGAAGCTGCTCGCGCTGGTGCGCCTGGACACCGCGTACGACAAGCGCGTGCACGAGCTGTCCGGCGGTATGCGGCAGCGCGTCGCGCTCGCCCGCGCGCTCGCGCAGTCGGGCGACGTGCTGCTGATGGACGAGCCGTTCGCCGCGCTCGACGCCATCACCCGCGACGTCCTCCACGACGAACTCACCCGCATCTGGGCCGACACCGGCCGCTCGGTCGTGTTCGTGACGCACAACGTGCGCGAGGCGGTGCGGCTGGCGCAGCGCGTCGTGCTGCTGTCCTCCCGACCGGGCCGTATCGCGCGCGAGTGGACCATCGACATCCCGCAGCCGCGCCGCATCGAATCGCCCGACGTGTCCGCGCTGTCCATCGAGATCACCGACCACCTGCGAGGGGAGATCCGCCGCCATGGCAAGCACTGACCTGACGAAGCCGGCCGAGGCGGAGGACCACGCCCCCGGTGCCCGCGAGGACGTCGCGGGCCTGGAGGCCGGCCTCGACGCGCTGGAGACCTACGAGTCCGAGCGCACGCCTATCTGGCGGACCCTGGTCTCCAAGGTCCTCCCGCCCGCCCTCGCGATCGCGTTCCTGCTGCTCGTATGGCAGATCGCCTACTGGGCCGAGATCAAGCCCGACTACGCGCTGCCGCGTCCGCTGGACGTGTGGGACGCGTTCATGAAGACCTGGCGCGAGGGCGAGACCCTCGACATCCTCTGGGTCAGCCTCGAACGCGCCGCGATCGGCTTCGTCATGGCGATCGCCATCGCCACGCCGCTCGGCCTCGTCGTCGCGCGGGTGAAGTGGATCCGCGCGGCGATCGGCCCGCTGCTGTCCGGGCTGCAGTCGCTTCCGTCCGTCGCCTGGGTGCCGCCGGCCGTCATCTGGTTCGGCCTCAACAACAGCGCCATCTACGCGGTCGTGCTGCTGGGCGCCGTGCCGTCGATCGCGCAGGGCATCATCTCGGGCGTCGACCAGGTCCCGCCGCTGTTCATCCGGGCCGGCCGGGTGCTGGGCGCGACCGGCCTGCTGGGCGTGTGGCACGTGCTGCTGCCCGCGTCGCTGCCGGGCTACCTCGCCGGGCTCAAGCAGGGCTGGGCGTTCACCTGGCGCTCGCTGATGGCCGCCGAGCTGATCGCCGCGTCGCCCGACCTCGGGTACGGTCTCGGCCAGTACCTCAACCAGGGCCGCGACCTCGGCGACATGCCCATGATGCTCAGTGCCGTCTTCATGATCCTGATCGTCGGCATCGGCATCGACCTGCTGCTCTTCTCCCCGCTGGAGAAGCTCGTGCTCCGCCAGCGCGGACTGCTCGTCAACAAGTAGGCACCACCAGGCAAGGAACCGATCGTTGTCCACCGCACCCGCACTGCTCGCCGTCGCGCACGGCAGCAGGGACCCGCGCCACGAGGCGACCGTCGCGTCGCTCGCGGCGCGGGTGCGGCACGCCCGCCCGGGGCTGCGGGTCGAGGTGGCCTACCTGGACCACTGCGGGCCGCGGGTGCCGGACGCGCTCGCCGCGCTGGCCGCCGACGGCGTCCGCGAGGCGGTCGCGGTGCCGCTGCTGCTGTCCGCCGCGTACCACGCCAAACACGACGTCCCGGCGATGCTCGACGCCGGACGCCAACTGCGCCTGACGGTGGGCCAAGCCGCCCCGCTGGGGCCGCACCCGCTGCTGGTCGAGGCCATGGAACGCCGGCTGCGCGCGGCCGGCGTGTGGCCCGGCGACGACGCGTACGGTGTCGTCCTCGCCTCCGCGGGCTCCACCGACCCCGCCGCCAACGCCGCCCTCACGGACGTCGCCCGCGCGTGGCGCCGCACCGGCTGGTCCTCCGTCGTCACGGCCTACGCCTCGGCCCTGACCCCCGCCGTCGGCGACGCCGTCCGGGCGCTCCGCGACACCGGCGCCGAACGCGTCGCCGTGGCCACCTACATGCTCGCCCCGGGCCTCCTCCCCGACCGCATCGCCGCCCAGGCCGCGGCCGCCGGCGCCGACGTCGTCACCGCCCCGCTGGGCGACACCCCGGAACTGGCCGCGCTGGCCCTCCACCGGTTCGACGAGGCCACCCGGCTGCGCCACCCGCTCTCCGCGTGACCGGCACCACCCCGACTGCCGTGCCGCGCCTACCCCTTCAGCCCTTTGACGGATCGCTGACGCCGGACCGCGGCGAGTCGTCGGCCGACCGCCGTTAGGATCCCTGGCGTGATCGATACTGCCGCGGCCGAGCGCGCCATCCTCGCGCGGGCCTGTCTGAGCGCGGGGGTCGACCCCGCGCTGGCGGATGACGCGGAGCTCCTGGCCTACGGCGAGAACGCGGTGTTCGCGTTGCGGCGGGGCGGGCTGGTCGTCCGGATCGCGCGCGGCGCGCACCTGATGGCGCGGGCCGCGCGGGAGGTCGAGGTCGCGCGGTGGCTCACCGGGCTGGGCTTCCCCACCGTGCGTCCGGCCGAGGCGGTCGCGGAGCAGCCGATAGAGGTCGCCGAACGGCCCGTCACGTTCTGGGAGCTGCTGCCGCCGCCCGAGCGGGAGCCCGACGTCAAGGACCTGGCACGGCTGCTCAAGCGGCTGCACGCGCTGCCCGAGCCGCCGTTCGCGCTGCCGCCGCGGGAGCCGCTCGGGCTCGTCGAGACCTGGCTGGACTCGGCGGACGCCGCGGTGCACCTCGACGACCGCCGGTTCCTGCTCGACCGGAAGAAGGCGCTGGAGGCCGCGTTCGCCGCGGTCGTGCCGGTGCTCCCGCCGGGCGTCATCCACGGCGACGCGCTGCTGCGCAACGTCGGCGTGCACGGCGGCCGGGCGTACCTGCTGGACCTGGAGAACGTCTCGTCGGACCTGCGCGAGCTGGACCTGATCCTGACCCCGATGGCGGCGGTCCGCTACGGCCTGCCCGACGGCTCCGTCAAGCGCTTCACCGACAAGTACGGCTTCGACGTGACGGCGTGGGACGGCTACCCGGTGCTCCGCGCCGTGCGCGAACTGGCCGCCACGGCCTGGGTCGCGCAGCACGTGCCGGGCAATCCGGCCGCCGAGGAGGAGTTCGAGCACCGGGTGCGCTGTCTGCGCGAAGGCGACACCGAGGCCCGCTGGCACGCGTTCTGAGCCCGCTGTGAGCACATATCCGGACGCGCAATTGGGTGGACAGCACCGCGGAGGCGGCCGACCATGGGCGCCATGCTGACCACGCTGCTCGCCTTCCTCGGTGCCTGCCTGATCGTCGCGGCCGCTCCCGGCCCGAGCACGATGCTGATCATCAAGCAGTCGCTGCGCAGCAGGCGGGCCGGCTTCCTGACGGTGCTGGGCAACGAGACCGGCGTGTTCGTGTGGGGTGTCTGCGCGGCGTTCGGGCTGACCGCGCTGCTCGCGGCGTCGCAGGTGGCGTACGACGTGATGCGGATCGTCGGCGCGGTCGTGCTGCTGTGGTTCGGCGTCCAGACACTGCGCGCGGCCCGCAAGGGCGAGGCGCACGAGGCCGAGTCGGACGAGGCCGAGGGCAAGACGGGGTGGGCCGCGTACCGCGGCGGGCTGTTGCTGAACCTCGCCAACCCGAAGGCGGCGGTCTTCGCGATGTCGTTCCTGCCGCAGTTCGTGCCGTCCGGCGCGCCGCAACTGCCGACGATGGTGCTACTGGCAGGCGTCTGGGCGGTGTTCGAGATCGGCTACTACGGCATGTACGTGTGGTTCGTGGGCCGGATGCGCGGGATCATCTCGCGCCGAAACGTCCGCAAGCGCCTCGAACAGGTCTCGGGCGGCGTGCTGTTGCTACTGGGCGTGCGTATGGCGGTCGAAAGCTGAGATTTGCCTCCACGATGTGAGACGGCAACGGGCCGGTGGTTCATACCTGCGGGGGTTTCGCGTACGATAACGGTCATGACACGGAGGATGCTGACCCGGCGCCTCGCGGTTGACTACTGCCGCGTGTGCAGCTGCGTGTGTCCGGCTTGCTGACGATTCGTCACCTTCAAGCCGTCTGATTCCTTGGTCTTTTCGACCGTTCTCTTCCACGTTCACTTTCCGCCGCCGGACGCCTGATCGCCGGGCGCGCTTTCGCGCGCCCGCCGCGGATCGGCTCCTGCGGCACGCCCTGAAGGGACCCGCCGCGCCATGGCGTTCGCCACTCTGCACCTGCCCACGCCCACGACCGCGCTGACCGACTTCGACATCGTCCTCGAGGACGACGGTCTGATGCTCGACCTGGCCGGCCGCACCGCGACCGTCGACGGCCGCACGCTGCAGCTCACGTTCCTCGAATTCGGGCTGCTCGCCCACCTGTTGGGCAACCCGCGCCGGGTCTTCACGCGCCGCCAACTGATGGACGCCGTGTGGGGCTACCCGGACTCCGGCGAGGGCCGCACGGTCGACGTGCACGTCGCTCGGCTGCGCCGCAAGGTCGGCACGCGGCACAAGCGCCGACTGTCGACGGTCCACCGGGTCGGCTACAAGTACCTGCCCACCGCCGCCTGATGGTCTGACCGTTGCGCGGAACCGGCGGGCGCACCCGTCACGCGGTGCGCTTGCCGGCCGCCCACAACTGGTCGAACTCCTCCTGGAACAAGGCGAACAGGCCGCGCTGCGGAGCCGCCGGGTCCGCCTCGGCGCGCAGCACGAACGACGGCGACTCGACACCGCGCGAACGCCGCAGGTACGGCTGCACGACCGCGACGTCGCCGTCCACGAGGTAGGCGTTGAACCGCGGCGTCTCCTCGTACACCCGGATCTCGATGCGGTTCGGCTCGGCCAGCTTCGCGCGGATCTTGCGGGCGTGGAGGATGTTGAGTGTGGTCAAGCGCGACAGTATGCCCCGCTTGACGCCCTCCTCCTTCTCGCGCGTGCGCATCGCGTCGCCCGCGGGGTTGAGGAACAGCATGCGCACCCGGCAGCCGGCCGCGGTGAGCCGGTGCAGTTCGCGGCCCGAGTAGTTCTGGCACAGCAGGTTCAGGGACACGCCCATCGCGTCGATGGTGTGCGCCTCGCCGACCAGGTCGGCCACGGGCAGCTTGCGCTGCAGCGCCGAGCGGTCGGGGAAGACCGCGACCAGGTCGGCGTAGCGGCCCGCGAACAGCTCCTCGACGGCGTCCAGCGCGAGCCGCTCGCCGGCGTGCCGGCCGAGCCGCCCGTCGAGCTCGGCGAGCACGCGCGTGCAGGCCCGCTCGACCTGGCGCAGCACGTCCGGCGACAGCACACGGTTGCGCGCCACGATGTGCCGGCCGATCTCGACCTCCTCCAGCGCGCGCTCGAGGGCGCGCCGGTCGGTCAGGTACGGCGCGAAGCACCACCAGTTGCGCACCACCAGCTCGCGCAGCTGGGGCAACGTCAGAAAGGCCACCAGGTCGTCGTCGGCGGGGTCCACGATGTAGCCGCGGCGGCGGCTCATCTCCCGTACCGCCTCGGCGCGTTCGACCCACTCGCTCTGGGTGGGGCCGGCCGCCGCGACGACCCACGCGCCGTCGTCGTGGCCGAGGTGCACGGAGTGCGGGTCGGCGGTGCCGTAGACCGGTTGGAGCACCTGGCGGACCACGGCGCGCAGGCGCTGCTCGACGAGGTTGAGGTAGACGTACGCGCGGCCGGCGCGGCGGGCCCGCAGCAGCGCGTCCTCCCAGTCGTGCTCGGCCCACGACAGGTCGCCGGGCTCCGACGGGTCGGGCATCAGGGGGCCGGGGCCGCCGGGCGGGGGCGGGCCGCCTCCGTCGAGCCGGGGCAGGGTGCCGTCGTCGACGGCGCTGCGCGGGCCGGGCAGCGGCACCCGGGGCGGGTTGCCGTATCCGGCACGGGTGTTGGCCGGGTCCGGGCCGCGGACGGGCTCCTCGGGCGCGGTGGGGTCCGGTACGTCCTCCCCCGGCCCGGTCGCCCCGTCCGGTCCCACACGCGAGGAGTCGGGCAGGTCGTCCGGCTCCGGTGTGGGAGGGATCGGGCCCAGGTCGGTCATCAGCGTCCCCAATCGCATGATCGCATCGTCGATGGTGTCCCGGTCGCCCCGTGGTCGTTCCGTCGGCACCCCGCCCGTCGCGGTTCGGAACCGGTTGAGCGTACTTCAGTCGGATGGCGCGACCCGCCGTATACGCGCGTCAACGGTACGCGCAGTTAAGGAAATCCGACCCGGCACGGGGCTTGGTCCGGTGGGCTTAATCGCCGCGACACGTCGCCTCCAGAGCACTTCATCATGATGTTTCTCGGCCTCTCTGGGCAATCATTGCCAGCAGTCCACGGACCGATGCATGACCGGTGAGGGTGCTCCCTCAAGTCGCGGCCGAAGCCTGCCCGGATGAAACCGCGCGCGACCCCCGCCCGTGTATACGGACAGACAAATCGGTGGCACCAGGAGGTCGCCATGATCGCCACGCCCAGCACCGAGACCACCGCCCGCGCGACGGGCGTCGACGACGAGTTCGACCGCTACCGGCACGTCGTCGCCGAGATCTTCGAACGGCACCACCGCGGCCCCGACGCCGGCGGCCGCGCCGCCTGCGCCTGCGGGGCGGAGTGGCCGTGCCGGCAGGAGCTGCTCGCCGCCGAACTGCTCGACTGGATCTGACCGCGGCCTGCTCGCGTCCTGCTCGCCGTCTGCTCGCGACCTGACCGCGGGCCGACCGCGGCCGGATCCGTCGGATCCCAAGACGCCTCCGCGCGAAACGGGATCCACCCATCCGGGGGAAGGCGGCGCGGAACGCGCGCATACCGCGGGCGTGGTAGGCGAGGATGGCCTGGCCCACGCTCGCGTCCGCGCGTCGACCACGGCGGCGCGGGCCCGACGACCGACACACGACAGGTTCCCCATGCAGGTCTGGCCCGGACGCCCGTACCCCCTGGGCGCCACCTATGACGGCGCCGGCACGAACTTCGCCGTGTTCTCCGAGGCCGCGCAGCGCGTCTGGCTCTGCCTCGTCGACGACGACGGCGGCGAGACCCGGGTGGAGCTGCGCGAGACCGACGCCTTCGTGCGGCACGCGTACCTGCCCGGCATCCAGCCAGGGCAGCGGTACGGCTACCGCGTCCAGGGTCCCTTCGACCCGGCCTCGGGCAACCGCTGCAACCCGCACAAGTTCCTGCTCGACCCGTACGCCAAGGCGATGTCGGGCGAGGTGCGCTGGCACGAGTCCGTGTACGGCTACTCGTTCGACCACCCGGACCTGCCGGGCGAGGGCGACTCGGGCCCGTACATGAGCACCTCGGTCGTGGTGAACCCCTACTTCGACTGGGGCAACGACCGCCCGCCGCGGATCGAGTACCACGACACCGTCATCTACGAGGCGCACGTCAAGGGCCTGACCCAGATGCACCCGGGCCTGCCCGAGGAGATCCGCGGCACCTACGCGGCGCTCGGCCACCCCGTCGTCATCGACCACCTCGTCGACCTGGGCGTCACGGCGATCGAGCTGATGCCGGTGCACCAGTTCGTGCACGACCACCGGCTCACCCGGCTCGGCATGCGCAACTACTGGGGCTACAACACCATCGGGTTCTTCGCGCCGCACAACGCGTACTCCTCGACCGGGGAGCGCGGCCAGCAGGTGCAGGAGTTCCGGTCGATGGTCAAGTCGCTGCACGCGGCCGGCATCGAGGTCATCCTCGACGTCGTCTACAACCACACCGCCGAGGGCAACCACCTCGGGCCCACGCTGTCGTTCCGCGGCCTGGACAACCAGTCGTACTACCGGCTCGCCGACGACAAGCGGTACTACCTCGACACCACCGGCACCGGGAACTCGCTGCTGATGCGCAGCCCGCACGTGCTGCAGCTGATCATGGACTCGCTGCGGTACTGGGTGACCGACATGCACGTCGACGGCTTCCGCTTCGACCTCGCGGCCACCCTGGCACGGCAGTTCCACGAGGTCGACCGGCTGTCCTCGTTCTTCGACGTCGTCCAGCAGGACCCCGTCGTCTCACAGGTCAAGCTCATCGCCGAACCGTGGGACGTCGGCGAGGGCGGCTACCAGGTGGGCAACTTCCCGCCGCTGTGGACCGAGTGGAACGGCAAGTACCGCGACACCGTCCGCGACTTCTGGCGCGGCGAGGAGCGCACGCTGGCCGAGCTCGGCTCCCGGCTGACCGGCTCCTCCGACCTGTACCAGGACGACGGGCGCCGGCCCCTCGCCTCCATCAACTTCGTGACCTGCCACGACGGCTTCACGATGCGCGACCTCGTCTCCTACAACGACAAGCACAACGAGGCCAACGGCGAGGACAACCGGGACGGCGAGAGCTACAACCGGTCCTGGAACTGCGGCACCGAGGGCACCACCGAGGACCCGGCGGTGCTCACCCTGCGCGCCCGGCAGCAGCGCAACATGATGGCCACCCTGCTGCTGTCGCAGGGCGTGCCGATGATCGCGCACGGCGACGAGTTCGGCCGCACCCAGGGCGGCAACAACAACGCGTACTGCCAGGACAGCGAACTGGCCTGGGTGCACTGGCCCGACAAGGACGCCCCGCCCGGCGAGCTGCACGCGTTCACCCGCATGCTCACCCGGCTGCGGCACAAGCACCCGGTCTTCCGGCGCCGCCGGTTCTTCCACGGGCGGCCGGTGCAGGGCACCCACGACGACCTGTCCGACATCGCGTGGTTCACGCCGTCCGGCGACGAGATGACCGACGCCGACTGGCGGGAGGCGACCGCCAAGTCGCTGGCGGTCTTCCTCAACGGCAACGCGATCAGCGAGCCCGACCACCGCGGCCAGCCGATCGCGGACGACTCCTTCCTGCTGCTGTTCAACGCGTCGCACGAGGACCTGGCGTTCCACATCCCCCTCAACCACGGCGCCCAGTGGACCGTCCTGATCGACACCGCCGACGCCGGCTGCGCGACCCGCGACCCGAAGGACCGCCCCGTCGTCCAGGCCGGCGAACCCTGGCACGTCCCGGCCCGCGCGATGGCCCTCCTGCGCCGCCCCCGCGCCTAGGGCGTATCTGGTGGATCTTGGTGCCGCTCACGTTGCGCCAGGCCCGGGACAAGGCCCGGCGTGCGGTGCCAGGCGGCGTGAGTGGTGGCAAGATCCCCCAGACACGCCCTAGCGCCGGGTGCACGTCGCCCGGGCTGGTCCACGTGGGTGATCCGGCGGGCATAGCCATCCGGATGGCCCAATGCGGCGTGTCGGGTGGCCCGGGCGGGCAGTCGTCGGACATGACGCCTCCCGCCGTACCGTCCGGCACGTACCGGCTTCAGCTCCAGCCCGGATTCGGGTTCGCCGAGGCGGCGGACGCCGTGCCGTACCTGGCCTCGCTCGGGGTCAGCCACCTGTACCTGTCGCCCATCCTGCGGGCGGTGCCCGGGTCGACGCACGGGTACGACGTGATCGACCACAGCCTGGTCTCGCCGGAGCTCGGCGGCGAGACCGGGTTCCGGGTGCTCGCGGCGGAGGCCGCGGACGCGGGGCTGGGGATCGTCGTGGACATCGTGCCGAACCACATGGCGCTGCCGACGCCCGCGTCGCTCAACCGGCAGTTCTGGTCGGTGCTGGCGGAGGGGCCCGGGTCGCCGTACGCGCGCTGGTTCGACATCGAGTGGGACGCGTGGGGCGGCCGCGTGCTGCTGCCGGTGCTCGGCGCGCCCGTCGACCAGGTGGGCGACCAGCTGCGGGTCGAGGACGGCATGCTGCGCTACCACGAGCACGTCTTCCCGTTGCGGCACGGCACGGCGGACCTGCCGCTGGACGAGGCGCTGGACGCGCAGCACTACCGGCTGGCGGACTGGCACGAGGGCGACCTGCGCGGCAACTACCGGCGGTTCTTCACCGTCACGTCGCTGATCGGGCTGCGCCAGGAGGACGAGGCGGTGTTCGCCGCCACGCACGCGGTGATCCTGCGGCTGGTGCGGGAGGGCCTGATCCAGGGCCTGCGGGTCGACCACCCGGACGGGCTGGCCGATCCGCGCGGGTACCTGCGCCGGCTGCGCGCGGCGACCTCGCACGACACGTGGATCGTCGTCGAGAAGATCCTGACCGGCGACGAGCGGCTGCCCGCCGACTGGGACTGCGCCGGGACGACGGGCTACGACGCGCTGCGCCGGGTCGACGCGGTGTTCACCGACCCGGCAGGCGCCGACCCGCTACGGGCCCTGCACCGCGAGGTGACCGGTGCCGCCACCGCCGGCTTCGGCCCGGTCGCTCTGGACGGCAAGCGCGAGGTGCTGGCCGCGGGCCTCGGCGCCGAGGTGGCCCGCCTGGAGCGGGTGCTCGACAAGGCGGGCGTCACCGAGGCCGACCGCGGCGACGCGCTGCGCGAGCTGCTGGCCGCGGTGCCGGTGTACCGGCCGTACGTGGTGCCCGGCGAGCCGGCCCCCGCGGACGCCGTCGACCTGATGGCGCAGGCGCTGACCGGCGTGCCGGGCCGGCTGGCGCGCACCGCGCGGCGGATCGCGGACGTCGCGCTCGGCCACGAGGCGGAACCCGCGGGCGGCCAGGCCGACGCGGCGCCGGACGCCCGACCGGACACCCCGTCCGACGGCCATCCCGACGGCCACCCCGGCGCCCGGCCGTGCGCCGAGTTCGCCGTGCGGTTCGCGCAGGTCACCTCCGCGGTCGCCGCCAAGGGCGTCGAGGACCGCGCGTTCTACCGCTGGTACGTCCTGAGTTCGCGCAACGAGGTGGGCGGCGAGCCGGACGATCCCGGCCTGTCGCCCGAGGCCTTCCACCGCTACTGCCGCGCGATGGCCGAGTCCCGGCCCGACGCGATGACCGCGCTGTCCACGCACGACACCAAGCGCAGCGAGGACGTGCGCGCCCGGCTCGCCGTACTCGCCGAGATCCCGGCGGAGTGGGCGGCCGCCGTGCGCGGCTGGGACAAGGCCGCGGCGCGGCACCGCACGGGCCCCGGCCCCGACCGGTACGACGGCTACCTGCTGTGGCAGACCCTGGTGGGCGCGTGGCCGGTCGACGCGGACCGGATGACGGCGTACCTGCGCAAGGCGATGCGCGAGGCGGCGCGCTCGACGTCGTGGACCGCGCCGGACGCGGCGTACGAGCAGGCCACCGAGGACTACCTGCGCGCCGTCCTGAACGACCGCGAACTGCACGCTTCCGTCGACGAGTTCGTGACACGAATCGCGGAACCGGCGCGCGCGGTTGCGCTCGGCGCCAAACTGGTTCAACTGGCCATGCCCGGCGTGCCCGACGTCTACCAGGGGGGTGAGGGGGTGCTGCGCACACTGGTGGACCCCGACAACCGCGCTCCGGTCGACTTCACGGACGCCGCCGCGCGGCTGGCGTACCTGGACGCGGGCGGGGTGTGCCGCGACCTGGACGACGAGAAGGCGCTGGTGACGTCGGCGGTCCTGCGCTGGCGCCGCCGCGACCCGGCGGGGTTCGGGGCGCGCGGCGGGTACGCGCCGGTGCACGCGCGCGGGCCGGCGTCCGCGCATCTGATCGGCGTCCGGCGCGGATTCACGATCGCGCTCGCGACGCGCCTGCCGGTGGGCCTCGCGGCCGGCGGCGGCTGGGGCGGAACCCGCCTCGACCTGCCGGACTTCGGCGCGGCCCGGCCCGGCCGGGCGCGGAACCGGCGGCCCTGGAACGACCTGCTGACCGGCCGGCGCATCGCCGCGGACGCGCCGCTCGTCGAGGTCTTCGCCCGCCTGCCCGTGGCCCTGCTCGAAGACAGCGCGCACTGAACGGAGACCGCCCTGTGACCGTCTTCTCCGTGTGGGCCCCCGACGCCGACACCGTCGAACTGGTCGCGGCGGGCGCCCGCCGCGCCCTGCGCCCCGGCGACGGACCCGGCTGGTGGCGGCTGGACGCCCCGGCCCTGGGGGCCGGCACCGACTACTCCTTCTCGCTGAACGGCGGTCCGCCGCTGGCCGATCCGCGTGCGGTGTGGCAGCCGTACGGGCCAGAGCGGGCCTCGCGGGTGTACGACCACGACGCGTTCGCCTGGACGGACGGCTCCTGGCACGGCCGCGCCCTGCCGGGCGGGGTCGTGTACGAGCTGCACATCGGCACGTTCACCGACGCGGGCACCTTCGACGCCGCGGTCGAACGGCTCGACCACCTGGTCGCGCTCGGCGTCACGCACGTCGAGGTGATGCCGGTCGCGTCGTTCCCCGGCACGCACGGGTGGGGCTACGACGGGGTGTGCCTGTGGGCGGTGCACGAGCCGTACGGCGGCCCCGACGGGCTGAAGCGTTTCGTCGACGCGTGCCACGCGCACGGGCTGGCGGTGGTCCTCGACGTGGTGCACAACCACCTGGGCCCGTCCGGTAACCAACTCCCTCTGTTCGGGCCTTACTTCACCGACCGCTACCACACCCCGTGGGGCAGCGCGGTCAACCTGGACGGCCCCGGCTCGGACGAGGTGCGGGCGTTCCTGACCGGCAGCGCGCTGGCCTGGCTGCGCGACTTCCACCTCGACGGGCTGCGCCTGGACGCCGTGCACGAGCTGGAGGACCGGCGCGCGGTGCACTTCCTGGAGGAACTGTCCGACGCCGTCGACCGGCTGGGGGCGGCGCTGGGCAAACCGCTGTTCCTGGTCGCCGAGTCGGACCTGAACGACCCGCGCACCGTCACCCCGCGCGAGAACGGCGGGCACGGCGTCCACGCGCAGTGGAGCGACGACTTCCACCACGCGCTGCACGCCCTGCTGACCGGCGAACGCCAGGGGTACTACGGCGACTTCGGGTCGATGGCGACGCTCGGCAAGACGCTCACGCAGGTGTGGCTGCACGACGGCGGCTGGTCGGCGTTCCGCGGCCGCGGGCACGGCCGCCCGCTGGACCCGTCGCGGATGCCCGGGCACCGCTTCCTGGCGTACGCGCAGGACCACGACCAGGTCGGCAACCGCGCGGCCGGCGACCGGATCTCCGCGCTGCTGGAGCCGGGGATGCTGGCCGCGACGGCCGCGCTCGTGCTGACCTCCCCGTTCACGCCGATGCTGTTCATGGGCGAGGAATGGGGTGCCTCCACGCCGTGGCAGTACTTCACGGACCACACCGATCCTGCGCTCGCCGAGGCGGTGCGGCGCGGCCGGCGGGCCGAGTTCGCCGAGCACGGCTGGGACGCCGGGCAGGTGCCCGACCCGCAGTCCGTCGACACGGTGCGCGCCTCGCGCCTGGACTGGACCGAGGCCCTGCAGTCGCCGCACCGGGAACTGCTTTCCTGGTACCGGGAGTTGATCCGGCTCCGCAAGGAGCACCCGGAGCTGTCCGATCCGCACCTGCCGTCGGTGGACGTCGGGTACGACGAGGCGGCGGGCTGGCTGATGGTGCACCGGGGCCGCTTCCGTACCGCGGTGAACCTCGCCGACGAGACGGCGACGCTGCCCATGGGCACCGGCGGCGCCGAGGTCGTCGCCGCCTGGGACGGCGCGAAGGTCGAACGCGGGCTGGCCGGCACCACGTTGACCCTCGCGCCGCGCTCCGGGGGGGTGGTCCGCCGGGGGGCGTCCCCCCCCGTGCTGACAACACCCGCCGGCGGACGAGGGGGCCCGTCGTCAGACGAGGAGCCCGTTCAGGAACCCGTTGGAGAACACCTTGTACGGGTCGTACTGGTTGAAGGCGGACACGGCGCTGTCCCAGTTGCTCCCGGCCGGGACGCCCGTGCGGTACATGTTCGGCACGGTGGTGCCGAGGATGGTCGGGTCGGACCACGCCGCGGTGCCGCTGTAGCCCCAGCCCTTCGACCACTCGGGCCGCACCATGGCGTACGTGCCGGAGTAGTTGCCGAGCACGAACTGCTCGGTCTCGCGGTAGAACTGCTCGTTGTAGGGGGTGCCGGGCACGGTGAGGATGTCCAGCCACACCGCGACGTCCCACTCGGGGTGGTCGGACCGGCCGCGGATCGCCGAGAGGGTCGGGGTGACGGCCCCGGCGACCTGCGCGTCCGCCGGGTTGTCGAGCCCGGTCACCCGGATCTCCAGGGGGCCGTTCATCGGGTAACGGCCTTGTGCCGCATAGGTGTCGAGGGCGTTCTTGTAGTAGGTGTAGAACTCGTTGACGACCTTCTGGATGTTGGCGCGCTTGGTGAGGATCGCGTATCCGTTGGCGGTCACCCGGTAGGTGGTCGGCTTGATGTAGAGCATCAGGTTCTTCGACCAGCCCCAGATGTCCCAGGACCCGGTCACGATGAGGCCCGAACCGACCACGCCCATCTGGGTGTTGCAGAACGTCGGGGTCAGCCCGTAGGAGCCCGCGGTGATCTGCCCGAGGATGTCGGCGGCGTCCTGCGACAGGAAGTCGCTGAACGGGTAGTTGTACGGCGCGTTGACCTGCTTGGCGAAGAACGGCTTGCTGGGCGCGACCGACCAGACCTTCAGCCACGGCACGCTCGTGTACGGGAACCAGATCGCCTCGACGCGGCCCGCCTGGTCGACCCAGGACGCGAACGAGTCGCTGCCCGCCGTCGCCGGCGAGGCGAACATCGCGTCGGCGCTGATGTGGATGTAACTCTGGCATCTCAGCCGCTTGTTCGCGCCGACTCTGAGGGTGACCTCGGTGACGAAGGTTCTCCCGAGGCCGACCAGCAGCGGGGCGATCGCCGGGTCGTTGCGCTGGAAGGTGCGCAGCGCGTACTGGCTGCTGCCGCTGTCCCACACGACGGCGGTGAGCGACACCACCAGGTTGCTCAGGCTGCCGAACGTGTGGCCCGCGGTGAGGGTTTCGCCGGTCTTCGGGACGGCGGTGCCGTGGCCGTCGATGGCCAGCGCGCCGCCGAGGGTGATGTCGCCGGGCGCCGGCGTCGCGGTGACGCCGTACCCCGACGCTTCCAGGGTGCCGAGCAGCGACTCCATGGAGACGCCGGTCTGCGCGGTGACGCTGGCCGGCGACCCGGCGTTGACGGTCACCGCGGTCAGGTGCTGCGTGGTGTCGACGAGCAGGATGTTGGTGGGCGTGCCGGGCTGGATCATGAGCGGCGACCAGTTGTGGCTGAAGCCCTTCGCACGCAGCGTCCAGCCTTGGGCCTTGGCCCAGTTGGCGAGCGCGACGACGTCGGCCGGGGTGTTCGGCGCGCACGTCCACACGTCGTCGACGCGGATGCCGCCCGACCAGTTGCGGTAGGCCTGCAGGTAGGCGGTGATGCCGGACGGCAGACTCGGCGGCGCCGGGACGGCGGCGTCCGCCGTACCGACCCTGAAGGCCGGCGTCCACTGCAGGGCGGTGAGCGCCGCGGCGCCCGCCAGACCGCCGAGGACCGCGCGACGACCCGGTGAGAGTCCCTCGCCTTCGGTCTCCGGCGTCCTGGTGTCTTCGGACATGGATGTTCCCCCTCCCCTGTTCTGACCGGGCCGGATCACCGCGTCGCGGGGCGGTCGCCGCCGCCGGGCGATCAAACGGAAGTACAAGATCCAGTTCCGGTTCGTGCCGCTGACGGACCGCTCCACGGACGTGGGAGCGGGCGGTGCAGGAACGGGAGTGCGGCGGTGCGCGGAGCCGCGGGAAGATCTCTTTCGGAACCGCGTGCTCCGGTTCGCCAGGGTGGGACCGGGCCCAGGACAAGTCAACGGGGCGGCACCGGGAAAATCTGGTGACACGTGTCAAGTTTTTCGGCCGAGGCCTGACGCGCCTTATGAACGGCGGGAGTTCAGGTCTCCAGCAGCCGGCGCCGCTCCCCCGCGACGTCGAAGTGCCCTTGCGGGTACTGCGGGTCGAGCTCCTCGAGGTGCTCGAGCAGCAGCCGGCTGATCGCCCAGTTGCGGTACCACTTGCGGTCGGCGGGCACGACGTACCACGGCGCGATGTCGGTCGTGCACTTCTGCAGGACCGCCTCGTAGGCCTCCTCGTACGCCGGCCACACCGCGCGCTCGTCGATGTCGCCCGGGTTGAACTTCCAGTGCTTGTCCGGGTTGTCGAGGCGTTCGAGCAGGCGCTCGCGCTGCTCCTCGTACGAGATGTGGAGGAACACCTTGACGACGGTGACCTCGTCGTCGTGCAGCGCCTCCTCGAACTTGTTGATCGTCGCGTACCGCCGCGACCACACGCCGCGCGAGACGAGCTCGCGCACCCGGACGATCAGGACGTCCTCGTAGTGCGACCGGTCGAAGATGCCGATCATGCCGGGCGCCGGAACCTGCTGCCGGACCCGCCACAGGAACGGGTGCGCCAGCTCCTCACGGGTCGGCGCCTTGAACGCGTGGATCTGGCAGCCGGACGGGTTGAACTGGCCGATGACGTGCTTGACGACGCCGCCCTTGCCCGAGGTGTCCATGCCCTGGAGCACCAACAGCAGCCGCTTGCGCGAACCGCCCGCGACGGCCTGCGCGTACAGCCGCTCCTGCAGCTCGGCCAGCCGCGGCTCCATGGCGGCGATGTCCGCCAGCGCCTCCTGCTTGCCGCCGGGCGCGTGCGGCGTGGCCCGTGCGTCGGCCTTGGCGAGGTCGATCGCGCCGCCGTGCAGGCGCAGCACGTCCCGCACCGAGCCGACGTGCGCGGGAGCCGGCGGGACACTGCCGTGCACCACCCGAAGCAGCGGGGACGCCGGCCGGTGCGCGGCCTTCTCGGACGCCTTGCCGGCCTTCTTGGCACCCGACTTCTTGCCCACGCTTCGGCCCTCCACCGGCAGACGGATCGCGAACGTCCTTGCGATCCTCCCCGATCGGCGCTGCTTCCGCAGGTCGGGCGCGCCGATCGGGGGACGAACGGACGGTCAGCCCGCCGCGGGGACGCGCTCGGCGCCGTCCCGCGCCATCGCCACCAGTCGCGATATGGCGCGCAGGTACTTCTTCTTGTACCCGCCGTGCAGCATCTCCTCGGAGAACAGCGCGTCGAAGGGCACACCCGAGGCGACGATCGGGATCTCGCGGTCGTACATGCGGTCGGCGAGCACGACGAGCCGCAGCGCCGTCGACTGGTCGGTGACCGGGGTGACGCCCCGCCAGAAGACCGCGTGGACGCCCTCGAGGAGCGTGCCGTAGCGGCTCGGGTGGACGCGCGCCAGGTGCCCGAGCAGCGCCGGGAAGTCGTCGAGCGCGGCCCCGCCGATCGCCGAGCCGTGCGCGGCCGCGGTGACGGCGTCGTCGTCGGCGACCGGCGCGGGCGCCTGCGGCAGGCCGCGGTGCCGGTAGTCGTCGCCGTCGATCCGCAGCGACTCGAAGTGCGCCGAGAGGCCCTGGATCTCCCGCATGAAGTCGACCGCCGCGAAGCGGCCCTCGCCGAGCTTGTCCGGCAGCGTGTTCGAGGTCGCGGCCAGCTTCACCCCGGCGTCGACCAGCTTGCCCAGCAGCGTCGACACCAGCACGGTGTCGCCCGGGTCGTCGAGCTCGAACTCGTCGATGCACAGCAGCCGGTGCCCGGACAGCGCCCGCACCGTCTCCTGGAAGCCCAGCGCGCCGACCAGGTTGGTCAGCTCGACGAACGTGCACAGCGACTTGGGCGCCGGCGCGGCGTGCCACAGCGAGGCCAGCAGGTGCGTCTTGCCGACGCCGTAGCCGCCGTCGAGGTACACGCCGCTGTACGCGGGCGCGGCCGGCGTCTGCGGGCCGCGCCGGAACCACCGCTTGCGGGCCGGCTCACCGGAGCCGTTCGCGGCGTTGAGCGCGACGCCGAACGCCTCGAGCCGGGTGACCGCGGCGGCCTGGCTGGGCTGCGTCGGATCGGGTATGTAGGTGCCGAAGCGCACGCCGTCGAAGCGCGGCGGGGGGACCATTTCGGCCACCATCCGCTCGGCGGGCACGACGGGGAGGCGTTCGACGAGGGAGACCGGCTCGCTCACCGCGACGGCGGCCGCGGACGTCGACGGGGAGACCGGACTCGCCGGAGACACGTTGGACACGGTCATCAAGCCTACGGGGCGTGCGAAACTCGACCGCATGCGACGCCTGCTTCCCGTGCCCGAGGGCCCCGCCGACGGCGGCCCGGAGACCGAGTCGGACATCGATCTGGAGGAGGCGTACGCGTACCCGGCGCACATCGTCGCGGCCGGCCGGCCGTGGCTGCGCGCCAACATGGTGACCAGCCTGGACGGCGCCGCGCAGGCCGGCGACGGGCTCTCCGCGGGGCTCTCCTCCCCCGCCGACAAGCGGATCTTCGGCGTGCTGCGGGGGCTCGCCGACGTGGTGATCGTCGGCGCCTCGACGGTGCGCGCCGAGGGGTACCGGCCGCCTCAGCCGAAGCCCGCGTACGCGCCCGCACGCGTCGCCGCAGGGCGCAACCCCGTGCCGGTGATCGCGATCGTCAGCCGCAGCCTGGCGCTGGACCTGACGGCTCCGCTGTTCACCGAGGCCGTGGTGCCGACGGTCGTGCTGACCGGGCCCGACGCGGATCCCGAGCGGCTGGCGGCGGCCCGCAAGGCGGCCGACGTGATCATCGCGGGTGCGCCCGGCACGTCGGGCGTCGACCCCGGCGCCGCGGTGGACGCGCTCGCGGCGCGCGGCTGGACGCGCATGCTGACCGAGGGCGGGCCGCACCTGCTCGGCCAGCTCCTGGAGTCGGGGCGGCTCGACGAGCTGTGCCTGGCACTGAGCCCGCAGCTGGCCGGGGGTACGGCGACCCGCATGACCGTGGCGAGCCCGGCCGTACCGGCCGCGGGCGGCGGTACACCTGCCGGTACGCCCGCGGGTGCGCCCGTCGGCACGCCGACCGTTTCGCCGATCGGTTCCGACGGGAAGCTTCCACAGTCGATGGAACTGCACACACTTCTGGAAGAGGACGGGTTCCTTTTCGCCCGATACGTCCGCAACATCAATAGTTAGCGGCAATCAACACCAACCGCCCTTCCGGCTGGCATCGTGGTGGCGGCGGCACCGGCCCGACCGGCCGAGCCACCGGTGCACGGCCCCGAGCAACCGAGGAGAGTTGGCGTGTACACAGTCGTCCTGCTCATCGAGAAGGTCATGGACGAGGCGGACGTCCGCCTGGTCACCACCCTCCACGAGGACACACCGGTCTCGTTCGTCGTCGTGCTCCCCGGAAAGGCCGACCACCACCGGCTGGTACGCGCCCTCGACGACGTCGCCCTCGTCCGCCTCGACGAGGCCGCCGAGGAGCTGGAGCGCGAGCACGACCCGGCCGACGGCGGCCCCGACGTCCTGCGCCGCACCCTCGACGGCAGCGTCGCCGCGCTGCGCGCCGCCGGCGCCCAGGCGGTCGGCGAGACCGCGCCCGGCGAGGACCCGCTCAAGATCCTCGCGGACGTCGTCGACCGGCACTCCGCCGACGAGGTCATCGTGCTGACCGACCCGCACCTCATCGAGGAGTTCTTCCACCGCGACTGGGCCTCGCGGGCCCGGCACAAGGTCGGCGTCCCGGTCCTCAAGCTGTTCGCGCACAGCACGCCGGAGTAGCCGACTAGGGCAGAATCGTCCCCGAAACCGGCCCGCGTCCGCCCGCGGCGCGCGCCCGGCCCCTGGCGGGCCGTACCACCGCACACCCCGACCGCCGTACCAAGGAGCCCAGATGGCCGCCCCCGACGCCCCCGTGAGCGACCCCGCGATCGACCTGGGCAGCCCGCACTTCATCGGCATCGGCGGCGCCGGCATGTCGGGCCTCGCCAAGATCCTCGCGATCCGCGGCGCCAAGGTGGCCGGCAGCGACGCCAAGGAGTCCACCGCGCTGCTCGCCCTGCGGGCGCTCGGCTGCCAGGTGCACGTCGGGCACGCCGCCGCCAACCTCGGCGACGCCAGCTGCGTCGTGGTCTCCAGCGCCATCCGCGCCGACAACCCCGAGCTGGTCGCGGCGCAGGAGCGCGGCATCCCCGTGGTGCACCGCGCCGACGCGCTCGCCCGCCTGATGGACAACCGGCGCGCGGTCGCGGTGGCCGGAACGCACGGCAAGACCACCACCACGAGCATGCTCGCGGTCAGCCTGACCTCGCTCGGCCTGGACCCGTCGTTCGCGATCGGCGCCGACCTGAACGAGGCGGGCAGCAACGCGCACCACGGCGAGGGCGAGATCTTCGTCGCCGAGGCCGACGAGAGCGACCGCAGCTTCCACAAGTACGCGCCCGAGGTCGCGGTGGTGCTCAACGTCGAGCTCGACCACCACGCCAACTACGCCTCGCTCGACGAGGTGCTCGACTCGTTCGAGACGTTCGCGCACCGCATCGTCCCCGGCGGCACGCTCGTGCTGTCCGCCGACGACTCCGGCGCGCTCGCGCTGCGCGACCGCCTCGCGGTGTCGGCGCCCCAGCTCACCGTGGTCACCGTGGGCGAGCGCGACGAGGCGGACCTCCAGCTGGTCAAGATCGAGCCGCAGGGGCTGGCGAGCAAGGTCACCGTGCGGGTGGGGAAGGCCGGCGGGGAGCACGTCTTCACCGTGTCGGTGCCGGGCAGGGTCAACGCTTCGAACGCCGTGATGGCGCTCGCCGTCGGCCGCGCGCTCGGCCTCGAGACCGACGCCATGGGCACCGCGCTCGGCAACTACCAGGGCGTGCGCCGCCGCTTCCAGCTCAAGGGCGAGGCGGGCGGCGTGCGCGTCGTCGACAGCTACGCGCACCACCCCACCGAGATCGCCGCCGACCTGGAGACCGCGCGCGGCGCGGTCGGCGCGGGCCGCGTCATCGCGGTGTTCCAGCCCCACCTGTTCAGCCGCACGCAGCAGCTCGGCACCGACATGGGCCGCGCGCTCGCCGCCGCCGACATCGCGCTGATCATGGACATCTACGCGGCCCGCGAGGACCCGCAGCCCGGCATCACCAGCCACATCGTCGCGCACAGCGCGCTCGACCACGGCGGCCTGGTGCGCATGGAGCACAGCTGGTCCGAGGTCGCCGACGTCGTGGCCCGGATCGCCCGGCCGATGGACCTCGTGCTCACCATGGGCGCGGGCGACGTCACGCTGCTCGGCCCCGAGATCCTCGAGGCGATCAACCAGCGCTGACCGCGGCCGGCCCGGCCCCTCGCCGGGGCCCGGCGCACGTTCGCACTCCGTAACCACCCAGGGACCCGGCCGCGGGAACGCGGCCGGGTCTCCCGGTGTTGGATGTGGACATGACAACCACACCCGGCACCCCGAAGTACAACGTGGTCAAGAGCGTCGACGAGTGGCTGTCGGTGCTCTCCCCCGAGGAGTACCACGTGCTGCGCGAGGCCGGCACCGAGCGCGCGTTCACCGGCGAGTACACCGACACCAAGACCGTCGGCGTGTACAGCTGTCGCGCGTGCGGCGCCGAGCTCTTCCGCTCGCAGGACAAGTTCGACTCGCACTGCGGCTGGCCGTCCTTCGACTACGCCGACCCGGAGAAGGTCGAGCTGCGCGAGGACCGCGGGTACGGCATGGTCCGCACCGAGGTGCGCTGCGCCAACTGCGGCTCGCACCTGGGCCACGTCTTCGACGGCGAGGGCTACACGCCGCGCAACCAGCGCTACTGCATCAACTCGATCAGCATGCGCCTGGAGCCGGCGGACGACGCCGAGGCCTGACGGTCCGGTAGCTCCCACGGGAGCGGTTCGGCGTCCGATCACGGACGCCTGGACGGGCCCCGCGCGGTTGCGCGCGGGCCCGTTTCGAGGGATACCCATCGAATCCGCCCCCCGAGTGACGGGATCGCCCGTCGGCGCGGTACACAACGAATATGAACCCGAGCATCGCACTTGGCGCGTATGTCGCGTGGATGGTGTTCGTGACGCTGTTCTTCGTCGTCACGGGCGTCCGACGCGCGCGTGGCAGGCGGTCAGGACCCGTACCGAGGGTCGACCGCCTCGACGTCTACGAGGCGGCCTTCCTGTGCGGCGGCCCGCCGCGCGTCGCCGACCTCGCGATCCTCGCGCTGCGCACCAGCGGCGCGATCCACATCGGCCGCGACGGCACGGTCACCGCGACCGGCCGCGGCCCCGCCGACGCCGTCACGCACGGCGTCCTCCTCGCGGTCACCCGCAGCGGCGGCACCGCGCGGCTGTCGACCGTACGCCTGCTGGGCGCCCGCAGCGCGGGCGTCCAGGCGATCGGCGACCGGCTGCTGGCCGCCGGGCTGATCCGCCGCCCCAACGACGGCGGCGCGAAGCGCGTCGCGAAGATCCTGGCGCGCGTCAGCATCCCGATCACGGTGGCCTCGCTGCTCACGCAGATCCTGATGTTCTCGAGCCACGACGACCCGGCCGACGCCCACGTCGGCACGTTCCTCCTCGCGCTGTTCACCCACATCTTCGGGCTGGCCTACAGCATCATCCTCACCGTCGTCACCGCGCTGCGGCCCAACAGCCGCGTCACCGGACAGGGCCTGACCCATGTGCGGCGGCTGCGCACCGACGTGAACCTGCAGACCGGACTCGGCCGCACCGCGGCGGGCGCCACCGGGCTCGGACTGCTCGCGGTCTACGGGCTGTCCCGGCTGACCGACCCCGACCTGCGCGACGTCTTCCGCGAGCAGCGGGTGCGCGCGATCGCCGGGGCGGGCGACGGGGGCGGCGGCGACGGCTGCGGCGGGGGCGACTCCGGTCCGTCGTGCGCGTCGTCCGACAGCGGCTCCGACTCCGGATCGGCGTCGTGGTGCGGGTCGGCGTCGTGCTCGGACGGCTTCAAGGGCGGCGGGTGCGGGGCGTCGAGCTGCTCCTCCTCGTCGTCGTGCGGGTCGTCGTCGAGCTGCTCGTCGTCGTCCTGCTCCTCCTCCTCGTGCTCGTCCTCGTCGTGTTCGTCGTCCTCGTGCGGCTCCTCCTGCGGTTCGTCCTGCGGGTCGTCGTGATGAGTGCGGCGAAGGCGGCCCCGGTGACCGCGGCGGCGTTCGGCGGGGGGACGCCGGCCGCGGTCGGGATCGGCTGGCGCCCCGAGATCGACCTGACCGTCGAACGCCTCGCCGGCGTGGACTTCGTCGAGGTCATCGCCGAGAACGTGTGCGCGGGGCACCTGCCCGAGTCGCTCCGCGCGCTGCGCGAGCGCGGCACCACCGTGGTGCCGCACGGCGTCTCGCTCGGCCTCGGCGGCGCGGACCGCCCCGACCCGGCGCGCCTCGCCCGGCTCGCCGAGGTCGCGGAAGGGCTGGGCGCACCGCTGGTGAGCGAGCACCTGGCGTTCGTCCGCGCGGGCGGCATGGAGGCCGGCCACCTGCTGCCGGTGCCGCGCACCCGCGACGCGCTGCGGGTCGTCGCGGAGAACATCCGCGTCGCGCAGGACCTGCTGCCGGTGCCGCTCGCCCTGGAGAACCCCGCGACGCTGATCACGTGGCCGGACAACGAGCTCACCGAAGGCGAGTTCCTCGCCGAACTCGTCGAACGCACCGGCGTGGCGCTGCTCGTGGACGTGGCGAACCTGCACACCGAGCGGGTCAACCACCGCATCGACCTGGCGGCGACGCTGAACGCGCTGCCGCTGGAGGCCGTGGCGTACGTCCACGTCGCCGGCGGCCTGATGCGGGACGGCGTATGGCACGACACGCACGCGCACCCGGTGACGGCCGAGGTCCTGGACGTGCTGGCGCTGCTGTGCGAGCGCCACGTCCCGCCCGCGATCCTCCTGGAACGCGACGCCAACTACCCGCCGACCGACGAGCTGGAGGCCGAACTGGCCGCCATCCGCGACGTGGTCGACCGGGCGGAGACGCGGACACGGGTGGCGCAGCGGGTGGGGGACTCGGCGGCGAGCCGAGTGGAGAGCGCGGCATGAGCGCGGACGCGGTTCCGGCGCCCCGGGTCGAGGCGGCGGATTCCGCTGTCGACGACCTGCGCGCCGAACTCGCGCGCCGGCAGACCGAACTCCTCACCGCCCTCGTCGCGGGCGGGCCCGTGCCGGACGGCTTCGACGCCGACCGGGTCGGGATCCAGGTCCTCTCGCTGGCCGCCAAACGCCGCGAGTCCGTCGCCCGCTCCTCCCCCGACCTTGTCGCCGAACTCACCGAAGCCGAGCTGTGGCCCAAGGAGTTCACGGTCTGGGCGAGTACCCACCCCAAGCCCGCCGAGGGGGGCAGCCGGGCGGACGCCGCCGCCTTCGCGGAGCACCTGCGCACCGAGGGCCGACTGCCCGAGGCCGCCGCCACGCTCCTCGAGCCGCACACGCACCAGCCCACCGAGCACGCCCACCGCCCGGGCCTGCTCAGGCGGCTGCGCGCCGTCTTGCCCGGCCCCCGCCCGGACCACACCGACAGGCCCCGCTGGACCTGACCCGTCGCCCTGTGGACTTCCGGTGCCTGCACCGTCCCTGGCCTGTCCCGCTGTTGGCGGCCTCCCGCCCCTCCCGCTCTTTGATTTTCGCGCGGCCGTCCCGCGCGTCAAGCCGCGGTGGACCTGCCGCGGTTCAGGTGGCCTGGCGTGAGGTCAAGGGGGCGGCTTGACCCGCGGGCCGTCCGCGCTGAACACCTCGCACCTAGCGGGAGGGGCGGGGAGTGTGGCGCCGCGTCACGTCACTTCGCGCTGCTCGCCTGCGGTCCCAGCGTGGTGCCCGCGCCGATTTTGACGAGTCGCAACCCGGAACAGCCGGGCTTCGCGAGGTGCATATCGGTTCACATTCGGGCATAAGGGCGCCTTAGCCCCTATTGACTTCGCGTCAAAAGAACCAAATGGCCACCAGGTGGCCATTTGGTTCTTTTGAACATTGTTTTCAATATGGGGCCGATGGCCTGGTGGCCTGGTGGCGCGGGGCGGGCCCGGGCACCGGGCAGGCCGCGCACCCCACGCTCCAGGCCCCGCGCCCGCCACCCCACGTGAACCGCAGGCGGGCAGCGCGAAGCGAAATGACGCGGCGCCACACCCCCCGCCCCTCCCGCTAGTTGCCAAGGTCGTTAGCGCGGACGGCCCGCGGGTCAAGCCGCCCCCACAACCCCGTCCCAGGCCACCTGAACCGCGGCAGGTCCACCGCGGCTTGACGCGCGGGACGGCCGCGCGAAAATCCAAAAGCGGGAGGGGCGGGAGGCCGCCAACCGCGGTGCAGGTCAGGGACGGTGCAGACAGGCGCAGTCCCCGCCACGACGGTGCAGGCAGGCGCAGTCCCCGCCACCGCGGCGAAGCGCCAGCGAAATCCCCTCGCCGCAACCGCAACACGCCTGCCATCGTGCCGGTCATGACCGAACAGCGGGCGGTCCGGGCCGATTTCGACAGTGCCTCGATCGTCGTGTACCAGGCCTATTCGGCCTCGATCGCCGAACCGGCGCTCGCCGCACAGCGGTTCGTCGCGCCGTTCTCGTTCGGGCGCATGACGTGGATCAAGCCGTCGTTCCTGTGGCTGATGCACCGCAGCAACTGGGCGCGCAAGCCCGGGCAGGAGCGGATCCTCGCCGTGCGGATCTCACGGCACGCGTGGGACGGCGTGCTCGCGCGCGCCGTGCCGACGACGTCCGACCCGGACCGGCTGGCCGCCGCCGAGGTGCACGTGCAGTGGGACCCGGAGCGGTCGCTGCGCGGCGCCGCGCTGAACCACTACAGCATCCAGATCGGCGTCGGGCGCACGCTGGTGCGGGAGTTCGCCGAGGAGTGGGTGGTCGGCATCACCGACATGACGCCGACCGTACGGCGCGTCGCCGACCTGGTGCGCGGCGGCCGGGCCGCGCAGGCGCGTCCGCTGATGCCGCCGGAACGCGACTACCCGGTGCCGAAGGCGACCGCGCGGCGGCTGGGCATGGACTAGGCCACGCCCGGCCGCCCGCGCGGGAGTTCAGCCGCGCTGCCCGCGCTCCAGGGCCAGCAGCCGCTGCTTCTTGTCGAGGCCGCCCGCGTAGCCGGTGAGCGCGCCGTTGGAGGCGATCACGCGGTGGCACGGCACGATGATCGAGACCGGGTTGCGGCCGTTGGCCGCGCCGACCGCGCGGGACGCGGTGGGCGAGCCCAGCGAGGTGGCGAGCGCGCCGTACGACGTGGTGGCGCCGAACGGAATCGTCGTCAGCTCGCGCCACACCGCCTTTTGAAAACTTGTGCCCCGCGGCGCGAGCTGCAGGTCGAAGACCCGCAGCTCGCCCGCGAAGTACGCCTCCAGCTGCCGCTCCACCTCGGCGAACGGCGCCGCGTCACGCCGCCATTCCGCGCCGACCTCCGGCACGTACTTGGCGTCCGGAAGCATGAACAGCCCGGTGAGCGACGCCCCGTCGCCGACCAACAGCAGCTCGCCGACCGGCGAGCCGACCACCGTGTAGTACGGCGCCACGTCGAGCGGCGCCGCGAACTCGGCCGGCCCGAGCGCCGCCACGGGCGCGGCCGCGACGGCACCCTCGACCGTGAGCGGCAGAACGTCCTGGATGAGGGTGTCCGTGTGCATGGCGTGGTTCCTTCCGGTACCGGCGGTGCCTTCTGAGCTGGTGGGGTCTTCCACACCGACCATGCTGCCGCCCCGCGCGGGCCGGGACCGGCGGTTTTCGGACCTCGCGGTGCGCTACGCCAGACCGGTCAGCAGCTCCAGGACCGCGCGGCGGCGGCCCGTGTAGAACGGGACCTCCTCGCGCACGTGCCGGCGCGTCTCCGAGCCGCGCAGGTGGCGCATCAGGTCGACGATCCGGTACAGCTCGTCGGCCTCGAACGCCAGAATCCACTCGTAGTCGCCCAGCGCGAACGACGGCACCGTGTTGGCGCGCACGTCCGGGTAGCCGCGCGCCATCTGGCCGTGCTCGGCCAGCAGGCGGCGCCGCTCGCCGTCGTCCAGCAGGTACCACTCGTACGAGCGCACGAACGGGTACACCGCGACGTAGTTGCGCGGCGTCTCCTCGGCCAGGAACGCCGGGATGTGGCTCTTGTTGAACTCCGCCGGGCGGTGCAGCGCCATGTTCGACCACACCGGCTCCAGCAGCCGGCCCAGCGCGGTGCGGCGGAAGAGGTTGTACGCCTCCTGGAGCTCGTCCGACGACTCCGCGTGCCACCAGACCATGACGTCCGCGTCCGCGCGCAGGCCCGACACGTCGTACGTGCCGCGGACCACCACGTCCTTGTCGAGCAGCCGCTCGAACAGCGCGTCGACCTCGGTCGCCATCGCGAGCCGGTCGTCGGGGAGGGGGCCGCGCAGCCGGAAGACCGACCACATGGTGTAGCGGATGACCTCGTTGAGGTCGCGTGCCTTGCGGCGCGGCGGAACCCGCTCGGGGGTGGTCTGGGGGATGTCGGGGTCCTGCGTGGTCGCGTCAGTCATGCTCCGATTGTCCCCCTCCGGGTCAGGTCGCCCTTACCAGGGCCCCGCGTGTCCCCCGGCGCGGTCAGACCGGGTCGTCGTAGCCGTCACCCGTACCGGTGTACGGCTGCCCCGCGGCCTGCCCGGCCCGCCGACGCGGCGAGGCCAGCTCCGCGAGCACCGCTGCCGCCGCCCGCTCCCCGCTCGCCACACACGCCGGAATGCCCACACCGTCGTACGCCGCCCCGCACACCTCGAGCCCGGGCAGCCGCTCCACGGCGTCCTCCACGCAGACCACCCGGCCGCGGTGGCCCAGCGCGTACTGCGGCAGACCGCCGCCCCACCGGGTGACGCGCGTGTCGACGGGCAGCGCGGTCAGGCCGACCGCCTCGTGCAGGTCGGCCAACGAGTCCGCCACCAGGTCCGCGTCGTCCTTCTGCAGCGCGGCCGACTCGCCCGCGCGGCCCAAGGACGTGCGCAGCACGAACACGTCCGGGTCGGCGGCGGCGATCCACGACCACTTGTTGCTCGCGAACGTGCTCGCCTTGATCCGGCGCTCGTCCACCGGCGGCACGAGGAAACCGCTGCCGGGCATGTCCTCCGGCAGCTCACTCCGCCGGAACGCCATCGTCACGATCGCCATGCCCGCGTACTCGATCGCCCCGAGCTCCACCGCCGCGACGTGCGAGTGCGGCGCCAACAACCGGGCCGCGGGTGCCGCCGGCACCGCGATGACCACAGCATCGGCGTCGACCGTCTCGGCGGACCTCGTCTCGCCGACGACGAGCTGCCACCCCTCCGGCGTACGCCGGAGCGCACGCACCGTCGCCCCGGTCCGCACCACGCCACCACGCGCCTCGACCGCCGCCGCGACTGCCCCCGGCAGCCGCCCGACACCACCACGGATACCGGCGAACACCGGCCCGGCCGTCTCCGGATCCGGCGCCTTGTCCAGCAACTCCCGCACCCCGGCCAACAACGACCCGCCGCCCCGCGCGATCGGCACCAGCTGCGGCACGGCCGCCTCCAGCGAGATCTTGTACGCGTCCCCCGCGTACACCCCGCCCAGCAGCGGCTCGACGAGCCGGTCCACCACCTCGTGCCCGAGTCTCGACGAGACGAAGTCTCCGACGGTCACGTCGTCTTCGTACGGATGCGGCGGCAACGCGTGGTCCATCGGAATCCGCGCGAGCCCGGCTGCCGACAACACCCCGCTGGCCGCCAACGACGTCAGGTCCCCGGGCACCCCGAGAATGTGCCCGCTGGGCATCGGCCGCAGCGCCCCACGCGTCCAGAACGCGGCCTTCGCCGTCGCGGGCGAGAGCAGATCCCCGCCGAGGCCGACCTCACGCGCCAGCCCAACGGCCTCCGGCCGCCGCGCCAGCATCGACTCGGCCCCCTCGTCGACGGGGACGCCGGCGATTTCGACCGCCGACAGTTTGCCCCCGACCCGACGTGCCCCCTCGAGGACGGTCACACGCACACCGGCCCCACCGTCGCGGCACAACGCATGCGCTGCGGCCAACCCGGCGATCCCGCCCCCGATGACGACAACGTGATGCACCGGTGCAACGGATGCACCGTCAGTGGTACGCATAAGCCCACTGTCTCATGTGGCCGGAACGGGGCTGGTTCTTGGCTGCACCGTTCCTGACCTGGTTTTCGGTGGTGGCCTGACGCCCCTCCCGCTTTTTGATTTTCCGCGCGGACGGCCCGCGCCTCAAGCCGTTCCTGCCAGCGCTTGGTCATGGGGCCTTGTCCTGTTGCGGCTTGACCCGCGGGCCGTCCGCGCTGAACCATCTCGCACCTGGCGGGAGGGGCGCGGGGTGTGGATGCGCTTGTTTCGTTTCCCCGCCGGGCTGCGGTGTTGCTTCGTTTTGCGGTTCTGCTTCACCGCTCCTGGCGCTGCGCTGCCGGGCTGCGGTTTCGCTTGGGGTTCCGGGCGGGTTTTGTTGCTGGGGTTTGTTGCGCTGCCGGGGGTCGTTCCAGCGTGGGGCCGCGCCTGCTGACTCGGGCGGGGGCACGGCCTCGACCCCCCATCACTTTGCCGTCACGTATGCGAATCACCAGAACTCCCTCATTAGGGGGTGTTCGCGTCACACTCGCGTCACCGCCGTTGTCGGTTACGGGGTGGCCACGGGGTGGTTTCCCTGTGAACACGCTGGTCACAGGGGGCATTCGGGCGGGACTCGGTTGTGTTGCTTCGGGGCTTCGGGCGGAACCCGTTGGTGGGGGCGGCCGTCAGACTGCGGACTGGGTGTCGGATTTTCGGGACTTCTTGGGGGGATCATGTCCAGACGCGTGCCGGGGCTCGTTGCGGTTGTCGGGGTCGTGGTGTTGGTGGCCGGGTGTTCCGGCGGGGCCGACGACAAGGCCAGTGACACGTCGGCGGCAAGAGGGCCTGCCGTCGCCGCGCCTTCGGCGGCTCCGCAGCTTGGGGCTCCGGCTACGGGGGCCGGTGGCGGGGCGGCCGTCGGGAACAAGGCCGGGGAGCCGGCTCCCGCGCAGCGGAAGCTCGTGCTGACGGCCGATCTGCGGATCGAGGCGGACAGTCCGGAGCAGGCGGCGGCCAGTGCGCGGTCGCTCGTCGCGGGGGTGAACGGGCTCATCGCGGGCGAGCAGACGACCCGGGTTCCGGTCACGGCCAAGCGCGATGGCAAGTCCGCGACGGCGGAGCCGAGTGGCGGTGCGGGCGATGCGGAGTGGAGCACGTCTACGACGCTCACGCTCAAGGTGCCGCCGGGCCAGTTCGACAAGGTCCTTGACGGACTGAGCGCCCTTGGCACGGTCACCGCCCGGAACCGCGGTGCCACCGACATCACCGACCAGGTCGTGGACGTCGCCAGCCGCGTCGAGACGCAGCGGCGCAGTGTGGAGCGGGTCCGCGACCTGCTCGCGAAGGCGACCAGTCTCGGCGAGATCGTGTCGTTGGAAAGCGAGCTGACGAAGCGCGAGTCCGACCTGGAGGCGCTGCTGAAGCGTCAGGAGTCGCTGAGCGCGCAGTCCGACCTGTCGACGATCACGTTGCGCGTCGACCCGAGGCCCGCCCCGGCCGCGCCCGCGAAGGCGAAGGAGTCCGACGACGACGGCTTCGGCGACAGTGTGCTCGGTGCGTTGAAGGCCGGCTGGCACGGGCTCGTGGTCACCGTCGAGGTGCTGCTCGTCGTGGTGGCGGCCGTACTGCCGTTCGGACTGCTGGCGTTCGCGTTGTGGTTCCTGCACCGGAGGCTCGGCAGGCCGCTGGCGCGGGTGGTCGCGGCGTGGCGCACGACGCGTGCCGCGGCGGCCGCGAAGGTCGAGGCGGATCCGGTCTACCGGTGGGGCCCGGTCCCGGCGGCCCGTCCCGCGGCGCAGCCCGCCGCCGCGCCGTCCGCAGCTCCCGCCGCGTCGGCCGCTCCCGCCCCGCCGTCCGAGCCCCCGTCCGCAAGCAAGTCCCCGGGCGTCGAACCCGAGGACGACTGACCGGACGCGCCGCCGGGCCCGGACGGTCGGCCCGCGGGCCCCGGCGCGGCGGCCCCGCCGGCGGGTGGACCCCCCCCCCGCCCGCCGGGCCCGGACGGTCGGCCCGGGCCCGGCGGCGCGTCCACACGTCGTGAGGGACTACCGCGCGGAAGCCTCGTGCACGTACTCGACCAGCGCGGTCAGCCGCTCCGGGTCGGTGTTCGGCAGGACGCCGTGGCCGAGGTTGAACACGTGTCCCTCCGCCGCGCGCCCCGCGGCCAGCACCTCGTCGGCCTTGGCCCGCATCGCGGCCTCCGGCGTGAACAGCACGGCCGGGTCGAGGTTGCCCTGGACCGCCTTGCCGGGGCCGATGCGGCGCACGGCCTCGTCGAGCGGGATGCGCCAGTCGACGCCGACGACGTCCGCGCCCGCCTCACCCATGAGGCCGAGGAGTTCGCCGGTGCCGACGCCGAAGTGGATGCGCGGCACGCCGTAGCCCTCGACGGCGGACAGCACCTTGGCGCTGGCCGGCATGACCGACGCCCGGTAGTCGGCCGCGGACAGCGCACCGGCCCACGAGTCGAACAACTGCACGGCGGCGACGCCCGCCTCGATCTGCACGGTGAGGAACTGCGAGGTGATCTCGGCCAACCGGTCGAGGAGTTCGGCCCACAGGTCGGGGGCGCCGTACATCATCGCCTTGGTGAACTCGTGGTTCTTCGACGGGCCGCCCTCGACGAGGTAGCTGGCCAGCGTGAACGGCGCGCCCGCGAAGCCGATCAGCGGGGTGCCGCCGAGCTCGCGGGTGAGCTGGCCGACCGCCTCGGTGATGTACGGGACGTCCTCGGGCGTCAGGTCGCGCAGCTGCGCGAGGTCCTCCCGCGACCGGATCGGGTGCGCGACGACCGGCCCGACGCCGGGCTTGATGTCGAGGTCGACGCCGATCGCCTTGAGCGGCACCACGATGTCGCTGAAGAAGATCGCCGCGTCGACGTTGTGCCGTCGCACCGGCTGCAGCGTGATCTCGGTGACGAGGTCCGGCAGCATGCAGGACTCGAGCATCGCGGTGCCCTCGCGGACCTTGCGGTACTCCGGCAGCGAGCGCCCGGCCTGGCGCATGAACCACACCGGCGTGTGCGGCACGGGTTCGCGGCGGCAGGCGCGCAGGAAGGCCGAGTCGCGGACGGCGTCCGGGACGGCGCTGGAGGTGGCCGCCGAGGAGCTGACGGTCGGTGCGGCGGGCGTTGCGTCGGACGGCGTCGGTCCGGAAGTGCGCGGGTCAGTCACATGGCCCATCCTCGCACGGCCCGCGCGCCTCCTCGGCTGGCCACGGCGCCGCACATACGCTGCCGGTCATGGCACCAGCAGTCGGCGAAACCGAGGAGCCCGCGGAGTTCCGCCGCGCGGTGGAGAAGATGCGGGCGGCGGCGCCGCGTCCGGAGGTCGTGCTGGAGGACATGCCGCGTCCGCGGAACCTCGCGCCGTTCTCCGCGGCGTGGTCCGCGGACGTGGTGGTCGACGACGAGGACCTGGGCAGCGGGCGCATCGTGCTGCTGTACGCCCCGGACGGCCACGAGGCGTGGGAGGGCAGGTTCCGCTTCGTCACGCTCGCGCGCGCCGAGCTGGAGCCGGAGATGGCGACCGATCCGCTGCTGCCCGAGGTCGGGTGGACGTGGCTGACGGAGGCGTTGCACACGCACGGCGCGCGGTACGTCGCGCCGAGCGGCACGGTCAGCCGCGCGACCTCGCAGGGCTTCGGCGGTCTGGAAGGCCAGATCGCGCGGACGGAGATCGAGATCCGCGCGTCGTGGACGCCGGTCGGGGACGACCTCGCGGAGCATCTGCGCGCATGGGTCGACCTGCTGTGCACATGCGCGGGGCTGCCGCCGGTGCCGCCCGAGCCGACGCCCGGCGAGGAGGGCGGTGACCGCGTGGTTCCCATGCCGTCGCGGTCCGCGCTGCGCGAGCGCTGAGCGGAGCGTACCGTTCGCCCGGCTTCGTCGGGGTGGCGAAACGCCGTGAACCCCACCGGGTCCCCCGATCCCGGAAAAACCGGCAGCAAGCATCCGATCATTGATTTCGATCTTCTTCTAAAGGCCGAGCGCGGATCTGCCGAAGGACACAGTGACCACCCCGATGGAGCAAGCACCGGCCGCTTCTCGGGAATCGCGATCACTGTGCAGGAGGCCCGGTGTCGGTACTTCTCGATCACCCCGCAAACCTGCTCGCCTACCGTTCGTCCAAGCCCACGGCGATGGTCGTCGTCGCGGACCCCAGGGTCCGTGACGCCGTCATCCGCCACCTGTGGGCCCTCGGAGTGCGCGACGTCGTCGGGACGTCCACCATCGCCGAGGCTCGATCCCGTGCCGGCACGCCGCGCGATCTGTGCATCGCCGACGTGCACCTGCCCGACGGTTCCGGCTTGGCCCTGCTCACTGAGATGCGGGCCTGCGGCTGGCCGAACGGTCTGGCGCTGTCCGCCGCCGACGACATCGGCGCCGTCCGCTCCGCGCTCGCCGCGGGGGTCAGGGGCTACGTCGTCACAGGCGCGCGGGCGGGATTGACACCGGGACACGCACGGCAGGCGGGTATGACGGGCATGGCGGGCATGTCCGCCGCGGGGCGGCTCCGCCCCGACCACAACGGAACGGACCCGACCTCGGGCTGCCGCGAACTCTCCGCACGGGAGATCGAGGTGCTCCGACTGGTCGCCGAGGGCCGTTCCAACAAGGCGATCGGGCAGGCGATGGGCCTGTCCGCGCTGACCGTCAAGAGCCACCTCGCGCGCATCGCGCGCAAGATGGGTACGGGCGACCGGGCGGGCATGGTCGCCCTGGCGCTGCGGGCGGGCATCATCAGCTGACCGTTGGGTTGGGCGGCCGGCCGCAGGGCCGCCCGACCGTCTCCTACCGCGACGCGCCGGAAATCGTCGGCGCGCACGGGCGGCCGTACCGGTGCAAACCGGGCGTACACGCCGGGTCCCCGGCAGGCAGCGTCATCGCCTGCCGGGGTTTCGGCGTATTTTGTAAAGGTGACCGACGCTTTCGAACAAACCGTTTCCGAACAGCCGGCGCCGGTCCCTTTGCTGGCACCCCGCGAGGGCGTCCCGCCGGTTGTGGCGGACCCCGACTCCCTCGCCGGGACGGTTGCGGCCTTCGCCTCGGGCGACGGGCCCGTGGCCGTGGACGCCGAGCGGGCGTCGGGCTACCGGTACGGCCAGCGCGCCTACCTGATCCAGCTGCGCCGCGCGGGAGCGGGCACAGCGCTGATCGACCCGATCGCCTGCCCCGACCTGTCCGAGCTGGGGGCCGCGATCGCCGACGCCGAGTGGGTGCTGCACGCCGCGTCGCAGGACCTGCCGTGCCTCGCCGAGGTCGGCATGACGCCGACCCGCATCTTCGACACCGAGCTGGCCGGTCGGCTCGCCGCGTACCCGCGCGTAGGCCTCGGCGCGATGGTCGAGACGGTGCTCGGGTTCTCGCTGGAGAAGGGCCACTCGGCGGTCGACTGGTCGACCCGTCCGCTGCCCGAGCCGTGGCTGCGCTACGCCGCGCTGGACGTCGAGGTGCTCGTCGAACTGCGCGACCGCCTCGAAGAGGTGCTCGCCGGCCAGGGCAAGCTCGACTGGGCGCTGGAGGAGTTCGCGGCCATCGCCGCGGCCCCGCCGCCCACCCCGCGCGTCGACCCGTGGCGGCGCACCTCGGGCCTGCACCGGGTGCGGCGCCGCCGCCAGCTGGCGATCGTCCGGGCGCTGTGGGAGGCCCGCGACAAGATCGCGCGCGGCAAGGACGTCTCGCCCGGCCGGGTGATCCCGGACTCGGCGATCGTCGAGGCCGCGCTCGCCGGTCCCGCGTCGATGTCGGCGCTGCTCGCGCTGCCGGGCTTCACGGGACGCGAGAGCCGCCGCCAGTCGGCCGCCTGGCTGGCCGCGATCGAGGCGGGCCGCGCGGTGCCGGACGACGCGCTGCCGCCGTCCACGCTGCCGCACGAGGGCCCGCCGCCCGCGCGCGCCTGGGGCGACAAGGACCCGGCCGCGGCGGAGCGGCTCACCGCCGCGAAGACCGCGGTCGCCGCGATCGCCGACGAGCACGGCCTGCCGACCGAGAACCTGCTGGCCCCGGACGCGGTCCGGCGCCTCGCGTGGACCCCGCCGTCCGCCCCCTCGGTCGACGCCGTCGCCACCGCGCTGCGCGCCCAGCACGCCCGCGAGTGGCAGATCCGCTTGACCGCCCCGGCGTTGTCCGGCGCGTTCCTGCGGATCGCGGCCCACGGCCCGACGGCCAACGGCGGCCAGACCGCCTGACACACCGAGCACCGAAGCACCGAAGCACCGACGACGGACGGGTCCCCCGCGACCCGTCCGTCGTCGCGTCCGGTACCGGCTGACGGGTCGCCGTCCCCTCGTGAGGTCCCGCACATTGACGTGGCCTCACGACAGGTGATTTGGTAAGGCTTGCCTAATTCATGCCTAGTGGCTGCCTACTGACTGCCTACTGACCATTTCTCCGTCGCCGTGCACCACGCCGACGCCCCCCGAGGAGAACGCGGTGTTCGCCAACTACCTGATAGGCCTGCGCGAAGGGCTCGAAGCCGCCCTGGTGGTCAGCATCCTCGTCGCCTACCTGGTCAAGACCGGCCGCGGCGAGAAGCTGCCGCCCGTCTGGGTCGGCGTCGGCGCCGCGGTCGCCCTCAGCTTCGGCTTCGGGGCGATGCTCGAGTTCGGGTCGGCGGAGATGACGTTCGAGCAGCAGGAGGCCTTCGGCGGCTCGCTGTCGATCATCGCGGTGGGTCTGGTCACCTGGATGATCTTCTGGATGCGCCGCACCGCGCGGCACCTGAAGACCGACCTGCACGGCAAGCTCGACGCCGCCGTCGCGATGGGCACCGGCGCCGTCGTGCTCACCGCGTTCCTGTCCGTCGGCCGCGAGGGCCTGGAGACCGCGCTGTTCGTGTGGACGACGGTCCGCGCCACGGGCGAGAACACCGACCCGCTCACGGGCGTCGCGCTCGGCCTGGCGACCGCGGTCGTGCTGGCGTACTTCTTCTACAAGGGCGCCGTGAAGATCAACCTGGCGAAGTTCTTCACGTGGACCGGCGGCGCGCTCGTCGTGGTCGCCGCGGGCGTGCTCGCGTACGGCGTGCACGACCTGCAGGAAGCCGACTGGCTGCCCGGCATCCAGAACAAGGCGTTCGACATCTCCGACACCATCGAGCCGACCAGCTGGTACGGCACGCTGCTGAAGGGCATCTTCAACTTCCAGCCCGACCCCACGGTCATGCAGGTCGCCGTCTGGGCGCTCTACCTCGTGCCGGTCATGGCGGTGTTCCTGTTCCACAAGCCGAAGGCGAAGCCCGCCCCGGCCGCCGCGCAGCAGCCGGCCGCCGAGGCCGCGCCGCAGTCCTGAACAACGCGGAAGGGGGGGGGGGCCCCCCCGGGGCCCCCCCCCCCCGGGGGGGCGCCCCCCCCCCCCCCCCCCCCCCCCCCCCCCCCCCCCCCCCGCCCCCCCCCGCAACCCCG
>NZ_JASAOI010000004.1 GCF_029953285.1 Yinghuangia seranimata | reverse complement strand
GCAGCAGCCGCCCGCCGTGGCCGCGCCGCAGGCCTGACCAACGCGGAAGGGGCGGGTCCACCGACGTGGACCCGCCCCTTCTGCGTACGCTCCCGGCACCCCCGGCACCCCCGGCACCCCCGGCACCCGGGCCCCGGCTCAGCCGAACAGCGCCTTGCCCCACCAGTCGTCCGCCCCGCGCACGCCCGGCGGGCACGCGAACAGCGCGGAACCGACGTGCTGGATGTACTCGTTCATCGCGTCGTGCGACGCCAGCTTCTGCTGCAGCGGGATGAACCCGCGCGCCGGGTCGCGCATGTAGGCGAGGAAGAACAGCCCGGCGTCGAGCCGCCCGAGACCATCGGAGCCGTCGACGAACGAGTAGCCGCGCCGCAGGATGGTCACACCGTCGTTGCTGTCCGGGTGGGACAGCCGCACGTGCGAGGTCTCCTTGAGGGCCTTCAGCGGCACCTCGTCGCGCTCCTTGACCGCACCGTGCGGGGCGCCCTCGCCCTTGGTGCGGCCGATGATCTCCTCCTGCTCGCCGAGCGGGGTGCGGTCCCACGTCTCGATGTGCATCCGGATGCGCCGCGCGACGAGGTACGAGCCGCCCGTCATCCAGTCGGAGCCGTCCTCGGTCCGCGCCCACACGTGCTTGTCGAGCCGGTCCGTCTCGCTGCCCGCGATGTTCCGCGTGCCGTCCTTGAAGCCGAACATGTTGCGCGGCGTCTGGGCGTCCGGCGTCGTCGAGGACGTCTTGCCGAAGCCCAGCTGCGACCAGCGCACCGCGACGGTGCCGAAGCCGATGCGCGCGAGGTTGCGGATCGCGTGCACGGCGACCTGCGGGTCGTCGGCGCACGCCTGGATGCAGATGTCGCCGCCGGAGCGCGCGGGTTCGAGGTTGTCGCCGGGGAACGGCGGCAGCTCGGCCAGCGCGACCGGCCGCTTGGCGGCGATCCCGAACCGGTCCTTGTTGTCCTTGACGAACAGGCTGGGCCCGAACCCGATGGTGAGCGTCAGGTTCGCCGGCGGGAGCCCGACGGCCTCGCCGGTGTCGTCCGGCGGCGCCTCCGCGATGCCGTCGACGGCGCCCTTGCCCACGGCCTGACCCTGCGTCATGGCACGTGCGGCGGCGGTCCACTGCTGGAGCAGCCGGACCAGCTTGGCGCGGTCCTCGGTGATCACGTCGAACGAGACGAAGTGCAGGCGGTCCTGCACCGGCGTCGCGATGCCGGCCTGGTGCGCGCCCTCGAACGGCACGGCCGTCGTGGTCGCGCGCGGCGCGCTGTGACGCTCCTCGGTGACGGCGGCCGCGACCCCGCCCGCGGCGGCGGCGCCGACCGCGAGGGCGCCGCCGGTCCAGCCGATCAGCGCGCGACGGCTGACCCCGCCGCGGCCGGTCGCGGACCCGCCATCGGCCTCGGCCGCGGCCTCGACACGCGGCGCGGCGCCGTCGTCGTTCTTCTCGTCCAGCTCGGGCTGTTCGCCGTTCCGGTCGTCGGTCATCATGCGCTCCCCTCGGGAAGTCGGGCCCGGCCTCGGCCGGGTGCCGCGGGTGTGGTTACTGCGCGACCGCGCCGGCGAGCTTGGACAGCGGCTCGGCGAGCGCGTTGACCGCGTCCGACAGCTCCTTGCGCTTGCCCGCGTCGACCGTCTCGTAGGAGACGTAGCCCTCGCCCTGCTTGTACTTGTCGAGCTGCTTCTCGATGTCGGCGAACTCGCCGTCGAGGGTCTGGCCGAGCGCGGCGTCCTTCTCCGCGACGTACGGCTTCAGCAGCTCGTAGGCCTTCTTGGCGCCCGCGACGTTGCCCGCGAAGTCGACGAGGTCGGTGTGGCTGAACGCCTCCTCCTCGCCGGTGATCTTGCCGGTCGCGACCTCGTCGAGCAGCTCCTTGGCGCCGTTGGCCATGGAGGTCGGGGTGATCTCGGCGGTACCGACCTTCTCCTGCAGTTCCTTGTAGTCGGCGAGCAGCTTGTCCGCGTACTTGCCGTCCTCGGCGCCGAGCTGACCGGTGGTCCACAGCGTCTTCTCGAGGCGGTGCCAGCCGGTGAACTCCTCGCCCGGCTTGAGGTCGGCCTCGCGGGCGTCCATCTCCGGGTCGAGGTCGCCGAAGCTCTCCGCGACGGGCTCGATCGACTCCCAGCCGATGCGCGACTTCGCGTACAGCTCCTTGGCCTTGGCCGCGTCGCCCGCCTTGACCGCGGCGACGAACTGCTCGAGGACCGGCAGCGAGCCGTCGACCTGGGCCTGGACGTACGCGCGGTAGTCGGCGACCGCCTTGGACAGGCGCGGGTCGAGCGGCTTGGCGGACGCCTCGCCGGCGACGGTGACCGCCTGGCGGATGCCGTCGCCCTTCATACCGGGCTTGCACGCGACCTCGTACTTGCCGGGCTTGATCTCGAAGCTGATGTCGACCGACAGGCCGGGGCCGATGTTCTCCCGCTCGGTGACGATGCGGTCGCCTTCGGCGTAGACGTACACCTCGGTGACCTGGCTGCCCTTGTTGGCGACCTTGAGGGTGTTCTTGCCGGACTTCCAGTCGGTCTTGCCGAGCTCGCACTTCTTGTCCGACGCCGTCACCTTGATGGCGTCGCCGCCCGAGTCGCTGCTGCACGCGGCGAGGGTCGGGATCCCGAGAAGGGCGGCCCCGGCTATGGCGGCGAACGAACGGCGAACGGCAGGCATGGAACGCTCCAACGGGGACTTTGTCGGACGGGGCGAGGAAGGTTAGGCGATGCTAAGTAAGCCAAGGCTTCGCTGCATTGTGCCAGTCGTCCCCATTCGAGTCACCAGCCCCCGGCCAAGAGACCCCCCGGTTGGCATGTGGCACTCCCGACACCGCGACTACGTCACACCGCCCACCCCGCCGCTGGGCTGTTCGGATGGCAGCGGACCGTTACCGCTCTACCGGCGGTAACACCCCTCTAGGCGTTTTGGTTACCCATGAGTAGCATGGGCCCGTAACCCTTCCACGAGGAGTGCTGCCACTGTGTCTCGCCACCCCAGGGACGTCGTCTTCGTCGACGGTGTCCGTACCCCCTTCGGCAAGGCCGGCCCCAAGGGCATCTACCACGAGACCCGCGCCGACGACCTGGTCATCGCCTGCATCCGCGAGCTGCTCCGCCGCAACCCGCAGCTGCCCGGCGACAAGGTGGACGAGGTCGCCATCGCGGCCACGACGCAGATCGGCGACCAGGGTCTGACGCTCGGCCGTACCGCGGCCCTCCTGTCCGGACTGCCCAAGTCGGTTCCCGGCTACTCGGTCGACCGCATGTGCGCGGGCGCCATGACCGCGGTCACCAACGTCGCCGGCGGCATCGCGCTCGGCGCGCTGGACATCGCCATCGCGGGCGGCGTCGAGCACATGGGCCGGCACCCGATGGGCGAGGGCGTCGACCCGAACCCGCGGATCATCGCCGAGAAGCTGGTCGACCCGTCGGCGCTCGTCATGGGTTCCACCGCGGAGAACATCCACGACCGGTTCCCGCAGCTGACCAAGGAGCGCGCGGACGCGTTCGCGGTCGGCAGCCAGGAGAAGGCCGCCAAGGCGTACGCCGACGGCAAGATCCAGCCCGACCTGGTCCCGGTCGCGACCCGCTCCACGGAGAAGGGCTACGGCCTGGCGACCGAGGACGAGCCGCCCCGCCCGGGCACCACGATGGAGAACCTGGCCGGCCTCAAGACCCCGTTCCGGGTCCGCGGCCGGGTCACCGCGGGCAACGCCGCGGGCCTCAACGACGGCGCCACCGCCGCGATCCTCGCCTCCGAGGAGTCCGCGCGCGAGCTCGGCCTGCCGGTCAAGATGCGCCTCGTGCAGTACGCGTTCGCGGGCGTCGAGCCGGAGGTCATGGGCATCGGTCCGGTCCCGGCGACCGAGAAGGCCCTCGAGCGCGCCGGCCTCACCATCGAGGACATCGGCCTGTTCGAGATCAACGAGGCGTTCGCCGTCCAGGTCCTGTCGCTGCTGGACCACTACGGCATCGCCGACGACGACCCGCGGGTCAACAAGTACGGCGGCGCGATCGCGTTCGGCCACCCCCTGGCCTCCTCCGGCGTGCGGCTGATGATCCAGCTCGCGCGCCAGTTCGAGGAGCACCCCGAGGTCCGCTACGGCCTGACCTCGATGTGCATCGGCCTCGGCATGGGCGGAACGGTCATCTGGGAGAACCCCCACTGGGAGGGCGACAAGTGACGGACCTCAAGCAGCTCGCCGCGGAGATCTTCCCGGACGAGCTCGTCACCCACTTCCCGGTCCAGGTCCTCGACCTGCCGTACGGTGCGGGCAAGTTCGCGCTCATCACGATGGACAACGGCTTCGACCACACGAAGCCGACCACGTTCGGCCCGGGCGGTCTCGCCGAGCTGGGCGAGGCGCTCGACCAGGTCGAGGCGCTCGCCGCGGCCGGCACGATCGTCGCCGCCGGTGTCACCGGCAAGCCGTTCATCTTCGCGGTCGGCGCCGACCTCAAGGGCGTCGGCGTCATCCAGAACCGCGACCAGGCGCTGGCGATCGGCCGTGCCGGGCACGACGCGTTCAGCCGGCTGCGCGGCCTGCCCGTCCCGACGTTCGCGTTCTACAACGGCGCGGCGATGGGCGGCGGCGTCGAGATCGGCCTCGCCTGCACGTACCGCACCATCTCCTCGGCGGTGCCCGCGCTTTCGCTGCCGGAGTGCTTCCTCGGCCTGGTGCCGGGCTGGGGCGGCTGCACGCTGCTGCCGAACCTGATCGGGCCGGACAAGGCGATCACGGTCGTCATCGAGAACGCGCTCAACCAGAACAAGCAGCTGAACGGCCCGAAGGCGTTCGAGCTCGGCATCGCCGACGTGCTGCTCGAGCCGGCGGACTTCATCACCGAGTCGCTGCGCTGGGCGGCCAAGGTCGTCCAGGGCGAAATCGTCGTCGAGCGCGCCGACTTCGACCGCGGCGAGGGCTGGGACAAGGCGATCGAGACCGGCCGCTTCATCGCGGACATGAAGGTCGCCGGCGCCTCCCCCGCGCCGTACCGCGCGCTGGACATCATCGACGCGGCCCGCTCGGGCGACGTCGACGCCGGCTTCGCGCTCGAGGACGACGCCCTGGCGGACCTCATCATGGGCGACGAACTGCGGGCCGGGCTCTACGCGTTCGACCTGATCCAGAAGCGCGCGAAGCGTCCCGCCGGCGCTCCCGACCGGTCGCTCGCGCGCCCGGTCACCAAGGTCGGCGTCGTCGGCGCGGGCCTGATGGCCTCGCAGCTCGCGCTGCTGTTCGCGCGCCGCCTGGGTGTGCCGGTCGTCATGACCGACATCGACCAGGAGCGCGTGGACAAGGGCGTCGGCTACGTGCACGGCGAGATCGACAAGCTGCTCGCCAAGAAGCGCCTCAGCCCCGACGCCGCCAACCGCTACAAGGCGCTCGTCACCGGCTCGCTGACCAAGGACGCGTTCGCGGACGCCGACTTCGTCATCGAGGCGGTCTTCGAGGAGATGTCGGTCAAGCAGCAGGTGTTCGCCGAGGTCGAGGCCGTGGTCTCCGCCGAGTGCGTGCTGGCGACCAACACCTCGTCGCTGTCGATCACCGAGATGGCGTCGAAGCTCGCGCACCCCGAGCGCGTGGTCGGCTTCCACTTCTTCAACCCGGTCGCGGTGCTGCCGCTGCTCGAGGTCGTGCGTGCCGAGCAGACCGACGACGCTTCGCTGGCAACGGCGTTCGGTGTCGCCAAGCAGCTCCGGAAGACCGCGGTGCTGGTCAAGGACGCGCCGGCCTTCGTGGTCAACCGCATCCTGACCCGCTTCCTCGGCGAGGTCCTGGCGGCGGTCGACGAGGGCACCCCGATCGAGGTGGCCGACAAGGCACTCGCCCCGCTCGGCCTGCCGATGTCGCCGATGGTGCTCCTCGAACTCGTCGGCCCCGCGGTCGCCGCGCACGTCGCGCACACGCTGCACGACGCGTTCCCGGACCGCTTCGGCGTCTCGGCCAACCTGGAGACGATCGTCAAGGCGGGCAAGCGCTCGTTCCTGACGTGGGCCTCCGGGGCGCCCGAGGTCGACCCGGAGGTCGCCGCGCTGATGACGGTCGGGGACACCCCGTCGACCGCCGAGCAGGTCCGCGAACGGGCCCTGGCGGCCCTCGCCGTGGAGATCCGGCTCATGCTGGACGAGGGCGTCGTGCAGGCCGCGCAGGACATCGACCTGTGCATGATCACCGGCGCGGGCTGGCCGTTCCACCTGGGCGGCATCACGCCGTACCTGGACCGCAGCGGCGTCTCGGAGCAGGCCACCGGCCAGCGCTTCCTGGAGAAGGGCGTGGCTTCCGTCTGATCGGGCCGACCGCCTGACATCGCGTAAACCGCTTGGGGCGGCCCGGAGTCCGTGCTAATCGCACGGACATCCGGGCCGCCCTTTGCGTTGTGCTGAATCGATGTCACGTACGCCACACGCGCACCTCCGGTTGCAGTGATGTACATCACATACGTGGGCGTATGGCGACGATTTGCCCGATTCCCCGGGTCAACCGGTTGTTCATCCGCCATTAAGGTTGCCGCCTCAACCAACTCATTCGTTCGTGGGGCGATAGCGCATGCACGGAAACAGACCCACCGTCGCGGTCATCCTGGCCGGCGGAATCGGCGAACGGGTCGGGCTCCCCATGCCCAAGCAGCTCGCGAAGATCGCCGGGAAGCCGATCATCGAGCACACCCTCGCGGTCTTCGACACATGCCCGGACGTGGACGAGGTCGTCGTGATGATGACCCCCGGCCACGTGCCCGCCGTCCAAGACATCGTCCGGCGCGCCGGATTCGGCAAGGTCAGCTGCGTCGTCGAGGGCGGCCGGACCCGCAACGAGACGACCGAGCGGGCCCTCGACGTCATCGGCGACCGGGACTGCGACGTGCTGTTCCACGACGCCGTACGGCCGTTCGTCACGCACCGCATCATCGCCGAGTGCGTCCAGCAGCTGCGCCACTACGAGGCCGTCGACGTCGTCATCCCGTCCGCCGACACCATCGTCGTCGCGGACGGGCCGGTGCTCGCCGAGATCCCGGCGCGCGCCACGCTGCGGCGCGGCCAGACCCCGCAGGGCTTCCGCATCTCGACGATCCGCCGCGCGTACAAGATCGCCGCGGAGGACCCGGGCTTCGCCGCCACCGACGACTGCGGCGTCGTGCTGCGCTACCTGCCCGACGTGCCGATCGGGCTCGTCGCCGGCAGCGCGGAGAACATGAAGGTCACCGAGCCGGTCGACCTGTTCATCGCGGACAAGCTCTTCCAGATGGCGGCGCACACCCCGCACCCCGGGCACTCCCCCGCCGCCTACACCGACGGCCTCCGCGACAAGACCCTCGTGGTGTTCGGCGGCAGCTACGGCATCGGCGCCGACGTCGCCGAACTCGCCGCGCGCCACGGCGCCCGCGTCTTCACGTTCAGCCGCAGCGACAACGGCACGCACGTGGAGAACCCCGAGCACGTCGAGGAGGCGCTCGCCCGGGTACACGCCGAGACCGGGCGCATCGACTACGTCGTGAACACCGCGGGCGTGCTGCGCACCGGCGAGCTGGCCGACACCGACCACGCCACGATCGAGGAGGCGCTGCGGGTCAACTACCTGGCCCCCGTGCACATCGCGCGCTCGGCGTTCCCCTACCTCGCGCGCACGCAGGGCCAGCTGCTGCTGTACACCTCCAGCTCGTACACGCGCGGCCGCGCCGACTACAGCCTCTACTCGTCGGCCAAGGCCGCCGTCGTGAACCTCACCCAGGCGCTGGCCGAGGAGTGGGCGCCGCACCGGGTCCGCATCAACTGCGTCAACCCCGAGCGCACCCGCACCCCGATGCGCACCCGCGCGTTCGGCGACGAGCCCGCGGACACGCTGCTCACCTCGGCCGAGGTCGCCCAGATCTCCGTCGACACGCTCATCTCCGGCATGACCGGGCACGTCATCGACGTGCGGCGCGACGACCCGCTGCGGGCGCCCGGCCGGGCCGCCCCGCCCGGGCCGCGGGCCGGGTCCGTGCCGACCCTGACGCGGTGAAATGGACCTCAAGGTCACGGTGGTCGTTCCGGTCCACAACATCGGGGCGCACTTCCGCGCCTGCCTCGACTCGGTGCGCGCGCAGACCATGCCGCGCTCCGAGTACGAGGTGCTGTTCGTCGACGACGGCTCCTCGGACCGCAGCGCCCGGCACCTGACCGAGGAGACCGCGCTCAGCGCCAACCTGCGGGTCCTCGCGCTGCCGCACTCGGGCGGCCCCGGCGCCCCGCGCAACACCGGACTCGACCAGGCCCGCGGCGAGTTCGTGCTGTTCCTGGACGACGACGATCGGCTCGCGCCCGAAGCGCTGGCGACGCTGTACGAGACGGCGGCCGCCACCGGCGCGGACATCGTCGTGCCGAGGACCGCCGGGCACGGGCACGAGGTCGCCTCGGACGCGTGGGACGCCCCGCTGGTACGGCCCCACGTCCTGACCCACCCCGAACTCGAGACCGCGCTGACCGCACGGCAGTTCTTCCGCCGATCGTTCATCGCCGGGCACGGACTGCGGTTCGCGGAGGGCGCGGTGCCGTTGGCGGGCGAGGCCTTCGCCCTGGCCGCGCACCTGCTGGCGAGCGGTGTCGCCGTCGCCCGCGAGCGGGTCTGCTACCACCGGGTCAGGCTCGACGCCCGCGACCGGCACGGCGCCGCGCCGGACCCCGCCGCGCACGCGGCAGGCGCCGAGGCGCTGTTCGACGTGCTCGACCGGCACGCGGCCCCGGGGCCCGCGAAGGACCGGCTGACCGCGCGGTGTTACCGCGTCGCCGTCCTCGACGACCTGCACCGGCGCGCCTCGCAGGGCGACGCCGAGCTGCGGGACGCGTGGGTGCGGGCCTCCGCGTGGCTCGCCACGCGGCGCGTTCCGCCCGCCGCGGAAGCGCACCTGCCGCTCACCGCCCGGGTGCGGTCGGCGGTGCTGCGCGCCGAACGGGCCGACGTCCTGCCGCTGCTCGCAGAGGCCGAGGCCGGTGTCACGCACCAGCCGCACCTGCTCTCGGCCGGGTGGGAGGGCGGGCGCTTCGCCGTCCGGCTCGGCGCGCATCTCGTCCGGCAGCGCAAGGGCCGGCCCACCGAGCCCGTCCGGTTCGTGCAGGACGGCGACCGCGTGCGGTGGGAGCTGCCCGGCGCGCTCGCAGGCGTGCCCGGGGTCCCGGAGGCCGCGGACGTCACCGCGGAGCTTCCCGGCGTCCGGCTGGACCACGTCGCGCGGCACCGCGACGCCGGCACCGAGGTCCGGCCCGCGGCCGAGCAGCGCCTGGCCGCCGAACCGCTCGGCCGCGACGCGGTCGGCCGACCGGTGTTCGCGCTGCGGGCCGACGCCACCGGGTACTTCGATCCGAGCGGTGCCGAACACGGCGCGGCCGCACCGGCGATGGACGGCCTGTGGGACTTCTTCGCCGAACTCGACGGCTTCGGCCTGCGCGTCCGGCGGCGGATCGGCAACAACCGGGCCACGCTCGCCGATTCGGGCATGCGCGTGGCGTTCACCGGTGCGGGCGTGCTCGCCGATCCGTACTGGACCAAGTACGACTGCCTCACGGTGTGGGTCAACCCGCCGGAACCCGGCGCCCTCAAGAAGGCCGTGCGGCAGCCCGAGCACACGTGGTTCCAGTCCGACGGCCGGCTGCTGCACGCCGGCATCCCGCTCGAACTCGGGCCGTTGGCGGCGCCGGTGCCGTGCGTCGTCACGCTCAGCGCCCTGGACGCCGAGCCGGTGCACTGCCACGCCGTGGTCGAGGCGCCCGCCGCCGAGGACCTCGCGGTGCTGCGCTTCGCCGCCGAACTCGCCCAACTCACGTCCCCCGCGGGGCTGTGGTCGCTCGGTGTCGCCGTCGGATCCGCGCCCGTGACCGCCGACCTGCGCCTGGCGCTGCGCCACGACCCCGGGTCCGGGACCTGGGCGGTGGAACGCGGCGGGCCGTGACGACGCACCGCCCGGCGCAGCACCGTCCCGGCCCGCCGGCCCCGACCATCCCCGCCCCCGCACCCCTGTGAGATCTCGTGCCGCTTCCCCCCGACGCCCCGGACCCGTCCGTTCCCCCGCACGGCGGTGACCCCGCGCGGTCGCCGGAACCCCGTCACGCGCGCAGGGAGGGCGGCTTCGGGGGCTTCCACGGTTTGGGCACAGCCGCCGACGGCGCGCAGGGCGCCGCTTACATCGACGCCGCGTACGCCGACGTCCGGGCCGATGCCGGTGACGACATGGACGCCGGGTCTGACACCGGGACCGACGCCGGGACCGACCCGCGGCCGGACACCGACGCGCCGCAGCCCGGCGGCTCCCCGCGCCGGCGCGGCCGTCGGCGGGCCGGGCGCGAGGCCGTCCCGGGCAAGCGCCGCCGCCGCTGGGTCAAGCCGCTGGTGATCACGCTGTCGCTGCTGCTCGTGCTGATCGGCGGTGTCGCGGGCTTCGCCTGGTACACGATCCGGCAGCTCGACAAGAACATCACGCGGGTCGACAACGCGCTCAGCCGCGAGGGCCTCGCGCCCGACGCCGGTCCGCGTCCCGTCGCCGACCCGGCGGCCGGCAAGGCCATGAACATCCTCCTGGTCGGCTCCGACTCGCGCGGGCCGGCCGCCACCGGAAGCGACTCGGGCGGCGACATCGAGACGTCCCGCGGCGACCGCACCGACACGATGATGGTCCTGCACATCCCGTCCGACCGGTCGGCGGTGCGCGCGGTGTCACTCCCGCGCGACTCGTGGGTGCCGATCCCCGGCCACGGCGAGGCCAAGCTCAACGCGGCGTTCTCGTGGGGCGGTCCGCAACTGCTGGTCGCCACCGTCGAGAACCTCACGAACATCCGGATCGACCACTACGTCGCGATCGACTTCAACGGGTTCAAGAGCATGGTCGACACCCTCGGTGGCGTCGAGGTCACGCTCAAGCAGGCCAGCCACGACCCGTCCCAGAACGTCGACTTCGCCGCCGGGACGAACAAGCTGAACGGCGCCCGGGCACTGCAGTTCGTACGCCAGCGGCACGGCCTGCCGCGCGGCGACTTCGACCGCATCGTGCGCCAGCAGCAGCTGCTCGGCGCCATCGCGTCGAAGGTGACCCGGGAGGGGATCCTGACGCATCCGCTGCGCACCAAGGACCTGTTGGACTCACTGACCAGGTCGATGACGGCCGACAAGGGCTTCTCCGTCACCGACATGCTCGGGTTGGCCGACAGCCTCAAGGGCATCGGCGACAACGACCTCGAGTTCCGCACCGTGCCGACCACGGGCACCGGATGGCGGGAGAAGCAGAGCGTCGTGCTGCTCGACGACGCGCGCGACCGCGAGCTGTTCGCCGCGATCCGCGCCGACACGGCGTGGCCGACCGCGCCCAAGTCCGAGACGTGGAAGCCGTGACCGCGTGACCGACCGTCCCCGACCGTTCGCCGGCGGACCGCGCCGCCGTACCGTGCTGCGCGCCGTCGCGGCCGTCGCCGCCCTCGGCGCGGGTGCCGGAGGGGTCGCGGCCGCCTGCTCGGACCCCGCGGACCAGCCCGCGCCCGAGGCCGTGCCGCCGAGCGCGCCGGAGCGTCCGACGGTGCCGGACTCCGTGCGGTTCGACCTCGCGGCGCCCGCGACCGAGCTGTTCCGCGAGCGGCCGTTGGCCGGGCGCGACACCGTCATGCAGTCGTTCGCGTTCGACGACGCCGGGCGGCGCGTGTTCGCCGCGCAGATCCGCGACCGGGCGGCCGGCGACCTCACCCTGACCCGGCTCACGTGGGACGGCGTGGTCGACGGCGCGATGGTGCTGGAGGGCTTCGGGCACGGCACGCAGATCGGCGTCGAACGGGTCGCGAACGACGTGTTCGTGTGGGTCGAGTCGCACGCGGCGCAGAGCGAGGGCGCCGGATGGGGCAGGCGCGTCAGCCGGGTCAAGTTCCGGGACCGGGACACCGTGGAGAGCGGCGGCAAGCACGCGCCGTCGTTCGACCTCGTGCCCGACGCGTGGGGGCTGTCGTGCTCCGTCGACACCGCCTACGGGCAGATGGCCGTCCGCTACAACACCGGCGGCAGCATCCGGTACCGCGTGTACGACCTCGCCGAGGTCCGCTCCGGGCGGCGCACGCCGCGCTGCGAGCTGCCGGCCCCGCCCATGCATCCGACGGCGGACGAGCCCGAACCGAGCGCGCAGGGGTTCGCGCTCTTCGGGCGCTACCTCTACACGCTGGAGGGCACCGCGTACGGCGCGCCCGGCTCCGTCGCGCCGGTCGGGAACACCTACCTGACCTGCACCGACCTGTCCGTGCCGGGCGGCCGCGTGGCGGCGGTGCGGACCGTGCGGGACGGCGCCGACCTGCGGTTCCGCGAACCGGAGGGGGTCGCGGTGCAGCGTCCCGCGGGGCCCGGTGGGCCTGCGCGGCTGGTGTTCGGGCTCGCGTCGTACGCCGGATCCGCGACCGACCCGGAGCGGCTGGCCACGTTGATCGGCATCGACGCGACGGTCACCGACCCGTAGCCGCGCCCCGTCGCTTTTGTCCCCCTACCCCACCCGTTTCTTGAGGATCCTGGCCATGAAGAGACAGCCCACCGACGGCCCCTCGGCCTACGTGACGCGCGTGATCGCCGCCAAGCGTTTCGTCGGCGTCGAACGGCTGCGCGGCCTGGTGGCCACCGTGGCGCTCGCCCTCGCGAGCATCGGCCTGGTGACCGGTGCGCTGCTGCCGCAGGTGTGGGTGTTCCTCGGCGCGGCCGTGGTCAGCTACGCGGCGGACCTGTACCTGCACATCGCGGAACCGGTGTTCATGCGCAAGCTGGGCCGGTTCCGGCTCGGCGTGACGGTGCGCTTCCTGTTCCGCAGCTCGCTGCTGCTGATCGTGATGGCGCGGGTCGGCTGGGAGCAGAGCCGGCTGTTCGACATCGCCACGGTGATGCTGCCGCTGCTGTTCATCGCACAGATCACCTTCACCGGCGTGCTGTCGGTGGTACGCCGTCGCCGCCGACTGCCGGTCGCCACCCGCAACATGGCGCTGAGCAGGCTGCGGATCGCGGACGCGCCGCCGCAGCGGCTCACGCACGGCTACGGGCGGCAGCTGCTGCACCTGGAGATCATCGGCGTGCTCGGCGTGGTCGCGACGCTGATCCGGCACAACCCGTGGTTCGCGGTCGCCGGGCTGGGCGCCGCGCTGGCGTTCCGCTGCGCGCTGCTGGTCGGGCTGCTGCCGCACCTGACGCGCGCCATGCGGTTCCCGAGCCGCGACCAGGTGCTGCGCAAGATCGACAACTGGCTGGCCGAGAACCGGCCCGAGGTGGTGCTGTACTTCAGCGGGTCCAAGGACTCGGCGTACCAGGCCAACATGTGGCTCGGCGTGGTCGAACGGCTCGACCAGCGGGTGCTCATCGTGCTCCGCGAACGGCACACGCTGGAACGGCTCGGCGCCACCTCGCTGCCGGTGCTGTGCGTGCCGAGCGCCGTGCACCTGATGAACATGGACCTGGCGTCGGTGCGGGTCGCGCTGTACCCGGCGAACGTCGGCAAGAACATCCACATGCTGCGCGAGCCGCACGTCAAGCACGTGTTCATCGGTCACGGCGACAGCGACAAGCTCGCCAGCGTCAACCCGTACAGCAAGGTCTACGACGAGGTGTGGGTCGCCGGGCCGGCGGGGCGTGAGCGCTACGCGACCGCGCGCGTGGGTGTGCGGGACGACGAGATCGTCGAGGTCGGCCGGCCGCAGCTGTTCCGGGTCCGGGGCGTCGGGGAGCACGCGCCCGCGCCGGTGCCGACCGTCCTGTACGCGCCCACGTGGGAGGGCTGGACCGACGACCCCGGGAACACCTCGCTCACGACCGCGGGCGTCGGGATCGTGAAGGCCCTGCTCACGTCGCCGATGCCGGTCCGGGTCGTGTACAAGCCGCACCCGTTCACCGGCACCCGTGATCGCAAGGCCAAGGACGCGCACCAGCAGATCACCCGGATGCTGGAGAAGGCCAACGCCAAGCTGGACGCCGCCGACCGCGGCGCCCGGCAGGAGGCCGCCCGCGCGCAACGCGAACTCGACGCGGTCGACGCGCTGTTGCTGGAGGAGGTGGAGCGCGGGCGGGTGCTCTCCGCCGACGACGCGCAGCGGTCCCGCGACAGCATGCCGGGCAGCGGGCCGCGGCCGGAGCAGATGACCGCGTTGGAGCAGGCGCGGAACGCGGCCTACTGGGCGGCGGCGGGGCAGCTGCGGCACCACGTGGTGCAGGGGCCGTACCCGCACCTGTACGACTGCTTCAACGAGGCGGACCTGCTGGTCAGCGACATCTCCAGCGTGGTCGCCGACTTCGTGGCCAGCGGCAAGCCGTACGCGCTCACCGACACCGGACGGCTCGGGCACGCCGAGTTCTTCGAGCGGAACACGGCGGCGCGCGGCTCGTACCTGCTGCAGCCCGACCCGAAGCCGCTGGCGTCCGGCGTCCGGGCGCTCGTCGAACTGCTGTACGGCGAACGCGACGACCACATGGCGGCGGCGCGCGCCGACCTCAAGGCGTACCTGCTCGGGCCCGACGAGCCGGACTCGCAGACCCGCTTCCAGCACGCGGCGACGGCGCTCGCCGCCCGCTCGGCGCAGCGCGTCGAGGAGCTGCTGCCGCGCGAGTTCGAGCCGGCGCTGTTCCCCGACGCGGCGGACGAGCCGGTCGAGGACGAGGCCGACCTCGCGCAGGTCGTGAGGCCGGTCGGCCACCCCGAGCCCTACTCCGACCACTTCCCCGACCACTTCGCCGAAAGGACCGCTTGGTGAAGGTCTCCGTCGTCGTCCCCGCCTACAACACCGGCGCCGCGATCCAGACCTGCGTCGACTCGATGCGCGCGCAGACCATGCCCGCGAGCGACTTCGAGGTGCTCTTCGTCGACGACGGGTCGACCGACGAGACCGGCTTCATCCTGGACCGCGCGGCGCTCGAGAACCCGAACTTCCGGGTCTTCCACATCCCCAACTCCGGCTGGCCGGGCCGCCCGCGCAACATCGGCATCGACCAGGCGCTCGGCGAGTACCTGTACTTCGTCGACGACGACGACTGGATCGGCCCGGAGGCACTCGAGCGGCTGTACGCCAAGGCGGTCGCGGACGACGCCGACATCGTGCTGGGCCGTCTTGCCGGGCACGGCCGCGCCGTACCGCGCGAGATCTTCCAGAAGCCGCTGAGCGGCGCGCACGTGCGCACCCACCCGCTGCTGCTGACCTCGATGACGGTGCGCAACCTCATCCGCCGCGACCTGCTGTCGGCGTACGGACTGCGCTTCGACGAGGGCAAGGTCCGGCTCGAGGACCACATGTTCATGCTGCGGGCGCACTTCGCGGCACGGCGGGTCTCGGTGCTGCACGACTACACGTGCCAGCACGTCGTCCGGCACGAGGCGGTCGGCAACAACTCGTTCGCGCGCATCGAGCCCGTGTCGTACTTCGAATCGGTGCGGCGGATCTTCGACATCATCGAGGCGAACGTCGAACCGGGGCCGCTGCGCTACAAGTTCCTGTCGAACTGGTACACCGGCAAGATCCTCAACCAGTTCACCGGCGCCGGGTTCCTCTCCGCAGACGCCGCCTTCCAGGCAGAACTCGTCGCGGTCACCTCGCAGTTGACCAACGAGCGGATCCCGCTCGAACTCGACGCCACCCTGAACGCCCGGATGCGGGTGGTCGCTGCGGTGCTGCGTACCGGAAGCGTCGAACTGTGCCGCGAGTTCGCCGCGTACTCGGCGCGGATCACCCACGAGCCGCGCCTGGAACGGCTGTACTGGCAGGGCGAGGAGCTGGTCGTCGGGGTGGCCGCGCAGGCGGTCGCGAAGACCGACGACGGGCAGGCCGTACCCATGCGGTTCGTGCGGTACGACGGGCGCACCTACCTCAACCTGCCCGACGCGCTCGCCCGCGTGCCGTCCGTGGTCGCCGCCGCCGACGTCACCGACGCCGTCGCGGGCGCCCGGATACGCGTGTTCGCCCGCTACCGCGAGGCGGGCGGCGACGTTTTCCTCGCGGGGGCAACGCAGTTGGAGGAAGCGCACTACTTCGACGGGACTTTCGGCCTCGTCGAGCACGGCACCGCCCGGCTCGCGCCGCTCACACTGGCCGGGACCAAGCGGCGCGCGGACGTCCTCGACCTGCACTCGGTGGTCGACATCTGCGGCTGGTCCTCGACGCGGCGGCTCGGCGTGAACCGCGCGGCCGAGGTCGACGAGTGCCGCACGCCCGCGTTCGTGGGGTCGCCCGCGCTGTTCGTCAACCCGTACTGGACGACGCCGCACGACAACCTGAGCGTGGCGCTCGGCCCAGGGCTCGCCCCGGCGGGCCGGGCGGCCACCGGCCTGCGGCACGTCGCGCCGGTGGTGAAGGGCGGGCGGCTGCACGTCGAGGTGCCGCTGAACGTGCACGTCCCCGGCGGCGTCGAGGCCAAGGCCGACGTGACGCTCGAATGCACCGACGGCCGCAAGGTGAAGGTTCCCGCCCGCGTCGCCGCCTCCGGCACGTCGATCGCCTCCGGCGTGCTGACCTTCAGCGCCGCGCTGACCGACATGGCGTCGTACGGGCCGGTGCAGTGGAAACTCCGCATGCACCACGCGGGCAAGGCGGTCGACGTGGCGGCGGTGCTGACGCCGGTGAACGGGGTGTGGCGGTTGGGGTGAGCGGGGGTGTGGGGGCGGGGGTGTGGGGGCGGGGCCGGGCCGGAATGCGGCTGCCGGGTCGAGCCGGGATGCGGCGGTTGGGGTGAGCGGGGGTGTGGGCGCTGGGCCGGAATGCGGCTGCCGGGCTGAGCCGGGGTGTCGCGGCCGGTCGAGCCGGAACGCGGCGGCCGGGCTGCCCTGGGCGCCTTGGGGTGCCTTGGGGTGCCTTGGGGTGCCTTGGGGTTCCGCAGCCTGGCTGAGCCGGACGGGGGAGTCGGCGCCCGCGACCGGACGCCACCGGCCAACCACCACGGATAGCCCGTCCCGATCGCGGGCAGGATGATCCGGTGACCACCTCCCCCGCCGCCGTCGCGGCCGCCACGTCCCCGAGCCCGACCCCGTTCCCCGTCCGCGTGCGCCGCGCGACCGCCGCCTGGGGTGCCGCCCGGATCGCGCTGGGCGTCGTCGCGATCACGGCGCCGCCGGTCGTCTCCCGGCCCTGGATCGGGCGCGACGTCCAGACGACGGGCGGCACCGTCTTCGCCAAGGCCCTCGGCGTCCGCGACATCGCCCTCGGCGCCGGCACCACCGCCGCGGCGTTCACCGGCAAGGGGCTGTCCGCCTGGGCGCTCGCCTCGGCCGCCGCGGACGTCGGCGACACGCTGATCACCCGGCACCACTGGCCCGACCTGCCCCGCACCCGCGTCGGCATCGCCGCCCTCGCCGGAGCGTCCGCCCTCACCGGCGTCGCACTCGCCGCCGCACACGCCCTGACAAGCCGTCAGTTCCAGCCCCGGAGCCATTGATTCCTCACGGCCCCCGGGCTACACCTGCCGGATGACCGACGACGCGAAGGACCTCGCCGCGGCAGCCCGCGAAGCCGTACTCGCCCACGTGCGCCACTGGAACAACCAGGACAAGGAGTCCTGGCTCAAGCTCCTCGCCGACGACGTCCACTACGAGGACCCGCCGGGCACCGTGGCCGCCATCGGCCGCGACGTCATGTCCGTCCAGGCCTGGGACAAGTCCTTCACCCCGGACAAGACCTGGATCCTCGAACCGCTGCTCGTCATCGCCTGCGGCCGCGAGGCCCAGGTCCACATGCGCAACCACGGCTCCGTCGCCGGCCGCCCGGCCTGGGTCGACAGCCTCGAACTGTGGCGCGTCAACGACGCCGGCCTCGTCGACTCCGTCCGCGCCTTCTGGGAGCCCCCGGCCGAGATCCACGCCCACCTGGGCCTCGCCACGTGGGAAGGCGCCACGACGATGGACCAGGTCGACGGCTCCGCCTGACCGACTCAGCCGTCCAGGAGATCGCTCACCAGGAGGTCCAGCACGGTCTCCTCTTCGACCTTGAGACCGATGCCGCACATCGCCGGCCCGAGCTCCGTGTCCCACGGGGTCGGCACCGGTTCGCCGACAAGTCTCTCCAGCGGCGTGGCGGCGGCTTGTGCCGCAGCCACGCCCGCCTCGTAGTCAGCCGCGTGCATGCGCCAGGGATCCGCGCCGTGACGCGTGAAGACGCGGTGCGCGAGCGCGACTCCGGGCCAGTCGAAATCGCCGTGGTAACGGAGCAGCGCGCCGCCGGCCGCCAGACGCGCCAACAACACCTGGACCACCGTCGCCGGGCTTCCGGCGGTGCACACCAGCGCGGTTCCGACAGCCCGATCCGCCGCCGCCTCCACTACACGGGGGTTCTCGCAGACGCTGACCACCGCCCCCTCAGGCACCAACGGCCCGCGGATCCGCGCCAGGTCCCGCTCGGTCAGATGTGACTCATAGGCCGCGTCGGCCCGCGCACGCAGACCGTCCTCGACGACGCCACGCCCGACCGGTCGCAGGCCGAGAGTGAGGACCGTGCTGGAAACCTGGTCCGTCGTCGCACCTGCCGCCTGCCAGAGCGCGCGACGCGCGGCGGCTTCGAGCGGCACTCGGTCGAGCCCTTGCCGTGCGGCGTACAGGCGCAGGACGATCCGCGCGAGGAGGGTTCCGTCGTCGAGTCCGTGCGCCGTCCCGGTGACGTCCGCAGCCAGCTCGCCACGCCCGAGAACGGCGTCTTCGGGGAGTGCGTCAAGCGTGGTCACAACGCGGACCGCCTGCGCCAGGAGCCGCTCGGCAATGCCTGCGTCGACGCGCCCAAGCGCGCCGCCACGCCGAAGACTGTCGATCCACGTCTGTGCGTCGTCCGGGAACGCGGCGGCCGCCAGCGCGTACGCGCCGTCCCAAAGGTCGTGTCTCTGCCGGTCCCGGGCGGTGCGCTCCGCACGCCTGTCGCGTACGGGCGGCCCCAATGCGGCGAGCACGTCCACCAGTCCGCGCTGCGCGGCCGAGCTCCGCAGCCGTGCGTCCAGTTCCGTCAGACGGACAGAAACTGGCCCGGAGAGTTGCAGCGGTTTGCCGAGCAGCACCGTGACGGCCTGCCGCTGCGCGATGTCGAGATCGTCCAGGCGGATCGATGTCGCGAGGTCGACGCCGTTGCGTTCCAGGCGCTGCCGGGCGCGCCGCCACAGTTCGGCGAACAGATCGTCGGCCAAATGCTCACGTACCCGTGAATCAAGGTCAGTCACCCTGCCACCACCAACCGCTGCCTGGCTCCCTCCCAGACGAAGTGCTGTAGTGCCACACCCCGTTGGTGCGGGTCGCGGAGGCACTCGTAGATGTGCAGCGCGGGCACCTGGCGGAAGGTGCCCCAAAGCCGCTCGCTGGTGAGCACGAAGTCGAGGTCGAGCTGTACGAGCAGGTCGAGCAGACGACCGTGGGTCGGCTCGTCGACCTTGGCGAACGCGTCGTCGAGCAGGATCATCCGAGGTACCGGCAGTCCTGAACCCGCCACGGAACTGAAGTGGGCGGCGGCAGTGGCGAACAGCACGAGGTAGGAGATGACCCGCTGTTCGCCTTGGCTCAAGCCGATCCGCGACGTGAGGACCCGGTGGCTTCCCGGGTGTGCGGCGTCCACCACATGCACCTTGAAGATGAACCAGTCGCGGTAATCGAGGGCACGGCGCAGGTGCTGCGCGTATCCGGCGGTCGGGTCGTCGGCGCGTACCGACTCGATGCGGCGTTGCAGCGCCTCACGCAGCTGGGCCGTCTCCTCGCGGCTGCGCATTGCCGCGGATCGGGTGAGCAGCGCATGTGCCGCGACCACATCCGCGTCCGCCTTGTCGCGGAGTTCCCACACCAGTCGTGCACCGAGTCCGTGCGACGTACGCACGTCGTCGAGGGTGTCGTTCATGAGCTTGATCAACTGGCGTGCCGCGAAGACCTGGTGGGTCAGGTTGTCGCCGAGTTCACCCAGCAGATAACGCTCGAAGACCTCGCGCTCGCGCGTCGACACGCGGGTCCGCGCGTCCTCGGCTTGGCGCGCGAGCCGCCGGGCGACGAGTGCGACGTCGTGCCGGCCCTGGTCGTCGGTGACGTGGCACAGCCACACGCCGGATTGCTCCTCCAGGGCCGCGTCGTATCCGCCTCGGATGCCGTCGCGCAGGTCGTTGAAACGGTTGTGGATCTGGGTCTCGGTCAGGTCCCTGGTCCGCGGTCCTAGCATCGCTTCGAGGCCGTCGAGGAGTTCGCCCAGACTCCTGATGCGCTCCCGCACCCCGGACCCGGGAGGCTCGGGTGCGGTCAACAGCGTCGCTTCGGCATCCAGTCCGGCGCCACGCAGCACCTCGGGCAACGCCAGTACGCGGCGGAGGTTCCCCCCGGCCCCGACCACGGCGTCCTCGCTCACACCGAGATCGACGCGCCGGGCGTCGCGTTCCGATGCCGCACGGACCCGTCTGTCGCGCATTTCGATTGCGCGGCCGCGGGCTTTGGGAAGCCTGCCTCGGACGCCCTCAAGCCGTGCTGCCACGGCTCGTTCACGCCGTAGCACCGCCTGCGGATCCTCCCCGAGGGCCTCTTCGAGAGCCAGGAGTTGCGCATGCGCCGCCTCCAGCTCGGCCACAGCTGTCCCGTGCCGGTCCTCCGCCTCCACCCGCTTTTCCCGCGAGCGCTCCCACGCCTGCCGACTGTCGTCGTGCGTGGCCATCGCACCTTCGGTCGCGGTCACCGCGCGACGGAGCCGCGGCAGCTCCTGAGCCAGGCGTTCGGCCATGCTCCGCGTCCGCGCGAGGGCGACGCGGTCCGCCGGCAAAGCATGCGACGTCGCGTATGCGTCGGCTTCCCGGCGCGCCTTGACGGCCTCGGCCCGGGCTCCCTCGGCAGCACGCCGCGCCGGCCCCAGTCGGCCGCGCAACTCGTCGGTGTCGCGGCAGGCCCGCTCATGGAGGACCCACGCCGCGGCGAGTTCCCGGCCTACAGGAATCACCCGCAGCAGCCCACGCAGCCCCTCGAGCCGTGCCTCGACGTCGTCGAACACCTGCCGGGCGGCCTCGGTCCGCTCGCCCGCCTCGCAGATCTCGGCATCGAGTTCGGCGATCCGGCGACGCCGTGTCTCGGCTCGCATCTCGGCCCCGACGAATTCGGGATGCGTCTTGTGGTGCGCGCCGTGGGCGGCGCCTAGGCGCCAGCTGCCATCCGGCGAGATCCGACTCACTCCCCCATAGAGTCCGATCGACGCCAGCAACTCCGCGACATGGCCGTTCGCGATCCCGCTGCCCGGCACACGCACCGGCTCCAACACAGCGGCGAGGGAGGGTCCTTCAATCGGTTCGCCCGCAGACAACACGATGTCTCGAACGGCCAGGTCGCTGCCCTCGGCCTCGGCAGCGACCCACGCGTCAAGGAGTCCCGAAGCTTCGAGCGCCGCCTCGATCCCGGCCTGCTCGGCGGCGCCCAGACCGGCGCGGAAGGCCACCAGCCGATAGAACGGCGCGCCGGTACCGGCGGTCCGCGGCGCGCGTCTGTACCGGAACGGCTCCGGCTCGAGGTCGGCCAGCGCCTCCCACCGGGCACGCTCAGCCGCGAGCTTCTTCCCGTGTTCGCGGCACCCACGCAGTTCGGCAAGCGCGCTGTCCCGCTGCTCACGGAGCTGTGCAAGCAGCGGCTCGGCGATTTCGTGCGCGGTGGCGGCCACTGCATCCGGTGTGTCGGCCGACAAGGCGCGCTCTTCGAACGGCAGCGCGGCGTCGCCCGGCGCGCCGACGAGCTCCCGGATGGCACGCGCAGCGCTTCCCAGGCCCTCGGCCCACCGACGCGTCTGGTCGGCGTAGGCGTCACCAGCCGCGATGACGTGGGCCTGTGCCTCCTCGACCCGGGCCGTCGCCGACTCGTACGCCGCGTCGAGCCGAACGACCTCGGCCTCAGATTCAGTGGCAACGCCGCTGAGGCGTGCCGCTTCGGCCAACGCGCCGTCGAGCGTGTCGGCGGCCCGTAGCCGCGCCTTGACGACAGGGACGCTGACGTGCAGTTGGTCCGCCCATTCCCGGAGTTCCGTCACGAGGTGCGCGGTGGCGACGGTGGCGACCGCAGGCCGGACGACCTCGGACCCTGTCACTGTCTCGACGACACGCGGAGCGACGGATTCAAGGCGCGGTGAGGGCGCAGATCCGAGGTGTGCAGCGTCCACACCGGACTCCGCGGCGAGCCGCGCGAGTTCCTTCAGGTCTCGAGCGTGTCCGGTGGTTTCCGTACGGATCCGCGCGACCTCTGTGGCAAGGCGCTGTGCGGCGGCCGTCTCGGACTCCCGGGCCGACTGCGCCGTGCGTTCTTCGGCTCCGGCCGTTTGTTCGACGGCCTGCACCGCACGCCGGCGGTCCTGGAGATGCACCACTCCGCGGTAGAGGTCGCTGTCACGGACGCCTTGGAGCTCGGCCTCGGCAGCACGCTCCTCGTCCTCGAGCGCCGTCACTGCCTTGCCCGCGTCTGTCTCCTCCAGGACTAATCCGGCTACGGTGCGCTCGGCCTCGCCGGCCACGCGACGCGCGGTCCCGAGTCCTTCGAGGCGCTCGCGCACCTGCCCTGCCCTGCCCCGCAGGACTCCGTGGAGATACGCCTGGTAGCCGCTCAGGAACTGCTCCACGGCACGCTCGACGACCTCGACGTCGTGCAAAGCCGTCCTGATCGTGTCGAGGTCGTCGAGGTTCTGCGCGACTCTGTCCAAGATGTCGTCGTCCAGCGGCGGCAGCGCCTCGGACAGGACCGAGGTAAGGCCGCCTTCCTCGATCCGGTCGCCCACGGTCGGGCGGCGCAGCCGGTGCAGCAGGTGGGTGAGGCTGCGGTAGCGGGCGGCGTCGGTGATGCCGAACAGCTCGCGGGCGACGCGGGCCCGGTAGTCGACGGCGCGGTCGAACCAATTGCCCGAGCCCACGGCTTCCTTGAGCGCGTCGATCGGCAGCGGCTGCCCGTCCGCAACCAGGGCGAGTTCGTCGCCCACTCCGAGCGGCGTGATGAAGAACAGCGGCTTGGCTTCCTGAGTGGACGTGGAGGCGCGCACGGCGGCGCCCAGGGTGACGCGTCGCCGTTCGTTGTCCGCGTCTGTGCGCAGGAATTCGATCCACAGGTACCCGAGCCGATTCGTCCTCTCGTAGCCGTCCAGCATGAGCCATTTGAGTGTGGTGCGGCCCGAGCCGGTGCTGTCGATGAGCCGCGACTCACCGTCGAGGAGGAACGGGAGCAGCATCTCCAGTGCCTTCGACTTGCCCGCGCCGTTCTTGCCGCGCAGCAGGAGCCGTCCGTCGCCGAAGTGGAACTCGGCGTCGTCGTACTGCCAGACGTTGCGGATCCCCGCCCGATTGATGCGGTAGCGGTGCGGGTGTCGTGGAAGTGGCGGCACCGGATTGGGCAGCATGCTCGCGGTCGTCACAGGTCCAGTTCCTCCTGTACGCCCCCGGGGCGCCCGACCGACGACCGACGGAGAAGTTTCGTGGTTCGGCGCTCGTGCGCCGCGTAGCGGCCCGCGACGGCAAGCAACTCGAGGCCCTTCTCGGGCGTGCGGCGCATAACGCGCATGCGGATCAGCAGGTCGACGACCTCGGCGCGCAGGCTGTGCGGCTGGGCCACGAGGTCTTTCTGCCATCCGGCGACCCGCGCGTACTCGTCGACGAGGTCGCCGAGATGCCGGGAAAGCAGGTCGTCGGACACGGTGAACGCGGGATCGTCGCCGGTCGGCCGCGCCTCGGCCAGCAGGCGGCCGATCAGCAGCAATCCGGCCTGGGCTACCGTGCCCGTGCCGGGAAAACGGATGTCCGAGAGCTCTTCGGCCGGGTCAAGCATGGCCACGCCTTCCGCGCGGATCTCGGCTTCCAGGCCGAACCTCTCCTGGAACAACTGGGCTTCGCGGCGCTGGTTCCTGCGCAGCCAGTCGTCCTCCTCCGGGGTCAGTTCGTCCCGAATCACCACCGGAGTCTCGGCGAGCCGGCGGCGCACCGGGATCCGCTGGCGGTCGCGGCCCGGGTCCGCCGCGCGGGCGATCAGGTCCTCGGCGTCGTCGGCATCGGGGAATGGCCCGTTGAGCAGGTTGCGGGCGAGGTCACGGTCGACGGTCAGAAGGGCTTCACCGTCGTCGCGCTCGGCATACGCCGCGACGCTGCCTTCGGTCTCCGTCAGCACTCCCCACACCACCAGCTGCCGCAGTGCCGCGGTGAGAGTGCGCAGTTCGCTGCGCCGGCCGACGTCGTCCAACTCGATGTCCGCATCCGCCGCCGCTGCACGGACGTCCGCGACCAGCACCGAGAGAAGCATCTGCTCGGGCGCGGTCACCAGCACCGCGAGCGACAACGCGAGATAGGCGTAAGTACGCGGGCTGAAAGGTGTCCCAGTGGCGCGGGCCAGGCCCCGGCCCGCGCCGACCCCCGGCCCCGCTTTGAAGAGACGGGCGAAGCCCGCCTCGACGATCAGGTCGTACTCGAGGAATCGGCGGAACATGTCGGCAAGCCAGTCGGCGTGGCGGCGGATGAGCGGGAAGACGTCGGCATGCGGGCCGTCTTTGCGGACCAGCGCCTCCGCGAGCAGGAGGCGGGCGGCGGCGCGGCGCTCTGCGGCGATACCGGCATCGTGGTCCACAATGGACGGGCGGCGAGGTTTCGCCGGCATCAGTCACCGGTCCCGGTCAGGCGGTTCGCAGACGCGAGTTCGTCGGCGTCGGCTCCCACGATGTCCAACGCCAGGCCTTCGAGTTCGAAGTGGCCTTCCGCGGTGGCCAACCGAAGTACGTAGCCTGGCACGGGCCGGACCCGCAGGCCGATCCCGAGGTGGGGCACACGGGCTTCGGCACCGTCAAGCGCGCCGGCCTGTGCGTTGCCCAAGGCGGTGGCGAGGAGTTCCAGGAGCAGGCTGTGCGCCGCGCCCGAAAGACGTATGTCCTCCAGCCGACCTGCCGCGGACCGCAACTCGGCGGCGGCCGCCGCCCTGAGCCGTGCCCGCTCAGCCGCTTCGGACAGCAGCTTCTCCTTTTGCGCCGCATGGTCTTCGACCGCCGCCGCCCTGCCGCGGGCTATGCGCTCGCCCCGCTCACGAAGCGCGACCGGAACATCGACCACAGGCCCCGTCCACCAGCTCGTGGTCGCGGGTTCGGGGCGGTCGAGGTCCCCGGGGTAGGCGAGGTGCCGTGCCGGGTACAGGCCGAACGCGGCGGCGAAGAGGTCGTGGGCGGTGGCCTCGTCCGCCCGGTCGAACCACCGCGCCAACCTGAGCAGGTATCCGCGCCGCGACTGGCCGGAGTGGGACGACCGGATCATCCGCTTCGCGTTCATCAGTAGGGAGGACAGCGCCCGCAGTGTCGCGTCGCGCAGCTGCTCGACCTGGCTGCCGTCCGCCGACGCGTCTCCGGCCGCGGTGAACCAGCCCCGCAGCGCCTCCCAGTCCGCGAGGTCCCGGCCTTGCGTGCGCTGGACGCGTGCGCCGCCCACGGACTCCAGACCGGACAGGCCGGGGCTGGCCTCGTCGATGCGACGCAGCAGTCGGGGTAGGTGCGGTGCCAGGATGCGCAGCGAGTCCTCGATGCGGGGCGCGTGATAGGACACGTCCTCGCGTATCGCCTCGACGTAATCGAGGAGCAGTTCCTTGAAGCCCCGGTACTCGGCGCCGTCAAGGTCGTAGCGGGAAAGCACGTCGCCGAGGTAGGCGTAGAAGTCGCGTACCGACTCGGCGAACTCCCCGAACTGGACGAACACCGTGGCGATGGTGTCCCGAGCGTGCTCCGGATCCATCGCGCCTACGCCACCCGGAAGTTCGACGGCGTCGGCGAGCTCGGCCAGTCCGCGGTCGACCATGCCCAGCATCTCGGCGGCGACCTCACGAGCGGCGTCGGCGTGCCCGAGGACGTCGTCCACACCCCGTTGCACGCGCTCGCCGAGTTTGGACACCTGGTACCGCGACCTGGCGCGCTGGAACTCGCTGATGCTGTGGGCTTTGACCCGGTGGGTGCTGCGCAGCAGGTTGCCCCACTCCACGAGCTGGTCGAGCCGGGCGACGACCACGTCCGGGCCCACCTGCGGCAGCCGAGCGGCCACGTCCGGCGCAGCGAGATCCGCCAACAGGCTGCCGGTGAACAGCCGCATGACCGCGAGGTAGTCGTCCCGCTCTGGAGCAGTCAGGTAGGCGTAGGCGCTCAGCCGGGAGCGGTCTTCCTCTTCCGGCTGGTCGACTGCCGCCGCGTCGGGCGGGTTCTCGTCCCCCATACCGTCGACAGGGTAGAGCGCCACAGGGCGAACCATCCGGCGAGTTGCCCAACTGCCCGAAATATCCTGCTGTTGCCCCCACTTCGGACCGAGCAGGACCGGAATGCCGTCATGTACTCGTCTGATGCAGGGCTAGGCTCGGCAGCCCACAGCGGAATGCGCAACGTCGGGGGTACGGTGAGCAACAAGGGTCGGGGGCCAGTGCGCGTCACGCCTCAGGAGTTGTACACGATGCGCTCGGCACTCATCGCCACGTATCGCGGCCTCATCGACGAGTCCGACCTGCAACGCAATTCGGAGCCGGAACGCGATCGCGCCTTTCTGTCCCGTGCCGTCGCGGCAACCGCGATCCGACACGTCACCGGCTGGGCCCACGAGGACTGTGCCGCCGCCGTCGTCGACGGGAGCCACGACAACGGCATCGACGCGGTCGCCGTAACCGAGGCCTCACGGGTGTGGCTCGTCCAGGCCAAGTGGAAGGACTCGGGCACAGCCGGCTTCCAGACGGACGCCGCACGAGCCTTCATAGAAGGGCTCCACCTGTTGGAGCACCGGAAATTCGATCTGTTCAACGACCGAATCACGCCCTTCACACAGAAGCTCGACGCCGCTCTGCGTGACACCAACCTCAAGATCACCCTGGTTGTCGCCGTCGTCGGCAACGATCCGCTCCACGACGACACCAAGGCGATCCTGAACCGCGCTGTCGACGACCACTACGGGCACGGCCCGATGCTGGACTACCGCCTCATGGGAGCGGCTGAACTCCTCCAACAGCTCCGGGACGACCGCTCACCCGATCCGGTTCACATCACGGCGCGGATGCCACAGTGGATCAAGCGTGACCTCCCCTTTCCCGCCTACCAAGGCTCGGTCTCCGCCGGCCAGGTGGCCGAGTGGTACGACGAGCACGGCTCCAAGCTCTTCACCGAGAACATCCGCCAGTCGCTCGGGGCGACCCGGATCAACACGGGGATCCAGCAGACGCTCACCGGTGAACCCGACAACTTCTGGTACTTCAACAACGGCATCACGATCCTGTGTGACGAGATCGTCCCCGACTGGCCGGGGCGCCGCGTGCCGAACGAACCCGTCGTGCTGTCGCTCAAGCGCGCCAGCATCGTCAACGGCGCGCAGACTGTTACCGAGATCGCGAAGGCGATGGAGCACCACCCGGAGACGGTCGAGTTCGCCGACGTCTCACTCAAGGTGATCTCGCTCGGCGCCGAGCGGGGCTCGTACGCGGCCCGTATCACCGAGACGACCAACACCCAGAACGACGTCTCGGAACGCGACTTCATCGCCCTTGACCCAACCCAGGCAGACATCCGGAGCGACTTCGACGTCATGCTCCAGAAGGCCTACGTCGTAAAACGCGGCGAGGCCGATCCGGCCCCCGAGGCCGGTTGCTCGGTCGAGCACGCCGCCATCGCCCTGGCCTGCGCCCACAACACACCCGAACTCGCGGTACGTGCCAACAAGAGCACCGACCTTCTCTGGGAGCGTGGATCGAGCGGCGCGTACCAGCGCCTGTTCGGCGAACGGCCGAGTGCCCTTCGGATCTGGCACAGCGTGCTGATCCAGCGTGCGGTCGGCGACGCCCTCGACGCGTCCCGGAAGGCTCTACGTGGGCGCGCCGTCGACGTTTCCAAGCGCGGCGACCTCATTGTCGCCCACCTCGTCTTCCAGCTGATCGACACCGACGAGATCGACGAGCCCGACTACGACATCACGCCGATTCTCAAGTCGGTGCCTGCCCTCACCGAGTCGGTGCTGTCCTGGCTGATCCACCACGTCGACTCCGAGTTCGGCACGAATTCATTTCTCACCAGCACCTTCACCAACGAGAAGCGCTGCAAAGCACTCGCTGAGGCGGTGGTGCGCGATGTTCGCCGCGGAGGCCCCGTCCCTGAACTGCCCGAGGACTACCAGCCTCCGGCGCGCACGGCGCGGCAGACGCGCCGTCCGCCCACGGTTCCAACGCTCGTCAATGCGGAGATTCTCCCTGCGGGCACGCGCCTGACGTACGTCGCAGGGAACGTCCCAGAGGCCGAGGCGGTGAACTCCTGGCTCGCCGAGGATCCGGCCCGCGGTCAGGCCACGTGGCAGAACGAGCGGACCCGGCCCCTGCTGTGGGCATACGACGGCCAGACGTATACCGCCAACAAGCTGGTGCTGAAGATCTGGGAGTTGGCGGGTTGGAATGAAGCACCAGTGGCCGTGCAAGCTCCGGCCCGCTGGACCCCAGACGGGAAGCGGAACCTGTACGAGATCGCGGTGGACTGGCTCGACGCCCAGAACGACGAGGAGTAGACCGGTCACGGCGGCCTGACGGCGACCGCGGAAGAGGACAGCTCGGCCCACACCGTCTTGCCGCCGCCGGCGTGCGGTTCGACGCCCCAGGCGTCAGCGATGGCATCGACGATCAACAGTCCGCGGCCGGATTCGGCGGTCGCGGCGGGACAGCGCACGTGAACGCGTTCAAAGTCGCCTGCCGTGTCAGTCACTTCGAGGCGGACGGCCGCTGAAGGCGTGTCGCGCGTGAGCCGGATCTCGAAGTCTTCGGCCCAAGCGCCCGCATGGGCCACTGCGTTGGCTGCAAGCTCGCCGACAACGAGCGCGACGGCTTCGACGAGTGGGTGATCCGGAGGCCAGCCCCAATACGTGAGGTGCTCCACCGCAAGCAGGCGTGCGAGACGCGCGCCTCGAGCGGTCGAACTGAAGCGCTGCTCGAACGCGTCCGCTCGGGTGGTGATTTCGTAATTCACGCCACCGAACGTTTCCGGACATGCCTACCCTGGCCAAGCACTGCGCCCAGTACAGAGCGTGCGTGGACGTGTGCGGACAGCTGCCCGTCCGGGCTGCCGGGCGGACACCGAGACTGGCTGCGAACAGGGGGACGGCGCATGGCCGATCCGGACGACGAAGACGCGGGCGACGGTGCGGTGGATCTGTTCCGCGCACTCGGCCGAATGGTGAAGGTGCTGCGGGAGCGGGCAGGGCTGACACAGCGGCAGCTCGGCGAGCGCCTGGGGTACAGCGAGGAACAGATCTCGTCGCTGGAGCGCGGGCGGCGCGTTCCACAGGACGAGTTCCTGGACGCGGTTGACGGACTACTGGGCGCCAACGGCATGTTGTCCGCCGCGAAGGAGGACGTGGCGCGGGCCAAAGCGAAAGCGCGGGTGAGGCACCCGGCGTGGTTCCGCGATTACGCGAGGCTGGAGCGGGAGGCGGTGGAGCTGAACTACTACGGAGCCCTCGCCTTGCCGGGTGTGTTGCAAACAGAAGGTCACGCGCGTGCGGTCTTCACGAGCCGTCAGCCCCTGCTCGACGAAGAGACTGTGGAGATGCGTGTCGCCGCCCGGCTGGCCCGGCAACAGGTACTCACGCGATGGCCTCCGCCTCAAACCACCTTCACTATCGAGGAATCCGCGCTTCAGCGCCCCATCGGGGGCAAGGAAACGCATCGAGGGCAGCTCGAGAGGCTTCTCCAAATCGGACGTCTGCGCAACGTCGAACTTCAGGTAATGCCGACCGATCGCGACGAACATCCGAGTCTCGGAGGACCATTCACGCTCCTCACTCCCAAAGGGCGGCCGCAAGTCGCCTATGTTGAGGTTCAGAACATCAGCAGACTGATCACTGAACCAGAAGAGGTCCGCATCCTCGCGGCAAGGTACGGCAGCATCCGTGCGCAAGCCCTGACGCCGCAAGAGTCCGCCTCCTTCATCGCCAACATGCTGGGAGACCGATGAATCGTTCTGCCGCCGTCTCGCAGAACCACAGCCCGACCTGGATCAAGAGCAGCTACAGCAGCGGCGAGGGCGGCGAGTGCGTCGAAGTCGCCGCACTCGCCCCCACCGACACCGCCGTTCGCGACAGCAAGCGCCCGTACGCCGACGCGCTCCGCTTCACCTCGGGCGCTTGGAGCGGGCTCGTGACCGGACTGGGCCGCTCACGCTGAGCCGTCCGCCGGATCGACGCCGCGCGCGGGCGGGATCTCCAAGGTCCCGCTCGCCGCGCTCGCCTCGACCAGCTCGGCGGCGGTCAACGGGCGCGGGGCCGCCTCGATGGCCATAGCCGGCGGCAGCGGCTTTGCCCCGACCTTGAGCTGCTGGAAGCGGCGGGCGCTGACCAGCATGCGGGACTCCATGGACCCGACCGCCTTGTTATACGCGTCGACTGAGCCGCCGAGCTCCTTCCCGAGCTTGGCCATGTGCTCGCTGAACACGACGATCCGGTCGTAGAGTTCACTGCCGATCTCATGCACCTCGCGCAGGTTCTCGGCGAGGCCGGCTTGCGTCCACATGAGCGCGACCGTGCGCAGCAGCGCCATGAGCGTCGTGGGTGTGGTGATCACGATGCCCTTGTCCAACGCGTATTCCAGCAGGCCTCGATCGGCGTCCAGCGCGGGACCGAGGAACGCTTCGCCCGGGATGAACATGATCACGAACTCCGGCGACGCCTTGCGCAGCTTGTGGTACTCCTTGGATGCCAGGTTGTCGATGTGCTTCCGCACCTGCTGTGCATGGTCCTTCAGCCGCGCGGCCCGCGTCGTGTCATCGGCGGCTTCCGCGGCCTCCATGAACGCCTTGAGCGGCACCTTCGCGTCGACGACGGCTTCCCGGCCGTCGCTGAGGTACACCACCATGTCCGGGCGCAGCAGCCCGCTCTCGCCGCGGCTGCTGACCTGCTCCTCGAAGTCGCAGCGCTCGGACATGCCGGCCAGCTCCGCCGTACGCCGCAGCGTCATCTCGCCCCAGCTGCCGCGCACCTGCGGCTTCTTGAGGGCGTCGACGAGTGATTGGGCCTGATCACGGAGCCTGCCGGTCTCCTCGTGCATCCCCACGATCTGCTGCTTGAGTTCGGCTTCGGCGGCAGTGCGGCGCTCCTCCAGCTTCCGCACTTCCTGATTGAGCTGGTCGAGCCGTTCGCGCACCGGGGTCCCGATCGCACCGAGCTTGTCCTCGGCGGTGGACAGCAGTGCCGCACGGTTCGTTTCCAACGCCTTGTTCGACAGGGCCGCGAAGCGGTCCTCCATGAGCTTCGTCGCCTCGACGCGGAGGCGTTCGACCTCGTCCCGGGCGGAGTCGAGGACGGCGGCCTGCTGTTCGACCGACTTCTGACGTCCCGCCAACTCGGCGTGAGCGGCCTTCAGAGTGTCGAGCTCGTCGCGAAGCGCCGAGGCTGTGCCGTCCGACTTGGCTGCAGCCTCGCGGACATCGGAAAGCTCGCGGGTGCGGTCGGCCAGCTGGCTGCGGAGGCCGTCGGACTCGGCGCGCGCTTTGGCGAGGTCACGCTCGCTCGCCTGGACCTTGTCACGGGCCGCATCGCGCTCAGCGGTGAACGCCACAGCGGCTTGCTGGACACCCGCGAGCTCCCTCCCCTGGGCCTCGTACTCGCCGCGCACTGTCGCGAGCTCATGCGCAAGGTCGTCCCGCCGGTTCTCGGTGGACGTCTCGGCCTCACGCGCCGCGCCAAGAGCAGTTTCCAGGCGGGCGAGCTGGACGTCGCGCTCGGCTAACGTCGCCCCGAGTTCAGCGGCCCGCTGCCCGTGCGAGCTGGCCTGCGCCTCGATGCGCTCGGCGCGGGAGCGGCATTCCTGCGCCTCCGCCTCGGCACGAGCACGCGCTTCGTCGGCGGCATTGCGGGCGGCTTGAGACTCCGCGAGCGCCGCCCGCGCTCTGGCGCGGGCCAGCAGCCCGCCCATCGCTACGCCCAAGGCGAGAGCGGCAAATACGGCAAGAACGGTGATGACTGCGGTCATGGAGGGCTCCGAGGTAGATGTTTTCACTCCATCGAGATCAGGAGAGCATCAGAGTGAAAGCGCTGTCAATCGACTTGACCGAATTGGTGGGTGCGCTATGGTGAATACATCCACCGACATGCCCGGCTCGAAGAGGGGGACCTGTGACCGACCAGGCCACGCTGGTCACGGCTGCCGAGATCGGCCGGATCGCGGGGGTGACGCGCGCGACCGTAAGCAACTGGCGGCGACGCCACGGCGACTTTCCGGCACCGATCGGCGGCAGCGACGCGAGCCCGCTCTACGACTTGACGGCCGTACGGACGTGGCTGGACGCCCGAGGGCAGGCGTCCGGCGCGTCACCTGTGACCGAGCTCCGGACGGTGCTGCGTCTCCACCCGGACGCCTCGCAAGCCGTGAGCCGACTGCTCCCCCTGGTCGCCGCCCTATCCAAACTTCCGCCGAGCGACATGGCAGACCTCGCGGAACTGTCGGACAAGGCACTGACCGCTCGTGCGAATTCCGAGGCCACCGGCCTGGCCGAGGCCGTGCCGGGCGTGGATACGGTGCGGTACTTGGCGGCCGACGCCCCCGCCATCCGGGCTCTGCTCGTGTGCGTACGCGCGGAGGGCGGTCAAGCCGCTCTCGACGCACTGGCCGAGCGGGAGCTCGACGACAGCGCGGCGGCCGGCGCTTATCAGACACCCACTGGGCTGGCCCGACTGATGGCGTCGCTTCTGACCGTCGGCTGCGTACGCGTACTCGATCCAGCCTGCGGAAGCGGAACACTCCTGGAGGCCGCGGCGCGACGCAGCGCATCGGAGCTGTACGGGCAGGATGTTCTGCCGGTGCAGGCCCGGCGTGCGGCCGTCAGCTTGATGCTGTCATCGCCGGATGCCCAGGTACGTGTGCGTGCCGGGGACAGCCTGCGTGCGGATGCCTTTCCGGATGTCATTGCCGATGGCGTGCTATGCAATCCGCCTTACGGCGACCGGGATTGGGGGCACGAGGAGCTGGCATACGACCCGCGCTGGGCGTACGGAGTGCCCTCACGCGGAGAATCGGAGCTGGCTTGGATGCAGCACGCGCTTGCTCATCTGAAGCCCGACGGGTATGCGGTGTTCCTGGTCCCACCCGGGGTCGCCTTCCGCACATCGGGTCGACGCATCCGAGCGGAACTGACCCGCGCTGGGGCGATTCGCGCTGTCGTGGGGCTTCCGGCGAGGGCATCCATGCCGCTGCATATTGGGCTTCAGGTGTGGGTGCTGCAACGGCCGGAGGTCGGGGGCGCCGAGCGTCGATCTGTGTTGTTCATCGACGCGAATGCCAGCCAACGTCAGGACAACACGACGAGCCCGGAACCCGTCGGCTCGTCGCGGCCGCGCCATCGTCGAGAGAGCTTGGATTGGGACAGCCTCACAAGCGCGGTACTCGGGCACTGGGAGCGGTTCCGGGAAGCCGCGGACACATTCGAAGACACGGCAGGCGAAGCCCGCGCAGTCTCGATCCTGGATCTACTCGATGACGTCGTCGATCTGACTCCGACGCGGCATGTCCGGGTCGCTCCGACAGCGGCTGACCCAGCCGCGGTCTCGCAGCTGGCACGCACGAGCCGCGATCGGCTGGCGAAATTGGTGAACTCGTTTGCAGCGTCAGCGTCCTACGGGGACTGGCAGCCCGTCGGCGACACCCCACGGGAGTGGCGTACAGCAACGATCGCTGACCTGGCACGCGGCGGCGCGATCGAAATGCTTCGGACAACGCCGGGCACGAAGGATGATGCGCTGGAAGCATGGCGTACCGAGAATGAGGGACGCCGGGTGCTGACCGCCCTCGACATCGCACGCGACGAGGCTCCGTCGGGATCCCTGACCGATCTCTCGTCCGAAACGGCGCCGATCATCCTCGAAGGTGACGTCCTCCTGCGCTCGGTCGCCGGTGGTGGCGGTCCAATGGCGAGGGTTGCCGGCGAGGACGACGCTGGAAGTGTGCTCGGTCGGATGCTTTTGCTCCTGCGTCCGGATCCCTCGCGGCTGGATGCGTGGTTCCTAGCCGGCTTCCTAGACGACACAGACAACATCGCCGGGGCGTCGACGGGCACCGCGACGATCCAGGTGCAGCCGGGTCGGTTGCGCGTGCCGTTGCTGCCGTTGGATGAACAACGCCACTACGGCGAGGCGTTCCGCAGAATCCGCGAGCTACGCACTGCAGCTAGCCGAGCCGCAGACGCGAGCCGTGATGCGGCCGCACTCCTCGCCACAGGCCTGACAACCGGCGCGCTGCTCCCGCCCGACCACGACTCCGGCTGAACAGCCACACGATCTTCAACGATCCACCAGACTTGACCCCGTACACCCGCTCGGTTGGGTGTCCCACTCGGTTCGGAAGGAATTCGAGGACCCGTTGAACAGCAGCAAGCACACGGAGCTGGCAAACCAGGCGTGGTCGGTCGCCGACCTGCTGCGCGGCGACTACAAGCAGTCCGACTACGGCAAGGTGATCTTGCCGTTCACCGTGCTGCGACGCCTGGAGTGTGTCCTAGAGCCGACAAGGGATGCAGTAGTCAAGAAGGCCGCGGAGCTGGCAGGTCGGGATCTCGATCCCGACAGGTTCTTGCGCAGCGCATCCGGTCAGCGTTTCTACAACAAGAGCGACCTGACCCTCAAGAAGATCGCCGACGACCCTGCGCACGCGGCTGCGAACCTGCTGATCTACATGGGCTCGTTCTCGGACAACGCCCGTGAAGTTCTGGAGAAGTACGAGTTCGCGCAGCAGGTCCGGCGGCTCGACCGAGCGAACCTGCTGTACCTGGTGCTGAGCGAGTTCGTGGACCTCGACCTACACCCGAAATCCGTTCTCAACCACAACATGGGCTACCTGTTCGAGGAGCTGATCCGCCGGTTCGCCGAGCTCTCGAACGAGACAGCTGGTGAGCACTTCACTCCGCGCGAGGTCATCAAGCTGATGGTCAAGCTCCTGGTGACACCGGACGCCGACGCACTGGGCATTCCCGGAGTCGTCCGCACAGTGATGGACCCAGCTTGCGGCACCGGTGGCATGCTTAGTGCTGTCGAGGACTTCGTCCGCGAGCACAACAAGGCCGCCAAGGTTGAGGTCTACGGACAGGAGCTCAACCCGGAGTCGTGGGCCATCTGCCGATCAGACTTGATGATCAAGGGTCAAAACCCCGACAACATTGCATTCGGAAACTCCTTCACCGTGGACGGACACGAGAAGGCAACGTTTGACTACATGCTGGCGAATCCCCCATTCGGCGTGGAGTGGAAAAAGGTCCAGAGCCAGGTCGAGGACGAGTACAAGAAACAAGGAGATTCCGGCCGTTTCGGCGCAGGGTTGCCGCGAATTAACGACGGCTCGCTGCTGTTCTTGCAACACATGCTGTCGAAGCGGAAGCCGGTGGACGGGAACGGTGGAGGCGGCAGCCGGATCGCCATCGTCTTCAATGGCTCGCCGTTGTTCACCGGGGCGGCAGAGTCGGGCGAGTCGAAGATCCGCCAGTGGATCTTGGAGAACGACTGGCTTGAGGCTATTGTCGCACTGCCAGACCAGCTGTTCTACAACACGGGCATCTCGACGTACTTCTGGATCCTGACGAACCGCAAGTCGCCGGACCACAAGGGCAAGGTCATTCTGCTGGACGCCCGCGCCTACTGGCAAAAGATGCGCAAGTCGCTCGGCGACAAGCGGAAGTTCATCCCAGACGAGCACATCGCCGAGGTCACGCAACTGTATGGAGAGGCCCTCCAGGTCGCGCAAGATCCCGAGCACCCGCTGCACGGCAAGGTGAAAGTCTTCCCGAACGAGGACTTCGGATACCGCCGCATCACCGTCGAACGCCCACTCAAGCTCCGGTTCGAGCTGACCGACGAGACGTTGTCCGCGCTCGCAGACGCAAAGCCCATCCAGAAACTTGCGAATGCCGACGATTTCGTAGCAGCCCTACGCCCCCTCCTCGGCTCTACCTGGTCCACAAAGTCCGAAGCATTCCTGGCACTGAAGGATGCTCAGGTGGCGGCTGGCCTGAGCTGGCCGACCGGCGCCCCGTTCACGAAAGCACTGCGCGACACCATCGGCGTGCGGACTGCTGACGGCGAAGTCCAGGAGATCAAGGGCGATCCCGAGCCCGACACAGAGCTGCGCGATTACGAAAACGTCCCGCTCGACGAGGACGTCGAGGAGTACCTCAAGCGCGAGGTCGCCCCCCATGTCCCGGACGCCTGGATCGACCACACGAAGACGAAGATCGGCTATGAGATCCCGTTCACCCGCCACTTCTACGTGTACGACCCGCCTCGCCCGCTGACTGAAATCGATGCGGATTTGCAAGCACTGGAAGCCGAGATTCAGATGCTGCTGAGCGAGGTGACGGAGTGAGCGCCATCTTTGGAGTGAACCTCCCGCCAAGTTGGGCATCCGCGCCGTTGAAACACTTGACGACACATTTGAATCGCGGATCTGCACCGACCTATGCCGACGCGGGGCCGGTTCGCGCCATCAGCCAAGCCGCCAATCAGGAGACCGGGCTTGAGTGGGAGCGGACTCGATACCACGACCATCGGGGACCTCTGAGTCGGCTCAAGGGACTCCTCTACCCGCGGGACATTCTCGTCAACTCGACAGGTACGGGCACTTTGGGGCGCGTCGGATACTTCTCCTCGCCACCTGACAAGATCCCGTGCATGGCAGATAGTCACGTGACTGTGGTGCGCACAAATCCGAATGTTCTGGACTCGCGATATTGCTACTATTGGCTGAGCTGCCACCCTTTCCAGGTGTACACACTGTCCGCGCTCGCAGTAGGAGCAACCAATCAGATCGAACTCAACCGAGACCGCCTCGGAGATGCTCCCGTCCCAGTCCCGCCTCTCGACGAGCAGCGCCGCATCGGCGACTTCCTTGACACAGAGACCGCGCGAATCGACCGCATCAATTCCCGGCGCGCCACCCAAGCGAAGCTTCTTGAAGAAAGGGCTTACGCCGTGGTGTCAGACGCGCTCATCCCTGGAATTCTCACGAGTCCCCGCCAAATTGGCCCATGGCCATGGCTCCCACAAATGGACGTGGGGCGCCCGCTGGTTCGATTGGGATATGTCTGCCGCCTGCAAAACGGGTTGACTGTGGACAGCGGCCGCGACCTAAGTGGCGATGTCGTATCGCTTCCGTATCTCCGGGTGGCAAACGTTCAGGCCGGCCGCCTGGAACTCGACTCCGTGAAGGAAATCACCGTTCGACGTTCGACGGCAGAGCGGAGCATGCTGCGTGCGGGTGATGTCCTAATGACCGAGGGGGGCGACTTGGACAAGCTCGGCCGTGGGACCGTTTGGCATGGTGAGCTAGCCTCCTGCCTCCACCAGAACCATATCTTTGCCCTGCGCCCGGAAGCAGAACGCTTGGATGCCGAGTACCTGGCGCTCATGACGCAGACAGTGCACGGACGATGCTATTTCGAAAGCACTGGAACTCGCACCACGAATCTGGCATCGACCAACAGCAGCAAGATTATGAGCTTCCCGATCCCTCTACCAAGAATCACCGAGCAGCGACGGATGGTTAGCCAGGCTCAGACTTCCCTGGACCGTATTCGCCGCCTTCGCGACCTGCTGGGACAACAAACCTCGTTGCTAGCGGAAAGCCGTCAGGCACTCATCACTGCCGCTGTGACTGGGCAGTTCGACGTATCTACCGCGAGCGGGCGAGGAGTTGTGTCATGAGTCCCGTCTATGACGAGTCCACCTTCGGCGGGGCCATCATTGCGGCCTTGGTCGAGCGTGGTGGGTGGGCCGTCGGGAACCCTCGTCACTACCAACCTGACCTCGGGCTTGATACTGCCCAGCTCTTCGAGTTCATCGGGGATACGCAACCCGACGAGTGGGAAGAGCTTGTCTCGCTCTACGGCGGCGACCGTAACGAAGCACAGCGTGGGTATGCCAGGCGGCTGGATCAGGCCATCGCCACCGACGGACTCCTTGACGCCCTCCGGAAGGGGGTCAAGGACCGGGGCGTCCTCATCAGGCTTGCCTACTTCAAGCCGAACCTGGTTCCGGATGACTCCGCGCTGGACAACTATCGGGCGAACCGGCTGACCGTTGTCCGTGAGCTCGAATACGCCACCAAGCAGGCCGACTGGCACAACCGCCTTGACCTGACGCTCTTCCTCAACGGGATCCCCGTCGCGACGGCCGAGCTCAAGAACCCGCTCACCCGCCAGGGCGTCGAGAACGCCAAGGAGCAGTACCGGTCCGAGCGTGACCCCACGGAACTCATCTTTGCTCGTCGGGTCATCGCGAACTTCGCCGTTGATCCCGATCTGGTCTTTGTCGCGACGCAACTGCGTGGCGCGCAGACCCAGTTCCTGCCCTTGAACACGGGCTCCGCAGGCCCCGGGCTCCCTGGCGGCAAAGGCAACCCCGCGCCCACCGTCCCCGGCCAGCACGCAACGGCCTACCTCTGGGAACAGATCTGGCAGCGGGACAACTGGCTCGACTTGCTGCAACGCTTCGTCCACGTCCACAAGTCCAAGAAGCCCGGCGGCCGCACGGACACGGTGACGATCTTCCCTCGCTACCACCAGTGGGACGTCGTCAAGAGGCTCACCGCGCACGCCGCCACCCATGGCGCCGGCCACAACTACCTGATCATGGCCTCAGCCGGGTCCGGCAAGTCGAACACCATCGGTTGGCTCGGCCACCGGCTCAGCGACCTGCACACGCCGACCAACCCATCCGAGCTGGACCCAACGGCCGCCGCCAACGGCCTCGAACCTGGCGTCCCGGTCTTCGACAAAGTCATCATCATCACCGACCGCCGCAACCTGGACTCCCAGCTCCGGGAAACCGTCGGCAGCTTCGAGCAAACAGTCGGCCTCGTCGTCAAGATCGACGAGAAGCACGGCGCGAAGTCTGAGCAACTGGCGAACGCGCTCTCCCGTGAGACCGGGAAGATCGTCACCGTCACGCTGCATACCTTCCCCGCCCTCCTCGACTACCTCCAGCGCAATCCGACCGAGATCCAGGGCAGCAAGTTCGCGATAATTGTCGACGAGGCCCATTCCTCGCAGTCGGGCGACGCCGCCACCGCGGTCCGCGCGGCGCTCCGCAACCTCGGTCTCGACGCCGATGATGACGAACAAGGCGCCGCCCGGGTCGAGGAGACCACGGTCGACGTGCAGCTCAAGCAGAAGGCCGAGCAGCGCGGCCGGGCCGCTAATCTCTCTTACTTCGCGTTCACGGCTACCCCGAAGTCGAAGACGCTCGAACTCTTCGGTACGCCGGACACCGTCGACGGCAAGCTCACGTACCGCCCGTTCCACACCTACTCGATGCGCCAAGCCATCGAAGAGGGCTTCATCCTCGACCCGCTCCGCAACTACGTCACCTACAGCACGTATTGGAAGCTGGTCAACGAGAACCCCGACGAGCGCGAGGTGGACCCGAAGAAGGCCAACAGCCTGCTCGCCCGGTTCGCGCTCACCCACGAGTCGACCGTGTCGCAGCACGCGCAGATCATCACCGAGCACTTCATCGCGCACAGCCGCGGGCGGCTCGGCGGCCGCGCGAAGGCGATGGTCGTCACCGCATCCCGGCAGAGCGCCGTGCAGATGGCGCGGGCGATCAAGCAGTACATCGGCGACCGCGACTACGACAAGAAGTACCCCGACCTCGGCGTCCTCGTCGCCTTCTCGGGGTCTCTCACCTATGAGGGCGACGAGACCACCGAGTCCAAGGAGAACGGCGGGATCCCCGAAAGCGCCCTGCCGAAGGCGTTCGCGTACACCCGCGCCGACGACAAGGCCACTCGCTCCGGCGGCCGGGGCCAGCAGGAGTTCCGCATTCTCGTCGTCGCGGAGAAGTACCAGACGGGCTTCGACCAGCCGCTGCTGACCACCATGTACGTGAACAAGAAGCTCGCCGGCATCTCTGCGGTGCAGACGCTTTCCCGTCTCAACCGCACCGCCCCGCGCAAGGCGCAGGGCGACCTGGCCGTCATCGACTTCGTCAACGACGCCGAGGACATCAGGGAGTCTTTCCGCCCGTACTTCGAAGAGGCGATGACGCTCCCGTCCGACCCGAACCTGCTCTACACCGCGCAGAGCCGGGTGATGTCCGCGCCGATCCTCACCGAGCGGGAGATGCAGGAGTTCGCGGCCGCGTACCTCGCCGCCGAGCAGAAGGCCGCCGGCTCGTCGGCCAAGTGGGAGCGGCTGCACGCCGAGCTTTACCGGCTGCTCAACCCGGCCGTCGAGCGCTTCACCGCGCTCGCGGACAGCGAGGACGAGGACGACCAGAAAACCGCCGAGGACTTCCGAGCCGACCTCAACGACTATGTCCGCAAGTATGGGTTCCTGGCGCAGATCGTCCCGTACCGTGACGCCGACCTGGAACGCCTCTACCTGTACGGCCGGCATCTCCTCAACCGGCTCCCCCGCCGCGCCGACGGCGGCGTCGACATAGGGGAAGTCGACCTGAGCCACATGCGCGTCGAGCAGACCGGCGAGCACGACCTCAGCCTCTCCCCCGAAGGGCCGACAGTGATGCCCGGCTTCGGCGACGGCACGGGCGGCGCGGCCGAGCCGGAGAAATCACCACTGTCGGAGCTGATCGAACGCTTCAACGAGAAGTTCGGAACCGAGTTCACCGAACAGGACGTCATTCGGCCGTTCGAGGAGGCTATGGCCGATCCGAAGGTGCGTCTCGCGGCCGTCGCCAACGACGACCCGGACAACTTCGGTGTGGTCTTCGACGACGTGTTCGAGGACAAGATGGCCGACCACATCGACACCATCGCCGATATGGGGCGCCAGTACTTCGGCCCCGACCGCAGTTTCAAGAACTCGCTGAACCGCAGCGCTCGGCGCGCCGCATGGCGGATGATCCGCCGCCAAGAAGGCGTCGAGGACTGATGGACACGCGTGCCGCGGCCGGGCATCCCAACACGGGTGCCCGGCCGCGCCAAAACCGATTCACCAGACGTCCAACCATCTGGACGAAGATCGCCCCACGCGTCACACTAGGAACACAGCAGTGGACACTCGGTGATCTTGGCGTGCCGAGTGCGCATCACGTGTAGTAGTCGAAACGGGGGACGCTGCGTGCCGCCGCAAGTGATCTCGAACCGCTACGAGCTCGTCCAACCGCTGAGCCACGGCGGCATGGGCGACGTCTACCGCGGCTTCGACCGCGTGCTTGACCGCCCGGTCGCCGTCAAGCTCATCCGCCAGGCCGTGGTCGGCTCGTCCCCCGAGCTTGCGGAGGAGTTCGCCAAGCGGTTCCGCCGCGAGGCACGCATCACGGCCCGCATCCAACACCCTGGCGTCCCCCAGGTCTTCGACGCGGTGCTCGACGCGTCCCACGAGAACCTCTACCTGGTCATGGAGCTGGTGGACGGCGTCCCACTCCACGACTACATCGACCCCGCTGCCCCGCTCCCGATCTCGTGGGCCGCCGCTGTGGGCGCACAGGTGTGCACCGTCCTGTCGCACGCCCACGCGGTCCCGGTCATCCACCGTGACCTGAAGCCGAGCAACATCATGGTGGCGCGCGACGGCACGGTGAAGGTGCTGGACTTCGGTATCGCCGCCATCATGCGGACCGACGTCACCAAGCTCACCGCGACCGGCAGCCCCGTCGGCACCAGCCACTACATGTCGCCGGAGCAGGTCCAGGCGGCGCGCATCACTCCGCAAAGCGACCTGTACGCGCTGGGGTGCGTGCTCCACGAACTCCTCTCTGGAAAAACGCTGTTCGATGGCAGCAGCGATTTCGCGCGCATGTTGCAACATGTGCAAGCGGCACCGACTCCACTCCGCGAGCTGCGCCCCGACGTCCCCGAAGAGCTGGAGGAGCTGGTCCTCCACCTTTTGCGCAAGCGGCCGGAGCGGCGTCCCGTCGACACGCAGGAGGTGCACGAGCGGCTGTTTCCGTTCGTGCCGCCGGCCGGGTCGACACCAGAGCCTCATGAGGCCGGGCAGCCGGGGGTTCCTGACCCGACCCGGGTGTACCGACAGCCGTACGCACCGCGGCCGCGCCCGACCGCCACCGCGGCTCCTGCGCCCACCACGGTGAACCCGAACGCGCACCCGCTGCCTGTGCCGGTCCCCGCGCAGCTCCAAGAGGACATCAAGGCTGCGATGGCGCACGCCGACGCGCTCCTCGACGACGAGCGGTTCGCCCAGGCGGCCGAGGTGCTCTACGAGGTCATCCCGCCGGCCGCGGCGGCTCTCGGTCCGGACAACCGCAAGGTGCTCGACCTGCGTCAGCAGCGCGCCGCCGTCCTGTTCCTCGGCGGCGACTTCCGCAGTGCCCTACCCGAGTTCGATGCGCTGGCACAGGCGTTCTCGCGGACCGAGGGCCCGGCAAGCGAGTATGCCCGCTCGTGCCGCGTCCAGGCAGCGCACTGCCGGGCCGAGCTGGGGCAGGTGACCGCCGCGCTGGAGCAGTTCGAGGCGGTGCTGCGCCAGGTGCGCTCCGTGGACAGTGACGTGAGCGAAGAGGCCATCGAACTGCGGCGTGCCATCGGGTTCCTGCTGCTGTCCGAGGGCCGTTTCGCCGAGGCTCGGCATGTACTGGAGCCGCTGTACTCCGACCTGTGTGTCGTCCATGGCTCCGATGACGAGGACAGCCTGGAGATCGCCGACGCCCTCGCCCGGATCCGCCTCGCCCACGACGAAGAGCACCGCCGTTCGCCGGAAGAGTGACCGCATGCCACAACTCGCGTTCCACATCGAATTCCTCAAGGAGATGGGCAAGCTCCCGAAGCCGGTGGTGAAGGAGGTACTCGAGGCGTGGGAGAAGTTCGGCGCGCTGACTCTTGACGATTTGTTCAAGCATCCCGGCCTGAAGCTCGAAACACTGACCCGGGCACGAGACCCCCACATTCGAACCATCCGCATCGACCAGATGTGGCGGGGTGTCGTGGTGGCTCCTGAACGCGGAGACACCTTCACACTGCTTCGTGTGCTTCCGCACGACAAGGCGATCGACTGGGCTGTCAAACAGCGAGTCAGCATCAACACGGTCACGCGGGCTGTGGAGATCCGGAACGCGGCAGAGCTGGAGGTTCTGGCGCCCGCCTACGAGCAGATCGCGCCTGCGGCCGAGCGGCGGCTGTTTGCCAAGATCTCGGACACGGAGATGGCCGCACTCGGCATCGACGCGGACACTCTTCGAGCCGCCCGGGTCCTGACCACCCAGGAGCAACTGGAGGTCTTCGCGCCGCACTTTCCGCAGGACCAGCGCGAGGTCCTCGAATACCTGGCCGCCGGGTTCTCAGTCGAGGAGGTGTGGCAGGACGTCGTGGTCCAGAGTCAGCAGTCCGCCGCGGAACTCGCGCACGACCACGACTTCGACACCGCGGTCCGCAACTCCCACACGCGCATCGCACTGGTCTCTGCGCCGGACGAACTCCGGGACATCCTCGGCAAGCCGTTCGACGCTTGGCGAATCTTCCTGCACCCGTCGCAGCACAAGATCGCCTATCGCCCCAGCTACTCGGGCCCGGCGCAGGTCCGCGGCGGGCCGGGCACGGGGAAGACCGTGGTGGCCTTGCACCGGGTGAAGCACTTGATGGGGCACTTGCGCGACGGCGAACGCATTTTGCTGACCACGTACACGAAGGCCCTCGTCCATGCACTCAAGAGCGGGCTTGCCGCGCTGGTGCCCGATGAGATGCTGCGCGGCCGCGTCGACATCACGACCGTCGACGCCTTCGCGGGACGGGTGGTGACGGCCGCCCGCGGCGAGGGTCGGCGACCCGTCAGCGGCAGGGATGAAGACACCCACTGGGCCGAGGCCGCAAAGACCACTGGGTTTCCCGGAACGCCGCAGTTCCTGGCGCAGGAGTACAAGCATGTGATCCTGGCTCAGGACCTCACCAGCCTCGAGGCGTATGCCGCAGCCGACCGCGCAGGCCGCGGGACCAAGATCCCCCAGTCACTCAGGCCCCAAGTGTGGGCTGCTGTCCACGAGTTCCACCGCCGTCTGCGCGAGGGCGGGCAACGGACGTACTTGCAGACCTGCGACGAGGCCGCCCGCATCCTGGCGTCCCGGGGGCCGATGTACCGGCACATCGTGGTCGACGAAGCGCAGGATCTGCACCCCGCGCAGTGGCGGCTCCTACGAGCGGCGGCCGCGGTACGTCCCGACGACCTGTTCATCGCAGGGGATCCCCACCAGCGCATCTACGACTCACGCGTCTCACTCAAGGCGTTGGGCATCTCGGTGGCCGGGCGGTCGGCGAAGATGAGGAAGAACTACCGCAGTACGCACGAAATCCTGCGGTGGTCCACCTCCCTGCTGGTGGGTCGTCCGATCGCACAGCTCGAGGACGAAAACCGCAGCGAGACCCTGCTTGGGTACCGGTCCGCCCTCCATGGGGACGGCCCCGAGCTCCACCATGCTGTGTCGGACACGGTCGAGCTGGCGGCCTTGGTCACCAGAGTTCGGGCGTGGATGGAGGCTGGCGTGCTGCCCGGCGAGATCGGTGTCACCAGCAGGTTCAACAACACCGGTGACATGGCGGTCGCCCAGTTGAAGTCGGTCGGAATCCCCGCTGTACGGCTCAACGCCGACGGGTCGGGTGCCACCGATGCCGTCCAGGTCGGGACCATGCACTCGTTCAAGGGCTTGGAGTTCCGGTGTGTGGCGGTCATCGGCGCGCACGACGGTGCCCTTCCGTTCCCGCGTGCCGTCACCCCTGTCGAGGTCGACCAACTCCAGCACGAGGCCGATCTCGCCGCGGAGCGCTGCCTACTGTTCGTAGCATGCACTCGGGCGCGGGACGGGCTCTACGTCTCATGGTCAGGGAAGCCCAGTCGATTCCTCACCGAAGCGGGTGCTGTATGAACAACGGTGCCGGCCAACCCGGGACCACAGCCGGCCGACGTGTGCACTCGGGCACGCCCGTGCGGCTGCGCGACCTCGACCTCAACGAGCACTGGCTCCAGGACTGGCTTGCCGCCGACCCGCGACGACTGGGGCTGGGCGACGTCAAGCTGGTCGAACAGGAGCAGACCCAGTCAGGCGGCGGAAGCCTGGACATCCTGGCAACGAGCGGCGATATCTACTTCAGCATTGAAGTCCAACTCGGCGAGGTTGACGCGTCGCACGGCTTCCGCGTCTACGACTACTGGGCCCGCAATCGAAAGCGGCAGCCCGGCAAGACGCATATCGCCGTGTTGGTCGCGGAGAGCGCCTCGGGACGCTTCCGCATAGCGCTGGAGGCGCTGGCCGAGTACACACCACTCATCGTCATTGAGCTGCGTGCGTGGCGGGCGCAGCATGAGGTCGTCCTCGTCCCGGAGGTGGTCGTCAAGAATGAGAGCCTTGATCTCGGGGACGCTCCCGCAGGCGCACTGACCGCCGCAGACCGGACGCCGGAGGACTGGCGCGTACAACACCCTTCGGCGTGGCAGTTCCACGAGGCTTTTCTGTCGTGGGTGAAGGCCAACCTTGGTGACGTACAGGTGAGTTACGCGGTCAAGTCCTATATCGGGGTGCGCCGGGGCCGCCGCGTGTGGGCACCGATATGGCCCAATGCGGACGGAGCGACTCTGCATCTGCCGGACCCGGACGGTTCCAAGGACGAAGAGTCACCCGCCTACGACTACTTCCGGAACGAACTCACCCGGGTGGGCCTCGCGCCGAGTTGGACCCCGAGCTACAACGCCGGAGCCAACCCGGTTTCACTGCGGCTGCGTGAACCCGATCTCGGCAAACCCGCGGTCCAACGGCTACTCCGAGCGAGCTTCGAGATCCTTTCCGGCGGTGCTCCCTGGTCGGAGCGTCAGAGCGATCCGCTGGACGGCGCGTCCGACGGCGCAGCCCCCGAGCCAGCGGCGCTTGGCGACGGCACGACCTCCATGGACCAGGTCGACGGCTCCGCCTGACCTACTTTTGAACGAATCCGTCCCCTTTCCCGGCCGAGCGCGCGCCTATCATCGCCATCGGCCGGGAGAGGCGGGCGGAGCATGAGCCGGAAGAGCGAGCTGCGCGCGGACCGCGTGCGGACGCTGCCGCGCGGCGCGTTCATCACCCGCTGGGTGCTGTTCGGCTGCGCCATGCTCGTGCTGTTCGCCGCCTGGACGTGGTTCGCGTGGCTCGCAGACCTCGGCCTCGGCCTCGTCGTGTACGCGCTGACGCTCGCACTCGCCTACCGGTTCGGCTACACGTACTTCCTCTACCGCGGCGACCCGCGCGAGCGTCTCGTCAAAGGCCTCGTGCTGCTGTCCGCAGCGCTCTTCGTCGCCTCGGCCACCCGCGCCTCCGACTGGTACCTCTACACGTTCGGCCGCGAAGGCGTCGGCATGGTCTACGAGGAGCGCTCGGAATCGGCGCGCAGCGGCCACGTCTACCAGTGCACGGTCACCCAGCCCGACGGCGAGGTGCGCGACACGCGCGCCCACGGGCACTGCCCCGGACGGGACTTCACCAGCGTCCGTATGGTGTACGACCCGTCCGGCGTCTTCCGCCCCGCGTTGACCACGAAAGGCGGCCTCGACCCGTGGTCAGGGCCGCTGTTGGTGCTGTCCGCAACGAGCGTGCTATCCGCCGCAGCCGTCGTCTCCGCCCGCTACGCCGCCCAGCCGTTGCCGATCCCCGCGAACCGTCCGTCCAAGAAATCCCGCAACCCCGGCCGCCGCCCACCGAAGCCACTACGCCGCCCCCGCAAACGCAACTGACCGTGCGGTCCCGGCACTTGTGATCGTCTCCCCAGCACTCCTCCCGACTACGATCAAGCCGCACGCTCACAGCGACGAAACGGGGAACAATGCGGACACGCAAGATCGGCGACGTCACCGTAAGCGCGATCGGGCTCGGCGCGATGCCGCTGTCGATCGAGGGACGGCCGGACGAGGCACGGGCGTTCGCGACCATCCACGCCGCACTCGACGCCGGCGTGTCGCTGATCGACACGGCCGTCTCCTACTGCCTGAACGCCTCCGAGGCCGGACACAACGAGGCTCTGATCGCCCGCGCCCTGGCGGCGTACGGCGGCGACACCTCGCACGTCCTCGTCGCCACCAAGGGCGGCGCGGCCCGCGACGCGGACGGCACCTGGCTCTTCCAGGCCGACCCGGCGACGCTACGCGCGGCCGCCGAGGGTTCACTCAAGCGCCTCGGCGTGGACGCCATCGGGCTGTACCAACTCCACGTCCCCGACCCGAACATCCCCTACGCCGACTCCGTGGGCGTACTCCGCGACCTGTACGACGAGGGCAAGATCCGCGCGGCGGGCATCTCCAACGTCAACTCCGACCAACTCCGCGAAGCCCACGCCATCCTGGGCCACCGCCTCGTCTCCGTGCAGAACAACTTCTCCCCCGCCGTCCGCGGCAGCGAGCCCCAACTCCACCTGTGCGCCGAACTCGGCCTGGCCTTCCTCCCCTACAGCCCCCTAGGCGGCATGTCCCGCGCCGGCACCCTAGGCGACCACCACACCGCCTTCGCCCGCATCGCCGAATCCCGCGGCGTCAGCCCCCAACAAGTCTGCCTGGCTTGGGAGTTGTCGCTCTCAGACACCGTCATCCCGATCCCGGGCGCCTCCCGCCCCGAGAGCATCACGAACTCGGCAGCCGCCGCCGACCTCGAACTCACTTCCGAGGAACTCGCCGATCTGAACGCCGCCGCCTGACACACGACGACGAACCCGCGTCACGGGCACGGGTACCGCGTCCGTGACGCGCCGTTCGGTCGGCTCAGGAGAGCTTCCACTGGCCGACGGGCTTGTCGTAGCCGCCTCGGTACTGAACCGTGGCGGCCTTGGCGCCCTCGGGCAGCTCATACGTGACAAAGCCGAGGCGGCTTTCGCCCGGTGGAATGGTCACATCGCTGTCGAACGCGACTCCGGCGCCGCTCTCCCCCGAGAGCGAGAGCTTGAACTGCTGGCCCTGGTCGTCGACCACGGTCGTCTTGAAGAGCGGATTGGAGTTGACCGGCGTTGTGCCGGTGTTGGTGATCCTCCATTGGATGGCGATCAGCCGGCTGCCGCTCTCGGGCTTGGAGAACTCGTTCTTCGGCGTCGCCGGGTCGACGAGCTTCACCAGCGTCGCGTCGAATTTCTCGCTCTCGTCGCCTCGCATCGAAATCGTGTCCCCCACACCGGCCCTGGCCGACGACGCGGAGGCCGACGGCGAGGCGGCGCCGGACACCGACGGCCTGCCCGCGCCCGTCGCACCGCCGTTCGGCGCGGCGGTGTCGCAGCGTTTGCGCCACTCGCCCATAGGAATCTTCGGGTCGTCGCACTTCATGGCGGCGACATCGGGCGTGTCGGCACGGTCATTGATCTTGTTCGCCGAGCCACTGCTGCAGGCGGCCAAGGTACCGGCCAGGACGAAGGCGGTTGCGGCACACGTGAACGCGCGAGTGCGCATTGGATCCCCCCACAGATCGGTTGGGGCGATCATGATGCCAAACCACGGGCACGCAGGGAGGGCCTTTACCTGATTGTCAGCTCAGCGGGAGGTTGAGGTGGTGGGTTAGGTCGCCGGTGTGTTCGGTGGTCATGTGGCGGGTGGTGAAGCGCCAGGCGCCGTCTGGGTTGCGGGTGAAGGTGTCGCGGTAGCGGCCGGTGATGATCGGTTGGAGGGGGAGGTCCGGGGTGGACTGGAGGACGGTGAAGTAGGAGCGGGCGGAGGCCTCGCCTGAGTAGTCGTCGATGTCGAGGATCAGGTTCGTGGTGACGTGCTTGGTGCGCGGGGTGCCGTCGTCGTAGCGGCGGGTCCAGGTTTCGTAGAGGGCGAGGACGGCGTCGCGGCCGGTGACCTGGGTGTCGGTGCCCTCGGTGGTGATCGTGCAGTCGGCGAGGAGGTCGGCGACGGCTTCGAAGTCGCCGGCGTCGATGGCCTCGGCGTAGAGGGCGATGAGGTTCGGGACGGCGATGTGGCCGGGCTGGCGTTCAGGGGACACGGGACTCCTCGCGGGACGGGGACGAGGCGGCGGGTTGTGAGGGGGCGGTTTGCGCGGCGGGCCCGGGAGGGGCTTGCAGGCGGCTTGGGCGGCTGGCTGGGCGGCGGGCGGTGCGGTGCGGGCGGTGCGGCGCGGGCGCAGGTGTGTACGGGTCGGCGTCACAGTAGGGGCGCCTCGTGCCCCATGGCCAGTGTGAGTGCGAGCGAAATCGCGCCGGATCGCTCTTTAGTGACGTCGCGTCAGATGGCATGGTGAGCGGAGCGCCGTCGACGTCGCACGGTCGCTTTCGCCATGCCGAAACGCGCTGGTGAAGACGCAAGAGAGTGTGAGGTACGCCCGTGGTGCTCGATCCTTCTGCTGTCTCGTTGTCCGGCAAGGTCGCCGTGGTCACCGGTGCCGCGCGTGGGATCGGGGCCGCGACGGCAGTGGCGCTCGCGCGCTTCGGTGCCGATGTCGCGATCTGCGACCGGGAGGACCAGGGCGAGACGGCGAAGGCCGTCGAGGCGGCCGGGCGGAAGGTGTACGTCGGGACGTTGGACGTGCGGGACGGGGACAAGGTCGCCGCGTTCCTGCAGGCCGCGCACGCCGAGCTGGGTCGGTTCGACGTGCTGGTCAACAATGCCGGCGGCGGATTTTGGTCGCCGTTCCTGGACGTGCGGGGGAAGGGCCAGGCGGCGCTCGTCGACGAGAACTTCACGAGTGTGACCCATGTGGTGCGCGCGGGCGTGCCGTTGATGAACGACGGCGGGTCGATCGTGAACGTGACCAGTGTGGAGGCGCACCGCGCGGCTCCCGGGTTCGCCGTCTATGCGGCGATGAAGGCCGCCGTCGAGCAGTTGACGAAGTCTCTCGCGCTGGAGCTGTCGCCTCGGCGCATCCGGGTCAACTGCGTCGCGCCGGACGCCATCCCCACCCCCGGCGACGACGGCCTGGCGGAGGCGGTCGGCGGCCTCGACTACGGCGCCAAGGTGCCGTTCGGGCTCGGGGTGCCGGACGACTGCGCCGCGCCGATCGTGTTCCTGGCGAGCGAGATGTCCCGGTACATGACCGGCACGACGCTGCACGTCGACGGCGGGACGCACGCGGCGTCCGGCTGGACCCGGCGCGCGGACGGCACCTGGACGCCGTGAGTCGGGCCGCCGCCTGAAAACACCGTTCACAGCCGTCCGCCCCGGTCCCGGTGGCCTCACTGCTTCGCCTGTTCTGCCCGTTCCACCGCTCAGCCCCACCCACGACACGTGCAAGGGAGCCTCATGGAATTCGGCATCTTCGTTCAGGGCTACAACCCCAAGTTCCGGCGCGAGGGCAATCCGAACGCCGAGCACGAGGCCCTGATGAACGACATGTCGTACGCGATCGCCGCCGACAAGGCCGGCTTCAAGTACGTATGGCTCAGCGAGCACCACTTCCTCGACGAGTACTCGCACCTGAGCGCGAACGACGTGATGCTGGGCTACCTCGCGCACGCCACCGAGCGCATCCACATCGGCTCGGGCATCTTCAACCCGCTCCCCCAGGTCAACCACCCGGCCAAGGTCGCCGAGCGGGTCGCGATGCTCGACCACCTCTCGGGCGGCCGTTTCGAGTTCGGGACGGGGCGCGGCGCGGGCAGCCACGAGATCCTCGGCTTCCTGCCGGGGATCGAGGACATGAACCAGACGAAGGACATCTGGGAAGACGTCATCCGCGAGTTCCCGAAGATGTTCCTCCAGGACGAGTACGAGGGCTACGAGGGCCGCTTCTGGTCGCTCCCGCCGCGCCGGATCCTCCCCAAGCCTTACGGCAAGGGCCACCCCGCGATGTGGTACGCCGCGGGCTCCCCGTCCTCGTACGCCATGGCCGCCAAGATGGGCCTGGGCGTGCTCGGCTTCTCGATCGGGGACGTGGAGCAGGCCGAGAAGGCGGTGGCCGACTACAAGCGGCAGATCGTCGACGCGGAGCCGATCGGCGCGTTCGTCAACAACAACGTGATGGTGTGCTCGACGGGCTTCGTCGCGGAGACGAAGGAGGAGGCGTACCAGGCGGCGGTCGACTCGCGGCTGATGTACCTGACCAGCAACGTCTTCCGCTACCACGACACGTTCCCGCACCCCGAGGGCATCCCGTTCTGGCCCGAGACGATCCCGGACCTGACGTACGAGGTGGTCCAGTTCGCGGCCGAGGCGGGCGGGATGATCGTCGGCGACCCGGACACCGCGCTGAAGGCCGTCAAGGCGTTCGAGGCGGCGGGCGTCGACCAGCTCACGCTGGGGCTCGGCGCGGACACGCCGGAGAACACGCTGCGCACGATCCGGCTGTTCGGCGAGCACATCATCCCGAAGATCGACACGGACCCGGAGCACAGCACGACGCGGTTCCGGAACGCGGCGGGCTGACCTGGCCTGACCTGCGGCGGGGGGGGGGGGGGGGGGGGGGGGGGGGGCCGGCCCCCCCCCCCCCCGCCCCCCCCCCCCCCCCCCACCCCCCGGCGGGGCCGCCCCCCCCCCCCCCCCCTTCCGCGTTTCGGCGTGACGGCGCGTCAGCTCACGAAGTCGCGGAGCACCGCGTTCCCTTGCCGCCGCCGCGCGGTGGCGACGCCGAACGCCATCGCGCAGCCGAACACCACGAACGGGCACAGCGCCAGCACCCATCCCGTGGTCGACATGTGCCATGCCTCCATGCTCGCCCCGGCCGTGCCGCTGATGAGGCCGAACCGGGCCAGGAGCAGGTAGAGGATGCCGACCATGGCGACCAGGCTCAGCGCGGGGGCGACGAGCACGTTCCAGGCCCGGGAGTCCGCGCCGGTCCGTCTGAAGTAGACGATGACGGAGACGCTCACGAGCGCCTGCACGAACGTGAGCGCCACGATCGCGGTGATCGCGAACCAGTAGAAGAGGTCCACCACCGGGTCGCGGTGGAAGAGCGCGAACGCGGCCACGACGAGGCCGGCGATCGCGGTCTGCAGGAACGACGCGTTGGCCGGCACGCCGCGCGTACTCGTCCGGTTGAACGCCCGTGGCAGCAGCCCGGAGCGGCCCATCGCGAAGAAGTAGCGGGTGGCCGAGTTGTGGAACGCGAGGACGCACGCGAAGGCACTGCTGATCAGCAGCCACTTCATCATCTCCGCGAGCCACGAGCCGACGTACTGGTCGGCGACGTGGAACAGCACCTGCGCGGGGTCGGCGAGCGGGACGTCGCCGACCGTGGTGAGCCGCACGGTCTCGTCCGCGATGTGCTCGTGGCCCACGCCGCTGACGACGCCGAACGAGACGACCGCGAAGACGGCGGTGATGATCCCGACGGAGAGGTACGTCGCCAGCGGGACGGTGCGCCGCGGGTTCCGCGACTCCTCGCCGTAGATGGCGGTCGCCTCGAACCCGATGAACCCGGCGAAGGCGAACGCGAACGCGATGCCGGGCGCGCCGTCCATGATGGCCGACGGCCCGAACGACGCCCCGAAGCCGATGCCGTCCGGGCCGCCGCCGTCGGCGAAGACCGCGATCGCGGTCAGGACCATGGAGCCGACCTCGAGGACGAGCAGCAGACCGAGCAGCTTCGCGCCGAACTCGACGTTCATCAGGCCGAGCACCTGGACCAGCGCCACCGCGATCAGGGACCACACCCACCACGGGACGCCCAGGTCCGGCAGCGTCCCGACCACGGTCGCGCCCAGGTAGCCGTAGACGGCGGCCTGCACGAGGCAGTACGACATCACCGTCACGAAGGCGGACGCCACTCCCCAGGGCACGCCCAGGCCGCGTCCTATGTAGGCGAAGAAGGCGCCGGTGTGCACCACGTGGTGGCTCATCGCGGCGTAGCCCACGGAGAACAGCAGGAAGACCAGTCCCGCGACGAGGAACGTCCCGGGGGCGGCGGCTCCGTTGCCGATGACGAGGATGCTGGGCACCAGCCCCGTCATGCCCGCGATCGGCGCGGCGGCGGCGATGACGAAGAAGCAGATGCCGAAGACGCCGATGGCGTCCTTGGTGAGCGAGCCGGCGGCGCCCTCGGCGGATACCGGCGTTACGGCCTCGGTTTTCACGGATTCCTCCCAAAGAGTCGGTCGGGACGTGCGTTTCTCGGCGCACCCGACGTGGCGCACACGAGGTCAGGAGACGGTGAGGACGACGCGTCCCCGCGATCCGCCCGACCGCAGGAGCCCGTGGGCGCGGTTCGCCTCTTCGAGCGGGAGGTACTCGACGACATGGCGCAGCGGCTCGCGGCGGGTCAGGTCGAGCACGGCCCTCAGGTCGGCGGGACTGCCCCAGATGCTGGTGGTCAGCCACGCCTCACTGGGCAGGCGGCCGAGGCCGAAGGGCACCGTGCCGCCGAACATGCCCACCAGGACCACCGCGCCGCCGCGTCGCACGAACGCCACGGCGGACCGCAGCGTCGGCTCGGCGCCGACGAAGTCGACGACCGCGTCGTACGGCGGCCCGTCGAGTTCGTCGGGCGACAGCGTGACGTCGGCGCCGAGTTCGCGGGCGACGGCGAGCCTGGCCGGGAGCGTGTCGACGACGGTCACGTGCGCCCCGGGGGTGCGGGCGAGGAACTGTACGGCGTACTGCCCGAGTCCGCCGGCGCCGATCACGAGGACCCGCGCGGGGCGGCCCGGTTCGAAGCGGGACGTGGCCCGCCGCACCGCGCGGAACGCGGTCAGTCCGCCGCATGCGAGAGGGGCGACCTCGAGGGGGTCGAGGCCGTCCAACGGGATCAGGTACTCGCGCCTCGGCACCAGCATCTTCGAGGCGTAGCCGCCGTCGTCCCAGATCCCGGCCTCGTGGCTGTCGGCGCAGATCATCTCGTCGCCCGCGGCGCACTGCAGGCACTCCGGGCGCCGACAGCCCCACGGGGCGTAGACCATCACCGGCCCGAGCCGGGCGTCCGTGCCGACCACCTCGTGGCCGAGAACGATCGGTGTCCGCCCGATGTGGCCGTCGGCCACGTGGAGGTCCGAATGGCACACCCCGCAGCCGAGGACGTCGATCACCGCTTCGTGCGGGCCGGTGGCCACCGGGTCGGCGACCTCGCGCTCCACGAGCGGTTCTCCAGGGGCTTGCAGGGTCATCGTGCGCATCGGCCGGCCTCTCTACGGTGCCTTGCCGCTCTTGGCGGATCGCCGGTACGCTAATTGATAGACGATAATTTATCTACTGGAGGGGCCGTGGCGATCGAGCCGGGCAGAAACCTTGACGAGTGCGCACGCATAGCCGAGGCCGGCGGCGTACATTCCGTCGTCTGCCTCTTCACCGACACATGGGGGGTGCCGCGCGGGAAGTACCTCCCGATCCGCCAGTTCCTGCGGGGCGGGCGCTTCACCACCGCGGCCGTGGCCCTGTCGTGGGACCCGCGTTCCGACATCAAGCCCACGCCCTGGGCGCAGATGGACAGCGAGTTCAAGGACATGGCGGTCGTCGCCGACCTCGACACCTTCCGGATCGCCGGATGGACCGAGGGCACGGCGGTCGTCATCTGCGACACGGTGGACCTGGAGACCGGCCTGCCGACCGCGCTGGACTCGCGCTCGATGCTCAAGCGCACGCTGCGCGAGTACGCCGACCTCGGACTGACCGTCAACCAGGCCCCGGAGCTGGAGTTCCACCTCTTCGACGCGCACTGGCGGCCGATCTCCGACAAGACGCTGTGCTACTCGATCGACCGCGCCGACGAACTCGAGCCGGTCCTCGGCGCCATCCGCGAGGCCCTGCTGCGGACCGGCATCGAGTGCGAGGCGGGCAACGTCGAGTACGGCCAGTCCCAGGTCGAGATCAACCTGCGCTACTCGCCGGGCACGACGGCCATCGACGAGACGATCCTGTTCCGGCTCATCACCCGCGCCGTCGCGCGCCGCCACGGCTACAACGCGACCTTCATGGTCAAGCCCATCAACGGCGGCGCCGGCTCCGGCATGCACATCCACCAGAGCCTGGTGGACGCCGACGGCCGCAACGTCTTCGCCGTCGCCGACAGCCCCGGCCACCCGCTGCCGTCCAAGGCCATGCAGGGGTACGTCGCCGGGCTGCTGCGCCGGCAACTGGACCTCCAGGTGCTGGCCATGCCGACGGTCACCGCGTACCGGCGGGCCGAGGACTACTCGTTCTCGCCGACCCAGGTCTGCTGGGGCATGGACAACCGGCTCGTCGGGGTTCGCTGCCTGACCCCCGACGCCCCGGGCACCCGCGTCGAGGTCCGGTGGGGGGCCGCGGACGCCAACCCGTACCTGCTCTCGCACGGCTACCTGCAGGCCGGCCTCGAAGGAATGCGCGACAACGCGCCGTTGCAGCCGGTCTCGACCGGCGACCCGCACACCGACACCACGCTCGCGCGCGTCGCACCGAGCCTGGACAAGGCCGTCGAGGCCTTCCACGGCAGCGAGTTCGCGCGCCGTGTCTACGGCGACATGTTCGTCGACACCCTGACCGTCATCCAGCGCAACGAACTCGCCGCCTTCGGCGCGCACATCACCGACTGGGAGTTCGCCCGTTATGCCGATGTCTTCTGACGCCTCCGCGCCGGCCCCCGCGGAACCGACCCGGAGGCCCCGGCGCGCGGTCCTCGTCACGCACGAGGCCTTCGGTGCCGACGACACCGGTGTGGTCCGCCGGTTTCTGCTGGAGCGCGGCTTCGAGGTGACCCACCACTCGGTGTTCCCGGACGGCCGGGACTACCGTCCGCGGCATCCGCTGCCCGACCCCGAAGGCGCCGACCTGGTCGTGGTCTTCGGCTCGTTCGCGCACGCCTGGGAGCCCCGGCACAAGGACTGGGTCGCGGCCGAGGTCGCCTGGGTCCGGGGCGTCCTGGACCTGGGCATCCCCTATATAGGCATCTGCTTCGGCGGCCAGCTCCTGGCCGCGGCCTGGGGCGGCACGGTCGAGCCGGGCGACGGGTCCGAGATCGGCATGCTGACGTTCCCCACGGTGCCGGGCTGCCCGGTGCCGGGCGGGCCCTGGTTCTCCTGGCACAGCGACCGCGTGGTGCTCCCGCCGGACGCCGAGCTCCTGGCGCGCAGCGACTTCGGGCCGCAGATCTTCGCCCGCGACCGGGCGATCGGCGTCCAGTTCCACCCCGAGGTCACCCGCGAGCTCGTCGAGTCCTGGATCCGCACCGACGAGGCCGGACTCGACGCGGTCTACGGAGCGGACCGGCTGCGCGCCGAGGTGGCGGCCGACGTCGAGACCGCGCAGGCGAACCTCGGCACGTTCCTCGACCGGGTGATCGGGGACCGGGGATGAGCACGTGCACACGGCGGCCGCGCATCGCGATCCCCGGCCGGTTCAGCCATTCGGCGTCGGCGCTGCGCTTCCGCGCCCTCGTGAACGCGCAGGCGCTGCTCGACGCGGTGTGGGCCGCGGGCGGCGACCCCGTCACCCTGCTGCCCGCCGACGCGACCTCCCCCAAGAAGACGGCGGCGCGGCTCGACGGCTACGACGGCGTCCTGCTCCCGGGCGGCGCGGACGTCAACCCGGCACTGTACGGGGCCGTCGCGTCTCCGGGCACCGACCCGCCCGACGACCTCCAGGACGCTTTCGACATGGCGGTCCTCCGGCACGCCGTCGACCACGCGGTGCCGGTGCTCACCGTCTGCCGCGGGACCCAGCTCCTCAACGTCCTCCTCGGCGGCACCCTGGAGCAGGACATGTCCCCCGGGCACGTCCACATGGTCCACAAGGTCACGCCTGTCGAGCCGGTCCTCCTCGGACCGGACCCCCTCGGACCGGCCCCCTTTCCGGTGAGCTGCTACCACCGCCAGCGCATCGACGTCCTGGCCGACGCGCTCGAGCCGTCCGCCTACGCGGACGACGGCACCGTCGAGGCGGTGCGCCACCGCTCGGCCCCCGGCTGGGTGTTCGGCGTGCAGTGGCACCCGGAGGACACCGCGGCCACCGACCCGCACCAGCGGCTCCTGTTCACCCGCTTCGTGGCCGCGGCGGGGGACCGCGCCGCACGAGCCCAGCCGACGAAGGAACGTCATGGACCTTGCTGACATCGACCTCACCGACCTCGACCTCTTCGGCGGCGGAACCCCGCACGAGACGTTCCGCGCGCTGCGCGACCGGGCGCCGCTGTTCTGGAACGACGAGTCCGACGGGAACAAGGGCTTCTGGTCCGTGACCCGGTACGACGACGTCGCCGCGGTGGACAAGGACGCCGCGACGTTCTCGTCCGAGCAGCAGGTCACGCTGGAGGAGCTCGACGAGGAGCAGCTCCTCGTCCGCAAGTCGATGATCGACACCGACGGAGCCCGGCACTGGGCGCTGCGCAAGCTGCTCGTACGGGAGTTCAGCCCCCGCGCGGTGGCGCTGTACGGCGACTTCCTCACGGAGCTGACCGGCGTCACGCTCGACCGCGCCCTGGCGCTGGGCGAGTTCGACTTCGTCGAGCAGATCAGCGCCGACATCCCGATCCGCCTGCTGGCGCGGATGCTCGACGTACCGGTCGAGGACACCGACAAGCTGATCGACTGGGGCAACCAGATGATCGCGAACTCGGACCCCGACTACACGGACGTGCTGGCCGGCAGCCCGGAGTCCGAGCAGTACCGCAACCTGCCGTTCCGCTCCCCCGCCGCCCTCGAGGTCTTCGAGTACGGGTTCCGGCTCGCCGCGCAGCGCAAGGGCGGGACGGGGACCGACCTGGTGTCCAAACTGGTCAACACCACCCCGGAGGACGGCGTCCCGCTGTCCGACCTGGACTACCAGAACTACTTCTCGCTGCTGATCATCGCGGGCAACGAGACCACCCGGCACACCATTTCGCACACCGTCCGGGCGCTCGCCTCGAACCCGCAGGCGTGGGCCGACCTCAAGGCCGACCCGTCGCTGGTGCAGAACGCGGTCGAGGAGTTCCTCCGCTGGGCCACCCCGATCGGGCACTTCCGCCGCACCGCGACCCGCGACGTCGAGCTGCACGGGCAGACGATCCGCGAGGGCGACAAGGTGGTGATGTGGTTCGGCTCCGCGAACTTCGACGAGCGCAAGTTCGAGAACCCGCACGTGTTCGACGTGCACCGCAAGAACGTCGAGCACGTCTCGTTCGGCAAGGGCAGCCCGCACTTCTGCCTCGGCAACGCGCTGGCCCGCCTGGAGATCAAGATCGTGATCACCGCGCTGCTCGAGCGCTTGGAGCGCATCGAACTGCTGGGCGAGCCCAGCATGGTGCGCTCGAACCTGGTGCACGGCATCAAGAAGATGCCGGTGCGCGTGCACTTCGACCCGGCCTACCGGCCGGCCGGCGCGCGCTGAGCCCGCGCGGCGGGCCGACGTACGCGGACCGCCGCGTGCGTCGGCCCGACGCGGATCCGAATCCGGAACCGTACCCGGGTCAGCGGGTGGCGGCCGGCTCGTCGCCGGTCTGGAAGAAGCCCGCCTCGGTGAGCGCGTCGACGGCCCGCTGGCCGTTGACCACGAGGTGGTGCTCCATGGCCGCCCGCGCGGTGTCCTCGTCGCGGACGCGCAGGGCGGCGATGATCGCGTCGTGCTCGTTCGCGGCGTTGCGCTGCCATCCGGGGATGATCACGCCGAAGCGCACGTCCATCCCGTGTGACAGCGGCAGCAGCACCGAGCGCAGCCGGCGGGACGCGCCGACCCGGTTGATCCGGCCGTGGATCTCGTTGTTCAGCGCCTCCTGCTCCTGCGGGTCCTCGGCCGCGCGCATGCGGTCGTTGAGTGCCTGCAGGTCGTCGATGTCCTGGTCGGTCATCAGCTTGGAGGCGCGCGCGACGGCGATGCCCGAGATCTTCCCGTAGATCTCGTAGTGGTCCAGGACGTCGACGGGGGCGAGTTCCTCGACGTAGTAGCCGCGGCGCGGCTCGGCGCGCACCAGACCCTCCGCGGCGAGCGCGATGAGCGCCTCGCGGACCGGGAGTTGGCTGACGTCGAGCTCGGCGGCCAGGCCGGACACGTCCAGGCGGCTGCCGCGGCGGAGTTCGCCGACCATGATGCTGTTGCGGATCACGTCGGCGACATCCTCGCGCAGCACCCTGCGGGCCGGGACTCGTGTCCTGGGAGAGAAATGTCCGCTCATGACTCCGCAATCTCGTCGGCCGCACTGAGGGCCGCGACGTCCGCGCCCCCAGACCGGATCGGCTCCGGTCGCTGACATGTTACTCGCGCGATCACTCTGATAGTTTATCGTTTATAAAACGTGCAGCCGATCTTTCCCCCTTCCGACGGGAGCCGCCGAATGTCCGCCACGCCCAGCCTCGTGCCGCCTGTGTCGCCCGTTTCGTCGCTCGCCGGGGTCTGGAGCCGGATCACGCGGCTCGACGTCGTCTCCGGGTCCGGCGCCTGGGTGGAGACCTCCGACGGACAGCGCTACCTGGACTTCACGGCAGGCATAGCCGTCTGCTCCACGGGCCACTCCCACCCGCACGTCGTCGAGGCGGTGCGGCGGCAGGCCGGGCGGATCATGCACGCGCAGGTCAACTGCTACCAGCACGACCTGCTCGAGCCGCTGGCCGACCGGCTGGTCGAGCTGACGCCCGGGTCGATCGAGCGGTTCTTCTTCAGCAACTCCGGCGCCGAGGCGGTCGAGGCCGCCGTCAAGCTGGCGAAGCAGGCCACCGGGCGCACCGGAGTCGTGGTCTTCCAGGGGTCGTTCCACGGCCGCACGCACCTCACCGCCGCGATGACCACGTCGAAGGCCGTCTACCGGCTGCACGCGCAGCCCCTGCCGTCCGGCGTCTTCGTCGCGCCGTTCCCCGCCCCGGTCGGCGACCGGGACGCCGACGCGGAGGTCGAGCGGTGCCTCGCCGGCGTGCGCGAGCTGCTCGACTCGACGTGCCACCCGTCCGACGTCGCGGCGTTCGTGATCGAGCCCGTGCAGGGCGAGGGCGGCTACCGGCCGGTGCCGGCGGCGTTCCTGCGCGGGCTCCGGGAGATCTGCGACGAACACGGGATCCTGCTGGTCGTCGACGAGGTGCAGACGGGCTTCGGCCGCACGGGCGCGATGTTCGCGATCGAGCACTACGGCGTCGAGCCCGACGTCATGGTGCTCGCCAAGGGCATCGCCTCCGGCATGCCGCTGAGCGCGGTGGGCGCGCGGGCGTCGGTCATGGAGTCGTGGGTGCCGGGCTCGCACGGCGGCACGTACGGCGGGAACGCGGTCGCCTGCGCGGCGGCGCTGGCCACGATCGACGTGCTGACCGGGCCGGGCGCGCTCGAACACGTCCGCGCGCTGGCCGAGGCGCTGCGCGAAGCGCTCCTGGAGGTCGGCTCAGCCCACCCCGACGCGGTCGTCGACGTGCGCGGCCTCGGCCTGATGCTGGCGATCGAGTTCGCCGACCCGGCGGTCACCCAGCGCATCGTCGGGGGCTGCCTGGAACGGAACCTCATCCTGACCACGGCGGGCGCACGGGGCGCCGCGGTCCGCTGGATGCCGCCGCTCGTCGTCTCCCGCGCGGAGCTCGACCAGGCCGTCGCCGTCTTCCGCGAGGTCGTCGCGTCGGTGCTCGCGGGCTGAGGCGGCCCTGGCGGGGAGCCCCAGAGGCGGCTCCTGATTTTATCAATGATAAAGTATCGAGCAGTTCGGGTGGCCAGTCGAGGGGAGCGAAGGTCCGTGCTTTCGAAAGAGGAGCGCGAAATCGTCAGCGTGGTCCGGCGGTTCGTGGACACCGCGGTCAAACCGGTGGTCCACGACCTCGAGGCGGGCGACGTCTACCCCGAGAAGCTCGTCGAGGACATGAAGGAACTCGGGATCTACGGACTGGCCGTCCCCGAGCCGTGGGGCTTCGGGCGGGTCAGCGCGGCCTGCTACGTGCTGGTCACCGAGGAGCTGGCGCGCGGCTGGATGAGCCTGGCCGGCGCGATGGGCGGCCACACCGTGGTCTGCAAGCTGATCCACGACTTCGGCACCGAGGAGCAGAAGGACCGGTACCTGCCGCGCCTCGCCACGGGCGAACTGCGCGCCACGATGGCCCTGACCGAACCCGGCGGCGGATCGGACCTCCAGGCCATGCGCACGGTCGCGCGGGCCGAGGGCGACACCTACGTCGTCAACGGCTCCAAGATGTGGATCTCGAACGCGCGGCGTTCCGGTCTCGTCGCACTGCTCTGCAAGACGGACCCGACCGCGGAACCGCCCCACAAGGGCGTGTCCATCCTGCTCGTCGAGAAGGGCGAGGGCCTGACGGTCTCCCGGGACCTCCACAAGCTCGGCTACAAGGGCGTCGAGACGTCGGAGCTCGTCTTCGAGGACATGCGCGTCCCCGCGGACGCCCTGCTCGGGACCAAGGAGGGCGAGGGCTTCCCGCAGATGATGCGCGGGCTCGAGGTCGGCCGGCTCCAGGTGGCCGCCCGCGCGCTCGGCGTCGGGCGGGCCGCGCTGGAGGACTCGCTGCGCTACGCCCAGGAACGGGAGTCCTTCGGGCAGCCGATCTGGAAGCACCAGTCGATCGGCAACTACCTCGCCGACATGGCCACCAAGCTCGAAGCCGCCCGGCAGCTCACGCTGTTCGCGGCCCAGCGGTACGACGAAGGCGACCGCGTGGACATGGAGGCCGGCATGGCCAAGCTGTTCGCGTCCGAGACGGCCATGGAGATCGCGCTCAACGCCGTGCGTATCCACGGCGGTTACGGGTACTCGTCGGAGTTCGACGTCGAGCGCTACTTCCGCGACGCCCCGCTCATGATCGTGGGCGAGGGCACCAATGAGATCCAGCGCAACGTCATCGCCAAGCAGCTCGTCGCGCGCAACCGCGTCTCGCGGTGAACCGGCACGGTTGACGGCGTACGAAGGGGCCTCCCGCGCGGGAGGCCCCTTCGTCGTGTCCCGGGTACGGGTTTCCCCGCCGTCAGCGCCCGGCGCGCCGCTCCCCCGCCGCCGCGAGGACGCGTCGGGCGCGTTCCAGCACGGGCTTGTCGACCATCTGGCCGTCGACGGCCGTGACGGACTCCCCCGCCGCGAGGACGCGTTCCGCCCACCGCACTTCCTCCGCCGACGGTATGAACCCCGTCGCGACGCCGGCCAGTTGGGCCGGGTGGATGCACAACTTGCCGGTGAAGCCCAGCCGCCGGGCGTGGGCGACGTCCGCGCGCAGCGCGTCGGCGTCGCGTACCGCGGTGGTGACGCCGTCGACCGGTGAGGCGATGCCGGCCGCGGCGGACGCGGCGACCAGGCGCGAGCGCGCATACGCGAGCGCCGTGTGGTCGTCGTGCGCGATGCCGAGCTGCGCCGAAAGGTCGACGTTGCCGAACGCCGCGCGGACGGCGCCCGGCGTGGAGCACACCTCGTAGGCGCGTTCGACGCCGAGCGCCGTTTCCACGAGCGGGACGAGGTCGAACCGGCCGGCCGTACGGGCGGCGAGGTCCGCGAGCACGGCGGGGTCCTCGGCCTTGGGCACCATCACCGGGCAGCCGTACCCGGCCGCCATGGCCAGGTCGGCATCGGACCACGGCGTTCCGGGCGCGTTGATCCGTACGATCGCCCGGTTGCCGTGGGCGAGCCAGGCTGCGGCGTGGTCGCGGGCCGCGTCCTTGTCGGCGGCGGCCACGGCGTCCTCGAGGTCGACGACGACCAGGTCGGCGCCGGAGGACGCCGCCTTGTCGAAGCGGTCGGGCCGGTCGCCGGGCACGAAGAGCAGGCTTCTGGCGGCGGCGACACGGTCGCGGGCGGCGGTCATGCGAACGTCGCCTCTGCCGTGGCGTGTTCGCCGTCACGGTGGGTGGCGACGCGCATCGTGGCACGCCCGTCGGACGGTGTGCCGCAGGCGACCAGCCGCTCACCGGCGAACACGGGCGTCCGGAGCCGGTAGGACAGGCCGCGCACCCGCCGCGCGGGGGCGTGGCGGCGCGGCAGCTCGTACATGAGCAGTGCGAGCAGCGGCCCGTGGACGACCGGGCCCGGGTACCCCTCTTCCTCGCGGCAGTAGGGGGCGTCGTAGTGGATGCGGTGCGCGTTCGCGGTCAGCGCGCTGACGCGGAACAGGAGCGCCGGGTCCGGGCGCAGCGGCAGCCGCCACGGGTCGCCGGATTCGGGGGCGGCGGACCCGTCGAGTCCGCTCGGGTGCCGTGCCGCGCCACGTCCCGACCGGTAGACGACGTCCTGCTCCTCGACGAGGCGGATGCGGCCGCGCTGCCGGAACGTACGGCGCTCGGTGACGAACAGCAGCTCGCCGGTGCGTCCGTGCTTCGCGGTCACCGACACCAAGGTGCTGGTGCGTTCGGCGGGTTCGCCGAGGCGGAGCGGTTCGGCGATCTCGCAGCGCCCGCCGGCGAACATCCGCTGCCGGTCCGGGACGGGCGGCAGGAAGTGCCCGTTCCGCGGGTGGCCGTCGGCGCCGAGGTCGCGTTGCGCCGGCCAGTTCAGGAAGTGCAGCCAGTGCCACAGCGGCGGCAGCGGGTCGCCGACGTCCGCGACGGTGTCCGGCAGGTCCAGGACGGCCGACAGCGCCGCCACCGGTTCGGCGTGCAGCGGGTCGTGGTCCGTGACCGGTCCGGGGTTCCACGACTCCACGTACGAGCCGAGCGGAACGGCTTCGGACCCGGCGTCGGAGCCGGCGTCGGGAGCGGGGGGCATCGGCGCCTCCGGCGGCGAGGTACGGATTCGTGCAGCGCGAGGGGTGGTGGACCACCCACCCGTGATCATGGGCGCCGACGAGCCGGTTTGAACAATAGAAAGGCGTGATGTCTGCATGATGACCGCGCATGGCGGGCGGCCGGGCTCCGTCGTCCGGCGCGCCCGCGCGGCGCGAACGGGCGGAAGGGCCTCAGTCCCCGTCCAGCGGCCCGTCGGCCCCCTGGGGTTCGGCGGACGGCCAGCGTCCCCGCGCCACCGCCGCGTTCACCTGGCGGACCAGTTCGTGCGCGACGACCTCCACGGCGGGCGGCGTGCGGCCGAACCTCGGCGTCGCGAGGACGATCGAGCGCAGCACCTCCGGCTCGCTCAGGGGCGCGGCGCTCACCCGGCCTTCGGCGACGTCCTCGGCGATGCCCAGCCCCGGCAGGATCGTCCAGCCGTGGCCCGCGAGGACGAGCCGCTTCTGCACGCGCATCGAGTTCGTCTGCACGGCGACGTCCAGCTCGGTGTGCGCCCGCGCGGCCGCCGCGTCGATCAGCCCGCGCAGCGCGTGTCCGGACGCGGGCATGACGAGCGGGTGCCGGGCCGCCTCCGCGAACGGCACCGCGACGTCGGCGCGCAGGCCCGCGTCGGGTGGGGCGACGGCCCACAGGCGCTCGCGCACCAGCGGCCTGGCGTTGAGCGCGGGCGTGCTGTCCAGGTTGTACAGCAGCGACAGGTCGAGGTCCCCGTCGGCGAGCCACCGCTCGAGGTGCCCCGAGTAGGCGGTCATGAGCTGCAGGTCCACGCCGGGGTGGTCGCGGCCGATCGCCGACACCAGCGGTTCGGCCAGCAGGTCGCTGGTGCTCTCCAGCAGGCCGACGGTGACGATGCCGGACACCGCGCCCGGGGGCGGCTGCACTTCCGCGCGGGCGCGCTCCAGTTCGTTGAGCGCGCGCCGGGCGCGGTCGACCATGACCGCTCCGGCCTTGGTGGGCCGCATGCCCTGCCCGGTGCGCTCGAAGAGCGGGACGCCGAGCTCTTTCTCCAGCGTGCGGATCTGCCGGGTGACCGCCGGCTGCACGAGGTGGAGCAGTTCGGCGGCCCGGGTCACGCTGCCCGCCTCCGCCACCGTCACGACGGCCCTGAGCTGCCTGATGTCCAAGGTGCGCCCTCCCCTCAGCGGCTATCCGGTGCCCGCATGGGGGCATCACGAAATGCTATTTCAACGACAGGGTCATTCTTCATCATGATGGACGGGCCGGAGCGCGACCCCGACCCGACGGAGGCCCCATGAACGACCGCGCAGGAGACCTCCCGCTGGCGGGCGTCACCGTGGTCAGCATCGAGCAGGCGGTGGCGGCCCCGTTCGCCACGCGGCAGCTCGCCGACCTCGGGGCCCGGGTGATCAAGGTGGAGCGTCCCGGCGGGGGCGACTTCGCCCGCCGCTACGACACCACCGTGCACGGCGAGTCGAGCTACTTCGTCTGGCTCAACCGCTCCAAGGAGTCGGTGACGCTCGACCTCAAGGCGGACGCCGGCCTCGCGGTCCTGGAGGCCCTGCTCGCGGACGCCGACGTCTTCGTGCAGAACCTGGCGCCGGGCGCCGCCGCCCGGATGGGCCTGGGCGCCGAGGCGCTGGCCGAGCGCTTTCCGTCGCTGATCCCGTGCTCCGTCTCCGGGTACGGCTCCGGGGGCCCGTGGTCCGACCGGAAGGCGTACGACCTGCTCGTGCAGTGCCAGGCCGGTCTGGTGTCGCTGACCGGCAACGAGCACGGGCCGGCCCGCGTCGGGGTGTCGATCGCCGACATCGCGGCGGGGATGTACGCGTACTCGGGCGTCCTCACCGCCCTGCTCACGCGGGCGACCACGGGCGTCGCGCGGGCGGTCGAGGTGTCGTTGTTCGAGGCGCTGGCCGAGTGGATGAGCCAACCCGCGTACTACACGCGGTACGGAGGCGCGCAGCCGCCGCGCATCGGCACGCAGCACGCCACCATCGCCCCGTACGGCGCCTACTCGGCGGCCGACGGCAAGGACGTGCTGCTCACCGTCCAGAACGAACGCGAATGGGCCGCCCTGTGCGAGCGGTTCCTCAAGCGTCCCGAACTCGTCGACGACGCGCGCTTCGCCACCACGTCGGACCGCGTGGCGCACCGTGGAGCGTTGAACGTCATCCTGGCCGCCCGCTTCGCCGAGGTGGACAGTGCGGAGGCGATGGATCTGCTGAACCGTATCGGCATCGCCAACGCGGGCGTGAACGACGTCGAGGACTTCCTGGCGCACCCGGTGCTGGAGGCACGCGGGCGGTGGCGGGACGTCGCGATCCCCGGCGGAGCCGTGGTGCCCGCGCTGGTGCCCCCGGCGGACCTCGCCGGCCTCGCCCCCCGCATGGACCCCGTGCCCGCCGCGGGCGAGCACACCGACCGTGTCCTGGCCTCGCTCGGATACGCCCCGGCCGAGATCGCCGACCTGCGCGCCTCGCACGTCATCTGACCCCTGAACACCACCTGAAACGGCGGGATACCTGATGCAGCGCTACGAGTTGTTCATCGACGGCGAGTGCCGCGCGGCGGCCGGGAACGAGTGGTTCCCCACCGACAACCCCTACCTCGGCACCCCGTGGGCGGAGATCGCCAAGGGTACGGAGCAGGACGTCGACGACGCCGTCCGAGCCGCCGACCGGGCGCTGCACACGGGCGCTTGGGCGGAACTGACCGCCAGCGCACGCGGCGCCCTGGTTCGTCGGCTCGGCGACGCCATCGCCGCCGACGCGCGCCGTCTCGCCGAGCTCGAAGTCCGGGACAACGGCAAGCTGTTCACCGAGATGCACGGCCAAGTGAGCTACATCCCCGAGTGGTTCCACTACTACGGCGGTCTCGCCGACAAGATCGAGGGCACGGTTCCCCCGCTCGACAAGAAGGGCTACTTCGCGTTCACGAAGAAGGAGCCCGTCGGGGTCGTCGCGGTCATCACGCCGTGGAACTCCCCGCTGCTGCTGCTCGCCTGGAAGATCGCGCCGGCGCTGGCCGCGGGGTGCACGGTCGTGGTGAAGCCGTCGGAGTTCACCTCCGCGTCCACCCTCGAACTGGCCCGGCTCTTCCACGAGGCGGGGCTGCCGCCCGGTGTCTTCAACGTCGTCACGGGGTTCGGGCAGGACGTCGGCGCCGCGCTGGTCGAGCATCCGCTCGTCAGGAAGATCAGCTTCACCGGGTCGGACGCCACCGGCCGGCACATCAACCGGGCGGCGGCCGCCGACTTCAAGCACGTCGGCCTCGAACTCGGCGGCAAGTCGCCCAACATCGTGTTCGCCGACGCCGACCTCGACGCCGCGGTCAACGGCGCGGTGTCCGGGATCTTCGCGGCCACCGGCCAGACCTGCATCGCGGGTTCGCGCCTCCTCGTGCAGGCCGGCGTCCACGACGACGTCGTCGACCGGCTGGTCGCCCTCGCGTCGACGGCCCGCATGGGCGACCCGATGGACGCGGACACCCAGGTCGGGCCGATCACCACGCCCGCCCAGTACGCCAAGGTCCTCGACTACATCGACGTCGCGCGGGAGGAGGGCGCGGGGCTCGTCCTCGGCGGCAAGGCCGCGGACCGGGGCGGCTGGTTCGTCGAACCGACGGTCTTCACGGGCGTGCGCAACAGCATGCGTATCGCCCAGGAGGAGGTGTTCGGCCCGGTTCTCGCGGTCATCCCGTTCGAGGACGAGGACGAGGCGGTCGCGATCGCGAACGACAGCCGCTACGGACTCGGCGCGGGCGTGTGGACCGCCGACATCGGCCGCGCCTTCCGCATGGCCGACCGCATCCGGTCCGGCACGGTCTGGGTCAACACGTACCGGGCGGTCAGCTACCTCGCGCCCTTCGGCGGCTTCAAGGACTCCGGGGTCGGCCGCGAGAACGGCATCGCGGCGATCAACGCCTACCTCGACGACAAGTGCGTCTGGATCAACACGGGCGCGGCGACCGGGAACCCCTTCGTGCTGCGCTGAGCGCGGCGCCCGGGGGCAAGGGGATGTAGGGGCAAACCTGTGCAATTACTGTGCAACTTGCACATCGGCCGCGGAGTGCGGACGCTGGGAGTACGGGCGGCGCGGTCGCGGCGCCGTCCGAAATCCCAATCCCCGGCCGGCAGCCCCTGCGGGCCGCACGCAACGTGGAGGACGGTCATGAAGCTCTCCGACGAACTCCCCGCGGACCACAGGCTCAGCCAGGTGTACCGGTTCGGCGGAGGACTGACCGGGCTGCTGCTCGTCGTCTTCGGCTGCCTCGGATTCGCCGACCAGCTCGCCTACTTCGACACCAACGGCAGCAACATCGCGGGTCTGAGCACCAACGGCGCGCTCAGCACGGTCTCGGTGGTCACCGGTGCCGTCCTGATCGCCGGAGCGGTCGTCGGCGGCAACGTCGCGTCGACGGTGAACGCGACGGTCGGGATCCTCTTCATCGCGAGCGGATTCGTCAACCTGTTCCTGCTCGACAAGGACGCGAACGTCCTGGCGTTCCGCATGCCGAACGTGATCTTCAGCTTCCTCGTCGGCCTGATGGTCCTCACCTTCGGCCTCTACGGCCGCGTCAGCGGCAATCTCCCGCACGACAACCCCTATTGGCGCGCCCGGCACCCCGAGCAGGCCGCCGCGGAGTCCACCCGCATCGCGGGAGCCGTGCAACGGCACTGACGCGGTTCACTCGGCCGGGCCCGGTCATCCGGGCCCGGCCGCGGACTGCTCGGCGCGGCGCGCGATGTTGCGGGCCATCGAGCCGAACACCAGGCTGTGGAACGGCGAGACGCCCCACCAGTACAGGTGGCCGAGCAGTCCGTGCGGGCGGAAGATCGCCCGCTGCCGGTAGACCGAACGCCCGTCCCCCGCCGCGTCGCACCGCAGTTCGAGCCAGGCGACGCCGGGGAGCCGCATCTCGGCCCGCAGTCGCAGCATCTCGCCCTGCGCGACGTCCTCGACCCGCCAGAAGTCGAGCGCGTCGCCGACCCTCAGCCGGTGCGGGTCACGGCGGCCCCGGCGCAGCCCGACCCCGCCGGAGAGCCGGTCCACCGCCCCTCGGACGATCCAGCCGAGCCGGAACGAGTACCAGCCGTTCGTACCGCCGACCCCTTCGACGACCTGCCACAACGCCTGCGCCGGTGCCGCGACGCGGCGTGCCCGGCGGTCCTGGTAGACGGTCCCGCCGGACCAGTTCGGGTCCGACGGCAGCGGGTCGCTGGGGGCGCCGGGCAACGTCGCGGAAGACCAGTGCGTCGACACGTCGGCGTCGCGGACGCGGCGCAGGGCGAGGCGCACGGCGTCGTCGAAACCGATGAGCCCCTGGACGGGGTCGGGGACGTAGGCCGCGATGTCCCGGTCGGAGCACGTCACCTCGTTGCGCAGGGACTCCACGAGCGGCCGGGCGATCCCGGCCGGGACAGGGGTCACCAGGCCGACCCAGAGGCTGGACAGCGACGGCGAGAGCACCGGCACCGGGAGCACCAGGCGGCGCGGCAGGCGGGCGACCTCGGCGTAGCGTTCCATCATCGCGCGGTAGGTCAGGACGTCCGGCCCGCCGATGTCGAACGCGCGGCTCACGTGCGCCGGAAGGGCCGCGGAGGCCACGAGGTAGCGCAGCACGTCCCGCACGGCGATCGGCTGGACCCGGGTGTGCACCCACGTCGGCGTCACCATGACGGGAAGCCGTTCGGTGAGGTAGCGCAGCATCTCGAAGGACGCGGAACCCGATCCGATGATCACCGCGGCGCGCAGATACGCCGTCGGGACCCCGCTCGCCAGCAGGATCTCCCCCACCTCGGCACGCGAACGCAGGTGCGGAGAAAGGTCCTTCGCGTCGACTCCACGAGGGGTCAGCCCGCCGAGGTACACCAACCGGCCCACACCGGCGGTTCTGGCCGCCGCCGCGAACCCTTCCGCCGAACTCCGGTCGGTCGCCTCGAAGTCCGCCCCGGTGCCGAGCGCGTGGACGAGGTAGTAGGCGACGTCGACGCCGTCCAGGGCCGCCGCGAGCGTCCCGGAACGGGTGACGTCGCCGGGGACCACCTCGACACGCTCGCGCCAGGGCAGGTCCCTGAGCCGGCCCGGATCACGGGCCAGGCATCGCACCCGGTACCCGGCGGCCAGCAGTTCGGGCACCAGACGGCCGCCGATGTAGCCGGTGGCGCCGGTGACCAGGCACAGCGGGCCGGGGTCCGCGGCCCGAGGCGTCGCGTGTTTCGGCGCCGTCTCCCGGGCCGGGCGGTTGCCGTCCCGGTGATCGCTGTTGCGGTTCATGTCGGCCTCATCCCATGACGTGATCGGACAGCCTGCGGTTGTCAGGGTTCGCCGGCGAGCATGCGGACGGCGTCGCGCAGGTTCGCGGGTGTGGGCAGCGGGACGTCACGCGCACCGGCACGCCAGCCCGGTCCGGCGGGGACCACCGTGGTCCTCGGCGCGTCGCGGAGCATGGCCAACGCCTGCAGATCGCAGGTCGGCGCGGTCTGCGACCACAGGACCACGGCCGCCGGGCCGGTGCGGCGCACCGCCTGGACCAGCGCCGCACGCGGCAGCCCCGCCCCGAACATCCGGACGGGGAGGCCGCGTTCGGCGAGCGCCGCGGCCAACGCCTCCAGCGCGAGCGTGTGCAGTTCGCCCTCCGTGCAGGCGAGCACGACGCCGCGCGACCGTGCCGACGCGGCGACTTCTCCCACCTCGGACGCCGCCTGGGCGACGGCCCGGTGGAGCGCGGCGGACACGCCGTACGTAAGCAGGTGCTCGACTTCCACATACCGGCTGCCGTGGGCGCCCTGCCCCAGGGCCGCGCTGGACTCGGCCCATTTGCGGCCCATGCCGAACAGGACCGGAACGACCAGTTCGTCCCAGGTGTCGACGACACCCCCGGTCGCGAACGCGTCGTCCAGCACGCCCGCGACCGCCGCCGGGTCCAGCCGCATCGCGGCCTTCGCCAGCCCCTGACCGCTCCGCCGCGCGGCGCCCCGCCCCACGGGGAGCGTGCCGCCCCCGCCCGCGCGGGCAGCAGGCCGCGGCGCATCCGCATCAGATCCACGTCCACCGCTCAACGCGAGCGCGGCCGCCTCGGCGGGAGGCGTCCCCTCACCGGCGAGCCGGCACATGTACTCCAGGCGCGCCATGTCCTCGGACGTGTACCGGCGGTGCCCTCCGGGGCTGTGCCCGTCGGCGCCGATGCCGTAGCGGCGCTCCCAGCTCCTCAGCGTCGCCACCGCGATCCCGAGGCGCTGCGCAACCGCCCCGATCCCGAGCGCGGGCCCCGACACAGAGGCTTCGACCCGCGACGTCGGCGACGAACGCTCGTCCATGGCGGCCTTCCGGCAGATCGGCAAGGAGCTGCACCACCACCCGAGAATCAGTGCATTTCCTATGCAACTGGTACTTATCTTACCCCGCCGGACGCCGGACGGCCGGAACGAAACGCCTGCGACAACGCGGCGGACGGCTCCCCCTCCACCAGCCGCACGAACGCCCCGTCGAGACACGGCATCCACTGGTCCACCCGCCCCTCCCGGGCGCGGGCACCGACCCCCAGGACGGTCAGCCCGGCGGCGCGGGCCGCCTCGATCCCCGTCCGGGAGTCCTCGACCGCAAGGGCCCGCTCCGGCGCGACGCCGAGCCGGGCGCAGGCCGCCAGGTACAGGTCCGGTGCGGGCTTGGGGGCCGCCACCTCGTCGGCCGCGACGGAAACGTCGACGAGCCGGTCCAGCCTGCCGTAGGCCAGCGTGGCGCTGAGCAGCTCGCGGAACGAATTGCTGGCGACGGCGACCGGGCCCCTGGCAGCCGTCGCGGCCACGACGTCGACCGCGCCCGGCATGGGCTTCGCGGAGCGGGGAACCGCCTCGACGAGGGCGCACGCGAACTCCCTCGCAAGATCCGCGGCCGGTTCGCCGAGGAGGTCTCCCAGGAACCCGGCCTGCCAGCCGACGGCATGACCGGCCACGGCGGCACGCGTCGAGGCGTCACACACCAGACCGCGCCGCGCGAACACGGCGTCGAGGGCCGCCTCCACGCACGCGTCGGTGTCCATGAGCGTCCCGTCGCAGTCGAACACCACCGCGGCGAAACCGCTCGTCCGGTTCACGCGACACCGTCCGCACGCACGTACAGCTCGACGGGATTGAACCCCCGCGGCTGCGGCCGCCGCGGCGGAACCTCCCGGAAGCCGGCCTTGCGCAGCGTGGTCCGGACCGCGTGGCCGTCGATGTACTTGTCGTGGACCTCCAGCACGATCCGGTCGACCCGGTCCATCCACGGCCGAGGCTCGGCGAAGACATCCGCTTCGGTGCCTTCGACGTCGACCTTGAGCAGGTCCACGTGGTCGATGCCGTGGTCCCGCAGCAGCCGGTCCACGGTCGTCGCCGGCAACGTGCGCGGCGGGCGGGCGAGCACGTTCTCGAGCCGGTACGGCCGGGTCCGGCGCAGCTCGTGGACGGCCGGCACCGCCGTACAGGTGTCCCAGAACCCGCTGACCACGAAGTCGAGTTCGCCTTCCTCGCCGGACACCGCCCGCGAATCGATCCGCCACTCCAGGCCGGACAGTCCGGCATTGCGCTCCAAGACGGCGCGGCTCTCCGCGATCGGTTCGACGGTCAGCAGGGTGTGTGGCCGATACCTGGCGGTCAAGTAGGCGGCGGCGAGTCCCGTGTTGCCGCCCAAATCAACGATGGTGCCGAGGGTGTCGATGTCGCGGTCGAGCCGGTAGACGGCGCCCAGCTCGTAGAAGCGCCCGAGGAAGATCTGCCACAGGATCAGCAGGTCGCTCTGGTTCTTCCGGACGCAGACCCGCACCGGCCGGGTCGGCGTCGCGAAGTCCAGCGTGACGAGCTCGTCCCCGTCGAGCGGCCGCCCCGCGGCACCCAGCAACCGCCGGGCCATCCAGTACGGCGCGCGCACTCGACTACTCCCGGACCCGCGCCGCGCCGCGGCACCCATGTCGCGCAGCACGCCGGCCGTTTCGCGGACCAGGACGGCAGGCCAGCCGACCCCGTACGCACGGTCCGCGTCGGAGCGCAGGTAGGCGAGCGGCACCGACATGTCCTTCCCTGGAGAGCTGGTCGAGATGAAACCAACCAGTTACCTCTTCATGGACGGGCCGGACGCGCCCACGCCACCACCCGACCCCACCCGTTCGGCGCACGCAGCGTCAGGCTCCGACGGAGACGACCGGATCGGGCCCCGCCGGGCGCCCGGCGCCGACGAGGGTGGCGAGTCGGGCGCGTGGGACTCGTTCGAAGGCGGTCAGCGGGTGGCGTCGGCGGCCGTTCTTGAGCTCGTCCATGAAGCTCTCGCGGATGCCGGTCGAGCCGATACGGCTGCTCATGACGACCGTGTCGGGCGTTCCGTCGGCGTCGCGGGTGCGGCGGAGGTCGAAGACGAAGCGGCGGGCGAAGTTGAGGTGTGCGGTGGCGACGCGGACGTTCTCGGCGAGCAGGAGGTAGCAGGCGGCGAGTTCCGGGTGCTGTTCGGCGATCGCCAGGAGCTTGTCGGGGGCCGCGCCGTGCAGGTCGTCCGGGGTCACGCCGGTGCGGGCGAGGACGAGGGCGGGCAGCGGCGTCGCGCCCATGAGGCGGGTGAGGCGTGCCCGGCCGTCAGGTAGCAGAGCCGGGAACAGGCGCCGCACATAGGAGAGGTAGTCGGGCACGTCCACGCCGAGGATCAGGTCGCGGGCGATGAACTCGGCGTCGGCGGCGCCCGAGGGCGGGTAGTCGCCGGGCTCCCAGTGGTTCGTGTACTGGCGCCAGGTGTCCGTGAAGAACTCCGGGGTCATGCGCCGTTCGGCGGGCAGGCGGGTGAAGGCGGCGAAGATCCGGTGGACGGCGCCGAGCAGCACCGCGGCCGCGGTCATACGTTCGATCCGGTCCGCGGGCGGGAGGTCCTCGGTGAGCAGCGGCTCGATCAGGTCGTTGGCGGCAAGCTCGACGGCCTCGGCGGACTTGACGAACAGCAGCAGCTCGCGTTCGCGGTCGTCGCCGGTGTGAGTCCGCAGCAGGCCGTCTTCGAACACACCTGGCGCGCACCAGTGTTGCCCGACGTAGTCGACCCGGACGGTCGGCGGGTTCCAGTGGAAGTACGACACGTATGTGTCGCGGTCGGGGTGGCCCGCGCCGGTGCGGGCGGCGACTTCGCCGAGGTAGTCGCGGAAGCCGCGGCCGTGGACGTCGAGCCGCGCGAAGACGGCACCGGTACCGGTCTGCGTCACGCGGCCGCTCTGGACGAAGTGCCGCACGCAGGCGGAGCCCCACATGCCGAGCAGGACCGTGAGCCGCCGGGCGTCGGCGGCGGGCAGTGCGCCGACGTCCGCCGGGAGCCGGGGCAGGACGCCGTCGCTGAGGGCGTCGGTGAGCGACTCGCACGGGCTGTCGCCTGCCAGCACGGCGTTGTTCAGTCGGGGCAGGGCGTCCAGCGTCCAGGCGTTGAGGGCGGGGATCACGCGGTTCCTTCGCTGGTGGGCGGTGGTTCTGCGGGATCAACGCTCGATGGAGCCTCTCGGTCACGCGTTCGGGGTGCCGGGGCCGCGATCCGTCGGCGGAGTCGTCGTCGACCGCGCCGGATCAGGTGGGGATCCAGATCTGGGCGTGGAGGCCGGTCGTGCACGTCTGTGCGGTCACGCGCTTGCCGAGGCCGACCGCGGTGAGGCACGAGGCGTTCTTGACGTTGACCACCTGGTAGCCGCCCGGAACGGGTTCGAACTTCCAGACCTGCTGGATCGCCCAGGTGTCGCCGCGGACCTGGACGTCCCGGGTGGGGACGTCGAGGTCGAGCCAGCGCTTACGGTCCGTGCCGACGTTCATCAACAGCCAGCCGGGCTCGTTCAGTTCGGGCGGCGCCCACATGTACCAGCGCTCCGCGTCGGCGGCGCTGGGGACGCCGCCGACCACAGGGGTGCCGTCGGAGGTCCCGCCGCCGAACAGGTCGAGGGCCACGCCGTCGCGCGTCACCAAGGTGTAGGTGCCGGTCGGGAGTTGGTTGGGCACAGCATCGCGGTAGGTGTCGTCCGCAGTGGTGCCGGAGGGCGGGGACGTGGTGCCGGGCGCGACGGCCGTGGCACCGCCGGGGGCGGCGGGCGGCGGGTTCGTCAGCGGGCCGGTGGGCGCCTTGGACGCGGGCGGTGGCGTCGCCGGCGGGGCGGTGCCGGGGGATCCGGTCGCGCCGACCGGGTCCGGGCGCTGCCGGCCCTCGGCCTGAGGGCGCTGCGGATGCCCTCGGTCGGACAGGGTGACCGCGACGGTGGCCGCCGTGCCGGTGAGCAGCAGCGCGGTGGCGGCCGGTATGAGGATCCTGCGACGTCGGTGGACGAAACGCGCCGCCCTGCCGTCGCCGGGGCCGGGTGCGGCGGCCGACGCGGATTCCGTCGGGGCCGCGGCGGCGGGGTCCGCCGCAGCCGGCCCCTGACCGCTCGCCTCCCCCGGCACGCCGCCTTCCGCGAGCAGCGCCCGTACGGCGTCCGCCATCGTCTCGGCGTCCGGCCACCGGGCCGCCGGGGACTTGGCCAGGGCCCGTGCGACCAGTGCCCGGAGTCCTTCGGGCACGTCGCCGGGCAGGGGCGGCGGCGGTTCGCTGAGGTGTTTGTAGACGACCTCGAAGGCGGTGTCGCCGTCGAACGGGACCTGCCCGGCCAGGCATTCGTACAGCACGACGCCCAGCGAGTAGAGGTCCACGGCGGCCGTCGTCTCGCCGCGCGCGGCGGCCTCCGGGGCCTGGTAGTGCGCGGTGCCGAGCACGATGCCGGACTCGGTCAGGCGCGGGTCGAACCCCGGGGCCGCGATGCCGAAGTCGGCCAGCACGACCTCGGGCGCCGCGCCGGGCCCGGCGGTGTCGCCGCGGACGATGAGGTTGGCGGGCTTGAGGTCCCGGTGCACGATGCCCTCGCGGTGCGCGGCGGCGAGCGCGTCGAGGATCTGGGCGGCGAGGTGCAGGACGGTGCGGGCGGGCAGCGTACGGCGTTCGGCCAGCACGGCGCCGAGGGCCTCGCCGTCGACCAGTTCCATCACGAGGTAGGCGATGTCGCCGCCCGCGTACGGGGCCTGGCCGTAGTCGAACACCGCGACCACGCCGCGGTGGCTGAGCCGGGCCAGTGTGCGGGCCTCGGTGCGGAACCGGGCGGCGAACGCGGGGTCGCCGAGCAGCTGGGCCTTGAGGACCTTGACCGCGACGGCGCGGCCGAGCACGGCGTCCTCACCGGCCCAGACGTCGCCCATCGACCCGCCGCCGAGCCGCCGGGTCAGCCGGTACCGCCCGTTGAGAACCGCTCCCTGCACTTTCCCGCTCCCGTGATCCGGCAAAGACACGAGTCTCCCAGGCCGCGCGGGCCGCGGCGCGGCAAGGCCCCGGCTGCGGACGCCCGGCCCCTCGCCTCACGCGCCGGGCGCCTCGCGAAGGCCGGGTCGCCGACCCGGCGGGGCCGCCGTAGGCTCGATTTGGGCGCTTGGTGACGGTTTCCGTGGCCGGCCTTTGCGTGGAACGCGCTGTGAACGGCCCCCGCCGCCGGCTGAGGACTCCCCCGGCGATCGCCCGCAATGGCAGCACACGATGGGAACGCTGATATGGACAGCACGTCCGCGCGGCCCAAGGTCGTGATCATCGGAGGAGGCTTCGGGGGCCTGTTCGCCGCACGCGCTCTGCGTCACAGCCCGGTGGACGTGACGGTCGTGGACCGTGCCGGTCACCATCTGTTCCAGCCTTTGCTGTACCAGTGCGCCACCGGGATCCTGTCCGAGGGACAGATCGCGGTGCCGCTGCGCGCGCTGTTCAAGCACCACCGCAACACCGAGGTGATCCTGGCCGAGGTCTTCGACTTCGACGTCGCGGGACGCACCGTGTCGGCCCGCCGCCCCGGCGGTGAGCGCATCGAACTGCCCTACGACCACCTGATCGTCGCCGCCGGGGTGCACCAATCCTATTTCGGCCACGACGAGTTCGCCCGCTTCGCACCCGGCATGAAGAGCCTGTCCGACGCGCTCGCCATCCGTCGGCGCGTCTACGGGGCGTTCGAAGTGGCCGAGACGGCACGGGATCCGGACGAACGCCGGCGCCTGCTCACGTTCGCCCTGGTCGGCGCGGGGCCGACCGGCGTCGAACTCGCCGGCCAGCTACGCGAACTGGCGACGCACACACTCAGGTCCGAGTTCCGCGAGATCAAGCCCGAGGACGCGCGCGTCCTGCTGTTCGACGGAGGCGAGGCGCCGCTCGCGGCCTTCGGGCCCAAACTGGGCGCCACGGCGGCACGCACCCTGGCAAAGCTGGGGGTCGAGCTGTACATGCACACGGTGGTCACCCAGATCGACGCCGACGGCCTGGTGGCCCGCGACAAGGAGGGCACGGAGACCCGCCACGACGCCGGTACGGTCCTGTGGACCGCCGGCGTCCAGGCCCCCGCACTCGCCAAGACCTTGGCGGAGGCCACCGGCGCCCCCAGCGACCGGGCCGGGCGTATCTGCGTCGCACCCGACCTGACCGTTCCCGGGCACCCCGAGATCACGGTCATCGGCGACCTGATGAGCCTCGACAAACTGCCGGGTGTCGCGGAAGTCGCCATGCAGGGCGGGCTGTACGCCGCACACCGCATCAAGCGCGAGATCGCCGGCGACACGAAGGCCAAGCCGTTCCGCTACCGCGACCTGGGCTCGGCCGCGTACATCTCGCGCGGCAACGCCGTGGTCAGCGTGGGGCCCCTCCGCTTCGGCGGACTGATGGGCTGGCTGACCTGGTTGTTCATCCACATCGCCTTCCTCACCGGTTACCGCAACCGTGCGGGCGCGATTCTGACCTGGGCCACGGCCTTCAGCCGCGACGTGCGCCGCGAAAGGGCGTTCCTCACGTCCGGAATCGACGTGCACCGCGACCCGTACGCCTCGATCGATCCGTGAAGTGCCGTTCCGGCACGTGCCAGCTGGGAGTTCGTCGATGGACCGCTATCCGCTGATCGCCGACCACGGCCTGGTGGGAGACCTGCAGACCGTGGCTCTCGTCTCCAACAAGGGCGTGATGGACTGGTTCGCCACGCCCCGCTTCGACTCCCCGAGCGTCTTCGCCGCCCTGCTCGACCACGACCACGGCGGCCACTTCCGGATCGCGCCGGACGCGACCGACGTGACCTACCAGCAGCTGTACTACCCGGACACCGCGGTGCTGGTCACCCGGTTCATGTCCCCCGACGGCGTCGGCGAGCTGATGGACTGGATGCCGCCGCTGACCGGCCAGGCGACCGACCGCCACACGATCATCCGAGGGGTGCGCGCGGTGCGCGGCACCATCGACCTCAGCCTCGAGTGCAAGCCGCGCTTCGACTACGGGCGCGGGCGGCACGACCTCGAGGTCGACACGGACCACGCGGTCTTCCGCGGCCCCGGCACCGCGCTGTACCTGCACAGCAGCTTCCCGATCGAGCGGTCGGGCGACGACGTGCGCGGCCACCTGACCCTCAAGGCGGGCGAGGTGGCCGCGGTGGTGCTCACGGTGTGCGCGGCGGACTCACCCGCGCCCGCGAGGCCGACCAAGGAGCAGCTCTGGGAGGAGCTGTGGTCCACGGTGGACTTCTGGCAGACGTGGGTGCGCACCTCGAACTACCGCGGCCGCTGGCCCAGCATGGTGCGCCGCTCCGCGATCACGATCAAGCTGCTGACGTACGCGCCGACCGGCGCGCCGATCGCGGCCGCGACCATGGGCCTGCCGGAGCAGGTCGGCGGCGAGCGCAACTGGGACTACCGCTTCACGTGGGTCCGGGACGCCTCGCTGTCCATGAGAGCCCTGCTCGACCTGGGCTTCACCGAGGAGGCCGGCGCGTTCGCCCACTGGCTCGGCGCGCGGCTTCAGGAACGCGCGGACCTGCCGGGCGACCGGCTGCAGATCATGTACCGGGTCGACGGGGACCCGCATTTGTCCGAGGAGATCCTGGAGCACTTCGAGGGCTATCGCGGCTCCTACCCGGTCCGCGCGGGCAACGCGGCGATGGACCAGCTCCAGCTCGACATCTACGGCGAGGCGCTCTACGCGATGCACGAGGGGCGGCAGATCGGGCTCCGCAGCGGCTACGCCGGCTGGAAGACCGTGACGTCGACCCTCGACTGGCTGGCGGAGAACTGGGACCGGCCGGACGAGGGCATCTGGGAGACGCGCGGCGGGCGGAAGGACTTCACGTTCAGCCGGGTGATGACCTGGGTGGCCTTCGACCGCGCCATCTCCCTGGCGCAGGAGTACAGCCGGCCGGGGGACATCGTGTACTGGCGCGAGACCCGCGACGCGGTCCTGGAGCAGATCATGAGCCAGGGGTGGAGCGACAAGGAGCAGGCCCTGGTCCAGCACTACGGCGGTGACGTCCTCGACGCCTCGCTGCTGGTCATTCCGCGGGTCGGCATGCTCGCGCCCCAGGATCCGGCCTGGCTGTCCACGCTCGACGCGATGGACCGCAAGCTCGTGTCCGACAGCCTGGTCTACCGGTACGACCCGGCCGCGTCGCCCGACGGCCTGCGCGGCTCCGAGGGAACGTTCAGCCTCTGCACGTTCCTGTACGTCGACGCTCTGGCCCGCGCCGGGCGGCTGCGCCAAGCGCGGTACGCCTTCGAGAAGATGCTCACCTACTCGAACCATGTCGGGCTGTTCGCCGAGGAGATCGGCCCGACGGGCGAGCAACTGGGGAACTTCCCCCAGGCGTTCACGCATCTGTCCCTGATCATGGCGGCCACCACGCTGGACGAGGCCCTGGACGAGTTGGAGCGCCGCTGACATGGCCGGCGTGAGCGCGGCGGAGTTCCGCGCGCTGTACGAACGCTGCCGCGGCACGGTCCCGGCCGACGGGGCGCTCCGCGGCGCGCTGGACCGCATCACGCCGGACACCGTGGTCGCGGCGGCCCGCGAGGTCCGCGCCGGGGTCCACGTGAGCCTGGAGGCCCCGGTGGAGACGACGTCCGGTCCCGACAACCCCGAGCCCGCCGTCCACCGCATGACCGGAGGCGTCGCGAGCGACACCGGCGGAGGGGGCCTGGACTTCGCCAGGGACCGCATCGGGATGAACGTGCACGGCGACGCGTACAGCCACCTGGACGCGCTCTGCCATGTGATCTACGACGGCACCCTGTTCGGCGGCGTGGACGCGGCCACCGTGACGGCCGCCGGCGCGCAGGCGCTGTCGGTCGCACTGGCCCGGGACGGCATCGTCGGCCGCGGCGTCCTCCTCGACATCCCGCGGCTGCGCGACTCCCCCTGGTTGGAGCCGGGCGACCAGGTGACCGCCGACGAACTGGCGGCGGCCGAGGAGGCTCAGGACGTCCGCGTCGGTGCGGGCGACCTGCTGTTCGTCCGGGTCGGCCACCGCGCCCGCCGGACGCGGCTGGGTGCGTGGAACGCGGCGGAGGCGCGGGCCGGACTGCACCCGTACGCCATGGAGTTCGTGGCGGAACGCCAGGTGGCGGTGCTCGGCAGCGACGGCAACAACGACGCGGCGCCCAGCACCACGGAGGGCGTGGCCTTCCCCGTGCACGTGCTGGCGATACACGCGATGGGGATCCACCTCCTGGACTACCTGCGGTTCGAGGACCTGGTCCCGGTCTGCGAGGAGCAGGGCCGCTGGTCGTTCTTCTGCGTGATCGCCCCGCTGCGATTCCCGGCCGCCACGGGGTCCCCCGTCAATCCGATCGCGGTCCTGTGAACTCCTCCGCCGAGACCCGGCGCCGGAAGACGTGGTACGTCCAGCCCTGGTACAGCAGCACGAGCGGGAGGAAGACCGCCGCGATGACCGTCATCACCTTGAGCGCGTAGTCACCGGAAGCGCTGTTCTGCACGGTCAGGTTGAAGGCATGGCTGGTGCTGGAGACCATGAGCCGCGGGTACAGGTCGGTGAACATCGACACGATGGTCGTCGCGATCGCGATCGTGGTGGCGAAGAAGGCCCAGCCCTCCGAACGTCCGACCACCAGCCACGCCGCGGCGATGACGGCGATGACGGCGATGAGTTCGACGACGCTGGGCAGGACGCCCTTGCCGGCCGTCGCGTGCGTCCACGGCAGGAAGGCGAGCACGGCCAGGGCCGTAACCGGCGCGATCCGGCGGGCCAGGGTGGCGGACCGGCGCTCCAGTGTGCCGGTGGTCTTGAGCGTCATGAACGTGGCGCCGTGCAGGAGGCAGAGCAGGACCAGCGTGATGCCCGCGAAGACGGCGTAGCCGGAGAACAGGTCGCCGACGTTGCCGGTGTATTCGTGCTGCTGGTCGATCGGCACCCCGTGCAGCAGGCCGCCCAGGGTGAACCCGACGAGGAGCGGCACCAGCAGGCTGCCGACGGTGAGCAGGGTGTCCCACGTGCGCCGCCAGCGGACGCTGTCGACCTTGTTGCGGAACTCGAACGAGACCCCGCGCACGATCAGCCCGGCCAGCAGCAGGACCATGACCGCGTAGAAGCCGGAGAACGTGGTCGCGTACCACGGCGGGAACGCGGCGAACATGGCCGCGGCGGCGACGATCAGCCAGACCTCGTTGCCGTCCCACAGCGGCCCGATCGTGTTGATCGCCGCCCGTCTCCCCGCCTCGTCGCGGGCGACCACGGCGTGCAGCATGCCGACGCCGAGGTCGAAGCCCTCCAGGACGAAGAAGCCCGTCCACAGGACGGTCGTGACGATGAACCAGAACGTGGCGAACGCCATGGGGCATCCTCAGTAACTCGTCGGCGTGAGCGCCGCGTCCGCGACGGCCGGTGGTTCCAGTTCACGGCGGGCGTAGCGGGACATGAGAACGAAATCCACCACCGCCAGGGCCGCGTAGAGCAGGAAGAAGACGATGATGCTGGTGGCGACGGTCGCCGTGGTCACCGACGGCGAGACGCCTTCGCGGGTGAGCTGGATGCCCTGCACGATCCACGGCTGGCGCCCGTTCTCGGTCAGGAGCCAGCCCGCGGTGTTCATCAGGAACGGCAGGACGGCGGTCCAGACCGCGATGCGTAGGAACCACCGCGAGGTGCTGAGTTTTTTGCGCCACAGCAGCCACAGGCCCCAGAGGCCGACCAGCAGGACCACGACGGCGAGGTAGGCCATGACCCGCATGGACCAGTACTGGATGAAGATGTTCGGCACGTAGCCGCCGGGCCCGAACTGCTGCTGGTACTGGGCCTGGACGGTGTCGAGCCCGAGCACCTGGCCGTTCCAGTGGTTCGTGGCCAGCAGCGACAGCAGGTGCGGAATCTCGATGATCTTCGTGGGCGTGTGGTCGGCCTTGCCGCCGCCGATCTGGAAGACCGAGAACGAGCAGGGCTGGCACGTGGTCCACTGGGCCTCCGCGCCCGCGATCTTCATCGGCTGGTACTTGCCCTCGGTGACGCCGAGTTCGCTGCCGACGAGCATCGCGAGCAGGAGCGTCGGCACCAGGACGACCAGGGACAGCCTGGCGGAGGCGTGGAAGGCGAGCCGGTTCGAGCCCTTGCGCAGCTGCCAGGCGGACACGGCCAGCATGATGACCGAGCCGGTGACCAGCGAGGCCAGGATCACGTGCAGGTACGCGCGCAGGAAGACCGGGTTGGTGAACAGCTTCCACACGTCGTTGAGCTGCGGATTGCCCGTGGTCTGGTCGACCGTGTAGCCGACCGGGTGCTGCATCCAGGAGTTCGCCGCCATGATGAACGCCGCGGACAGCATGCCCCCGAGGGCCACCAGCCAGATCGTGGCCAGGTGGACCCGCTTGGGAAGCCGGCCCCAGCCGAACAGCCACAGCCCCAGGAACGTCGACTCCAGGAAGAACGCGGCCAGGCCCTCCATGGCCAGCGGCGCGCCGAACACGTCCCCGACCGTGCGCGAGTACGCCGACCAGTCCATGCCGAACTGGAACTCCTGCACGAGGCCGGTCACCACGCCGACCGCGATGTTGATCACCAGCAGGACGCCGAAGAACCGGGTCAGCCGCAGCAGTTCGGGACGTCCCGTGCGATGCCAGCCGGTCTGCAGGAGCGCGGTGAGCAGGCTCAGCCCGATGGTCACCGGCACGAAGAGGAAGTGGTACACCGACGTCATGGCGAACTGCAGCCTGGCGAGGTCCAGCTGGCTCATGTCGCTCCTCTCGGCAGGCCCGGGATCAGACAAACACGCCGACACCGGGCGGAACCGTTCGGCGCGCGGGGTTTAACCCGGCCGAGCGCGGGCCGTCCGGAGCAGCGCGGGCCGGTCGCCCCGGATCGCGCGATAATCCGGGGACCAGCAGATGTACGCCCTGCCCGTGGGCTCCCCAGAAAGGGCCGCGCAGCGATGCCCTCCTCCGCCGGCGGTCCCCCGGTCGTGATCGTGATGGGCGTGTCCGGGGCCGGGAAGACCCACGTCGCCTCACGGCTCGCGGAACGGCTCGGCCTGCCGTACCTGGACGCGGACGACCTCCACCCGCCCGAGAACCGCGCCAAGATGGCTTCCGGGCACCGCCTCGACGAGTCCGACCGGCGCCCCTGGCTGGCGGCGGTCACCGAGCGGATCCGGTCACTCACGGCCGGCCACCGGGGCGGCGTCATCGCCTGCTCCGCGCTCAAACGCGGGTACCGGGACCAGTTCCGCACGGCGGGGGCGGGCGTGTGGTTCGTCCAGCTCGACCTCGACCGCGCCACGGCCGCCGGGCGCATCGCCCACCGGCTCGGGCACTTCATGCCGCCGCAACTGCTCGACTCGCAGTTCGAGGACCTCGAGCCCCTCCAGGACGACGAGCCCGGCGCCGTCGTCGACGCGTCCGGGACCATGCCCGACACGGTGGAGGCGGCGATCCGCTCGCTGCCGGAGCAGGCCCGGTAGCCACCCCCGGCGGCACCGACCTGAGGTGCAGCCCCGCCGCCCCCGGTATAGCTTGCAAGAGACAGGACATGCCGCGCACGGGCGCGCCGACGTTCTGACGGACGCCCCCGTCGCCGGGTGTCGGGCCCCGAAGCAGCGGGCCTCATATGGCCGGGTCGGCTTCACGCCGCGGCCGATGAGCGGACAGACACCCCAGGGCATGCATCGACTCCGATGGGAAGCCCCATGGCTGGCGATCAGCACTACGACGTCATCGTCATCGGCACCGGCGCGGGCGGCGGCACGCTGGCCCACCGGCTGGCGTCGACCGGAACACGCGTCCTCCTGCTCGAGCGCGGCGGCTACCTGCCGCGCGAACGCGACAACTGGGACTCCTCCGCCGTCTTCGTCAAGGCCAAGTACCGTGCGCCGGAGTACTGGTACGACAAGGACGGCAACGCCTTCCCGCCCGAGGTGAACTACTACGTCGGCGGCAACACCAAGTTCTACGGCGCCGCGCTGTTCCGGCTGCGCCCCGAGGACTTCGGCGAACTCCGCCACCACGACGGGGTCTCCCCCGCCTGGCCGCTCGACTACCAGGACCTGGAGCCGTACTACACCCAGGCGGAGCAGCTGTACCTGGTGCACGGCCGCCACGGCGAGGACCCGACCGCGGGCCCGGCGAGCGCCCCGTACCCCTTCCCGCCGGTCGAGCACGAGCCGCGCATCCAGCAGCTGAGCGACGACCTGGAGAAGCACGGCCTGCACCCGTTCCACCTGCCGATCGGGGTGAACCTCACCCAGGACGGGGACGGCCGGGCCGCACACGGCAGCGCGTGCATCCGCTGCGACCGGGTGGACGGTTTCCCCTGCCTGCTGGGCGCGAAGTCCGACGCGCAGGTGATCTGCGTCGACCCGGCGCTTGAGCACGACAACGTCACGATGCTCACCCACGCGAACGTGCGCCGACTGGAGACCGATCCGGGCGGCCGGACCGTCACCGGCGTGGTCGTCGAACTCGCCGACGGCAGCACCGAGACCCTGGCGGCCGACATCGTCGTGGTCGCCTGCGGCGCGGTCAACTCCGCGCTCCTGCTGCTGCGTTCGGCGAACGACCGGCATCCGAACGGGCTGGCCAACGCCTCCGACGTCGTGGGCCGCAACTACATGCGGCACAACAACCTGGCCCTGATGGCCGTGTCGAAGGAGCCGAACCCCACCGCGTTCCAGAAGACCCTGGCGCTGCACGACTGGTACCTGGGCGCGGACGACTGGGACTTCCCGCTCGGCGGCATCCAGATGCTCGGCAAGTCCGACGCCGCGCAGATCCACGGCGAGGCGCCGCGCTGGGCCGGAGCCGTGTCCCCCGACATGCCGTTCGAGGTCATCGCGCACCACGCGGTCGACTTCTGGCTCTGCGGCGAGGACCTGCCGACCCCCGAGAACCGGGTGACGCTCGACGGCGACGGCAACGTCCACCTCGCGCTCGACGAGAAGAACAACATCGCCGGGCTCAAGCGGCTGCGCCACAAACTCCAGGGCATGCTCGGCAAGTTGGGGATGCACGAGCACCACCTGCTGCCGCACACCCTGTACCTGCACAAGGGCATGCCGATCGGCGCCACGGCCCACCAGGCCGGCACCGTGCGCTTCGGCACCGACCCCCGGACGTCCGCACTCGACGTCAACTGCAAGGCCCACGACCTGGACAACCTCTACGTCGTGGATACCAGCTTCTTCCCGAGCATCGGCGCGGTGAACCCGTCGCTGACGGCCATCGCCAACGCCCTGCGGGTCGGCGACCACCTCGTCGCGAGGCTGCGCTGACCCGGCGCGCATAGGAGAGCCCGACATGACGACACCACAGATCGACGCGCTGGTCATCTTCGGCGCCACCGGCGACCTGGCCAAGCTGGAGACGTTCCCCGCGCTGGTGGGGCTCGTCGAGCGCGGCGTCCTCGACGTCCCGGTGGTCGGGGTGGCCAAGACCGGCTGGGGTCTGGAGCAGTTCCGCGCGTACGCCGAGGCCTCGCTGACGCTCAACAAGCTCGACCCCGCATCCCCGGCGGCGGTCAAGCTCCTGGGCCTGCTGCGCTACGTCGACGGCGACCTGGACGACGACGCCACCTACACGGCCATGTCCGACGCGATGGGCAGCGGCGCACACGCCCTGTACTACCTGGAGGTCCCTCCCCCGCTGTTCGGCCGCATCGCGCAGGGCATCGCGACCGCCGGCCGGGCGGAGAACGCCCGCATCATGGTCGAGAAGCCCTTCGGCGACGACCTGGACAGCGCGCGCAAGCTCAACGACACGATGCACACGTACTTCGACGAGGACGCCATCTACCGCGTCGACCACTGGCTCGGGCTCGACCCGGTCGAGAACGTCCTGTTCGCGCGCTTCGCGAACTCGATCCTCGAACCGCTGCTGAACCGCACCTACGTCGAGTCGATCCAGATCACCATGGCGGAGGCCTTCGACGTCTCCGACCGGGGCCGGTTCTACGACCGCGCCGGAGCCGTACGCGACGTCGTCCAGAACCACATGCTGCAGGTCCTGGCCACCGTGCTCGCCGACCCGCCCTCCGGACAGGGGTTGCAGAGCTGGCGGTCCTCGAAGTCCACCGCCATCTCCTCGCTGCGCCCGCTCACCCCCGACCACATCGTGCGCGGCCAGTACGAGGGCTATCTCGACGTGGACGGCGTGGCCCCCGGCTCCACCGTCGAGACGTTCGCCGCGGTCCGCCTCGCGTCGGACTCGTGGCGCTGGGCCGACGTACCGATCCTCATCCGCGCGGGGAAGTGCCTCCCCGTGACCGCCACCGAGATCACGCTGCGCTTCCGCGCGGCCCCGCACGACGTGTTCGGGCTGCGCCCGACGCCCGCGACCAACGCGCTGCGCTTCCGCATCTGGCCCGAGGCGCAGGTGGGCCTCACCCTCGCCGGCAAGGCGCCCGGCGGCGGCTGGCGGGCCCAGCAGCAGGACCTGTCCTTCAGCGAGCCCCCGGGCTCCGACATGCGGCCGTACGACCGGCTCATCGGCGCCGCGCTCGACGGCGACCACTGGCTCTTCGCCCGCGAGGACACCGTCGAGGCGGCCTGGCGCGTCGTCGATCCGATCCTCGGGAACGTCGTCCCGGTGCACCCCTACGCCCGGGCCACCTGGGGCCCCAAGGAGGCCGACGCGCTGCTGTCGAACGGCGACACCTGGTACGACCCGGTCGCCTGAGCGCTCCCCGGACCCCGCGCCGCCGATCGGATGAACGCCGCGGCCGCCGCGGCGCCGACGGCACCGCCTCTGCCCGTCCGCTCGTTAGCCTGGTCGACGCGGAACCGCCGGGCGGGCACGACGGGAGACTCGGATGGACGTGGTCCACATCCGGATCGTGCTGCCGCCCGCGCTCACCGAGCGGACGCTGGAGCTGCTGACCGGCGACCCGCAGGTCCTCAACCTCGTGGTCACGAGCGCGTCGGCGCTCGGCCCGGGCGACGACGCGCTCGAGTGCGACGTGCTCAAGGGTGCCGCGAACAATCTGCTGCACGGGCTGCGCGCGCTGGGCGTCGACGACGCGGGGTCGATCGCGGTCGACGACGTCGAGGTGCTGTTCTCCCGGCGCGCCGCCGAGATCGAGGCCGCCCAGCCGCCGGCGCTCGTCCACGTACCGCTGTGGGCCGCGGTCGAGGCCGGCATCCGCGCCTCGGGCACCTACCTGCCGAGTTTCTACCTGCTTCTGGCCATCGCCGGCGTGATCGGCTCGGTCGGCATCATGACCAACTCCCAGATCCTCATCGTCGCCGCCATGGTGGTCGGACCCGAGTACGGCGCGATCAGCAGCATCGCCCTGGGCCTTGACCGACGCGACCGCCGCCGGATCCGCGCGGGCGCGGCCGCGCTGACGTTCGGCTTCCTGCTCGCCATCGCCGTCACACTGGCCTTCGCGGCGATCGCCCGCGCCGCGGACCTGGAGTCCCGGGCCTTCGAGCTCGGGCTGCGGCCCGTCTCCAACCTCATCGACACACCCGACTTCTTCTCCGTCGTCGTCGCCACCCTCGCCGGTGTCGTCGGCATCGTGTCGCTCACCGAGGCGCGCGGCAGCGCCCTCCTCGGCGTCTTCATCTCGGTGACCACGATCCCCGCGGCGTCGGACATCGCCGTCTCCATCGCCTTCGGCCAGTGGGACGAGGCGTGGGGATCCCTGCTGCAACTCCTGCTCAACGTGGTCGTGTTGGTGGTCGTCGGCTTCCTCGCCCTGCGGGGGCAGCGGCGCATCTGGGGCTACATGACCCGCCGGGCGAGCGCCGCGGCCGGTCACTAGCGCGCGGCCGCGCGAGCCGCGCCACGCGGACCGGTGCTCACAGCGCCGCCCGTCGCCCGTGCGGCGAGACGAAACATCGCGCGCCGCCGGGCGTGACCTGCGCGTCATCGCGGTTTCGTACGTTCGGCGGGGAGCCACTGGGAGGGAGCGCGCCGTGCCGGACGAGGAGGGGCAGGCAGGACAGTCCAAGGTCCGTACCGTGTGCTCGTACTGCGGTGTCGGCTGCGGCATGGTCCTCGACATCACGGTCGGACCGGACGGGCGGCGGACCGTCCGCAAGGCGTCCGGCGACAAGGCGCACCCGGCGAACTTCGGACGGCTGTGCACCAAGGGCGCCACGACCGCGGACATGCTCGCGGCCCCGGGTCGCCTCGCGACCGCGCTGACGCGCGCCGAGCGGGGCAGCGAGCCGGTCGCCACCACGCTGGACGACGCGATCGCCGAGACCGCGCGCCGCTTCCGCGCCGTCGTCGACGAGCACGGGCCCGACGCGTTCGCGCTCTACGTCTCCGGCCAGATGAGCCTGGAGGCCCAGTACCTGGCCAACAAGCTCGCCAAGGGCTTCGTCCGCACGAACCGGATCGAGTCCAACTCGCGGCTGTGCATGGCCGGCGCGGGCACCGGCTACAAGCTGTCCCTCGGCGCGGACGGCCCGCCCGGCTCGTACGAGGACTTCGAGAAGGCCGACGTCTTCCTGGTGATCGGCTCGAACATGGCCGACTGCCATCCGATCCTGTTCCTGCGCATGATGGAGCGGGTGAAGGCCGGGGCGAAGCTGATCGTCGTCGACCCGCGGCGCACCGCGACGGCGGAGAAGGCCGACCTGTTCCTGCAGATCAGCCCCGGTGCCGACCTGGCGCTGCTCAACGGCCTGCTGCACCTGCTCGTCGAGAACGGCGACACCGACCCGGAGTTCATCGCCGCGCACACCGAAGGATGGGAGGCGATACCGGAGTTCCTCGCCGACTACCCGCCCGCCGCGGTGGCAGCGCTGACCGGCATACCCGAGGCCGACATCCGCACCGCCGCACGCTGGATCGGCGAGGCCGGGGAGTGGATGTCGTGCTGGACGATGGGACTCAACCAGAGCACCCACGGCACGTGGAACACCAACGCGCTGGTGAACCTGCACCTGGCCACCGGCGCGATCTGCCGCCCCGGCAGCGGCCCGTTCTCGCTCACCGGTCAGCCCAACGCCATGGGCGGCCGCGAGATGGGCTACATGGGCCCGGGTCTGCCCGGCCAGCGCTCGGTCCTGGTCGCCGAGGACCGCGCGTTCACCGAGGACCTGTGGGGCCTGCCGCCCGGGACGCTCCGCGAGGACGGCGTCGGCAAGGGCACCGTCGAGATGTTCGAGCAGATGGCGGACGGCCGCATCAAGGCCTGCTGGATCATCTGCACCAACCCCGTCGCCTCGGTCGCCAACCGCAAGACGGTCATCAAAGGCCTCGAAGCCGCCGAATTCGTGGTCACGCAGGACGTGTTCGCCGACACCGAGACCAACGGCTACGCCGACGTCGTGCTGCCCGGCGCGCTGTGGACCGAGACCGAGGGCGTCCTGATCAACAGCGAGCGGAACCTCACGCTCGCCCGGCCCGCCGCCGACCCGCCCGGCGAGGCCGCGGCGGACTGGAAGATCATCGCCCGCGTCGCCCAGGCCATGGGCTACGCCGAGGCGTTCGCGTACGAGACGGCCGAGGACGTCTTCGAGGAGATCAAGCGCGCCCACAATCCGAAGACCGGGTACGACCTGCGCGGCGTCACCTACGACCGGCTGCGCGCCACGCCGGTCCAGTGGCCCGCCGCCCCGGGCGGCCCCGACCGCAACCCGATCCGCTACCTCGAAGCGCTGGGAGCGGGCACAGGGCCGACCTTCCCCACGGCCACCGGGCGGGCGGTGTTCTTCCCCCGCCCGCACATGCCCGCCAAGGAAATGCCGGACGACGACTACCCGTTCGTCCTCAACACCGGGCGCCTGCAACACCAGTGGCACACCCTCACCAAGACCGGCCGGGTCGACAAGCTGAACAAGCTCAACCCGGGCCCGTTCGTCGAGATCCACCCCGACGACGCCCGCACCCTCGGTCTGACGGACGGCGACTCCGTCGAGGTCGCCTCCCGCCGGGGCAAGGCCGTCCTGCCCGCTGTCGTCACCGACCGGGTCCTGCCCGGCTGCTGCTTCGCCCCGTTCCACTGGAACGACCTGTTCGGCGAGTATCTGAGCGTCAACGCCGTCACGAACGACGCCGTCGACCCGCTGTCCTTCCAACCGGAGTTGAAGGTCTGCGCGGTCGCCCTCGCGAAGAGCACGGCGCCGGTTGTGGTCGCGCCGACCCGCACTGCCGACAGCTCTGCCGACAGCTCTGCCGACAGCCCGACGTCCGCCGCCGAGACAGCGGACGCCCCGGCGGCGCAGGACGCCGCCGTCGCGGCCCTCGCCGACCTGCTGGGCATCCGCGACCTGGTCAGGCCCTCCTTCGACGAACGCGAACAGCTCTACCTCGCGGGCTTCCTCGCCGGTGTCCACACCGGAGCACCGGGGATCCCCGTCCTGCCGGCGACCGCCCCGCTGCGCCCCGACCACGCGCTGTGGGTCGACGGCATGCTCGCGGGCGCCTTCTCCCGCGCCCCGCTGCCCGGCGTGGCCGTGGGCACCGGCCTCGCGGCCGAGCCCGCGCCGGTCGCGTCGGCCGGGCGCCCGGTCGCGGTGCTGTGGGCCTCGCAGACCGGCAACGCCGAGGACTTCGCCGCCACCGTCGCCGCGCGGCTCACCGCCGCCGGGCACGACGTCACCCTGCTCGGCATGGACGACGCCGACCCCGCGGCCCTCCCCGCCACGGACGCGCTGCTCATCACCAGCACCTTCGGCGACGGCGACGCCCCCGACAACGGCAGCGGCTTCTGGGACACCCTCAACGCCACCACGGCGACGTTCGAGAACCTGCGCTACTCCGTCCTCGCGCTCGGCGACTCCTCCTACGACGACTTCTGCGGACACGGCCGCCGCCTCGACCGGCGCCTGGCGGAACTCGGCGCCACACGCCTCGCCGAACGCATCGACTGCGAACCGGACTTCGCCACCGCCGCCGACAGCTGGCTCGACCAGGTCATCGTGTCGCTTGCCGGCGACACCGCTACGGCGGCGCCCGCGGCAAGCCCGCGTCCGACCGTCCCACCGGCGCCCGCCCCGAACTCCCGTACATCCACGGCGGTTCCGGCGCCGCTGGTCGGCAACCGGCTCCTCAGCCTGCCCGGAGCCGCCAAGGAGGTCCGGCAGTTCACGTTCGACCTCGCCGGCGCCGGCCTGACCTACCAGGCGGGCGACGCGCTCAGCGTCCGCCCGACCAACAGCCCTGAGCTGGTCGCCGAATGGCTCGCGCTCACCGGCCTGGACCCCCACACGCCGGTCGAACTCGAAGGCCCCGGAGGGGTCGCCCTGGGCGAGGCGCTCCACCGGCACCTCGACATCGCGAAGGTCACCCCCGATTTGCTGCGGTTCCTCGCCGACCGGACCGGCGACCGCCACCTGCGCAAACTGCTCCGCCCCGACAACCACGGCGAACTCGCCCAGTGGTCCTGGGGGCGCCAGGCCGCCGACGCCCTCGCCGAACACCCCGTGCGCGCGACGGCCCAGGAATGGGCCGACGTCCTCAAGCCCCTCCGGAACCGCCTCTACTCCATCTCGTCGAGCCCCCGCACCGACCCCGCCAAGGTCTCCGTCACCGTCTCCGTCGTCCGCTACGACAACGCGGCGGGACACGCCCGGCACGGGGTCTGCTCCGCGTTCCTCGCGGACACCGCGCCGGGCACGCCGATACCGGTCCGCATCCAGCCCGCACCGCACTTCCGGCCGCCCGCCGACCCCCGCACCCCGATGATCATGGTCGGGCCCGGCACCGGCGTCGCCCCGTTCCTCGGCTTCCTCGACGACCGCCGCGCCCAGGGCCACACCGCCCCCAACTGGCTCTTCTTCGGCGAACAGCACCGGGCGACCGACTTCTACTACCAGGACGAGCTCGCCGAGCTGCGCTCCGACGGCGTCCTCGCCCGCCTCGACACCGCGTTCTCCCGCGACCAGCGCAGCAAGGTCTACGTCCAGGACCGCATGCACGAACACGGCCGCCGGCTGTGGGAATGGCTGGAGGACGGCGCCCACTTCTACGTCTGCGGCGATGCCTCCCGCATGGCCAAAGACGTGGACGCCGCCCTCCGCACACTGGTCGCCACCCACGGCGGCCTGACCGACGAGGCGGCGAGCGCGTACGTCAAGCGCCTCGCCGCCGACAAGCGCTACGTCCGTGACGTGTACTGAGCACGCGACACGCACCGCGGCGCGGGTCAGTCCCAGAGGGAGATCGCCAGGAGCAGGGCGGCCACCGCGACCAGCAGCCACGGCTCGGCCAGGACCAGGAGGCCGGTGAAGACCAGGGCGAAGTACGCGAGTGCCTTGGCGACGCGGCGCCGGGTCTTGTTCTTGTTCTTCTTCGTGCTCTTGCTCTTCTTGGCGTCGGTGTCGTTCGCCGCTTCGAGGTTCATGTCGATGTTCGTCATGGCTTCAGCGTCGTCGCGGGGGCACTCCGCTCGCGTCGGCGATGTCCGCCTATGTAGGTGATGACCACCGACGCGTAGGTAGTGCCCGTGCGGCGAAGGTCGTTCCATGAACACGGCGATGGATCGCGCGGAGATCGTCATTCGGGTACGGCACGCGGACGGCCGGTGGTCGGCCCGGACGGTCTGGGTGGTGGTGGTCGACGAAGAGGCCTACGTCCGCTCGGCGTTCGGGCGGCGCAGCGCCTGGTACCGCCGGCTCCTGCGGCACGCGGAGGCGGAGGTGGAGGTGGCCGGGGTACGGCTGACCGCGACCGTCCAGCCGGTGGACGACCCCGAGCTCGTCCAGCGCGTGTCCGGCGCGTATCGGGCCAAGTACGGGTTGGGTTGGCCCGGACCGGTGGAGTCGATGAACGGGCACGAGGCCGCGGCCACCACCATGCGGCTGCTAACGGATGTCGGGCAGGTCCCGCAGCTGCCGGCGTGAGGTGAGGCCGAGCTTGCGGAAGATGTTGCGCAGGTGCGCGTCGACCGTCCGCGGGCTGAGGAACAGCTTCGCCGCGACCTCCTTGGAGGTGGCGCCGTCGGCGACCAGGCGGGCGATGTGCACTTCCTGCATGGTCAGTTGGTCGGACGCCTTCGACGTGCGGCTGCGGGCCTGCTCGCCCGTGGCGCGCAGCTCGCCCGCGGCGCGTTCGGCGAACGCCTCGAGGCCGAGGTCCGACATCGCCTCGTGCGCGGCCCGCAGCGCGGTCCGGGCGTCACGCCGTCGGCCCTGGCGGCGCAGCCACTCCCCGTACAGCAGATGCGCCCGGGCGCGGTAGACGACCATCGCGCCGTCGTCGAGCAGGTCGACCGCCTCCTGATAGGCGGACTCGTCCTCGGTCACCAGGGCCCGTGCGTAGGCCTCGACGCCGAGACCCCACGCGTGCCGGCCCGCCCGCGTGCGCTCCTGGAGGGACGCCAGGGCCGCCGCGGCGACCTCGGTCTCACCGCAGCGTACGGCCGCCTCGACCAGTTCGGGCAGGGCGAGCCCCGCGGTGACGCTGGCGCCGTACTCGACCGCCCGTGTCGCGGCTTCGAGCGCGGCCGGGTAGTCGGCCAGGCCGTTGCCGACCACGGCCGCGGCCCACTGCTCGCTCAGGCTCATCTTGTGGTCCACGGACGCGAGTTCGGCGACCTCTTCGCGCCGCCCGCGCATCGCGGCCAGGTGGAGGCGCGGGTAGACCAGCGGTGCCGCGCCGGTGGCGCCGGCGATCGCCTCCTCCTCGGAGATCAGCTCCATCGCGGTGCCGAAGTCGCCCGCGTGCACGGACGCGGTGGCCTGCATGGCCAGTCCGATGGGCAGCGCGTGGAAGGAGCCCGTCTCGCGGCCGGCCGCGACGGCGCGGGTGGCGAAGCCGCGCAGGGCGGCGAAGTCCCACAGCTCGGAGGCCAGCATGAAGCCGAGAGACGGCCGCCTGGCCCACACCTCCGCTTCGGCGTCGGCGACGACGGGCTTGAGGATCTCCCCCGCCGCCGCGTGCCCGTCGCCGACCAGGCTGATCAGGCCGGCCAGGACCGCCGCGACGCCGGAGGTCGGCTCGTCCGGCAGCGAGGCCTTCACGGCGGCCTGCACCACCTCGTCGAGGTCGCCGAGCAGGAGGCCCATCTCGACGGCGTCCAGATAGCACTCCCGCGACCGGGCGGGGTCGGTGGCCGCGAGCCGGGCGGCGGCGCGCAGGACGTGCTCGGTGGGGCCTTCGTCGCCGCGGCGTCGGACGAACGACAGCCTGCCGCGGAGCAGGTCGGCCCTGGCGGCCTGGCCCGGATCGTCGGTCCGGACGGTGCCGAGCAGGTCGGCCGCCGTGTCGAAGTCGCCCACCGAGAGCTTGGCCTGGACGGCGGCGAGGACCCGCTCGGTGCGGCGGACCGGGTTGATCGTGAGCGCGGCCGAGCGTTCGAGGAAGGCCGCCGCCGCCGCGACGCCGCCGCGTTCCTGGGCGCGGGTGGCGGAGGCTTCGAGCTCGGCGGCGACCTGCTCGTCCGGGCCCGCGCCGGCCTGGGCGCGGTGCCAGGCCCGCCGGTCGGGGTCGGCGACCGGGTCGGTCACGGCGGCCAACGCCTCGTGCGCCCTGCGCCGGTCCTCCGGGGTCGCCGCGTGGTAGGCGGCCGAGCGCGCGAGGGGGTGGCTGAACCGGATCCGGGTGCCGAACTCGACGAGCGGGAGGGACTCCGCGACGGCGGACTTGCAGATACCGAGGACTCCGGCCGCACGCCACAGCAGGTCGGGGTCGCCGATCTGATCGGCGGCGGCGACGGTCACGAGCAGCCGGGCCGGCGGCGGCAGGAGGTCGAGGCGGGACCTGAAGCTCTGCTCGATCACGCTGGGGACGGAGTCGGGCTGGGCGAACCCGCCCGCCATCCCGGCGAGTCCGGCGGTCCTGGGGAGCTCCACCAGCGCGAGGGGGTTGCCGCGCGCCTCCGCCAGGATGCGGTCGCGTACCCGCTCGTCCAGCGGGGCGCGGACGGCCGCGGCCAGCAGCGCGCGGGCGTCGGCCTCGCCGAGGCCCTGGAGCGGGAGGCCGGGCAGTTCGTCCAGCCCGGGCAGCCGGCTGGGCTCACGCGCGGCGAACACGAGGGCGATCCGCTCGGCCGAGACCCGGCGGGCCAGGAAGGTCAGCGCCTTGGCCGACGCCTGGTCCAGCCAGTGCGCGTCGTCCACGACGCACAGGAGCGGGCGTTCCTGGACGGTCTCCACCAGCAGGCTCAGCGCGGCGACGCCGACCAGGAACGGGTCGGGTGTTCCGGTGTCGAGGCCGAAGGCGACCTCCAGCGCCTTGCGGTGCGGCGCCGACAGCGCCGGCATCAGGCCGGTCACGGGCGCGAGCAACTGGTGCAGCGCGGCGAACGGCAGCTCCATCTCGAACTCCGCACCGGACGCCTGCATGACGAGGAATCCGGTGGCGGCCTCGTCCAGACGCCGCAGCAGCGCGCTCTTGCCGATGCCCGGTTCACCGCGCAGGACCAGGGCGCCGCCCCGCCCCTGACGTGCCGCTTGCAGCAGGGCGTCGAGCCGGCGTATCTCGTCCCGACGGCCGATCAGCGCATCAGTGTTGTTCTCGGGCATGTCCGGGAACCTACGCGGTCACGAGCCGCGGGGAAACGGGGACTTGATCAACCAACACGATGGTCTTCGGTGGGATATCGGGGTGCTTCCGGTCGGCTAGGTACTCCCACGGGGAGTCACCTAGGTAATGACTACCGACGCGAGCGGTGGACGGCCGCTGCGAGTGTCGAGCCATGACCCGCACCGCACCGCACCGGACCACGACAGGCTGGATACCGCTGACGGTTCTGGCCACGGCCCAGTTCCTGGTCGTGCTGAGCACGTCGATCGTGAACGTCGCCCTCCCGCAGATCCGGGCCGGGCTCGACCTGTCGGGCACGGGCCAGACATGGACGGTCAACGCCTACGTCCTGGTCTTCGGCGCGCTGCTGCTGCCGGGCGGGCGCGCGGGTGACGTGTACGGCCTGCGGCGCGTGTTCCTGCTCGGCATCGGCTTGTTCGCCCTCGCCTCGCTGGGCGCGGCACTGGCGCCCACGGCGGCCGTGCTCATCGCGTGCAGGGCGGTCCAGGGCGTCGGCGCGGCGATGCTGGCGCCCACGGCGCTGGCCCTCGTCCTGACGCTGTATCCCGACAAGGAGCGGCGCGGCACCGCGCTCGGCGTGTGGGGCGCGGTCTCCGGTGCCGGCGGCGCGGCGGGCGTGCTGCTGAGCGGGCTGCTCACCAGCTGGTACGGCTGGCGCGCGGTGTTCGTCGTGATGGTGCCCCTCGCCGTGGGCGTCCTGGTGGCGACCTGGCGGCTGGTCGCGGCCGACACGCCGCGCGGCGGAAGCCTCGACGCGCCGGGCGCGGTGACGGTGACCGCGGGGCTGGTCGCGCTCACCTACGGACTGTCGGGCCCGTGGCCGTTCGCGGTGATCGGTGCGGTGCTGCTCGGCGTGTTCGTGGTGCTCCAGCGCCGCGCCGCCGAACCGCTGCTGCCGGCCCGGATGAGCGTGGTGGCCGTGCCCAACGTGCTGATGGCACTGCTGGGAGCGGTCTGGCTCGGCCTGTTCTACTTCCTGCCGCTCTACCAGCAACGAGTCCTCGGCTACTCGCCGTTGGAGGCGGGGCTGACCCAACTCCCCCTCGCCGTCATGATCACGCTCTCGTCGTGGGTCACCGGCAAGGTCGCGTGGCGCCGTGTGCTCCCCGTGGGCCTGCTGGTCCTCGCGGCCGGACTGGCCTGGCTGGCCCGGACCCCGTCCGACGGCACGTTCGCGGTGGACCTGCTGGGTCCGACGCTCCTCATCGGCGTGGGGCTGGGGGTGGCCTTCGTCCGGCTGACCGCGATGTCCTCCACCGGCGTCCCGCCCGCGGACAACGGCCTGGCCGGCGGGCTGGTCAACGCCACCCGGCAGATCGGCGGCGCCGTCGGCCTGTCCTTCCTGACCCGGCTCCCCTCCTACGGCGCGGCGTTCCTCGCCTGCGCCGCCGTGACCCTGACCATCTCCGCCCTCTCGATGCGAAAGGCCTGACCATGGCACTCGAAAAGCCGTACATCAGCGGCCACTTCACCCCCGTCACCGACGAGGTCACCGGCCACGAGCTGAAGGTCCGCGGCACGCTGCCGCCCGAGCTGGACGGCCGCTACTTCCGCAACGGCCACAACCCCAAGCCGGGCGTCACCCCCACGCACTGGTTCCGCGGCGACGGCATGATCCACGGCGTACGCCTGGCCGGCGGCCGGGCCGAGTGGTACCGCAACCGCTGGGTGCGCACCCCGTTCCTGGACGGCGTGCCGTTCACCGGGACCGAGCTCGACGTCAGCGCCGCCGCCACCAACATCATCTTCCACGGCGGCCGTTACCTGGCCCTGCAGGAGGCCAACCTGCCCTGGGAGGTCAGCGCCGAGCTCGACACCATCGGCGTCTACGACTTCGGCGGCAAGCTCACGAGCGCGATGACCGCGCACCCGAAGGAGGACCCGGAGACCGGCGAGCTGCACTTCTTCGGCTACAGCCCCTTCCCGCCGTACCTGACCTACTACGTGGCCGACGCCTCCGGCGCGATCGTCAGGTCCGAGGTCGTCGAGGGCTCCGGCCCTTCGCTCATGCACGACTTCGCCATCACCCGCGAGCACGTCGTCTTCGTCAACGCGCCGGTCGTCTTCGACCACGCCGAGCAGTCCGGCATCCCCTACCGCTGGCACGACGACGTCCCGCTGCGCATCGGTGTGATGCCGCGCGCCGGTGGCGCGACCACCTGGTTCGAGGTGGCCGACCAGGCGGCGCTGCTGCACGTCGCCAACGCCTACACCGACGCGCAGGGCCGGATCGTCCTCGAGGCGCCGCGCTTCGACCGTTCCGCGTGGGAGACCTCGTGGAAGTGGTGGGTCGGCGCCCCCGGTTACGGCGACAGCCCCGACGCCGGCTCGACGTTCCACCGGTGGACCATGGACCCGGCCACGGGGAAGGTGACCGACGAGGCCCTCAACGACCTGGTCACCGAGTTCCCGTCGATCAACGACGCGCACACCGGTTCCGCCAACCGATACAGCTACGCCATCGGCTTTCCCGGCGCCGGCCTGTCGGGGTACCACACCGTCAAGTTCGACACGCTCAGCGGCCGGGAGACGCTGCTCTCCCACGGCGAGGGCCGGATGCCCGGCGAGGCCGTCTTCGCGCCCGCCGCGGGCGGATCCGCCGAGGACGACGGCTACCTGCTCACCATCGTCAGCGACCTCAAGGCCGACGCCTCGGAACTGCTCGTGCTGGACGCGCGCGACCTGACCACCGTGGCCGCCGTCGAACTCCCCCGCCGAGTGCCGGCCGGCATCCACGGGCACTGGATCGCGGACCCCGAGCCGCAGGCCTGACCCGCCCCGAACCACCTCGACCGCCGACTCCCCGATTCCGAGGACCCGCCATGACCTACCCCACGAACATCGACGAGAACGCCCCCGTCGTCGCCGACCACACCATCCGGATCACCGCCTCCGTCGAGCGGGTCTGGGAGATCCACACCGCGATCGACGCGTGGCCCACCTGGCAGGACGGCGTGGACGTGGCCCGGCTCGACGGCCCCGTCGCCCCCGGCTCGACCTTCCACTGGGAGACCGCGGGCCTGTCCATCGACTCCACCGTCTACGCGGTCGAGGCCCCGCACCGCATCCTGTGGGGCGGCCCCGCGCACGGCATCACCGGCGTGCACGAGTGGACGTTCACCCAGGACGGCGACGAGGTCGTGGTCCACACCCGGGAGTCCTGGGCGGGTGCCCCGATCGACGCCGACCGCGACTACCTCGCCGTCGCCCTGGACGACTCGCTCACCGCGTGGCTCAACGCGCTGAAGAAGGCCGCGGAGTAGCGGCGCGTCGAAGGTCGGACGAGGCCCGGCGTCTCCCTGAACGCCGGGCCTCGTCCTCATGCGCGCCGACCGGCGGACGTCACACGGCACCACCGCACTTCCACGTCTGCGACACGCTGTCGTTCCAGATGCAGACGCGGGACTTGTAACCGGCGTCGTCGTAGTACCAGGTCGTGTAGTCGGAGGTGTTGGTGACGGTGTGCCGACCGGAGACGATCGTCCACCCCCCGTCCCCCTTGTGGTACCGCTCCAGGATCATGTCGCAGGTCTGACCGCGCCAGGACTGCACCAACCCCTGCGCGTACCACTTGCCGTGCTGCTTCTCGGTGTTCATCCACCCCTTGCAACTGCCGTCGGTCACCACCGAGGTGGGTTCGAACCCGTCGATGTGCACGGTGCCGGACGGGTCGGCCGGGGCCGCGACGGCGGCTCCGGACGCCGCGCCGACCAGAAGGAACGCACCGGCGGCGACCAGGCCCAGGGTCCTCGCGGAGTTCTTGCGCATCTCGTCTCCTCAACTCGGATTCGCCTCTTGGGAGTTGCGACGACACAGTGGTCCTCGGCGCAGGTGGGGCAGCGCCGCGCCACAAGCCGTCCGTGACAAGCTTGTTGGGCGCACAACCGGGCCTTCGACCTGATTCGACCCAGGCCGAATCAGGAGATTCGAGACAATCCCGGACTCGCGAGCCACCACGGGGGAGGATCGTGACCTACCGCATCCACTTCACGGCCGAGGACTTGGCCCGGACCCGGATCGCCGAAGCACCGATGCCGCTGTCGGAGTTGCACCTCGCGGCACGCGCCCTGCGGGACCGCAGCCAACCCGTACGCCTGGGAGCCTGGCGGAGACGCGCCCTCCCCCGCCTGACCTCCCGCGCGTGGATGGCCCTCTCCCTCATCCCACCCGTCGGCTGGTCCCCGACCTTCCTCACACCCGCGCACCCTGGGGAACTCGACGATCTCCTCGACCAGGTCCGCGCGACCCCCACCACCATGATCGACACCGAACTCGCCGCAATAGCCGAACGCCAGCCCCTACCGGCCTGGACGTCGAACCTGCCGCACGACGCGACACTCCGCGACGACCTCTTCGACGGCCTGTCCGACCTCCACGCCGAGCTCGTCGCCCCCTACTGGACGCAAGCCGTCGACTGCTTCACCGCCGACCGAACCCTCCGCCTACGCCAGTTCCTCAACGGCGGCGTCGACCACCTGCTCGCCCGAGCCAACCCGCAATGGCTGCGCTGGAACCCACCGGTTCTCGAGATCCGCAACCCGGTCGACTACGACCTGCACTTACGGGGACAGGGTGTCCTCCTCGTCCCCTCGGTCTTCGGCACCCGCTCCTTCGTCGGCGACGACGCCCACGCCCAGGCGCAACCCACCGTCTCCTACCCGGTAGCCGACGACGACCGCCTGCTGCGCCTGACCGCCCTCACCCCCAGGCCCACCCCGCCCAGGCACACGGCACCCGTCTCGGCCCTCCTCGGCCACACCCGAGCCGCCGTCCTCAACTCGATCGCCGAACACCCCGGCTGCTCCACCAAGGAACTCGCCGCCCTCATCGGCATCTCCCCACCCAGCGCCAGCGAACACGCCACAGTCCTCCGCGCCGCCGGCCTGATCCACACCAACCGCCACCGCAACACCGCCCTCCACACCCCCACCACCGTAGGCCTGAAACTCCTCAACGCCTCAGGCCCCCCACCCCACCGAAGCTGACCGACACCCCGGCCTCGTCACGCCGTCGCTGGAGCTCCGAAGTCGGCTTTCGGTGGCGGGTGGGTCAGTTGCCGGGGGACTCGAAGGTGCGGAGGAGGTCGGCGGCGACGCTTACGGCGATGATCGCCGGTTCCTTGCCGGTGATGTCCGGCAGGCCGATCGGGGTCTTGATGCGGTCGATGGTGGCGTCGGGGTGGCCGCCTTCGGTGGAGAGGCGTTTGCGGAACCGGGCCCACTTGGCGGCCGAGCCGATCAGGCCGATGGAGCCGAGGTGGGTCGTACGCAGGGCGGCGTCGCAGAGGGCGGCGTCCTCGGCGTGGTCGTGGGTCATGATCAGGATGTGGGCGCCGTGCGGCAGTTCGGCGAGTATTTCTTCGGGGAGCAGGGGGGTGTGGTGCACGTGCACTTCGGCGATCGCGTCGGAGAGGACGTCGAGCCGTTCCTCGGTGAGCATGTCGGCGCGGCTGTCGACCAGGTGGAGGTCGAGGTCCAGGCGGGCCAGGATGCGCGCGAGTTCCAGACCGACGTGCCCTACGCCGAAGATCGCCACCACCCGTGACACGGGCAGTGGTTCGAGCAGTACGGCGACCGTGCCGCCGCAGCACTGGACGCCGTGCTGGTTGGTCACCTTGTCGTTCAGGGCGAAGTCGATCAGCTCCGGCTTCGACTCGGACGCGGCGATCATCTCCTGGGCCCGGTCGATGGCGACGGCCTCGATGTTGCCGCCGCCGATCGAGCCCCACGTCCGGGTCCGCCCGACGACGAGCTTCGCGCCGGCATCGCGCGGGGCGTGGCCGCGCACGGCCGCGACGGTCACGAGAACGCCGGACTCCCGGCGTTCCCGCAACCCCGCGACCGCGGCGATCCACGTCTTGTCAGACACCGCTCAACGCTCGTGTGTCGATGGGGATTCGGCCGTTGGCGGCGTGCCCGTTGACGGCCGCCCCGGTGCCGGGGGCCTCGGCCTGGCGGGCCGCCTGGATCGCCCAGTACACCGCTTCCGGCGTCGCGGGCGCGGCCAGGTCGACGCTGATCCCGCTCGGCCCGAACGCCGCGGCGGCCTGCCGCAGCGCTTCGCGTACGCAGAACGCCAGCATCAGCGGAGGCTCGCCGACCGCCTTGGAGCCGTAGACGGCGCCCTCTTCGGTCGCGTTCTCCATGAGGGTGACGTTGAACTCCTCCGGCATCTCGGAGAAGCTCGGCAGCTTGTACGTGCTCGCGGCCTGCGTCAGCAGCCGGCCGCGGTTCGGCCCGTCGCTGACGTCCCAGCGCATGTCCTCGAGGGTCAGCCAGCCCGCGCCCTGCACGAAACCGCCCTCGACCTGGCCGATGTCGATCATCGGGGACAGGCTGTCGCCGACGTCGTGCACGATGTCCACGCGCCGGATGCGGTACGCGCCGGTGAAGCCGTCCACCTCGACCTCGGCCGCGGCGGCGCCGTAGCTGAAGTACTTGAACGGCGAGCCCCTGAAGGTCTTCGCGTCCCAGTGCAGGCCCTCGGTGCGGTAGTAGCCGGACGCCGACAGCTGCACGCGCTGGAAGTACGCGGTGCGCACCAGGTCGTCCCAGGCCAGCTCCTGGTCGCTGCCCAGCGTGCGGGCGACGCCCTCGACGATCCGCACGTCCGAGGCGTTCGAGCCCAGTTGGCTCGCGGCCACCTGCACCAGCCGCGCACGCAGCTGCTCGCAGGCGTTCTTGACCGCCCCGCCGTTCAGGTCGGCTCCGGAACTGGCCGCGGTGGCCGAGGTGTTGGGCACCTTGTCGGTCCGCGTCGGGGCCAGCCTGACCTTGTGCAGCGGAATGCCGAGCGTGGTCGCGGCCACCTGCAGCATCTTCGTGTGCAGGCCCTGGCCCATCTCGGTGCCGCCGTGGTTGATCAGGACGGAGCCGTCCTTGTAGATGAGCACCAGCGCACCGGCCTGGTTGAACGCCGTGAGGTTGAACGAGATCCCGAACTTGATGCCCGTGATCGCCAGCGCCCGCTTGGTGTTCGGGTGCGCGGCGTTGAACGCGGCGATCTCACGCCGGCGTTCGGCGAGGCCGCCGTTGTCCTCGACCTGCCGCCAGACGGCGGAGATCCGCTCCGGCTGGCTGACGAGCTGCCCGTAGGGCGTCGTCTGCCCCCGGCCCGGCCGGTAGAAGTTGCGCTCGCGCAGTTCCGCCGGGTCCAGGCCGAGCAGCGGCGCGCACCGGCCCAGGATGTCCTCGATCACCAGCATGCCCTGCGGGCCGCCGAAGCCGCGGAAGGCCGTGTTGGAGACCTTGTTGGTCTTCGCGATGCGGCCGGCGACGCGCGCGTTGGGGATCCAGTACGTGTTGTCGATGTGGCACAGCGCGCGGGCCGTCACCGGCTCGGACAGGTCAAGGCTCCAACCGCCGTCCGCGGTCAGGGTCGCGTCCAGGGCCTGGATGCGGCCGTCGGCGTCGAAGCCGATCCGCCATTCGGCGTGGAAGCCGTGCCGCTTGCCGGACATGGTCAGGTCCTGGGTCCGGTTGAGCCGTACCCGGACCGGCCGTCCGGTCAGCTTGGCGCCGAGCGCCGCGACGGCCGCGAAGCCGTGCGGCTGCATCTCCTTGCCGCCGAAGCCGCCGCCCATCCGCAGGCACTGCACGGTCACCTCGTGGCTGTGCAGACCGAGGACGTGCGCGACGATCTCCTGGGTCTCCGACGGGTGTTGGGTGCTGCTCTGGATGAACACCTGCTCGGCCTCGTCGATGTAGGCCAGCGCGGCGTGCGTCTCCAGGTAGAAGTGCTCCTGGTCCGAGAACTGGAACTCGCCGCTGAACACGTGGGCGGAGTCGGCGAATCCGGCGTCGACGTCGCCGGTCGTCATCACCGGCCGGGCGCCGTGGAAGCTTTCGGCCTCGATCGCCTCGCGCAGCGTGATCACGGCGGGCTGTTCGTCGAGTTCCACCTCGACGGCCTCCGCGCCGAGCCGGGCCGCCTCCAGGGTCTCCCCGAGCACCCAGGCGACCGCGTGGCCGTAGAACATGACCTCGTCGGGGAACAGCGGCTCGTCGTGCTTCATCCCCGCGTCGTTGACGCCGGGCACGTCGGCGCCGGTCAGCACGCGCACCACACCGGGCACGGCGAGCGCGGGCTCGGTGCGCAGCGCGGTGATCCGGCCGCGGGGCTTCATGACCTGGACCGGGTAGGCGTGCAGCACGTCCCTGGTGCGGTACACCAGGTCGTCGGTGTACAGCGCGGTACCGGTGACATGTAGGAACGCGCTCTCGTGCGGCATCGCGACGCCGACGACGGGCTTTTCAGGACGCTCGGACAGATGACTCACGACGACACCGCCTCAGTGGTCTGCGCGTACAGCTTCAGCAGGCTCTGGCCGAGCATCGCGGAGCGGTACCCGGCGCTCGCGCGGTGGTCGCTCATCGGCGTGCCCTCGGCCTGCAGCAGCGCGGCCGCGGCCTCGGTGGTCTCCGCCGACCACGGCCTGCCCTCCAGGGCCTCCTCCGCGGCGCGGGCGCGGATCGGCGTGGCCGCCACACCGCCCAGGCCGATGCGGGCCTTGCGGACGATCCCGTCCTCGATGTCGAGCGCGAACGCGACCGCCACGCTCGAGATGTCGTCGAACCGCCGCTTGGCGATCTTGTGGAACGCCGTGACGCGCGACAGGGGCAGCGGGACCCGCACGGCGCGAATCAGCTCGCCCGGACGGCGGACGCTCTGCCGGTAGCCGGTGAAGTAGTCCGCCAGCGGGACCTCGCGCTCGCCGTCGGCGTGCGCGAGCACCACCGACGCCTCCAGCGCGAGCAGCACCGGCGGGCTGTCGCCGATCGGCGAGCCGGTGCCCAGGTTGCCGCCGAGGGTTGCGCTGTTGCGGATGAGCCGGGACGCGAACTGCGGGAACAGCTCCGCCAGCAGCGGGACTTCGCCGTCGAGGCGACGCTCGATCTCGGTGAGCGTCAGTGCCGCACCGATCTCGATGTGGTCGGACTCGACGCTCAGCTCCCGCAGTTCGGACAGCCGGTCCAAGGCGACCACGCAGTCCGCCCTGCGGGAGCGGATGTTCACCTCGACGCCCCAGTCGGTGGAGCCGGCGACCAGCACCGCGTCGGGCCGCTCGCTCAGCACCCGCAGCGTCTCGGCGAGGGTGTCCTTCCGCAGGAACGTACGGCCGTCCTGCGTGTATTCGGTGGCGACCGGCGCGGGCGGCGCCTGCTCGCGACGCCGCGCCAGCGGGTCGTCCTCGGCGGGATCCCCGACGGCGTAGGCGGCGTCGCGGATCGGGCGGTAGCCGGTGCAGCGGCACAGGTTGCCGCTCAGCGCGTGCAGGTCGAACCCGTTCGGACCGTGCTCGGCGTCGCCCTCGGAGTCCGCGTGCGCGCAACGTCCCGGCCGGTAGTACTCCGCGGCCATGCTGCAGATGAACCCCGGTGTGCAGTAACCGCATTGGGAGCCGCCGCGGACCGCCATCTCCTCCTGCACCGGGTGCAGCGTGGACGCCGTGCCGGGCTCGCCGGGAGTGGCGAGGCCCTCAGAGGTGACGACCTCCTGGCCGTCGAGCGCCGCGACCGGCACCAGGCAGGCGTTGACCGCCACCCAGTCGGTCGGCTTGTTCACGCCGGGACGCGCCACCAGCACCGAACAGGCACCGCACTCACCCTCGGCGCAGCCCTCCTTGGTGCCGGTGAGACCACGCTCGCGCAGGAAGTCCAGCGCCGTCGTGTGCGGCGCGACCGGGGAAATCGAGGCTTCTTTCCCGTTGACCGTGATCCGCGCCGTCACCATGACGGGCCTTCAATGCGGTGCGCGATCGATCGATTCATCATGTTCGCCAATTCAGGCAGCCTTCTGTGCTCAGACGCGCCACAGGAGAGGACCGGACGCAAAACGGCACGCGACAGCAGCGACGCGCCAGGAGGGTATGGGCGAAAAATCCCGGAATGTGCCCCAGACGGGCACGTCAGAACGGCGTGCTCAGCAGCCGTGCGCGATACGACCCGACACCCAGACGGTGCACCGGGCGAGGCGGCTCAGGTCGGAGCTGGTGTACATCCGCCGGTCGCCTCCTTCCGGGCTGTCACGGGTCACGTTCCCCGGAAATTAATCCGCCGTCCCCACCGGGGTCAAGAGGTCGGCCCGGTCCCTGGAGAATCCACCAAACCCGAGGTCCACGGCACCGCCGAACACCGTGTCTTTCTGGCCACCCGGGCCGCCGTCAGCGGTCCGCGGCGGTGCCGCGGCCGCGCCAGTCGAGGCACAGGGCGACGGCGTCGTCGTCGGCTTCCCGGTCGCCGCGGAACCGGTCGAGGTCCCGGAGCAGGGCGCGGGCGGCCTCGGGCGCGGGGAGGAGGCGGTGGTCGCGGACGCTGGCGGCCAGCCGCCGGGTGCCGAACATCTCGTCGGCGGTGGAGCGGGTAGTCGTGGACGCCGTCGCTGACGACGACGAGGCGGTCGCCGGGCTCCAGGGTGAAGCGTTCGGGGACGTAGCGGGTGTCCTCCAGGGTGCCGAGCGCGAACTGCGCCTCGAGCTCGAGCCGGTCGACCTGGCCGTGGCGCATGCGCAGCACCAGCGGGGACCCGGCGTCGATGGCGTCGACCTCGCCGGTCGCCAGGTCGACCTCGAACAGGACGCTGGCGAGGTAGGCGCCGCCGGTGTGCGCGGACCACACGGCCTGGTTCGCCAGGTCGGCCTGGGCCGCCAGGTCGGCGCCGGAACGCCGGGCGTTGCGCAGCGCTCCCACCGCGAGCGCGGTGAGCGAGGCGGCCTGGACGCCGTGGCCCATGCCGTTGGTGACGCTGACGGCCAGCGTTCCGGTGTTGACCGCCCAGTCGAAGTTGTCGCCCCGTACCGCGTAGGCGGGTTCGAGTTGCGCGCCCATGGTGAACTCGGGCCGCTCGCACGAGCGGCCGGGCAGCAGGTCCCACTGCATCTCGGCGGCGAGTGTGAGTCTGCGCAGCCGGCGGGCCTGCTGGAAGACGTCGGTGGCCGGTTCGGCCGCGAGGAGTTCGTGGGCGAGGACCTCGGCGGCCTCGGCCAGTTCGTCGGCCAGGGCGCCGTCGCCGCCGGTCGACCGGACGACCTCGAGGACGCCCAGCCGGTCGCCCCGCACGGAGACCGGCAGGTAGAGCGTCTCGCGCGCCGCAGCCTGCGCCGACGCGTCGCGGACCCGCTCCTGGGCCATGAACGCGCGCCCCGCCGCGGTGCCCGCGACCGGGACGGCGGACCCGGGGGTCGCCTCGCGTCCGAACGGCTGCAGGGCGCTGACCCCGTAGTCGGCGAGCAGCAGGGTGCACGAGATCACCCCGAATTCATCCACCAGAACCCGGGCAAGGACAAGGACGAGGTCCTGCGGGGACGCGGCACGCAGAGCGCGCTGGAGGACGAGGAGGCGGTCGGCGGCGGTCACCGGGGTCCCTTCCGGCGGCGCGGTTCCGGCCCGCGACGCGGCATGACAGAGTGAGAAGAACCATGGACGAAAGACAAGCGCAGCGAAACCGTCGTGCTCCCGGCGTCGGCGCCGAGGAGGCGGCCGGGGTGCTCGCCGGGACGCTGGAGTCGCTGATCACGGTGTGGGGGCGGGCTCAGGAGGCGTTCGGCACGACGGTCTCCCCGACCCAACTGCGGGCTCTGACGATCATCCATCGGGCCCGCGGTATCTCGCTGCACGGACTCGCCCAGGAGATGGGCACGGTCTCCTCGGTGGCGAGCCGGCTGTGCGACCGGCTGGACTCGGCGGGTCTGGTGACCCGGGACCTGGACGCGCACAACCGCCGCAAGGTGGTCGTCGCGCTGACCTCGGACGGCGAGTCGCTGATGGACGCCATCCGGGCGCGGCGGGCCGAGGACCTGGTCGACACGCTGGGCAGGATGCCCGCCGCGGACCGTGCGGCGCTGGTTGCGGGCATGGAGGCGTTCCGGCGCGCCGCGGGCCACCCGGCGCACGCGGATTCCGACACCGGGGAGGGCGTGCGGGACGCGCCGTCCCGCCGCTTCGCCTGAGGACCACACCCCGACCTTATCGTTGCCATAGGGCAACAGTTAAGCGTATGGTGCGCCCGACCGTCACCACAGGGGCGGGCGTACGCCCGGAATCCGGCGCCCGTCTCACGGTTCGGTCGCACGCACCGTTGCCGTTGGGCAATGATGGCGTTCGAGGGGGCCTCCCGGGGCCGACCTCCGGCGAGCACTTCGCGCCAGCCGGCGCGCGGGCCCGCATCCGGACGGGACGTGGCAGCCATGGGCGCGAGCGGCAGCGGGACGGGGCCGCGTTCACGCGCGGCGCGGGCGGCGGGCGGAGTCGCGGAGCCGGAGCTGCGCAGACTCCTGGCGGGGTTGACCGCGGTGCGGGACGGGGACTTCGGGACCCGGCTGCCGGACGGCGCGGACGGGCTGTTCGGCGAGATCTCGACCGTCTTCAACGGCATGGTGGACCAGCTGTCGCTGTTCACCTCCGAGGTGACGCGGGTGGCCCGCGAGGTCGGCACCGAGGGCATCCTGGGCGGGCAGGCGGACGTCAAGGGCGTCTCGGGGACCTGGCGCGACCTGACCGACTCGGTCAACTTCATGGCCGGCAACCTGACGACCCAGGTCCGCTCGATCGCCCAGGTCGCCACCGCGGTCGCCAAGGGCGACCTGTCGCAAAAGATCACCGTGGACGCCCGCGGCGAGATCCTGAAGCTGAAGAACACCATCAACACGATGGTCGACCAGTTGCTGTCGTTCGCGGCCGAGGTGACGCGTGTGGCCCGCGAGGTCGGCAGCGAGGGCCGCCTGGGCGGGCAGGCCGAGGTCGAGGGCGTCGAGGGCACGTGGAAGCGGCTGACCGAGAACGTCAACGAGCTGGCCGGCAACCTCACCCGCCAGGTCCGGGCCATCGCCGAAGTCGCCAGCGCCGTGGCCGAGGGCGACCTGACCCGGTCGATCACCGTCGACGCGTCCGGCGAGGTGGCCGAGCTCAAGGACAACATCAACGCGATGGTCGGCTCGCTGCGCGAGACCACGCGGGCCAACCAGGAGCAGGACTGGCTCAAGTCGAACCTCGCCGGTATGTCGGGCCTCATGCAGGGACACCGCGACCTGTCCACGGTCGCCGAGCTGGTCATGGCCGAGCTGGCCCCGCTCGTCTCCGCCCAGTACGGGGCGTTCTACCTCGCCGAGGACGGCGCGGACGGCGTCGTGCTGACCCTGATCGGCTCCTACGGCTTCCCCGCCGACGGCCTGCCGGCCGGCCGTGTCCCGGTGGGCCGCACCCTGGTCGGCCAGGCCGCCCGCAGCCGTCGCACGATCGCCGTGGACCAGGTCCCCGACGGCTACCTCGTCACCTCCGGAATGGGCGGTGCCGCGCCGGCCGAGCTGCTCGTGTTTCCCATCGTCGTCGAGGACCAGGTGCTCGGCGTCATCGAACTCGCCTCCCTGGGCCGCTTCACGCCGGTGCACCGCGACTTCCTCGACCAGCTGATGGAGACGATCGGCGTCAACGTCAACACCATCGTCGCCAACGCCCGCACCGACGAACTCCTCGGCGAGTCCCAGCGCCTGACGGCCGAACTCCAGACGCGCTCCGAAGAACTGCAGGACCAGCAGGAGGAACTGCAGCGGTCCAACGCCGAACTCGGGGACAAGGCAGCCCTGCTGGCCTCGCAGAACCGCGACATCGAGGCGAAGAACCTGCAGATCGAGCAGGCCCGCCAGGAACTGGAGGACCGCGCCCTACAGCTCACCCTGGCGTCCACATACAAGTCCGAGTTCCTGGCGAACATGAGCCACGAGCTGCGCACCCCGCTGAACAGCCTGCTCATCCTCGCCCAGCTGCTCGCCCAGAACCCGACCCGGAACCTGACCGACAAGCAGGTCGAGTACGCCGGGATCATCCACTCCGCCGGATCGGACCTGCTCCAGCTCATCAACGACATCCTCGACCTGTCCAAGGTCGAGGCCGGGAAGATGGACCTGACGTGGGAGCGGGTGTCGCTGCGCGGCCTGCTCGAGTACGTCGAGGCCACCTTCCGGCCCATGACCACGCAGAAGCACCTGGCCTTCACCGTCACCACCGCGCCCGGGGTGCCGGCCGACCTGCTGACCGACGGCGCCCGCCTGCGCCAGGTACTGCGCAACCTGCTGTCCAACGCCGTCAAGTTCACCGAACGCGGCAGCGTGGAACTGCACATCGGCCTCTGCGCCGACGCGGAGCGTCCGGACACGGCGCCGGGGGGCGGTCCCGTGCTGGCCTTCACGGTCACCGACACCGGCATCGGGATCTCCGAACACCAGCTGGAGAGCATCTTCGGCGCCTTCCAGCAGGCCGACGGCACCACCAACCGCAAATACGGCGGCACCGGCCTGGGCCTCTCCATCAGCCGCGAGATCACCCACCTGCTCGGCGGCACGGTCACCGCCGAGAGCACCCTGGGGGTCGGCAGCACCTTCTCCCTGTACCTGCCCGCGGGCCGCGCCGACACCCCGGAGCTCGCCGCCGAGGGCGTACCCGAGCCCGCCACCGGTCGGCACGACGACCTCGCACCGGACCGCCCGGCCGCGGTCGGCCGCCGGCTGCTGGTGCTCGAGGAGCAGCCCCGGGGGCTGCTGACCCTGGTCGCGGAGAGCGCGGCGGCCGACCTCCCCGCGGGGCCGGGCTCCCGCGACGCGCTCGACGCCCACGACGTCGGGGTGACCACCGCGGTCGACGTGCCGACCGCCCTCGGCGTGATGGCGTCCGGGCCCGTCCACTGCGTCGTCCTCGACCTGGGACTGCCGGGCCACGCCGCCTCGCGCTTCCTCAACGCGGTCGACGCGAACCCCGCCCTCGCCGACGTACCCGTGCTCGCGCACCGCGGCCGCCGGCTTCCCCCGGCCACGGACGAGAGCCTGCGCCGCCACGCCGAGCACCGCCACCTCGAAGTCCTCGCCGGCCTCGACGAACTCCGCGAACGCGTCGCGCTGCACCTCACCGCCGAAGCGCCCGGCGACGTCCCGCCGCCGGCGGTCGCGCAGCAACCCGACAGCACACCACCGCTCCGCGACGACCTGGCCGGCCGCACGGTGCTCGTGGTCGACGACGACGCCCGCAACCTCTACGCGCTGAGCGGCATCCTCGAACGGCACGGCATCGACGTCCTGCACGCCGCCAACGGCCGCGAGGGCATCGAAGCCCTCGCCCGCGCCCCGCGCGTCGACCTGATCCTGATGGACGTCATGATGCCCGAGATGGACGGCTACGCCGCCACCGAGGAGATCCGCAGGAACCCCGCCCACCGCGACCTGCCCGTCATCGCCGTCACGGCCAAGGCCATGCCCGGCGACCGGGAGAAGAGCCTCGCGGCGGGCGCCAGCGCGCACGTCACCAAGCCCGTCGACGCCGACGACCTCATCGCGTGCGTCCGCCGCTGGCTCGCGACCACGTGACCGCCCGGGCACACCGCCCCACCGCCCCACCGCCCGAGGCCTCGACGGGCCGTACTCCAGGAGCCGGCAGCACCGTGACCGACCCCCGCACCCCCGTTCACCCGCCGCACCACGGCACCGGTCCCACCGACGACCCGGAAACGGACGCCGAATCCGACCCCGAATCCGACCCGGAATCGGACCCCGGATCCGACCCCGGGACAGCAGTGCGGCGGCTCGCCGCCGTCGTCGACCGCCTCGGGCGGGAACTGCACGCCGCCCTCGCCGCCGCCGAGGACCGCGCCGTACTCGACACCGCCGCGGGCGTCCTCGTCGAACGCCTGGGCTGTGCCCCCGTCGACGCCCGCCGGCAACTGGCCGACCTCGCCGCCCGCGTCGGCCTACCGCCCCTCGAACTGGCCGCCGACATCATCGGCAAGGCCGCCCTCGACCGCATCGCGGACGCCGCGCCGCACTCCCGGCCCACGGACCCCGCGACCGCGAGGCACCCCGAAGAACCCCGTGCCCACGCCGGGGTTCCCTCCCCCCGGGCGGACACGCCGTCCGAAGCGCTGCGGCTGCGCCGCGCCGAGACCGGCACCGCCGACGACGCCGACGCCGCGGCCCGCTCGTTCCTCGACCACGCCCTCGCACCGCTGGGCGCCACCGCCGCGCTCCTGTGGGCGGTCGCCGAGGACGGTTCGCTCGCACTGCGCGGTCACGCCGGCCTCGCCCCGCACGAGGCGGCCCGCTGGCGTCATGTCCCGCACGGCGTCCCCACCGTCGCGGGGCGCGCCCTGGAGGAGTCCGCGGCCGTATGGGTCGCCTCAGCCGCCGACCAGGACCTGGCCGCACCGGGCACTGCCGAGCACCCCGGCGCCCGCGCCGCGCTGCCGGCCGCGCTCGGCGGACGCATCCACGGCGTCCTGGAGATCTGCTGGCCCGTGGCTCTGCCCGGACAACCGCCCCGGAGCCGGGGACAGTTCGAGGCGCTGGCCGAACTCTGCGCCTACACCCTGCGGGACCCGGCCGACCGGTCCCCGGGCGGCGGCGACGCGGACGACGGCGACCCGGCCCCCGGCAGCGCCTGGTTGATGCGGTTCGCGGACGGCCTGCGCGACCCGGCCCTGATCCTGCGGCCGCACCGGGCACCCGACGGAACGCTCGCCGACTTCCGGATCTCGTACGCCAACGCGCACTTCACCGATCCCGCCGGTCGGGCCCGGCGGCACCTCGTGGGCCGGCCGCTCCTGGAGGTCTACCCGCTGGCCGCCGAACCGGGAGGCCTGTTCGGGCACGCCGTACGCGTCCACGCCACCGGAACGGCGTTCACGCACCCCCAGGTCCCGCTGGCCGTCATGGTCGACCGCCGCCCGACGTCCACCCTGGCGGACGTCGGCATAAGCCGCTGGGGCGACGCGCTCCTGGTGACGTGGCGTCTGAAGGACGAGGCGGCCCGCCTCGCCGACCTGTTGCACCACGCCGAACGCCTGGGCCGCATCGGCGTCTTCGAGGACGACACCGTCACCGGCAGGACCACCTGGAACACGCAGATGTTCCAGCTCCACGGCCTTCCGCCCACCGCCACACCCACCGCGCTGGAGGAACTCGCCACGCACGTCCATCCGGACGACGCCGTCGCCGTCTCACGCTTCGTGCGCGCCGTCGTCCACCAGCGCAGACCGGCCTCCGCCGCCTTCCGGCTCCGCGGGTCCGACGACACCGGCACGGCCCGGCAGCTGCGGGTGGTCGCGGAACCGCTCCTCGGGCCGGACGGCCGACTCGTGGGGGTGCGCGGCGTCCAGCAGGACGTCTCCGCCCAGCACTGGACCGAAGTCGCGCTCGCCGCGACCCGCGACCAACTCCTGCACACCGAACGGCAGGCCGCCGAACGCAACCGCCTCACCCTGCAGCTCCAGCACGCCATCATGCCGCCGGAGACCACGCCGCTGGACACCCCCGGCCTCGACGTCGCCGTCCGCTACCGTCCCGCCGAGTCCGACGCCGCGGTCGGCGGCGACTGGTACGACGCCGTCGTCCTGCCCACCAAGCAGGTCCTCCTGTGCGTCGGTGACGTCGCCGGCCACGGCATCGACGCCGCCACCAGCATGGTCGTCCTGCGCAACGCCCTGCGCGGCCTGGCCGTCACCGGCCACGGCCCCGGCCGGCTCCTCGGTTGGCTCAACGCCGTCACCCACTCCCTGCCCAAACACGTCACCGCCACCGTCGTGTGCGGCCTGTACGACCCGTGCACCCGGAGCCTGCGCTGGGCCCGCGCCGGCCACCTCCCGCCGCTGCTCCTGCGCGAAGGCGCCGCCACCGCCCTGCCGATGCCCGACGGCATCCTGCTGGGTGCGCTCTCCGACACCGAGTACGCAGAACACCACGTCCAGCTCGAACCCGACGACGTCCTGCTCATGTACACCGACGGCCTCATCGAACGCCGCGACCGCCCCCTGGCCGAAACCCAGGCCCAACTCCTCGACAGCGCACGCCGACCCGCGGCCTCCCTCGGACTGCGCCTCGACCGCCTGCTGACGCACAGCAAGGCCGACACCGACGACGACACCTGCATCGTCGGCATCCGCGTCACCTGACCCACCCGGGCGGCGGCCAAACCGGTCAGGCGTGGACACGGGTGCACACGGTTCCTGCCGCCGCGGACGAAGGCGGCGCCCGTGCGCGGATACCGCCCGCGCGCCACGCCGCGAGGTGCGCCGAACACGGCCTGGATCCCGGCACCCGCGCCGGAGGCCGAACAGCAGGCACCACGCGTCGGGAGCCGTCAAGGACCGGTCGCGGGACGCCGGATACGGCCGATGGAGGGATGGAAGGTGCCGCACCGCGTGGCCGCACGCGACGACGGCGTGCCACGGGCGATGCTTGCGTCTGTGTCGCCCTCGCCCCCGCCGGCCCCGTGTGTCCGTTCGTGCCGGCCCCGCGTGCCTCGTTGCCCTGTCGCCTTCGCGCCTCGGCGCCGATGCCGCGGGTGACCACCGGATCCGGACGGTCGTCCGTTCGGCGCGGCGGGCGTGTTCGCGCGACGGCTTCTCGCGCGTCACCGCCTCGCTCGCGGTGGGACCGGCCTTCGCCCGAGGATTTCACGCTCCTCTCAGTCGGCTCTCATGGTGCGGGCGTTCGCTGGTCCTGCGACCCATCCGACGCGACTGAGGTGAGGTGCCCTGGATGTCCCTGACGCTGTCCCGACTTCGGCAGGACCCGCGGACCGGCGTCACGGACCGCCCCGCGGACGACCGTGCGGCGAAAGCGCGTCCTCCGTCGACCGAGGGGGGCGGCGGACCGCCCGGCCCGCAGGCTGTCCGGAGGCGTGTGCTCGCCGCGACGCTGGGGTGTGTCGCGGTGGCCGCGTACACAGGGCTGCGGATGCCGAGCGGCTGGACCGCCACGTTGCAGGCGGTGTCGCTGCAGGGCGGCTTCCACCGGCGCTTCCTGGTCGGCAGCCTGCTGCACCCGATCGCGTCGCGCACCGGGTATCCGTACCCGCTGTTCGCCGCGGTGTCGTTCGCGGTCCTCGCGGGGATCGTCACCGTGCTCGTCCGCGCCGCGGTGACCGCCCGGAACCCCGCGCGCCGCTACCTGGTGCTCGGCTTCCTCCTGCTGCCCAGCGGCGGCTACCTGTTCCACGAGGTCGGCTACTTCGACCAGGTGCTCTACCTGTTTCTGTTCGCCTCGCTGTGGCTGCTGGCGCGGGGCCGGGTCCTGGCCGCCTCGCTGCTGATCGCGGCGGCGGCGACCGTCCACGAGATCACCGTGCTGACCGTGCTGCCGCTGTTCGTGCTCGCGGCCGTACGCAGCCTGCCGACGCGGCGGGCGGTCGCGTCGGTGCTGCCCGCCGCGGTCGTCGGGGCCGTCGTCCTGCTCGTGCCCGCGTCGTCGGGCGGCGCTCCCCGGGCCCTCGGGACCGTGCTGTCCGCACACGGCTTCCCCGTACGGTCGGACGCGCTCGCCCTGTTCGGCCGCACCCAGTCCGCCAGCTGGCACATGTACTCGCCGTGGCAGGCCTTCCTGTTCCTGCTGCCGCTGGTCCTGGTGGTCGGTGCCGTCGTCCTGCGGGTCTGCCACCAGGCCGGGAGCGGCGGACTGCGGCTGACCGTGCTCTCCGCCGGCGCGGCCCTCTCCCCGAGCATGCTGGCCCTGGCCGGATGGGACATGGAGCGCTGGGCGTTCCTGCTCGTCGCCAACTTCTGCATCGTGCTCTGGTTCTGGCTCGGCGAACACCCGGTCCCGATGCGGCGGTTCCCGTACGGGCTGCCGATGGCCGCGCTGCTGCTCACCGTGCACGTGCCGTTGGCCTACTTCGACGGCTACCAGCCGCGCGCGCTCACCGGGAAGTCGGTCACGACGTTCGTCGAACACGTGACGTCCGGGCGGATCGTCCACACACCGGCACACTGAATCGCGCCGGCGCAGGCCTCACCGGGCCGCCCCGGCCGCCGTGCCCGGGCGGTCGGGGGGCTCGGGGGCGGTCGGGGTGTTCATCACCGCGGCGGTCGCGACGACCGCGCCGGCGAGGGTGAGCAGTACGGCGGTGCGGATGCGGTCGCGTCGCGTCGGCGGCTGGGCCATGGGGTTCCTCCGGTTCAGAACATCTCGGCATGGATGCGGTCGTGCGGCACCCCCGCGCGCAGCAGCGATCGCTCTGCGGCACCGGCCATCCCCGGCGACCCGCACAGGTAGACGTCGTGGTCGGGCAGGTCCGGCACGAGACGGAGCAGCGCGGCGGGGTGCAGCGGGTCCCCGGGCCCGCGTGACGGCCCGAGCAGGAAGTAGACGCGGGCCTGGCGGCGCAGGGCGATCGTCCGCAATTCGTCGGCCAGGACCACCTGTTCGCGCGTGGACGCCCGGTACAGCAGGGTCAGTTCCCCCGGGCGGGCCGGCAGCGTCTCGAACAGCGCCCGCATCGGCGTGACGCCGATGCCGCCCGCGAGGAGCAGGACCTTGCGGTTCATGCGCCGATGGGCGGTCAGAGCGCCGAACGGCCCGGTCGCGACGACCCGGACGCCAGGCCGCAGGCGTCGAATGCGGCGGGTGTGGCCGCCGACCGCCTTCACCGTGATCCGCAGCTCGTCGCCCGCCACGGGGGCGGACAGCGAGAACGGCAGGGCCGTACGCCACAGGCGCCGGGTCAGGAACCTCCAGCGCAGGAACTGCCCCGGTTCCGCCTGGAGGAGGGCAAGGTCCCGGCCTCGCATGGTTATTGACACCACATCAGGCGACTCGACACGGACCTCTGCCACGCGTAGGCGATGCCGCAGAGCCTGGCGCGCCGGCACGGCGCCGCGGTACCACACCAGCAGCATCGCCAGCTGTGCGTGCAGCAGGGACCACAGCCACGCCAGGACCGGCACGCCCGCCAGGTCCGGGCCGGCCGGCTGGTGGAAGAACCCCAGCGCCGCCCCGACATAGGTCATCAGATGGACGCCGCGCCACGCTTCGTGCTGCAGCCTCCGGCGCACGCGGGTCGCCGACGTGTACCCGGCCGCCAGCACCAGCACGGTCCCGACGGTGGCGGCGGCGAGCGCCGGGTAGCGCAGCAGGCTCACGAACGCCGACACGGGATCCTTGCCGGTGTGCACGGCGTAGCCCGCCAGTGCCAGCACCAGATGCGCGCCCAGCGCGGACAACACGTAGCGCGCGGCCTGGGTGTGGCGGCGGGTGAGGACGTCCGCGCCGACGCCCCGCTCGATCGCGGGTACGCGCGCCATCAGCAGCAGCATCACCAGGAACCCGTAGCCCGCCAGCAGGCCGGCCAGGTGCGCTGCCGTGGCCAAGAGCGCGTCGGCTCGGATCGACCACCGCGCCTGCGCCGCCCACAGGCCGACGACGGTCCCGCCGCCGGTGGCCACGCCGACGTACAGGGCCGCGGGCGTCACCCGCGGCGGCGCGCTCGTCCCTGTCCCGCCGCCTACGCCGGCGTGCGACGCGTGGGGTGGCTCGCCTGGGGTTGTCGTGGGGCTCATCTCATCCGTCCGCGTGTCCGTCGGCGCTTGCCGTCGCACGGATCCTAGGCAGCTCGGAGGTGGCAACATGCCAGGTCAGAGGCTTGCGGCGATCCTTAGGCGGACGTTAACCAACGACTCAGCGCCCCTTAAGTCGACCAGCCGACGAGAGCCCGTCCGCGCTCCGGACAGCCGAACGCCCCCGCCGCCCGACACGGCGGAGGGGGCGCACCGGCTTGCTTCTACTCACGCGTGGTCAACTGCACCCCGAACGCCTTGTAGATGTCCCTGGCCTCGGTCCAGAGGATCTCCGAGCAGTCGCCCGCGCTCACCACGCCGCGCACCTCACGCGCCTCCTCGTTCACGTACCGGAACACCAGACCGCCGCTGTCGCCCCCCTGGACCGAGCAACCCCCGTTGACCTGGTGCCCGGACACCCCGCGCACGGTGTACGTCCCGTAGCTACTACCGACGACGTGGTACTCCACGTCCTGGTCGTCCACCACGATCCCGCCGACGACACCCGAGGTGTAGCCGTTCTGGTGCACGTAGTCCCCGTTGTACGAGTACGCCGTGCTCGTCAGCTTGAACCGCTGATAGCTGCCGCCCTTCGGCCCGTCGTACTCCCACCGCGCGCTCGGCGTGTCGATCAGGCTCGCGTCCCAGTAACTGTTGTGGTTCACCGACCAGCCCACCGACGCGTCGTCGCCGTTGCGGAACCGGACACCCGTCTTGCCGCAGTGGTACGCCGTGACCATGTAGTTCTTGCCGGCCGAGTCCATCACCGGGATACCCGTGGTGCACCAGGCCACCTCGGAGTTCAGGAACGAACCGGAGTAGTACGGCGCGCTGTCCGCGTATCGGCTCGCCGCCTTCAGCGGCTCCCTCGGCGCGACCACCACGTCCACCCCGGCCGCCGCGGCGATCGAGGGCTTGGCCGCCGCCACGTCCAACCGCGCGCCCGGCGTCGCGCCGACCCCGACCTTCAGCGCCGACCCGTCGGCGGGCACCGCCACCGAGTTGACCACCACACCGGCCGCCGCGGCCTACTGCTGCACCCGCTCACGCGCGGCGTACAGTTCGGCCTTGGTGTACTTCGCCGCCTTGGTCCGCACCATCGACAGGTTCACGCCGGGCGAGGCCTTGTGCGCCGCCGCGACCAGCGCCTTCGCGTCCCCCTTCGTGAACACCTCGACGGTGCCCGCGACCGCGTTCAACCGCACACCCGCGTAGACGGCCGCGTACGCCTCGCGGCCCTGCTCGTCCAAGGCACCGGCCGCCGCTCGCAGCGGGTCCAGGATCTTGTTCTGCTCGGCCGGCGGCAACGCGCCGATCTCCTCGGGGGTCGTCGGCCGCGCCGCCCCCGCTCCCGACCCCGCGGCCTGCGCCGCGCCCGGGAACGCGGCCAGCAGACCCAAGCACACCGCCCCCCACATCGCGGTGCGTGCGCGCGAACGATTCATCCTCACAAGCGTGTTCCTTCCGAACGAGCACAGGCCCCGCCCGAGTCGGGAGAGGCGCCACACAGTCCAGAGGATGAGACGATCCCGCAGAAGGCCGTCTCGCGCCATGGATGCAACTACGCGCCCAGCGGCCGGACATCCCGCCAACAAACCCCCCGGCTATCCACCCGACGCCCGCCCGACGGACAACCGCCACGGTGTGGCCGGGGGGTGACGGGCGGGCGGGAAGGTGGTCCGCCCGCCGTCGGCGGCCCTGACGGGTGCCCGGTTTTGATCCGACAGTGCTTCCAATTCTTCATTTCGCCGGCCCGGGCACGTGAATATCCGCGCGGCATCGCTTATGCGTTCGACGGAAATATCACGCCGCATCAGGCCTTGGCAATAGCGCACACCAACCGGTTCGGCGCATAGTTGTCGTGCAAATGCGACGGGAAATGCCGCCGTGCGCCGTTGTCGTCCGATCCGGCCGCCGCCAAGAATTCATATCGTCACACCATCTGCTGAACGCGCACCTCGCCCCCGAGGAGGGTTCCGGTGGACAACCGCTATGAGGCCTACGCCTACGCCGATCCGCTCTTCTACGACTCCCCGCGGCGCTGGGGCGCGCCCGAGGAGTTCGCCGCCGTAGGCGCGCCGCTGCCGGCCGGCTGGGAGCGCGGTGACCTGGAGATATGGGCGGTGGTCCGCCCCGAGGGCGTCGAACTGCCCTCGCAGGGCTGGAAGATCCACGTCTCGTCGTGCGCGGAGGACGCCGAGGCGGTGCTCGCCGACGTGTTCGACTACTGCCTGCGCGAGCGCATGACGTTCAAATTCCTGCGCGGCCTTCCGATCCTCCAGGTGCAGAATTCCAAGTACGCGCCCCGCGGATCCAGCGGCAAGTTCTGCACGCTGTATCCGGTGGACGACGCGGAATTGGAGAAGTGCCTCGACGTGCTCGGGCGCCGCCTCGCCGGGCGGCGCGGCCCGTACATCCTCAGCGACCTGCGCTGGGGTGAAGGCCCGTTGTACCTGCGGTACGGGAGCTTCGCCGAGCGGTACTGCCGCAACGAGGCCGGCGACCGGGTGCTCGCCCTCGAAGGGCCGGACGGCCGCCTTGTCCCGGACGTCCGCGGCGCGGGATTCTCCGTCCCGTCCTGGGCCCCGGTCCCCGCGGTCATCGCCCCCGCGGTCGCCGAACGCGCGACGCAGAGCGACTCGGGACTGCCGTACACGGTCGAGCGGGTCCTGCACTTCTCGAACGCGGGCGGGGTCTACCTGGCGCGCGGCCGCGACGGCGGGCCCCAGGTGGTCCTGAAGGAGGCACGCCCGCACGCGGGCCTGGACCAGCGGGGTGTCGACGCCGTCGCACGCTTGCGGCAGGAGTACGACATGCTCTCCCGCCTGGCGGGCCTGCCCGGCGTCCCGGCCGTGCACGGCCTGCTGAACGCCTGGGAACATCGTTTCCTGGTGCAGGAGTTCGTCGAAGGGGGCGCGCTCACCGAGTGGCTCACCTCGCGCTACCCGCTGATCCACCCGGACGCCGACGGGTCCGCGGTCGCCGAGTACACCCGCGAGGCCCTCGGCATCGTGGAGCGCGTCGAGCGGACCTTGGACGCCATCCACGCCCGCGGGGTCGTCTTCGGGGACCTGCACCCGCGCAATCTGATCGTCCGCCCGGACGGCGACATCTGCTTCATCGACTTCGAACTCGCCAGCCCCGTCGAGGACTTCCTGCGGCCGGCGCTGGGCGCGGCCGGATTCACCGCACCCCCGGGATACACGGGGAGACAGGTCGACCGGTACGGCCTCGCGGCCCTGCGGCTGTGGCTGTTCTTCCCGCTCGCCCAGCTTCCGGCCCTCGACCCGGGGAAGGCCGCGGAGCTCGCCGACGCCCTGGAACGGCGCTTCCCCGTGCCGCCCGGGTACACGGACGACATCCGCGCGCTGCTGGGCGCCGTGCCGACGGACGGCCGCATGGCGCGCCCGGATCTCGGGCAGCGCCGCGCCGAGGCCGCCGCCCTGCTGTCCGCGCCGGACGCCGACTGGCCGCGGATCCGCGACTCGTTGGCCGAAGGCATCGCGGCGATGGCCACACCCGAGCGCGCCGACCGGCTCTTCCCGGGCGACGTCGCCCAGTTCACCCACGGCGGGCTCGGACTCGCCCACGGCGCGGCCGGCGTCCTGTACGCCTTGCACGCGACCGGGGCCGCGATCGACCCCGCGCACGTGCGGTGGCTCGTCCGCGCGGCGTACCGCCAACCCATCCGCCCCGGCCTGTACTTCGGCGGTCACGGTGTGGCCTACGCGCTCGACCTGCTCGGGGAACGCGACGCGGCGCTCACGGTCCTGGCGCGCGTCGCCGAGGCGTCAGAGACCGACGCGGGCCCGTCGCTGGGCACGGGAAACGCCGGCATCGCCCTGGCCCTGCTGCACTTCGCCGACGCCACCGGCGAGCACCGGTTCCTCGACGAAGCCCGCGCCCTCGCCGAGAACGCCGCCGACCCCCTGGAGAAGGCCGGTAGTTCGGACAGCGGCCGGAGAGCCGGTCTGCTGGCCGGCGCCGCCGGGCCCGCCCTCGCACTCGTCCGCCTGTACGAACACACCGGCGACGACGCCCTTCTCCACCGTGCGGAAGCCCTGCTGGAACTGGACCTCGACCGGTGCGCGACCGTCGCGGACGGCACCGTGCAGGTCGTCGACGGACGGCGGGTGCTCCCGTACATCGAGACGGGCAGCGCCGGGATCGGCCTCGCGCTGGCCGCCCTCACCGCGCACCGGCCCGACATCGCGGCGGCCTCCTACAACGCGCCCATCCGGCGCGCGGCCGAGCCCGAATTCATCATCCAGCCCGGACTGTTCAACGGACGCGCGGGGCTCCTCGGCTACCTGGCCCTCACCGGGGACGCCGACGCCGTCCTCGACCGGCACCGCCGGCTCCTGACCCTCCACCAGATCACCTACCGCGGCCATCTCGCCTTCCCCGGCGACCAGTTGCTGCGCCTGTCCGCAGACCTCGCATCCGGCTCCGCCGGGGTGCTGCTCGCGCTGGGCACGGCATTGGCCGGAACTCCGTTCCTGCCGTGGACCGGCAGCCCCGCCGCGGTGGCACCCGTGTCCGCCCGTCGCGGCTGACCACGGAACCACTCGCACGTTTCCACCGGCGCGTCCCGCGCCCCCAGACTCCCGGCCGCCCGGCCGGGTGGTTCACCGCCCGTAGTGAAGGAGAACTGTCATGGCCATCCTCGACCTCCAGACGATGGAAGTTCCCGAGACCCAGGCGACGCCGATCGACGACACCCTCGCGAGCACCAGCTCGCTGAGCGTGCTCAACTGCGGCACCAGCACGCTCAGCACGCTGATCTGCCTCTGACCGTGCCGCCGCCTGCACAGGCGGACCGCACCGCGGGACCGACCGGGCCGTGAGGTCCGGTCGGGCTCCGGGCCGGGGCAGCACCGCTGCCCCGGCCCGTTCCGTGTTCCCGATTCCCGCGTCTTCCCGCCGCCCGACCGCTCACACCCGCCCGGCGTACGCCCTCGTCGCGCCGCCGCAGCACCAGAGAGGTTTCCCGTGGCCGAACCGCACCCCACCACCGCCCGCCGCGCCCCGGGCCCGGTCCGGCTCCGCCGGGAACTGACCGCCGAGTCCGGCCGGCTGACCTGGGCGCTCGCGCTCGCCGTCGTGGCCACCGGTGCCACGCTCGCGCTGCCGCTGCTCGTCCGCGAGATCATCACCGACTTCTCCGCGCACCGGCCCCTGGCCGCCGACGTCGCGCTGATGTGCGCCGCGGCCGTCGGCAGCGCCCTGGCGCAGGCCCTGTCCGGCTTCCAACTCGCGCGCATCGGCGAACGCATGGCCTACCGGTTGCGGACGCGCATCATGGAACACACGCTGAGACTGCCGCTGGCCGTCGTACGCGCGGAAGGCACCGGCGACCTCGCCGCCCGCGTCACGTCCGACGCGATGCTGCTGCGGCAGGTCGTCGACGTGGCCACGCAACTGCCGCTCGCCGCACTGACGATCGCGGCGACCCTGGGCATCATGGTGTGGATCGACTGGCTGCTGACGCTCGTCACGGTCGTCTCCCTGGCGGTCCTCACCATCCTGGTGCTGCTGGTCCTGCGTCGGATGCGGGTCAGCACGGCCGGACAGCAGACCGCGGTCGGGCAACTCGCCCAGCGCTTCACCGCCAACCTGGACGCGCTCACCACGATCAAGGCCTACCGCGCCGAACCGGTGGCCGCGCGCGCCCTGGCCGCCGACGCGGAACGCCTGCGCGCGGTCTCCCTGGAAGGCACCCGGCTGGGCGCGCTCATCCCCGCGGTGCTGACCCTCGGCAACCAGCTCGCGATGATCGCCGTGATCCTCACCGGCGGCACGCGGTTGGCGAGCGGCGACCTCCGAGCCGCCGCCTTCGCCGCGTTCCTCCTCTACCTGCTGCAGACCGTCCCTTCGGTCAACGCCCTGGCCACCGGCTTCGGCCGCCTCCAGGCGGGGTTCGCGGCCCGCGACCGCTGCAACGAAGTGCTGCTCATGGACCCCGAGGCCGACCCCGAGGACGCCGACCGGCCGGCCCCGTCCCCGCTTCCCGACGCGCCCGCGGTGGTGTTCCGCTCGGTCTCGTACACGCACGCGGGCGCGAGCGAAGCCGCCCTCCGTGACGTCTCCTTCACGGTCGAACGCACCGGCCTGACCGCGATCGTCGGGCCGTCCGGCGCCGGAAAGACCACCACGCTGGCGCTCGTCGACCGGTTCCTCCGGCCCGCGTCCGGATCCGTCGACGTCCTCGGGCACGATGTGCTCGACTGGCCCCTGGACGCGCTGCGCGCCCGCATCGCGTACGTCGACCAGGCGTTCACACTGCTGGAGGCGACCGCCCGCGAAAACCTCCAGCTCGGCCGCGCCCACCCCGCGCGGGACGCGGAACTCGAGGCCGCCCTGGACGCCGTGGGCCTCGCCGGCGACGTCGCCCGCCTGCCGCAAGGCCTCGACACCCTGCTCGGGCGCGAGTCCGACCTGTCCGGCGGCCAACGCCAGCGCATGGCCCTCGCCCGGGCGCTGCTGTCGGACGCCGAGATCGTGCTGCTGGACGAGCCCACCAGCCAGCTGGACGGGATCAACGAGCAGCGCTTCCGCGCCATCCTGGACGACCTCGCACCGACCCGCGCGGTGGTCGTGGTCGCCCACCGCCTCTCCACGGTCCGGCACGCCGACCACGTGATCGTGATGAGCGCCGGCACGGTCGTCGACGCGGGAAACCACCCCGCGCTCGTCGCCCGCTGCACGCCGTACCGCGAACTCGTCGCCGGCCAGGCGACGGTGCCGCACTGACGCCCGGAAGCGCCGGAAAGCCGCCCTCTCCCGACGGAGAGAACGGCCTTCAGTCGTCATCGCGCAGCCGCGGTTCACCTCTGCGGCAGCCCCCACGGCTGGATCAGCTTGACCGCCAGGCTGGTCTGCACCCGGAGTTGCTGCGGCGCGGCGGCCGTGGCCGGCGCCAGCTTGAGATCCGCCGCGTAGTTCTTGACCCCCGCGGGATCGGCCGACAGCTCCTTGCTCACGACGAGGGCGGGGCTGGCCGCAGACCTGACGCACACCCCGTGGACCGTCGTGAATCCGGGTGCCGTGGTGCCCCCACCGGCACCCGGCTTCGGCTTGGCGGTCGGCGCGGTGCCCGCATAACTCGTCAGCCCGGGGTCGACGAGCTCGTGGCCACCGTCCACGCGGCCACGGCCTGGTGCCTCCCGGCCGCGGACCTCATGTTCGGCAGCCGTCCGGGGGGAAGTAGCTGGAGGTGATGCGGTACGTCCCGGGGCGCGAGGCGGTCAGTTGTATCCAGGGGCCGCTCGCGCGCAGGCAGGCGCCGTCGGCGTACAGCCAGTGCGAGTAGGCGGCACGCACGGTGACGGTTCCCGGGCTGGGCATCTCAAGCACGATGTCGGCGTCGCCGGCACGGAGCACCTCGGCGGGGGCGGTGGCCAGCGGCACGGCGTCCTGGACGCGGAAGACGGTCCAATAGGTGTCGCTCCAGACCGGGTTCAGCCAGGAGCTCAGGCGGCCGGACCGTATCAACGCGGCCTCGGTCTCGGCGTAGCCGTCCGGTGGGGCGTGCGGCAGGACGACGTAGCCGACCGCCCAATCGTTCAGCCACGCCCGATAGCTCGCCTCGTCGAGCTCGTCGGAGTAGAACAACCGGCCGCGCTCCATGTCGAGTTGGCGGTTCCAGCCGCGCACCGCCTGGAAGTACTGGGCGAACACCGGGGCCTCGCGGTGCGAGCCGGTGGGGACCACTTCGACACGGCCGCGATACGCGCCCAGCCGGTCCAACTCGGCGATGACCCCGGCGGTGTGCCGCGACCAGCCAGGCACCTCCGTGTGATTCAGTGCATCTCGGGCGGTCACCACCGTCGTCCAGATCACGCACATCGCCAGCCCCGCGGCACAGAAGCGCGTGCCGAAGGACGGGTCACCAGCGAATCGGAGCAAAGACCTCGTCGCGGGCTGCGGGGCTCGCCGTCTCCGCTCGTACCAGATCGCCAGCAGCACGGGCGCGCCGAGCAGCGCGCCCAGGCGCTCGACATTGGTGCCCACCGGCGAAGGAATCAGCCAGGTCAGCACCACACCGACGGCGTAGACCGCGCCGCCGGCCCGCAGCACGCGCCAGTCGCGCGGTGCCGTCAACGCCACCACGAGGCCGGTCAGGACCGGCAAGATGATCCGCTCGGCGCCCATGGGCTGTTGGCCGTGGGACGGGAACAGCGCGGCCACCAGCCCACCGACCACACCCGTCGGCACGGTCAGGGCCAGGCCTCTCGCCCACTGCCGGTCGAGCAGGTACCCCGCGCCCGCCACGAGAAGGAACAAACCGGCCACGGGGCTGAACAGCACGGTCAGCCCCGTCCCCACGCCCCCCACGACGAGCCGCCACACAGGTGTGTGCCGCCCCACGAGGACCAGCAAGGTGCCCAGCGCGCTCGCGACACCGAGAGCGAACGTGGCGCGGCCCGAGACGACGTTGGCCCACAGCGCCAGCGCCCCTATCAGCGCCGGCCACGTCGGCACCTTCCGGGTGGTGCGCACCAGCAGCGCGGCCAACAGCCAGGTCGAGGTCAACCCACTGAGGGCGGCGAGCGTGCGGACCCCGGCCAACGCCATCAGCGGCGGCGAGAGGACGCTGTAGCTGCCGACGTCGACCCCGCCGTACCAGAACAGGCCGTACGGCGTCCCCGGATGCCGCACGGCGAACTCCGCCCAGGAGTACTGAGCCGCGAGATCACCGCCACCGGTGGCCAGCAGGAGGCCCCATCCCACGTACAGCGGTAGTGCGAGCGCCACCGCTATATGACATATCCGCCACCGCGGCGGGGAGCCGCCGGACGACTTCGCGGGCTCGGAGTCCCCGCCGTGACGCGCGCCGGCCGCCCAGCTCAGGCGACCACCGCGCCGTTCGCCGGAGACCGCGCCGGCGACCGCCGGCACGACGCGGCCGCCCTCGCGCCCGAACGCCGACCAACCCGGGCCTGGACCCCATGGCAGGCGGCGCAGTCGAGCGAAGTAATTCCGGCCGACGCCCCCGTGCGGCTCGCTCATGACAGGTTCCTCACAGGCACAACTGGGCTCCGCGACCGTTCGACAGATGCGGAGCCTGCTCAGGCATCAAGATGACGCACGAAGACTAATTGGCCAGGCACGCCGTGTGGCGGCCGGGGGCGGACCAGTTTCGATCGAGGGGACGCCGGCGGCCCTGTGGAGGACGGCGCAGGACACGACGGGTAGGCGCCCCCCACCACCAACCGCAGCCGTCAGACCGTCACAGGCCCCGTGACCCAGTAGCCGCTCCAGAACCTCTCAGCGGCGAGAAAACCGCCCGGTTGCCACCTGCCGTTCGGCCGGCCATCGCGTGCTGTCGATGCACGTGCGATTCGCCGCAGGCCGTCTCGTGTCAGCGGTCGGGGAGGTCCGCCCACTCGGCGTCGGGCTCGGCCGTCGGCTCGGGGGCCGGGTCCGGGCGGGCCTCCCGGAGGCGGTTTTCGAGGTGGCGGTGGATGGGGGCCATGGCGATGTCGGGGTCGGCGACGGGGCCGTGCGCGGCCGGGCGGATGCAGGCGGCGAGGGCCGTGTGGAGGGCTCCGGCGTCGAGGCGGGTGCCGATGGCGACGAGGGAGGTGGCGGGGGGCCGGCCGCGAGGCCAGCCGGAGCGGGTGTAGGCGACGTGCCGGCCGACGAGTTGCAGGGTGTAGCGGTCGGGGCGGCCCGGGAGCGCGAAGTGGACGAAGCCCTTCATGCGGAAGAGGGAGTCCACACGCTGACCGACGAAGTCCGCGAACAGGCGAGGGTCGACGGGGTCGGCGCATTCGAGGTGAACGGTGTCGTAAGCGGCGTGCAGGTGCGCGTCGTGGTCGTCGTGGTGGTGCAGGAGGTCGTCGAAGGACAGCTGTCGGGCTCGCGGCACGGCAGGACCGGTGGCCGGCGGGTCGAACAGCAAGGACGGGTCGATGCGGCCGCGGCGGGTCGCGAGGACCGGAACACCGGGGGCGGCCTCGGTGAGCGCGGCGGCGAGCGCCTCGCGGGAGGGGGCGTCGAGCAGGTCGTCCTTGTTGGCGACGATCAGGTCGGCATAGCGGAGGTGCCTGGCCACCTCGGGGTGTTTGTCCCGGGTCTCGGCGAAGTGCGCGCCGTCGACGACCATGAGCAGCCCCGCGTACCGGATGCGCTGATTGCGGCTGGCCAGCACCATCTGCACCAGCTCCCCCGGCTCGGCGACCCCGCTCGCCTCGACGACGATCACATCGGGACGTGTACGGGCCAGGCGGGTGAACATGCCGTCGAGATCGGACGTGTCCAGGACACAGCACAGGCAGCCGTTACCGAGCGACACCATCGAGTCGACCTGTGCGGACACGAGCATCGCGTCGATGTTGACGCTGCCGAAGTCGTTGACGACAACGGCGATCTTGATGCCTTCGGCGGACCGGAGCAGGTGGTTGAGCAGCGTCGTCTTCCCGGCGCCGAGGAAGCCTGCCACAAGAACGACGGGGATGCGCTTGGCCACGGCTGCCTCTCGGGTCGACGAACGGCCACCCACGCTACCCGTCGGTCAGCCGGCGTTCTTCGCGATGATGCGCTCCATGTCGTCGGTGGCGAAGGCCCTCATGGTCGTGGACCGCACGTTGCCCAGTGCGCCGACCTCGAGGAGCGCGGCGACGAGTGACTCGTCGTCGGACGCCTCGACGATGCAGACGAGGTCGTACGGGCCTACCGTCCAGTACACGTCGACCAGCGACCCGCCGGCCTTGGTCAGGGCGCCGGCAAACGCCTGGGCTCTGGCCGGGGAGTCCTTGTAGGCGCGGATGCCTTGTTCGGTCCAGTTCAGGAGTGTGATGTACACGGGCATGGAGTTCACCGCCCAAATTCGGATGTGTCTGATGCCCACGGATCCCGCCCCACTTCCAGGCTCACGCAGCCGATAGCCACCGGCCAGTCGTCGTGACGCGTGCGCGGGGGCGCTCAGCCGTCCGTCGTGGGCTTTCGGGCGTACGCGGCGAAGGAGGCCGCAAAGAACGTGGCCGGCTGCTTCAAACCCGCGAAAGCGCGATCGCGTTCTCCCCGGGTCTGCTCATTCACGGGTTCACGACCCGATGAGGGCGGCAAGTTCCTTGGCGGCCGGCATCTGGTTCTTGCCGGCGGCGACAAGTCCCTCGACCGCGCTGACGAGTTCGGTCCCGGTGGTTGCGTCCCGGGCCGCCAGGCAGCGTTCCCGGACGTTCTTGACCTCGGCCAAATAGCGAGTCCACGCCTGCCTGAGGTCCTTGGGAAGGGACGGGCTGATCACCCTGCCGTCCTGATCGGCGTTCTCCACGATGTCGGTGAGTTCGGCGCAAGCGGGCTCGAACCCTTTGGCGAGGGTGGCGACGTCCGCGTCCTGCGGGGCCGCGCGGTAGGCGTCGAAGGCATCCGCGGCCATCCGGATGGCCGCGGCGTACCGGGCCATCGTGTCGCCGACATGGCGCATCCAGTCGGCAAGCGGTGAGACCCCGTTCGGGAGCGGACCGGTCGGGGGGATCTGGTAGGCGATGAGCAGGTCGTTCCTGGGCAGCGGTGATTCCTGGACCAGTGTCTGGAAGCTGGTGGAGCCGACGATGAGAGCCACAGCGATCGTGTTGACGAAGCCCATGGCCGGGCGGGGCCCGGCCAGTTGTCCTGCCGCTGCGGTGGCGCCCGCCGACACGACCGCCCGTCTGCGTGGTCGGAACACGGTTGCCGCGGCGTGCGACAGTGCCGCTGCCGCGGCTGCGGCGAGGAGCCCCAAGGTCATCGCGTAGCCGAGCGCGTGCTCGACCAGGGGGGCGTAGCGTTCCGGCTGCCAGTCACACGTCGGAGCCAGGTTGTTCAGCGGCCCCAAACACCCGTCCAGGGATCCCCTGACGCCTTGTCCGGTCAGACTGATCACGCAGGCGACACCAGATGCGATCAGAGCGGTGAGGACGGGATAGCCGCCTTGAGCGGCGCAGCCGGCCACGACCGCCACGGCGAGCATGACGGCGACGGTGACCACGATGGTCCAGACGAGACTCTCGATGCTCTGAACCTGCCAGGTGGTCTCCCCGTGCGCGGAACGCGTCACGAGCGGCTCGGCGAGAAGCCCGGCGCAGCCGACCAGTCCGCCGACAACGCCGACGCGGACGAAACGGCGCAGCTCCTGGATGCTTGGAGCAGGTGGTGGCGCCGCGCCTGGCCGGGCCCGCTCCAGCCAGTAGCCCTTGTCGCCCTCGTCGAGCCGCCGACGCACGATCATGAAGGCGAGCCACAGCGACAGGCCTAGCGCGTAATTGCCCAGAAGGCCGCCGTATATGAGGAAGAAGCCGAAGAACATCGCCCCGAGGAGGAGCGCGCCGAAGCCCAGCAGGGCTGTCAGGCACGTCCAGAGCTCCCGGAGGGCACGCAGCGTCGCCGTGGCCGCCTTGTGCATGGTGGAAGCCTTGCCCGAGGGAATTCTCGGCGGGTGGTCGCTCCACCCCGGGCTGCGGGCCTCGCGGCGGGCGTTGCGGCGCACCCGCCGCCCGGTGCGGCGGCCTCGGCGGAGCCCGCCTCGCTTCGACGGTGCGCGCGGCAGCCGTGCGAGCCACAGTTGGAGAGGGACGAGCCAGAGCAGCGGAACAGTCCACCACAGCCCCGAGAAGCTCATGTCGCTGCCGGGCAACGCGGTCAGGGTCGCCGCGGTTCGGAGCGGCAAGGAAGCGTCGGACACGGGAAGTTCGGCTGCGGTCAGTGCCTCGCTGACGGAGGAGTGCCAGCCGGTGATCCACCCTTCCTTGACCCACCACAGCATCACGAACGCCAGCACGACTCCGGGGACGAGCACTCCGACCGTCATGGCGGTTCTGAGGTGCGTCCCGCGATAGGTTCTGATGCGCAAGTCCGCATACTGCGCGGTCCAGCTCATCAGCAGTGCGACCACCGCGACGAGGACCAAGAGGACTTCGGGGTGGGCGGGCACCGACTGCCCCTCGCTGCGGCTGCTGTTCGAAAGCTCGCCCAGGGCCAGTCCGGCGCCCAGCCACAAGCCCGCCGACCAGCCTGTGGGTGTACGGCGGCCTGTGAGCACCGCGCGCAGTACGGCACGCCACAGCACGACCCCGCCGATCCCCGCGGCCAGGCCCGCGACCAGCAGGTACTGGCCCATGCCGAGCCACGCCCAGGGTGAGCCGAACTGCCAGAACTCCGCATCCCGCGCGGACGCCGGCCACTCTCCCACCGAGCTGAACGGAGACGTCAGCCGACTCGCTGCGACATCGGCGGCCACCCCGGTGAGGAAGAGCGGGAACGCCCGCTGGACGAACAGCATGTCGGAGCCGGCCAGCGCCCGGCCGCGCAGCCCCCAGGACGGATGCGTGCGCCAGGCTTCCACCGCCGAGGCGCGGAGCCGCGTGAACGAGGACCCGTCCGGACGCGGTTGCCGGGCGGCGGGGATCAGGTCGGTGGGGTCGACGTGCCAGAGATGGACGGCCGTGCGGTCGGCGTAGATCTCACGCGTGCGGAGGATGTCCGCACGGGTCAGATAGACCAGCGCCACGATCAGCACGTCCTGGACAAACCCGCGGGGGTCCAGGACGCCCGCCACGCCGGTGAGCCCGCGGATGAGGACGAAAGCGGCCTTGGGTATGAGGACGGCGGCGACCAGGACCCGCCACATGGCCACGGTCGCGTAGGTCACGCCGACGTCCTGGTTGTGGATGTGCGCCAACTCGTGCAGGACCACCGCCCGGAACCGGGCGGGCCGCAGTGTCGCGTACGCGATGAGGCCCGCGTTCAGGCACACGATCGGATGCCGGTGCGTACCGAACACGACGGCGCTTGCGGACGGCGCCCCGGGGGCGTAGACCCATGTCGGCTCCGTCTCGAGCCGGGCCCGATCCGACAGGCGGTCGAGCTCCGCGCGCAGTCGGCCGCCGTCGGCGATGTCCGATACCGGGACCAGGCGCGCACGCCGGACCTTCCAGCCCGGGAGTTCCCGGTAGAGCTTGAGAGCCGCAACCGCCAGCGCGCACGTGGCAAGGTACGGCAGCAGCACCGCGCCGTAGCGCCCGCCCCAGGCCACCGGGAGGTGTTCGATGACGTCGTGGGCCGCGCCGCTGCTCACCGCGAGGAAGAGCACCAGCAGCAAGATGAAGCGCTGCATGGTGCCGGGGAAAAGGATCAGCTCGTCGAGCGCCGGCTTCTTCGGCGCGGCCGAAGCGGCGTTCGACGGTGTGGCCGCCAACGGCTGGTCAGCCGGGGTCACGCCTCGCTCTCGTCCTCGGCCTCATCCGCAGTGCCCCTGACGAGATGGTCGACGACGCTGTCCGCGAGTTGCTGCGCGGGTGCCTCCGCCATGCCGGCCTGAGTGGCCTTCTCGACAACACCGGCCCGCACCTCCCGCAGCGCCTCGGCGCTGAACTCGGGCAGCCCCGGCGCAGGCTCGGGGCGGCGTCGCCACCGGCGCCACACCGCGGAACCGCGCGACCGGACGCCGTCCACCGCCGACTCGGCGATGCGGTCGGCGACCTGCTGCACCACCAGCCAGACGATGGGACTCACCAGGACCACGGCTTCGCCCAGTCCGAAGCCGAGCGGGTCGTCACGCCGCCCGCGGTGGGTGAGTCTGCGGCCGATCTCCGCGTGACCGAAACCCTGCAGGCCGCTGAGCAGCGGCAGTTCGTGCGGCGCGACCTCCGCCGCGACGTCGCGAACAACGTCGAGTAACTGCCGGACCCGAGTCCCGTCGGCATCCCGGGCGCCGTCCGTAGCATTCAATGCCTGCCCACATCCCCTCGTATGGACCCGCGTGCTCACAGTATTCCCGCGGGAGCTGCTCCCTGGACCAGGGACGGCTGATCGCACCGCGCATCCCCTGTGCCAAGGCGCTGATGTGGCAGAGCAGTTCGTACCTGCCGGCTCCGCTGCGCGCACTCCTTGACCTGCTGCCGTCGGACGACGGGCACGCAATTGCCGCATGACCCCGGGCACCCGGCCTCGTCAGCCGTGCGATGCGTCGCGTCGTCCGGCGGCCATGGCAGGAAAGTTGGTTTTCTTGTCATTGCTGCCATCACGACGCGCTGCGATGCTGGGCGCCTGACGACCTCGAAGGGTGCGAGGAAAGGACGGTGGACCAGTGAACGCGCGTACTGTGCTCGCCGTTCTCCCGGACCCGGTGATGGCGTTGAACGTGACCGGCCCGCTGGAGGTCTTCGCCGCCGCGGGGGCGCAGGCGTATCGGATCACCACGGCTTCGCTCGACGGACGCGCGGTCGCCACCGCGCCCGGCGTGCACCTCCGGCTCGTGCCGGACGCGGACCTGAACGCCTGCGAGCCCCCGCACACCCTGCTGGTGCCCGGCGGCCCCGTCGACAGCCCGCCGGATCCGCGGCTGACCGCACGCCTTCGCGAGCTCGCGGACGGCGCCGAGCGTGTCGTCGGTATCTGCACAGGCAGCTTCCTGCTCGGCGCGACCGGACTCTTGGACGGGCGGCAGGCGACCACCCACTGGGCCTTCTGCGACCTGCTCGCCGACCGGTTCCCCGGCACCGTCGTCGAACCGGAACCGCTCTACGTCCGCGACGGCCGCGTCGCCACCTCCGCCGGCGTCACCGCCGGCATCGACCTCTCGATCGCCCTGGTCGAGGAGGACCTGGGCACCGAGGCGGCGCTGGTGGTGGCCCGTGCGCTGGTCGTGCCCCGGCACCGGTCCGGTGACCAGGAGCAGTTCAACGCCGGCGAGCGCGGGCGGCGGGCGGAACGCCACCCGCTGCGCCAGGTCCAGCAGTGGATCGCCGACAATCCGTCCGGCGACCTGTCGGTCGACAACCTCGCCCGCCGCGCGATGTTGTCCCCTCGGCAGTTCGCCCGGGTCTTCCGGGACGAGGTCGGCATGACGCCGGGCCGGTACGTCGACCGGGTACGCCTCGACGCGGCCCGGCGCCGACTCGAGAGGTCCGTCGACGGCTTGGACGAGGTCGCCCAGGCCACCGGCTACGGCTCGGCGGAAGCCATGCGGCGCGCCTTCCTGCGCCAACTGTCCATCCCGCCGGGGGAATACCGGCAGCGATTCCGATCCACCGCCGCACAGCGGCCCGCACTCTGAACCTGCCGTGCGCTGATCCAGCTCACGCGCGCGATCCGACGCGCGCGTGATACGGCGCGGGGCGGGGCAGGTCTGCCTCCCCACGCGTAGGGCTCGATGACGTGGTCAGGGACGTGTGATCGGCGGACACGACACCGAAGACCGCCAGAGGAGCAATCTCATGTCCCATCATCTCGACTCCGAACTCGCCCGTCAGGACCCCCGTTTGGACATCAGCGACGTCTACCTGTTCCGAGGGGCCACCGGCACGGTCTTCGTCATGAACGTCGACCCGTTGTCCGGACGGCACGGCTTCCATCCCGAGGGCATGTACGAGTTCAAGGTCGACCTCGACGGCGACGCCGTCGAGGACATCACGTTCCGCTTCACCTTCGATGCCGTCGAGGCCGCGGACGACACCGACGCGCCCGCCGGTCACGACCACCCCCAACGGTGGTCACTGCGGGTCCTGCGCGGGCCTGAGGCCACCGATCGCGACGCGGCGGGAGCCGAGCTCCTGCGAGGCGTCACCGACGCGGTGAGCGTTTCCGCCGATGGCGGCATCCGCGCGTGGGCGGGCCCGGCCGGCGACGCGTTCTGGATCGAGGGCACGGTGGTGACCGCCGTCAGCACCGCCTTGGCCGAGGGCACGTCACCCGACCTGGCCGGGTTCGATCCCGACCGGGCCGAGAACCTGTTCCAAGGGACGGACGTCGGCGCCATCGTGCTCGAAGTCGCCGACGACGTGCTCGCGGCGGACACGATCGGCTTCTGGGGCGTATCCGTTCTGGCCACCGACGCGGGTGGCTGGCGCCAGATCAACCGCTGCGCCACGCCCCTGATCAACACGCTCTTCGTTCTGGAAGACGCCGAGCGCGGGATCGACTTCAACGCGACCCGGCCCACTGAGGATCGGGTGCTGTACGGCCCCTCCATCATGCGCGACACCGCGGCCGCACTGGCGGCCATGGGCAGCACCGTCGACGCGTCCGCACACGCAGAGCGGGTCCGGGACCTGTTGTTGCCCGACGTGCTGCGGTACGAGATCGGGACCGAGGCGTCGTTCACGCCCGAGCGCCGCAACGGTCGCACCTTCGCCTGCTGCACCCCCGAGGCCATGTTCGAGATCGTCCTGGGCACCCGTTTGCCGCTCGGCCTCACCGCCTCCTCGGCGGCCGTGCCCCGTGCCGAGTTCCCCTACGTGCCTCTCCCGACCGCGCCCCGGGAATCCTGACTCGACTCACCGAACCGGAGACGGTCATCGAGATGCTCGACACCCGCTCACGCCGCGAGGCATGGGGGGCAGCAACCCCGCGGACGCCCAAACCACTCCCACCGCGACCCGGGCGCCGCCTCACAGGGGACCTAGGTCACCCCCAAGACCGGGGTCCAGCGCCAATGTGCGCCCCCAGGGCCCGGCACCAGACTCGGCAGTGCGGCGCTGGACGGCGCCGCACTGTCGAGGAGGCCATCGTGACGTACCCGCCGGACCGCCCAGGCCGTGCCGCCGCGCGGTTCGCCCGGCTCGCCCGGGTGGCGCGGCCGACCCGCCTCGCGCGGCTCGACCCGCGCGAGACGCTGCTCGCCCCGGTTCGCGGACTGGTGCTGTTCGCGCAGAAGATCCCCGAGGCCGTCCTCTTCGTGCTGACCGTCGTCTCGGTGGTCTACCTCGGTCTCGGGCTCGGCGTGCTGCTGCTGCCGCTGGTCGTGGGCGTCGTCCGGTCGACGGCGAACCGCTCGCGGCGGCTGGCGCACGCGTGGTCCGGCGTGCGGATCGCGGAGCCGTACCGGCCGCGGCCGCAGCCGCGCCCCGGGCTTGTCGGCAGGCTGCGCACGTGCGCGTGGATCCTGACCGACCCGGCCACCTGGCGCGACGCGCTGTGGACCATCGCGGATCCGGTCGTGGGCGGCGTGCTCGCGCTGCTGCCGGCGGCGCTCCTGATCTACGGCGCCGAAGGGTTCGTCGTCCCGCTGCTCTGGGACGACCTGACGTCCGCCGGCTACCACGACCACTACCTGGGCCTGGTCCGGGTCGAGGGAGAACGCGGCGCGGCGGCCTGGCTGATGCCGCCGCTCGGTCTGGCCTGCATCGTCCTCGGGCTGGTGTCCGGTCCGCGGCTGCTGCGGCTGCACGCGCTGTTCACCCGCGTGCTGCTCGCTCCGACGCCGGGTGCCGCACTGACCTCCCGGGTCCGGCATCTGACCGAGACCCGCGCCGTCGCCGTCGACGCCCAGGCCGCCGAACTCCGGCGCATCGAACGGGACTTGCACGACGGCGCCCAGGCCCGGCTGGTCGCCATGGGCATGAGCCTCGACGCCGCCGAGCACGTCGTGGAGACCGATCCCGCGGCCGCCCGCGCGCTGCTCGCCGAGGCACGGCAGTCCTCGTCGAAGATCCTGGACGAACTGCGCGACCTGGTCCGCGGCATCCATCCGCCGGTGCTGGCCGACCGGGGGCTCGGCGACGCCGTCCGGGCGCTCGGCATGGACAGCCCGATGCCGGTGGAGGTCGAGGTCGACCTGCCCGGGCGCCTCGCCCCACCGGTGGAGTCCGCGGCCTATTTCGCGGTGTCCGAGCTGCTGACCAACGTCGTCAAGCACGCCCGCGCCGACCGCGCCTGGATCGACATCCGGTACGACCGCGACGCGTTGCGGATCACCGTCTCCGACGACGGACGCGGCGGCGCGGACCCGCGCGCCGGAACCGGCCTGCACGGCGTCGAGAGCCGCATCGCCGCGTTCGACGGAGTCCTCGCCCTGAACAGTCCCGTGGGTGGCCCCACGCTGGTGACCTTGGAGCTTCCGTGCGCGTTGTCCTCGCCGAAGACCTCTTCCTGCTGAGGGACGGACTCGTGCGGATGCTGGAGGCGCGCGGCTTCGAGGTCGTCGCGGCGGTCGAGGACGGCCCCGCCCTGCTCGCTGCCCTCCTCGAACACCGCCCGGACGTCGCGCTGGTGGACGTGCGCCTGCCGCCCACGTTCACCGACGACGGCCTGCGCGCGGTCCTGGAGGCACGTCGCCGGATCCCCGGACTGCCCGTCGTGGTGCTGTCCCAGTACGTCGAGCAGATCTACGCCCGCGAACTGCTCGCCGACGGCGGCGGCGCGGTCGGCTACCTGCTCAAGAACCGGGTCGCGGACGGCGGACGCTTCGCCGAGTCGCTGCGCCACGTCGCCCGCGGCGGCAACGCGGTGGACCCGGAAGTGGTCCGCAAGCTGCTCGTCGGCAACACCCGGGACGCCCTCCTGGCCCGGCTCACGCCCCGCGAACGCGAGGTGCTGGCCCTGGTCGCGGAAGGCCGTTCCAACGCGGCGATCGCGGCCCGGCTGTCGATGAGCGAAAAGGTCGTCACCAAGCACACCTCGAACGTGTTCGGAAAGCTCGAACTCGCGCAGTCGGACGACGACAACCGCCGCGTCCTGGCCGTGCTCGCCTACCTCGGCTCCTGAGCTTCCCCCTCCATCCAACTCCTCTCGCACTCCTTTCACTTCGCGACGCCGTTCCAGGCGCCCGCGCGATCCCGCACGGCCTGATGCACCCCCGACCCGAGCAAGGAGACCCACCATGCCCACACCGACCCCACCGGCCGTCCGGCCGAACCCGACCGACCGGACACAGCGGCCCACCCGATCTGCCGGCGCACGCGCGGTCGGATGGCTCGTACTACTCGCCTGGATCGTCCTGACAGCTGTCGCGGTCCCGCTGGCCGGTAAGCTCTCCTCCGTCGAACGCAACGACGACACCGTGGAGTTGCCGCGCGGCGCCGAGTCCACCGAAGTGACCGCACTGGCAGGCAGGTTCCCCGACGGCGACATCCGCGACGGCGTGGTGGTCTACGTCCGCGACACCGGGCTCACCGCCGCCGACCGCGCCAAGGTGGACGCCGACATCCTGTTCTTCGCCACCGTCGCCGCACGCCCGTTGCCCGCGCCCAAGGCTTCCGACGACGGTCGTGCCCTCGCCGTCGTGGTGCCGCTCAACAAAGACACCTCCACCCTCGCCGACCGTGCCGAGCAAGTGCGCGACCACGCGAACGACCACCTGCCACCCGGACTGCAGGCCCGCCTGACCGGCCCGGCGGGCAACTCACTGGACGCCGCCGACGCACGCGAGTCCACCGGCCACGCCCTGACGCTGATCACCATCGTCGTCGTCGCGGGCCTGCTGCTGTTCACCTACCGCAGCGCCCTGCTGTGGCTGCTGCCGCTGCTCGGCGTCGGCGTCGCGTTCCTGACCACCCGTGCGGTGTCCTACATCCTCGCCAAGACCATCGGCATGACCGTCGGCGGCGGCAACGAAATGGTGGTCACCGCACTCCTGTTCGGCATCGGAACCGACTACGCCATGCTGCTCCTCGCCCGCTACCGCGAGGAGTTGTACGTCCACGCGGACCGGCACCAGGCGATGCGGACCGCTCTGCGCCGCGCCGTGCCGGCCATCGCCGCGTCGGCCGCCACCGTCAGCGTCGGACTGCTCTGCCTGACCACCGCCGACATGGGCTTCAACCACACCCTCGGCGTCGGCGGCGCGATCGCCGTCGGCTGCGGCTTCCTCGTCATGACCACGCTCTTCCCCGCCGTCCTGGTACTGCTCGGCCGCTGGGTGTTCTGGCCGAACATCCCGCGTGCAGGCGCCTCCCCGAGCCGGCGCGCCACCCGCCGGTGGGACGCGCTGGGCCGGCGCATCGCACGCCGGCCGCGCACGGTGTGGGTCGCCTCGGCCCTCGTCCTGGCCGCGCTCGCGCTCGGCGGCCTGGGCGTCCAGACCGGGCTCGACGACCGCGACGCGGTGGTCGGCAACCCCGGTTCGATCGCCGGCCAGAACCTGCTCGCCGCCCACTTCCCCGCCGGCCAGGCCCGGCCCGCCGAGGTGGTCGCGAACGCCGCACAGGGCCCCGCCGTGGCATCCGCCCTACGCGCCGTCCACGGCGTCGCCGACGTCACCGCACCGCAGGCCTCCACCGACGGCACCCTGGTCAAGATCCGCGTCGTACTCGCCGACCGGCCGGACAGCGACGCCGCCAAGGACACGGTGGACCGCGTCCGCGCCGCAGTGCACGCCGTCCCCGACGCACACGCGATGGTCGGCGGGCCCACCGCCGCCGCCCAGGCGAAGGACGCGGCCCAGGACCACGACCGACGGCTGGTCATCCCGCTCGTACTCGTGGTGATCCTGGTGATCCTCGTCCTGCTCCTCCGCTCCCTGGTCGCGCCCGTGCTGCTCATGCTCACGGTGCTGCTGTCCTACTTCGCGGCGCTCGGCGTCTCCTGGCAGCTCTTCCAACACGTCCTGGGCTTCCCCGCGATGGACGCGCAGGTCGGCCTCATGGGCTTCCTGTTCCTGGTCGCCCTGGGCGTCGACTACAACATCTTCCTGGTCCACCGGATCCGCGAGGAGGCCGACCGACACGGACACCACCGCGGCGTCCTGCTCGGCCTGACCGGCACCGGCGGCGTGATCACCAGCGCCGGCGCCGTGCTCGCCGCCACCTTCGCGGCCCTGACCAGCGCCCCGCAGGTGGCACTGATCGAGATCGGCCTGGTGGTCGCCGTCGGCGTCCTGATCGACACCTTCCTCGTCCGCTCCGTCCTCGTCCCGGCCCTAGCCCTCGACGCGGGCCCCCGCATCTGGTGGCCCAACCGCCCACCCCTCGCGGAACCCCCCGCCCCGCCCGCCCACCCTTGACAGAGCCAGCGACACCACACGTACCCGGCCCCGCCCCGCGGCTTTCGCCGCGGGGCGGGGCGACCCCGAAATCCCGGGGAGGGACCTTCACATGGCCCGGTCCGAGAAGCACGACCCCACATGGCGGGTGCGCGCTACCTCAAAGATCGCCCTGTTGGCCGCCGAACGGCAGCACACCGCCAACGGGTTGACCACCACCCGTCCGTCGAGTGATGCGCGATGGCGCGGATCGAGGCGTTGCCGCCGGTCCGAGGTAGCGTCCCTGGTATGGACATTCGCATCACCGTTGAGCGCGCTCGACGCCTCAAGCAGTTGCACGCCGAGTACCGGCCTCTCGTGCTGCCGACCGTCTGGGACGTGTGGTCCGCGCGGACAGCGGCCGCGGCCGGCTTCCCCGCGCTGACCATCGGCAGTCACCCACTCGCCGACTCCCGAGGCGCCAAGGACCAGGAAGGGCAGACTTTCGAGGAAGTGCTCGCCGCCGTCAGGCCGATCATCGCGGCAGTGGACATCCCGGTGTCCGTGGACCTGGAGTCCGGGTACGGACAGCAGCCCGCGGATCTCATCGCCGGACTCACCGAGGTCGGCGGCGTCGGCCTCAACGTCGAGGACACCGTCCACTCGGAAGGCGGACGCGTACGCAGCACGCAAGAACACGCCGACTACATCGCCGGCCTGCGTGCGGCCGCCGACAAGGCGGGGATCCCGGTCTGGGTCAACGGGCGGACCGACCTCTTCGTCCACGCCCAGGACGCCGCCGGCGTCCTCGACGAGGCGATCGAGCGGCTGCGCGCCATGGAGCAGGCCGGCGCGGACAGCGTCTACCCGGTGCGTATCCAGGACGACGACGAACTGCTCGCAGCCGTGGTCGGCGCCGTCACCGTCCCGGTGAACTCCACGGCCCACCCTGTCAAACACGACCTCGAACGCTTCCGCCGCCTCGGCGTCGGCCGGATCACCTACGGGCCGCTGCTGCAACTCGCCGCGACCGACGCGATCAAGGAGATGCTCGGGCCGTGGGCTCCCTGACGCGCTGACACAACACCGCGACGCCCCACGCTCCGGCCGGGTCCCGTCGCCTGCCCTCAAGGCGGGCGACGGCCCGCCGGAAGCGTTGTGCGAAGGCACGCCGTTCGCTCGGCCCAGGCAGCCCCTCTGACGCGCAGCAGATCCGGCATGCCGCATCTCGCATGCCGCATCTCGCCTTTGGCACCCACACGGTGTTACCCTGACCCCAGCACCTGTTGCGGAACGCACGGTGCCCGGCCCCCGATATTCTTCGGTTCGGCCCTTCTTCTGGAACCACGTCAGCTCGACGCCTCGCACGAGGTGGTCTTGAGCGGGTTCCGGCATACGGCGTGACCAGTGTCGGCCCAAGCGCCACGTACCGCGCGTGGCCCGGCCCGGTCGCCGCAGCTGCCGCTTGGGCGGCGCTTCCCTCTGGCAGGTCCGCGCAACGCCCCTGCCCTCTCACCCGAGCACCGTGCCCGATGTGCCGGTGCCTCCCCCGCAGGAAGGTCCCTCTCTCGTGAGCGACTTCACCGAACCCATGAACACGACACCCCCCACCTCGGCGGCCGGCAGCGCCGTGGCGGACTCGGATCGCCGGCCCGACGGCGGCCTGGCGACCATACTGCCGACGGAACTTCGTCAGGTCGCGACCGACCTCCCGGGGCCGGACGACGTCCAGAATCCGCAGGGAGGCGGCGGCGATGTGCTCGTGCCTGTGGCCGGCGTGCTCGACATCCTGGACAACTGCGCGTTCGTGCGGACGTCCGGCTATCTGCCGGGCCCGAACGACGTGTACGTCACCCTCGCCCAGGTCCGCCGGAACAAGCTGCGCAAAGGCGATTACGTCACCGGTGCGGTGCGTCGGCCCCAGGAGGAACGCCGTGCCAAGACGAACGCCCTCGTCCGCCTGGACACCGTGAACGGCGTGGACCCGGAAGTGGCGTTCGGACGGCCGGAGTTCGCAAAGCTGACCCCCCTGTACCCGCAAGAACGCCTGCGCCTGGAAACCGACCCGGGCGTCCTCAGCACGCGGATCATCGACCTCGTCGCGCCGATCGGCAAAGGCCAGCGCGGCCTCATCGTCGCGCCGCCGAAGGCCGGCAAGACCATGGTCGTCCAGGCCATCGCCGAGGCGATCGCCCGGAACAACCCCGAGTGCCACCTGATGGTCGTCCTCGTCGGCGAACGGCCCGAAGAGGTCACCGACATGCAGAGCACCGTCAAGGGCGAGGTCATCGCCTCGACGTTCGACCGTCCCGCCGAAGACCACACGGCCCTCGCCGCGCTCGCCATCGAACGCGCCAAGCGCCTCGTCGAGTTCGGACACGACGTCGTCGTCCTGCTCGACTCGATCACCCGTCTCGGCCGCGCGCACAACCTCGCCGCCCCGCCTTCCGGCCGCATCCTGACCGGCGGTGTCGACGCCACGGCGCTCTACCCGCCCAAGAAATTCTTCGGCGCCGCGCGCAACATCGAGGACGGCGGCTCGCTGACCATCCTGGCCACGGCGCTCGTCGAGACCGGGTCCCGCATGGACGACGTGATCTTCGAGGAGTTCAAAGGCACCGGCAACATGGAACTGCGACTCGACCGCAAGCTCGCCGACAAGCGCCTCTACCCCGCCGTGGACATCGAGGGGTCCTCCACCCGCAAGGAGGAAATCCTGCTCAGCGCCCAAGAAGGCTACGTCGTCCGCAAGTTGCGCCGGGCACTGCACGCACTCGACACCCAGCAGGCGATCGAACTGCTCCTCGACAAGACCCAGCAGTCCGCGAGCAACGCGGAGTTCCTCGCGCAGATCGCCAGGACCACCCCCGCATCGGGCGCCACCGCCTGACGGTCACCAAACGCGGCCGTCCAGCAGCCCGCGAGCCGGGGAGTTCACCTCGAACCAAGCAGTCCGCGGGTCAGTAGGGGTACGCGGACACGAAGTTGTCGTTCAGCATTACCGAGTTCGTTCCGTCACGCAGGTAGTGGGTCTGAGAGTCGTAGTCCGCGGTGAACTTTCCCGCATAGATCCACCCGTAGTTGCCGCTGTAGACGTTGACGCAGTGCGTTCCGGTGTAGCCAGGGCAGCCGTTCGGACTCCACGTGAGGTGGACGTTGGGTGATCCGTTCCAGACGCTGATCGCGGTGCCCACCGGCCACGCCGAACTCGACATGTCGTGGTAGTAGATCTGCGGGTTCGTATAGCCGTTGCGCGCCCAACTCGGTGCGGGATTGCAGACCTGCCCGTCCATGAGGACGTTCGCGCTGCCCCACCGGCCGCACTGCGCGATGCTCATCCGGACGGCCGACGGGTCGATGAGGCCCTCATGCGCGAACCGGGACGGGTGCCGGCTTCACCCGTGCGACGGTCGTGAGGTACAGGAGCAAGCCGGCGGTGGTGAGGACGAAGCCGGCCCAGACGGTGGACAGGGTGCCCCAGCCGGCGTCGAGGGCGACGGCGCCGCCGATCGCGCCGAGGCAGTTGGCCAGGTTGAGGGCGGCCAGGTTGAGCGTTCCCATCAAGGTCGGGGCGTCCGGTGCGAGACTCGTCAACCGGACCTGGATGGTCGGGATGGCGAACATCATGGTCGCGCCGACGCCGAACAGGCAGGGCAGCAGGATCATCAGGTTCGTGCCTGCCAAACCGATCAGCACCAGGAACGCCAGCGCACCGCCGTACCCCCAGATCAGACCGCGGTTCTCGTGCCGGTCGGCGACGCGTCCGCCGACATGGTTGCCGACCGCCATGCCGACGCCGAAGACGGCGAGCGCGATCGGGATCAGCGAGGCGTCCCGCAGCGCCGCGTCGGTGACGAACGGACCGATGAACGTGTAGACGGCGAAGATGCTGGAGATGCCGAGCGCCGCGACAGCAACCATCAGCCAGACGTCGCGCCTCCGGATGGCGCCCAGTTCGCGCGCGAGGGAGCTGCCGCGCAGGTCTTCGGTGCGCGGCAGCCAGGCCATCAGGGCGGCTCCGGCGAGCAGGCCGACCGCGACCACCGTCCCGTACATGACGCGCCAGCCGGCGTGCTGGCCGATGAAGGTGCCTAGCGGCGACCCGGCGATCGTGGCCAGGGTGAGTCCTCCCATCACGGTGGCGAACGCCTTGCCACCCTTGCCCGGTCCGTACACGTACGCGGCGACGACGGCCCCGGCGCCGAAGAACGCACCCTGCACGCTGCCCGCGACGAACCTGAAGACGACGAACAGCACGATGTTCGGTGCCAGGGCGGAGAGCCCGTTGCCGACCAGGAACAGCCCGATCAGTCCGAGCAGCAGAGTGCGCCGGTTGACCCGGGCGGCGAGCAGGGTGATCGCCGGAGAGCCGATCATCACGCCGAACGCGTATGCGGTGATCGCATACGTCGCGGCCGGGACGGACACCCCCAGGTCGGACGCGAACAGCTGGATGATGCCGTTGCTGCCGAACTCGCCGGCGCCGATCGCGAAGGTACCCAACGCCAGTGCGAACAACGTGAGTTTCGGATTCCTGATGTGGGACTTCGCCAAGGTGTGGCGGTTCTCCTCGGCGGTGCACTGGCTGTCGTACGCGTGCTGATGCATCGTTTCGCCTTCCCGGGGCCGTGGCGGGCGCAGCGGCGCCGCAGAGGCGCCGGCGCCCACCGGTTCGCGCGCTTCGTCGGCTCGGTGGTGTCAGCCCGCGGCGCGCTTGATGAGAGCGGCCGTCGCGCCGGGCTGCGCGATCATCGCGACATGCGAGGTGTCGGCCTCGAAGGTGCGCGCGCCGGCCCGGCGCGCCATGAACCGCTGGGCCGCCGGCGGCAGCACCTTGTCGTCGCGGCCCACGAGGTACCAGGACGGAATGGTCTTCCAGGCCGGGGCCCCGGACGGCTCCCCGAGAGTGCGCACATCGGCCGGCCGCTGGCCGGCCCACATAAGCTCCGCGGTCGCCCTCGGCAGGTCCCCGGCGAACACGTCGTGGAAGAGCTCCTTCTTGATGTATCCGTCGACGAGGCCCTCTCCGTAGGGACGGAAGTCCAGCGCCGCCTCGTCGAGCCTGCTTCCCGGGTACTTCGTCTGCAGCCCCAGCAGCGTCTCACCCTGATCGGGTACGAACGCGGCCGGCGCGTGCCGCCCTGCTCGGCCTCATCGAGGACGGTGACCGCGAGGTCGCCGGGCGGGCCCGGGCGCTGTGGCACGCCCGCGGGCTCGGCGAGATCGGCACGGCCCGGCCGCCGCGCCGCCCCGCCGACCGCCCGGGACGCCGGATCGACGCCGCGGACCCGATCGTCGGCATCGACTTCGGCACCACCAACTCGGCCATCGCGTTCTACGACGGCGACGAGGCCCGCATCATCCCCAACGCCGAGGGCGCGCGGACCACGCCGAGCGTGGTGGCCATCGCCGAGGACGGGTCGATCCTGGTCGGCACCGCCGCGCAGCGGCAGGACCTCACGAACCCGGCGTACACCGCGCGGTCTGTCAAGCTGCGGCTCGGCACCGGCTGGACGATGACGCGCGGCGCGGTCACGCTGACCGCGCAGCAGGTCGCCACGTTGATCCTGCGGAAGTTGCGCGAGGACGCGGAGGTGTACCTGGGCGTGCCGGTGCGCCGCGCGATCGTGACCGTCCCGGCGAACTTCGACCGGATCCAGCGCGACGCCCTCGCTGTCGCTGCGGAGGCGGCGGGTGTCCGCGTGATGCGGATGCTCAGCGAGCCGACGGCCGCCGCGATGGCACTGAACTCCGACACCGACGACCGCAACGTCCTCGTGTTCGACCTCGGCGGCGGCACTTTGGACGTGTCGCTGCTGACGCTCGGAGACGGCATCGTGGACACGCGGACCACCTCGGGCAACAGCCGCCTCGGCGGCGACGACTGGGACCGCGCACTCGTAGAACATCTGGTCGCGCGCGTTCGCGCCCGCCACGGCGTGGACCTCACCCAGGACGTGGCGGCCATGCGGCGCCTGCGCGAAGCCGCCGAGACCGCGAAGACCGGTCTGTCGTCCGCGAGCGCGGCCGACATCCGGCTCCCCTACCTGACCGTGACCACGCGCGGCCCGCTGCACTTCGAACACACCGTCGGCCGGGCCGAGTTCGAGCACATCACGCGTCATCTCCAGCAGCGGTGCACCGCGTTGGTCGAACGCGTCCTCGCGGAGGCCGGTGTCACCGCGGACGAGATCGACCAGGTCGTCCTCACCGGTGGCGCGACACGGATGCCGATGATCGGCGACCTGGTCCACCGCGCCACCGGCGGCAAGCCGGTGCACCGCGGGATCATCCCGGAGGGCGTGGTCGTCGGCGCCGCGCTCCAGGGCGGGGTCATCAGCGGGCGGGTGAAGGACGTGCTGCTCCTCGACGTCAGCGCGTTCTCGGCCGGGTTCGCGACGGCCGACGGCACCGCCGTCTTCCTGATCGAGCGCGACACCACGATCCCCACGGGGCGCCACGAGTTCGTCTGCACCACCCGGGACCGACAGGACCGGATCGTCGCGCATTTCGTCGAACGCGGTACCGGCGGCGCGGAGGTCGGCGAGACGCTGGCCGTCCTGGAGTTGACCGGCCTCGCCCCGACGCCGGGCGGACGGCCCCGTGCCCAGGTGGTCGTCGACGTCGACATCAACGGGGCTCTGTGGGTGTCCATCCGTGAACTGCGCTTCGACGTCGCCGACCAGCGCGAGTTCTCCGGCCGGCTGCGCACATACGTCGAGCCCAACAACAACGGCCCGGACCGCACGCACCCGCTCGCACCCCACATCTTCACCGGCCGCGAAGTGGGCATCCACGTCTCGCGCTCCGTCATCGAGCAGGCCCGGCTGCTCGTGCGCTCGCGCAACTGGCGACCGCTGAGCAACGATCGCCCGGTCCTCTGGAAAGATCCCGCCGATCCATCATCTATCAATTAGATGACCAATAACAAAAACGTCTATTAGACAGAACTCATGGCGCCCCCGAGGATTTCTCGTGCGGTAGCACGGTCGATGCGACACCGGATGGACTACCGCCTGAGCGGAGGTTGAAATGCCGAGTGAAGAGACCGAAGTGGTCGTCGTTGGGGCGGGCCAGGCAGGCGTGGCGATGAGCGAACACCTGGGAGCGCACGGCATACCGCACATCGTCCTGGAGCGGCACCGCATCGCCGAGCGTTGGCGCTCGGAGCGGTGGGATTCCCTGGTCGCGAACGGGCCCGCGTGGCACGACCGGTTTCCAGGGCTGGAGTTCTCCGATGTCGCCCCCGATGCCTTCGCCTCGAAGGAGAGGGTCGCGGACTACTTCGTCGCGTACGCCGAGAAGATCGGTGCTCCGATCCGGTGCGGTGTCGAGGTGACCTCGGTGCGGAAGCACGCCGGTCGGCCCGGTTTCCGGGTCGAGACGTCGGAGGGCGCCATCGACGCGCGCTTCGTCGTCGCCGCGACCGGACCGTTCCAGCGGCCCTTGATCCCGCCCGTTGTCCCGGATGGCGCCGTCCCCGTGCAGATCCACTCCAGCGGGTACCGCAATCCGGAGCAACTGCCCGAGGGAGCCGTCCTCGTCGTCGGAGCCGGCTCCTCGGGGGTCCAGATCGCCGACGAGCTGCGGCGGTCCGGCCGACGGGTCTTTCTCTCCGTCGGTCCCCACGACCGGCCTCCCCGCGCATACCGCGGACGTGACTTCTGCTGGTGGCTCGGCGTGCTCGCGCTCTGGGACGCGGAGACGCCTCCCCAGGGCGCCGAGCACGTCACCATCGCGGTCAGCGGTGCCCACGGCGGCCACACCGTGGACTTCCGCAGCCTGGCCGCCGACGGCATCGAGCTCGTCGGCCTGACCGCGTCCTACGACGACGGCGTACTGCGCTTCGCGCCGGACCTCGCCGCGAACATCGCGCTCGGTGACGCCAATTACCTCGCGCTCCTCCGTGCGGCCGACGAGTACGTCGAGCGCAACGGACTCGACCTCCCCGAGGAGCGGGAGGCCCACGTCCTCGGGCCGGAGCCGGAATGCGCGGCCAACCCCCGCCTGGAGCTCGACCTGGCCGAGGCCGGCGTCACCTCGATCGTCTGGGCGACCGGCTTCGCCGCCGACTACAGCTGGCTCGAGGTCGACGCGTTCGACGAGAACGGCCGTCCGCAGCAGCGACGAGGCGTGTCCTCTGAGCCCGGCGTCTACTTCCTCGGCCTGCCCTGGCTGTCCCGCCGCGGGTCGAGCTTCATCTGGGGTGTCTGGCACGACGCCGCGTACGTCGCCGACCACATCGCCATCCAGCGGGGCTACCTCGCGTACCGCACCACCGACCGGCCGGGCGCCGCGTCGGCGGAGCCGGCGTCGGCGCCACGTCGCAACTGAGCACAGCGAAGCCGCAGAGGTACCCCTCTGCGGCTTCGTCGTGTTGATCTGAGTCCGGACGCCTATGACTACCGGCTCGCGGTCGCCCGGCTGGTGGGATGTGGCCGACCAGCCGGGCCGGGCGTGCGACGTCAGGCCTCTTGTGGCGCCTTCGGCGCGAAAGCGAGGTTCTCCGGGCTGAGCAGCCGGTCGAGCTGATCTTCCGTCAGGAGACCGTGTTCCAGGACAAGTTCGCGGACGCTGCGCCCGGTCGCCAGGGCCTCGGCCGCCACCCTGGTGGCGGCGGTGTAGCCGATGAAGGGATTCAGTGCGGTGACGGTGCCGATCGACCGGTCGACGTTGCGGCGCAGACGGTCGGGGTTGGCGGTGATGCCGGTGACGCAGCGTTCGGTCAGGGTCCGGCCGGCACTGGTGAGCAGGGCGAGGGAGTCCAGCAGGCTGTGAGCGATGACCGGTTCGAAGGCGTTGAGTTGGAGCTGGCCGGCTTCCGCGGCAAGGGTGACGGTGGTGTCGTGGCCGACGACGCGGAAGGCGACCTGGTTGACCGCCTCCGGGATGACCGGGTTGACCTTGCCGGGCATGATGCTCGATCCGGCCTGGACCGGCGGGAGGTTGATCTCGCCGAGTCCGGTGCGCGGGCCGGAGGAGAGCAGCCGCAGGTCGTTGCAGATCTTGGAGAGTTTGACCGCGATCCGCTTGAGCACCCCGGAGAGCTGGACGAACGCACCCGCGTCCCAGGTGGCCTCGACCAGGTCCGCCGCGGTGCTGAGCGGCAGGTCGGTCAGGTCGCGCAGCCGCGCGCACACGGTTTCGGCGTAGTGGTCGGGGGCGTTGAGGCCGGTGCCGATCGCGGTGCCGCCAAGGTTGATCTCCAGCAGCAGCGCGGCGGCTTCGGCAAGGCGCTCGGCGTCCTCGCGGATCGTGACCCCGAAGGCGCCGAACTCCTGCCCCAGCGTCATGGGAACGGCGTCCTGAAGCTGGGTGCGTCCCATCTTCACCACCGGCGCGAACTCGGCGGCTTTCGCCGAGAAGGCGTCGGCGAGACCGGTCAAGGCGGTGCGCAGGTGCAGCGCGCCGGTCTGGAGGGCGATGCGGACGGCGGTCGGATAGGCGTCGTTGGTGCTTTGACTGAGGTTGACGTGCTCCAGCGGGTGGAGTTCGTCGTAGTGGCCGCGGGGGTGTCCGAGGAGTTCGAGAGCCCGGTTGGCGATCACTTCGTTGGCGTTCATGTTCGTGGAGGTGCCCGCTCCGCCCTGGAGGACGTCGACCACGAAGTCGCCGTGGAGGCGGCCGGCGCGGATCTCCTGGCAGGCACGGACGATGGCGTCGGCGCGGCGGCGGTCCAGCAGGCCGAGTTCCTGGTTGGCCTGCGCCGCCGCCTGCTTGACGCAGGCGAGGGCGACGACCAGTTCGGTGTGGGTGCTGACAGGGATGCCGGTGATCGGGAAGTTCTCCACCGCGCGCAATGTGTGCACGCCGTAGTACGCGTCGGCGGGAACGTCGCGGTCGCCGAGCAGGTCGTGTTCGGTGCGGTGCGGCACGGCGCTGGGAGTGGTCACGCCTGGAACTCCGGAAGGGTGTCGGCGGCTGAGGCGGCCGCGGTCGGCGCGGCGCGGCGGTCGAGTCGGGCGCCGATGACGCAGCCGAGGACCCCGACGGCGAGCAGGATCGCCACGGTGCCGAGGGTGAAGGTCTCGAAGACCGTGCGGGAGACGCCCCAGGTGCCCGTGAAGTCGTAGTCCACGCCGAGCAGGCGCTCCAGGAGGCCGGGGAAGAGCGCGACGAACGAGCCCAGGACGATCCAGGCGTAGACGAGACCGAGGCTGATCCGGAACCCCCAGGCGCCGAACGGCACTCGGTACGGCCGCTGAACGTGCGGGTGGCGCTTGCGCAGGGTGCCCAGCGCCGGGATCACCGCGAGGTACGAGAGCAGCAGAGTGGTGACGGCCACCGTCAGGACGACCTTGAAGTCCGCCGCGGCGCTGCCGTCGACCAGGAGGGTGGCGGCGAGCATGAACGCCGTCGCGGTGACGCCGGAGACGAGGTTCATCCGCACAGGCGTGCCCAGACGCGGGTGGAACGTACCGAGCGCCCGGCTGAAGAAGCCCCCGTCCGCGGCGGCCATGGCCTGCATCCGGTCGCTGACGATCATCCAGGCGCTGCCCTGGGTCATCAGGACGAAGACGAACACGACGCTGGTCGTGGTCAGCAGCGCATGGCCGGCACTGCCGTAGCTGTCGAAGACGAGGGCGGCGGCGTCGAGGAAGCCGGCCACGCCGGTGATCTGTTCGGCGGGCACCACCGCGAGGATCGCGAACACGGGCAGCAGGTAGCAGCAGGTGGCCACCGCGCCGGAGACGCCGATGGAGACCGGCACGTCCCGCTTGGGGTTGCGCATCTCCTCGCCGGCGGCGTTCGGGGCCTCGAATCCGACGTAGGCGAAGAGAAGGACCGGCACGAGGGCGAGGAAGCCACCGGTGGTGGGCGCGAAGCCGGTGCCTGAGAGGCCCTTGAAGCCGTGCTGGAGGCCGTAGACGAGCGCGGTGGCTGTGACGCTCAGCATCACGGCGACCTTGGCGACGGCCCCGACCGTGGTGATCCACTTTCCTCTGCGCAGCGACACGACCGCGGTGAGGATCGAGACCCAGATGAAGACCAGCTTGAAGGCGTAGTCCGCGAAGGTCCCGCTGCCGAGGTAGGTGATGTGGCCGTCCCAGGCGCCGGCGGCCGCGAAGACGAGGGAACCGCCCAGCCAGACCGGGTTGGTGACCCAGTACAGCAGCGTGGTCAGCGCGGCGGCGGTGCGGCCGTAGGCGAGGTTGACCCACACGTAGGGTCCGCCCTCCTGCGGGAACGCGGCGCCGGTCTCGGCGAAGAGCAGCGCGTAGGGCACGAGGAAGAACACGGCCAGCAGCGCCGTCCAGGTGACGGCCTCTCCGCCGCCGGTGGCGATCTGCCCGATCACGTCGGCGGAGATCACCGCGGCGACGCCGAGAGCCATGATGTCGAAGCGGCCGAGGCTGCGGTGCAGGTTCGGCACCGAGTCGGATCTGTGGGCGGATACCTGGCCGTCCGGTGCGGAGATGGTGGACACGGGAACTCCTCGGGGGGCGTGGGGCGGTGGAGGTGTTCAACGCGAACTGTGCGGGGGCTCGCGCGAACACCGGGCCGTCCCGTCGAGGCCGGGGCTGCGGGACGGCCCGGTAGCCGGTCAGTTGCGCAGTTCGCCGCTCGGCTGGACGCGCTCCAGGACCTGACGCATGGCGGTGACGGCCTCCTTGGCCTCCGCGTCCGTCATGACCAGCGCCGGGGAGAGGACCAGGCTGTGGGCGCAGTCGCGGACGATGACGCCCGTCTCGCGGCGGATCACGTCGGGCAGCAGCGGCTGCGGCATCGGCAGCGGCTCGCGGGTGGTCCGGTCGGCGACCAGTTCGACGGCGAGCATCATGCCGACCGAGCGGATCTCGCCCACCACGGGCAGGTCGCCGAGCTGCGCCTCCAGTTCGCGGTGCAGGAGGCCGCCGATCTCGGTGGCGCGGGCGAGGAGGCCCTCGCGCTCGATGATGTCGAGGTTCTCCAGGGCGACGGCGGCGGAGACCGGGTGGCCGTTGTAGGTGTAGCCCATGGGGAAGCCGTGGTCGGCGAGCAGTTGCTCGGCCACGTGGTCGCCGACGAGCAGCGCGCCCAGCGGGATGTAGCCGGACGTGATGCCCTTGGCGGTGACGATGATGTCCGGTGTGACGCCGAAGTGCTGCGCGGCGAACCACGTGCCGACGCGGCCGTAGGCGGTGACCACCTCGTCCAGGATCAGCAGGATGCCGTGGCGGTCCAGCACTTCGCGCACCCGCGGCCAGTAGTCGGCCGGCGGGACGAGCATGCCGCCGACGCCCATGATGGGTTCGCCGATCATCGCGGCGATGTTGCCGGCGCCGATCTCCGCGATCCGCTGCTCCAGTTCGGCGATGAGGAAGTCACAGGGGTCCTCGCCGCCGTAGAGCTCGCTGCGGTACGGCCACGGCGGGGTCAGGTGGGAGACGTGGGGCATCATCGGGGCGAAGCCCTCGTGGTAGACCGGGAATCCGGTCGCCGAACCGCCGCCGTAGCCGATGCCGTGGTAGGCCTTGTGGCGGGCCAGGATCCAGGTGCGGGAGGACTCGCCGCGCCGGTGGTGGTAGTAGCGGGCCATCTTGATGGCGGCCTCGTTGCCCTCCGAGCCGCCGGAGGTGAAGTAGACGTGGCCCAGCCCCTCCGGGGCGATCGAGGTGAGCTTGGTGGCCAGCTCGATGGCGCGGTCGTTGGAGAACTCCCAGAAGCTGGTGAAGTACTCCAGCCGCGCCATCTGCTCGTAGGCGGCCCGTGCCACCTCCTCGCGGCCGTGGCCGATCTGCGCGAGCCAGAGGCCGCCGGTGGCGTCGAGGTAGGAGCGGCCGTCCGCGTCGGTGAGGCGGCAGCCGGAGCCGGTGGTCATGACCACACGCTCCGAGACGGAGCCGGGGAGATACGGGTGGATGATGCGGGCCCGGTCCGCTGCCTTCAGTTCGTCGGGGGTCATCGGGACACGGCTCATGGTGGTGCCTTTCATGCGGGGGGGTGAGGAGGCTCAGGCAGGACGGCGGGGGCCGAACGTCAGCCGAAGGAGACCCAGGTCGTCTTCAGACCGGTGTACTTGTCGAAGGAGTGCAGGGAGAGGTCGCGCCCGAAGCCGGACTGTTTGAAGCCGCCGAAGGGCGTGGCGGGGCTCAGCGCGTCGACGGTGTTGACCGAGACCGTTCCGGCGTGGAGCGCCTCGGCGACGCGGTGGGCGCGGCCGAGGTCGCGGGTCCAGACGGAGGCGGCCAGGCCGTAGGGGGAGTCGTTGGCGATCCGGACGGCCTCCGCCTCGTCGCGGAACGGCAGGACCGTCAGCACGGGCCCGAACAGTTCCTCGCGGGCGAGCGGCGCGTCCTCGGGCAGGCCGCTGACGATCGTCGGGTGCAGGTAGGCGCCGACGCGGTCGGGTCGGGTGCCGCCGAGGACGACGCGTCCGCCCGCGGCGCGTGCCGCGTCGACGGCGGCCTGGAGTCGCTGTGCCTGGGCCTCGTCGACGAGCGGGCCGAGCCGGGTGGCCGGGTCGAGCGGGTCGCCGGGTGCGTACGCGGCGGCCTGGTCGGCGACGCGGGCGGTGAACTCCTCGGCGATGTCCTCGTGGACCAGCAGCCGGGTGTTGGCGGAGCAGACCTGGCCGGCGTTGAAGCAGAACCCGAAGGCGGCGCGCTCGGCGGCGGCGTCGAGATCGGCGTCCGGGAAGACGAGGTTGGGGCTCTTGCCGCCGGCCTCCAGCCAGACCTGCTTGCCGTTGGACCGCGCGGCGTAGGAGAGGAAGAGTCGCCCGACCGCCGTGGAGCCGGTGAAGGCCAGCACGTCCACGTCCTCGTGCAGGCCGAGTGCGCGTCCGGCGGTCTCGCCGAGGCCCGGGACGACGTTCAGCACGCCCGCCGGGATGCCCGCCTCGATCGCGAGCCGTGCGAGGAGCAGCGCGGACTGCGGGGACTGCTCGGCGGGCTTGAGGACGACGCTGTTGCCTGCGGCGAGCGCGGGGGCGAGCTTCCACGCGGCGAGGTCGAGCGGGAAGTTCCAGGGCACGACGGCGCCGACGACGCCCAGCGGAACGCGGCGGACGAGGGCGAGGTTGCCGGGCGCGGCCGGGGCGATCTCGTCGTAGAGCTTGTCGGCGGCCTCAGCGTGCCAGGCGAAGCAGCCTGCCGCGCCGGGGACGTCGACGGTGAGCGCTTCGGCGACGGGCTTGCCCATGTCGAGTGAGTCGTACAGGGCGAGTTCGGGGCCGTGCCGCTCGATCAGCTCGGCGAGCCGCAGCAGGCGCTTCTTGCGTGCCTCCGGCGCGAGCCCGGACCAGCGGCCGTCGGCGAAGGCGGCGCGGGCCGCACGGACGGCGTCGTCCACGTCCTCGGCGTCACACGCGGCGACCTCGGCGAGCGCTTTGCCGGTGGCCGGGTCGGTGTCGGTGAAGGTGGCGCCGGAGCGGGCGTCGCGCTGCTCGCCGTCGACGAAGGCGCGGGTCTGCGGGGTCAGGCCCGAGGCCAGGTGCCGCCACTCGGCGGAGGTCGTGGGGATACGGCTTGCGGGGGTGGAGTCGCTCATGGCGGGGAACCTCAGGAGTCCTCGAGGGGCAGTCGACCGCGGTCACGTCCGCCGGGTCTGGCACAGCTGCCCGAGTTCTTTGAACGCAGATTCAAACAACGGGTTAAGCGTGCGTCAATGGCAGAAGCGCATCGGATTGTGAAATCTGCGATTCACATCAGAGAATGGGGGGCATGGCACGCCCCAAGAACCAGGAAGCCCGCCGCGGAGCGCTCATCGACGCCGCCGGACGGGCCATCGCCGACCGCGGCATGGCCGGCCTCCGCATCAAGGACATCGCCGCCGAGGCGGGCGTCTCGGCGGGATCGGTCCTGTACTACTACCCGGAGCTGGACGACCTCGTGGTGGCCGTCCACCAGGACGCCGTCGAGAACTACCTGGCCGAACGGCAGCGCCGCATCGACGAACCCGACGGCCCGGTGGCCCGCATGCGCGCCGCGCTCGCCTCCGGCCTGCCGTCCGGCCCGGACGACGCGGTACACCGGCTCTTGTTCGAGCTGCACGGCGTCGCCGACCGCAGCGCCGCGCACGCGGCGCTCATGGCGTCCCTGTTCGCCCGCGAGGCGGCCCTCTACTCGACGCTGCTGCAAGTCGGCGCGGCGGCAGGCGTCTTCACACTCGCCGCCCCGCCGAACGACCTCGCACGCAACCTCGTCGCGATGGAGGACGGCTACGGGCTCCACATCGTCGCCCACAACCCCGCGGTCGACCGCGGAACGGCCGTGGCCCTGCTGACCGCGCACGCCCGCGCGGTCACCGGCTGCCCGGATCTGTGAGCCCCTGGCTCATACCCCCGCACGCAGGGGCCGCGGAATCGTCCGCTGCCCTCAGCCGACCGCGGTGAGATCGGCCGCGGTCAGCGCGAGCGCCAGCGCGCCGTCGAGCAGGGCGGCATCCGCCGCCGGAGTCGCGCACGCGGCGGCGAACTCGCGCTGGTGGTTGACGGCGGGGAGCGAGTCGATGCCGATGTACGGGTGCAGGGCACGCACGACGCGGGAGACGTTGCCCATGTCGGTCGACGCCCGGTTCATCCGCGCCGCCGGATCGCCGGGCGCCGCGAAGCGGCGGCCGATGCCCTCGGCGTTGCGGCGGTAGAGGGCGACCAGCTCCGCGTCGTTGCGGAACTCCGAGTACGGCGGTGACTCCGGCTCGATCTCCAGCGTGCAGCCGGAGGCGAGGGCGCCGGCCTGGAAGCACGCCTCGACACGGGCCTGGACGCGTTCCAGCTCTTCCAGGTCCGCGGCGCGGACGTACCAGCGCCCGTCCGTCCGCTCCGGTATGGCGTTGGGCGCCTCTCCCCCGCGCGTCACCAGCCCGTGCACCCGCGTGTTCGACGGCAGTTGCTGGCGGAGCAATCCGATGCCGACCTGGGCGACGGTGAACGCGTCCGCGGCGTTGCGGCCCTGCTCCGGATAGGCGGCGGCGTGGGCGGCCCGGCCGGTGTACCGGACGCCCAGGTGCGCGACGGCGAACGGCTCGGCCTCGGCGACGTCGACCGGGCCGGGATGGACCATCATCGCCACGTCCACGCCCGCGAAAGCGCCGCGCTCCAGCAGGAGGATCTTGCCGCCGCCGCCCTCCTCGGCCGGGGTGCCGAGGACGGTGACGGTCAGCCCGAGGTCGTCGGCGACCCGGGCCAGGGCGGCGGCCGCGCCCACCGCCGAGGAGGCGATGAGGTTGTGGCCGCAGGCGTGCCCGAGGCCGGGCAGCGCGTCGTACTCGGCGCAGAGCGCGACGTGCAGTGGACCGCTGCCGATGCGCGCGGCGAAGGCCGTGGGCAGCTCGCAGACGCCTGGCGTGACCGTGTAGCCGAAGTCGTCGAGGAGCGAGGCGGTCCAGCGGGCCGCCTTCTCCTCCTCCCACGCCGTCTCCGGGTTCGCGTGCAGGCGGTGCGACAGCGAGAGGAGGCGGTCGGACGTCCGCCCGACCGTCTCCGCCAGCAGGGCTCGGACGGCTGCGGGGGCCTGAACGGGTGTGGTCTCGGTGGTTGTCTCGGGCCGCATCAGAGGTTCCCGGGGACGCCGTAGCTGGGCGCCAGCTCGGGTGCGAGCGCGCGCTGGACGTAGGCGTCCTGCTGCGGCTCCCACAGCCGCCACAGGGTGCCGAGTGCGGCGACCGGGTCGCCCTCGGTCCAGTCGACGCGCAGGTCCGTGACCGGCCAGGGCACCGCGTCCGCGACGAGCAGCCCGGCCGAGTGGACCGGGCCTTCCTCGCCGCCGTCCGAGAGCCCCGCCGCCAGCGCGTCCAGGAGGCGCCGCGCGAGCGGGAGTTCGGGCTGCGCGGCGAAGGCGGCGACCATCGCGTGCGGTACGCCGTCGTGCCGCAGCATGTTGCCGGCGGCGACGCAGTCGTCGCCGACGGCCTGGGCGTGGGTGCCGAGCGCGCCTTCGCCGGTGAACGCGGCAGGGTCACCGGCGGCACCGACGGCCGTCACCTGGCGCCAGGCGATGAGGGTTTCGGTATCGGCGGTGTGACGGACGGCGTCCGACGCGTTCGCCCCGGCGGCGATCAGGTCGAGCAGCCGGGGACCGAGCCGGGGGTCGGTGACGTTCTGCGTGCACGCCGCCCCGACTCCCGCTCGCACGTGCGCACAGCGGGAGGCGACCGCCGGGCTGGAGGAGGCGATGGCCACCCCGACCTGCCCGGTGCGGGGGCACCGGGCGGCGATGGAGAACGTCACAGCAGCTCCCCGCGTTCGGCGGCTTTGGCGTGGCGGATGGCGGCGGCCTCGGCCCGGCGCGAGGCCGGGATGACGGCGGTGGCGTCGATCTCCACCAACCACTCCGGCCGCGCGAGGGCGGAGACCACCAGGCCGGTCGAGACGTAGTGCACGCCCTTGAGCCAGCGGCCCATGACGCGGTAGACCGGCTCGCGGAAGCGGATGTCGGTGAGGTAGACCGTGATCTTCACGATCTCGTCCAACGCGCTGCCGGACTCCTCCACCAGCATGGCGATGTTGGCCATCGCCCTCTCGGCCTGGGCCTCGACGTCGCCGACACCGACGCTCTCGCGGGTCTCCAGGTCCTGCCCGATCTGGCCGCGCAGGTAGACGGTGTCCTCGGCGACGACTGCCTGGGCCAGGTCGTTGGCGAGGTTCTGCTCGGGATAGGTGTCGACCGTGTTGAAGCGCCGCAGCCGGTCGTGGACCATCGGTTCGCCTTCCTTCCGGGCTTGTAAGGGTGGGGGCGTTCGGCCGGAGGGGCCGCACCACCACTATGGGAGCGGCAGAACCCTGGGTAAAGCAGATCTTTTAGTGTTAGGTCATCTTGGATTCAGATGACAGTCGGGAGGTGGCGGGAGCCATGACGGAAGCGGTCGGGTTCACGCTGACGCAATTGCGCTACTTCGTCGTGGCCGCCGAGGCCGGCAGCATGACCGCGGCCGCCGAGCGCCTGCTGATCGCCCAGTCGGCGGTCTCCACCGCGGTGTCGAACCTGGAGCACGAGCTCGGCGTGCAGCTGTTCATCCGCCGCAAGGGCAAAGGCCTGGTGGCCACCCCCGCCGGAGAGCGCCTGTTGCTGCAGGCTCGGGAACTCCTCAGCCACGCGCTCGACGTGGCCGCCGAAGCACGCGGCGTCGAGGGCGGGCTCACCGGCCCGGTCCGGCTCGGATGCTTCGTCACTCTCGCGGCCTTCGTCCTCCCCGAGCTGCTGGTCGCAGCGGCGGAACGCCACCCGCAGCTCCGGATCGACGTCGTCGAAGGCGAAGCGGACGAGCTCGACCAGGCCCTGCGCACCGGTCGTATCGACTTCGCCGTCACGTACGACCTCGGCCTCGGCCCCGGCATCGCGCGCGAGACCATCACGTCCCTCCCCGCGCACGCACTCGTCGCAGCCGACCACCCACTCGCCGGCCGCGGCGCCATCGACCTGACCGAACTCGCCCACGAGCCGTTCGTCCTGCTCGACCTGCCGCACAGCCGCGACTACTTCTGGTCGCTCGTCACAGCCACCGGCATCACCCCGGTCGTCCGCCACCGCTCCCAGAACTACGAAGCGGTCCGCTCCCTCGTCGCACTAGGCCACGGCTTTTCCGTCCTGCACCAGCGCCCGGCGACCGACGACACCTACAGCGGCGCCCGCGTGGCCGCCCTCGCCCTCACCAACGAACACCCACCGCTCGACCTGGTCCTCGCCCGAATGGACGGCGTCCGCCAAACCCCCCGCGCCATCGCCGTCACCCACCTAGCCCACGAGCTCCTGGCCCCCACCCCACCCGCCGACGAATGACCGCCCCCGGCGAGCAGCGCGGCACCACCGGCGACGGCGTTCCGGGCCGCGAGGTCCGCGTGGACATCTACAAGCGCTACGGCTGGGGCGATCCGAACGGGGAGGAGAAGAGGAACCCCATCGACATCAAGGTCAACAAGGTCGGCCAGGACGACATGGCGCACTTGAACACCACCGGCCTAGCCCGTGGACACCGAACGTCCAGAGCTCGTGTTGCAGAGACAGGACCGACCGGGCGGCCTTACCCGTTGCTTCGTCGTGGGCCGGTGCAGAGGGCCCAGATGACGGCGATGTCGATCGCAATCACCACGATTGCCCACACCGGGTAGTAGGGCAGCCAGATGAAGTTCGCGACCAGGCTCAGCCCGGCGAGGAGCACGCCGATGATGCGGGCCCAGAGGGCGCCGCTGAACAGCGCGATGCCGGCGAGGAGGATGACGATACCGAGGATCAGGTGGATCCAGCCCCAACCGGTGGTGCTGAACGAGAAGGAGTAGTTGCGCGTCTTGACGATGATGTCGTCTTCGGCGATGGCGGCGATGCCCTGGAATATCGCCAGGGTGCCGCCGAAGATCATCATGACCCCGGCGAAGACGGTCCAGCCTGACGGGGCTTTGGTGGCGAAGGGGCTTGTACTCGTTCCCTGCGTGTTCGTGGTCATCGTGGGCCTCCTAGACGAGGCAGTGGTGTCGGGACGTCCCCCGTCTTCCACCCTGACCCGGTCGGCAGGACTCGGCGACTCGGCCTCGCGTGGTGGGCGTTGCGGCTGGACGCGCCCGCATCGACCACGCCCCACGCTTCGGCGCCTGGTGCGCGCCGGGCCCGGGAACCGGTCCGGCGAGGCGTCACGACGACGATCGCGGCACCGGCAAATGCGGCAGCCCCGCTCGCTCGCCTTCAACCAGGTCTGCAGGATGCGGCGTGCCTCTCGGTACGGCACCGGCCCGCGGTCTCAGTTGCGCATCGGCCGGCTCGTGCGGAGCGTCGGCATCCGGGTTGCCGAGCCCGAGGCGCCGCAGCCCGAGGGCCACGTGCGCCGCCGTGGGCAGTCGGGACGCTGCGGCCACGTCGTAGTCCGTGGCTGTGCGCGCCGAACTCATGTGCGCTTGGTGGCCCAGGCGGTGTTCTGACCCGGCGCGTGGTTCCGTCTCCATGCGCGGTGAACGAGCGCGGGTGCGGCACGGTCGCGGGTCATGCGGAAGTCGGCGTCCTTCCCGGCGGCGGTCCCGGCGGCGGTCCCGGCGGCTGGGCGTCGCGTCTGCGTATGACCGCGCAGGGCGTCGCCGGGCAGGCCCTGGGCCGTGGTCCGCTCTCAGTCTTCGGCGTCGAGCAGCCAACGCAGTTCGATCTCGAGCCATTGGCTTTCCGTCCGCCAGGTGTCCAGAGCGGTCACCAGCCGGCGGCTCAAGGCGTCGACTGTCAGGGTGCGCCAGGAACAGCACCCCAGAAACTCGAGGAGCACGTCGATTCGCTCGTCGTGCCGCGTCACGGGCACCGTACCGGTCGCTGCGTGACCATCAACGGCCGCAAGTGCGCGACGACTCACCATCTCGGGGGTGAGCCTGCGCCACCTATAGGGACCGAGGGTCTGTATGACCGCGCGAACGCGCACATCGTTCAGGGAGGACTGCTGCACTTTATGAAGCTCTCCCTCTTTGGCGCCTGAAAACGAGCCCGGCAGTGCAACGACCACGATCTTTTCGAGGCGGCCCGGGGCAGATTCGTTTCACACCATATGCCGGACTCGGTGTCGGCCGCCATGACCCCGATCACGGCCACGCCGCTTCGGCCTTCGCCGAGCAGGGGCTATCCGGACCGTGCCCGTGAGCGCGGCGCGTTCCGGTCCTCCGCGTGCAGTCGGACCGCGCGCAGGACGTGCCGTTGCATGACCTTGACGAGCGGGCGGCTCGCCCACAGCAGCGGGGTGGCGGGCGCGGCTGCTTGGGCGGCGAGGGTCCAGGTGAGACGCGAGCCGCCCGGAGCGGGTTCGACGACCCAGTCCTCCGCGACGTGGCGCAGTCCGGGGAGGGAGGCGCCCACGGCGCTGAACGTGTAGCGCTTGTTCTCCTCCCATCGGAAGAAGCGCTCGCGTACGGTGAGCAGCCGCAGCAGCGTAACCTCGCGAGTCGTCCCCGGGCCGGACGGCGGGTCCGGATGCCAGACAAGAGCGGTGAACGCCAACGTCCATTTGACCAGAGAATCGCCGGTCATGATCTCCCAGCTGCGCGCAGGCGGCGCGGCGACGTCCACGGATTCCACAGCCCGGAATGGCGCGGACTTCAAAAAGACGTCCCCGCTTTCGGTGAGCGGATACCAGTGCCCAAACATGAAATGCCACCTCCGCGCATCGGACGGCGGAAAATCGCTGTATTTCCTGGCCATTCCCTGGGCGAACGACTTGACAGTCGCCGTGCGCGACCGCCCAGGGCGGGAGTACGTGGGCCCGGTCCATTGTCCGCCTGCCATACCGCAGAGGCATGTCGAACGCACTGGGAATTACCCGGAAAAGCGTGCCGGAAACACGGCGCACACCCAACTGGCATCCGCCTCGGGCGGCCCCTACGATGAATATCGTGCGATGCGCGCAGAAGGGTGGGACCCGAAACTCTCAACGGTGGGTCGCCTACCCGTATATGCCGTGCGCCATCTCGCGGCACCCGCCGTTCGAGTGGAGCGGGGGCCTTGTGTCACTACGCGCGTCTTCGCGGGCGTTCCACGGTCTCCGCGATAGCCGGAACCGGTTCGTCGACGCCCGCACGTGTGCTGGGCGGGCACGGTACGCCTGACCGACTCCTTCGGCCACCCCATGACGTCCCTCCGCCTGCCAGAGCGACGTACCCGCATGGGATCGACCAGAAGGAGGACGGGCGCGATGCCTGTTAACGAGTACAAGCCGGGCAGTGCGTTTCCTGGAGTCATCGGGCGGACGACGGACCAGTCCAGCCCGGCGTGGCCGGAGCCGATGCGCGCCGTGCCCGGGGCGCCGAACGTGTTGTTCATCGTCCTGGACGACACCGGCTACGGGCAGTTCGGCTGCTACGGCAGCCCGATACAGACCCCGAACCTGGACAGGCTCGCCGCCGGGGGCCTGCTGTACAACAACATGCACACCACGGCCCTGTGCTCGCCGTCGAGATCGTGCATCATGACCGGCCGCAACCACCACGCCAACGGCCTGGCGGCGGTCACGGAGATGGCCACCGGTTATCCCGGCTACAACGGCAACATCCCCTTCGAGAACGGTTTCGTGTCGGAGATGCTGCTGCAGCACGGATACAACACGTACATGCTCGGCAAGTGGCACCTGATGCCCTCGGAGCAGGAGTCTCCGGCAGGACCGTACGACCGCTGGCCGCTGGGACGCGGCTTCGAGCGGTTCTACGGATTCCTCGGCGGCGACACCAACCAGTGGTATCCGGACCTGGTCTACGACAACCACCAGATCGATCCCCCTGCTTCACCGGAGCAGGGCTACCACCTGACCGAGGACATGGCGGACAAAGCGATGGCGTTCATCGCGGACGCCAAGCAGGTCGCCCCCGACAAGCCGTTCTTCATGAACTTCTCCACCGGCGCCACGCACGCCCCGCACCACGTCCCCAAGGAATGGGCCGACCGCTACCACGGTCAGTTCGACGACGGCTGGGACGTGTACCGGGAGAAGACTTTCGCCAACCAGAAACGACTCGGGGTGGCACCATCCGACGCCGAGCTTTCCCGGCACGACCCGGACGTGCCGCAATGGGAGTCCCTCCCGCCCGAAGCCCAGCGCCTGGCCGCACGCATGATGGAGGTCTACGCGGGCTTCCTGTCCCACACCGACCACCAGATCGGCCGCCTGATCGACTTCCTCGACGAGACCGGTGAACTCGACAACACGCTGATCATGGTCGTCTCGGACAACGGCGCCAGTCCTGAGGGCGGTGCGACGGGTACCGCCAACGAGGCGCAGTTCTTCAACAACGCGCCCGAGCCCCTCGAGGACAGCCTGAGGGCGATCGACGACCTCGGTGGCCCCACGACGTTCAACCACTACCCCTGGGGCTGGACGTGGGCGGGCAACACGCCCTTCCGGCGCTGGAAGCGGGAGACCTACCGGGGCGGCGCGAGCGACCCGTTCCTGGTCCACTGGCCGCGCGGAATCAAGGCGCGGGGTGAGGTACGCACCCAGTACGCGCACCTCATCGACATGGTCCCCACCGTGCTGGACGTCCTCGGAGTCGAACCGCCCGAGACGATCAAGGGTGTCACCCAATCGCCCCTCCACGGCGTCAGCTTCGCCCACACCTTCGACGATGCGTCCGCGCCCAGCCTCCACCGCACCCAGTACTTCGAGATGCTGGGCCACCGCGCCATCGACCACGACGGATGGCGCGCGGTATGCCCGTGGCCGGGTCCCTCGTTCACGGAGTCGGACAAGCCGTTCGGCACCCCCATCACCTCCGAGATGCTCTCGGCGCTGGATGCCCACAACTGGGAGCTCTACCACGTCGACGAGGATTTCGCCGAGACCCGCGACATCGCCGACGACCACCGCGACAAGCTGATCGAGATGATCGCCCTTTGGTACGTCGAGGCGGGGAAGTACGGAGTGCTGCCCATCGACAGCAGCACCCTCGCGCGCATGATGGTCGAACGCCCCCAGATCACCAAAGCCCGCGATTCGTTCACCTTCCGGCCCGGCACCCAGACCCTTCCGGCGTCCGTCTCCCCCCGGGTGCTCAACCGCCCCCACAGCATCACCGCCGATGTGGAGATCCCCGTCGGCGGCGCCGAAGGCGTGCTGATGAGCCAGGGCACCAGCGCCGGCGGCTGGGCCCTCTACCTCAAGGACGGCAAGCTGCACTACACGCACAATTACGTCCGCCGCACGTGGGACACCGTCACCTCCGAGGGTCCGGTACCCGAAGGCCGGCACGAGCTGCGGTTCGAATTCGAGCCGACCGGCAAGCCTGACCTCGCCACCGGCAAGGGCGTGCCGTGCCGGGCCCAGCTTTACATCGACCGCCAACTCGTCGGCGCAAAGGACTTTCCGGTCACCACACCGATCATGTTCAACCCCGGCGGCGTCACCTGCGGAGCCAACCCCGGACCGTCGGTGACCCCCGCATACACCTCGCCCTTCCGCTTCACCGGCACGCTGCACACCGTGACGATCGACGTGTCCGGCGAGCTCATCACCGACGCGGAGAGCGAGATGCGCATGCATCTGGCCCGTCAGTAGTCCGGCCGGCTCGGCCCCCGCGCCGCGGTCGGCGATCGACCGCGGCGCGGGGAGCGACGCCACTTCGCCGACGACGGAGAGGCCACTCGGTGTGGGCGGCGGGTCGTCAGATGCGGAAGAGGTCGTGGGCGATGAGGTAGATCACCGCGGCGACGAGGCCGGCGCCGGGGAGGGTGAGCACCCAGGCGACGACGATGTTCCGCGCGACGCCCCAGCGGACCGCGGACAGGCGCCGGGTGGCACCGGCGCCGAGGACGCCTGCGGTGATGGTCTGCGTGGTGGAGATCGGGGCCTTCCAGATGAACGCCGTCGCGTACAGCACGCCGGCGGCGGTGACCTCGGCGGCGAACCCGCGGGGCGAGTCGAGGTGCACGATGCGGCGGCCGAGCGTGCGGATGATGCGCCAGCCGCCCGCGTAGGTTCCGGCGGCCATGGCGAGGGCGACGGAGAAGATGACCCATTCGGGCACGTCGAAGCTTTCCTGGTAGCCGACGGTGACCAACGCGAGGACGATCACGCCCATGGTCTTCTGGGCGTCCTGCAGGCCGTGGCCGAGTCCCATCGCCGCCGACGAGGCGGTCTGGGCGACCTTGAACCGCCGGTTGGTGGCCTTGGGCTGGGCTCGTCGGAACAGCCACAGGATGGTGACCATGAGCAGGTAGGCGATCGTGAACCCGATCAGCGGGGACACCAGCATCGGGATGACGACCTTGTCGACCAGCTCGCCCCACTTCACCCCGGTCGAGGCGCCGAGCGCCGCGCCGACCAGGCCGCCGATCAGGGCGTGGGACGAGGACGTCGGCAGGCCCAGGCGCCAGGTGATCAGGTTCCAGGCGATGGCGCCGATGAGCGCCGCGAAGACGACGAGCAGTCCCCCGCGGCCGGTGGGAGTGTCGATGATGCCGGAGCCGACGGTCTTGGCCACCCCGGTGCCCATGTGGGCGCCGATGAGGTTCATGACGGCGGCCATCGCCAGGGCGATCTTCGGGGTGAGTGCGCGGGTCGACACCGACGTGGCGATCGCGTTGGCCGCGTCGTGGAAGCCGTTGGTGAAGTCGAAGGACAGCGCCACCACGACGATGACGATCACCGCAGCAAGGTCCACGGGCTTTCCTCAGTGTCTCGGCGGTGCGGCTCGACAGGTTCCCTTATGGGCGAAATGTCTATCATGAACTGTGGTGTGGATCACTTCACCACGGCCGTTTCGGTCGACGTCGAGGAGGGCGGGTGGCGATGCTGTCGCATCCGGAGGCCCCGGCGGCCGCGTCCGCGCTGAGCCGGGGCATGCATGTGCATCCGCAGGACGGGGCGTGCTTGATGGAGTACGTCAGCCTCGTGGCGGGGGTGCCGTTCAGCGACACGCCCGCCTGCACGGACCGCCTGGTCGCCATGGTGGCGATCCTGGCCAACGACAACGTGGAGGGCGCGCGCCGAGGCGGGCTCGTCGCGTACGCGTCCGCGCTCGAGTCCTGTCCGCCGCGCACCGCCGAGCAGCGAGCCGCCACGCTCGTGGCCGTGCTCGAGGTGGCGATGCGGTTCTCCGGCGATGCCGGACTCGCCCGTCGGCGGCGCCACGCCGAGCGGCGGCGGGCCCACCTGGCCGGTCGTCCCGAGGGCACGGGCCTGGCCGCTCGAACACGTGCACGCCTGTGGCTGTCCGGCCCCGCCCGGCAATCTCTGGAGTACGCCGTCGCCGTCGTCGCGAAACTGCCCGCCGACCGCCGCGACGCGACGCTGCTCGCCATGCTCGAAGCCGCCATCACCCCTGATCGGGAGACGCGGGCGACGACATCGCGGACGGGACACGCGACAGCGGACCGCGTTGCCGGCCTGGCATCCTGATCAGCTGCCGGCCCGTCCCCGCAACGGGTGGGTGACGCCACGGCGCAGCACTCGGGATCGCCCGCGTCCAGCTCATCCGCCGTCCGCAGGCGGCGACATCGTTCCCGCGCAGCGGAAGCCGATGTCGCCGGTGGACGAGTCGGGGGTGTCGGGCATCCGCGCGGAGACGCGGTAGCGGCGGCAGTAGGAGGCGTGGCAGAGGTAGGAGCCGCCGCGCAGGGCGCGCGGTCCCGTAAGGCGGCCCGGCGGACCAGACCGCCGCGGGCGCTCGGCCGCGCGGTCGCGGCTGTGCGCCTGGTCAGCGGTAGTGCGCGAGGATCCACTCTGCGCCCCGGTGGGCGGCGACGCAGCGGCGTCTGACGTGCCTGGACCCGGCGTGCCGTCCCTCGGGCAGCGACCGGTCGGCCGCCGCGCCCAGTTCGCGGGCGTACCGCTGGAGTTCGTGGAGCAGCCGCTGGTCCGGGTGCGGAACGGCGCTTACACGGCTGTACGCGGTCTCGACCGCCTCCAGCGCGCCCTGCAGTTCCGGGGAGTCCGGGTGTGGACGTGGGGAGGTCACGACTCCTCCTGACGGGTCTCCTGCGGCAACTGCCGCATTTCCAGCACGTGCAGGCCCAGCGACTGGAACCGCATGAGCACTTGGTAGAGGTGGGCTTCGTCCGTCACGGTGCCGAAGAACAGCGTCTGGTCGGGCACGCGTGCCCGGTCGAGTTCGGGGAAGGCCCCGCCGACCGGTTCCGACACATCGCCGGCGACGCGGAATTCGTAGCGCATACGGCACGTCCTCGAAACCGGGGTCGGAACGGGAAGGGCTGCTCTCCATCGTCGACCGGTGCACGCGCACCGCGCATCGCCCGCTCCGGGCGAAATCCCGCGTCCGGGGTCACAGGATCCCCAGATCGCGGGCCTTGCGGACCGCGTCCCTGCGCCGCGACACGCCGAGCTTGCGGTAAATGCTCGTCAGGTGGGTCTTGACCGTGTTGGCGGACACGTACAGGGCGGCCGCGATCTCCTCGTTGGACGACAACTGCGCGGCCTGGACCAACACGTCACGCTCCCGGTCGCTGAGCGGCGTGATCGGCGTGGGGGTCCGCTCTCGCGCGCCGAGGGGCGGTGAACCCACAGCGCGCTCCGGCAGCCAGGCGTGCGCCCGCGCCAACTGCGGGTCCTGGCGCAGGAACTGACGCAGCCACGGGCCGCCGTGCTCGACGAAGACGCGACGCAGTCGCTCCGGCCGCGCCAACTCCAGCGCCTGGCGCAGTCGGCGCTCGGCCTCGCACGGGGAGCCGGACGCAGCTGCGGCCTCGGCCTGGAGCAGGCGTGCTTCGGCGAGGCAGGCGGCTGTCGAGGACCTGTCGTCGCCCAGGCCGGCCAGCAGCGCGAGCGCCCGTTCGCCGCTTCCCACGGCCAGCAGTGCGCGGGCTTCGGCCACGGTGTGCTCGGGTCGGCCGGCCGGGGCCGGGCCCAGGACGGCGAGCGCCGCGTCGGCATCGCCCTGTGCCAGGTGCGCCACGGACTTTGCGATGGCGAGTTCGTCGACCTCCCAGTCCGACAGGAAGGCGGTACGCAGCGACAGTTCGGCGCCGTGCAGCAGCGCGAGCGCTTCCTCCCAGTCGCCTGCGGCGGTGGCGAGCCTGGCCCCGACAACCGCGGCCTGGACCGCGACGAGTGGCTCCACGGGAGGTCGCGCCGACGCGTGCGCGGTGCCGAGTTCGGCGCGGGCGGTCTCCAGGTCGTCGCGCTCCGCCGCGACGGCGGCCAGCACTACGTGGCCAAGGCCAGTCGGCGGACCGCGCACTGCGGATCGCCGCGCCTTGGCGAGGGCCTCGGACGCGCGCGCCTCCGCTTCCCGCAGCCGTCCCCGCAGAAGCTCCACCAGGGCCAAACAGCCCAGCGCATCACAGAGTGGGGCTTCGGCATAGGGGCAGCCGCAGGCGGCGACGGCGGCCTGGAGGCCTGCCTCAGCCGGGTCGAGGTGCCCGGCGGCCAGTTCGGCTGCTCCCAGGCCCACCGACACCACCGCCGTGACGTGCTGCTCGCGCAGCCGTTGCGGTACTCGGCGCAGCAGGTCTTCGGCGCGTGCCGCCTGATCTCCGACGGCGGGATCGCCCGTTCGCCGGCCGACCAGCATCCCAAGCACAGCGCGGCCAAGCAGCAGGCGCGGATCGGCCGAGTCGGTCAGACCCGCGTCCGCGCGCCGCAGCCCAGCGGCGCAGCCGTCGATGTCGCCGGCCGCGAGACGGCACGCCGCCGTGACCAGGGCACAAGCGGCGTCCGGCAGGTCCGCCGGCATCCGCGCGAATGCGCTGGTCTGCCACCCGTCGGCGACGCGGGCGATCGCCAGATCGTCGATGACCGATGCCGCCGCGAACAGCCAGTCACCCGCGGCGGCGGCCTGTGCCACCGCGTCGTCCACGTGGCCGGCCTCGGCGAGCCATCGCGCGGCGCGGCCACGCAGGCGGGGCTCCAGTCCCGGGTGCTGGTACCGCAGGTGGGCGCGCAGCACCTCCGCGAACAGCGGGTGGAAGCGATACCACGCTCCCCCGGAACACCCGGCCCCGTCGATCCGCTCGAGGAAGGCGTTGGCTCCGGCCAGCCGGGCGAGCGTCCATCCCGCGTCCTGGCGGCCCGTCAGCGCGTCGGCGAGATCGGGGAGGACCCGGTCGGTGACGCACGAGCGCAGCAGAAGGTCCTGCGTGGCGGGCGGCTGCGCGTTGAGGACTTCGGCGATCAGGTAGTCCGCGACCGCCGTACGATCCGCGTCGAACTCGCGGACGAACGCCTCCGGGTCGTGGCTGCGTTGCATCGCCAACGCGCACAGGCGGACCCCCGCCGCCCAACCCCCGGTGCGCTGGACCAGCAGTTCGACACACGCCGGGGAGACGTCCAGCCCGTGCACGCGCAGCAGTTCCCCCGCCTCCGCGGCGGTGAACACCAGATCCGCGTTGCGGATTTCGGTGATGTCGCCCGAGGCCCGGTAGCGGTGCAGTGGCATCAAGGGGTCGGTCCGACTCGTCAGCACGAGCCGTAGCCGGCCGTTGGCGTGCGCCAGCACGAAGTGCAGGCCGTCGGCGATCCCTCCCGCCGCAAGTCCGTCGAACTGGTCGACCACCAGCACCGTCGGCTCCGCTCGGGCGGCCAGCGCGGCGGCGACCCGGGTCAGGAACGACCCGTCCACCCCGTGGCCCCGCGCCGGCGCGGGCACCTCGGGCCGCAGCCGAACGCCGGTCCGCCGCAGCGCCTCCAGCGCGTGGGCCCAGAACAGCTCCGGCGTATCCCGAGGCTCCGCCGTCACCCACGCGATCGCGCGAGGTACCGAACCGGACCGGGCCCAGTCACCCATGAGCGCGGTCTTCCCGGCGCCGGCGGCACCACTGACCAGGGTGAGCGGCCCACGGACCCCCTCGGTCACGCGCGCCGCGAGTGCCGGCCTGCGCACGAAGGCCTTGGGAGCCGCCGGAACCGCGAACCGCACCTCGAGCAGCGGTTCGCCGGTCAGCGGCACGTTCCGGTCTTCCGGGAGACCGGGCGGATCGGACGCGACCGGATCGTGCATCAGCGGCACCAGGGGGTTGGTGATGATCAACTGCCCTCTGTCCCACTGAACCGCACTTCCACCGCGCGTGCTACTCGCGCGCCCGCTGCGACAGCGACCGACCTCGCCGACTCACCGTCCGACGCGGCTGCTCATGTCGCCGCCGCGGACGGCTACGTAAATGAGCACGCCGATGAACGGGATGATGATCACAAGGACAAGCCAGCTGGCCTTCGCCAGTCCGCTCAGGTCCGAAGAGCGGAAGACATCGACGATGACCCCGATCAGCAGGACGAGCCACAGGAACCCCAGGACGACCCACATCACCGTCCAGAAAGCCCCGAGCACCGGATAGTCGTACGCCAGGTTCATCGAGCCGTCCATCGGGCACCTCCCGTCGTTGGCGCTTCCCTCGCACCATGCGCCCGCCGCCCGGGGTGGGCCATCCTCCGAAACGGGTGAAGCCGACGGCCCGCCCCGCCGTGTGGCGGATCCACCGGTCGACCAGACCGCTGCGGGTCATGACGTCCGCCGCATTTTCGCCACGGCCGCTCGGAACGACAGACCGCGCTCCTGCCACACCAGGCCCAGCGCCGCGCCCAGGATGAGCACCACGCCGATGGCGATGAAGAACGACATGAAGGCGAAGACGACCCCGATCGAGCCGTACTTCCGGTCGTACTCGGTGATCATGCCGGAGAAGATGACGGAGAAAACAGCCTGCATGCCCGTCCAGCAGGCACCCGTGGCGACGGCGCAGGGGAGCAGCCTCCGCCAGCCGAGCCCTCCGGCCAACAGCAGCCACATCCCGCACCACCAGAAGGCGGTGACCAGGACGAGGCTGACGATCCAGAAGAGCACCGGCACGCTCGCGTGCAGCCCCGGCATCACCCAGCCGGCCAGGCTCAAAACGCCCACCAGCAGGGCCAGCCAGGCCAGCGCGCCCAGCCGGTCCCGCGTCCGCCGGGGTTGCACGTCGAAGACCCGCTGGTAGACCTGCTGAACGGCGGTGGCGGCGCCGATGCCGGCCAGGATGAAGAACGCCCACGACAAACCCGTGACGGCCGCGGACGTGTCGGCCGAGGTCGTGAACAGCTGACCGACATCGTCGGCCGCCTCCTTGTTGAGGCCCATGCGGCGCGACAGACCCGAGGCGGCCGAACGCCCCTCCAAGGCGACGAGCACCAGGAGGAACGGGACGGCACACAGAAGGAGTGTGGCGGCCAGGAGCATGGACCGGTTGATGAAGTCCACCGCGTCCAGTTGGCCCCACAGGTGTTCGGCCCAGGACCCGGCGTACTTCCGCTTCGCCCATGCCGCAGCTCGCCGCACACGCCCGCTCTCCGCGGACTCCCCGGCCTGCGGCGCCCGGTCGGCGCTTGGGCCGTCCGGACGTTCCGATGGCGCCGTCATGCCGCCTCCTCCCGGCGGAGGACCACCAGGGACCGGTGATCCGGGCCGGTACGGGTCACTTACGGGACCGCCACAGCGGCTCCCGTCGGGCGTCGATGCCCGAGCCTCACCTCGTGGTTGCCGGGCGCGACCGTCGCCCTCAGGCATACCGGGCCCTCTTCCGACCGTAGGACCCCATGCCCACGGAGGCATCTCAGGCGGGACGAGGCACCACGCCCGCCATGACGGACATCCACTCCCCGGTGCCGCGGGCCTTGTCCTTGCCGGGGGGCGACCCGGGAGACTCCGGTCGCAGGGGTCCGCCGGGGAAGTCGGTGTGGAAGGCGGGGCCTGGTCAGGAGCCGAGGAGCTTGGCCTTCTGTTCGGCGAATTCGGCGTCGGTAAGCACGCCTTGTTCCTTGAGAGCGCCCAGTTCCTTGAGCTGAGCCAGCCTGTCGCTCGTGTCGTCGGGCGGCGCTGCCGGAGGCTCTTCGGCGTACTGTGCGGGCGGAGGCGGTGGTGCGGCGGCCGCCTCCTGCTCGGCCCATCGGCCCTGCTGGCGTCGCGAGACGCGGTTGGACACGGCGGTGGCGGTACCGGCGACGACTGCCGTACGCGCGACTCCGCGGATGAGGCCTGGCATGTCGGTGTTCCCTTCTTCGTGCGGCGTGGCGCCGCGGTGGTCAGCACGTTGGTTCCGCGTGTCCCTAGGGGGCTTCTGCATCCCGTGCCTCGGCGGACTCCAGGGCGTCCAGCACCGCTTGGACCGGGATGCGGCCACTCGCGACGAGTTGGGCACCCGAGCGCCGCATGGCGGTGGCGAAGGGTGCCGCCCAGGTGTTCTCGTACACGAGGAGGCCGGCTGAACTGCCTGGCGACAGGACGCTGCCTGCCTCGTCGATGTCGTCATCGCCGAGGAGACCGGACGAGGCGCCTTCGAATACCGCCAGGTCCAGGTGCCCGTCGCCTGTCAGGTCGCCGATCTCGACCGCGGTGACCGAGCCGTCGAGCTCCTTCTTGACGAACCTCAGGTCCAGGATGCGGATGAGTCCGCGGTCGACCAGGTCGACGAGCGCCGGAAGGCCTTCGCCGGTCATGCGGCTGCCGGGGAATTCGAGGACGAGATAGTCGATGGGGCCGATCTCGGCGGAATCGTCGTTCATGTGGTTCTCCATTGCGCGCTGCGCCCGGCGCGTGCCGTCGGGCGAACTCATCGTGCTTTCCGGGAGGTTCAACCGGAGCACCGTGCGCGGGCGACGTTGCCGACGTTGAGTGCCGGCGACGTGGCCGTCGGCGCCCCGTCACGCCGGCGCCGTCAGCGGACGGCGACTCGATGCTCTCCTTTCCTTTCTCGCACACCAGGCCCGTCTTCGCAGAACGCGTTCACCGCGGAGTCGGGCCGACGCCTGGCAGCGACGGGCTATCCGGTCATCGGCGAGACGACGGCGCATCGGCTTGGCGCGGCGTGCCGCTCATGACGCGTCCGCCCGCGCTTCGTCGTCGGTCAGCAGGCGCGGAGCGACGGCGGCGGCGATGGTCGCGGCGGTGGAGCAGGAAGCGACCGTCGCCCATGCGACCGGCCCGAGAGGTGTGCAGCCGAAAAAATGACTGACCCCGGGCGTCTGCACGACGGTGACGAGCGCGGCGGTGGAGATTCCCACGGTGGCCAGGACGAGCGGGCTGCGCCAGTCGGTGATGAGCGTCTGGCCCAACTGCGTGCCGACCAGCGCGGCGAGCCCCATCGTGGCGGCCCGGGTCCGCAGTCCCGTCATGCGGCCGATCTGCCAGGAGCTCACGGCTCCGAGGGTGGTGGCGGTGCCGCGTACGGCGAGGACGCCGCCGAGGTCGCGGCCGAGCTCCGAGGTCACCGGGCCGTCGGCCAGCGGGTCCTCGCCGGGGACCGGGTTGCGGACCGGGGCGAGTGCGACCGCGAGTGCGGGCAGCATGTCGGTGAGCAGGTTGACCAGCAGCAGTTGGCGGGTGCCCAGTGGGGCGCGGCCGGACAGGGCCGTGCCGAGCAGGGTGAAGGCGACCTCTCCCGCGTTGCCGCCGACCAGGATGGCCACCGCGTCGCGGACGCTGCGCCACAGGGTGCGGCCTTCGAGTAGCGCGTCGAGGATGCGGGTCGGGTCGGGGTCGGTGAAGACGAGGTCGGCGGCGGCGCCGGCGGCGCCGCCGCCCGTGGACAACCCGATGCCGACGTCGGCGAGCCGGATGGCGGCGGCGTCGTTGATGCCGTCGCCGGCCATGGCGACCACCCGCCCGGCTCGTTGGAGGTCTTGGACGATGCGGACCTTGTGTTCCGGGGAGACGCGCGCGAAGACGGTGGTCTGGGCGACCTTTTCGATCCGGCTCTGTTCGGGGAGGCGGTCGAGCTCGCTCCCGGTCGCCACCTCGTCCGCGCGGGGGATTCCCAGTTCCTGTGCGACGGCTGCGGCGGTCGCCGGATGGTCCCCGGTGATCATGGTGACGCGAACGCCGGCGTCGTCGAGACGTTTGACGGTCTCCGCGGCCCCGTCCCTGGGAGCGTCGGCGATGGCCAGGAAGCCGAGCAAGGTGAGGTCGCGGGCGAGCGCGGGCACGTCGTGCCCGGGGCGGGGGGCCTCGGCCGGGGTGGCCTCGGCGACGGCCAGGACGCGCAGGCCGTCGCCGGCGAGGCGACGCACCAGTTCGTTCGCGGTGTGCAGCAGGACCGCGTCGAAGGGGGCCCGGACGGCGTCGCCGTCGCCGGCGGGTGGGAGGGCGACCGCGGCGGCGCAGCGGGCGAGCACGGTCTCGGGGGCGCCTTTGACCGCGAGGAACGGGCGTCCGGCGTCGGTGCCCAAGGAAGCGGCGTAACCGCGGGATGTCTCGAAGGGCAGTTCGGCGACCAGGTGCCAGCTGTCGTCCGCTGCGCAGTGCCGCTTCGCGGCGTCCTGGACGGTCCGGTCCGTGGCGTGCGCGGCCGCCCTGTCCCCGTCGGGCCGAGGGCAGGCGCGTGCCGCGGTCCGCAGCAGGTGCCGTCCGGCGGGACTGTCGAATTCCAGCTCGTGGTCCAGCGCGGTGACCCGGGCGACGGTGAGCCGACCTTCGGTCAACGTGCCCGTCTTGTCGTAACAGACCACATCGACACGGCCGAGGGCTTCGAGGACGCGGGCGGAGCGGGTCAGGACCCCGTACCGGGACAGGCGGCGGGCGGCCGCGGACTGGGCGACGGTGGCGACGAGGGGCAGGCCTTCCGGGACCGCGGCCACGGCGACCGCCACCCCGGAGGCGAGGGCTTCGCGCACCGGCACTCCGCGCAGCAGACCGAGCACGGTGACCGCGGCGCCGCCGATCCCGACCGCCGGCAGCGCGGCCTTGGTGAGCGTCGCCAGGTGGCCTTCCAGACCTGTCGGGACGGTCGCGGCTCCGGCCAGTTCGGCGGCGCGCCCCGCTTCCGTGAGTGCGCCGACGGCCACCACGACGGCGTAGCCGCTGCCGGCGAGCACGGTCGTGCCCTGGTAGACCATGCAGGAGCGGTCGGCGAGTTCCGCGCCGGGCGTGGCCCGGGGGTCCTTGGCGACCGGCGCCGACTCACCGGTCAGGCTCGCTTCGTCGACCTCGAGGCGTCCGCTGACCAGCAGCCTGGCGTCCGCGGGGACGACGTCGGCGGGGCCCAGCGCGATGATGTCCCCGACCCGGAGTCGGTCGGCGTCGACGGTGTCCTGGGTGGCCGTGTCCAGGCCTGCGAAGAACGGCGCCTGTGTGTGCACCCGATCGGGCGGGGCCCACGTCACCCGGCGTGCGGTCTGCTTCTGGGTCAGGAGCAGGCTGTGCAGGGCCCGTTCGGCGCGGACCCGCTGTGTTCCGCTGACCAGGGCGTTGCCGGCCATCACACCGCCCACCAGAGCGGAGTCCACCGTGGACCCGACCGCGGCGGAAGCCGCCGTTCCGAGAGCGAGGACGGGTGTGAGCGGATCGCGCAGTTCCTCGCGCACCGCGTTCAGCAGGCGACCGCTCTCCCGCGCGGCGACGTCGAGTCGCGTGGTCCGGGCGGCGAACCGGGCGACGTCGAACATCGTGTCGAGGCCGAAGCCCCCTGGTTCGGACGGCTGTTCGCTTCGGAAGTGGGCAGGACTCGTCTCACGGCCGGGGTGCAGGATGCCGAGGGTCTCGCGCGCTCCAAGCGCGTGCCAGGCCCCCCGGACGCGGGCGGTGGGAAGGGGTCTCGCGGCCAGGCGGCGGGCCGCTTTGACGCTGCTGAGCTGCGCGAGGAAGGCCGCGGCGTAGATCGGGGAGGTCGTCAGGCCGGCGAGGCTTTGGCGGCTGCCGGCGGCCGCGATCAGGGCGCCCAGCGCGGATCCGCCCAACGAGAGGTGTGCGGATTTGGTGCTGATCCGGCGGGCCTCGTCGACCGCGGACAGGATGCGCCACGCCTGCTCCAGCCCGGGTCCGCAGATCAGGTCCGCCGACCAGCACACCTGGTCGGCGCGGTGCCCGGGCGGCAGGACGCCGACGCCGACGTCCGCCGCGTCCAGGGCGTGGTCGGCGGCGGAGGCGACCACCAGGACGACCTCCCCGCCGCTTTGCAGCTTCCGTACCTCGTCGGCCGGCGCGGCGGCGGCCGGCAGCGTCCGGTCGGCCCACGGGAGGAGTTCCTCGGCGCTGACGTGCTCGGTGAGCAGCAGGCGGCGGCCGCCGGAACGGGCGGCGGCGACGAATGCGTCGGCCAGTGGGTCCAGTTCGCAGCCGACGCGGACACGGCCGTGGCAGAGGCCGTCGGCGTCGTGGAGTTCCAGCGCCAGACCGGCGGTTCCGTCGGGGCCTTCCTCGGCGGCGCCCGCGGGACGTCGCAGCAGCCATCCGTTCGCCGCCCAGGGGCCCGGTTGGCACAGGTCGGGGACGGCGAGGTCCCCCAACACCGTGTGGGCCGCGCCCCACACATCGGCTTCCGACCGTCCCTCCGCGGGTTCCGCCGACAGTAGCCGCACGCGGGCGCCGCACAGGACGGAGGACTCGATCAGGACGGTTGTCACGCGGTCCAGGACGCGCAGCGCGTTGCCGTCCATCGGCACCACGCCCGCACACGCCAAGTCGCGGCCGAGCCGGGCGCTGAACGCCTCCCGTCCCATTCCGGCGGCCTTGGGCGCCGTGGCCAGGATCGCCATCGCGGCCGGTCCCGGGTCGCGGGTCCATGCGAGAAGTCCGGCGGCACCGAGCACTGTGGCCAGCGAGGTTCGTTCGCCGCACACCTCCACGGGGCCCGCGGGCAAAGGCACGGGACGCGGCTGCCGCTCGGGGATCCGCGGGGCCAGCCCCTTGCCCCCGCGCACCAGCTCGTCCTCACGCTCCTCCCACACCGCCTGCCGCGCGCGGATCTCGGCCAGCTGCCACATCCGTTGCGCCGCGTCCAGGACGAGGGGGCCGAGGCCTTCGGTCAGCGCGTGCACCACCGCACTGGACACCCCGAGGACGGTGTCGGCGTGCGGTTTGCCGATCCGCTCCTCCAGCATGCGTCGCAGCCGGGGCTCGGTCTCCGCCAGGACCACGGGAACCCGCAACGCCACCGGGAAGGCCCCGAGAGGAACGACGTGCCGCGCCGCGGCCACCGCCAGCCCCACGCAGTCGGCCACGAGTGACGCCTTGGCCATCGCGGCCGGCGCGGTCTCGTACGGGGGCTGCGGGCGCATGCCGAGGAAGTCCTCGTCGCTGCTGCCGTGCGCTTCCTCGAGCTGCTCCACCAACTCGAGTACCGCGTCGACGCCGACGCTTTCCTCGTCGAGCTCGATGACGACCTGCCCCAGTACGGCGTTGACCTCCGCCCAGTGCACGCCTTCGACGGCACGCAGCGCCGAGGTCAGCTCGCGGGTCAGGCGCTCGTGACGCTCGCCGTGGCCGATGAGGCCGCGCACCTCGATGTGGGCGCGCCCGGTGCGCCGCCACACCCGTCGGCGGCCTCGGCCGGCACCGGCGTCCGCCAGGACGGCCGCAGCCTCGACGAGGTCGGCCGGCACCGCGCGCAGGGCTCGGCCCACGGCCGTTCCCCCGCGTTCCAGCAGGCCGGCGGCATCCTTCGCGGCTCCCCCGAGGGCTGTGACGCGTTCCGGAACCAAGCCGGACATCGAGCTCGCGATCCCGCTCCACCACATACGCGTCTCCTGCTCAGCCTCGGGGTCAAGGGCCCGCACGGGGTCTCCGAACCCGTCGGCCCGACGCTGCGCAACCCAGGGGATAAGTGTTGCGAATCGGCATAATTGATGCGTAAGTTACTAGATTACTACGCAAACGGACTATTGGAGGCGCGAAGAGTGACGACCGAGACCGAAGGCACCCGCAGCCGGGCCGCCGCCAAGGCGCCCAAGAAGTCGGCCGTTGCCCGGCCGAAGGCGTCGCGCAAGAAGACGCCCGCCAAGCCCGCTGCTCAACGGGGAGCGTCAGGCAGCAAAGCGGCAGCCGGGAAACCCGCGAAGCGGGCCACGAAAACGGCGACCGGCCCGGCATCAGGCGGCAAGGCAGCCGCAGGAAAGAAGTCGGGGAAGCGGTCGACCGCGGCACACCGACAGGCCTCGCCCGGTCCGGCAACCGCGGACCGGGCGAAGCCGCAGAAACGGACCACGGCGGGAACGCCGTCGTCGACGTCGAAACCACGGCCCGACCGGGACGCCGACACCACCCCGGTCGAGCACGCGGCGGAAGTCGCGGCGCAGGCGGTCGCCCTGCCCATCGCGGTCGCCCAACGCGTCCTCCCTGCCAAGGGCGGCCTGCCGCTCTACCTGGGGCTGGGTGCTCTCGGCGTCGTCGGCGTGCTGGAGTGGCCCGTGGCCGTCGGCATCGGCGTGGGGTACGCGGTGCTGCGCCGGGGAGGCGCCTTCGCCCGACCGGCCGCCAACGCCGCCCGCTCCAAGTAGCCCCACCTCCGTCCCGCGAGCCCGTCCCGGCAACGCCGAGGATCCCGGCGGCGCTCTGAGGCACCCGGTGCCGCCGGTCGGTCACCGGCCGACCGGCGGCGTGAGGACCGAGTCGACCGGTCTACCGGCGGGCCAGGACGGTGTTCGTCATGGAGGGGTCCATGCCGAGGGTGAGTGAGGCGACGACGCCCCTTTCGATGTCCTGCAGGTCGCGAAACGCTCCGCGCTGACCCAGGTGCCGCCGAAGGCCCCACGCGCGCATCGGATCGTCACCCCGGGCACGCTGACGCGGTGGCACCGGCCTGGTCGCCTCGCGGTGGCGGCAGCCGCGTCCGCCGGGCCGGCCATCCCTTCCCCCCGGTAGCCGGGTTTTCGACCAGCACAGGCAGCGTGGATCAGTTGCGCCTGGGCGACGAGACGTACTGGAGCGCCTCGGGCACCAGGTCGGCGAGGGTGGGGTATCCGTCGACGGCCATGATCAGGTCGAGCTCGGCCAGGATCGCGCGCAGGACGTGGACGATGCCGTCGGTTCCGCCGAGGGCGCATCCGTAGGCGTAGGGGCGGCCGATGCCGACGGCGGTGGCGCCCAGGGCGAGGGCCTTGACGGCGTCGGCGCCGCTGCGGACGCCCGAGTCGAAGAGGACGGGCAGTCCCCCGGCCGCCTGGACCACGCCGGGCAGGGCGTCGAGGGCCGGGAGGCCGCCGTTGGCCTGGCGGCCGCCGTGGTTGGAGCAGTAGAGGGCGTCCACACCGGCGTCGCGGGCGCGGCGGGCGTCCTCAGGGTGGCAGATGCCCTTGAGGATCAGCGGCAGGTCGGTGAGCGAGCGGAGCCAGTCAAGGTCGGTCCAGGTGAGCGGATTGCCGAAGACCTGCGTCCAGTGGAGGATCGCGGCCCCGGGGTCGTCCTCGGGTGCGCGGTCGAGGCCGGCCCGGAAGACCGGGTCGGTGAAGTAGTTGCTCAGGCAGTGGCCGCGCAGTTGGGGGAAGTTCGCGGTGGCGAGGTCGCGCGGGCGCCAGCCGGTGACCCAGGTGTCGAGGGTGACGACGATGCCCTGGTAGCCCGCGCGTTCGGCGCGCTGCACGAGGCTTTCGGCGAGGGATCTGTCGGTGGGTGTGTACAGCTGGAAGAAGCCCGGAGTGTCGCCGAGTTCCGCCGCGACGGTCTCCAGGGGGTCCACGGACAGGGTCGAGGCGACCATCGGGACGCCGGTACGCGCGGCGGCGCGGGCGGCGGCCAGGTCGCCGTGCCCGTCCTGCGCGCACAGGCCGATCACACCGATCGGGGCGAGGAAGACCGGGGCCGGCCAGGTCGCGCCGAACAACTCGACGGTCAGGTCGCGCTGCGAGGCGCCGACGAGCATGCGCGGGATCAGTCCCCAGTCCCGAAAGGCTGCCGTGTTGGCCCGCTGCGTGTGCTCGTCGCCCGCGCCGCCCGCGACGTAGGACCAGACCGAGGGCGGCAGCGCGGCCTGCGCCCTGGCCTCCAGTTCCGCGAAGTCCATGGGGAATTCGGGCACCACGCCGCCCAGGCCGTTGAGGTAGATCTCGTTCTGGTAGTCGCCGTACGCCATGCGGACACCCGATTCGTGGTCACGGTTCGTCGTTCCCGTCCGGCGGAGGTGCCGGTCGAGGGTGACCAACGTCGGACAGCACGGATGGATCCGGGGCTGATTGCAGGTTCCCGGTAGCCTTCCGTCTCCAGACGCAGGAAACCAAGCATCAGATCGGAAGGCCGTGGTCGGCATGCTGAGCGAAGCGGACCTCGCTCTCGTCCACGCGTTGCAGGTGCGGCCCCGCGCCTCGTGGACGGACCTGGCCCGCGTCCTGGACGTGGACCCGGTCACGGTCGCCCGCCGCTACGGCCGCCTCGCCGACCGGGGCGAGGTCTGGGTCGGCGCCTCGCCCGGCCCCAGGCTGTTCGACCAGCTCTGCGTGGCGTACGTGGAGATCGACTGCACGGCCGGCTCCGCCGCCGGGGTGGCCGCCGTGCTGGGGCGACACCCCCAGGCGGTGACCATCGAGCGGCCCGCGGACACCCACCGTCTCCTCGTCACGGTGGCCACCGGCGACGTGGCGGCCATGTCCCGCTACACGCTCGACGTCCTGTCGGCCGTACCGGACGTCGCCGCGGTGCGTTCGAGCATCGTCAGTCACATGTTCACCGAGGGCGGCCGGTGGCGGATCGACGCGTTGGACGCAGGGCAGCGTTCCCGCCTGGCCGCACCATCCGGTTCAGGGGGCGACGACCAGGCCGCCGGCTCGCACGAGATCACCGACCGGGACCGTGCGCTGCTCGGGCTGCTGTCCGTGGACGGGCGCGCCTCCTACCAGGCGTTGGCCGACGGCTTGGGCACGACCGCGCCGACCGTCCGACGCCGTGTCGACCAGTTGGTCCGGCTCGGCCTGTTCCGCTTCCGGTGCGACTTCGCCCGCCCGCTCGGCGGGTGGCCGGTCGCCGTCACGTTCCGGGCCTCGGCGCCCGTCAAACATCTGTCCGCCATCGGCCACGCGCTGGTCAGGCTCCCGCAGGTGCGCAACTGCGCGGCCGTGACGGGCGACCACAACCTGCTGGTCCAGGCCAGCCTGCACACGGTCGGCGACATCCTCGCGTTCGAGGGGCGCCTGGGCGACGTCCACCCGGACGTGGTCGTCGCGAACCGCACGGTGTCCATGCGTCACGACAAGCTCCTCGGGCGGCTCCTGGACCGGGAGGGCCGGTCGGTCGGCGTCGTGCCTCCCGACGTGTGGCGCGAGCCGGCTGCCTGACACGGACCGGCCACCGCGGAACCAACCCCCGCGCGGTCTCTGGTCGTCTCTATTCAGAACCAGTGGTGACAGCTATGGTTCGTAAATCTTTCCGCAGCTCCCCGGAGGACCAGATGAGTCGCGGCACAACCGGCGCGGGAACCGTGCTGACGGCGGCGGTGGGTACCGCGCTGATCACCGGCAGCGCCATGGGGAACGTCGGAGGCACCGTGATGCCGGTGCTGCTCGACGGGTTCGGCCGGCGGTTCCACCTGTCCGACAGCGCCTGCGGGGCGGTCGCCGCGGCACAGCTCCTGGCCACGGCCGTCGCGGCGCTCCTGCTGTCCCGCCGGGCGATGCGGCCGGGTCGGGTCCGCATGGCGCGGTGGGGATTGGTCGCGGCGGCAGCCGGTCTCGGCGCGGCCGCCATGGCGCCCGACGTCGCCGTCCTGGTCGCGGCCAACGTGGTCGCGGGTGCGGGGCTGGGGGCGGCGTTCGCCGCTGCCGCCGCGGCGATCGCAGCCACGCGGGACAGCGAACGGGCTTCGGCGGTGGCCGTGTTCGGGAGCACCGTCGTACTCGCCGCGTTGTTGATAGCGGTGCCGCAGGCGAACGCGTTGTGGGGCGGGGCGGCCGGCTTCGCGGTGGTCGCCGCGTGCTGCGCGCCGGCGTGGTGGCTGGTGCGCGGGTTGCCGGAGGGCGCTGAGCCGCACCCGGAGCACCTCCCGGCCGACGCGCCGCCCTGGTGGTTCCTCGCGGCGGTGACCCTGCTGGCTGTGACCGACCAGGGCGCCTGGTCGTACGCGGGGGTCCTGGGCGAGCGGCACGCCGGGCTCTCCTCGGCCGCGGTCTCCGCGGTGCTGGCCGTGGCCGGCCTCGCCGCACTCGTCGGCGTGACCGCGACCGCGGTGGCCGCCCGCCGCGTCGGGCGGGTGCCCACCATGCTGGTCGTGCTGGTCGCGGAGGCACTGGCCAAGCTGCTGGTCGCGGCCTGCCCGCACGCACCGGTCTACGCGGCGGCGACGGTCGTCTGGCAGGTGTGCTACGTCGGACTTCTGGTGCAGACCCTCGGCGTCGTCACCGCCGCCGACCCCAGCGGGCGCTGGGCCGCCGCGGCCGCCGGGGCGCTGGCGATCGGCACCGGAATCGGTCCGGCCGCGGTCGGCGGGGTTCTGGAGGCGACGGGCCCGACCGTGCTGGGCCTGACGCTGGCGGCCGCGACCGGCGTCGCCGCCGTCCCGTTGCTGCGCACCGCCCGTCACGTCGGGGCCGCGGGCGGGCAGATGGTCGAGCCGCAACCCGGCGTCGGCGAGCCGGCGCCGGCCGTCGCACGCTGAGCGGCCTCCGGGACGTGGGGCACACTTCCCGAAGACCGCTTGGTCGGTCAGGTATTCACCGGCGCGCGGCGCGTGCGCGAAGCTCGACGGCGTCGAGGATCAGGCCGAGCGTCGTCTCGAACTGGTCGTCCTCGTCGGCCTCGGCCAGATACGGGGCCACCGCCGCAAGGTCCGGATACCGGGTCGGCGACACGGCCAGGTACTCCCGGCGCCAGGCCATCCGGTCGCTTTCCCGGGAGGCACTGTCGAGCGCGGCGACGGCGGCCTCGTACGACGCCAACGCCATGGCCGTGTCCACCAGCGACCGGTAGTAGCGGGCGGCGTCGCGGTCCGCGAAACCGGCCCGGCGCAGAGCGCCGACGACCACGTCCGCGCCGCGGAACTCCGCCGCCCGGCTCGAGACGCGGGTGCCCACGAGCACCGCGACGTGCGGATGGGCCAGGCAGGCCGCCCGCACCCGGCGCGCCAGCGACTCCAAAGTCTGCCGCCAGTCGTCGGACGGCACGAAGCCTTCCATGGCCTCTTGGATCAGCCGCTCGGCAAGCCCGAGCAGGATCTCGTCCTTGCCCGCGAAGTGCCGCAGCACCGCTGTGTGGTTGGCCCCCAGGTCCGTGCCCAGACGACGCAGCGTCAGCGCGTCGGGCCCCTCGCGCTCGACGAGGGCGAGCGCGGTGTCCAGGATCAGCTGCCGGTTCAGCGACGTGGACGGCGGACGGCCGCGTCGGGCCTTCGCCTTCGGCGCGGCTGCGGCCCCGGATTCCGTCATGGCGGCCATCCTATCGACCGTCACAGCGGAACCCGGGGCCGCCGGTGAGCCGCTCAGCGGCCCGCGTCCAGGTGGGAGACGAGCGCGGTCAGCGCCGCCACCGTCTCGGCCTCCCGCTCGAGGTCCTCCGCCGTGGACCACGCACTGGTCTTGACCACCACCACGTCCGCCTCCGGGTCGACCCAGAGGAACTGCCCGTGGATGCCCAGCCCGGTGAAGGCCCGGTGCTCGCCGCCCAGCGTCCACCACTGGTTGGCGTACCCGTACCACTCCGGGACCTCCGGCCCGAGTGCCCCGGCCTCCAGATGCGCCAGGCCCGCCCCGCGACCGCGCTCGACCCACGCCTCGGGCACGATCTGCCGCCCGTCCACCGCTCCGCCGCGCGCCATCAGCAGGCCCAACCGCGCGATGTCCCGGATCGCCGCGTTGAACGAACCGCCGCCCAGCGCCGTGCGCGGACGCCCGCGGGTGAGGAAGTAGTACGCGTCACGCTCGGCCCCGATCGGGCCCCACAGCCGCTCCGCCGCGTACCGGGCCAGCGACATCCCCGTCGCCGATTCCAACACCCAGCCCAGCACTTGGCTGTCCATGGTCGAGTAGTTGAACACCGTCCCCGGCTTGGCCACGGTCGGCACCGCACGCAGCACGTCCAGGATCGACCCGCCGCCCATGACCGCGCGCTCGAAGCGCGCGATCGCCCCGTCCGGGTCGGTGTAGTCCTCCACAAAGCCCGCGCCGCTGCTCATGTGGAGCAGGTGCTCGATCGTCGGACCGTCGTACGCGGTGCCCGCCAGCTCCGGGCGGTAGGAGACCGCCGTCTCGTCCACCGACGCGATGGCGCCCTCCTCGAGCGCGATGCCGACCAGCATCGAGGTGACCGACTTGGTCACGGAGAACAGCTGGAAGCGGGCCTGCGGCGAGGCGAATCGCCCCGGATAGCACTCGTGCACCAGCGCTCCGCGGTGCACGACCGCGAACCCGGTGGTGAACGTGCGCTTGTGCAGGTCAGCGAGCGTGCGCCGCGCGCCGGCGTAGTCGTACGTGAACTCCTCGAGGCCGCGCGGCTCATGGGGCAGCAGCCGCGGCCGCACCGCGCGCGGCACGGTCTCGGTCGGCAGCAGGGCTGCCGTGTGCGTGAACGTCCACTCGTTGAACGGCCGCGACGTCGCAACCTCGGCCTGATGCCGCCACAGCCAAGCCGCCCCGGCCGCGACACCTACGGCCGCCGCCCAGGCAGCCGGCATGCCGCCTCGGACTCCTCTGTTTGTCCGCACTCCGGACCTCCGACAATCGCACGGGCCATAATTTTGAACCAATGGTGACACCGTCGGTTCTTCCGACGCAAGGACGAGCGGCTACCCCTGGTGGTCGAAAGCGGCGGCGCCCGCTCGCCGCGCGCTGGCGGCGTCCCGGCCGATCCGGCCGCGCCGGCCACGGATATCCGACACGCCGCCCGACCTGCGCGGATGAAATCGGGCACCCCCAGATGGAGTAATCCGATTGGCGAACCGATCTCACCTGTTCGGACTATGGAGGAGAGGTTGTAGGGATCGCCCAGAGTGCCCATGAGGAGCTTGTCCACGTTCTCGCGGCGCCGTGGTTGAGACCTCCCTTGCGGAACCCAACTGCCCGACACCGCTACCGGCCGTGTCCGCGGCGCCTCAGGAACGACGTCAGTGGGCCTCCAGGCACCTGTTTGTGCCTGGCTCCGTGCAGGTCGTGTCGGCGACGAGCCGAGGAGACCCCCCATGACGCTGTTCCACTTCGACCTGCGGCACCTCGACACGACCGACGGTCTGGAGGTGGAGGTGCTGGGCGCCGCCTCCTTCGAGCTCCGCGGTCACGACGACGCCACCCGGTCGAACGCCGTGTCCGCCAACCCCGCGCTGGCCGCGCTGCCGGACTCGGCGCGCGAGGCGTTCACGCACTACGCGGACGTGCCCGACGAGGAGTTCGCCACTCCGGCCGTACGATTCGTCCGGGTGATCGAGCCGGCGCCCCCGGGTGTGCACCTGGCCGAGGTCAAGCTGATGGCCGTCCACCTTCCCGAGGGACACCTGCGCGCCTTCTACGCCAAGCAGCTGCAACTCGCCAAGCAACCCGTCGAGCGGCTGCGCGCGTTCCACCGTGCCTCGCTCGTCGACCGCCCGCGCCTGCACTCGGCCAAGCTCGCCTCGCTCGGCATGACCGCGCTGCCCGACGACCCCGAGGAGGCCATCGGCACCCTCGTCGCCGCCCAGAATCTCGTGACAACGCTGGACACCGCGGGCGCGCTCGTCAGCCACCATCCCGAACTGGCCAACATCCAGGGCTACACCGCGACGATCATCCTGAACGACCACATCCTGCCCGACCCGGAGGTCGATCCGGACCAGTACAACGCGATGCAGGTGCTGTCCCAGGCGATCGCGGCGTCGCCGTCGTGGTCACCGGTGGTGCGCTGCACCGACAAGACCGGGGCCCCGATGTCGGCCGGGTACGACCTCACGGACGCCCAGGGCGGCTTCACGACCGGCCAGCCGCTGTACACCTACACGCTGGACCCCAACGTCGACGCGGCCGCGCAGCCGTGCACGGGCGGCGCGCGCAAGACGGCGCTCGACGACATGCGGCTCTCCGGCAAGACCTGGGCGCCGACCCCGGGCACGAGCGTCATCGACCAACCCGCGCCGGACCCCCGCGCCTTTGCCACCACGGCACTGGGCGACGTGTCGTACAAGTGGACGGTCACCGAACGCACCGACCACCACGGCGTCGGGGTGGACCCGCGCTCGATCGTCGTCGACGACAAGGGCACCTTCTCGATCGACGCCTCGAACCAGTACCTGCGCACGCTCTACACCGGCTACCAGCTGATCGACGACAAGGAACGCCCCATCGGGGACAAACAACTCCTGTACTCGATCTCCGCGACCAACACGATCATGGGGATTCCGACCTGGACGGACCCCACTCCCTTGCGGCTGCCGCTGGGTAAGGCGAGCGGCGTGCAGCTGTACTTCGGCAGTCTCGGCACCACCGACTGGGACCCGGACGTCAGTTGGCGCGGCGCGCTGCTCACCGGTCTGTGGCAGTACGGCGTTCCGACCGTCCTGCTGATCGCCGGCACGGCGTTCACCGACAGCAAGCTGTTCAACAAGATCGTCAACGACCCCGATCTGCTCGCCTCGACCCTCGCCGTCGGGTTCGGCGTGGTGGGCGGCGGCGTGGCGACCGCGTCGGCGCTGACGAACACCAAGAAGATCCTGACCGCCTGCGCCGACGCCGTGCTCACCCTGGTGGTGCAGAAGGGGCTCGAAAAGCTCGGCCAGTGGCTGCTCACCAAGGTCGGCAGCGGTGCGATCTCGTCGGCGTTCGGCCCGGTGGGCTGGGTGCTCAAGCTCGCCGCAGCGGGTCTGAACTTCGAGGAGATGATGGTCACGACCGGCCAGGTGCTGTCGTCGCCGGCGTGCATCACCGTCACCGCAAAGCGTGCCATCGACGTGACCCTCACGCTCCACCCCGACCCGGCGCACGGCGAGGCCGGGCGCCCCGAGACCGCGGTGTGGCCGGCCGTCGCGACGAAGTACGTCGCCACCCTGGAGTACCGGGACGGGACGAGCATTCGGCTGCAGGACGACCTGCCCACCACGACCAGCAACGCGCCGATCCCGCTGAAGTTCTCCGACGTTCCCGCGGGCGGCGATTTCCGGATCTTCACGGGCGTCTACAGCAAGAACGGCTGGCTCGCCGGGTCGTGGCAGAGCGACTGGCGTACCGCGACGCCGACGTCCGGCACCACGCTGCCACTGGGCGACCAGAAGATCACGGAGAACCTGGTGCCGCTCGCGGCGGACACGCAGTACGTGTTCAAGGAACGGGTCGTCACGGACGGACACGCGTTCACGTGGGTGGCGGGCGGCCTGCCGCCGGCGACACCGGTCACCTCGCTGGCCTGCGGCAGCGGCGGGACGCTGTGCGAACTCGTCGGGATGAGCATCAACAACAGCGCGTTCCAGATCGGGTACGCGTGGCGGGCCTCGGGCCAGGGCCTGTCCCCCGACAACCCGAGCGCTCCCGTGTCCGACGCGCAGTTGTACGCGGTCCAGAACCTGTCGGTGCTCGCGCAGCCGGGGTCGCAGCTCAAACGCTCTGGCATCGGCCTGACCGACCGTCCGGCCATCGCCTACACACCCGTAACCAACAGCAACGTGATCGACCAGACGAACTTCGTCGTCGATCCGCGCGGCGGCAACATGAACCTGCGCAAGGTCACGCTCAACGACCAGCGCACGACCTTCGGGCTCGAGGACCCCGGACTGATGAGCTGGGGCTCGCTGCCGATGGAGAACGTCGACGCCGCGGCGATCCACTCCAGCAGCACCGTGGTGGCGTGCTCGTGGCAGACCCAGAAGCTGATGCTGCTGAGCCTGCCGAGTGCACCGTCGCCCGACGGCCAGGCGCCCACCGCGCTGATGGTTTCCGGTGAAGGGCTGCGGCAGGGGCTGCTGCAAGGTCCGCGGGCGCTGGCAACGGCCCCCGACGGGCGGATCCTGGTGCTGGAGACGGTCAACCGCCGCGTCCAGGCGTTCGACACGAAGGGCAACGGCGTTCCCTCGTTCACACCGCGACCGTCCCTGCTCATGCTCGACACCGCCGCGATCGCCGACGAACTGACCAGCGGCTCGGTCCCCGAGGTCATCCAGGCCGCGTGGGCGGCAGCGGGTCTGACGACCAGCGGTTCGCTCGACCGCTCGTTCTCGGCCCAGCTCGACACGGGCGCCTTCAAGCCGGCCAACGACCCGCTGATCCAGGCGCTCTCCGAACAGGGCGTGGACCTCGCCTACGACCCGGACAACATGACCGACCCGACGTCCAGCGCGCAGATCAAGGTCGTGGACGCCGGCTCGGCGTGGACGATCACCGACCCGCGCGGGTTCGCCTGGGGCATCTCCGCCACGGACGGAACGCTCGTCATCAACCGGCGGCTGACGAAGGTGCAGATCACCACCGAGAAGACCGGAGAGCAGTGGCTGATCGTGGACCAGACGGCCCTCGACGCCTGGCGGCTCACCGCGTCCAGCGGCACCCCGGGGAAGACCGAGGTGCGCGCGTGTCTGACCTACTTCCCGCTGCAGCCGGCGCGCGTCGGGACGATCACGTACCTGGACATGGCCGTCGAGGCGCAGGGATACGTGTACGTCCTGAGCTACCGCGACGACGGGTCCAAGCCCGAGCACTACATCCTCGACATCTACGCGCCCGACGGCACGTTCGTGGTCCGGACGCCGGACCCCAGTGTCACGCCGTCCCCGCAGAACGTGGTGGCGGGGCGGATCGCGATCGACATCTGGCGCAACCTCTACGCGCTCACCTACGAGACCATGCACGGGCCCGGCCCCCAACCGGGCGTCGCGCACTGGACCCCCACACCGCCGCTGTTCACGCTGTCGCTGTCCACGCAACCGGACTTCAACCAGCGGAACATCGCCGCCGTCATCCGCGACTTCGCCTCGCAGGGCGTGCGGCTCTCGAACCAGGCGCTGATCGAGGTGGTGGACGCCGACGGCGCCTGGACGGTCAAGGACGGCGCGGCCGTCTATCACATCTACCGCAGCGGTGACGGCCTGCAGGTCTACGCCATTCCGGCGTGATCGGGAGACGTTGACATCCAGGCGCTGTCACGCGCCATCGGACAGGACCAGCGACCACGCGTTGGTCACGAGGAGAATCATGCAAGCGCTATCCCTTGCCATCGGGCCCGCGGGCATCACGTACTTCACCCAGCAGCTCGTCGCCCAGCAGATGACCGACGAACTCGCCCGGATAACGCCGCCGGACCGGACAATACCGATCCCGCCTTTCACCGTGGGGGGCTTCGGTTACTCGGACAGCTACAGCAACGTCGCGATCGTGCTGTCGAACGGGTCACTGTCGGGGTTCGCCCCCAAGAGCGGGACGGTCGTCCAGAAATCAGGCGGGAAGTTCGACCTGACGCTGCAGGCGCAGGCGTTCACCGCGCACTACAAGTGGCACGAGTCCTACAGCGACTACTCGTGCGTCGCCGGCGACATCGGCCCCGTCTGCAACTGGATCAACGGATCCGACGACTACCCCTACGGACCGGTGTTCGGCAGCCTGACCACCGTGGTGACGCTGGGCTTTCAGTACAACGCGACGAGCAAGACCTACGACGTCGTGCTGGCCGGCACACCGACGACGAGCACTGCGGGCGTACAGCCCAACGTCCCCGGTCAAAGCGTGATCCAGACCCAGGTGGGATCCTGCTTCAGCTCGCATGTCAGCGACGCGACCGCGGCGTCGGTCTCGGCGATCGACTTCTCCAAACCGATCGCGGACGTCTTCCCGCCGCTGATCAAGTCCATCGCCGGGAGCGGTCATCTGACGGACGACATCACGTACGACTTCGGGGTCGGCGACTCCGGGATGAGCTTCCCCGGAGACGCCGGCATCGCCATCGGGATCACCGGCTCCGTGAGCTACAAGGGCACCCCGTACCCCGGCACGCCGCCGACCGGGCTTCCCGTGCCGCCTCCGCCCACCGACAGCCACCATCTCCAGACGTACGTCTCGAACTACGAGCTCAACGCGCTGTACTGGGCGTTCTACCAGGCCGGTCGCCTGACGTTGACCATCAACGCGACCGACCTCCCGGACCCGGACGCCCTGCACTGCAAGACCTACGCCAACTGGATCAAGTCGCTGAAGCGCTACTCCGCGTTCGCGATGCGGGCCGACATCGCGCCCAAGGCGCCGCCGACGGTCTCGTTCCAGAAGGTCTGGGTGCTCAACACAGCGGCCATGCAGACCCTGCAGGCCAAACTCCCCGCGAACGTCTACACGCTGCTGGGCGGGCTGGCGGGGAACGGCTACGTGACCGAGGGCGCGTTGGACGGCGACCTCCAGGACGCCGGGATCAACCAGCAGTACTGGCCGACGATCACCCAGGCCGCGTACGCCCCCGGCATGGCTCTGGCACAGAGCATGCGGTTCACGCTGACGATCCTCGACGGTGAGCCGGAGCAGCCGAACATCGTGTTCGACCTGACCCGCACCGACATCCTGCAGAACCTCGGCCTGGGCAAGACGCAGGCCGCCGGATCGGACGCCCAGACCCTGATGTTCGACTTCCTCCACGCCGTCTACGACGCGACGTTCGTGTCCTCGACCGTGCCGGACTTCGACGGCAGCGACTTCGGCGACAAGCTCTGGCCCACGATCGGCGAGATCGCGTACGACAAGGAACTCGCCGCGATCGGCCACACCGGCACCCCGCTGCCGATCATGAGCGGCTTCCACTTCCTCTTCGACCAGGCCCAACTCAGCATCCAGGAAGGCTTCGTCTCGATCCTGGCCAACGCGGCCTTCACAAAGCCATGAACGGCGTCCCCAGCGGGGCGGTCGGGATCTTCGCGGGAAAGACCGTCTTCGGATCGACCGGCGGCGCGCCGGCGAGATACCTGACGGCGTACGCGATCAAACGCCCGGGGAAGGAGCCGCTCTGGTACCCGGGCATGGCCGCCACCGCGGCCACGCCGACCGAGAGATGCATCCTGTACCAGCGTGCGGACGGATCGATCGCGCTTCAGCTCGCGAACCTGATGTGGGTGGCGCTCGACGAGAGACTTGGCTGGCTCACCACCACGCAAGACCCGGCGCGGGCCGCGTCGTTGACACTCGGCGGCTCTCCCCCGGGCAAGACCTGGACCGTCGCCGCCTCCGGCGGCCCGGCCGTCGTGTCGTACACGGTCGGCAGCGACGCGCCACTGCTGACGATCAACGACGGAGCAGGCGCGTACGACACGTTCGCGCCGACGACCGTCACCCCGTCGCTCGCCGCCATCGCCGCGACCAGGTCCTGCCCGGAGGCGGACCTCGCCGACGTCGACCTGCGCGGCGCGGTGCTCGACACCGTCAACCTGCACAGGGCGTCGTTGGACCGCGCGCAACTCGACGGCGCGAAACTGGCGTCGTGCACCCTCGACCAGGCGAGCTTCGACGGCGCGACGCTCGGATCGCTGAAGCTCGACGGCGCGGTGCTCGACTCGGCGCACTTCGTCGATGCCGACATGACCGGCGCGGCCTGGGGAACACCCAAGTCGGCCAAGGGGATTGTGCTGACGAACTGTCACGCGCGCGGTGCCGTGCTCGGCGGGCCGCCTCCGGCGCTCGACTGCGCCGGTGCCACCCTCTCCGGCGGCGACTTCCGCGGCGCGGACCTGCGGACGTTGTCGCTGCCGGGGGCGTCGGCGCAGGGCGCGCTCCTGAGCGGCTGCCGACTGGACAACGCGGTGCTCGACGGCGCGGACCTCACAGGTGCGATCGCCGACGGCGCCACGCTGACCTTCGCGTCCCTGCGTGGCACCGTCGCGCAGGCCGCCTCGTTCGCGCGCGCCGACCTGTCGCACGCCGACCTCACGCGCGTGCGCATGGGCGCGAAAGCGTGGCTGTTCACCGTGCCGGCGGCGATGGCAACGGACTTGGACACGAAACCGTACGCCCAGCCCGCCCTCGTCACCGCGTTCGCGAACAGCGGCGTGCGGATCTCACCGGAAGATCCGGTGCGCGTCGTGGCCCCCGGGCAACGCTGGCAGATCACCGACCCGCGCGGGCTGTACGACCTCCTCCTCAACCAGACGCCGGCGATCGACGTGTTCAACGCCGACCCGAACCTGCGCCCCGCCGTGCTCCGCGGCGCGGTGTGTCTGCAGACCACCGCGGCCGGCGCGAGCCTCGCCGGAGCCGATCTGCGCGGTGTGCTCTGGCACGCCAAACCGGCAACCCTCGCGCACGCCGACCTCGAGGACACCGCGCTGAACGGCGCCTACCTGGCCGGCACCGACCTCACTCAGGCGCGCGTGGCGGGAACGGACCTCAGCGACACGGTGCTGGTCGGATCGCTGTTGCGCGGGTGCGTGTGCGGCCCCGGCTCATCCAAGCGCGCGGTCTCGATGGAGGGCGCGCTCCTGCACGGGACCGATTTCACCAGCGCGTCGCTGCTCACCACGCTGCTGGTCGACGCCGCGGTCAGCACGCAGCGGGGCGTGCCGCTGTTCCGCCTTCCGCTGTCCGCTCGCGCGAACCTCACGAACACCGGACTGCCGCAGCTCGCGCCGCTGTTCAACGCGGCCAAGCGCCCGCTCGGGAGCGGGCCCACGGTCACCCAGGTCCAGCAGTGGCTGCTCGACAACTCCGCGGATCCCACGCCCGGCATGCCGCGCGGCTACCGTGTACGGCCGCTGCAGGGGCAGTTGGCCGTCTACGACGCGGCGGGCGGCACCGTGCTCTTCTACCTGCCGATGAGTCAGCAACCGGCTCTGCAGCAGGCGAAAGCCCCGCAGTCACTTGTCGACGCCTTCGCGCAGGCCGGCCAGTACACACTGGCCCTCGGCGCGCCGATCACGCCGCAGCCCTACTGGGACATCATCGTCGGCTCCGGCGCGACGGCGACGAGCGTGGCGACCTATACGCGCCTGCGCGTCTTCGCCGACCCGGACGCGCTGCCGGTGTACGGCGCGGTCCTGGTGACCCCGCACGCCTGGCCGACCCAGCCCGACGCGCTCGCCTTCGGGCCGACCATCGCACTCGAAGCCGCGTTGAACCCCCAGTCGATCGGGCCCAACGGCACTCCGCGCGCCTGGTACGACGCGGGCCTGATCACCTTCGACGAGCTGCTCACCGCGGTCGCCGGTCAACCGTGAGACTCGCCGACGGTGTGAGCACCACGGGCGATGGGGTTGCGGCCTTGCTGAGGAGCAGGCGGTCACGCAGGTACGTCCACGATTCGAAGGCGCGGGCTGCCGCGTAGGCCGGGGAGGCCGACGTGAAGAGCGCGGCGACGGCCCCGACGCCCGTCAGCCGGGCCAGGTCCACGAGGGTGGCGTCCACGGTCGTGCAGACCTGGTGCATGGCCTTGCAGGCGTCGATGTCGGGCGGTCCGCCGAGCGAAACCAGCGGACCCTGCACCGACGTGCTCAGCACCCCGTGCACGTGATCGATGACAAGACGCTCGATCCGCACCTTGCGCGTGCCCTTGAGGTCCGCCGCGAGCACGGTCAGCGCCTTGTCGAGCACGGCGTACATGGTCCGCATCTCGGTCACCGTGCGCGTGTCGGGAGACCTGCCCCCGCGTACGACGAGCTCCAGGGTCGCCTGCAGGTTGCCGAGCAACGCGCGCAGGTCCCGCACGGCCGTGAACTGGGCGTCGGTCATGCCGCCGGCCGGCGACGGGACGGGCACGAGCGGGAAGGCGACCCGGTGGTCGCCGTCCGCGAACCAGCGGAAGGATGGTCCAGTGGCTGTACGGGCAGAGGCCGGTCCCGATCCCGACGAAGCCGCGGTCCTCGGCGAACGCGCTGTCGAGGAGGGTCAGGCAGTGCAGGACCGGGTTGTAGGAGGCCATTTCCCGCTCGGCGTCCTTGTCGAGGGTGGCCGCCTTCGCGCGGCGCACGATCAGGCAGTCCACCAGGGCCCTGCGGTCGGGCTCCGGGATCTTCGCGAACGCCTTCTTCAGTTCCAGGAGTTCGCGTAACGTCCAGCGGCTGGCCTCGACTTCCTCGAAGCCCTTGAGCCCGAACGCCGCCATCAGCTCGGCCTTGAGCCCGTCGACGCCGGCCCCGGCCTCCGTCGCCGGCGGCAGGGCGGTGGATTCGAAGCGCACCCATACGGTCGGGCCCGCGGTGAAGACCAGGCGGGCGTACAGCTTGCGGCCAAGGCCCGGCACGGAGACGACGACACTGCTGTACGTCCCGATCCGGCCTCTGACGAATCGGAACGCGGCGCGGGCGGCGTTGTAGAGCCACGCCAGTTCCTCGCGGGTGATCGTGTCCATGTGGTCGAAGCGGACACGCTTGACACCCTCGTCGCGCAGCATCACCAGCGACATGGCCAACGGAAAGAGGGCGAGTGCCTTCGGGTCGTCGGCGACCCGGAGTTCGCGCCCTCGACGACGATGTTGAGCGGACACAACATGTAGGGGGCGCCGTCGGCCACCAAAGGCTCGGTCGTGCCCGAGTTCGCGCGGGCCAGCGCGACCATGACGGAACACTGCTCCGCGCAGACGTCGGTCACGACATCGAGTGTGTCGTCGGAGGGCGCGTCCCCCGTGAGCCGGTCCCCGACGTCCTTGACGAGGATCCAGTGGACCGACTCCAGCGCCACGCACTCGATCGCGGCCGCGTCGTTCGCGCGCAGTTCGAGGATGAGCCCCCGGAGCCGCTCCTCGATGATCTGAAACGCGGCCGCCGAGGGATTCTTGACCAGCTCGCGCAGAAGCCCGGCGATCTCCCGCAGCAACGCCCGCTGCTTTTCGTTCACGGCAGCATCCCCCAGCCCCCGGGTCGCCGGCCCCACACCGGCTTCGCCAGGCTAGGTGACGCCAGGGGGTCGACGGAGCGTTTCGTCCGTCAAAGACGGGTAATCGCCATGAATTTCACACGATTTCGGAGAGGCGAAGGGGCGGCCGGGGATTCCGGCCGCCCCCCGGTTCGACTCAGTTCTTCGGCTTGGAGTCGATCAGCGTCGCCCTCACCAGCTCGGCGATGTGGCTCCTGATCTCCCGGTCGAGGTCGGCGGCGGTCAGGCCCTCCCCGTATGCCTGATAGAGGCGGATACCGAACTGGATCGAGGTGGGGTCACCCGAAAAGACCGGCTGGCCCTCTTTCACGTCGACGAGGCTCGCGGCCCCCAACAGCACCTCGGGGCTGAATCCGGCTGCCGTACCCACGAAGCCGTAGTGGACGTTGGACCAGAAGTCGTCCCGCAGGTACCAGCCGGTGCCGGGGATTTGGGACGAGCTGTTGACCTGGTTGCCGTTGTTCTCCGCAATCCAGGGCTTGTGGTCCCAGGCACCACCGGTCTTGACTTTCTCCTTCCATATCGCCATCGCTGCCGCCTTGTCGGCGTACCAGTTCGGGTTGAGCCGCCTCGTCCACCGCGTGTCGTTCGTGTTCAGAGTGTGCAGCCTCTGCACCACTGTGGACTGGGAGTTGTCCCGCATCTCCTTGGCCATGTGGTCCAGGATCACGTTGTAGGCCGACGGCGCCGGCTCCTGGGGAAACCTCCCCGTGGGGTCGACGAGCACGACGGGGTTGTTGTGCGTGTAGGTGTACGCCGCGAGGTTGGCCGGGTTGCGGATGCCGCCGGCGAGGTCGGTGCCGAAGTAGTCGGGCAGGGCCGGGTCGGCGCTCGCCCACAGCTGCGTCCTCGGGTTGTAGTACCGGGCGCCGTGGTAGTAGAGCCCGGTTTCGGCGTCGAGTTCCTTGCCGGTGAACCGGTACGGCGTGCCCGTCTGCCCGGTCCGCTCCTCGACCCACGTCTCGCCGGACGGGAAGTACTCCAGGTGCTCCGTGACCGCGCCCTGCTTGTCGGTCACGTATCCGGACGAGCCGAGCTGGTCGGTGTGGAAGTACGACTGGGTGTCCTCGGGACCGGAAGCGGCGACGGTCTTGGTCACCAGCCGGGTGTCGCCGACGAAGACGTGCTTGTAGCCGGTCCCGTCGCGTTCGCTGTAGTTGGTGTTCGGGTAGAGCGCGAGCCCGCCGCCGTTCTTGACGACGCGGTTGCCCTTGTCGTCGTAGATGTAGCCCGTGGTGGCGTTGGTGCAGCCGCTCGGGTTCTGGGTGACGGTGGCCGCGGCGGTGTCCTGGTTGCAGACGAGGCGGTTCTCCTCGTCCCACACGTACTGGCGGCGCTTCCCGCCCGCCGCGGTGTTGACCGTGTCGGTGAGGTTGCCGTTCGCGTCGTAGGCCTGGGTGATCGGGCCGACGGCGCCGGGTGCGTGCGCTTTCCCGTCCGCATAGGTGTAGGCGTAGTCGTAGCTGGTCCTGTCCTGGACATCTGCGGCGTTCGACGGGTCGTCGACCGGCTCGATCGGGCCGGCCGCCCCGCCGCCGCTGCCACCGGGCGGGAACGCCGGGGTTCCGCCGGTGACTTCGTGGCGCTGGGACTTGCTCGTGGTGTTGTTGATCGAGTCGTAGCCCAGGGTCACCGTGTACTTGTCGAGCTGGTTGTTCTTGTCGGTGTACTGGCCTGACGACGACGTCAGTTGGGACAGGTCGTCGTAGCCGAACGTCCGGCTGCTCGGTCCGCCGATGGAGCCGCCCTGCGGCACGTCGTTGGTCAGCGCGGTGATGTTGCCCAGGTTGTCGTAGGTGTAGCCGAGGTTCTGGAACGTGGCGGAGTTCGGCGCCACCGACTTCAACGTGGCGAGCCTGCGGTCCTCGGCGTCGTAGGTGTACGTCGTGCGCACCCCGTTGCCGGTCTGCTGCAGGATCTTCTGGCCGAACTTGTCGTAGTCCAGGCGGTCCAGATACGTGTAGTCGGTCCCGCTCTTGCTGCCCGTGGCCTTGCCGACCTGGCCGCCGGAGTCGTAGCCGTAGGTGAGGACTTCGCCGTCGGGGTAGGTCAGCTGGAGCACGCGGTTGAACGCGTCGAAGCGCCACAGGGTGGTGTATGTCCGCGGGGCGCCGCCGGCCACGGTGATCGTGCGGGTCTCGCGCGTCACCTCGCCCAACGGACCGTAGCCGCGGGTGACCGTGCCCGCCGCGTCGTGGATCTCGGTGATCCGTGCGGCCCCGTTCTCCGCGGCGCCGGGGGCACCGTACGCGTAGGTGACGTTGTTGCCCGGGAACGTCGGGTAGCGGATCGCCTTCAGCCGCGAGTAGTCGTAGTCGTACTCGATGCTCGTGTTCGCCGCCCGCAGGTTCGCGGTGGTCTTCGCGACGGGGTTGCCGGCCAGGTCGTAGCGGGTTTCGGTGCGCCCGGCGTCGGGGCTGTCGAGGACGGTGCGCCGCCCGGCGGCGTCGTACGACGTGCGCGTCACGTTGCCCTTGTCGTCGGTGACGGCGGTCACCTGCTTCACCGGGTCGTAGGCGTAGTCGGTCCAGATCACCGCCGTCCCGTTGGTCTGGCGTACGGCCGTGGTGAGACCGCGGACGTCGGCGTACGTCCGCACCTTCTTGCCGTTGCCGTCGGTCGAGGTCTTCTCCGCCCGCGTCACCCCCGCCCGGTCCGGGCCGAAGCCGTACGCGGTTTCCGAGGTGACGCCGTCCGGCCGCACGGTCTTGACCTGCCGGTCCAGCACGTCGAACGTGTCGCGGGTCGGCGCGACCGTGTCGAACGCGGCGTTGAACGCGGTGTTGGCGGCCCCCTTGGGTTCGGTCAGCGGATAGTACTTCTCGACGGTGCGCCCCAACGTGTCGAACGTGACCCGCCCGGACACCGTCATCACGTCGGCGGACGCCGCCCCCGGCGACGCGGACACCGACGCGTCCTTTTTCGTCTGCAGGACGCGCTTCAATCCGTCGGTGAAGGTGACCGTGTCGATGGTGTCGGCGCGCACGCTGCCCGCGGCCCGGTCGAGATGCCTGGTCGTGGCGTAGGGAACCGGGGCCTCGGGGTGGTACTCGAAGTCGATCGTCGCCTGGCCGCTGCCGGCCTCGTACGGCCCGGTCACCGTGTCCAGCCGGCCGAAGCTGTCGTACGCCATGAGGAGCGACTGGCCGTTCTCGTCGGTCGTGCGCTCGGGCACGCCGTACTTCAGGTTGTACGCCGAGGTCGACCGGTATCCGAAGCTGTCCGTGATCGACTCGATGTGCACGCCGACAGCGGTGTCGTAGCCGTACTCCAGCTTGTAGCGCTGCCCGGCCGCGTTCGGCGGGCCGGTCACCGACTTGAGGTTGCCGTCCGGAAGGAACTCCATGTCGGAGACCGCCGCGGTGTTGTCGTCGAGATACTCGCGCGCCTGGCGCACCTCGCCGGTCGCACAGTCGACGCTCGCCTCGCGGTGCCGCAGGACGGCGCCCGTGGCGGCGGCCGTCTGCCGCAGCAGGGTCGGGATCCCGAGGATGTTGCGGTCACGGCACGCCGGGTCGGCGCCGCTGTAGGTGTAGGTCGTCTCCAGGTCGTCCGCGGTGCCCTCGTCGGCGGCGTCGAACGTGCGGGCGAGGTTGCCGTAGGCGTCGTACGCATATTCGGTGGACGTGGACTTGGCCGCGGTGGCCGCGCCCTCGTAGTACTTCTTCTCGACGCGGGTGAGCTGCGGGAACACGGTGGCCGTCGCGTTGCGGGGGTCGGCGTCGGCTCCGGACGCGACGTCGTGCAGGCGGTAGGTGTTGAGGGTCTCGGTGTACGGGCGGCCGGTGCCGTCCGTGGTGAGCGTGCGGGTGAGCAGGCCGCGGCTCGCGTATCCGTCGTTGCGGTACTCGTTCGTCATCGCACGCAGGACCTTGTCGCCCGCCGCGGGGTCGCGGTCCTCGGTGACGACGCGCCCGAAGCCGAGGAACTCGCGCTCCTGCCGGTCGTAGCGCCCCTGTTCGTAGCGGTAGGTGGTCAGCCGGGTGTCGGCGCCGTCGCCCGTGACGCCGTCGAACACGGAGACGCGCGAGAGCACCCAGCGGCTTTCCGGCATGTCCGCGGTGTTGCCCGCCCGGGTGTAGTCCAGGTCGATGCGGGCGCCCATCGGGCGGCTGACCGAGCGCAGCAGGTTGGTGCGGCCCGTCTTGTTGACGGCGACCAGGAGTTCGTTGTCGCGGGTGGATTTGACGTGGTCGGCCACGCCGTCGCCGTTCACGTCCCGCAGGCCGGTCTCGGCACGGCTGATGCCGGTGGACACGTTGGCGCCGGGGTTGAAGACGAAGATGCCGACGGGGGTGGGCAGGCCGACGGTGAAGTAGACGCCCGCGCCCAGCGTGGCGTTCTTGTCGACGGCGATGTCGGAGAAGCTGCCGCGGAACGGGACGGGCGCGGTGAAGCCGGTGCCGGTGTTGACCGCGACCTTGATCGGGTTGGCGCCGTCGGTGAACACCCGGTCGACGAGGCCGTCGCCGTTGACGTCGATCATGCTCGCGTTGGTGTACGAGGTGCCGAGCTCGGCGGACAAGCCGCCAGCGAAGCCGTAGCGGTCGACGTTGAACCCGAGGTTGACGCCGGCGTTGCGGGTCGAGGCGTCGTTGATCGGCCCGGCCGGCCAGGGCTCGCGGGCGGCGAAGGAGTAGCCGAGGTTCAGCTGCACGTCGCCGTTGGCGAACACCTTGTCCGGCAGCCCGTCGCCGTTGATGTCCAGCAGGTCGACGCGGACGTCGGACTCGCCGCCGCCGAGGCTGCCGCCGATGCCGAGCGACGGCTGGACCGAGCCGGTGCTGGCGGTGTTGGCGCTGGTGCCCGCCTCGGGCGCGGCCATGCCCAGCGCGCTGGCGATGGTGGCGGTCTCGCTGCCGGCGGAGAGCGACACGTTGCCGGAGACGTTGTCCGCCTCGCGGACGTTGCCGCCGAGCGTGCCGCGCGTGGCGCCGAGCGCGCCGTTCATGTCGGAGAACTGGATCTCCTTGGCGCCCACGACGTCGGGGTAGCGGTCGCCGTTGAGGTCGAGGTAGTCGACCGAGCCCGCGGTGATCCCGCCGGCCACGGTGCCGCCGAACGGGCCGGCCGCGAGGGTGGCCGACACCTGGCCGGTGACACCGCGGCGCATCACCGCCCGGTCGCCCACCACGTCGGCGTCGGTGACCACGTCGATGGTGTCCGCGCCGAGGCGGGAACTGGTGGCCATCGCGGCGGTGGCCCAGGAGGACTCGTCCTGAGCGGCCCAGCCGCCCTTGGCGGGAACGGGGGCGAACACCGCGAGCCGTGGCATGGTCAGCCGCGGATCGGCGGCGAACGCCGGGACGTCCGCTTCCTTGGGCTCCTTGGGGAGCGCGTCCTTGAAGCTCTGGTCCAGCGTGAGTTCGGTCTGCTTGATCGGCTGGGCGGCGCGGTCGCGGTTGGCCTGGTAGCCGATCACCCCCCAGCCGCGGTAGGGCTGGGCGAAGGCGCCCTGCGGGACCGAGGTGTACATGGCGCTGGGCGCCGGGGTGAGGGCAGGGAAGGGCGACGCCACGTCGTAGGTGACCGACGCGGACTGGTCGACGAGTGTGCCGAGCAGCCCCGTGTCCGTCGAGGAGTAGTCGATGTAGAGGTCGTCGCCGGCGGTGACCGGCACCGTCAGGTCCAGGTTCGGGCCGCCGAAGAAGGTGTCCTTGGCCAGGAAGGTCCGCTTGCCGAGCAGCTGCCCGCCGCTCTTCTTCACGGTGAACGTGATCGGGGTGTCGCCGAAGAGGCTGAAGTTGAAGGTCAGCTTCGGCCGCACCTTCAGCTGGCCGGTCTTGGTCGCCTTGTAGGACTGCTGCGGCGCGGACAGGGTGTTCGCCGGGTACACGGTCTGGTCGTACGGCGGGGTGATCACCAGCGTCGGGTTGCCCGCGGCGTCGACGACCGACTCCACGCCCTGCGCGGCCGTGTACGCCGCCTTCGGCACCCAGCCGATCGCCGAGGCGTCGATCGGGGAGTCGGTCTTGACTTTCCACGACATCTTCTCGAACTGCGTGACCGGGATGCTCACGTCGATCGCGGTGGTGCCGGTCGACCCGGCGGGCAGGACCTTGCGGTACACCTCGGCGGGGGTGTGGACGCCGTTGCCCTTCTCGATCACGATCGTGACGTCGTCCGAGGTCGCCTTGTTCTTGACCACGTCGCCGGTCAGCCGCAGCGTCCCGGTGACGGGCACGGTCACCAAGGACGGCCGGCCGCCGTAGGTGAAGTCGGTCGACGCGCGGAACACGGTGTTCGCCAGGCCGTTCGCGTCCGTGCCGGCCGGCAGGTTGGTGTACGTGATCTGCGGGTCCCACGCCACGGTGTCGTACTTGCCGTCCAGGATGGACTGGGTGCGGAAGTAGAGCGCGTCGCCCTTCTTCACCGCGATCGACGCCACATTGCCCGGGGTGAACTCGGTGTGGTCGTCGGGTCCGATCCGCTGCGCCCAGAGTTCGGCGTCCTTGTGCTGGATGGTGACGCGTACGCCGTCGGCCTTGGTGTACGCGGCCCGCGCCGGGGAGGGATCCTGGGTCAGCTGCACGCGGCCGTCCACGCGCACGTTGCCGTCGAACGGCGCGATCCAGCGGCGCACCGTGTCCAGCAGCGGCGAGTTGTCCACCTGCCGTTCGAACTGCGCGGTCTGGTCGCCGACGATCTGGCCGGTCACCGCGCCGTCCCCGATCGGCGCCGGGGTGCGGGCGGAGTCCGCGCTGTACGCGGGCTGCCCGTTGGCGTCCAGGTAGCCGAACAGCACGCCGCCGTTGTTGACCAGGTCGGTTATGCCGTCGCCGTTGACGTCGGTGAAGAACCGGTCCGAGGTGGTCGTGGTGCCCACGAAGTCCAGCTGGGCCGAGGTGGTGAGGACGTACGACTCGATGCCGATGGTGCCGGACAGCGTGCGCTCGGTCGAGATGCCCGGCAGGTTCGTGAGCTTCACCGGTGTGTCGCCGAACTTCGGCTGGCCGCCGGGCTTGGCCAGGTTGGGCCGGTAGTACACGTCGCTGCCCTTGCGGAACACCTTGTCCGGCAGGTTGTCGCCGTTCACGTCGGCCAGCGTCGACAGGCCGTCGGACTGGCCCGCGCTGAACCCGACCTTCAGCCCGACCGAGCCCTCCTTGGTCGGCAGCCCCTGGACGTTGTAGCCCGCGTACAGGTGCGCGCCGAAACTCGCCGACGTGTTCGCCGAGATCGCGCTCGCCTCGCCTTCGCGGATGTCCACCCCGAGGCCGTCGTCCGGCACCGACCAACCCGCCGCGGGCGCGAAGGCGTCGTAGTTCCCCGCCTGGTCGCGGACGTCGTCGAAGTAGTCGAAGACGTGCGTGTTGAACACCCGGTTGTCATCGCCGAACTGCGCCACCCCCGCAAGCAGCGTCTTGGCGAACACGCCGCTCCGGTAGTTCAGTTCGTACGCGCGGATGAGCTGGTCGTCGAGCTTGACCTCGATGCGGCGCAGCAGGTCCGCCGTCACGCGCTTGAACCCGAACCGGGCGTCGATCTGCACGTCCGCGCGGCGCGGCTCGTTGCGCTCGCGGTCCCGGATGAAGGTCACCGAGTAGCGGCCTTCGGTGTTGCCCTTCCCGGTGTACGTGATGCGCTGCGGGTAGAGGTTGGTGCCTGGCACCGTCGAGTTCGCGGTCCCGCCGTCGTTGACGCGGGCGTAGCTGTACCGCATGAGGTTGTCGTGGCTGTCGCGCGTCTCCCGCAGGGCCCACAGCGCGGTGTTGCCCGCGGCGTCGCCCAGCGTCGTGTCCGGCGCGCCGCCGAACAGCATGCGGGCGCCCTGCTTGTCGGTGACCTCCCACCAGTAGTTCCCCGGCTTGTCACCGTGCCGCACGATCCGGTCGAACCGGCCCTCGGTACGGGTGTGGAAGATCTTCTCCGCCGACCTCGGCTGGAGCGGCCCCCGGTTCGCCACCGGAGTCAGCTCCTCGCCGTTCAGCAGATACGTTTCGGTCTCCGACGCGGGGTTGTACCGAGGCACGCCCCACCGGGTGTCCACCGTGACCGACGGGATGCCGACGTCCCAGCCGATGCCCAGCCAGCCGTTGGCGGCGATGGAGTTGTACGTCAGCGACAGCTTCGGCTCAAGACCCGCCCGACCCTTCGGCACCTCCAGCGGGTACGACAGCCGCGCTTCGCCGCCGTTCGTCGCCGACGGCGCCTCGATCAAGCTCACGCCGGCGCCGGGGTCGCCCGCCTTGATGTCCTTGATCTGGTTCGGATTGAACGATGTCCCCTCGGGATGCTCGGGAGTTCCCACCGCAGGGCCGGAGCTGCTGCCGCCGCCGGTCCCGCCCGCGGCCGCCAGCCCCGGCGGGGCGGCGCCCTGCGCCAGTAGCGCCAGGCCCAGGACCGCGACCAGGACCGCGCGGCGGGAACCCCGCCGACGGCGGGCCCGCCGTTTGAAGCGGACACGACGAGTCGACGCCAGGACGGACATGCCCCGATTCCCCCTTGGTGAGCAATTCCCATGACACTGCCGGACACCCGGCAGCCACCGGGTTGTGCCCACCAGAGGCCAGGAAAGCGCACCAACGCATGCAGGCCCCCGACCGCACGCCGAGCAGTATCGATCAAGAGGAGGCAAAATCGAAAGATTATTCCAGGCCGCGTCGCCGCGCCGCCTCACCACCGCGCCATCCGGCACCGCACCCGGCCCTGACCGAGGCCGCGGGCTTCGAACCCCACCACGTCCGCGACCTCCCCAATCGCCGCGCGGGACCGGACTTTTCGACGCCGTCCACCCGAAGCCGCCGGTCTTCGCGGCGATCCGGACGGGGCAGCCCGACCAGCCGCCCGCCACCTCGACGCCGCCCGCTGTTCACCCCACACTCCACAGCGGTGGCCGGAAATCTCCACACGCGCACGGGCCGTAAAGTCCCCAGCCCGGCAGTCCTCGGCATACCGCCTTTGCTCGCTCTCAGGGATCCCGGAATCCGTCTTGAGCGTTTCGCTATATGGAATGAAGTTAGCCTGAACGGAACCCTTGAGTGTATCGTCCGGAGCCCTCCGGAGACCCCGGCGCAACCGCGCCCGAGCCGCGCGGCCGAACCAACGCACCAGCGCGCCTGAAAAGCCACAGGAACAGCCGTCCCGCACAAGGGACATCGTTCCGGATCCGGCGTTGGCCATCCCCGCGCTCCCCGGCTCCCGGTGCGCGCCTCCGGCGACCACATCGAAAGGGAACTGGACGACCGTGACGAACGCACAACGCCTGCCGGCGAGGAGCGTGAGCGAGCTTGCGTCCGCGGGACACCGGACAACAGGTCGACGACGACGTGCAAGACGCCTGGAGGGCCTGGCTCTTGCCGCCGCTCTCCTCTTCACCGGCGGCTGCATTTCCGAGTCGAGGACGCCGCCGACCGACGACGGCACACCCAGGGCGGGCGGCTCGGTGACCTTCCTGCTACGCGGGGAGTCGCTCAGCCTCGACCCGTTCGTGAGCGGATACTCCAGCGCGTCGGACGGCAGCCGTCTCGCCGCCATCTACGACACGCTGGTGTGGACGAACCCCGCCACCGGAGCGGTGGAAGGGCAGTTGCTCGAAAGCCTGATCCCCACCGACAATTCCGGCTCGACGTGGCGACTGAGGCTGCGGCCGAACATCCGCTTCAGCGACGGCGAGCCCTTCAACGCCGAAGCGATCCGGCTGAACTGGGAGAGACACGGCCAGGAGCAGGTGCACTCTCCGCAGCGCGCGGCCGCGGCAGGGCTGAAGATCACCGTCCTCGACGACCTCGAGCTGTCCGTCAGACTGCCCGCACCGAACGCCAACTTCGACCGCACCGTGGCCCGGCACCTCTCCTTCATCGCCGCGCCGAACGCCATCGCGTCCGGCACTCTCGGCGAAAAGCCGGTGGGAGCAGGCCCGTTCGTGCTGGGTCCAGGGGACTGGGTGAAGAACCGGTCCATGACGCTCAAGAGGAACCCCGCGTACTGGCAGACAGGTCGCCCGTATCTCGATCAGGTGGTGTTCAAGGCCGAGCCTCGGACCGAGGCCGCCGTCTCCTCGATCGCCGACTCCGACGCCGACGTGACGGTCACTGTCGACCCGCTGGGCGTGAGGCTCGCCAAGGACAAGGGCCTCAGCGTGGAGGCCCTTCACCTGTCCGGCGGCGAGATGCTCAGCTTCAACACGGCCGTAGGCCCGTTCGCCGATCCCGACGCGCGCAGGGCGGTGGCCCTGTCACTCAGCGGCGCGGCCATCAACGACATCGCGTTCCACGGCGCCGGAACACCCGCGCGGGGCATCTTCAGCGACGACTCTCCCCTGGCCAACAACCAGCTCGCCGCCGAGGAGAACGATCCGGTCCGGTCCGCCCAGCTGTGGGCGAAGGTGACCAGGAACGGCACCAAGCCCTTCACGGCGACGCTCATCGCCCCCGAGCAGCCCAGCTCTCGCGCGCTCGGCCAGTACGTCGCGGCGGAACTCGCGAAGTACCCCGCGGTCAGCGTGCGCGTGGATGTGGTCGACCTGATGACGTTCATCCAGCTGACAGTCATCAAGCACACGTTCGATGTGCGGCTCGGCCAGCTGTGGGCGGACGACCCCGAGCCCTCCGTCCACGACTACCTGTACGGCAGCAGCCCGGCCAACTGCTGCCTCTACAACAACCCCGACGTCAACGCGGCACTCGACCTCGCACGAGCCGGCACGGACACCGCCACACGCCGCAACGCGTACACCGAAGTGCAGGTCGCACTCAACAAGGACATGCCGGTGTGGGTCTACCAGGAGGCGGTAGCGGGCGCGATACACGGCCCCAGGGTCACCAACGTGCAGCTCTTCAACGACGGAATCGTGCTGATGGACCGGGTCGGGCTTCGCCGCTGATGCGCGCATGGCGTTCCTTATTGTGGAACCATGTTCCAGACTCGTAGCATGCATGCAGTCCGCGATGGCACCCGGGAGATGGGGAGTTCCACCCGTGATCTATCTCGTGTACCGCATGAGGATGTCGGAACGGTCGCGGCGCAACCAGAAGGAGTTCTGGGCGTGGCTGGAGGAACGTGAGCGCTGGTTCTACCGCGACCTGCCGATGGTGCGTGAAGTGCGCTGGTACTACAGCGTGATCGGCGAGGTGTACGTCCTGGAGAACTGGGCCGCCTTCGAGGACGAGGCCGCGTGGGGCGCTTACCGAAAGGCACTCGCGGGCCTGAAGAAGGACGACTCGTGGGAGTCCGAGCGGGTCAGCCAGGACGACTGGTGGGAGTTTCTGGACACCCGCATCGTGACGGACCCGCCGGTGCCCGTCGGGCTCGCGCGCCGGTCCGAGGCCTGACCGCCCGGCAATGGGCGGAGAACCGCGCCAGGACGCGGGCGCCCGAGGCCGCGGCGCCGAACCCGGCGAACCCGGGACGGCAGCCCAGGGCGTCGCCACCGTCACCCGCGCCGCGGACATCCTCGCCTGCTTCTGCGACACCCGCCGCGGCGACCTGGGGATCACCGAGATCGCCGACCGGCTGGCGATGTCCAAGGCCAGCGTCCACCGGATCCTGTCCTCGTTGCGCAGCCGGGGGCTGGTCGAGCGGGCTCCCGACACGCACCGGTACTCCCTCGGCCCGCTGGCCATGCGTCTGGGCCTGGCCTATCTCGACGCACTGGACGTGCGCACGGTGGCAGCCCCGGAGCTCGCGGGCATGTCCGCGTCCACCGGCGAGACGGCGACGCTGTCCATGCGCGTGGGCGACGCCCGCGTCTACGTCGACCAGGTCACCCCGGACCGCGAGGTCATCATGTCGGTGACGCTGGGCGCTCCCATCCCGCTGTACCTCGGCGCTTCCTCGAAGGCCCTGCTGGCGTGGATGCCGGAGGCGGAGGACCCCCAGGCGCTCACCCGCATCGTCAGGTACGGCAAAGTCCTTGCCCGGGTCCGCGCCGCGGGCGAGGTCGCCCCGAGCCTGCGCGCTCTGACCGAGGACCTGGTGACCATCCGCGGGCGCGGATGGGCCGGTTCGATCGGTGAACGGCAGCCGGGCGCCGGCTCGGTGGCGGCGCCGATCTTCGACCACCAGGGGCGCCCGGTGGCGGTGTTCAGCGTCTGCGGGCCGGCCGAACGCTTCACCCGGGTCGCCGACGAATGCCGCGGCGTGGTGCTCGACGCCTGCCGGCGCGTCTCGGCCCGCATGGGCCACCTCGCGTCTTGCGAGGCGGTCGGGCTGTTCGTCACACGCGGCTGACGAACCCTTCACGGGGCGTGGTCGTGGGAGAGAGCCGAGGAGGGCACGGCTCTCCCCCACGTGCGCCCGGGCCCGAAGGTGTCACTTACCGCCGGCGCGGCGTCTCAGTCGCCGTCCGCGAGGCCGTAGCCGAACTCCGCGGAGAGTCGGCCCGCCGCCTCGACGACCACCGGGGCGCACTCGGCGAGCCGCTGCCGGAACCGGAACTGCGGTCCGGCCAGGCTGATCACCGCGATGACGCAGCCGTCGTGGTCCAGCACCGGGGCGGCCACCGCGGCGGCGCCCTCCTGGCGCTCCGATACGGAGGTCGCGTAGCCGCGCTTGCGGATCTGGGCGATCTCCTTGCGCAGCGCGGCGGCGTTGGTCACCGTTCGGGCGGTCAGCGCCTCCAGCCGGGCCTGCCCAAGGTACGCGTCGATCTCGTCGTCCGACAGGAACGCCAGGATCGCCTTGGAGGAGGCGCCGGCGTGCAGCGGGTAGGGCGCGCCCACCGAGACCTCGATGCGCAGCTCGCTGGTGGGCAGGACCTGGTCGACGTACAGCCGGGTGTCGCCGCGGCGGACGGACAGCGTCGCGGTCTCCCCGCACTCGTCCGCGAGTCTGCGCAGCTCGGGGGCGGCCACCATGCGCAGGTCGGTGCGGGCGAGGTACGCCCGGCCCAGCGCGACGGCCGCGGGGCCGAGCGCGTACCGGCGGGTGACCGGATCGGCGGTGACCAGCCGGCGGCTGCGCAGCGCGGTCAGGATGCGGTGGACCGCGCCCTTTGTGATGCCCAGCTCCTGGGCGATCTCGGTAACGCCGAGATCCGGCCGCCCGATGCGGCCGAAGAGCAGGAGCACGTCGAGCGCGCGCTCCACGGCCGCGATGGATTTGCCGGTCGTCTCCTCGATTTCGACCGCTGCTCCTGGCACCTCGTCCTCCTTGATGGTTCGGAGGTGCCATAGTATCCGGGCGAGCGCCACGGTTTCACCCAGTGGAACGGCCGGGGTCAGGCGAGGCTCACCCCGGCCAGGTGCCCCACGCCGACAGTCACCGTGGCCGCGACCACCGCGAGCGCCAGCTGCCGTGCCGCGCCGAACCACATCGGGCGGGCCGTCAGCCGGGCCACCACCGCCCCGCTGGCCGCAAGGCCGAGCGCTGCGGCGGCGAGTCCGACGTAGGCGGACTTGAGGCCGAGCAACAGCGGGAGCAGGGGGACCAGGGCGCCCAGGGCGAACGCCGCGAAGGACGCCCCGGCGGCCGTGTAGGGCGACGGCAAGTCGTCCGGGTCCACACCGAGTTCCTCGCGCACATGGGTGCGCCACGCGATCTCCGGCTGCGCGGAGAGCTGGCGCGCGACCCGCTCGGCGAGGTCGGCGTCGACGCCGCGGCCCCGGTAGACCTCCGCGAGCTCGCGCACTTCGTCTTCGAACGACGTGGCCAGTTCGGCCTTTTCGGTGGCGATCTCGGCGCGGATCAGCTCGCCCTGCGACGCCACGGAGGTGTATTCGCCGGCGGCCATCGAGAACGCCCCGGCGACCAGGCCGGCCGATCCCGTGAGCACCACCGCGGCACTGTCGCCGCCGCCCGCGGCGACGCCGAGGATGAGGGACGCGTTGGTGAGCAGCCCGTCCATCGCGCCGAACACCGCCGGGCGCAGCCACCCGCCCGTGACGTCGCGGTGCCCACGGTGCAGTTCGGCACCACGCAGGTCCAACACGTGATCGGCCATGAATGCCGGCCCCTTTCCGATGGCTGCCCCGATCCCACCGATAGGGCAGGCATTCCTAACGTTCCGGATGTTGGAACACTGTTCCATATATCCAGGAAGTCTTGGGGGCGCCGATCCGCGCTGTCAAGCCTCGAACCGGCCGCCTCCGGGAAAGTAACGGGTTTCCCGCGCCGGGACTTTCGCAGCATCTATGAAACGGCGTACTGTCTGGCGGAACAGCCTGAGAGGTGCTTGCATGCTTGCCTTTCTCGCCCGGCGCTTGGCCGGGCTCGCGTTGGTGATGTGGTTGGTGACCACGCTCGTGTTCTTCCTGCTGCGGTTCAGCCCCGGCAGCCCGCTGTTCCAGATGCAGGGCTTCAGCACCAGCCAGGAAAGCCGCGACAAGCTCGCCGAGCACCTGGGACTCGACGATCCGCTCCCCGTCCAGTACGCCCACTACCTGGGCCGCCTGCTCCACGGCGACCTCGGCCGCTCCATCTACAACAACCGCACCGTGACATCGCTGATCACCGGCCCCCTGGCGGTCACGCTCGAACTGGCGCTGGTGACGGCGCTGGTGTGGGTGGCGATCGGGATCCTGCTGGGCGCACTGGCCGCCGCCCGCCCCGGAGGCTTCCTCGACGGGCTGGTCCGGGTGGGGTCGGTGGTGGTGGTGTCGATCCCGAGCTTCTGGCTCGGCGTGGTGTGCGTGATCGTGTTCGGCGTCCGCATCCCCGGGGTGCTCCCGTCGAGCGGGTGGGTGCCGTTCGGGGAGGATCCGGTCGAGCATCTGCGCTGCCTGGTGCTGCCGGTGTTCGTCCTCGGGCTGGGCGCGGGCGGAATCGTGGCACGCACTATGCGGGCGTCGCTCGCGGACGCGCTGCGCAGCGACCACGTGGCGTACGCGCGTGCGGCGGGGCTGCCGGAACGCACGATCCTGTGGCGGGTCGCCGCCCGCGGCGCACTGCTGCCGACGACGACGGTGGCCGGCCTGATGATGGGGATGCTGGTGTCCGGGACCGTCCTGGTCGAATCGGTGTTCCGGATCCCGGGCATGGGGCGGCTGACCGTGGGCGCGTTCGCGGGCCAGGACTACCCGCTGGCGACCGGGTGTTCGCTCACGATCGCGCTGGTGTTCCTGCTGTGCAATCTGGTCGCGGACCTCGTCCAGTTCCGGCTGGATCCGCGGCTGCGGGCGAGTCTGACCCGCAGGCGCGCCGGAACGGCGGTGGCCGCATGACGTCCGTGACCGTACCCGACCGGATCTCCGGCGCGACGCCGGCCTGGCGGAGCCGGCTGCGCTCCTGGGCGAGGAAGACCGGCAGGCCTGCGCCGCTGACCGCGGCCGGGATCGCCCTACTCGTCGGGTTCACCGTCCTCGCACTCGTCGTCCCCCTGTTCGCGCCCGACCCGCGCGCCACCACCGGTCTGCCGCTGGAGAGTCCGTCCGCCGGACACTTCATGGGCACCGACCACCTGGGCCGCGACCTGCTGGCCCGGACCGCCGCGGGCGCCCGGCTCTCGCTCGCGGTCGGCTTCTTCAGCGTCCTGCTCGGCCTGGTGCTGGCGGTTCCGCTCGGCATGGTCGCCGCCTACCGGGCCGGGAGCTGGCTGGACGACGCGGTGATGCGCGTCCTGGAGACCGTTCAGGCGCTGCCCGTCTTCGTGTTCGCGATGTTCGTGATCGGCCTCACCGGCACGGGCTCGAGCAGCGTCGCCGGCATCACGCTCTCGATGAGCACCAAGGTGGTGCTGCTGCTCGGCATCTCCTTCCTCCCCTACTTCGCCCGGGTCGCCCGCGCGCAGACGCTCGCGGAGGTCCATGAGGACTACGTGGGGGCCCTGCGCGTCCTCGGCCTGCCGCGCCGCAGGGTGCTCGGCGAGGTCCTGGTCAACGTGCTGCCCCCGGTCCTCGCCCAGGGGTTCCTGTGGATCGCCATCGCGATCTTCGCCGAATCGGCGCTCGGCTTCCTGGCCCTCGGCGTGCAGCCGCCCACCCCGACGCTCGGCGGCATCCTCGCCGACAGCGGCAACTACGTCCTCGTCGACGCCTGGTGGTACTCGGTCCTGCCCGGACTCGTGCTGGTGCTCGCGGTCACCGGATTCAACCTCGTCGGAGACGCCCTCAACGACCGTATCGACCGCGGAGGTTCGCAGTGACACCAACGAACGACCCGGGTGGCGCGGCACTTTCACGCCGCGCCCTGCTACGGCTGGGCGCCGGTGCCTCCCTCGCGGCCGGCCTCGGCTTCGGCGGGGCGGCCTGCTCGCCCGCCGGAACCGGCGACGCCGTGCCGAGCGGGAAGCCGGGCCTGGGCGGCACCCTGCGGGTCGGCCTGTACGCGGGTGCCAACGACCTCAACCCGCTGGACTCGACGAGTGAGCTGACCCGGTGGGTCACCGACCCGGTCGCCGAGTCCCTGTACGCGTACGACGACACCGGCACCTCGGTCCCCCGGCTGGCCGCCGCCGAACCCACCGTCTCCCCGGACGGCCTGACCTGGACCATCCCCCTCAAGCCCGGCGTCCGGTTCCACAACGGCGACCCGTTCACCGCCGAGCACGTCGTCGCCTGCCTCAACTACGCCAACAACACCAGCTCGCCGAGCGAGTGGATCATCTACTTCTTCGGCTACCTCGCCGAGGCGTCCGCCCCCGACCCCCTCACGGTGCGCCTGCAACTCGTCAAGCGCTACGGCCTGCTGCGCTCCCACCTGGGCAACATGCCGATCAGCCACAAGGACTTCCTCACGCGCAAGGACGCCGTGATGGGCACCGGCCCGTACAAGCTCACGCGCGTCACCATCGGCACCGGCTACGTCCTCGACCGCAACCCGGACTACCACGGCCCGCGCCCGGGCCCCGACCAGATCGCCATCGACGTCATCCCCGACGGCACCACCCGCACCGTCAACCTCCAGGAAGGCAAGATCCACATCGCCACCCAGGTGCCGCCACAGATGGTGCGGGTCCTGGAGAAGGCCCCCGGCCTGGCGGTGTACAAGGTCGACGCGCCCGTCGACCTGCTCGCCTACCCGCGGATCGGCAAGGCGCCGTTCGACAACCCGCTGTTCCGACAGGCCGTCGCCTACGGCATGGACCGCAAGGGCGTCCTGGACACGGTGTTCCAGGGCGACGCCACGATAGGCCAGGGCCCCGTCGGCCCGGCGGTGATCGGCTGGGACCCGGCGTTCACGCCGTACCCCGTGGTTACCGACGTGGACCGCGCGCGCGGCCTGCTCCAGCAGTCCGGCGTGAAGGACCCGTCCTTCACGCTCACCATCAGCAACCGCGCGGAGATGCGCAGCATCGGCCAACTCCTCGCCGAGGGCTGGAAGAAGGTCGGGATCGACGTGAACATCGAGGTACTCGACGGCGGCCCGTGGACCCAGAAGTGGATCACCGGCAAGTACGACTTCATCATGGGCTACTACCAAAGCGGCCTCGGCAGCGGCAACGCCAACTTCCTCACCCTCTCGCCCGCCGAGACCACCAACATCCTGAACTCCGGCTATACCAACCCCGAGGTCGACGGCCTCATACAGCGCACCTGGGCCTCCGCCGACCCTGCCGAACGCACCGGCCTGATCAAGCAGCTCAACACCACTCTGGTGCGTGACGCCGTCATGATCCCGCCCGTCTACCCGAAGACGGTCATCGCGCAGAGCAAACGGGTCACCGGGCTCTCACAGGGCGCCCTCAAGCTCAGCAGGCTCGACCTGGCGAGCCTGCGGATCCTGTCGTGAGCGCGCCCGTCCCGGCGGCCCACCACCGCGGCACCGAAGTCCTGGCCGCCGCACCGGCCGAGACTCCGGTGGAGGCTCCGCTCCTGGAAGTGGCCGGACTGTCGGTCCGCTACCGCTCCGCATCGCCCGCCGACGCCGCCGTCCACGACGTCTCGTTCTCGGTGCGCCGCGGCGAGATCCTCGGGCTGGTCGGCGAGTCGGGCAGCGGCAAGAGCACCGTGCTCAACGCGATCCTGCGACTGCTCCCGGACGTCTGCCAAGTCGACGCCACACGGCTGGAGTTCGACGGCATTGCGCTTTCCGACCAGTCGCCGGAGGCCATGCGGATGCTGCGCGGGCGCCGGATCGCCCTGGTGCCGCAACGACCGATGACGTCGCTGAGCCCGGTGATCCCGCTCGGCCGCCAGCTGCGCCGGCTCGCCGGGCCCGGCGTGGACGACGCGCGCCTGGCCGACCTGCTGCGCCAGGTCGGGCTCGGCATGGTCGCCGAACGCCTCGACGGCTACCCGTTCCAGCTGTCCGGCGGCCAACTCCAGCGCGTGCTCATCACCATCTCCGCGCTCGCCGCCGAGCCCGACCTGCTGCTCGCCGACGAGCCGACCACCACGCTCGACACCACGGTGCAGGCACAGGTGCTGCGGCTGCTCCTGGAGCTGCGCGATCGGCTCGGGATCGGCATGGTGCTGGTCAGCCATGATCTGGGCGTCATCGCTCAGACGTGCGACCGCGTCGGCGTCATGCACGCCGGACGGATCATCGAACTCGGGTCTGTCGACGCCGTGTTCGCCGAACCCCAGCACCCCTACACACGGGTCCTGCTCAGGGCCGCGCCCCAGCGGTGGCGTCGCGGCGAGCGCCTTCTGCCCGACCAGCACGGCAAGGCACCCGTCGCGTCCGCGCCCACGGGATGCGCCTACCTGGCGCGCTGCCCCCACGCTTCCGACCGATGCGTCACCGAGGCGCCGGAACTGCGCGCGGTCCTGACGTCGCTGGTGCGCTGCCACCACCCGGGCCGCCCGGACCCGGCGTTCGCCGACGAGCCGGGAGAAGTCCGGTGAGCCTGATCGTCATCGACTCCGTGACCAAGGACTTCGTGGCGGAGCGGACGGTGAGCGACCGGTTGCGGCGGCGCGCCGCACCCGCGCTGCGCGCCGTCGACGACGTCTCGCTCGAAGTACCGGCGGGGCAGACGCTCGCCGTGGTCGGCGAATCCGGCAGCGGCAAGTCCACCCTCGCCCGCTTGCTGGTGGGCCTGGAGACCCCGACGTCCGGGCGCATCACGGTGGACGGCGTCGCCATGTCCGGCCCGCTCACCCCCGCGCAGCGGCGGTCGGTGCAGATCGTCTCGCAGAATCCGTGGTCGGCGCTCAACCGCCGCCGCACCATCGGCCAGTCGCTGGCGCTTCCCCTGCACGCGCACCGCCTGGTCGCCGGGCGGGCCGAGGGCCGCGCGCGCGTCACGGAACTCCTCGACACCGTCGGACTGCGCGAGGAGTACGCCGACCGGCGCCCGGCCGACGTCTCCGGCGGAGAACTCCAACGCGTGACCATCGCCCGGGCGCTCGCCGTCGAGCCCCGGGTCCTGGTGCTGGACGAGCCCACCGCGAGCCTGGACAACCGGGTCAAGGCCGTGGTCGTCTCGCTCCTCGCCGACCTCAGGGAACGGCTCGGACTCACCTACGTCCTGGTCACCCACGAACTCGACGTGGCGCACTACGTCGCCGACAGGACCGCGGTCATGTACCGCGGACGGATCGTCGAGTCCGGCGCGGCCGAGACGGTGTTCCCGTCGCCCCGGCACCCCTACACCCGCATGCTCCTGGACGCACGGCCCCAGCCGGACCCCGGAGTTCCGTCGGGCCCCGGGCTCCCCGACCCGACGCCGGCGCGGCGTCCGGCGGCGGGCCCCGGGGGGTGCGCGTTCCGCGGCCGCTGCCCGCACGCGATGGCTGCGTGCGACGAGGCCGTACCGCCGTTGGCGACGGTCGCGCCGGGGCACCACAGCGCGTGCCTCCTCCCCGCGGGCGAGGACGCCGCCCTCGCGAGCCGGGTGCCGTCCTAGGGCCTGTCTTACGAATCAAGACTTGAGCCAAAGGAAGATCGCGGCGACGTTGAGTGCGGCTTGGTAGTTGGTGGCGAGTTTGTCGGTGCGCATGGCGATGCCGCGCCACTGCTTGAGCCGGTTG
>NZ_JASAOI010000055.1 GCF_029953285.1 Yinghuangia seranimata | reverse complement strand
CCGGGGCCGAGGGGGCGGCTTGACCCGCGTGCCGTCCGCGCTAACGACCTCGGCAACTAGCGGCAGGGGCGGGGAGTGTGGCGCCGCTTTGCCCGGCTGCCGCTGCCCGCCCGCGGCCCCAGCGTGGTCGCCGGATGAGCGGTGCGATCCTCCATGCCGCCCTGCGGTTCCCGCGTGGTGGGCGCCGGGCGCCGCTTCGACGATTTCAAGATCTTGCCCGATCCGACACATGATCTTGGAGGATCCGAAGACGCGGACGGCGTCCGCCGAGAGTTGTCCACAGGCTCCAGGCGCAGCGGCGCCTCGGAGGGGTAAATACGCCCAATATACCCGCATGGGTAATAGCGGTGATCTTGATGAGATCGTGCGGCGCCAATCCGGCATCGTGACGCGGGCGCAGGCACAGCGGTGCGGTGTGCCAAGCCGCACATTCAGCCAATGGTGCGCGAAGGGCGGCCGTTGGTCGGCGATCCTGCCCAGCGTGGCACTGACTTCACGGGCGGCGCCGACGCGGGAACAGCGCATCAGGGCTGCGCTGCTCTACTGCGGGGACGGTGCCGTCCTGTCAGGGCGGGATGCATTGGAAAGGTACGCGCTTGCCCGCGTTCCCCCGCTGCCGTTCATCCTGGTGGTGATCCCGCGTCGTCGCCGACCGCGGTCACTGCCTTCGTGGCTGCGGGTCGTGCAGACGACGCGCGACGGGCGGGCCCTGACGATCGGTGGGGTGCGGGTGGTGAGGTTGGCGCGAGCGGTGGTCGATACCTGCCGCCACATCGAGCGGGAACAGGATGTGGTCGGGCTCGTCGCTCAGGTGGTGCAGGGGCGGCGCGTGGGTGTCGGCGAGCTTGAGGAAGAGCTCGTCGCGGCACCGAAACGGGGGACGCGGCTATTGAACCTGGCGATGGAGGAACTGCGGTCCGGGACGCGGTCGGTGGCGGAGGCGGAGGCGCGGAGGGTGGTTGAGACGGCCAGGCTGCCGAAGGCGGTGTGGAATGCCTGGCTCTACCTCCCCGACGGGACGTTCCTCGCCTGTCCGGACGCGTACTGGGTAGAACTCGGCGTGGCACTCGAAGTCAACTCCTGGGCCTACCACTCCTCGCCGGAGGACCTGGCGCGGACGGAGCGCCGGCGGCTGCGGATGACAGCGGCGGGGATCGTCGTCGTGGCGGTCACTCCACTGGAGATCAGGGAGCATCCCGACAGGTTCATCGCGGATCTGCGTCAGGTGATTCGACAGCGCACCGCCGCCCCTCCCACTGAACTGCCGGATGTGGAGGTGCGGGGCTCCGATGGCGGGGCTGGCGAACATCGGTCGGCTTGAGGGTTCGGCGACCACGCTGGGGCCGCGGGCGGGCAGCGGCAGCCGGGCAAAGCGGCGCCACACTCCCGCCCCTCCCGCTAGTTGCCGAGGTCGTTAGCGCGGACGGCACGCGGGTCAAGCCGCCCCCTCGGCCCCGGGACAGGCCGCCTGTCCGTGGATGGATCACCGCGGCTTGACGCGCGGGCCGGCCGCGCGAAAATCCAAAAGCGGGAGGGGCGGGAGGCCGCCAACAGCGATACAGGCCCGGGACGGCGCAGCCTGGCGCAGTCCCCGCCGCAACGGAACAGGCCCACCCACCAGCGGGACGGCCGGAGTCGGCTCGCCGGTTGCCGGGTCGTGGCGGGCGGCCTGCTCAGCCGAAGTAGTCGTCGTCGAGGGCGGCCGTGTCGATCTTGTCGAGGGCCTCGGTGCCGTCGGAGACGTGGTCCAGGAGGCGTTCCAGCGTCTCGGCGAGGCGGGTGCGGGCGACGGTGTCCAGGCTCAGTTTGGACAGGGAGCGTTCCAGTTCCTCGAGTTCCTCCAGGACGCCGATCGCGGTCGACGCGCCGGAGGGGGCCAGTTCGGACCTCAGGTAGGCCGCCAGGGCCTGACCCGTTGGGTGGTCGAAGACCAGGGTCGCGGGTAGGCGCAGGCCCGTCGCGGTCGACAGGCGGTTGCGGAGTTCGACGGACGAGAGGGAGTCGAAGCCGAGGTCGACGAGGCTGCGCGCTGGGTCGACCGCGTCGGGGGAGGCGTGGCCCAGGACGGTGGCGATGTGCCCCCGGACCAGGGTGGTCACCAGTTCCTCGGCCTCGTCGGACGAGGCCGTGGCGAGGGCGGACAGCAGGCCTCCGCTGTCGGCGCCCGCGGAGCGGCCGGGGTCGCGCCGGCCGAGGCCGCGGAGCAGGGGCAGGGCGTCTCCCGGCGGTTGGTCGTTGAGGGTGGGCAGGTCGATGTGGACGGGGACGAGGAGGGGGTCGTTGGAGGTCAGGGCCGCGTCGAGGAGTGCCAGGCCCTCGGCGGGCCGGAGGGGCAGCAGCCCGGACAGGCGGGCCCTGCGGACCAGTGCCGCGCCTGTGCGGTCGGCCATGCCGCCGGCCAGGTCCCACAGTCCCCATGCGAGGGACGTGCCCGGGAGCCCCGCCGCCCTGCGGCGGTACGCCAGGGCGTCCAGGAACGTGTTCGCCGCCGCGTAGTTGGCCTGGCCCGGTGAACCGAGCACGCCTGCGGTCGAGGAGAACAGGACGAAGGCGGCGAGCGGCAGATGGGCCGTCAGTTCGTGGAGGTGCCAGGCCGCGTCGACCTTGGGGCGGAGGACGGCCTCCAGGCGTTCGTCGGTCATGGACTCCACCACGCCGTCGTCCAAGGTTCCGGCGAGGTGGACGACGGCGGTCAGCGGATGCTCGGCCGGGACCGACTCCAGAACCGCTGCGGCCTCCTGGCGCAGCGTCAGGTCGGCGGCCACCACTGCGACTTCGGCCCCCAGCCCGGTCAGTTCGGCGACCAGGTCGTCCGCGCCCTCGGCCGCGAGGCCGCGTCGGGACGCGAGGAGTACGTGACGTACGCCGTGCGCGGTCACCAGGTGCCGGGCGACCAGCCGTCCGAGGGCTCCCGTTCCTCCGGTCAGGAGAACGGTTCCGGAGACATCGAACGGCGCTGCTTCGGTGGCGGGTTCGGCCCGGACGAGGTGCGCGGCCAGCACCACGCCCGCACGGATCGCCAGTTGGGCCTCGCCCGACGCCAGTGCGCGCCCGAGGAGTGGCAGCGTCCGATCGGTGCCGTCGCCGTCGACGAGCCCGAAGCGTCCCGGGTGCTCGGACTGCGCGGAGCGGACCAGTCCCCACGCGGTCGCGGCCGCGAGGTCGGTCACGGTGTCGGTGGGGGAGCAGGCGACGGCGCCGCCGGTCAGGAACACGAGGCGGGACGCGGCGAAGCGCTCGTCGGCGAGCCATTCCTGGACGAGGTGCAGCACCCGTCCCGCCAGCTCCCGCGCCGCCGCGGCCTCGTCGCCGTCCTTCAGGTGGACGGGGTCGGCGGCGAGCGGGACGAGGACGGTGTCGGGGGCGGGCACGAGGTCGGCGAGGCGGGAGACGACCGGGATGCCGAACTCGGTCCAGACCCCCGGGACGTCGTGGAGGACGGTGAAGGATCCGGTGGCGCCGGCCACTTCTTCCGGGAACGTTGACCAGTCGACCCGGAACAGGGTGTTGCGGACGCTGGTGCTTGCGTTCGTGCGCAGCTGGTCGACGGAGACCGGGAGGAACGCCAGCTCCCGCACCGCCGCGACCGGCCGACCGCGTTCGTCCGCGACGGTCAGGGCCACCCGGTCGCTCCCCGCCTGGCGGGTGAAGCGCACCCGCAGGGCGGCCGCGCCGCCGCGGGTGACCCGCACGCCGGACCACGCGAACGGCAGCACGATCCGCTCGTGCTCCGCCTCCGAACCGCCCGCCTCGGCACTCGTCTTCGTGGTCGCAGCGACGGCGTGCAGAGCCGCGTCGAGGAGTGCCGGATGCACCGCGAACTTCGCATTCGTGTCGCGAAGTTCATCCGGCACGGCGACCTCCGCGAAGACCTCGTCGCCGCGTTCCCACACCGCGCGCAGGCCCTGGAACGCCGGTCCGTAGCGGTAGCCGCGCTCGCTCAGCCGCGTGTACAGGTCGTCCGTCGGCACGGCGACCGCCCCCGGCGGCGGCCAGACCGCGAGCCGTCCCGGCGATTCACCGTCTGTCTCGGCGAGTTGGCCGACGGCGTGGCATGTCCACGCGCTCTCCGTATCGGCCGCGGGTGCCGAGCCGCCGCCAAGCACCGGGCGTCCGTACACCGCCAGCGACCGGTGCCCCTCCGCGTCGGCACTGCCGACCACGATGCGCAGCCGCACCCGACCGTCTTCCGGCAGGACCAACGGCGTCTGTACGAGCAGTTCGTCCACCTCTTCGCACCGCGCCACCTCGGCCGCGTGCAGGGCGAGTTCGACCAGCGCCGTGCCCGGCACGACAACCGTCCCGGCGACCGCGTGGTCGGCGAGCCACGGGTGGGTCTCCAGAGACAAGACCCCGGTGAGCATGACGCCGCCGGTCTCGGGGTTCTCCACGACCGCGCCGAGCAGCGGGTGTTCGGCCCGGTCCTGGCCGGCCTGCGCCACGTCGCCGGCGCGCGCCGGCTTCGGCAGCCAGTACGGCGTCCGCGCGAACGTTCGCGTCGGCAGGTCGGCCGGGTGCACGCCCGCGAACACCGCGCGCCAGTCCACCCGCACGCCGTGGACGTGTGCCCTGGCCAGCGCCGTCATCGCTGCCTCGGGCTCGGTGCGGTCGGTGCGCAGCGCGGGCGTGACCATCACCGCCGGGTCGTCCAGACAGCGCTCGATCATCGCGGCCAGCGTGCCGCCCGGGCCGAGTTCGACGTAGCCGGTGACGCCCTGCCCGTGCAGCCAGGCGACGCCGTCGGCGAACCGCACGGACTCGCGCACATGCCGCACCCAGTAGGCGGGCGAGGTCAGTTCGTCCGCAGCAGCGAGCCGGCCGGTCAGGTTGGACACGATCGGGATGCGCGGGGCCGCGTACGTCACCCGTTCGGCGACCCGGCCGAAGGCGGCCAGCATCGGGTCCATCAGCGCGGAGTGGAAGGCCCTGTTGACGGCGAGCCGCTTCGTGCGCCGCCCGCGTCCGCGCCAGGTCGCGGCGGCGAACGCGGTGGCGTCCTCGGGACCCGAAAGCACCACGGACGAGGGCCCGTTGACGCCCGCGACCGCGACCCCGTCCGGAAGGTCGTCCCGCAGGATCTCAGCTTCGCTCGCCTCGACCGCGAACATCGCGCCGCCGTCCGGGAGTTTCTGCATCAGCGCGGCCCGGGCGACCACCAGCGTGCAGGCGTCGTCCAGCGACAGGACGCCGGCCGCGTGCGCCGCCGCGAGCTCGCCGATCGAGTGCCCGATCAGGTAGTCGGGCCGCACGCCGCATGCGGAGAGCAGTCGGAACAGCGCCACCTCGACCGCGAACAGACCCGTCTGTGTGTACACGGTCTCGTCCAGGAGCGCCGCCCACGGCGTGCCGGCCTCGGCGGCGAGGACGTCTCCGAGCGCGACCTCCACATGCGCCGCGAGCCGGACGTCCAGCGCGTCGACGATCCGCCCGAGCTCGTCCGCGAACCGCGTCGACGCGGCGGCAAGTTCCGCGCCCATGCGGGCGCGCTGCGAGCCCTGGCCCGAGAACGCGAATGCGAGCAGGCCGCCGGTCGCCGCCCCTTCCACGACGTTCGCAGGAGTGGACAGGGACCCCAACGAGCCGAGAGAGGACATGAGTTCGTCACGCGTGCCGCCGGTCAGCACCGCCCGATGGTCGAGCGCCGCCCGCGTCGTCGCCAACGCCGCGCCCACCCGCAGGGGGTCGACGTCCGGAGCGGCCGTCAGGTGCGCGTGCAGTGAAGCCGCCTGCACCCGCAGGTCGGCCTGCGTGCGACCCGAAAGCACCCACGGCGTCGGGAAGCCGCCGATGTCGAGCGCCGAACCCGAAGGGACATGAAGAGGATCCGGGTCGCCCTCCTCCACGATCACATGCGCGTTCGTCCCGCTGATCCCGAACGACGACACCGCCGCGCGCCGCACCCGGCCCGCCCGCGGCGCCCATTCCCGCGCGTCCGTCAGCAGCTCGACCGGCCCGCTCGACCAGTCGATCACCGGCGACGGGGAGTCCACGTGCAGCGTGCGAGGCAGCGTCGCGTGCCGGAGTGCCAGCACCGTCTTGATGATCCCCGCGATGCCCGCGGCCGCCTGTGTGTGCCCGATGTTGGACTTCACCGACCCGAGCCACAACGGCCGTTCACGTCCGACGCCGTACGTGGCCAGTAGCGCCTGGGCCTCGATCGGGTCGCCGAGTCTGGTCCCGGTGCCGTGCGCCTCGACCGCGTCGACGTCGTCCGGCGTAAGCCCCGCGTCGGCCAGCGCGGCGCCGATCAGCCGTTGCTGTGCGGGCCCGTTGGGGGCAGTGAGCCCGTTGGACGCGCCGTCGTGGTTGACGGCGCCGCCGCGCACGACGGCCAGCACGCGGTGTCCGTTGCGCCGTGCGTCCGACAGCCGTTCGCACAGCACGACGCCGACGCCCTCCGACCACGCCGTGCCGTCGGCGGCCGCCGCGAACGACTTGCAGCGTCCGTCGGGCGCCAGCCCCTGCTGCCGGCTGAACTCGGTGAACACGACCGGGGAGGCCATCACCGTCACGCCCCCGACCAGCGCCAGGTCGCACTCGCCGTTGTGCAGCGCGCCGGCCGCCAGGTGCAGCGCCACCAGCGACGACGAGCACGCCGTGTCCACGGACAGCACCGGCCCCTCCAGGCCGAGCGTGTACGCCACCCGTCCGCTCAGCAGGCTGGACGAGTTGCCGGTCATCAGGTGCCCCCACAGCTCCTCGGGCGCGTCGTCGGCGCGCACCGCGTAGTCGCTCTGGACGACACCGGTGAACACCCCGGTACGGCTGCCGCGCAGCGTGTCCGGGGCGATACCGGCCCGTTCCAGGACCTCCCACGAGACCTCGAGCAGCAGGCGCTGCTGCGGGTCCATGGTGACCGCCTCGCGCGGTGACAGCCGGAAGAAGTCGGCGTCGAACGCGGCCGCGGAGCCGAGGAATCCGCCGACCCCGACGGCCGAGCGCGGGACGCCGTCTACTCCCGGGGCGAAGAGCTCTGCCTCGTCCCACCCCCGGTCGCGCGGGAACGGGCCGATCGCGTCGCGGCCCTCGGCCAGCAACGTCCAGAAGTCCTCGGGGGATTCGACGCCTCCGGGGAGGCGGCACGCCATGGCGACGATCGCGATCGGGTCGCGGGACGTCGCCGAGGCGGCGCCGCGGTCCGCTGCGGAAGGCTCGGACGCGGTCGCGGTTCCAGCGAACCCGTCCTCCCGGGAGGACATGTCGTCCGCGCCCCACACCACGCCCAGCAGGTGTTCCGCAAGCGACGCGGGTGTCGGATAGTCGAAGACGAGGGTCGCCGCCAGCGGTACGCCGAGCTCGCCGCCCAGCGCCTCCGCGAACTCCAGGGCGGCCAGCGAGTCGAAGCCGTGCTCCTCGAACGTCCGTTCCGGAGCGATCTCCTCCGGGCCCGAACGACCCAGCACCGCCGCCGCGTTGGCGCGCACCGCGCGCAGCAGGAGCGGTCCGCGCTCCACCTCCGCGACCGTGCTCCACCGGCCGCGCACACCGGCGGCCTGTACCGTTCCAGCCGGATTGTCCTGCGGGTTTCCCGAGTTCATGGCCGTCACCACCCCCGCGGGGAAGCTACCGACAAGCGGGTGCCGCGCATCCACGCTCCGGTAACCGATCGCCCCCATCCGCGGCGAGAGCGAGCGGTGACCAATAGATGGATGATCGCGTGGATTCGGGCGGTAGGTTCCGTCTCCGACACAGAGTTCGGGGAGGGCGTGTCCGTGAGCAGGTTCATCGACACCGTCGTCGGAAACGCGGCCGAGAAGGCGACGGGGCTGACGCTGGGAGAGCCGCACGAGCCCGTGCGGCTGACGTGGGGGGAGATCCACCGGCAGGCCCGCGGCATGGCCGCGGAGCTGGTCGCCGGCGGACTGCGGCCCGGCGACTCGGTCGCCGTCCTGGCCGCCGAGTTGCGGCAGATCGTGCCGGCCGCGCAGGCCGTGTGGCTGGCCGGCGGCAGTGTGACGATGCTGCACGAGCCGGGGCGTCGCACCAGTCCCGAGATATGGCACGCGTCGACGTTCGAGTCGCTGCGCACGGTCGCCGCCGACCTGGTGCTGCTCGGACGCCCGTACGAGGACCTGACCGCCGTGCTGACCGCCGGCGGCGTCGCCTCACGCTCCATCGCCGGCCTCGAAGTGGGCGACGGAGCCGACGACTTCCAGGTCGTCGAGACCGGCGAGGCCGACGTCGCGTTGCTCCAGCTCACCAGCGGTTCGACCGCCGAGCCCAAGGCGGTGCGGGTCACGCACGGCAACCTGTTCGCGAACCTCACCGACCTGTGCGTGAACGCGGAGTTCGGCTCGGGCGGCCCGAACGGCGAGCCCGACGTCCTGGTCTCGTGGGTGCCGATGTTCCACGACATGGGCATGGTCGGCTGCCTGTGCGGCTCGATGTTCGCGGGCATCGAGATGGTCGCCGTCACGCCGACCGAGTTCCTGATGTACCCGGGCATCTGGCCCGGCCTGCTGAGCAAGCACCGCGGCACCATCACCGCGGCGCCGAACTTCGCGTACGCGCTGATGGCCCGCCAGCTGTCCGCCGCCGAGGACGGCGCCTACGACCTGCACCGGGTGCGGCTCATGGGCAACGGCGGCGAGCCCACCGACCCCGACGCCATGCACGCGCTCGCGAGTGCCGGGGCCCGCTTCGGGCTTCCGCCCGAGGCGGTCAACTGCGTCTACGGCGCCGCCGAGAACTGCGTGCTCATCACCATCGGCGACCTGCGCGCGCCCATGGAGGTGGACGTGGTGGACGCCACCGCCCTGGAACGCGACCGCCGCGCGGTGCCGGCCAAGCCGGGCGCCGACCGCGCCGACGTGCGCCGCTATCCGCTGCTCGGCCGCACCCTCGACCACGTCCAGGTCCGTGTCGTGGACGACAAGGGCCAGGTGCTCGGCGACCGGGCGATCGGCACGCTGCAGCTGCGCGGCCCGTCGGTGGCCGCCGCGTACGCGACCGCCGACGGCGTCGTGCCGGCGCAGGACGAGGACGGCTGGCTCGACATGGGCGACGAGGGCTACCTCGTGGACGGCCAGATCGTCGTGTGCGGCCGCCGCAAGGACGTGATCATCATGGGCGGCCGCAACATCTTCCCGACGGACATCGAGCGCTCGGCGGGCGCGGTCGACGGAGTCCGCACCGGCAACGCGATCGCGGTACGCGTCGCGGCCGACGGCGTCGGCGGCATCGCGCAGGAGTCCTTCGCGCTGCTGGTCGAGTCCCGCGGGCACGGCGACGCGGCGGTCGAGGACGCGATCCGCGACGCCGTCAGCGCGCGGGTGCTCGCCGACATCGGGGTGCGCCCCGCGCGGGTCGTGGTGATGGCGCCGAACAGCCTGCCCAAGACCCCGTCCGGCAAGCTGCGCCGGTCGGCGGCCCGCGACCTGCTCTGAGGCACCGCGCCCGACCCTCGTCAGCCACCGACGTCCTGAGCCCTCAGGAGGCCTCTCCCATGCGATCCCTCGACCACGCGCGCGAGACCTGCGAGTCGTACCTTCCGGGCCTCCTCGACAAGATCGCGCGCGTGCCGCTGGCCGAGCGCGAGGCGCCGGGCAGCCCGGTCATCGGCCTGTTCCGGGCCGGCCGCGGCCCCGCGCTGGTCATCCCCACCGAGTACGGCGGCCTCGGCGCCGGCCCGCTCGACGCGATGCGCGTGCTGCGCGCGATCGGCGCGGCCTCGCCGTCCCTCGCCGTCGCCTCGACGATGCACCACTTCTCCGTCGCGACCCTGTTCACCCTGGCCGACAGCCTCAAGAGCTCGGGCCTCGAATGGGCGCTGCTCGAAGCCGTCGCCAAGGAGAACCTGCTGGTGGCCTCAGGCTTCGCCGAGGGCCGGACCGGCCAGGGCATCCTGTCGCCCTCCATGACCGCGGTGCCGGCCGAGGGCGGCTACCTGGTCAACGGCGCCAAGAAGCCGTGCAGCCTCGCGACGTCCATGGACCTGCTGACGGCCGCGCTCACCGTGCCGGGCAAGGACGGCGAGCCCGAGCTGGCCTTCCTGCTCATCCCGGCCACGCAACCCGGCGTCAGCGTCCACCCGTTCTGGTCCAGCCGCGTCCTCGCGGGCGCCGAGAGCGACGAGGTGCGGCTCGAGGACGTCCACGTCGAGGAGCAGCTGGTCATGCGCACAGAGGCCCGCGAAGGCGACGGCCTCGACGAGTTGCAGACGCTCGGCTTCCTGTGGTTCGAACTCCTCATCTCCGCAGGCTACTTGGGTGCGGCGAGCACTCTCGCCGAGCGCGCCATGACCGAGAAGCGCGGCTCGGCGTCGGACCGTTCGGCGATCGGCTGCCGCCTCGAGACCGCGACGCTGCTGCTGGAAGGTGTCGCGCGCCGGATCGACGAGCAGGCGTCGAGCAACGACGCGCTCGCCGAAGTCCTCATCGCCCGCTACGCCGCGCAGGACGCCATCAACGACGCGGCCGCCAAGGCCATCGAACTCCTCGGCGGCATGGCCTTCATCGGCGGCGACGAGGTCGCCTACTACGCCGGCGCCTACCACTGCCTGGGCTTCCACCCGCCGTCCCGGTCGAAGACCGAGGCGTCGCTGCTCGACTACCTGGAAGGCAGCGGCCCGGTCCTCGTCGGATGACCGCGCACGCACCCGACCCGCACCGCCCTCCGCACGCCGTCCCCACCCGCGACCCCCACACCCACGGCATCAGCTGAGAGGAACGAGCGATGACCGACTCCACCGGACCGGCCCCCCGCCGGGCGATCGCCCCCGAGGCGGACTGGGACACCGCCAAGGCGCTGTTCGACGGCGGCGACGGGCTGGTCCTGTCCGCCGAGCAGTGCGGTATCGAGTACTGGTTCGACAACGTGCCGCAGGGCACGCTGCGCGGCAACGTCCTGGGCCACGCCCCCGACGTGGTCACCCCGCAACTCGTCCTGGACGAGGGCCCGTTGCACGAGGCGCTGATCCGCGAGGTGGCGTTCCGCACGCTCGCCGAGGAGCGCGCCGCGGCGTCGCTGTCCTACCTGGTGCTGGACGCGCCGAACCTCGCCTGCATGGAGTTCTACGCCACCCAGCTCATCGACGAGACCCGTCACGCGATGATCTTCCGCCGCCACCTGGTCGGCCTCGGCGCCGCGACCCCGGACACCGTCCAGGACGTCATCGACGAACTCGTCGGCGACGACCGGCAGCGCATCCTCACCCCGCTGGAGAACTACGTCCTGCCGATCATCCGCGACGAGCACGACTTCATCGGCGCCGTCGTGCTGCTGACCACGCTCGTCGAGGGCGTGCTCGCCCCGTCGTTCGAGCAGAGCGAGCGCAAGTGGCGGCCGCTCGACCCGGTGATGGCCGACATCCAGAAGGGCGCCGGCATCGACGAGGTGCGCCACCTCGCGGTCGGCAGCTCCCTCGTCCGCGCCCACCTCGAACAGCACCCCAAGGACACCGACCGGCTCGTCGAGATCGTCCGCAACGGCATGCACCTGTTCTACGAACTCCCGGTCATCGAGCAGCTGTCCGGCTGGGAGGCGCTGTACCAGGAGGGCATCGCGCAGCACGCCGACCTGCTGGCCGACTACGAGATCTGGCCGGGCCACAAGCTCCTCGACAGCACGCCCGAGGAGAGGATCGGCAAGACCTTCGAGATGACCGCCCGCATCCACGAGTCGCGGCTCACCGACATGGGGCTCGCCGCGGCCCTCACCTGACCCTCGTCCACGGCCAGCCTGACATCCGAAGGACGCGCGACATGACCCTCCCCAACGGAACGGAGGAACCGCGGCCGATACCGCGCTTCCTCACCGAGTTCACACCCACCATGTACACCAAGCGGCTGCGCCCGCTGTCCCGCAAGCCGGCCGTCGCCAAGCTCGGCGACGTGTGGCACGTGTGCGCCCAGCGCAACCCGGGCCAGCTCCTCATCGTCGACCGCGCCCCCGACATCGACCCGGACGGCGCCACCACCCGCACGTTCGTGCAGTGGGCCGAACTCGTCGACCAGGCCGCCGCGTGGCTGTACGCGGCCGGCGTGCGCGGCTGGGACCGGGTCGCGGTGATGAAGACCAACCACTTCGACATCTGCGTGCTGGGCAGCGCGATCGCCCGGCTCGGCGCGATCCCGTGCATGCTGTCCGGCACGTACGACGCGGAGACCGTGCAGATCCTGCTGACCCGCCTCGAGAAGCCGTTCCTGCTCACCGACCGCGCGCACATCGACAAGTGCGGCATCACCAAGGAGGTCGTCGAAGGCCTCACCGTCAAAACGATCAGCGTCGACGGCGTCGACGGCATCGAGGACCGTCCCGACATCGAGGCCCTCGCGTCGTTCCGCGGCGCACCGCCCGCGCCCGTCCGCATGCGCGAGATGCACGAGCCGCAGATCATCACGCACACCTCCGGCACGACCGGCTACCCCAAGCTGGTCATGCACTCGCCCGAGTCGGTGTACTCGATGGGCGTCGTGGAGAGCGACCGGTGGCCGTTCTGGCTCAAGGCCAAGGACACCATGGTGTTCTGCGACCCCTTCACCCATGAGCGGCTCACCACGATGATGCTGGCCATCGCGACCATCACGCCGCGCATGGTGATGCTGTCGGACCCGTTCTCGCCGCGCGTGCGCGAGCTCATCGTCGAGCACAAGCCGACCGTCGTCGAGGCGCTGCCGAACATCTTCCTCGCCTGGGAGCCGCTCGCCCGCGACCCCGCGCGCATCTTCCGCCAGGTCCGCATCTTCCTGAACTCCTTTGACGCCATCCATACTCGGACGATCCGAATATTCATGAGTGCCACCGAAGTTCGACTCCCGCTGTGGATTCAGTCGTGGAGCCAGAGCGAGAACGGAGTACTCGTCATGCGGCCCTACATCCGCGCCATGGTCCGGAAGCGCGGGGTCCTCCCGCCCCCGACCCAGTTGCTCGGATGGCCGCTGTTCCCGCACGCGCGGCTGCGCGCGGTGGACCCGGCGACGGGGGAGAAGGTCAAGCACGGCGCGGTCGGCCTGATCGAGATCTCGCAGCCGGGGCGCTGTCTCGCCTACGTCCAGGAACAGGACCGGCACGACCTCAAGGTCGTCGGCAAGTGGTGGAACACCGGGGACCTCGGCATCATCAACCGGCTCGGCGCGGTGCGCCTGGTCGACCGCGAGGTCGACCGCATCGACAACGGCGACGCGGTCAGCGGCATCGCCATCGAGGACGTGCTGCTCGACCGGCTGCCCCAGACCACCGAAGTGGTGGTCCTGCCGCAGGCCGACGGGCTGCCCGTGCCGGTGGTCAGCACCCAGGACAACGTTCCGCTGGACCCGGGCGAATGGGCCGACGCCACCGCGGACCTGCCGAAGCTGGCACCGCTCGTGCAGATCGCCTGGGAGGAGTTCCCGCGCACCGGCACGTGGAAGATCCGCCGCCTGCTGCTGCGCGAGAACCTGCTCGGCGCAAAGGGCATCGGCATCGGACGCTGGACCTGACGGATGCTGGAGCCGCTGGGTCGCCTCGCCTACCGCCGCCGCCGGTGGATCGTCGCCGCCGCGGTCCTCTTCGCCGCCCTCGCCGGGCTGTTCGGGTCGACGGTGTTCGACCACCTGACCGGCACCGGCTTCACCTACGCGAAGAGCGAGAGCTCGCGCGCCGCCGAGCAGCGCCGGGCGATCGGCGGTTCGGCGGACGCCGACGTCGTGGTCGTCTTCCACAGCGACCGCTGGACGGTCGACGAGGCGCCCTACGAACAGGCGGCCCAGCGGCTCCTGGCGGGCCTGCCCGCCGACCGGGTGCGCGCCGTCACGGCGTACTGGACCACCCACCGCCAGGACCTGGTGAACGCCGACCGGCACACCACGTTCGCGGCGATCCAGGTGGCCGGCGACGACGAGGCGGCCCGCACCGACAACTACACCAAGATCCACGACAGGCTGGCCTCGCCCGACCTCCAGGTGACGGTCGGCGGCCCCGCCGCGCTGTTCGACGAGGTCAACACGCAGAGCAAGGAGGACCTCGGCAAGGCCGAAGCCCTGGCACTGCCGGTGCTGTTCGTGCTGCTGATCCTCATCTTCCGCAACGTGCGCGCCGCCGCGCTGCCGGTGGTCATCGGCGTGCTGGCCATCGTCGGCTCGCTCGCGGTACTGCGCGTGATGGCGCTGCTGTTCGACGTGTCCGTGTTCGCGGTCAACATCGTCACCCTGCTCGGCCTCGGACTGGCCATCGACTACAGCCTGTTCGTGGTGAGCCGGTTCCGCGAGGAGATGGCCGCCGGCGTGGACGTGCCCGACGCGCTGTGCAAGACGATGGTGACCGCGGGGCGCACCATCGCCGTCTCGGCCGTCACCGTCGCGGTCGCGCTGTCCAGCCTGTTCGTGTTCCCGCAGACCTTCCTGCGCTCGCTCGGGCTCGGCGGCATCGCCGCCGTGCTGCTCGCCGTGCTGTTCTCGCTCACCGTGATGCCGGCGCTGCTGGCCGTGCTGGGCCCGCGCGCTGCGGCGTGGAAGGGCCGCAAGCCCGCCGACCCGGGGCGCACCGGCTGGTGGGAGCGGATCGCCCGCGCGGTGATGCGCCGTCCGGTGCCGGTCGCGTTCGGCGTGCTCGTCGTGCTGGTGCTGCTCGGACTGCCGTACCTGAAGGTGTCGTACGGCTGGCTCGACTCGCGCGTGCTGCCCACCAGCGCGCACAGCCGCCAGGCGCAGGACGTCCTCGACCGCGAGTTCACCCGCAACGCCACGAACCCGGTGCAGGTGGCCGTCACGTTGCCGGTCGCGGCCGAGTCCCCGGAGGGCCGGGCCGCGCTCGGCGACTATGTGCAGCGCGCCGAGAAGGTGCCGGGCGTGGTCGGCGCCGAGGTCACCGGCGTCAAGGGCAACAGCGCGAAGGTCGACGTCCGGTTCACCGGCGAGCCGATCTCCGGGCACGGGCGCGACGTCGTGGCCGGCCTGCGCGCTCTGCCGCCCCCGCCCGGCGGGACGGCGCTCGTGGGCGGCAACACGGCGGTCTTCGCGGACCTGCTCGACATGCTGGGCGCGCGGCTGCCGTACATGCTGCTGGTGATGGTGCTGGCGACGTTCGTGCTGCTGTTCTTCTCGTTCGGGTCGGTCGTGCTGCCGGTCAACGCGATCCTGATGAACGCGGTGACGCTGCTGGCCGCCTTCGGGGTCGTGGTGTTCCTCTTCCAGGAAGGGCACCTGGAGGGTGTGCTCGACTTCACGCCGACCGGCACCATCGACGTCGTCCAGCTGATCCTCATCCTGGCGGTCGCGTTCGCGCTGTCGATGGACTACTCGGTCTTCCTGCTCTCCCGCGTGCGCGAGCAGTACGACCTGACCGGCGACAACCGCGAGGCCGTCGCGGTCGGCGTGCAGCGCAGCGGACGCATCATCACCACCGCGGCGCTGCTGCTCGTCGTCGTCATCGGCGCGTTCGCGACCTCGCAGGTGCTCATCGTCAAGATCATCGGCGTCGGCCTGGCCACCGCCATCGTCATCGACGCCACGGTCATCCGCGTCCTGCTCGTGCCCGCCACGATGCGCCTGCTCGGCGACGCCAACTGGTGGGCGCCGCGCTTCGCCCGGCCCTGGTACGCCCGTTGGGGCGTCCGCGAGGGCGGCGACGCGGGCGCACCCGAACTCCCGCGGCAGCAGGGCAGCTTCCAGGAGTCGCCCCCGTGACCAACGCATCACCCGCCCGCAAGAGCATCGCCATCATCGGAGCGGGCCCGCGCGGGCTGTCCGTCCTGGAACGCCTGTGCGCGAACGAGCGCTCCGAGCGCAGGCACACCGCAGTCAGCGTGCACCTGATCGACCCGTACGACCCGGGCGCGGGCGCGGTGTGGCGGCCCGACCAGTCGCGGCTGCTGCTGATGAACACGGTCGCGTCGCAGATCACCGTGTTCACCGACGCGAGCTCGCGCATCGAGGGCCCGATCGAGCCCGGGCCCAGCCTGTACGAGTGGGCGCGCGGCGTCGCGGCGGTGGGCGGCGGCTACGGCTACACCGACGAGACCACCGCCGAAGCCCGCGACCTGGGTCCCGACACCTATCCGACGCGTGCGCTCTACGGGGACTACCTGCGCGCGATGTTCCACCGCATCGTCGCCGACGCGCCCACGCACGTCACCGTCACCGTGCACCGCACCCTCGCGGTCGCCCTCGGCGGACGCGACACCCAGCGCGTGAGGCTCCGTCAAGGCGGCTGGCTCGGAGGCCTGGACGCCGTCGTGCTCGCGCAAGGACACGTGCCGTCGTGGCCGACCCACCGCGAGCGGCGCAACCTCACCCTCGCCGACACGCACGGGCTCGTCTATCTGACGCCGGCGAACCCCGCCGACCTCGACCTCGGCGCCGTCGCGCCCGGCGGCGGAGTGCTGCTGCGCGGACTGGGGCTCGGGTTCTTCGACTTCATGGCGCTGCTCACCGCCGGACGCGGCGGAACGTTTACTCGGGAGCACGGGCGGCTGCGGTACCGCCCGTCGGGCTACGAGCCGCGGTTGTACGCGACGTCGCGGCGCGGCATCCCGTACCACGCACGCGGGCGCAACGAGAAGGGGCCGTACGGGCGGTACAGCCCGCGCCTGCTCACCGCCGACCACGCCGCCCGGCTGCGGGAACGCTCCGCGGCGGGGGAGTGGGTGCGGTTCGGGACCGATGTGTGGCCGCTGGTCGCCCGCGAGGTGGAGGCGGTGTACTACGAGACACTGCTGCGCGGGAGAGGGCGTGCGGACGCGGCGGAGGAGCTGGGCACCCGCTACCTCGCCGCCCGAGGCCCGGACGAACACGGTCTCCTGCTCGACAAGTTCGGTGTCGGCACCGACGAACGGTGGGACTGGCAGCGGCTCGCCCACCCCTGGCGTGAACGGGAGTTCGCCGACCGGGGCGACTTCCGGACGTGGCTGCTCGCGTACCTGAGGCGCGACGTGCGCGAGGCCGAGGGCGGGAACGTCGGCAACCCGCTCAAGGCCGCCGTCGACGTCCTGCGCGACCTGCGCAACGAAGTGCGGCTCGTGGTGGACCACGCGGGTCTCGAAGGGGCCTCGCACCGCGACGAGTTGCAGCGCTGGTACACGCCGCTGAACGCCTTTCTGTCCATCGGGCCGCCGATCTCCAGGATCGAGGAGATGATCGCGCTGGTCGAGGCCGGCGTGCTCGAACTCATCGGGCCCGAACCGGAGATCCGCGTCGACACCGAGGCGGCCGCGTTCGTCGCGACCAGCCCGCTGGTGCCGGGGCCGCCGGTGCGCGCCAAGGCGCTGATCGAGGCCCGGCTGCCGGAACCGGACATCCGGTGCACCTCCGACCCGCTGTTGCAGTATTTGTTGGGCACCGGCCAGGCCGCGACGTACCGCGTCCCGTCCGCAGACGCCCCGCCCTACGAGACCGGCGGCCTGGCCGTGACACCCCGCCCGAACCGCCTGGTCGACGGCCACGGAAGGCCGCATCCGCGCCGGTTCGCGTACGGCGTCCCGACCGAGTCGGTGCACTGGGTCACGGCGGCGGGCATCCGCCCCGGCGTCGATTCGGTCGCCCTGGCCGACTCGGACGCGATAGCCCGCTCGGTACTGCGCCTCCCCGAACCGACGGACGCGACGGAGGAGGCCAGACCGCTGGAGGTGATCGTGTGAGAACGACAGGCGGTGGCGCGCTACCGGCGGAACCCGGTGCCCGAACCCTCACGCACTCGCGCGCACCTGCTCACGCTCCCGCGCTCAGCGCTCGATCGCACCGTTCGCCGGAGGCAGGCTGATGACACTCTTCGACGGCTACGCCGATTTCTCCGATCACAGCGTCCAACTCGACGCGGGGTTGCTCTCGCCCGTCCGGGCCGGGACACCCGTCGAGGCCGCGGTCTGCGACCGGGCCTGGCTCGGGGCGATGTTGGAGGCCGAGGCGGCGCTCGCGCGGGCGCAGGCGCGGCTCGGGGTGGTGCCCAAGGCCGCGGCCGAGACCATCACGGCCGTTGCCGGCGGGGGCGAACTCGACCTGCGGGCCGTCGCGTTGGCGGCGCGGGAGACCGCGAACCCGGTCGTCGCGCTGGTTCGGGCGCTCACCGAGGCCGTCGCGGCGCAGGACCCGGTCGCCGCCGAGTACGTGCACCGGGGGTCGACCAGCCAGGACGTCTTCGACACCGGCGCCATGCTGGTCGCCCGCCGCGCGCTCGCCCTGATCCGCGCCGATCTCGGGCGTACCGCCGAGGCGTTGGGCGTCCTCGCCGCGCGGCACCGTGACACGGCGATGCCGGGGCGGACCCTCGTCCTGCACGCGGTGCCGACGACGTTCGGTCTCAAGGCCGCGGGCTGGCGCGAACTCGTGCTCGCGGCGGACCGGCGGCTGGCGCTGGTCCACGACGAAGGACTGCCCGTCTCGCTCGGCGGCGCGGCCGGAACCCTGTCCGGGTACCTCGAGTTCGCCCACGTGGACCACCCCGGCGACCCCGATCCGGAGGGCTACCCGGTCCGGCTGGCCGCCGCGTTCGCCGAGGAGACCGGGCTGGCGCAGCCCCGGCTGCCGTGGCATACGCTCCGTGCGCCGATGGCCGACCTGGCCGCCGCGACCGCGTTCACCACTGGCGCGCTGGGCAAGTTCGCCGTCGACGTACAGGTGCTCGCGCGCACCGAGATCGGCGAGGTCGCCGAACCGGGGCCGGTCGGACGAGGCGGCTCGTCGGCGATGCCGCACAAGCGGAACCCGGTGCTGGCCGCGATGATCCGCAGCGCCGCCCTGCAGGTCCCGGCGTTCGCGTCCGTATTGACGCAGTCCCTGCTCGCCGAGGACGAACGTTCGGGCGGTGGCTGGCAGTCCGAATGGCTGCCGCTGCGGGAGTGCCTGCGCCTGGCCGGCGGCGCGGCGCACACCGCGGCCGAACTCGCCGAAGGGCTCACGGTGCACGCCGACCGGATGGCGGCCAACCTCGACCTGACGCGCGGCGCGATGGTGTCGGAGCGCCTCGCGGCGCGGCTCGCCCCGCTGCTCGGGAAGGCCGCCGCCAAGCGGCTGCTGACGCAGGCGTCCGAGCGGGCGGCCGCGACCGGCCGCCCACTCGGCGACGTCCTCGCCGACGCTCCTGAGCTCGACGGTCAGATCGCCCCCACCGACCTGGCCGCCCTGTGCGATCCGCGCACCTACACCGGTGCCGCCGCGACGCTCGTCGACCGCGCGCTACGCGCCGAGCCGTGACGCCTCACGGGCCGCACGCCCGTACGAGCCACAGCGGATCCCCGTCGGGCTGTTCGAGCAACGCCACCACATGGCCGGTGATCTCCGTCCGGCCGGTCAGCGCGCTCAGGTCGGACGGCAGGTCCGCGGTGCACCGCCAGGAGCACCACGGAGTCTCCGCGAGCGTGCGGTCGCCGTCCAGGATCCGCTGGTGGATTTTGTTCAGACCGGGCCCCGGGTCGAGGCCCAGCTCGTCGCGAAACAGCCGTCGGGAATCCCGGAACACGGCGAGTGCCGCGGCCGACCTGCCGGACCCGTACAACGCGATCATCAGCAATTCCCGCAATCGTTCGCGCAACGGATTCTCGGCGACCAGCGCGGACAACTCCGCGGCCGCCCGCACATGTCGGCCGAGCGCCAGTTCCTGGGCCAGGAGTTCCTCCGTGGCCGAAAGCCGTTGTTCGGCCAACAGCACCCTGCGGGTCTCCGCGTACCGCCCCGGCACACCGGCGAGCGGAGTGCCCGCCCACAGCGTCAACCCCTCGCGCAGGCACGCCGCGGCGAGCGCCGGGTCGTGCTCCTCACGTGCCGTCTGGGCACGTGCCACCCACTCGTTGAACCTCGCCAGATCCACCGTCCCCGGGCCGGTGACGAGCGCGTATCCGCCGGCGACCGACTCGATCAGGCCGGTGTGCGCGCCGTCCAGAAGCTGCCGGAGCCGATAGATGTACGTGCGCACGGTGGCCGCCGCGGTCTGCGGCGGCCCGTCGCCCCAGACCGCGTCGATCAACTGGTCCACCGACGCCTGCGCCCCTTCGCGCAGCAGCAACGCGGCCAGCACCGCCTGTTGTTGCGGAGCCCCGGTATCCACTTCGATGCCGTTTCGCCACGCGCGTATCGGCCCCAGTACCGCAAAACGAATTGCCTCGACCATGCAACGCCCCCTCCCGTCGGGCATGCCCAAGCCAGACATCATGAATAGTCGGGAACGCGGGCGCAATACACCGAGGTCGAGTAAAGGGAGGTTCCAGCGGTTTTTTGTAATCGCGTTTCGAACCAAACAGATTGCCGGTACGTGTTCCCGGTGTGACCACTGTCCGCGCGTCAGTCGGCCAGGTCGCCCGGGTCGGTGTTGGCGCCGCACAGGACCACCGCGACCCGCTCGTCCGGGGCGGGTACGTACGCGCCCGTCGTCAGTGCCGCGACCGGGGCCGAGGAGCCGTGCTCGACGGCGATCCGGTGGTGGTCCCACAGGTGCCGGCGCGCGTGCACGATGGCCTCGTCCGGCACCACGACCGAGCGCACGTCCGCGTGCCGTGCCCAGGCGAGTGCCTCGGCGGACACGCGGGGCGCGCCGAGCGAGTCCGCGGCGACCGAGTCCGCCGGGACGTCCACGACACCGCCCGCCGCCAACGCGGCGAACAGCGCCTGGCAGCCGACGGGTTCGGCAGCGACGACCCGGACACCGCGGGCGTGCGCGGCCGCGGTCACGCCCGAGAACATGCCGCCCGCGCCGACCGCGACGACGACCGTGTCCAGGCCCGGCACGGCGGCGGCGATCTCCGCGAGCAGCGTGCCCGCCCCGGCCGGGGCCAGCAGGTCGTCCGGGGCGTGCGCCTCCACGGCGCCCGTGTGCTCGGCGAAGCGGCGTGCCGCGGACTGGACGTCGGCGAGTCCGCCGCCGGACGGCCGTACGTCGGCGCCCAGTTCGCGCAGCCTGGCCACCTTCGCGGGCGCCGCGTCGTCCGCGACGAACACCGTCACCGGGACGCCGCGCCGGGCCGCCGCCCACGCGTACGCCAGGTCCGCGTTGCCACCCGTCGCCACCGCCACCCCGGCCGCCGGCATCGTCCCGGCCTCCACGAGGGCCTCGGTGAAGTTGGCCGCCCCGCGGGCCTTGAACGAGCCCATGTACTGGAGGAACTCCAGCGCGAGGAACACGCGCGCGCCGGCGAACGCGGGCGCGTCGCTGGGGACGACCGTCACCGGCCGGACGACGCCGTCGATGCGTGCGGCGGCCGCCGCGACCATGTCGGAGGTGAGCGTGCGCACTGGAAACTCCGCATCTCCGCATCCCCGCGCGGACGGGCGGCGGACGGGGGCGTGGGAAAAAGGCACACAGTACAAACATCGCGCCCGGCACGTCCTCGAAGGGTGCCCTAACGCGACCGGCGCCAGGCTCGTGCGAGCCTGGCGCCGGGTCGTCTTCCGCTCAGCGGTCCTGGAGTTGCCTGCTGCGGCCCATCGTGACCGCGGCGACGACGATCGCCACGAGGTACAACGCGCCGCCCGCCGCGATGCCGGCCACGTAGCCGTCGGTCATCGCGCCGGGCAGGTCGCCCGGCAGCCGGTGGTCGGTGACGGCCGTCGCCACCGCCGCAAGCGCGGCCAGGCCGATCGCGCCGCCGATCTGCTGGCTGGTGTTGATCAGGCCGGACGCGATCCCGGTGTCCTGCTCCTCGACGCCGCGCACCCCGCCGATCGTCGTCGTGACGAACGCGAGGCCGAGGCCGACGCCGGCCACCAGCTGCGCGGGCAGCAGCACCGTCCACGGGTTCCCGCCCGGCGTGAGCAGCGTGAACCACGCCATGCCCGCCGCGGCCAGGGCCATGCCCCACATCGTCACCGCACGCTCGGAGAACCGGCCGAGCAGCGCCGGTCCGACGCCGCCCGCCGCGACGCCGATGCCGACGGCGAACGGCAGGTACGCCAGGCCGGTGCGCATCGGGCCGTAGCCCTTGATCACCTGCATGTAGAGCGTGAGGAAGTAGAAGGTCGCCATCATGCCGCCGCCCATGAGCAGCAGCACGACGTTCACGCCGACGCGGCCCCGGTCGGCGACGACGCGGGCCGGCATCATCGGCGCCGCGCTACGGGCCTGGACCACGGCGAACAGCGCGAGGAGGACGGCGGCCGCGGCGAAGAACGCGAGCGTGACGGTGTCGGTCCAGCCGTCCGTGCCGCCGCGGTTGATCGCGTAGACGAGCGAGCCGAGGCCGAACGTGGCCGAGAGCGCGCCCGGCACGTCCACCTTGCCACGCTCCCGGTCGCCCTCGACGAGCACCGACGTGCCGGCCAGCACCAGCACCGCGATCGGCACGTTGACGAACAGCACCCAGCGCCAGTTCAGCCACTCGGTGAGCGCGCCGCCGAGCAGCAGGCCGACGACCGAGCCGAGCCCGCCCATGGCGCCGTACACGCCGATCGCCTTGTTGCGCGCCGGGCCCGCCGGGAACGTGGTCGCGAGCAGGGACAGCGCGGTCGGCGCCGCGAGCGCGGCCCCCGCGCCCTGCAGGACGCGTGCCGAGATGAGCATCGCGCCGCCGGTCGCGAGACCGCCGAGCAGCGAGGCGGCGGTGAACACGACCAGGCCGAGGCGGAACACCCGGCGGCGCCCGAAGAGGTCGCCTGCGCGGCCGCCGGCGAGCAGCAGACCGCCGAACGCGAGGGCGTAGGCGCTCAGCACCCAGTTGAGGTCGGCCTCCGCCATGCCGAGGGAGTCCTGGACGCTCGGGAGGGCGACCGTGACGATCGTGCCGTCGAGCACGAGCATGAGCTGCGCGGCGGCGATGACGAGGAGCGCGAGCCCGAGGCGCGGGTTCGCGGGCGGCTTGGGCTCGGTGAGCACGGCCGCGTCGGCGGACGTGGCGGAGGCTTTTCGGAACTCTCCGACAGACATGCGGACTCCAGGAGACGGATGGTGCGTGAGGCGTGCGGGACACAGGCCGGCCCGCTCGGAGTGGCGTGCCGAGCGGGCCGGTTGGGGGGTGGTTGCGTGCCGGAGCCCGGTGCCGGGCACCGGATTCGGTGCCCGGGCGCGGGCGTCGCGGCGGGGACGGGTGCGTCAGGCGGCGGTGCTCGGCGCCCACAGGTCGAGCTCGGCGTACGCCGGCTGCCACTGCGCGGTGTAGAGGCCGCGCACCGGCTCGGGCAGGGTGCCGAGCACCTGGGCGAGCCGCTCAGGGCTCTGGCCGTCGAGCATCCACGGCAGGAACCGCGGCGCGGCGGCGCCCACGCGGGCGCTGTGCTCGGCGCCGAAGCGGGCCAGCACCTCGGGCGTCACGAACGCGTCGATCAGCGCGAGCGCCTCGTCCTCCTCGTGCTTGAGGTGGCCGCCGAGGCCCTCGGTCAGCTTGCCGACGATGAAGCCGAGCCGCTCGTGGCCGTGCTCGGCGTCCGCGAGCGCGGCGTCCATCGCGGCCAGGCCCGGGTCGACCGCCGCGTGCTCGGCCTCCATGGCGTCCAGCAGCGCGATGTCGTCGGGACGGTCGGCGACCGCTTCCCGCAGCGCCGGCCACAGGACGTCGTCCTCGGCGCTGTGGTGCGCGTGCAGCGCGGTCTTGAACAGCTGCCAGCCGAGCGCGGTCGCGAGGACCCGGCGCGGCTCGTCGCCGCCCTTCTCGCTGATGCGGGCGACCGTCTCGAGGTCGCGGCGCAGCGCGTCGTGCATCACGAACATCATGGTCATGTCGTTCTTGAAGGCGGTCATCAGGGGGTCCTCTTCGTTTCTGTGTGTTTGCGTTCGACTCGTGCGGGGTGCCACCACGAGGTCCCGCGGGCCTCACCGTTCATGACGGAAGGCGCCGGGGAGATGTGACATGCGTTCGGAGGGCGGGACGGGTCCGGCCCGGTCGGGTCAGTCCGTGTGCCGGACGATCGGCCAGTCGACGACGACGCGCGCGGTCGTGGCCAGGTGGTTGACGAAGATGTTCAGCGCGACGTGCGCGATGACCTCGGTGAGCTGCCCGTCGGAGAGCCCGGCGGCCCGCGCGGCGGCCAGTCCCTCGTCGTCCACCCGGCCGTGCCCGCGCAGCAGTTCCGCCGCGAAGGCCAGCGCGGCGGCCGTCGTCTCGTCGTCGGCTTTGCCGTGCCGGGCCCGGAACGCGTCGTCCGGGCTCATCCCCGCCAACTTCGTGGCCACGAAGGTGTGCGCGGACAGCGTGTAGTCGCAGGCGTGTTCCTGCGCGACCAGCAGGGCGACGCTCTCCGCGACCGGGCAGGCGAGCGTGCCGCCGCACAGCGCCCGGGTGAAGCCCAGGAACCCGTCCAGCACCGACGGGCTGTGCGCCATCACGCGTGTCAGGTTCGGGGTGCTGCCGAGCAACGCGTGTGCCTCGGCGAGGAGTTCGGCCGCGCGCCCGGTGGCCGTCTCAGGGTCGACCGGCGGGATGCCGGGCGCCGGGGGAGTCCCGGGTGGTGTGTTCATGTCGTCCCCCGCGCTCGTGGAATTTTTCGGTGCGGTCTGTGTTGCGCTGCCGGGAACAGCGTGCGTGGCGTTGTTAATACATTCGCGATGCGTCCGCGATGGGCGCTCGACCGACGGGAATCCGGTGACAACGCGGTTCACGGTCCTCGGCCCGGTGGAGGTGTCCGCCGCGGGGAGGCGCGTACCGGGCGCGGCACCTCGGCACCGCGCCGTACTCGGCTACCTGCTCCTTCACGCCGGCACGGTCGTCGGTGCCGACCGGCTCATCTCGGCGGTCTGGGGCTTCACCCCGCCCGACACCGCACGCGCCCAGATCCACGCCGCCGTCACCGCCATCAGGCGCGTCCTGCGCACCGCCGACCCGGACGCCGCCGCCGGTCTGCTCGCCACACACGGCGCCGGATACCTCGTGCAGCCCGGGCCCGGACAGCTCGACCTGCACGAGTTCGCCGACGGCGTCGCCGCGGCGCACACGCTCGCCGTCGGCGGCGACCGGCACGGCGCGGCCGAGGCGCTGCGGGACGCGCTCGCCCTGTGGCGCGGCGTGCCGTTCGCCGATGTCCACGCCGACTATGTCGCGGGCGCCCGCGGCCTGCTCGAGGACCGGCGGCTCGGCGCGGTCGAACGGCTCGCCGACCTGGAACTCGGGCTCGGCCGGCACGAGGAGCTCGTCGAGCGGCTCACCGCCGAGACCGCCGCCGCGCCGGTGCGCGAGCGGCTGTGCGGGCACCTGATGCTCGCGCTGCACCGATCGGGCCGCCAGGCCGACGCGCTCGCGGCCGCCCGCACGCTGCGCGCGGCCCTCGCCGAACAGCAAGGGCTCGACCCGGGGCGGGCGTTCACGGCCCTGGAACAGGCGATCCTGCGGGACGACCCGGCGTTGGCCGGGCCGCTCGAACCGGCCGGTGGAATCGCGCCCGCGCCGCGACCGGTGACACACACGCCCGCCGCGCCGCAGCCCGTTGCGGAGACGACCGCGCACGAGCCACCGCCCCGTGCGCCGCGCGGGAGCACCGTCGTTGGGCCCCACGCGCACACCTCCCAGGCCTCCGCGAACCAGGGCGGCCGCGGCCCGGCGCCGGCGGGAGCCCGCGGTCAGGCCGGCGCCCCGGCGGATCCGTCCCGGCCGGAGGCCGGTCCGCGGCGGGCGAACTTCCTGCCGTACGACACCCCCGACTTCGCGGGGCGCGTCGACGAACTCCGCGTCCTGGACGGGCTGACCGCGGCGGCCGCGCACCGGGCCGGAACCGTCACCGTGACCGCGGTCGACGGCATGGCCGGCATCGGCAAGACGGCGTTCGCCATCCACGCCGCGCACCGGCTCGCCGACCGCTACCCCGACGGCCAGCTGTTCGTCGACCTCCAGGCGCACACCGCCGGACGGGCCCCCGTCGACGCCGCCGTCGCGTTGGAGATCCTGCTGCGGCAACTGGGCGTTCCCGGCGAGGCCGTTCCCGACACCGTCGGCGAACGCGCCGCCCGCTGGCGCGCCGAACTCGCCGGGCGGCGCGTCGTGGTGGTGCTCGACAACGCCGCCGACGCCGACCACGTGCGGCCGCTGCTCCCCGGCGGGACGGACAGCCTCGTCCTGATCACCAGCCGCCGCAGGCTCGTCGACCTCGACGGCGTACGGGCGCTCTCCCTCGAACTCCTGCCCGCCCAGGACGCTGTCGACCTGTTCGGCAGCATCGTCGGCGAACGCGCCGACGCCGAACCGATGGCCGTCATGGACGTCCTGCAACTGTGCGGATTCCTGCCCCTCGCGGTGCGGATCGCCGCCGCTCGGCTGCACCACCGGCGCCAGTGGACCGTCGGCTACCTCGCCGGGCGGCTGCGCGACCAGCGCCGAAGACTCGCCGAACTGTCCACGTCCGAACGCGGCGTCGCGGCCGCGTTTACGCTGTCCTACCAGCATCTCGGGCCCGACCGGCAGCGCATGTTCCGGCTTCTCGGCCTGCACCCCGGACGGGACGTCGACGCGTACGCCGCGGCCGCGCTCGCCGACGTCGGCCTCGACGACGCCGAGACACTCCTCGAGGACCTCCTCGACGCCCACGTGCTGCTCCAACACGAGCCCGGCCGCTACACGTTCCACGACCTGCTGCGCGAACACGCCCGCGAGACCGCGGCCGAGGAGACCGACGAGGACCGGCGCGCCGCGCTCACCCGACTGGTCGAGCACTACCTGCACACCGCCGCCACCGCGACCGACATGGTCTTCCCGTACTGCGAGCACCTCCACCCGCCGGTCCGCGACCCCGGCACGCCCGCCGTCGACCACCCCGACGCGGCGTCCGCGACCGCGTGGCTCGACGCCGAACGCGCCAACCTGCTCGCCGCCGTCGGACTGGCCGCGGACGGCGACCGGCCCGAACACGCCGCGCTGCTGTCCACGGTCCTGCGGTCCTACTTCGACCTCGACCGCAGGCCCTCACGCGGCGACGCCGTCGCCCTGCACGACCAGGCGGTCCGCGCCAGTCGGCGGCACGGCCACGTCGCGGGCGAGTGCGCCGCGCTGACCAGCCTGGGGTGGGTGCACCTGCGGCAGGGCGACACCGACGAGGCCCTGTCGTGCTCGCACGCCGCGCTCGCCCTGTGCGCGGAAACCGGCGACCGGTTCAGCGAGGCCCGCGCGCACAACACCATCGGGCGCGCCCTGTGGGCCCGCGGCGACCACCAAGGCGCCCAGGAGCACCTCGGGCGGGCCCTCGACATCGCGCGCGCGAGCGGCAACCGGGTCGGCGAGGCGCACGTGCTCGGCGGGCTCGGCCTCATCTACGAGGCCGAGGGCGACTACGGGCGGGCCCTCGACCAGTACACCCGCTCGCTGCGCGGCCACCGCGAACTCGGCAACCGCGGCGGCGAGGCGATGATCCTCGACCACCTCGGCAAACTCGCCCGCAAGACGGGCGACGGCACGACCGCCCGAGAGCACCACCGACGGGCCCGCGACCTGTACCGCGCGCTGGGCAGCCGAGGCGACGAGGCCGGCACCCTCAACGGCCTGGGCGAAGCCGCCCTCGCCCTGGGCGACGCGGACCAGGCCGCGGTGGACCACCACGACGCCCTGACCCTGGCCGAGGAGGCGGGCAACCGCGACGAGCGCCACCGGGCGCACCTGGGGTTGGCCGCGGCGGCCCGGGCGCGGGGCGACGAGGAGACGGCCCGCACGCATGACGCGGCGGCGAGCGAACCGGGACCGGGACCGGGGAGTCCTGGGGTCTGACCGCTGCCGGCGGGCTCGGAACGTGCCTGCTGGAAACTTCCGGGCTCACCCGCTCACCCGCTCACCCGCGCCGCCGCCACACTCCTCGCGGGCGTTCCCCGACCGCTGCGAGCGTTGCGTGGCACGTGGTCGGGGACGCCGTCGACGCGTGGCCCGCGCCCGCGCAGGCTCCTCGCGGCGGGGCCGGCGCGGGTCCGGGTCGGGGCGGCGCGTGTCGTCGGAGACCTGCTCCGGTCGTTGCGCGGTTCGCCTGCGAGACTCGGTGCGGATCACCGGGACGTGCCCGTCCGGTGCCACCCGTCCCGGAATCCGGAGGAAGCCCGTTGCGTGTGTTGGCCGGAGTCGTCGGTTTCGTCGTGGTCGTCGGCATCTTCTCGTCGGTGGTGCGGACGCTCGTCATTCCCCGCCCCACACCGTCCGGCTTCACCCGGCTCGTCCAGAAGCTGCTGCACACGCCGTTCCAGCTCGTCGCCGACCGCTGCCGCACACCCGAGGCGAAGGACCGCGTCCTCGGGCCGCTCGCGCCCCTGTCCATCTTGCTCACGCTCGTCGGCTGGCTGCTCTTCTTCCTGGTCGGCTATGCGCTGCTCGAGGTGGCCGTCAGCGACCTCGGCCCGGCCGACGCGGCGCGCGAGGCCGGGTCGTCCCTGCTCACCCTCGGTTTCGCCAGCGCCGACCGGGGCGCGCTGACCGCCGTCGACTTCGCGGCCGCCGCCACCGGCCCCATCACGGTCGGGCTGCTCGTCGGCTACCTGCCGACGCTGTACGGCGCGTACGCCCGCCGCGAGAGTGAGGTCACCCTGCTCCAGTCCCGCACCGGCGACCCGCCGTGGGGCCCCGAGATCCTCACCCGCTACGCCCAGGTCGACCTCCTCGACAGCCTCCCCGACCTGTTCCGGAACTGGGAGCGCTGGGCCGCCGAGGTCAGCGAGAGCCACACCACCTACCCGGTGCTGGTGCACTTCCGGTCGCCGCGCGCGTCCCGGAACTGGTTGATCGCGATGCTCGCCGTGATGGACGCCGCCGCGCTGCAGCTCGCGATCAACCCGTCCCGGCCCCAGGCCGAGGCGCGGCTCGCGCTGCGCGCGGGGTTCGTGTGCCTGCGGGAGATCGCCGATAGCAAGGGCATCCCGTACGACCCGGACCCCACCCCGTGCGCGCCGGTCGAGCTGTCGTACGACGAGTTCCTCGACGGCATCGCCCACATGAGCGGCCAGAACTTCCCCATGGAGCGCACCCCGGAGGAGGCCTGGCCGCAGTTCCGCGGCTGGCGCGTCAACTACGAGGCGCTCGCGTACCGGCTGGCCCGCGACATCGACGCGGTGCCCGCGCTGTGGTCGGGCCCGCGTCGGACCAGCGGCCCGACGCTGGCCCCGCGCACGCCGGTGGACCGCAAGCCGCTGGTCTGACAGCACCGGGACCCGGCCGGACCGAGGGCGGCTACGACGAACCGTGGGGACCGCGCGCGGCCGTCCTCGGGACCTGGATCCCCACCAGGCACGTGTCGTCCCGCGGGTTCGGTGCGCCGCTGCGCCGCATCACGTGGTCGACGAGGCCGTCCAGGTCGTCGTCCTCGTACTCGCGCACCGCGCGCACGAGGTGCGACATGCCCCGCCCGACGTCCTCGCGCCGGTGCGCGACCAGGCCATCGGTGTACATCAGCACGACGTCGCCGGGTGCCAGCTCCAGAACGCCCGCGGCGTAGGCGGCTTCCGGCGCGGCGCCGAGGACCATGCCGTACGGCGGCTGGAGCACGCGCGGTACGCGGTCCCGGACCAGCAGCGGCGGAAGGTGGCCGGCCTGTGCCCACGTCAGCGACCAGGTCGCCGGGTTGAGGCGGGCGCAGATCGCGGTGGCGATGTAGTCGGCCTGCTGGTGGCAGATCATCTGGTTGAGCCAGGTCAGCACCTGCGCGGGTTCGGCGCCGGTGTACGCCATGCCGCGCAGCGCGTGCCGCAGTTGGGCCATGCCCGCGGCGGCCGGCATGCCGTGGCCCGACACGTCGCCTATGGCGATCAGCGTGCTGCCGCCGGGCAGTCCGATCGCGTCGTACCAGTCGCCGCCGACCTGGGCGTCGGTTCGGGCCGGGACATAGCGGGTCGCGACGCGCAGGCGCGGGTCGCCGGGGCGGGTCTCGTGGGAGAGGCCGCCGGGGGCGGAGTCGGGGGTGCCGAGAATGGCGCTCTGCAACCGCCGCACGGCCTCGTGCTGCGCGGCGGTGCGGGCGCGTTCCTCGGCCAGCCGGTCGCGGGCGTCGGCGAGCGCGGCCTGCGCGTGGTGCCGGTCGCTGACGTCCTGGAGGACGCCGCGCAGCGCGATCACCTCGGCGCCGCCCGGACCGCACACCGCCTCGGCCGCGGCGAGGACGCTCCGTTGGCCCTCCGCGCCGCGGACGCGGAACTCCACCGTCTGCGGACGGTGTTCGCGCATGATCTCGGCCAACGCGGCGCGCACCGCTGGGCGGTCGTCCGTGTCGATCACCGCCTCGACGGCAGTGGGCTCCAGCACACCGCCGGCTGTGAGACCGAGGATCGCCGCGACCTCGGGCGAGCACACCGCGTCGCCCGTGCCGACGTCGAACTGCCAGGTGCCGAGCCGCGCGAGCCGCTGCGCCTGGGCCAACTGGGCCGCCTGGCGCTCGTCCTCGTCGTGCAGCCGCCAGGTGAGCAGCACGCCGTCGAGGAACGGCGCGGCGCGCAGGGTCATCGTCGACGCCCGCAGCGCGCCCGCGACCACCTCGGTGAACTGCTCGGCGTCGCCCGCGTACGGCAGACCCGTGGTGTGCGCCTCCAGCACCCGGTCGAACACGCCCGACACGACCATGCCGGGGTACAGCTCGGTCATCCGCCGGCCGACGAGGTCCTCGCCGGTGCGGCCCGCCAGGTCGACGGTCGCGGAGTTGGCGAACACGACGCGGAAGTCGACGACGTGGTCAGGGCCGTCCGGGGCGTCCTCGCGGGCCCGCACGGGAGTAAGGATGAGGACGGCGTCCATGAGGCCGTCGAGCACGGCGCGGAACCACAGCGCGCCGCCGCGCAGGCCGCCGGGGCGCTGCTCAGCCGACGCGGTCAGGCGACGGAGCGCGCGGCCGGCGAGGCCGGCGAGCGCGTGGACGTACGCGTCCTGCCCGGCGGGATCCGCGGCGTCCTGCGGCACGGGGCCAGGCCATGCGACGGCGAGCGCGCCGTGCGTCGTCCCGTCCTCGTCGGTGAGCGGCACCGCGCAGACCGACTCGCCCGGCAGGAGCGGCGCGGCCAGGTGCGGGTAGCTCGCGGTGAACGAGGCCCGGTCCCGGAACCACACCGCGCGCCCGTGCCGCACCGCGTCCGTCAACGGCATGCGGGCCTGCGGCGGTATCCGCTGCCACTGGCTGACCCGCTGGGCGGGCACGCCGTGGGTGCCGACGAGGGCCAGCGCGCCGTCGGGCTCGAGCGACGCCAACACGACGGCCGACGCCGTGCCGGGGGCCGACTCGGCACACAACCGCGCGACGTCGTCCGCGCTCGACGCCGTGGCCAGCTCTGACGCGGCGAGGTGGACGCGCCCGGCCTCCTCCCCGCTAAGCGCCGGCTCCGGCGGCGCGGCGGCCCCGAGCAGCCCCGCCGCGATCTCGACCAGCTTCATGTTGGCCTGCTGCGACATCTCCGACAGCTGCCGAAACGCCTCGTCGGGCCCACACCCGAGCCGCGCCATGAGCAGCCCCTTGGCCTGCTCGATAACCCCCCGCGACCGCATAGCCCGCCGCAACCCGTCAACCTCGGCCCGCAACCGATCAATAGCCGCCGCAAGCACGACAGCCTGCGACGAACCGGCCTGACCGGCGGATGAGGCGACGGTCTGCGATTCGCCCGCGCCGCGGTCCGCCGTCGACGAGCCATCGTCGCCCACGACCGGGTCGATCCCAGCGGTGGAATCCGGCCTGGGGCTTCGGGCACCGCCGGGTGAGACGACCCGCCGGGCGGGCTTTGCGCCGCGTCCGGTCCCAGCCGACGGCTCCGTCGCGGCCGGGGCGGGTGCGTTGCTGGACTCCTGGCGCTCCGGTTGGACCGCTGCCCCCGCCTGCTCGCCCCCGTGTGGGCTGCCGGTGTTCCCGCCCGTTCGCTCGTCCGCGTTCGCCGACGGGGCGGCGGGCTGCGTCTCGGCGGGTGCGGGTGCCTGGCCCCGTTCCTTGCCCTCGCGCGCGTTGTCTGCGGGGTCCGTGTCGCGGCCCTCGTTCTCGTCGGTCGAGGCCCGACGTTCCGGTTGGACCGTTGTCTCCAGCTGCTTGCGCCGGCGTGGTTCGGCGGTCGGGGCTTCGGGGTTCCGGTCAGTCACCGCAGGCTGCCTCCACGGTCGGGTAGGTCGGCAGGAGGGGGCCCACCTGGGTGATGTCGAGGAGTCGTGACACCAGGTCGCTCACACCGGCCAGACGGAGGGTACCGCCGTGGGTGCGGAGGCGGCGGGAGAGGCCCAGGAGGACGCGGAGGCCTGTCGAGTCCATGAACTCCACGGCGTGCATGTCGAGGACGACGTGGTGGGGGCGTCGGGCGGTGGTCAGGGCGTCGAGTTCGGCGCCGACCTCGTGGGCGGAGGTGAAGTCGAGGTCACCGGTGACCGGGACGACGATCCAACCGTCCGTCCCGGTGCGGCCCTCGAGGCCGTTGTGTTGCGGCATGGGGTTCCTTCGAGGTGTGCGGCCCGCCGGTCATTCGGATGCCGGCAGGGGGACGGCGGCGCGTACGACCTTGCCGCCGTGGACCGGGCTCACCCGCAGGCCGCGGGTGAGCCGGGCGACCACGAGCAGGCCGTACCCGCCGCCCGCGGGGTGCCGCAGGACGTTCGGGGGGACGTCGGCGCCGGTGTCGCGCACCGCGACGTCGACGGCGTCGGTGCCGACGGCGATGCTCAGCCGGCACGGGCCGGGCGCGTGCCGGCAGGCGTTGGCGACGAGTTCGCCGACGACCAGGAGCACGTCGCGCGCCGGGCCCGCGCCGACCGGGTGGCCGCGCGTGGTGTCGGCGAGGAACCGCTGGGCCTCGCGCCGTGCCCCGTGCACCGATCCCGCGGTCCCGTCGAGGTCGATGACGAGCGTGTCGGGCGCGGCGCGCGCGCTCGCCGCGCGCGGGTCCGCCGGCGGGCGGGGGGCCGCGCGTCCGGGCGGGTGCGTGGGGTCGGTCGGGTCGAGTGGGTTCGGCATGGCCACTTGATCGCCTCGTGCGCGTCCGAATGCCGTCAGGGTGTCGCGGCGCCGCCCGGGGCCGGGTGCGGTCGGGCTCACCGGCGCCGGCGTGGTGCGTCGTTCTCCAGCTGCCGGCGCAGCCGGGAGAGGGTGGCGGCCAGCAGCCGGGAGACGTGCATCTGGGACACCCCGAGCCGGTCGCCGATCTCCCGTTGCGGCAGATCCTGCCAGAAACGCAGTTCGAGCAGGAGCTGTTCGCGTTCGGGCAGGGCGCCGAGCAGCGGCTTGACCGACTCGCGGAAGTCGACGAGGTCGATCTCCGGGTCGTCGTAGCCGAGGCGTTCGGACAGCGGCGCGCGGTCCTGGACGTTGCCCGGGTCGCCGCCCGGCGGCGCGTCGAGCGAGTCGACGAGGTACGCGCGGGAGGCCTCGCGTCCGTCGTTGACCTCGGCGACGGTCATGCCGAGCCGTTCGGCGAGCTCGTCGGGCTTGGGCTCGCGCCCGAGTTCCTGCTGCATGCGGTCGCTGCCGCGGGTGACGGCGAGGAACCGCTCCTGCTGGCCGCGCGGAACGTGCACGGTCCAGGAGGTGTCGCGGAAGAACCGCTTGATCTCGCCGGATATCGTCGGGAGCGCGTACGACGCGAACTCCGAGCCGCGCTCGGTGTCGAACGCGTCGATGGCCTTGATGAGTCCGACGACGCCGGTCTGCAGCAGGTCGTCGTAGATCTCGCGCCGGCGCGCGAAGCCCCGTGCGACGTAGTGCACGAGGGAGAGGTTGAGTTCGACGAGGCTGCCGCGCACCTTGCTGTAGGCGTGGCTGGCCGGATCGAGGTCGCGCAGGCGGGACAGCAGCGCATGGGTCAGCGCCGCGACCTCCCGCTTGTCGAGCGGCTTGACGTGATGGACGGTCAGCCCGGACCGTTCGGCGACGGCGACGGCTTCCGCCAGTCGGGCGGCGCGTCGTTCGGCGGCGCGGTTCGCTCGGACGGGGGCTGCAGCGGTATCGACAACCGCGGACACGGCTGGCTCCTTTGCGGACTCCGAAGGCCACGGCGCCGCCGTCTCGTTTTTGCGCGCGACAGACCGTGGCGAGGGCTCCGCGGACGCCCGTCTGCTTCAGGCACCCGAACCCCGGCACTCGACAAGTGCCTTGCGGGACGGCACCTGTACCGTCCCGCCGCCGCACCCCTGGTTCGGGCGCGGCCTCGATTCAGGGCTACCCGGTCCACGCGGATGAAACCCCGTCAATTTGCGGGGGCGGCAAGGTTTTTGCCCGCCGCCCTACGACAAACGGTCAGTCGGATCCGGTTTCCGCGGGTGCGGGCTCGGCGGCGGCGGCCTCCGCCGACGCGGGCTCGGGCTCCGCGGCAGGGGCCGGGTCCGCCATGTCGGCCCGCCGCCGGATCGACCGCAGCAGCACCTCCGACACGTCCGTGACCCGCACCGACTCGTCGGCCTTGCCCTCCTGTTTGCGGGTGGCCACACCGTCGGTCAGCATCACGATGCAGTACGGGCAGGCCGCCGTGACCAGGTCCGGCTTGGTGCTCAGCGCCTCGTCCGTCCGCGTCTCGTTGATGCGCGTGCCGATCGTCTCCTCCATCCACATGCGCGAGCCGCCCGCGCCGCAGCAGAACGACCGCTCCTTGTTGCGCGGCATCTCGGTGAGCCGCACGCCGGGCACGCTGCCCAGGATCGCCCGCGGCGGGCTGAACACCCGGTTGTGCCGGCCGAGGTAGCAGGGGTCGTGGTACGTCACGGCGGCGTCGACCTCGTTGGCCGGCACCAGCCGGCCCTCCTCCACCAGCTTGGCGAGCAGCTCGGTGTGGTGCACGACCTCGTAGTGCCCGCCCATCTGCGGGTACTCGTTGCCGAGCGCGTTGAAGCAGTGCGCGCAGGTGACGACGATCTTCTTGGTCTCGCGCTCGCCGAACGCGGCGTTCAGGGTCTCGACGTTCTGCCGCGCCAGCTCCTGGAACAGCATCTCGTTGCCCATGCGGCGCGCGGCGTCGCCCGTGCAGCCCTCCTCGCGGCCGAGCACCGCGAAGCCGACCTGCGCCTCGTGCAGCAGCTCCGCGACCGCGCGGCTGGTCTTCTTCGCGTTGTCGTCGAGGGAGCCGGCGCAGCCGACCCAGTAGAGGTACTCGATGTCGTCCGGCACCTCGCCGTCCAACACCTTGACCTCGAACGGCAGTCCGACCGCCCACTCCAGGCGGGCCTTCTTGCCGCGCCCCCACGGGTCGCCCTTGCGCTCGAGGTTGCGCATCATGCTGCCCGCTTCCTTGGGGAACGCGGACTCCATCATCACCTGGTAGCGGCGCATGTCGACGATGTGGTCGACGTGTTCGATGTCGACCGGGCACTGCTCGACGCACGCCCCGCACGTCACGCACGACCACAGCACGTCCGGGTCGATGACACCGTTGACGTCCTGGCCGCCCACGAGCGGGCGTTCGGCCTCCGCCCTGTCGGCCTCCGGCAGCGCGGCGCGGGCCTCGTCGGACGCGGCCAGCAGGTAGGGGGCCTTGGCGAGCGCGTGGTCGCGCAGCGTCATGATGAGCAGCTTGGGGGAGAGCGGCTTGTCGGTGTTCCAGGCCGGGCACTGCGACTGGCAGCGGCCGCACTCGGTGCAGGTCGCGAAGTCCAGCAGGCCCTTCCACGTGAAGTCCTCGATCGTGCCGCGCCCGATCTTGTCGTCCTCGCCCGGGTCCTCCCAGTCCATCGGCTTGCCGCCCGAGTACACCGGCAGCAGCGCGCCGAGGCCGCGCGGGCGGCGCGAGAGGGCGACGTTGAACGGCGCCAGGAAGATGTGCAGGTGCTTGGAGTGCACCACCAGCACCAGGAACGTCAGGACGACACCGAGCGTGCCCAGCAGGCCGACGTCCTCGAGCACGTCGTTGGCGTCCCGACCCGCGGGCTCGATCAGGTCCGCGACCGCCTGCGAGGCGAACGCGCCGTGCTCAAAAGGGAAGTGGCCGGTGTTGATCTGCGCCCCGCGGCAGAGCAGGAGCGTCCACATCACGTTGAAGATCATGAACAGCACGAGCCAGGCCGCGCCGGTGTGCGATCCGAAGAACCGCGAGCGCCGGCCCGCACGTTCGGGCGACTGCCGGACCCGGATCGCGGCGAACGCCACGAGGCCCACCAGCACGGCGACGATGAACACGTCCTCCGTCGCGCCCAGCCACGCCATCGTTCCGATGAGCGGGATGTGGAAGTCCCGGTCGAACAGCGCCCCGTAGCCCTCCACGATGGTCGCGCCCAGGATGACGAAGCCCCAGAACACCGCGAAGTGCGCGGCGCCCGCGCCGCTCCACTTGAGCAGCTTGCGCTGGCCGAACACCTCGGTGACGACGGCCGCCAACCGGGTGCCGACGTCACGGGTGCGGTCCGGCTCCACGGGTTGCCCGGACGCGCCGAGCCGGTAGAGCGTCAGGACCCGCCGGCCGGCGAGCGCGAACGCCACCGCCGTGAGCGTCAGTCCGATGACGAGTCGTACAACCACTTACGCCTCCGCGAGGTCTCGGGGGTCGTTCCGTCGTGACGTGCTCCTTGCTCTTTGCTTGGTGCGCTGTGCCTTGTGCCGCGTGGGTTCAGTCGGCCGCGACCGGGGCCGTGTCCGGTGTGGACTCTCCGGTCGGATCCGGTGTGCCGGCCGGTGCCGCGTCCGCCTGCATGTCGGCGCGCCGCCGGGCCAGTTCGTTGAGCAGCGCGGGCAGCACCTGGTGCAGGTCGCCCACGATCCCGACGTCCGCGATCCGGAAGATCGGCGCCGAGGGGTCCTTGTCGATCGCGACGATCGTCGACGCGTGCTGCATGCCGGCCCGGTGGTGCACCGAGCCGGAAATCCCGCACGCCACATACAACTTCGGATGCACCACGGCGCCGGTCTGGCCGATCAGCGCGTCGTGCGGGCACCAGCCGAGGTCGGCCGCCCCGTGCGTACCGCCGACCGCGGCACCCAGCGCGTCCGCGACCTGCTCGATCAGCCCGAAACCCGCGGCCGAACCGACGCCGCGACCGCCCGCGACCACGACGGACGCACACGAAACAGCGGGGCGGCAGGCCGGCTTGCGCGTCCGCGCGACGACCCGCGCACGGCGCGCGGCCTCAGGCAACCGGACGAACAGCCGCTCCACGGCGGACTCTTCCACCTGCCCCGGCACCGGATCGGCGGCCGCGTCCGCCGGGACGGACCCGGTGTCGACCGCGATCACCGCCGCCTGCCCGCGCACCACCGACTCCACGCGGTACGCGCCGCCGCACACCTCCTGCACCGTCACCGGGCCGTCCGGGCCGGGGCGTACGTCCGAGGCCGCCGTCACGATGCCCGCGCCCAGCCGTACCGCGACCCGCGCCGCCGCCTCGCGGCCCGTCCGCGTCGACGCCGTCAGCACCACCGACGCGCCCATCTGCCAAGCCAGTTCACCGGCCGCCGCCACCGCGAGCGCCACCGGGTCGGCGTCCGGCGTCTCGGGCGCCTCCACCACGCACACCCGCTCCGCGCCGTACCGCGCCAGCCGCCGCACCTCGGCGGCACCCGCCGGATGCGGCAGCACCGCGACCGGCTCACCGAGTCGCCGTGCCAACGTCAGCAGCCTGGGCGCCGACGCGTGGACGGCGCCGCTGCCGCCGTCCCGATCCACGAGCACTAGCACAGGTCCCACTACCGGGCCTCCCCGCGCATCGCCTTGATCAGATCAACTGGTGCTCCGTCAGATACGCCGCGAGCCGCGCCGCGGCGCCACGCGCCTCGCCCTCCACCAGCAGCGCCGGGCGCTGCTCCGCACACGGAGTCACACTCCGCACGACCGTCGCGGACGCCCCGAGCCCGACCTCTGCGGCCGGGATCCGCAGGTCCTTCAACGACCAGGTCCGCAGCGTCTTCTGCCGCGCCTCGACGATCGACCGGAACGCCGGGTACCGCGGTTCGCCGATCCGGTCCGTCACCGACACCACCGCGGGCATCCCGACCGCGACGTCCACGACCGCCGTGCCCTCGTCGCGGCGCACCATGACCTCGTCCTCGCCGACCCAGACCGTGTCCGCCTCGCACGCCGCGGGCACCCCGAGCCGCTCCGCGACCATGGCCGGCACCACCGACATCCCGGAGTCCGTGGACGCCGTGCCGCACAGCACCAGGTCGAACCCGAGCCGCTCCACCGCCGCGGCGAGCACCCGTGAGGTGGCCTGCGCGTCCGAACCGTGCAGCGCGTCGTCCAACACGTGCACCGCCTCGTCCGCCCCGAGCGCCAGCGCCCGCGCCAACGTCCGCACCGCCCCGGCCGGCCCCATCGTCACGACGCAGATCTGCACGTCCATCCGCCGCCGCGCGATCCGCATCGCCTGCTCGACCGCGTACTCGTCCGGCTCACTGAGCCGACACGACAGACCGTCCCGGTCCACCGTCAGATCAGCCGCGAACACCCCAGCGGTGAACAACCGGTCGGCGGCCTCGTCGGGCACGTGCTTGACCAACACCACAAGCTTCAAGGGGTGCTCGCCTCCGCTCGTCATGTGGATCGTGCGGATGGTGCGGACCGTGCTGCGTGCAGGCTGCGAGTGTAGGGCGCCAACCCACCGACGGACAGAGCCTCGACCACCCGTTTTCAATCATGAACTCCCTTGCTGTTGTTGATCATTCGGGATCATGGCCGGTCGATCACCGCGCGTCCCGCGCACCCCGCAACGCCTCCCGCAGCCACACCGTGAGCCGGTCGACGACGCGCAGCAGACGCGTGGTCCCGTTACGAAAGAACGGGAGCACACACAACGCCGGGATCAGCGCCACGACCATCACGACCAACGGAACCAGTGCCAGCGCGAGAACAGCCACACAACGCAGCTCACGAAGCAGCCGGGCATACACAGACATTCCACTCTCCTCCCGAAGCCGCCCGCCCTGCGCGTTCGGCCCGCGCCCATTCCGCCCCCCACCCGGTCGCCGAGTCGACGGAACCCGGACCGCCGGACCGTCCGGATCACTACGCTGCTGGTCATGGACGTGTCCGGGGGGTCCGAGTCCGACCGCGAGGCGTGGTTCGCCGCCTTGCGCGAACTGGAGGCCGAGGCCAAGTCGCGGAGCCATTCGCGAGAGCAAGCCATCAAGGCAGTCAACCGCGCGGGCTCCGCGGCTCTCACGAAACAGACCGCGAGCGACTGGTTCCGTGCCACCGTCCCGGCCGACTTCGAGTCGATCTGGCCGCTCATCACTGTCTACGTGGAGTGGACCGAGCGTCCCGTCGACCGCGCCGCGTGGAAGACCCTCCACGGCCGCGCCCGCCAGGCCGGCCCCGCGAAGCCCTCATCGGCGGTCAACCGCTCCGAACAGTGGTCGGCCGCCGTCCGCAACCACCATGCCTGGCGCCTCGTCGCCGACGAGACGCACATCGCCCCCCTCCGCGACGAATGCGCCCGCGCCGCCGCGGCTCTGGCGACCGCCTGCGACAAGGCCCTAACCGACATCGACGACCCGTGGCGCGACGACGACCACCCGCTCCGCTTCGTTCGCCACGTCGAACTCGTCCTGCGCACCTTGAACTCCGAGGCCCGGCTCAGCCCTCCCGAAGCGGCGGCGGTGGTCCTCCTTCCGTTCCTCGACCATGCCCAACGCACGCACCTCACGGCGTCGCTCGCGCCCAAGGTCCAACCGTGGGCACTCGGTTCCGTCCCCGAATCCGTGGATGCCGACGAACGCGGCGCCTTCGACGGCTACCTGATCGGCCATGGCGCACTCGTCCGCCGCGCCCGGCAAGGCGAGTTGCCGGGGCGGACGAACGCCGAGGCCGAGATCGGCTGGTGGCTGTTCCACCGGTGGGCGGCGGAACGGCGGCTGGTGGACGCCGCCCAGGCCCGCGTGCTGTTGAGCGCCGTCCCGGGCCTCCTCGGCGATGTCGCCGAGATCCTGGAGCCGGACCGCCTGGCGGCCTTCCTGGCCGGCATCCGCCTCGCTCCCGCGCGGCTTTCCGACGAGTCGAGCCTGCGGCTCAAGGCCCGTGCCCACGTCGACCTCGGGTGCGTTGGAGGTCTCGAAGTGCTGCGTGAGCGCACCGTCGGGCTCGTGGTCTCGATCGGCCGGGCGCTCGCCCTCGACCTGGTCGAACTGCCGATCGTACTGGTCGAACACCTCGGTATCCCGAACCCCGTCCAGCTCGCCGACGTCCGATCCACGGTCGCCGCGGCGAAGTGGCGGACGCGCGGTGACGGGGACTGGCCGAGCACGTGGGAACTCGCCGCGGAATGCCATCATCCGGCGGTGCTCGAAGCGCTGCGCGAACATGCCGCCGCCGTCGAGGAACTGCTCACCTCGGTCCGGCGGGTGGCGGCGAACGGCGGCGACGCGTTGACACCGCTCCGCGGCCTGCCGTCCTTCGCCTCTGCCGCGAAGGCCGCACCTGCTCACGACACCGCGGGCGAGGCCAAGTTCGGGGCCAGGACCGCGCGATTCACCCTGGACGAACGGCAGATCCGGGAACTGCTGATGGGCACCCAGCTCTACGGCTCACCCAACCTGGCGATCCGGGAGCTGTACCAGAACGCGCTTGACGCCTGCCGCTACCGCAGGGCCCGCGAGCAGTACGTCGCATGCCTGACGAACAGCCAGTCCACGTATGAGGGCGAGATCCGTTTCGAGCAGGGCGTGGACGAGGACGGCCGCGCCTACATCGAATGCCAGGACAACGGCGTCGGTATGGGAGAGGCCGAACTCACCGGCGTGTTCGCGAGAGCAGGGGTCGGATTCACCGGGCTTCCGGAGTTCGTCGAGGAGCAGGCCGAATGGGCCCGGCACGGGATCCGGATGTATCCCAACAGCCGGTTCGGCGTCGGCGTGCTCAGCTACTTCATGCTGGCCGACGAGATCACGGTGACCAGCCGCCGCATGCCGCGCAGCGGCGGCCTGCCGGGCAAACGGTGGCGGTCGGCGATCGTAGGCCCTGGCCACCTGTTCGACGTCCGACCCATCGCCGACGGCGGCATCGGAGCAGGAACCACCGTACGCCTCTACTTGAAGGAGGAGTCGGCGATCAGGTCCAACGTGTTGACGAGCGCATTGCGCGACTTCCTGGTCGAGGCGGAGTTCAGAACGACCGTAGTGGAACTGAGGGGCGGGTGGGCCCGGGAGATCGAGTCGTGGCCACCCGGTGAACTGCATCCCGCCGTCGGTCTAGGGCGCAAGGTCCCTACCACTTGGCAAGACGAAGGCCGAGTCGTGTGGTGCGCCGAACGCAGCATGCTCCTGGTCGACGGCATCCGGGTTGCTGGGCATAGGCGGGCAAGGGACCGCAGCCTCGTGGCCGGTGCCGTGGTCAACCTGGCCGGCGGCGGGCAGGTCCGGCTGTCCGTCGACCGGAGGTCGGTCGCCGAGGACGTGTCCGACAGGGTGTTGCGGCTCATGGCGAACGCGGCGGACGAACTCGTCAGACACGAGCCCGGCTTCGCGGATCATGCGTGGGTTTCCGGAGTCGCTGATGAGGACCACCGGGTGGCGGACATCGTGACGGAGGCCGCCATCCGGGCGGGGACGTGTTGGAGCGTGAACGGTGCAAGGTACCCGGTCGCGGACACCGGTGCGTTCCCGTTGGACATGGACTGGCTGGGATTCGGCGCAACCGCGACGCGCCTGAACTCGAGACGGTCTCCGTCGCCACAAATGCGGCCTCTATGGGTGCCGGATCACATCTACCTGTGGCGACAACTTGCCTTCCGATGTGGCTTCGCGTGGGACCGCTTGGAGTCCAATGTCGCTGCTTTGCGAAACGCACCTGCGGTGTTGGCTGCGCTCCCTTCCGATTTGGCGATCGTGAATGCGTATACCCGCGTGGCGTCGACCGAGCGAGGGCCTGAGCAAATGACGCCGCGAGCCATGCGACTGGGCCTTGCGGGTCTGGAGTCGCCCAGGCTCCCGGCGCGCACCTGGCTGCGTGGCGACAGCGACGAGGTGCCTCATGCCAGCGTGGACATGGATGGGAGCGACCTTCTCATGCTCAGCAAGGAATTCGACGGCCGTGCTCCGTGGTTCGAACCCGGCATGACCATGTCCCTCCATCGCGTCGCGGTCGCCGCGGTCGCTTTCGACCGATCGATCGACAGTGTCGTGGCCCGGCTTCGTCACCTGGGCATGCACTGTCCGGATGTGCGGGACATGGTTCGGGAGGCTCTCAAGCGCGTGCCGTGGCGGGATCCTGACGCATCGTTCTCTCTGGACTCACCCACTCCCGAAACGGCGGCTGGAAACGGACACTTGGGGGATGGTGGGTGATGGGCGGGGAGTGAGCAGGCGCGCTGCGCTGGTGATGGTGGTTGGGGCCGGGGCGGCGGCGTGTAGTGGTGGTGGGGGCGGGAAGAAGCCCGCAGCGCAGTCGCCGGGCCAGTCCGGTACTGGTAGGGCGCCCGCGTCGGTGGGGCCGCCGCCGGTGCCGCCGCCTCAGGTGGTGGTGGCGCCGGATTCGGGGGCGGGGCCGATTGCGCCGGATAAGCCGGTGTCGGTCACGGTGGTTGGTGGGCGGGTGGATTCCGTGGCGTTGACGGTCGGGGGGAAGGAGTTGAAGGGCGCGACGTCGGCGGACGGGACTGGGTGGGCTAGTACCGAGGACTTGGACTTCGGGAAGACGTACACGGTGAAGGTCGCGGCTGTCGGGGCTGATGGGCAGCGGGCGGAGAAGACGGTTGAGTTCACGACGTTGACGCCGAAGCGGACGTTGGTGGGGATTTATACGCCGGATGACGGGACGACGGTCGGCGTGGGGATGCCGGTGTCGATCACGTTCAACCGGGCGGTGGCGGAGAAGGCGAAGGTTGAGAGGCTGCTGACGGTCACGACGGAGCCGGCCGTCGAGGGGTCGTGGAGTTGGCTGAAGAACTTTGACGGGAAGGACCGGGTCGACTGGCGGCCGAAGGAGTACTGGCCGGCGGGGACGAAGGTGCGGCTTCAGATGAAGCTGCTCGGGGTGGATGTCGGGGACGGGACGTACGGGTCGCAGAACCGCGATGTGGCTTTCACGATCGGGAGGTCGGTGGTCACGACGGTCGATACGGCGGTAAAGCGGATGTCGATCGTGGTGGACGGGGCGCCGCTGAAGACGCTGCCCGTGTCGTCGGGCAAGCCCGGGTTCGAGACGTGGAACGGCACGATGGTGGTGATCGGGAAGACGCCGTCGATTGATATGAACTCGGACACGGTGGGGATATTTGGGGTCGAGGGGTACGACATCAAGGACGTCAAGTGGGACGTCCAGCTCACCCCCTCGGGCACGTTCGTGCACGCCGCGCCGTGGAACGAGGGCAAGTTCGGGCGGGTCAACGGCAGTCACGGGTGTATAGGGATGTCGACGGAGGACGCGCAGTTCTTCTTCGAGCAGACGGCGGTGGGGGACGTGGTGACGGTGGTCAATTCGAAGGACACCGTGCAGGTGGGCAACGGGTTCGGGTGTTGGAACGTGGCCTGGCCGGAGTGGGTCGCGGGGAGCGCGCTTCACTGAGGCCGGGCCACGTCGTCCGACGGGGCCGTCACACTGCGTCGTCCCACAGGTCGACGCGCTGGGCCGCGACGAGGGCCAGGATCCGGGCCAGCGCCTCGTCGGCCGCCTGCGGTGCGAGGCGGCGGCCGTCGCGCAGGCGCAACGCGACGGCGCCGTCGGCCGCTTCGCGGGCGCCGACCACGGCCTGGTACGGCACCAGCCGGTGTTCGCGGATGCGCGCGCCCAGGCTGCCGTGCTCCGCGCCCGCCAGCTCGGCCCGCAGTCCGAGTTCGACGCACCGTCGCACCAGGCTTTCGGCGTACGGCTGTTCGGCGTGCGAGATGGGCAGGACGACGAGCTGCACGGGCGCGAACCACGCCGGGAACGCCCCGCCGTACTGCTCGATCAGGTGCGCAACCGCCCGCTCGACGCTGCCGATGATGCTGCGGTGCACCATGACCGGCCGATGCTTGGCCCCGTCCGGCCCGATGTAGTGCAGGTCGAACTGCTCCGGCTGGTGGAAGTCGACCTGGACGGTCGACAGGGTCGCCTCGCGGCCCGCCGGGTCGACGACCTGCACGTCGATCTTGGGTCCGTAGAACGCCGCCTCACCCTCGGCGGCCTCGTAGTCGACGCCCAGGCTGTCGAGCACCTCGACGAGCAGCGCGGTCGCCCGCTCCCACTTCTCCGGCGCCGCAACGTACTTGCCGCCCGGGCCCGGCAGCGAGAGCCGGTAGCGGGCCGCTTTGATGCCGAGCGCCTCGTACGCGCGCCGGATCAACTCCAGTGCGCCGCGGGCCTCGTCGGCGACCTGCTCGAGGGTGCAGAAGATGTGCGCGTCGTTGAGCTGGATGGCCCGCACCCTGGTCAGCCCGCCCAGCACACCGGACATCTCCGACCGGTACATGCCGCCCAACTCGGCCAGCCGCAGCGGAAGTTCGCGGTAGCTGTGGGAGCGGGACCGGTAGATCAGCGCGTGGTGCGGACACAGGCTCGGCCGCAGCACGACCTGCTCGCCGCCGAGCTCCATGGGCGGGAACATGTCGTCGCTGTAGTGCTGCCAGTGCCCCGAGATCTCGTACAACTCGCGTTTGCCGAGCGCGGGGGAGTACACGTGCCGGTAGCCGGCCCGGCGCTCCGCCTCGCGCACGTACTCCTCCAGGGCGTGGCGCATCGCGGCGCCGTCGGGGAGCCAGTACGGCAGGCCCGCGCCCATGAGCGGGTCGCTGTCGAACAGGTCGAGCTCGCGCCCGAGCCGCCGGTGGTCGGCGACGGGGGAGCCGACGGCGGAGTCGACGGCGGAGTCGGAGTCAAGAGCGGAAGGCTGGACGTTCACGGGGTTCTCCTCGCGTATGGTGCGGGGCGAGTGAACCCGGGAACGACGAAGCCCCGGGGCACTCGCCCCGGGGCTTCGACTTCAGGTCAGCAGTCAGCGCGCCGGGACGGTGTCCGGCGTCGTCGTCGCAAACTCAGCGCGCTTCATGTCCGTCACGGTAGCAGAACCGCTGATCCCGCGGCGGGGCCACCAGATCGCGCGGCCGAGGAGGGCGGCGACGGCCGGGACCAGGGCCAGGGACAGCACGAACGCAGAGAGCAGGATGCCCAGTCCGGTCGCGAAGCCGACCTCCTGCATCGACGTGTCGGGGTTGACCGACAGGCTCGCGAACGAGCCGGCCAGCACCACGCCCGCGGTCGCGATCGCCGGTGCGGTGTGCCGGACCGCCCGCGCGACCGCCTGCCGGGCCGAACCCGGTTCGGCCATCTCCTCGCGGAGCCGGTCGCTGATGAGGATGTTGTAGTCGGTGCCGAGCGCCACCACGAACAGGAAGAGCACCAGCGGCAGGGTGAAGACCACACCCGGTCGTTGCGCGGCGTGCTGGAAGACCAGCGCGGACGCCCCAAGCGTCGCCGCGAAGCCCAGCCCGACGGCGAGCATCATCACGAGCGGCGCGAGCAGGCAGCGCAGCAGCAGGAACAGGATCAGCATGATCAGCGCCGCCGCGACCGGGAACACGACCTTCAGGTCGTGGTCGACGGCCTCCGACACGTCGGCGAAGATCGCCGCGGTCCCGGTGACGTGGGCCTCGGCGCCCGGCGGGGTGGCCTTGCGCACCGTGTCGCGCACCGGCCCGGACACCAGGTCGCGGGCCTCCTGGGTGTTGGAGTCGGCGGACAGGATCACGTCGATCCTGGCGGCGGTGTGCGCCGGGTCGTACTCGGGCTGCGCGACCTGGCCCACGCCCGGTACCCCGGTCAGCGCCTTGCCGAGCGCGCCCACGGCCTTGTCGTCCAGCCGCACCCCGTTCTCGGCCTCGATGTAGACGGTGTGCGGGTCGGACGCGCCGGCCGGCAGCGCCCGCGAGATCTCGGCCGCGGTCTTGGCGGCGGGCGTGTCGGACTGGCTGCCGCCGATGTCGTAGTTCATCTTCACGCCGACCACGCCCGCCGCGAGCGCGGCCAGCAGCGCGAGCGCGCCCAGCGCGGTGCGCCCCGGCTTGCGCGCGACACGCTCGCCCCAGCGCGCGGCGAGTCCGCCCCGCCGGTCCCGCTTCCAGGCCCGCGCCGGCCAGAACAGCCCGCGTCCGCACACGGCCAGCAGCGCCGGCATGAGCGTCAGGCTGGCGAGCAGCATCACCAGCACCGCGACCGCGATCGACGGGCCGAGCACCCGGAACTGCCCGAACGAGGCGACGCCGAGGGTGGCGAACGCCGCGACGATGGTCAGTGCCGCGCAGGTGATGGCCGTCCCGACCTTGCCCGCCGTGATCGCGGCGGCCTCGCGTTTGTGCTGGTCGGGGTGGGTGCGCAGCTGCTCGCGGAACCGGAACATCAGGAACAGGAAGTAGTCGACGCCGATGCCGAGCAGTACGACGCTGATCAGCGACGGCACGGAGGAGTCCAGCTTGATCCCGGTGAGCAGCGCGACCCCCGCGACCGCGCCGGTGGCCGCGCCGCCGACCAGCATGACGGCGAGCAACGGCACGATCGCGGCGAGCACGCTGCGGAACACCAGGATGTTGAGCAGCACGATGAGGCCGACCGCGAGCAGCCCGGCGATCTCGGTCGTGCTCGCGTTGGCGTCGTCGGTGTCGACCGCGTCCGCGACGGGTCCGGTGAAGCCGACCCGCAGGCCGTCGGCGCCGAGCTCGGCCTGCGCGGCCTTGCGGAACTCCTTGTAGACCGACTGCACGCCGGCGTCGGTCGCGCCGCCCTTGAGGGACGCCGTGACCAGCTGGAACGTGCCGTCCGGCGCGGCCGGGCCGAGCTCCACCCGCGGGGTCTGCGAGTGGTCCTTCTGCAACGGCGTGTCGCCCTTGTCGGGCATCTCGATGTGCCGCGTGCCGAGCCGGTCGGCGGTCTGCTTGATCCGGCCCTGGTCCTTGGCGTCGAGCTTCGCGCCGTCCGTGCGGGCGACGAGCACGGTCACGGGGGTCGTGTCGCTGGAGACCCCGAACCGGTCCTCGGCGATCTTCATGGCCGCCGCCGAGTCGTACTTCTTGGGCAGGAAGTCACCGGTCTGGGCGTCGGACGCGCGGGACATCAGGCCCGGGCCGAGCACGGTCAGAGCGCCGCAGACGAGGGTCCAGAGGATGATCACTTTCCAGGCGTGGCGGGTGGCGGACTGTGTCGTGGCACGGATCATTGATCTCTCCGCTGCAGGGATGCGAGCCGGGATTCCGGGCGCCCAATCAGGCCATCACGCCGCGTTCCGGGAGGTCATCGGCCGCCGGGACGGAACGCCGACCGGTACTCCGGTCCCAGTCCGGGCCGGGGGCGGTGTCCCCGGGTACCGGTCGCGGATCGTGCTCGACGCGGGTGATTCCAGGCCAACGGTGCGGTGTGATGGCGGTGCGAGAATGAACCACGCACAGCACGGAAGGAGGCCTGGATGGGCTTCGGGCCCGCATCCACGGCCGCGACGGCGGAAGGCCGCCCCGAGACGGACGGCCGGTTCGCCCGGTTCGTCCGCGACCACACCGATCTGCTGATCGCGCTGGTCGCGACCGTCGTCGACCTCCTCGGCTACGTCCTGACGTTGCACCCCGAGGGCACCACCGCGGCGATCGTCAGCGGCGTGGCGGTCGCCGGCGCCGGTATGAGCCTGGTCGCGCGTAGACGCGCGCCGCTGCTGGTGCTCGGCGTCGTCCTCGGCATCACGGTGGCCGTCAATGTGGCCGCGAACCTTCCGCCGCGCTACTCGATCGCCCAAGTCGTGGCGCTGTTCACGGTCGGGCTCATGTGCCGCCCGGTCGTCGCCGCCGGCGCGGCCGTGGCGACCCTGGCGGCGCAGGCGACGGGCTACCCCAACCAGGACGCGTCGTTCGCGTGGACCTTCAGCGGCGACCTCGTCGCCACGCTCCTCGTGCTCGCGGTGAGTGCCGGGGTGCGGCACTGGCAGGCGCAGGTGGACGTCAACCGCGAGCTGCTCGCCGAGCGCGCGCTGACCGACGAGCGGCGGCGCATCGCCCGCGAGCTGCACGACATCGTCGCGCACCACGTCACGACCATGCACCTGATGTCCGGCGCCGCCCGCGCCAACCTGGACCGCGACCCGGAGGCGTCCCGCTCCGCGCTGCTGGCCCTGGAGGCGTCCGGGCGGGTCGCGCTCGGCGAGATGCGGCAGCTGCTCGGCGTACTGCGCAGCGCGGACGCCGCCGAGAACGCGCCGTCCGCTCCCCAGCCCGGCGTCGACGACCTCGACCGGCTCGTCGCGGAGTCCTGCCTCGCCGGGCTGCCCACCGAGTTCGAGGTCACCGGCGAGCCGCACGAACTGTCCCTGCCGGTCGGCCTCGCGCTCTACCGCATCACACAGGAGGCGCTCACCAACACGCGCAAGCACGCGGGCACGGGCGCCACCGCGACCGTGCACCTCGACTACCGGGACGACCGCGTCGCGCTGGCGGTACGTGACCGGCCCGGCACCCAGCCCGGTTCCGGCGCGGGACGGTTCGGCGGGCACGGCGTCGCGGGCGCCGGGCACGGGCTGCTCGGCATGCGCGAGCGCGTCGCGGTGCACGGCGGTACGTTCGCCGCAGGCCCGGCCGACGGCGGCGGGTTCCTGGTCGAGGCCGCCATCCCCGTCCTCGCCGGGCCGCCGCGCTCCCGCCCGACCCGCGCGACGCCGGGCGGGCCGCAGCCCGCCACCGGGCCCGACGGCCGAAGCACCGCTGAGATCCCGGACACCCCGCATACCCCGGACACCCCCGACGCTCGCGAGGAGAAGCAGGCATGACCGACAGCGCGGCACCGATCACCGTCCTGATCGCCGACGACCAGCCGCTGGTACGCACCGGCCTGTCCCTCATCCTGCGTCCCGACCCCGGCATCCAGGTGGTCGGCGAGGCGGGCGACGGCGAACAGGCCGTCGCCGAGGCGGTGCGGCTGCGTCCCGACATCGTCCTCATGGACATCCGCATGCCGCTGCTCGACGGGGTGAAGGCCACCGCGCGGCTCGCCGAGGCACTGCCGCAGTGCCGCGTCCTGGCGCTCAGCACCTTCGACATGGACGAGTACGTGGTGGCCGCCCTGCGCGCGGGCGCCGCCGGGTTCCTGCCCAAGGACGTCTCGCCCGAGGACCTGATCGCCGCCCTGCACACCATCCACGAGGGCGAATCCGTCGTCGCGCCACGCCTGTTGACGCGCCTGATCGCGACATACGTACGCACCCCCGACGCGCCCCAGCCGCTCAACAGCGGCGCGCTCTCCGCCCTCACCCCGCGCGAGGTCGAGCTGCTGCGCCTCATCGCGGCCGGCATGGACAACGCCGAGATCGCCCAGGAGATGCAGATCAGCGTGTCCACGGTGAAGAACCACGCGACGAACCTGTTCGCGAAGCTTCGGGTGCGCGACCGCGCCCAGGCCGTCGTGGTGGCGTACGAGACGGGCCTCGTGCAGGCCGGAGTGCGCGGGAACTGAACTCCCCCGCGGGCGTGTTCAGCGCAGCCCGTGCCTCCGCGCGACCATGCGTTCGGCGGCGGTACGCGACAGCAGCCGGCGCAGCGCGAACACCAGCGGCGCGTTGCTGCCGACCGCGTATAGCGGCTTCGGGCGGGCCGCTTCGACGGCCTTCACGACTGTCGCCGCGACCGTCTCGGCCGAAATGCCGTTCGCCTCATTGCGGTTCAGTGCGGCGAGCATCGTGTGGTACTCGTCGGTGAACGGCGATTCCTCCGTCAGGTACTGCGTACGCCGGCCGCTGATACCGGTGTTGATCGACCCGGGCTCGACCGTGGTGATACCGACGCCGTACCGGGACACCTCGCGGCGCGCGGCGGAGGCGAAGCCCTTCATCGCCGCCTTCGACGCGACGTACGAGGACCGGTAGGCGAGCGGGAAGCTGGCCAGCATGGACCCGACCATCACCACCCGCCCGTAGCCGCGCGCCCGCATGCCGGGGAGCAGCAGCTGCGTCAGCCGCACCGCGCCGAAGACGTTCGTCTCGAACAGCCGGCGCACCGCGTCCATCGGGAGCTCCTCGAGCGGCCCGCTCTGGCTTTCCCCCGCGTTGTTGACCAGGACGTCGACGTCTCCGGCGGCGGCCGCGCAGGCCTTGACCGAGTCCTCGTCGGTGAGGTCGAGCGCGAGGTACCGCACGCCCGGCAGCGGCGCGGCCACCGACGCCGGGTCGCGCGTCGTGCCGAGCACGCGGTAGCCGCGCGCGACCAGCGCCTCGGCGACCGCCGCGCCGATACCGGAGGAGGCGCCCGTCACGAGCGCGACGCGGCCGGTCACACCAGCCTCTTCGCGAGCGCGCGGCCGGCGGCCCGGCCGGAGAAGACGCAGCCGCCGAGGAAGGTGCCCTCCAGTGCGTTGTAGCCGTGCACGCCGCCGCCGCCGAAGCCGGCGACCTCGCCCGCCGCGTACAGCCCGTCGAACACCGTCCCGTCGGGCCGGACGACCCGGGAGTGCAGGTCGGTCTCCAGGCCGCCGAGCGTCTTGCGGGTCAGCAGGTGCAGCCGTACCGCGATCAGCGGCCCGTGGTCGGGATCCTGGAAGCGGTGCGGCGCGGCGACGCGGGTGATCTTGTCGGGCAGGTAGCCGCGCGCGTTGCGGACGGCCATGAGCTGGAGGTCCTTCGAGTACGCGTTGTGCACCTGCCGGTCGTGCGCGACGACTTCGCGCTCGATCTGCGCGAAGTCCAGTGCGGGGCCCGGCGCGATGGCGTTCATGCCGTCGACGAGCTCGCGCAGCGTCGGCTTGACGACGAAGTCCTCGCCGTGGTCGAGGAACGCCTGCACCGGCCCGGGCGCGCCCTTCTTGACGCGCGACAGCACCAGCTTGAGGTCCTTGCCGGTCACGTCCGGGTTCTGCTCGGAGCCCGACAGCGCGAACTCCTTCTCGACGATCGACCGCGTGAGCACGAACCACGAGTAGTCGTGGCCGGTCGCGAGGATGTGGCGCATCGTCGCGAGCGTGTCGTGCCCCGGGAACAGCGGTGCGGGCAGCCGCCGTCCGGTCGCGTCAAGCCACAGCGACGACGGGCCGGGGATGATCCGGATGGCGTGGTCGGGCCACACCGGGTCCCAGTTCTTGATGCCCTCCGTGTAGTGCCACATGCGGTCGCGGTTGACGATCGAGCCGCCCGCGGCCTCGGTGATCTCCAGCATGCGGCCGTCGACGTACGCCGGAACACCGGTGATCATCGACTCGGGCGCCGGGCCCATCCGCTCCACCGGCCAGTTCTTGCGCACCAGTTCGTGGTTGCCGCCGATACCGCCCGAGGTCACCACGACGGCCTGGGCCCGCAGTTCGAACTCGCCCGCGGCGTCGCGGTTGGACGCCACGCCGCGCGCCTCCTCCGCGGGCGCGAGCACGGTGCCGCGCACGCCGACCGCCGCGCCGCCCTCCACGACCAGCCCGTCGACCCGGTGCCGGTGCCGGAACGTCACCAGGCCGCGCGCCGCCGCGGCCATCACCGGCTCCAGGAACACCCGCACCACCTCGGGCCCGGTGCCCCACGTGAGGTGGAAGCGCGGCACCGAGTTGCCGTGCCCGGTCGCGGTGCCGCCGCCGCGCTCCGCCCAGCCGACCGTCGGCATGACGCGCAGGCCCAGGTCGTGCAGGTAGCGGCGCTTCTCCCCGGACGCGAAGTCGACGTACGCGTGCGCCCATTGGCGCGGCCAGTGGTCCTCGCGCTCGCGGTCGAAGCCGGCCGAGCCGAGCCAGTCGGCGATCGCGAGGTCGTACGAGTCCTTGATGCCCATGCGGCGCTGCTCGGGGCTGTCCACGAAGAACAGCCCGCCGAGCGACCAGAACGCCTGGCCGCCGAGGTTGGCCGCGCTCTCCTGGTCGACGACGAGCACGCGCCGTCCGGCACGGGTGAGTTCGTAGGTCGCGACCAGGCCCGCCAGGCCCGCGCCCACGACGATGACGTCGGCGTCGTCGGTCATCCGCACTCCTCAGCGATCAAGCGATCAAGTGATCAGGTGGTCAGCGGTCATCGGTCATCGGCAGTGATCGGCGTGCTGTACGCGTGCAGCACGTTCATGAACAGGGCCTCGCGGCGGATACGCGCCGTCGCGTCGTCCGGTTCGAGCAGGACCTGGACGGTCGTTCCGTCGTGCACGGCGACCAGCGCGTGCCCGAGCGCCGCCTCGTCGGTGACCCGGCGTCCGGTGCGCGCGAGCGCGGCGACGATCACCGGCAGCACGGCGTCCTGGATCGACCGCTCGCGCGCCGCCATCACGCGCCGCAGCGCCGGATTGCGCAGCGCGTGCGCCGTGAACTCGGCGGTGACCCGGTACCACGCGTCGTCGACGGGGATGGCCGCGAGCGCGGCGCGCAGCGCGTCGTCCGGGCTGCCGTCGGCCACCCCGGCGAGGGCGGCGCGCACGTCGTCGACCATGGCGGTCGAGCGCTGCTCCCACATCGCGAGGAACAGCTCGTCGAGCGAGGTGAAGTTGGAGTAGAACGCGCCGCGGGTGAAGCCGGCGCGCTCGCAGACGCGCTCGACGGTGGTGCGGCCGAAGCCCTCCTCGGCGAAGACGTCGAGCGCCGCGTCGAGCAGCCGCTGCCGCGTGCGGGCCCGGCGCGCCGTCAGCGGGGTTGCGGCAGGCATCGGACACCTCTCTGGGAACGTTCGATACACGAACGTATCCAATACGTTCGTGTATCGACAAGAGGTGGACCGCGTCCCGGCCCGCGGGCGGCGGACCCGGTCAGCAGTGCTTCGCGGCCGCCAGCAGCCGGTCGCGCACCAGCGCGACGTGCGGCAGGACGTGCGCGCCCGCGCGCTGCGCGAGGTAGCCCGTGTTTATCGGTGCGTCGTCCGGTTCGAGCAGCGGGACGAGGGTCCCGGCGGCCAGCTCGACCGTGCACAGGTAGCGCGGCAGCACCGACACCCCGGCGCCCGCGACCACCGCCGAGCGGACCGCGCGCAGGTCGGGGACGACGACGGCGGGCTCGGCGGTCAGCCGGGTGTCGAACACGTGCCGCCAGTAGCGGCGCAGGATCGGCACGTCCTCGGCGTACGCGATCAGCGGCACCCCGGCCAGCGCCTCCGCGCCCTCCGACCGCAGCCGGTCGGCGTCCACCCGCGCCGCCCACGTCGGCGCCGCGACCAGCACGAACTCCTCGTCGACCAGCGGCTCGGCGAGCAGCGCCCGGCCGCGCGGCCGGATCGTCGAGATGACCAGGTCGTACGTGCCCGCGCGCAGCCCGGCCAGCAGGTCGTCGGTCAGGCCCGCCGTCACGCGCATCCGCACGCCGTGCTCGACCAGCGGCGCGAGCGCGGGCATCGCGAACACCGCGAGCGTCTCGGCCGGGCCGGCCAAGTGCACGGGGGGTTCGGCGGCGGGCTCGGTGCCGCCGCCCGCGATCGCCTCCAGCAGGTCCATCGGGGTGGCGAGCCGGGCGGCCAGCTCGTCCGCGACCGGGGTCGGCGCCACCCCGCGCGGCAGCCGCTCGAACAGCGGTCGGCCGAGCCGTTCCTCCAGCGCCTTGAGCTGGGTTGTGACGGTCGGCTGGGACAGCCCGACGAGCCGCGCCCCGGCGGTCAGCGAACCGGCCCGGTACACGGCGAGGAAGGTCCGCAGCTGGCCCAGGTCCAGCGGCCCGTTCCCATTGAAGAGTCGATTGCCCACATGGTCGATTGTATTGACCGGCCGATGGGGGAGCGGGGTGCCGCGGACCCGGGGCCGGGCGCGGCACCCCGACCGGGGTCCGTCAGACCGCCGCCGAGAGCGCCGCGAACTCGTCGTCGGTCAGCGGCACCAGCGCGGCCGCCGTGTTCTCCTCCAGATGCGCGACCCGCGACGTGCCCGGGATCGGCAGCATGACCGGCGAGCGGCGCAGCAGCCAGGCCAGCGCGAGCTGCGCGGGCGTCGCGCCGTGCTCCTTGGCGGCGGCGTCGAGCGGGCCGCCGGGCCGGGCGAGCCGGCCGGTGGCGATCGGGAACCACGGGATGAACGCGATGCCCTCCTTCTCGGCGTACTCCAGCACCGCCTCCGAGTCGCGGTTGGCGAGGTTGTAGAGGTTCTGCACGCTGACGACGTCGGCGACGCCGCGCGCCTCGACCAACTCGTCGACGCTCACCTCGGACAGCCCGATGTGCCCGATCTTGCCCTCGCGCTGGAGCAGCACGAGCTCGCCGAGCTGGTCGGCCAGCGGCACCTCCGGGTCGATGCGGTGCAGCTGGTACAGGTCGATGCGCTCGACGCCGAGGTGGCGCAGGCTCAGCTCGGTCTGCTGGCGCAGGTACTTGGGGCGCCCGACGGGGTGCCACTCGTGCGGCCCGGTGCGGGTCAGGCCGCCCTTGGTGGCGATCACCAGGTCGTCGGCGTACGGGCGCAGCGCCTTGCGGATCAGCTGCTCGCTGACGAACGGGCCGTACGAGTCGGCCGTGTCGATGAAGGTCACGCCGAGCTCGACGGCGCGCCGCAGCACGCGTATCGCCTCGTCAGGGTCCGCCGGATCGCCCCAGACCCCGGGCCCGGTCAGCTGCATCGCGCCGTAGCCGAGCCGGTTCACCGGGAGGTCGCCGCCGATCGCGAAGGTGCCGGAGGCGTCGGCGGGGCGGGCCGCCGTGGGAGTGCTCATGGAAACGGTTCCTCGTCTCGTGGTCGTGGGACGGCGATCTGATCGCGCTGTCAGGGTAGTTGGGGGAACGGCACAGAACAGGGCGGCGGCCCGAATCCGGCGGGCCGCCGCCCTGTGACGCCTGCTTCGTCAGTCCGGCAGGTCCCCGGCGCGCGGGACGACCGTTCCGAAGATGTCGGTGATCGTGGTGAGCGCCGCGGCCTGGAGAGCCGACGACGGGACGGTGCTGCCGTCCGGCGCGGTCAGCGTGCGCGTAGCGGTGGCCTCGGCGACGACCGTCGGCCGGAAGCCGAGGTTGAACGCGCCCTGGGCGGTGAACTGGACGCACATGTGCGTCATGAATCCGGCCAGGACCAGCTCGTCGGCGCCCGTGCCGCGCAGCAGTTGCTCCAGCTCGGTCATGTGGAAGGAGTTGGGGAAGGCCTTCACGACGGTCGGCTCGCCCTCGACCGGGGCGACCTCGTCGCTGATCCGGCCGATCTCGGCGCGGATGTCGTACGGGCTGCCTGGCCCGCCGTCGTGCGCGACGTGGATGACGCGCGCGCCGGCGTCGCGGGCCCTGGCCAGCAGCGCGGCGGCCGCGGCGACCGCCTCTTCGGCGCCGTCGAGGGCCATGACGCCCTGCCGGTAGGTGTTCTGCATGTCGATCAGGACCAGCGTGGCGTCCGACAACCGGGGCGGCCGGTTGTCCAGGCCGATGACGTCGCGCAGCGTGGCGGACGGATTAGCGGTGCTCATCGCGAACCTCTCGTGGGAGGAAGGTGACGGGAGGAGCCCGGCACGCGAACGCGTGCGGACCGTGCGCGACCTCGGCGGCGGTCACTTCGATCGTCGGCTCCCGGAGACCGGTTCGTGACCACCATTACCGGCCACATCGGCCGCGGGCTCCGCCGTCTCGTCGGCCGCTCTCGGTGCGGGGGCGGCGGCCGGCTCGGCGGGTTCGGGCAGCGCCGCGAGCCGGCTCACCGGTGACAGCAGCAGCGCGATGAGCACGGACGCCGAGGCGATCGCGCCGACCGTCAGCGCGCCGCGTCCGCCCAGCGCCCCGGACAGCAGCCCGGCCGACAGGCCGCCGAGGGACCCGCCGCCGAACAGCAGCGTGCGGAAGCAGGCCGTCATCCGGCCCATCATCGCCTGCGGCGTGCTGGTCTGCCGTACCGCGACGACGATGACGCCGGCCACGCCGAGCCCGAAGTACGTCGTGAAGAACGACGCGACGAACATCGCGACCATCAGCGGCCGGGGCCCGTCGGCGAGCGGGATCAGGAGCGGGCCGGTGAACAGCATCGTCTGGAAGACGAAGTAGACGCGGCCGAGCCGGTACCTGCCGATCACCCGCTGCGCGATGAGCGCGCCGATGAGGCCGCCGACCGACGCCGCGGAGAAGATCGCGCCGAGCGTCTCCGAGCCCAGGCCGACGTCGCGGGTGCCGTACAGCAGGAACATCGTCCAGGTGCCCACCAGCGAGAAGTTCGCGCACGCGCCGACCAGTGCGAGGGCCCGCAGCACCGGGTCTCCGAAGACCCACCGCACACCGTCGCGCAGTTCGGTCAGCAGATGGCGCTCGGCCTCGGGCGGCCCGGGGCGCGGCTCCTTGGTGCGGATGAGCAGCAGCGAGACGACGGACACCAGGTACGAGCCGGCGTCCACGATCAGGGCGACCGGCGCCGTCATCGCGCTGACCAGCACGCCGGCGATGCCGGGCCCGGCCACATCCGCGGTCGAGGACGCGACGCCCATCTTCGAGCTCGCCTCGACGTAGTGCTCGGGCTCCTTGACGAGGGTGGGGACGTACGACATCCAGCTGACGTCGAACAGCACCGTCGCGACGCCGATCGCGCAGGCGATGACCAGCAGCGGGACGAGGCTGAGGGCGTCCAGCCAGTAAAGCGTCGGAATGAGCGCGAGCAGCACCAGGCGCGTGAGGTTCGCGGCGAGCATGACGCTGCGCCGTCGCGCGCGGTCCACCCACACGCCGAACAGCAGTGCCAGGAACAGGAACGGGGCGAGCTGCACGAACCGCAGCAGGCCGACCTGCTCGTCGGTGGCGTCGAACGCGTAGATCGCGGTGAGCGGGAGCGCGAGCGTGGTGACGTGGGTGCCGAGCAGCGACAGCGTCTCGCCGAGCCAGAAGCGCAGGAAGTCCTGGTTCTGCCACAGCGTTTGACGCGGCGGAGCGGGTGGCTCCGGGACCGGAAGCGGTTCCCGTATCGTGGCGGAAGCGCTATCTTGATCTCTCATGTCGGACGATAGCACTTCCGTCGAACTCGCCAACGCGCTCCGCGCGACGCTGGCCGGACTGTCTCCCGGGGACCGGTTGCCCAGCAGCCGCGAGCTGGTCCGCCTGCACCGGGTCAGCCCGCTCACGGTGTCGCGCGCCATCGCGCGCTTGACCGCCGAAGGCGCCGTCGTCACCCGGCCGGGCAGCGGTACCTTCGTCGCGCCGCGCACCGCCGCCCGCCGCGAGGCCGCCGACACGGCGTGGCAGACCGTCGCGCTGACCGACCGCACGGTCGACACCCGTTCGCTCACCGACGCCCTCGGCCCGCCCACCCCGTCGACCATCGCGCTGGACGGCGGCTACCTGCACCGCTCGCTCCAGCCCACCGGCATGCTGGGCGCCGCGCTGGCCCGTGCCGCGCGCCGGCCGGGCGGCTGGGACCGCACGCCCACCAGCGGACTGGCGGAACTGCGCGCCGTGTTCGCGGCCGCGACCGGCGCGGGGGTGACCGGCGACGACGTGCTGATCACCTCCGGCGGGCAGAGCGGTCTGTCGATGGCGTTCCGTGCCGTCGCCGGGCCCGGCAGCCCGGTCCTCGTCGAATCGCCCACCTACCCCGGAGCGTTGGCCGCCGCCCTGGCCGCCGGACTGCGGCCCATCCCGGTGCCGATCGACGACGACGGGCTGCGGCCCGACCTGCTCGCGGAGGCGTTCGCGATGACGGGCGCGCGGGTGCTCTACTGCCAGCCGACGGTCCACAATCCGACCGGTGCCGTGCTGGCTCCCGAGCGCCGCCGCCAGGTCGTCGACGTCGCGCGCGCGGCGGGCGCGTTCGTCGTCGAGGACGACTTCGCGCGCTACCTCGGGCACGGAGCCGCCCTGCCGCGCCCGCTGCTCGCCGACGACCGCGACGGCACGGTGGTCTACCTGACGTCCCTGACCAAGCCCGCGGCACCCAGCCTGCGCATAGCTGCGGTCATCGCGCGGGGCCCGGTCATGGAACGCATGCGCGCCGTCCGCCACGTCGACGACTTCTTCATCGCCCGGCCGCTCCAGGAAGCCGCGCTCGAAGTGCTCAACTCCCCGTCGTGGGAACGGCACACACGCGCCCTCGGCACCGCGCTCCGCGCCCGGTGCGCGACGCTCGCCGCCGCCCTCGCGCGCGAACTGCCCGACTGGACGGTTGACCGGCTCCCGTCCGGCGGACTCCACCTGTGGGTCCGACTCCCGGCCGGCCTCGGCGACCTCGACACCGTCCGCGCCGCCCGCACCCACGAGGTCGCGGTCAGTGAGGGCCGCCGCTTCTTCGCCGCCGAACCGCCCGCGGCGTTCCTGCGCGTCGCGTTCGGCGCGGCCGCCGACGAGGACGAGCTGATCCGCGGAGCGCGGAGGCTGAAGGCGGCGGCAGCGGCCCTTCCCGCGTCGGGGTGACCGCTCCACGACCGCGGCCGAAAGGCGCCTCCCCCGTAAATTTCGGACTCAACGGATCATCTCGTCTAGCCTGGCGGCATGCGCTGGTCAGGCCTGTACGTCCCCACCCTCCGCGACGACCCGGCGGAAGCCGACGCGGCGAGCCACCGCCTGCTCGTCCGCGCCGGGTTCATCCGCCAGCTCATGGCCGGGCACTACGCGCTGCTGCCACTCGGCGTGCGCGTGCGCGCCAAGGTCGTCGACGTCATCCGCGCCGAGATGAACCGCGCGGGCGCCCAGGAGTGGCTGCTGCCCGCGCTGCACCCGGCCGAGATCTGGCGCAAGACCGGCCGCTGGGACGCCATGGGCGACGAGATGTTCCGGCTCGTCGACCGCAAGGGCGCCGACCTCGCGCTCGGCATGACGCACGAGGAGGTCGTGGCCACGGCGGCGCAGGAGCTCTCCTCGTACCGGCAACTCCCGCAGACCTGGTACCAGTTCCAGACCAAGTTCCGCGACGAGCCGCGGCCGCGGGGCGGGCTGATGCGGGTGCGCGAGTTCACCATGAAGGACGCGTACAGCTTCGACCTGGACGAGGCCGGGCTCGACCGCTCGTTCGCCGCGCAGCACGAGGCGTACACGCGGATCTTCCGGCGCCTCGGCATCCCGGCGATCCCCGTGCAGGCGTCCAGCGGCACGATGGGCGGCAGCACGTCGGTGGAGTTCATGTCGCCGACCGACGCCGGCGAGGACCTCGTCGCGCACTGCCCCTCGTGCGGGTACGCGGCCAACACGGAGAAGGCCGCCTCGGCGCTCGCGGTCGTCGAGGACGCGCCCGCGCCGGCCGCTCCCGAGCCGTTCGCCACGCCCGACGCACGCACCATCGACGAACTCGCCACTCAGCACGGGGTGCCCGCCGACCGGCAGATCAAGACCCTGGTGTACGTGCTGGACGACCGGCTCACGCTCGTCCTGATGCGCGGCGACCACAACCTCGTCGAGCAGAAGCTCAGCGACGCCACCGGGGCGAACCACGTCCGGCCCGCGCAGGCCGACGAGATCCGTGCCGCGCTCGGGGCCTCCCCGGGCAGCCTCGGCGCCGTCGGGGTCACCGACCTGCCGGTCCTCGCCGACGACGCGCTGCGCGGCCGTACCTCGATGACGACCGGGGCGAACCGCGACGGCGAGCACCTGCGCGGCGTCGACGTCGACCGCGACATCGCCGTCGGGCGGTGGGCCGACCTGCGTGAAGTCACGGCCGGGGAGCCGTGCGTGGTGTGCGGAACGCCGTTGAGCGTGCTGCGGACCGTCGAGGTCGGGCACATCTTCAAACTCGGCCGCAAGTACACCGAGGCCCTCGACGTCTCCGTCCTCGGCCCCGACGCCACGCGGGTCACACCGCTGATGGGCTGCTACGGCATCGGCGTCGAGCGCGCCATCGCCGCCATCGTGGAGGCGCACCACGACGACGCGGGCATCGTCTGGCCGACCGCCGTGGCGCCCTTCGCGGTCACGGTGATCCCCGTCGGCAAGACCGCCGACGACACCGACCGCACGGCCCGCGAGCTCTACGGCATGCTGCGCGAGGCCGGCGTCGACGTGCTCCTCGACGACCGGGACGAACGCCCCGGGGTGAAGTTCCGCGACAGCGAGCTGATCGGCATTCCGGTCCGCCTGACCATCGGCCCGCGCGGGCTCGCGTCCGGGACAGTGGAGCTGGTCGTCAGGGCGACCGGGGAGCGGCGGGACGTGCCGCTGCGCGACGTCGTGGACGAGGTGCGCCGGGGGCTGGCCGCGGCGGGCTGACCGGCCGCGCGGTCAGCCCGGTTCGATCCAGTCGACGTCGCGCGCGGCGAGGTGGGCGAGGCCCCGTTCGCGCCAGATGCGCGCGTGGTGCGCGAGCCGTCCGCGGTACTCCTGCCACGGTGCCGGGCTCCCGGACCACGCGGCCTCCGCGACGCCCGGGAGCCGGGGGAGCAGGAGCAGGCAGGCGTCCTCGAACGAGCCCACCGTCTCGCCGAACAGCGTGGCCTCGACGCCCGCGACCCGGTCCTCCGGGACGCCCTGCGCCGCCGGGTCCCAGGCGGCCGCGCGGGCGGTGTCTGACGGCGTGTACATGGGGAAGCCGACATGGGCCGCGTGCTCGGCCTGGCCGGTCGGGACGATGTCGCCGCGGTAGGGCCGGTCCAGGTAGAGGTGCGAGTTCGGGGAGAGCAGCACGCGGGCCCCGCCCGCCAGCGCGCGCGGTACGTCGTCGGCGGTCTCGGCGAAGACCTCGCGCACTGCTTCCAGGATGTCGGCGAGGGGCGCGGGGGCCGAGTCGTCCAGCGGGTCGAGCATCGACGGATCCGTCCAGTACTGCACGATGTCGCCGGCCTCGACGCCCGCGCGTGCGGACTCCTGCCAGGCCACCGGCTGCTTGCCGTGGGCGCGGACCAGCGCGCGCAGCCGCCGGACCGAGGCGGCATAGGTGTCCGCGTCCATACCGAACGCCTCGTCGGCGCCGATGTGGACGTACGGGCCCCGGGTCAGCGCGCAGACCTCCTTGACGACCCGCTCGACGGTGGCGGACGTGTCCGGGTCGGTGACGTCGAGCGGCGGAGTGAAGGACGCGAAGGCGCCCACCTTGTCGAGGAACGCCCGGTGCTCGTCCGGGACGCCGGGCACGGCGAGCCCGGGGAACGCGGAGCGCACGGCCGCGCAGTGGCCGGGCAGGTCGATCTCGGGCACGACGGTCACGAAGCGGGCCGCGGCGTACTCCTGGAGTGCGGTGAACTCGTCTGCGGTGTAGGCGGGTTCGTCTGGGGCGGCGGCGAGTTCGGGGACGCCGGGCAGCCGCAGGCGCCAGCCCTCGTTGTCCGTGAGGTGCAGGTGGAGGACGTTGAGCTTGTACAGCGCCGCGAGGTCGACGATCCGGCGCAGCTCGGCCGGCGTGAGGAAGCCGCGTGCGGGGTCGACCATCAGGCCCCGCCAGGCGTAGCGGGGCGCGTCGTCGATGCGGCGGCAGGCGGGCCGTCCGGCGGACGCGGCGATCAGCTGTGCGGCGCTGGTGGCGGCGCGGAAGACGCCTTCGGGGGTGCGGGCGACGCACTCGACGCCGCGCTCGGTCACGGTCACCGAGTACGCCTCGTCGCTGGCCGCGCCGTTCGGTGGGATGCCGAACGGCCGTGCGGTGGCGGCCGGTTCACCGAACCTGAGGAGCAGCTCCGACGCGGCCGCCCCGTCGGCGGTCGGCCGCGGCCCCAGGTGCGGCGCGAGCAGGTCGTCGAGCGTGGCCGCGAGCGCGTCGAGAGCGGGTTCGGCGGCCCGGATCCGCCAGCCACCGCCCCCGTCTGCGACTCCCGGCCGGGCCTCCGTGGTCACCGGGCGGGGGATGAGGCCGCCGCTCGCGCCGTGCTCCATGTCGCCTCTTTCCCGCCCGGGTGGGGCGTGTTCGTGCGGTCGTGGGTCAGAACGCGTCGGCGCCCAGGCCGAGCCGGGCCGTCTCGAGGATCCGCAGCACGGCCAGCGTGTCCTCCAGCGGCATGCACGGGCTCTCGGTGTCGCCGGCGTGCACCCGGTCGCGGACCTCGCGCAGTTCGCCGGCGAGTCCTTCCTCGGCGGAGTCGATGCGGAACTCCTGCGCGGCGCCGTCGTAGCGGTGCACGGTCATCCGCGTGGTGGCGTGGAAGGGGGGTTCCAGGTCCACACGTGCCCGGGTGCCGATGACCGAGGCCGTCATCGGGAGCATGCCGACCAGCGACGTCTCCAGCAGCGCGCGGGCGCCGCCCGGCCAGCGCATCAGCAGCGCGGCCTCGGCGTCGACGCCGCTCGGGCCGACGGATCCCGCGGCCTCGACCGACTCGGGCGCGCCGAGCATCAGGTGGGCCAGCGCGACCGGGTATATGCCCAGGTCGAGCAGGGCGCCGCCGCCCAGTTCGGGGTTCCACAGGCGGTGCGCCGGGTCGTACGGGAACGGGAATCCGAACGAGGCGTGCACGGAGCGCAGTTCACCCAGCTCGCCGGCGTCGGCCAGCGCCTTGACGCGGCGCACGAGCGGGTTGAACCGCATCCACATGGCCTCCATGAGGAAGACCCTGGCGGAGCGGGCCTGCGCGACCAGCGCTTCGGCGTCGGCGAGCGTGGCGGTCAGCGGCTTCTCGCACAGCACCGGCTTGCCGGCGGCTATGGCCGCTTCGACGACCTGCCGGTGCTGGGCGTGCGGGGTCGCGACGTACACCGCGTGGACGTCGGGGGAGGCGACCATCTCGGCGTACGAGCCGTAGCCGCGGGCGGCCGCGCCGCCCAGCTCGTGGGCGAGCGCGGCGGCCCGGGATTCGTCGCGCGAGCCGACGGCGGCCACCCGCATGCCGGGCTCCTTGGCGATCACGTTCCCGACCGTGCGGGCGATGCCCCCGGTCGCGGCGATACCCCACCCGAACAGTGCCGCCATGCCCACCCCTTGCCCGCAATATGTTCCGGCGTATGTAGCTCACGCTGTTCTACATGCCGGTGATCGCAAGGGCAATGGGTGTCCGGGACTGTTGTGCGTCGGGCCGGTCAGGACTCCACGCACACTACGGTCACGCGCTGTACCGCGTTGTTGCAGAAGCCTCCCAGGTTCCACGGTTGTTCGAGCGGCTGGCCGCGGCCGTGGGCATCGGTGGCGCGGGCCGCCAGCACGTGGGTGCCGGGTGTCGCCACCCAGTCGGCGTGCCAGGCCCGCCACGTCCACGGCTGCTCCGGCTCGGGCCCGAGCGCGGCGGCCGTCCACGAGGCCAGGCCGTCGGTGCTGAGCTCGACCGACGTGATCGGCGCGGTGCCCGACCAGGCGCGGCCCTCCAAGCGCACCGGGCCGGGGCGTACGACCCGGACCCGGGACATGAAGTCGGGGAACCCCGGCGGGACCAGCAGCGCGCGGGGCGCCATACGCGTGACGGGCTCGCCGGGATCGTGCGGGTCCTGGCGCATCCGGTACGCGGCGGCCTGCTGGTAGCCGGCGAACGGCCGGTCGACGACGTGGATGTCGCGCAGCCACTTCACCTGCGCCATCCCGTACCAGCCCGGCGCGACCAGGCGCAGCGGGCTGCCGTGCTGCGGCGGCAGCGGTGCCCCGTTCATCGCGTACGCCAGCAGCACCTCGGGCCGCAGCGCGTCGGCGAGCGGCAGGCTGCGCTGGAAGTCCTGCTCCGTGCCGCGCTCGACACCGTGGTCGGCGCCGGTGAACACGACCTCGGCGGCGGCCGGGAGGACGCCCGCCTCGGCGAGCACGTCCCGCAGCGGCACGCCCGTCCAGTCCGCGGTGCCGACGGCCTCGACCAGCCACGGCTGGCTGACCGGCCGGGGCGCGAGGCGGGCCCGGCCGTTGCCCGCGCACTCCAACGTGACGCGGTGCGTTACGGAAGGCATCGCGCGCAACTGCTCGATGTCCAGGTTGAGCGGGTGCCGTACGAGCCCGTGGACGGAGACCGGCCACGGGTCGTCGGGTGAGATCCACGGGATGTCGTAGTGGACGAGCACATAGTGCAGCCCCGGCGGCGTGACCTCGGCCCGCATGGCCTCCAGGGGCATCCCGTGGTTGCGCGTCGCCAGCGCCAGTTCGTCCGCGCCGATCCCCTCGTCCGCGGCGGCGACGCGGGAGGGGGCGCTGACCGTGCTGAGCTCCGGCGTGGCGGCCGGGGGAGCGTGCGATCTGAAAGCCACCCCGGGCACACGCCGGGTCCCGCCTCGATAGCCCATCACCCGCACGGTCATGACGACCACCTGCTTTTGGAGCTGCCTGGCTACCAGGCTAAGCCTGAAACACCGGGATTCTCCATATTTATTGGGAAATCGAGCGGTTCATGGTTCCGGTCAGTTCCGCCAACGCCCGGTCCAGCGTGTCCGCGAAGAAGTCGGCGGCCGCCTCGTCGACGCACAGCGGCGGCTTGATCTTCAGGACGTTCAGGTGGTCGCCGGTCGGCTGCACGATCACGCCGAGTTCGAGCATGCGGTCGCACAGTGCCGCGGTCTCCTCGCGCGCCGGCTCCAGCGTCACGCGGTCGCGCACCAGCTCGACGCCGAGGTAGAGGCCGCTGCCGTGCACCGCGCCGACCAGCGGGTGCCGGTCGACCAGCGCGGTGAGCCGGGCCTTGAGGTGGCGGCCGACGCGGACCGCGTTGCCCTGCAGGTCCTCGTCCCGCAGCGTGTCGAGCACGGTGAGGCCCGCGACACTCGACACCGGGCTGCCGCCGGTCGAGGAGAAGAAGTACCCCTGGTCGCGGTAGCGGTCGGCGATCGCGCGGGTCGTGACCACCGCGCCGAGCGGGTGGCCGTTGCCCATCGCCTTGGCGACCGTGACGATGTCCGGCACGGCGTCCTGCTGTTCGAAGCCCCAGAACCAGTCGCCGAGGCGGCCGTACCCGGCCTGGATCTCGTCGGCGATCGCGAGGCCGCCGTGGCGGCGTACCGCCGCGTACACCTGGCGCAGGTAGCCGTCGGGCAGCGGTACGCCGCCCGCGTTCCCGTAGAACGACTCGGAGACGAACGCGCCCGCGGGACGCCCGGCCGCGGCGAGCCGGTCGATCTCGGCGACGGCGTCGGCGGCGTACCGGCTCGCCTCGGCGCCCCGGTACCGGCCGCGGTACGGGTTGGGCGCGTCCACCGGGTGCACCCAGTCCGGCCGGCTGGCGAGCGCGTTGGGGTTGTCGGCGACGGACGTCGAGACCGCGTCCGACGCGTAGGTCCAGCCGTGGTACGCCTCGAGCAGCGACACCACGTCGTGCCGCCCGGTCGCCCCGATCGCGAGCCGGATCGCCAGGTCGACCGCCTCGGAACCGGAGTTCACCAGGAAGACCGTGTCGAGCGGGTCGGGCAGGAGCGCGGCGAGCCGCTCGGTGAACTCGACGACCGCGCCGTAGTGGAACCGCGAGTTCGTGTTCAGGCGGCGCAACTGCCGTGCCACCGCCTGCTCGACGCGAGGGTGGGCGTGGCCCAGCGGGGTCACGTTGTTGACGATGTCGAGGTACGCGCGGCCGTCGGTGGAGACCAGGTGGTGGCGCCACCCGCGTTCGACGCGCGGCGGGGCGTCGTAGTAGTGCTCCTGGACGGTCGCGAACGACGCGTCGCGCCGCGCGAGGAGGCCGCCGGGGGTCGAGGTGTCCCGCACGGTCGCGGGCAGGCCGAGCAGCGGGGCCGGGTCGGCGGTCAGCGCGAGCCATCCCGCGGCGTACTCGGGGCGGACCAGCGGCGGCACACCGAACTCCGCGTCGTCGCGCCGGAGGAGGATGTGGAGGCGCGTGCCCGCCGGGAGCGTGGCGAGCGTGTCCCCTGCGGCGGTGTTCCGGTCGGCCGGCACGACGGTGCCGTTGCCGGGGGCGGGCCACGAAAGTTCGAGCACGAGGTCGCCGAACTCGACGGCGACGAAACCGGGTTCGCTCCGGCCGACCCGGCCTTCGTACGGCGCCTGGATGCGGGTGCGCGCGCCGAGCCGGACGTCGACGCCGGTGGGGACGGTCGCGGGCGAGGCCGCCGACAGCACGGAGGCGGCGGTCAGGCGAGGCTCGGCGTAGCGCGTGGCGACCGCGGCCTTGGCCGCGCCGCCGGACAGCAGGGCGGCGGCCAGGCGGTCCTCGGCGTCGTCCTCCAGCCACACGCCGTGGTCCATGGTGTCGGACTCGACGGACAGGTCGAGGACGGCGACGGCGTCGGGGGACACGTCGGCGAGCAGCGGGCGGGAGGGTGCGGGGGCGGTGTGCGACGTCGCGGCGAAGCCGAGGGCGTCCGCGATCAGGCCCGACATCACGGCCTCCGGGACCGACACGGCCTGCTGGAAGATCCGCCACTCGCGGTCGAGCGCGGCCTCGACGTAGGCGTTGTCGCCGTCGATCGCCGCCTGATGCCACCCGCTGACCACCAGCGTCGCGGCCCGCAGCACGGTGAGCGGCCACAGCGCGGCCGCCTCCTCGCGCGACAGCGGCCGGACGGCGTGGAACGCGCGGACGGCGGGCAGCACGTGGTGCGGCTCCATGCCCGCGTGGTGCAGGACCGACGACAGCGGGATGGCGAGCTCCGCCACCGCCCAACTGTGCGTCAGATCGCCGAAGTCGATGACGCCGTCCGGGAGTCTGAACGCCGATGCGGCGTCGCGCACCAGGTTGTCGTCGGTCAGGTCGAGGTGGACGGCCTGGCGCGGAAGCGCGTGGGCGACCGCCTCGACCGCGGCCCACGCCTCGCGGGTCGCCGCGGCGAGCGCGGCACGGCGCTCGGCGCCCGGGACGTGGCCGATCAGCAGGTTCACGACCCGGTAGGCGTGCCGGGGGTCCCACTGCAGGACGCGGTCGAGGCCGGGGTGCTCGAAGTCGCGCAGCGTCGTGCCGACCTGCCCGGCGATGCGACCGATCGCGGCCACCGTGTCGGGCGTCAGGTACTGGTCCCCGGAGAGCGCGCCACCGGGCAGGTAACGCAACAGGCGTGCGGTGACCGGGCCTTCGGGGGAGTCCACGAGCGCGCTGCGGCCCTTGCCGTCGGCGTCCCGCAGCACCGTCGCGACGCGGAGCGAGGGATGCGCGGCGGCGATCCGCTCCGCGGCCTCGTCCTGCGCGGCGATCTCGGCCGCGCCGAACGCCGGGTTCGCCACCTTGAGGACCGCCACCGGCGCCCCGTCGGCGTCGCGCATCAGGAAGTTCGTGTCCTGCTGGCTGCCGAGGGAGTCGGCGCGCGCGTCGAGCCCGAAGTGCTCGGCGGCGATGCGGCGCGCGTCGGCCTCGGTCACCCGCGGGGCGGGCAGCGCGGCACGCGCGAAGAAGTCGACGCCGGTGGACTGGTCGGGGGTCATGCGGGATTCCTCTGTCGGGTCAGGGCGGTGCGGTATGTGTGTGCGGCGATGCGGGGAGCGGGCGGCGCGGGGCGCTCAGCCCAGGTCCCACAGGAACCGGTGCGTGTGGATCCCGAAGTACGGGAAGTTCTCGATGCCGACCACCCCGTCGACCGCCCGCACCACGTCGTTCACGAAATCGAGCACATCGGCCGGCCGCCGGCACACCACCTCGGCGAACAGGTCGAACGAGCCGGACGTCAGCACGGAGTAGACCACCTCGCCGTGCCGTGCCAGCTCGTCGGCCACCGCGCGCGGGTCGCCGTCCACGCGGATGCCGAGCAGCGCCATCGCCTGGTGGCCCATCGCCATGGGGTCCGTCACGCCGACGACCTGCACGACCTTGGCGTCGATCAGCCGCTGCAGCCGCTGCCGCGCGGCGGACGGCGACAGGCCGACCTTGGGGCCGAGGTCGGCGTAGGGGACGCGCCCGTCGTTCTGCAGCTCGCGGAGGATCGCCCGGTCGATGTCGTCCATGCCGCCGACTGTACGGCCGATTCGAGTGCTGTTTCAACCCTGCACGCTCGAATCAATCGTCCTCACGATCGAAACCGCACACCGGTCGAGTCCGCGCAGCATACGACCGCGCCGCCACCAGCAGCGCGAACCCCAGCCCGCCGAACGCCGAGCCTCCGAACGCCACCAGCCACAACGTCCCGGACGCGGTCGCCCCCAGATCGTGGTCGGGCTCCGGCGCGGGCAGCACACCGAGCGCGGCCAGCGGCGCGTAGGCGAGCAGCAACGTTCCGTACAACGCCAGCCCGAACGCCGTCCCCCACGCCGGGACCAACGGCAGCAGCCGGGGCACCCGCCGCCCGGCCAGGACGAGCGTCCAGCGCGGGAACACCTGCCCCCACGGGTACATCAGCCCGACCAGCAGGAAGAACCCGAGGCCCGCGGCCAGCACCGTCGTGTCGATCCCGACCTCGGCCAGGGCGCGCGACGCCCCCGACCCGCCCGAGTTCGACGCCTTCCACCGCTCCCCGGTGACGCCGAACGCGTCGCCGCCGAGCGTCCACACCGTCTTGACCACCCCCCACGGCAGCAGCCCGCACACCAGCAGGTACGCCGCCCGCCGCGTCCGCCGCGACGCCCGGGACGGCGCCGGATGCACCAGCCCGGTTCCCACCCCGCCCGCGTGCACACTCCCGCACCGCGCGCACACCCCGGCGGTCCGCCGCCGATACGCGACCGCGGCCCGCAACACCCCCGTGGTCACCAGCGCACTGAACAGCACATGCGCCAGCCCGGTCGCACTCTCGACCCCGTCCCCCGACGCAAGGACCACAAAGTACCCCGGCAACGGCGCCGCCCCGAACCCGACCAGAGGCACCGCACCCCAGAGCACACCCACAACCGCCCTACGACGTACGGGAGTCGGTGACCCGCGCCCCTCCCGCGACACCCACGCGGCCCCGCCCGCCGCAACCGCCACCACCGCCAACGCCACCTGCGCTAAAGGGTGATACGCCTTGTGCGCAGTCCAGGGCACCGTCGTCCCCGTCGCCGCCCACACCGCCTCCACGACGGCATACACCCCCGCGGCCCCCACCGCGAACACGCCACGATCCGCCGCCCGAACCCGACGAACCTGCACACCAACAACACCAGGGGCGGCCACCCGAACCTCCGCTCACCACACCAAGATCAGCCGCCCCCACCCTCCCGCCGCCCCACCACCCCAGTCGTCCCCCTCAGGACGCCCCGCCACTCCTCCCCCCGACCGACCGCCCCGTCCCCCCAACGTCGCCACCCGCGCGCCGCCTACCCCCAAAGAACGACCTCACCCGAACCAATACCGGGCGGCCCCCTCGACCTCGTCCCCGTCGGGCACCCGCACCCCACCCCAATGCGGAGCCGCCGCCGCAAGCTTCACCCGGAGCTCCTCGCCGAGCCTCGCGCGCTCCCGAGTGGTCGACGCCTCTCCGATCCGGCGCCCCCAGCGCACGGTGTCGACGACGGCCGACTTCATCTCCTCGTACGCCGCGTAGAACTCCAGGGCCGTACGCCATCCGGCAAGGCACTCCTGCGGCGCGACCCGTTCCCACCCCTCCACGACCCGCTGTCGGTCGGCGGCCGTATACGCGGTCTTGTGCAGGTGGTCGGCCAGGTCGTAGACCGGGTCCCCCCACAGGGCGAGCTCCCAGTCGAGGAAGACCACCCGGCCCCGGTCGGTGAGGATCATGTTCTTGCGGTGGATGTCGGCGTGCAGCAGCCGGAACGGCCGGGACCCGAGCTCGCGCTCCGCCCGCTCGGCCAGCGCCGCGCACGGGTCCGCCGGGACACCGAGCGCCGAGTAGAGGCCCTGCGCCGCGGCGTCGCCCCGGTCCCTGACCTCGCGGACGAACCCGAGCAGCCGCGCCGCGAAGGCCCGCGCGTCGCCGTCCGCCGGCCACCCCTCAGGCACCGGCGGAAGCACCGGCCTCGGAACCCGGAGCACGCTCCTGAAGAACCGCTCGACGCCGTCCAGCACCGTGTCCGGCATCGGCTTCCCGTCCGGTGCGACGTCGTCGACGCGCCGTCCCGCGATGAACTCGTGGATCTGGAAAGGCGGATCGGCGTGCACGTGGAGCAGCCGCGGCGCGAGCGGCACATGCGGACAGACGGCCTCGAGCACCTCGGGCTCGGTCCACAGCGTGACGTCCATGGCCTCGGCGTCCGCCCCCGGGATCCGGACCAGCACCGGCCCGAGCTCGGGGTCGTCCACGCGCACGTTCCGGTTGTAGAACCCGGCGAGCGCGGTCTCCCGGGTCTCCAGTGCCGCCCGGGCCAGGGCCTCGTGGTAGATCGCTACGGCGTCCATGGCTCCCTCTCTGCCCACGGCGCCAGTACCCGGGCGACCCGCTCCGGGGTCATCTCGGGCGCGGATCCCCACACGGCGCGGGCGACGTTGAGTTTGCGGGCGAGCCGACCGGTCAGGAAGTCCTGGAACGACCGGTCGGCGCCGGCGAGCTGCTTGGAGTAGCGGACGGTGTCGACGACGGCCGACTTGACCCGCTCGTGCGCGATGTAGAGGTCGAGGTCCGCCGTCGGCCCCGCCGTGCACGGCTCGGGCAGACGGGCGCGCCACCGGCGCCGCACCTCGGCGCGTTGGTCGTCGGGGTAGTCCATCTTGTGGAAGTGGATGCCCAGCTCGTACACGGGGTCGCCCCACAGCGCCAGCTCCCAGTCCAGGAACCACGTGGCGCCGCCGGAGACGATCATGTTCTTGCGGTGCAGGTCGGCGTGCAGCACGGCGAACGGGCGCGGCGTCAGGTCGTCCCACCGCGCTTCCACCACGGCCAGTGGCTCCGCCGGGATGCCGAAGTCCGCGAAGACCTCGGCGTATTCGTCGCGGTGGGTGTCGTAGACGAGCTGGGTGAGGCGGGCCAGCAGCCGTCCGAAGCCCGCGCTGTCACCGGACGCGGGCCAGTCGGACGGCAGCGCGGGGGTCTTCTCGGCGGGGATGCGGACGAGCTGCTCCATGACGCCCACCACGTCGTCCAGCACGTGCGCGGGGACGGCGCTGCCGCGCGGCGCGAAACCGTCCAGCACCCGGCCCTCGATGAAGTGGTGCACCTGGAAGGCCGGGTCGTGCGAGGAGTGGCGCAGCTCCGGGATGTGCCGGACGTAGGGCTGGATGCAGCCCAGGACGTCCTCCTCGCGCCACACCCGCACGTCCATCGTGTCGGCGGCCGCCAGGGGGATGCGGACGTTCACCTTCCCGTCCGGCGTCGCGATCCCGACGTTGCGGTTGTAGTAGCCGGCGGCGGCCTCGCCCGCGTCCAGCGCCTGTCCGTAGATCTCCAGCCAGTTCAGGGGGCCACCTCGAGGAACATCGTCAGGACGGAGTCGGTGCGGCCCCGCAGCTCCTCCAGCGTGCCCAGCGGGCGCACCGCGGGGCGCGCCCGGTTCGCCGCCTCGACCAGCTCGGGCTCCGTCAGCCCGATCCGCTCGGCGGCGTGCAGGATGGCCAGGATCAGCGAAGGATAGACCTGGCACGCCTCGAACTCGCGGGCCGCGTGCAGGAGCAGGTCGCGTGTCGCGTCCCGGTCCCCCTGGCGCAGCAGCAGGAACGCCCGGAACATGTCCGCGCGGGCCCGTCCGGACCGGTAACCCGCGCGGTCGAGGGCGGTGTTGGCGTTGGCGAACGCGGTCGCCGCCCGGTCGTACTCGCCGAGCCGGGTCTGCGCCATGGCCATCGCGGTGTACGCCTTCCCGATCTCGTGCTGCGCGCCCAGGTCGCGCTGGACGTCCAGGGCCGCGGCGGCGTGCCCGACCGCGGCGGCCGGGTCGGTGAAGGCGGTCAGCTCGGCCCAGTTGGTCCTGACGTTGGCCAGCCCCACGACGGCGTTGGCCGCGCGGTACTCGCCCTCCGCCTCGGAGAGCAGCCGCGCGGCGCCGTCGAAGTCCATGAGGAACCGGTGGCCGAGGTGCATCAGCCGCTTCAGGTCGCCCCGGATCACCCGTTCGTCCGGTGCGCAGATCCCGTGCACCTGCTCGGCGAGCGCGAACGCGCCCGCGAAGTCGCCCTGCCACATGCGGATGTCCGCGACGCAGAACCCGGCGGCGGGCCGGGCCGCGCCCGCGTGCTCGGCCCAGACCCGCTCGAAGATCGTCGCGGCCAGGCTGCTCTCGCCGGCGATCCGGCGCGCGTTCGCGGCGGCGAGCGCCAGCCGGGCGGGGACCAGCGCGTCGGGCGAGCGGTCCAGCCTCGGGGTGAGGGCTATGGCGCCCGCGGCGTCGCCCTGCTCGAGCCTGGCCTCGGCCTCGAGGCAGTCGGCCGCGTCCTGGAGGCCGGACGCGTCCGGCCCCGGAGACGCCGTCGGCATCGCCGTCAGGCGGTCACGCAGGTCCTTCACGATCCCGTCGAGGCTCTGCCGCCCGCTCATCGCCACCGCGCGGTCGGCGTGCCGCAGGATCTCCTCGGGCGCGATGTCCTCGGCGTGCAGCCCGTGGTAGACCGCCTCGCGCAGCGGCGAGATCCGGGCCCGGCCCGACACCCGGCCCGCCTCCCGCTCCATCCGGTCGGCGAGGTCCTCCCAGTGCCGCCGCAGTACCCCGTGCACGTTGCGCTGCACCGCCGACGACAGGTGGTGCTGGAGCGCCCCGACCATCAGCTGGTGCAGGCGGTACCAGTCGTCCGGCAGGGGATAGGCGAACGAGTAGGCGGTCAGCGACTCCCAGACCAGCAGGTTCGCCGGCAGGTCGAACTCGCGCCCGATCGCCTGGAACACCCCGAAGTCGAACGTGCGTGCCACGCTGAGCAGTTCCAGCAGCCGGACCTCGTCGGTGGAGACGTGCTGGAGGAACCGCTGCACGATCTCCTCCGACGTGCGCGCGTGCGCCTGCCGCGCCGGGTTCTGCAGATGCGTGTCGACCGCGAGGTGCAGATAGAACGGAACGCCCTCGCTGGCCTCGGCGATCGACCGCTGCCGGGGGATCTCCGTGATGCCCGCCTGCGTCAGCAGGTCCAGTCGGGCCGGCATCGGTAGTCCGTCGAGGTCGGCGCGGCGGATCACGGCGGCCCACTCCTCGTCGTACGCCTCCCAGCGCAACGGTTCGCGACTGGCCAACACGGTGAGTCCGCCCTGGAGTTGGCCGAGCAGGTCGCGCAGCCAGGCGTCGGTGCCGAAGCTGCGGCCGCCCGGGACCGGGGTGGGGACGAGGGCCTCGTAGGCGTCCACGTAGACGACGTACGGCCGCTCCTCGGCCGAGGCCCGCAGCTCCTCGGCGAACAAGTAGGCGACGGCGTGGCCGAGTTCGGCGTTCGTGAGGTTGTCGAGATCGTGCAGCGTGGGGTCTTCCTGGATCCGGCGCCGCCGCTGCCGGTTCTTCACCGCGCGGCCGGTCAGCCGGACGAGCCCGGCCGCGGTGCCGAACACGGGGATGCCCACGGTGTCGTCGAGGATCTTGGAGAGGACCTCGCTCTCCTCGGCGAGCGGAGTGTTCTTGCGGTTCATCTGAAGCTGCGGGTGAACGCGCTGCCACAGCACCGCGTAGGCGATGTCGAAGCGGTCGAAGCGCACCTTCTGCGCGCCGAACTCCATGCGGAGCACGGCGAGTGCGTCCTCCTGCTGGCGCATGGTCGGCAGCTGCAGGTCGAGCCGGGCGGTGGTGTAGCCCTCGGGGGTGCGGTTCCGTAACTCCTGGAGGAGACGCGACTTCCCGATACCGCCGACGCCTACCAGGTTGAGGATCCGCAGGCTGTCGCCGATCGCCCGCAACTCCTCCTCGTACGCGGTGAGCAGCCCTTCGCGGTCGAAGAACTGCCGTTGTAACGCGGAGACCCGCCGGTACTGCGGTCTGATCGACATGATCGCGTCCCCCAACTCGCCGTCCGTCTGCGAGGGCAGGCTATCCGCAACCTTCCCGTAGCGAGGGGGTGTCAGTCGGTGATCAGGCCTGTGCGGGTGACGAGGGCTTCGGTGAAGACGGGGAGGTCGGGCCAGGGGAAGCCGGGGACGCTTAGGCGGAGGAGGACGGCGCCATGGAGGGCGGCCCAGATGGCGGCGGCGTCGGCGAAGGGTTCGGTGGTGGCGGAGCGGCCGGCCGCGGCGCAGGTGGCGACGGCGTCGACGAGGGTCTGGAAGACGTCGGTGCGGACGGGGACGGGGCGGCTCGGGGTGGCGTCCGGGCCGGTGGGGCGGCGGTCGAAGAGGGCTCGGTAGCGGCCGGGGTGGTCGAGGGCGAAGCGGGTGTATGCGCCGCAGCCGGCGTGGAGGGCGGCGACCGGGTCGGCCTCGGCCGCGTTGGCGGCGGCGATGGCGTCGCGGAGCTGGTCGAAGAAGCCGTTCAGGACGGTGTCGACGACGTCGTCCAGGTCGGTGAAGTGGGCGTAGACCGAGGGGGCGGAGATGCCGGCTTCGCGGGCGAGTTGGCGCAGCGACAGGTTGGTGGCGCCGCCTTCGCGTTCGATGAGGGCGGTGGCGGCGTCGAGGATGTCCTGGCGGAGCCGGCCGCCTTCGCCGCGGCGGTTGCGGGAGCGGGTGGGGCGTTCGGCGGCGGAGCTGTCGGGTGTGGGCATGGTCGGCGTCCTCGGTTCGGTGTCGGTACGAGCCTAGACATGCCGGAATCCCGGCACACGCGGGTGGCGTGTGCCGGGATCGGCGTGTCAGGCGGCGGCTGGGGCCAGGGTCTCGGTGGTCGTGGACTCGGCGACCGGGGTGGCGGCCTCGGTGGTGCGGCGCGGCAGGCCGAAGGCGACCAGGAGGGCCCCGGCGGCGGCGAGCACCGCGGCGGCCAGGACGCCGTGGGTCATCGCCGTGGTGAACGCGTGGTCGGCGACGTCGGTCAGGCGGTGCGCGGTGCCGGGCTCCAGGTGGGCGGCGATGCCGTGCGCGGTGGGCAGGTCGTGTCCGGCGGCGGCGATGGGGGCGGGCAGCGGCTCGTCGCTCATCGTGGAGCGGTAGGAGGAGGAGACGACGGTGCCGACGACCGCGATGCCGAGCACGCCGCCGAGTTCGCGGACCACGCTGTTGAGCGAGCTGGCCATGGACGAGTAGCGGACCGGCACGGACGCGGTGATCTCAAGGCTGGCGGGCGCCATGATCAGGCCCATCCCGGTGCCGACGACGGCCATGACCACGGCGAGCGCGATGAACGGGGTGTCGGTGGTGAAGGTGGTGCCGAGGAAGCCGAGCCCGGTGGCGATCAGGCCGAGGCCGACGGTGAGGGTGGCGCGGACGCCGAGCCGGGCGGTCACCAGGTTGCTGGTCGCGGACGAGGCGGCCATGGCGACCGCGAACGGCATCGCGCCGAGGCCGGCCATCAGCGGGCTGTAGCCGTGCACCAGCTGGAGGTACTGCGCGAGGACGAACAGCGTGCCGAAGAGCGAGAAGAACGTGACGGCGAGGACGGTCGCGGCGATCACGAAGCCCCGGCTCGCGAACAGCCGCACCTGGATCATCGGTTCGTCGCGGCGCAGCTCCCACGCGATGAACGCGGCGGCCAGCACGAGCGCGGCGGCGCCCTCGGCGATCGTGACGGCGGACGTCCAGCCGCGCTCGGGGGCCTCGATCAGCGCGTCGACGAGCAGGGCGAGCGACGCGACGGACAGCACGGCGGCGACCAGGTCGAGCCTGCCGGTGTTCACGCGAGGGATCTCCGGGACGATGCGGTAGATGCCGACCAGGGCGAGCGCGACCAGCGGGATGTTGATCCAGAACGCGGCGGACCACGAGAAGTGGGTGAGCAGCAGACCGCCGGTGACCGGTCCGATCAGGACGCCGACCCCTGCGGCGGCCGACCATGCGGCGAAGGCCTTCGGTCGTTCATGTACGGGGAACATCCGCATGATGATCGACAGTGTGGCCGGCATGACGAAGGCCGCGCCTAGGCCCATCACCGCGCGCCAGGCGATGAGTTCGCCCGCGCTGCCGGACAGCGACGCCGCGGCCGAGCCGCCCGCGAAGACGAGCAGTCCGGCGGTGAGCGCCCGCCGCGCGCCGAACCGGGCGCCGAGGCTGCCGGCGAGGATCAGCATCGCGGCGAAGACCAGGGTGTAGGCGTCGGTGATCCACTGCAGGTCGGCGGTGGAGGCGCGGAGCGACTTGGCGAGCGAGGGCAGCGCGGTGTTGAGGACCGAGTTGTCGAGGGTGACGGCGACGAGCGTGCTGCTCAGGATGCCGAGCGCGGCCCAGCGGCGCGGGTGGGGCGCGGGGTCGGCCGAGGCAGAGGCGGAGGCGGAGCTGTTCGCGGTGCTGCCTGTCGTGGTGGCGGTGCCGGCCATGGTGGATCCCCCTGTGTTTACAGTCGTGTGTTTACGCATGTAAAGCTAGCGCGTGGGTTAACACCTGTAAAGACATCGGTGGGGGTTTCTCGGTGAGGCTCGCGCCTTACCCGCGCTGAACTGCGGAAACGCGGAAAAGATCAGCCCTGCGCGGCGAGCAGCGCGTCGGCCAGCGCCGTCCGCACGTACAGCACCGACCGCCCCGAGCGGTGCGACGCCGCGAGCCCCGCGCCCCGCAGCGCGCTCAGATGCTCCGACACCGCGGCCGCCGACAGCCCGGTGCGCGCCGCGAGGTCCGTCGTCGACGCCGGGACGCGCAGCTCGCCCAGCAGCAGCGCCCGCGAGCGCCCGACCACCGTGGCGAGCGCGTCGGACACCGGCTCGTCACGCCGCTCCCACAGCGCCGCGATGCCGCGTGCCGGATAGGCGAGTTGCGGCGGGTCGGGCAGGACGCACCGGGTCAGCGCGCACGGCCACGCGAACGCCGACGGGATCAACACCAGCCCCTCGCCCGGCGGGACGTCGACCACCGCGCAGCTGCGGTGCGTGAGCCGCAACGCGTCGTCCTGCCAACGCAGCGAGTGGTGCAGGTCGTTGAGCATGCCCGCGGGCCCGCTCTCGGCGGCTTGCCGGGCCCGGTGCACGACGTCCGCCTCGAGGACCGCCCGGATCGCCGGCCAGTGCGGGGCGAGCGCGGTGTGCCAGTACGCGGCGATCTCCGCGGTCACGTCCGCCAGATGCGTGCCGGGCGCGCGGTGCAGCGCCGCGAACCGCGCCCGCGCCGCGTCGCTGCGCCCGGGCCAGCTCGCCGGCATGCGGCCGAGGTCGTCGCGCACCTCGGCGGGGTCGGTGGACTCGATCGCGGCCAGCTCGTCCTTGAGCGAGGCCTCGCGCGAACGCGGCGTGGGGGTGAGGAAGTCGGGTAGATGCCCGGACGGCGGGACCAGCGCGGCCAGCCACCCGTCGTCGAGGCCCGCCGCCGCCAGCCGGGGCCGCGTGACCGACGCCCACGCGCGGTGCAGGCCGGGCACCGGGTCGGACGCCAGCGCGCGCACGCTGGTCACGACCTCCCACATCGGCGAGACGGCGAAGCGGGTCTGCGCCAAGGCGCCGACGGAGAGCGTGAGCAGTGTCTGCACGCGGCACCTCTCTCCAGTCGCGCCCGCCGGGGCCCGGTTTCGGCCAGGACCGAATCCTTACACCCCCGGTCCGACACGCGGCAGCATGCCGGAGGCGGGGCGGCGCGCGCCTCGACGACGGAACCCGCCCCGAGGCGCCCGCGCGTCCTCCGCCCCGCCGCACCCATCGACCGAGCAGCGAAAGCGGACAACCTCATGCACGCTGACACGCCCCTCCCCGACGCCGCCACCCGCACCAAGGCCCTCCTCCTGCGCCGCCTGGCCGCCGAGTCGGTCCTCGTCCTCCCCAACGCGTGGGACGCCGCCAGCGCGACCGTCATCGCGGCCGCGGGCGCCCCGGTGATCGCGACCACCAGCGGCGGCGTCTCCTGGGGACTGGGACGCGGCGACGGCCAGCAGCTGACCCGCGATCAGATGACCGACGCGGCACGCCGCATCGCGGCAGCCGTCGACGTCCCGGTCACCGTCGACGTCGAGGGCGGGTACGGCCCCGGCCCGGAGGACGTCGCCGAGACCGTCCGCGCGATCGTCGCCGCGGGCGCCGTCGGCATCAACCTGGAGGACTCGCATGCCCCCGGCGGACCGCTCTTCGACACCGCCGCGCAGGCCGCCCGCCTGCGCGCCGCACGCGAGGCGGCGGCGGAGGCCGGCCTGCCCGAACTCGTCGTCAACGCCCGTACTGACGTCTACCTGTTCGGCATCGGCGAGCCCGAAGGACGCCTCGACGACGTGCTCGCCCGCGCCGCCGCGTACGCCGAAGCGGGCGCGGACAGCCTGTTCGTCCCCGGGCTCGTCGACCTCGACGCGCTGCGTGCGGTCTGCGCGGGCTCGCCGCTGCCGGTCAACGCCATGGCCGTGCCCGGCGGGCCGACGGTCGCCGAGTTCGCCGAGGCGGGCGTACGACGGATCAGCCTCGGCACGGCCGTTGCCCAGGCCGCGTACACGGCGGCGCAGCGGGTCGCCGCCGAGGTGCTGGCCAAGGGCACGTTCGGCGGCCTCGACGGCGTGCTCGGCTTCGGCGACGTGAACTCCCTGCTCCACGGCTGACCCAAGCGTTGGCCCCGCGAACCCCCTAGGGTGTCGCCGGAAGATCATCAGCGACGCGGGTAGAGCAGGGGAGACGGCGTGATCACGGTCGGCCGAATAGACCAGGGCGCGAAGATCAACATCGCGACCACGTCGGTAAACCCGATGCTCGTACGGCCTGACGGCAACACCTACGCCCAGACCGTGCACGTACGGCCCAAGGGCGCGGGGGAGTTCCAGGACGCCGCGTACGTGCACAACGTCACCGACGGCCAGTCCGCCGCGCCGTACTGGTCCGTGTACGCCGACAAGAACGACACCGCCCCCATGCTGACCGTCGGCCGCGACAGCTCCGACGGAACGACCGCCGTCTACCGCGTCCTCGACACCTCGGGCGCCGCCCTGGCCCGGATCACCCGGAGCCAGGGCGCGCTCTGGCGGTTCCGCCGCACGCGGTGGACGGTCGAGGTCGCCGGCGGCCCGACCCTGAAGGCCGCCAAGGGCACCTTCGTCGGCTGGTGCTGGTGGTGGCTGTTCTCGCCGATCTGGCTGGTCATGCTCGTGGGCGTGCCGTTCGGCGGCGAACCGTGGCGCCTGCCGGTCAAGACGGTCTGGCGGCAAGGCCGTTCGAAGCAGCTGGTCCTCACGTCGATCGAGAAGGGCCGCAACGAGTACGTGGCCCGCGCGGACTGGCCCGACGCGAGGGTGCTGTACGCCCTGGCCGCACTCCAGTTCAGCCACCCGGCGTGGCGGGACCGGTAGGTGGGGGCGTACTCCGTGGGGGCGGGTGTGGCCCACTCCGTTGCGGCGGCGCGTCGTCGGCTGACGAGCCAGCCGCCATCTGCGGGGTGGGGCTCGGTCGTTGCGGCGTGGAGACCTCCTGCCATGCACGGTCCCCTGGCCTGTCTGCCGGCGGTGGCCTCCTCCCCCTCCCGATTTGTGATTGTCCGCGCGGCCGAACGGCTGTCAAGGCGCGGTGGATCATCCCCGGAACGGTGGCCTGACCCGTGCTGGAGGGGGCGCCTTGACAGCCGCCCGGCCGCGCTTAAAACCGCGGCAACTATCGGGAGGGGGAGGCGGTGTGGAGCCGCAGAGCACGCTTCGCGCCGCCGGGTTGCGGTCCCAGCGTGGTGTGGGCGGGCGGCCTGCCTGGTTGCCGGGCCCGCCCCCCGTCATCGGGGCACCGCGAGGCTCTGACCGCCCGCCCCATGCTGGAAACCGTTTTCATGTGACGGATCGGGCAAGATCTTGCCCGATCCGCCTCTTGACGCGAAGTCAATAGGGATCATGACACCCTGATGTCCTGATTTGATCCGATATGTGATCCAGTGGGGGCTGTGAGGGCGGGTCACGCGTCGTCAAAACCCGGCGCACCCGACACGGCCGCCACGCTGGGACCGCAGGCGAGCGGCGCGAACTGGAGTGACGCGGCGCCACACTCCCCGCCCCTCCCGCTAGTTGCCAAGGTCGTTAGCGCGGACGGCCCGCGGGTCAAGCCGCCCCCTCGGCCACGCGACAGGCCGCCTGTCCGTGCATGATCCACCGCGGCTTGACGCGCGGGGCGGCCGCGCGAAAATCAAAAAGCGGGAGGGGCGGGAGGCCGCCAACAGCGTTGCAGGTCAGGGACGGTGCAGCTCAGGGGTCCTAGCGCTGAGCGGCCGAACGGACGAACCGCGCCCAGTCGTTGCGGCCGATCGTGAGCTGCGGGCTCTCGGGGTCCTTGGAATCGCGTACGTGGATGGTCGTTTGAGTCACGGCGACCTCCACGCAGTTGTCCCCCTGCGTACCGCTGTAGCTCGACTTGAACCAGGCGAGTTCGGTAGGGCTCATAGTTCTCCTCGAAGTCGCTCCACCAGGCACCGCGATTCGCTGGGGCTCAGTGCCTGTGAGCGCAGTGTGTCATAGCGCTGGTACAGCACGGAGACGTCTTTCGGTGCGCTCATGAACCGACCGGTCTGCTGCCCCTCGGAGTAGGCGAACCTGCGTCCATCAGGAGTCTCCAGCAGGCTCACAGGACCGTCGAGACAGGCGTGAAAGTCGGCGTCCTGGGCCATGACCTGCAACGTGACGTTCCTGGGAGCCGTGAGAGCCAGCACGTGTTCGAACATCGCGCGCGTCACCTCGGGACCGCCGAGCCGCCGCCGGAACACCGACTCTTCGACGATGAAGCTGAAGCGGGACGAAGGCCGTTCGCGCAAGATGTTCTGGCGTTCCAGACGTGCTGCAACCTGTGCCGTCAACTGGTCGTCGGTCAGGGTCGGGATGCTGTTCTCGAATACCGCGCGTGCGTAGCCCTCGGACTGCACCAGCCCTGGGAGCAGCCGACATTCGTATGTGCACAGACTCACCGCCACTTTTTCCAGCCGCGCCCACCGCCGGAACCACGCCGCCAACCCCGGGTCCCCTCGGCTGACATACCGCGCGGCCCTCCGCAGCGCGCCGGTGTCACCCAGCACCGGCTCGGCCCATTCCACGAAGTCCGGCTCCGGCATGCGTCGGCCCAACTCCACCGACTCCACCGTGTGTTTCGAGAACCTGACCCGTGCCGCGAACTCCACGCGGCTCAGCCCGGCGTGCTCGCGCAGGGCCTGCAGTACCGCCCCGAACGTCCGCAGGCTGTCTGACCGGTCCGGCTCCTCGTGATCGCTCATCCGCATCCCCTCCCATACGGCGATCAAGCTCTCAACCCTGACCGGATTTCGCCCGTACCGTCAACCGATTGCGCCCGTACGCTCACAGCGCGTACGGGGTGCGGAGCTGGCCGCCGACCCTTCGGGCACGCCAGCGTGTGTCCATGAGTTCGTTCCACCAGTCGCTGTCCGCGACCCCGCGCGGCGCCAGGCTCGCCCGGTTGTTGGCCACGGAGCAGTTGCGGGCCTGGTCGTTATCCGGCCTCTTTGTCGAACGCGCCGAGTGCGTCGTCGCGGAGCTGGCCTCGAACGCCGTTCTCCACGGCGAGGAGGCCAAGCACGACTTCCGCCTCGCGCTCGGCTACGACGCCGGCTCCGGGGTGCTCCGCATCGAGGTCGCCGACGGGCACGCCGCACCGCTGCTCACGGGTCCGGACGCGCCGTGTCCGAACGCCGAGTCGGGCCGTGGCCTCCTGATCGTCGCCGCCCTCTCCGACCGCTGGGGTGTCCGGATCGCCGGGGCCGTCGGCAAGACGGTGTGGGCGGAGCTCGTTCTCTGACCGTCCGCTCCGGCGCGCGCTACCATCCCGTCGGGGGTACGACCGGGTGGGGGGAGCCACGATGGGCGGCACCGGAAGACGATCACGTGCGATCCGTATCGCACAGCAAGTCCCTTTGATCACAGCAGTGTTGCTCGCTACGGCGTGCGCGGGCGGCGACGCCTCCTTCCCCTGGGAGGGCTCGGCCCGCAACTACCTCCAGAGGATCGCCGACGGCGGCTCGCTCGAGGGCCTCTACGGGCAGTGCGAGGGCCGGGCCCAGGTGAACGCCCACGAAATCCTGGCCGGGGAGGGACGGGGATTCGAGTTCTCCATGCCCTCGTCGACCCGGACCGGCCCCGAGGCGACCGTGAACGTCAGCATCACCGGCCAGGACGGGTCGCCGACGCTGTACCACGTCGACCTGCGCGAAGAGAACGACACGTGGATGGTGTGTGACATGGGCGTCGGCAACGTGAAGATCGACGTCGACTGATCTCACGGTGCCGGTCGGCCGCATGCGCTACCGGTCGGTGGACGAGTCCCTGGTCCGGAAGCGGATCTGGCGGCGGTCACCGGTCACGGCTCCGACCGGAGGCACAACCGCGAACGCCATGACCACCGCGCCCGGGTCGATCGCCCCGTCCTGCACAGCGTTTTCGAATCCCTCCTCGACGACCGGGTACAGGACCAGTGCGCCGCGGGCGGGCTCGGCGTAGCCGTCGGCGGTCGGATCGCCGGCGAAGTCCGTGATGCCGGCCACGGTGTGCGGTGCCTGCCGGTGTTCGGGGTCGCTCACAGCTCCGAACAAGGGGTCACGGCGTCGCCGGCGGAGAAAGAGCGACAGCGCGTCCGAGCCCAGGATGCGTGCGCTCTTCTCCGCCCTGGCCTGCTGCGGCAGGACGAGCAGCCAGTCCCTGAGCACATCTGGGCGTCCCGCGAGTTCGGTCAGGTACGCCAGGTGCGGCGCGAACTTCGAGCGGTCGTACCAGCGCAGTCCGCCGAGCAGTGTCAGCACGTCGGCGTGGTTGACCACGCGGACCAGGGCTTCGTACGACTTGGGCGCGGCCTTTTTCGGACGATGGATGAAGGTGACCGGCTTGAGGTCGTCGAGCAGCGGCCGCCAAAGCGCGGTGTTGTGCCGCAGGTCGGCCGTCTTCTCCTTCCTGGGGTAGGCCACCGGTTCGACCCACTCGCCGGGTGTCCTCAGCATCTCGATCAGGTCGGCGTTGTACATCTTGTTCGTCGCGGTCGGCTTGAGCCACGGCAGGTGCTGTGCGACCAGGGGCGGCACATCGCGGGGGGTGATCTGCGGCGTTCCGTCCACAGTCTCGGCGTACTTGGCCAGCTGGCCGCGGAACTCCTCCTCGTCCCGGCAGATCGCCTCGAACGCCTTGTAAAGATCGACGACGCGCGGGCCGAACTTCTCCTCGCGCCCGATGTACAACCGGACGAGGTCGCGGTAACCGGGTCGGAACCCGAACCAGCGACCCATCTGCATCAGGGTGTCGGATTGCGCCGACGTCCGGCGGTAGTAGGTCACAGTCAGGCCCTCGACTGTGAAACCGCGTGACAGCTTGGTCCCACCGACCAGGATCTTCCAGATGGAACGGCGGTCGAAGTCGGCGGTGCCGCTTTCGACGTCCGAGTCGCCGTTGACGGTGATGACCGGGCTGCCGTCCCCGGCGATCCGCATCACCGCGGCGCCGAGGAACGGCACCAGCTCGTCGAAGGAGTCGGGGACCGCGGCGCCTTCGGCCCGGTGGCGTGACACCGGCTGCACGTCGGTGTCGAAAAGCTCCCGGAGGCGGGTGTGTCCCGCTGCGCCGGTATAGCCGGACTCATACCACATCGTGACCAGACGGTCGGCGAGCTCACGGTGGTCGGCGACCCGCACGGACTCGTGGACGAGCATCGTGTGGTGTCGGAACGACAGGACGCCTTGCGACCGGTGCTCCCGATAGAGCTTCACCATGGCCGTCAACACGTACATGTCGAGGGCCTTGCGGAGCCACTCGTCGTCCGCACTGCCGTCGACTCCGCGGACGTGCGCCTTCTCCTGGGAGTTGGCGATCGTGCGGTCCGCGTAGGGGACGTCGGAGTCAAGGTCGTGGAAGTCCTGTACTCCCATGTATCCGTGCGGGCGATCCAGGGAGATGATGAAGTCCTTCGGGAAGATGTCGAGGTTGTCCGAAGGGTCGATGAAGACGTTAGCGCAGGGCGTGGCGGTGTAGCCGACGTACTGACTCCGGGGCAGCAGCTTCAACAGATCGGAGATCAGGCCGTTGATCGCCGTGCGCTCGGCCTGCCCGCGCTTCCACTTGTCGGGGTTGGACGTGTTGACGGAGGCCTGGTCGGACTCGTCGTCGATGATCAGGACGGGGATCTGGTCCAGCGGGGTGTGGATCTTCTTCAGATCACGCAGAAGCTTGGTGAGGATCGTCTTGTTCTTCTTGACGACCATGAGCCGCGCTGCCGTACGGTGCAGGTTCTCCGGGGCGTACAGCGGCAGGGACGGGTCGTGTTTCTCGAACTCCAATGCCGCGATGCCTTGCTGAAGGAGTCGGTAGTCCACCTCACGGGTGGTCAACCTGTCGATGTCGAACGCCCTCATGAGGGAAGGGCGTTCGCCGTGGCTCAGGAACCGCCCCGCGAGCCAGTCCGGGTCCTGCGCGTAGTCGAACCCCTCCAGGACCTCCGGGTCCTTGGGATCCCTGCCGCGCAACAGGTTCTCGACGCCGACGAGTTCCATGTCGAGGCGACGTTGCGTCTGCGCGCGGAGCAGGTTGAGTGTGCCGCCGAGGACGATGACCATGCGGTATCCGGCGTCGATCGCCTTGGCGATGACCCCCGTGAAGTTGGCGGTTTTGCCGCTTTGGACGTAGCCGACCACGAGTCCCTTGGACTGGTACGCCTCCGGCCGGGTCGGGTCGCTGAGCCGCTCCACGACGCGCCGGCTCGCCTCGTCCAGTCCCGCGACGGCCTCGTCCGCCCAGCCCTTCTCCTTCAGGACACGCCGGTAGGCGGACCAGTACCAGCCGTCCCGGTCGCCGCGGTACCACGCTTCGAAGTCTTCGCTGATGACCGTGGGCCCGGCGAGGGTGGACACCGGGACCAGGCGGTCGAGGATTTCGGCCGATCCGTCCTCGAGTCCGAGTCGTTCGTAGACCCTCCGTCGACGTTCAAGGGTGCGCGGGGGCAGATCGTCGGCCCACGGCGCGTCCGTCGCGAAGTCCCAGTCGACCAGTCGCCTGTTCCACAGGTCGAGCAGCGGATCCGCGACACCCGCCGACTGCAGACGTGCGCGTACCGCAGCCTCGCCGACGTCGGTGCCGGGCGGCAGGTCGTCTGCGAACACGGAGACCACGGCTGCGAGACCGCGCGGGCCCTTGGTCATGCCGGTGAGGGCCTGGTCGTAGACGTCGAACAGACCGTCGCTCATGCGGACGCTCCTTGCCCGTCGGCGCCGAAGAGCCCTGTGAGGGGCACGGCGGGGGTGAGATCGGTCAGGTCGATGCGGTAGTCGACGCCGTCGACGCGCTCCCGGATCTCCGGTGGCAGCGCCGCGAACAGCGCCGGCGTCAACCGTGGGAAGCCGTCGTCGACGCGGAAGGCCACAGGCTCTGTGCGGAGAATCCACCGGTCGTCCGGAAGCTCGGCGTAATCCGTCAGCCAACCGCGTTCGGCGAGCTTGGCCGCGAGCGGGGCGGACGATGCAGGGGCGGCGTCCTTCACCGTGCTCGAGACGTCCGCGATGTGTTCCGCCGTCGTCCGACCCGCGGCACCGCCGCGTGTGTACTGGATCGAGACGACCCAGAGAGGGCGGCCGAGGGACGGCTCGAGCTGGTCGAGCCCCGAGACTTGATGACGGCGTCGTTCGGCCAAGGTCGTCTTGACCTCGACGTCACCGACAGGCAGGCCGAAATCGTGCTCCTCGCCTGCGCCGGCCTTCCACGCCTCAAGCGCCGTCTGCCAGCCGAGGTCCGCGGCCAATGCCGTGAGGAAGTGCAATTCGCCCAGCAGGCCGATCCGTTCCTCGACCCCGAGGCCGCGCGGGCGGGCAAGCAGCGCCTCCCACGCCTGCACGGCCAGTTCGAACGCCGCGTCGGCGGGCACGCCCCCGATCCGGATCCGGTCCACGATCGTTCCCGCCAGGTCGTGGAACTCCCGGAACAGTGCGGATTCGTGGGTGGAAACCTCCAGCAGGTGGCCGCCCCGGTCGTTGACCAGCGACGTCTTGACCGCTGTGGTGGCCAGGCCCGGCGGGCGAAGGCCCGCCTCGACACCGACGCGGAGCCCGATCCTGGGGCCTTCGGCCTCGTAGAAGTACTCCAGGTACGGGCTTCCCGGCACGACGCGCCGGATGGACCGACCGTCCGCGAACCCGGCGGCGAACCGCTCCCAAGACAGGTGGGCCCGGCCTGCTGAGGCGGCGGTCATGCTTCGTACCGCCCCAGTTCGCTCTTGGCCGCGGCGACGAGGATGTGCTGCCAAAGCCTCAGGTTGTCCTTCTCACGGGAACCTCGTACTTCAGACTCGAACACCTTGTGCAGCAGCAGGTACACCAGCGACTTCACCATCGGGAGGTCGTTGAGCCCACCGTGGCGGCCCGACGACAATGCAGTGCGGTAGTGCTGGTTCAGGTAGACGACGTGTTCCACCCGGTCGAGTTCGAAGAACACGTCGGGATCGAGTTTCTGCCAACGGATGGAGATCGGCTCCTCGCCGTCCAGGAAGGGCAGTTCCTCGTCTATGACCCGACGCACACTCGGGTCGAAACCCTTGCCCGGGGCGATCACGGGCTTGCGTTCCACCCCGGCACGCTTGCGCGCGTCGCGGTAGACGGCGTCCGCGACGGCGAGGTATTCGGTGAACGTGGAGCCGTCACCGTCCTTCGCCGATTCGACTGCGGCCGTGAACGAGGGGGAGACCTCGACGCCTGCCTTCTTGACGGTCAGGCGGAACACGTCGGCGAGTCCCGAAGGGATGTCCACCGCGACGCGGGCGAGTGACAGGTGTTGTTCGGGCTGTCGGAGACGGTTCCAACCACCCGCCTGTACAAGACGGTCGTTGCGGTAGAAGTAGAAACCCTGGCGATCCAACACGGTGCCGTGCCCCCGGAACTCGGGGAGGCTCGATTTGGGTGGCCACACGTGCGCGTTGAGCGTCACTGCGTCGCCGGTCGGCAGAACGGCCGCGTACCTCCTCGGGTAGCCGGCCTTTCCGGTGCTCGGGTACGCGAACGGGTCCATGGGCTCGACTCCGAAGTCCATGTAGACCGTGCCCGTGGTCACGTCCTCGGCCGCGATGGTGATGTTGAAGTCGTCACGCGCCAGGAACCGGTGGAAGTACAGGCCGAGGTGGAGCCCTAGGTTGTTGATGACGCGGATCAGGTAGCGGTCCGTCTGCCCGGCGTCGCCGTTCGACGGGAAGTCCTTGACTCCGTCCCATCGGACGACCGTCCCCTGCCAGGTGATCGGTCGGTCGGCGTACCGGTCCAGCAGCGTCTGGGCGAACGTCGGCTCCACGATGTCGCACAGGAAGTCCGTACGGGCCTGTTCCATGCGCCAACGCCGCCCGATCGGCCGACTACGGCGCGTCTTCGTCACCACCGTCACCGACTCGGCGTGGCTCAGAGAGGCCGACTTCAAACCGGTGCCGAACATCCCGAGCGCGTTACGGTCGTAGCTCCGCCGACCGCCGACCGTCATGGCCACGTCCAGCGTGTCGTCGTCCATGCCTACGCCGTCGTCGACGACGAGGAGGGTGACGAGTCGCCCACCGTCGCGGAGGAAGTGGACGACGACGTCCCTTGCGCCCGCGTCGATGGAGTTGTCCACAAGGTCGGCGACGGCGACTTCGAACCCGTAACCCTGACTGGCCAAACCCTCCATGTACCGGGCGTCAGGCGGGAGACGTTTACTGCCGGTGGTCGGAACCTCGAACTGCCAGTCGCCCATGCCTGCCTCATACACCGACCGCCCCTCGGCGGTCCCCGACGGATCTTGCACAGCGTAGTTGGGGGACACGCTGCATTTCCTGTGAACGGCCGGACCGGACGGCGGTCGGTCGGGACACCGGACGACCGACATACGTCGGTCCCAGGCGGCACAATCGGGATAGGGCCGGAACCGCCGGCCCGCCTGCCGGGAAGGGACGGAACCGCGCGTGTCGGACAAGGCCGAATGGGTGGCGCCGGAGGGGTCTTGGGCGTCGTCCGAAGGCAATCGGCGGTCCATGCTCGCGAACCGCGGGCGTGACACGAAGCCCGAGAAGGCGATAAGGAGCCTCGTCCACGCGGCGGGGCTTCGCTACCGTGTGTCGGCGCGTCCGGTCGCGGCCGTACGCCGAAGCGCCGACCTGGTGTTCGGGCCGACGAAGGTCGCCGTGTTCGTGGACGGGTGCTTCTGGCACAAATGCCCCGAGCACTTCACCGTTCCGCGCCGGAACAACGAGTTTTGGATGAACAAGATCGACGGCAACGTGCGCCGGGACCGGGAGACCGACCGCCTCCTCGAAGCCGAAGGCTGGGCCGTCCTGCGGTTCTGGGAGCACGAGGCCCCAGAGGACTGCAGTGGCGTGATCGTCGAGACCGTGCGCGGCCGGCGTAACGCCGCCCGAACCCCGGGTAACGCCGTACAGTAGGGGCCGCTATTCCAAGCGGACGGTTGGATCGGGGGGCGGTCGTGTTCACGAGCGTCGAGATGTGCAGCGGTGCGGGCGGCATGGCGCTCGGATTCGCAGAAGCGGGGTTCGCTCCTCGACTGCTCTTCGACCGTGACCCGCAGGCATGTGAGACTGTGCGCTCGAACCGGCCGGACTGGGACGTCCGGGAGCTCGACCTGCTCGGGTTCGAGCCCACCCCCGAGTCGGGCCTCTTCGACGTCGACCTGCTCGCCGGTGGCCTGCCGCGAGTCCGGTCCAGCGCCACCCGTGCGCGTGCCGAGTCCGAGGTGGAGATGCGCCTCCTCCGGGAGGCGGTGTCGCTCGCGAGTCTCATCCAACCGAGGGCCGTGGTGATCGAGAACGTCCCGGACCTCGCGACGTCCCCCGGCTATCGGGAGTTCCGCGACGAGCTCGGCGCCGAGCTGTCACAGGCCGGGTACCAGTGCCGCTGGGGCGAGCTGAACGCCCTTGATTTCCTGGTGCCCCAGAAGCGCCAGCACGGTTTCGTGGTCGCCCTGCGGCCCGCGGATTTCCTGCATTTCCACTGGCCTGCACAGCTTCCGGGACGGCCTGCCACGGTCGGCGAGACGCTCGGTGATTCGATGGGGTCCCGAGGCTGGACGGGCGCGACCGAGTGGGCCGTGAACGCCGCGGACCACGCACCGGCGATCGTCGGGGGTTCGTCGGGACGCGGCGGCGCCGACCTGGGGCCGTCCGGGTCCAAGGCGGCCTGGCGGAAGCTCGGTGTCGAGGGGAAGAGCATCGCCGACGAGGTGCCGGGTCCCGAGGGTCCCAGGGATCACGGTGGGCGAAGCCTGGACCACCCCATGCTCACTGTGCGCCAGGTCATGGCGTTGCAGGGGTTCCCCGACTCCTGGCGCGTGGGTGGCGCCAAGACCGCCGCGTACCGGCAGGTCGGACACGCCTGCCCGCCGCCGGTGGCGCGCGCGATCGGGCAGGCGCTGGTCGAGGCCTTCGGTGGCTGAGCGCTACATGCCTTCAAGTTCGACCACGGGCTTGTGGCTGCGCCTATAGGATGCCGCAGTGGATCACGTGTCCGTCGATGTCGCATGTCGTCAACTCTTCGAAACAGGTTGGGTGTATGAGTGAGACCGTCGCCGAAGGACAGGGCGACGGCACGTCCCCCGTGTGGGGCGAGCCCATCACAGTGATCGACCTGTTCGCCGGCTGTGGCGGCCTGACCCGGGGACTCCTCGACTTCCACCCCGTGGACGACGGCGTGTCGCCGTTCCGCCCGGTGGCCGCGGTTGAGATCGAGCCGTCAGCGGCCTACACGTATGCGACGAACTTCGCCCGGGTTTCCGGGGATTCGGAGCACGTGTTCCTCGGGGACATCAAGGACTGGGTCGACGGAAAGCGCTTTCCCGATCACGCGGACGTCATCTTGGGCGGTCCGCCGTGTCAGGGGTTCTCCGGCCTCGGCAAAGGCAACCCGGACGATCCCCGCAACAAGCTCTGGGAACAGTACTTCAAGGTCGTACAGCGCGTGCAGCCCTCGCTGTTCGTGATCGAAAACGTCGACCGGTTCCGTTCGTCCCGGGAAATGGACGCGCTCAAGGCGGACTTCAAGAAGTTGGGCTACCAACTCGAGGCAAGGGTGCTCAACGCCGCCGACTACGGTGCAGCACAGACCCGGCAGCGCACGATTGTGCTTGGGCGGAAGGACACGGTTGCGTCGTTCCGTTTCCCTGAGCCGACGCACGTGAAGGCCGGCGCCCCGACCCTGGAGGGGACGGACACCCGAGAGCCGTGGCGGACGTTGGAGAACGTCATCGGTGAGGACAGGGTGCCGCTCAATCCGCGTTCCGTTGACCTGCCGGCGCTCCTTGCCGACGGCATGCGCTCCGAGATCGTAGTGTCGCGGAGAGTGAAGGACACCGGTGGGCTGACCGACGTGCTGCTCAAGACACTGGCGGAGAACATCCCGGGGCCGTTCCGTACTGAGCAGCTGCACATCGGACGCACACCGACTGGGCTGTCGTTGGCCCGCTACCGGAGCATCCGGCCAGGTGAGAACCGCAAGGCGCTCGAGGGTAAGTACGCAAAGGTCGACGGCAAGAAGGCGTATCTGTCGACGGAGAGCTGGGACGGCCACAAGAACGGCTCAGGGGACGTCATGGGCCGACTGGTCTGGAACAAGCCTTCCGTCACCATCCGCACCGAGTTCTACAAGCCGGAGAAGGGGCGCTACCTCCACCCGGAGGCCGATCGTCCCCTGACCCACCTTGAGGCGGCGTTGATCCAGGGCTTCCCCAAGGACTTCCTCTGGTGTGGCAGCAAGATCCAGATCGCGCGCCAGATCGGCAACGCGGTGCCTCCGCCGCTGGCCACCGCGATCGCCCGGGAGATTTACCGCGCGCTGCGACCCGAAGCCGCGGACGCTCGCGCCACCGAAGCGCGCTGACGCCGGGCTAAGGTGCGGGCACGGGTGCGCGCCCGCGTACCTCCGCATCGGCGAGGAACCCCCTGAAACGCGGCACCAGAGCGTCGACCGACGCCTGCGGGACGCGCACGTCGTCCGGTCCTTCCGGCAGTGTGTCGTAGGGCACGTAAGACCCATGCGCGGATCCGATCCACGCACGCACGGCCTCTGTGTCGGTCTCTGCGTCGGGGGCGAGCACCTCGTAGAGCAGGGTGCTGCCGGCCGCCCCGACGGCGGCGCTGAGCGCGTTGACCTCGCGGCCGGTCAACCCGCCGTCCTCGCCGACCAGACGGAGCAGCGCCTGGGCGACGGGGCGGTGCAGGATCGCCTGGCTTCGGAGGACCGTGTTGAGCACGTCCTGGTTCGCGCACGCGGTGACGACCGGCGCGTAGTCGGGACCGTCGCGGAACAGCTCGGCCGCCCACCACAACCGGGCCAGGGCCTGGACGTGGAAGGGACCGCTGAAGCGAGACGCCGCCACCGCACCGCCCGCCGGGCACCAGCGCCAGACGACGTATTCGGGCGCGATCCGCAGCGCCAGATGGTTCCACAGCGCCGGGTCTGCGGCTTCAGCCCGGGTGAGACGTAGCACGGTGTGAAGGCGCGGCGCCAGCCAGCGGTCCGCTGTCGTCGGCCGGTGGTCGCGGAACCGCCCGGTCGTGTCGAGTAGAAGCTGCCGTACAGGTGCCGCCTCCCAGCGCGGCGCCGCGCGGTCCGACGGTGACGTCGAGAGCCGGTCGACCGTGCGTGCCGGCGGGACCTCGTCGCCGCGGAGGACGGCCGAGGTGAGGTGGGCGCGTGCGACGCCGTCGGGAAGGAGGCCGATGTGTGCGGGCTGATCCGTCGTGGCGGTGGTTCGGGTCGGCACTGTGCTCCTACCGTCCGGATTCCGAGGCGCGCCGGAGCGCTCTGATCGCGCCGCCGAGCATGGGGTTCAGTCGGGCCGGGCGGCCCGCCGCGTGCAGGACGAGGGCGTGGAACCCCGCGTCGCCCTCGCGGCGACGCTTCAGGGCTTCGGCGAGCGCATCTGCGGGTGAGAGGTCCGGGAACACGTCCGGCAGCATGCGCTTGAGGACCGTGCCGTGCCACCCGCCGGGGACGGCGGGCTCGTCGTCGCCCGACTCCGCCGCCGCTCCGAGGGCGGCGAGGAACAGGGTGGACCAGACGTCCACGCCGACCTGGGCCGCGACGGTGTCACGAGTCGGTGAGGCATCGGCGTGGAGTAGGTCGACAAGGCCCTCGAACGCTTTGTTGAGGTAAAGGACGGGGGGGTCGCCCCAGGCGTCGACGTGCCAGGGATCGGCGCGGAACCGGTGTAGCTCCGGTCGGTCGTCGGCGGCGAAGTCGACCTGGACCAGGCGGACCGTGCGGACGGCGGTCGGCGTCCGCGCCTCGAGGTCGACGTTCCACGGCTCCGTCGAACCAATGATGCGGCCCGCGACGTCGTCGACGGTCGCGGTGAGATGGGCCTCCAACAGGACGCGCCCGGCGTGCCGTGTGTGGTCGAGCGATACCTCGCCGGTCCAGGCGCCCGATCCGTCGGGGTGGAGGCGGACGGCCGTGACCGAGTTGGTGGCGCGTTCGCGGAGGACGGCTGTGCACGCCTGGTCGCGACCGTGGTGCTCCGGGCGGAGGGCACCGGGTGCCGTGGTCACCGCGACCGTGAGCCGGGCTTCATTCCAGTCCGTCCCGCGGTCGGTGTGCAGGGCCACGATCCGGTCGGTCGTGTTGACCAGTTGGACGGGCAACGTCCAGTCGTCGACCCGGACCCGGACGACCGCCAGCTCCACCGGGCCGGCGACGGTCGGGTAGGGGACGAGCCGCTTCACCGGGCACCTCCCACCGCGCGCGCGAGGTCGACCTGGGCGACCGACAACGCGGCCTCGATCGGATGGGACGTCGGATCGCTGACGCCCTCGAACACGGCCGAACGGCTGAGTGGCGTGAACGTGAGGCTCCCGTCGCCTTCGACGGTGCAGTTCGAACGGGCGACGAGTGTCGCCCACTCCACCGGCAGGCCTCCGCCTCCACGGACGGCGAACCGCAGCTTGGGCACCAGGTGCCAGGCGTCCGGGCGTTCGGGCAGACGTACCTCGACCCGGATCCGCCACGCCCCGTCCTCTTGGAGGTGTCCGTCGAGGTCCTTGACGGTCGGGTAGCCGGTTGTACGGCCCGCACCCGCCGCATCGAGGCGCAGAATGTCGCGCAGCGGGGCGGGCATGTCGCCGCCGCCGGGTTCGGGCCGGGCCACCGCCGTCACGGCCGCGACGTCCGCGGCCTTGAGGAACTCGGCGATACGGGTGGCGGCGCCGCGCACATAACTCGCGGTCAGATCGTCGGTGCGCCGCCATGCGTTGTGCTCGGGCGGCTCCGAGGTGCGCAGAAGTCGTTCGGCCGCCAGGTCCGCGGATGCGTCGCCCGCGGCTACGCCCGCCAGCAGAACGGCCTGGAAGGCGACGGTATTCACGCCGGCCCCGCCGATACGGCGGTCGACTACGGTCATCCGGTTGCCGCGCATGGCGGTGATGTGGTTCGCGTGCCGGTCGTCGTCAGCGCACGGGGTCACGAGCAGGACCGCGTCGTGCCGCGTGGGCGCGTCACCACGAGCGCCGGCCTTGCGTGCCGGGAGCACAAGGGAGACCGACAGCCGTGCCACATCGGTGGGCCCGGTGATCGCGTCGACGGTTTCGCCGTTGAGGAAGGCACGCAGCGCACGGGCGCGTACCGGGGCGTGGACGTGGGGGTCGACCCGTTCCTCGACGCCCTCCTCGTCGTCTCGGCGGGTGACCACGGTGACCTCCAGGAGTGGCGGTCGGCCGCCGCCGGTGGTCATCGCCGCCCAGAAGTCGTCGGCGAGGGAGCGGACCAGTTTGTCGCGCATCGCCGGCAGGTCCTGGGCGTCACCGGAGGCGTCGTGTGCTCCGACGATGAGGAACGAGGTACCAGGCTCGCCTTCGGGCCTGTCCAGGTGCAAGGAGGCGGCGGTCTCGGTGTCCGCCCACCACGAGCGTGCGGCGTCGCCGCGCGTCCGGTCAGGTTCGCCGAACCAGCCGGGGCCCGCCCACTCACGTCCGTCCACGACGTGCCACGGCAGGTCGAGCCTCCCGATCATGCGGCGCTCGCGACGGCCCTCGTGGGTCTCCGACAGAGTGCTGTTGATGAGCACGAGGCCGAGTCGGCTGGTCGCCCACAGGGTGGCCTTGCCGAGCCCGTAGGAGCCGCCCGCCGTGTCGCCCGAGGACTTGCTGCTGTCGAGCTGCCGTCGCACCACAGCGGCGAAGCGGCCGTCGTCATAGTCGGAGCCGGTGAGTCCGTTCGCGTTGAAGTCGTCGATACGCAGAAGAATCAGCGAACTGTTTTCCCGCATTTCGCGGAGTCCGTCTGCGATGACGCGTCCGGTTTTCCGCTTGGGATCCTCTGCGGCCTGGACATGCGGTTCGATCTCCGACCACTGAATCGCGTCCAGGAACCGGAACAGGTGTTTTCCGGTTATCTGGTGCAGCGTGTAGCGCATACGCACCGGGCGGCTGTTGTCCAAGCGTTCGTCAAGACTGTTCTGAGTGGCTTCCCGGGCGAGCACGGAAAGGTCGGCGTCGAACGCGAACGCCGCCGGATTCCCGAATTCGCGGCCGCCGTCTACATGCGCCGGCCGGTGGTACCACGTGACGCTCGCCGCCTGCGTCGGTGTCTCCTCACGCACCGTCACCGCGACCTCGTCCAGGCCGAGCGCTGCGGCGATGGCCCGCTTCTTGTCGGGACGCGGTTCCGCCCGCCCGGTCACCCAGGCGGACACCGCGGCTCGGGTCACGTCGAGCGTCAGCGCCAGCTCGTTCTGGCTCATACTGCGACGGCGCAACTGCCGCCCCAGCCATGGGCCGAAGTCGTCGGCTTCCTCCACGGCGTCCCTCTCGTTTGCGCGCCCGATGGGTCGAAGTACGGCAAGACTAGCATGCAAATTTGACATGAGTGGTGTGTCAAACAACCTTTGACAGGGCCGGTGGTGTCGTGGCGGGTGGACGGCAGTGGTGGTGAATGTCTCTGATGTCCGAGTTATTGCGAAATGCCATCTTCTGTGTGTATCGCAAGTGGAACCACGTGGTCCACTTCCTCGGGTTTTCGGAAGCAGGTTGCGAACGCCCCTTGCGGCGGGCACAGTTGCTCGGCAAGGGAGCGGATTTCGATGCCTCGGAGAGCGGGGCGGGAGATGCGCAGGGGAGAGCTCTGTCCTGAATTCGGGCGCTCGCGGGTCTGAGTGGGGATTTCCCGTTTCGGTCGACCGGGGTGTCGTAACTGTGTTGGTGCGGCCGCCGGGCACGCTGTTTCAGTACGTCCAATTCCGTTCGGAAAGGACTCGAAAAATCACGATGAGCGAGCACCGCCGGGGTACCGGCTGCAGGGGGCGCGTCGAGTACGGAGCCTCCGGGTACCGGCGCTGCCGCCCGGAGTCGCGCCGCCACCGGGTCGTCAGGGACCCGTCGGTCGCCTGCGTCGGGTCGTCTCGGGAGCGGGATCGGCCCACCGCCGGGCACTCCGAGCAGACGAAGCGCGCGGCGCGCCGGGTCGGTCGCCGCCTGGCGTCCGTCGGTGTGCACATGATCGCCGAGTGGTTGTCGGACCGCCTGCTCTGAATCCATTGCGTCCGGCCCCCAGGGGAGCGGGCGTTCATCCGCACGGCGCGCCGCGGCGGGCCGTGCCCGTCACCACCAATCCGTACATGATGAGATCGCGTGTTCCCCGGCCGGCTCCCGCCGGCCGGGGAACGCCGAAAGCCAGGGGGAACGCCCATCATGACCGTCCCGTCATCAGGCGACGAGGTCATCACCGTCGTCCGCGAGCAGTCCAGCAGGGTCCTCGAGACATACCGCATCGACCCCGGGCTCATCGTCGAGCACTTCAATAACGAGCGCCGGATCACGCAGGGCGGCTACGGCGACCGCCAGGTGTATGAATTGGTGCAAAACGGTGCGGATGAGCTGCGGGAGACCCCCGGCGGTGGCGACATCCACATCGTGCTGACGCCGACCGTGCTGTACTGCGCGAACGAAGGCTCGCCCGTCACCCCGGCCGGCGCCGAGACCATCCTGCGGATGAGCGTCTCCCGTAAGAGGGGTGGGCAGATCGGGCGGTTCGGTGTCGGTGTCAAGTCCGTCCTGAGCGTGACGGACACGCCGCAGTTCTTCAGTACGTCGGGCTCGTTCGGATTCGACCTGGACTGGTCGCGCGAGCAGATCCGGCTCGTGCAGCCGGATGTCGTGGACACTCCTGTGCTGCGGATGGCACGGCCGATCAACCGCGAGCAGGAGGTCGCGACCGACCCCGTGCTGGCGGAGCTGCTTTCGTGGGCGACCACGGTGGTCCGCTTGCCACTCAAGCCGGGCCGGGCCGACCGGCTCGGCAAGGACCTGGCGCAGTTCCCGTTCGAGTTCCAGTTGTTCTCCCCTCAGGTCACGACAGTGATCCTGGACGACCGTCGGCGCCCCGGTCACCCGGTCGTCCGCAGGCTTTCCCACAGCGTGCGTGGCGACTTCCACAGCATCCAGGACGAGCTGCCGTCGAGCGACGAAATCACCCGGCACTGGCGGGTGTTCACCGCCACCCACGAGCCGGGGGAGACTGCCCGGGGGGCTGCTGGTGAACTCCACGACCGTCCGCGGATCGACGTGTCCTGGGCCGTGCCGGTGAACGCCAAGGGCGCGCCGAGCACCGGTGCGCGAGGGCGTTTCTGGGCGTACTTCCCGACGAACTACACGACGCTGTTGCGCGGCATCCTCAACGCACCCTGGAAGACATCCGAAGACCGCCAGAACCTTTACAAGGACAACGAGTTCAACGAGGAGCTCGTCGTCGCCGCGGCCCGTCTCGTCGTGACCGCCCTGCCCGAGCTCGTGACTCCGGACGACCCGGCCGATTACCTGGGCCTCCTGCCCGGCCGCGGCCGCGAGTCGCCCCAGTTCGCCGACGAGGAACTCACTGAGGCGATCTGGCGGTTGGCGGCCGAGTTGCCCTCGCTGCCCGACCAGAACGGCGTGCTGCGGGTCCCCGCGGAGTTGTCTCTGCATCCCGAGGGCTTGCAGCGCGAGTGGCTCAACCTGTGGGCGGGTCACCCCGGTCGCCCCGTCGACTGGTGCCACCACTCGATCGAGCAGCGGGAGCGCCGTTCCCGCGTGGAGCTCATCCGCAGGCGTGCCGAGGCGGAGGTCGCTTCCACCCGAGCCTGGCTCGAGGCGCTGGTTCAGGACGGTACGCCGGCGGCGTCGGTGGTCGCCGTGCGCATCGCCGGTGCGATGAAGAACACGGACCACCCGCTCTACGAAGAGGCTTCGACCGCGCGCATCCTGCTTACGGAGGACCACGGATTCGTGGCCGCCGGTACCGGCCGGGTGTACCGACGGGCGTCCGACGACGGCCTGGCCGACGACCTTGTGTACGTCCACCCCGAGGTCTGCGCCGACCCGGACGGACTTGAAGCGCTCGTGGAACTGGGGGTCCACCTCGCGGATGCGAAGGGACGCCTGGCTGCCGTGGTCGGGCAGGGCTTCGACGGTTACGGGCACGAGCAGTGGACGGCGCTGTGGGACCTGACGCGCGAGGTGCCCGCACGGCAGGTCGCCGAGGTTCTCGGCCGGGTCCCGAACGCCACACGGACGCTACAAGTGCGGACCGTAGCAGGCCGGTTCCGGTCGATCGACGAGTGCCTGCTTCCCGGACGCGTGGTGCCCGCCGACGGCAGCCGGGACGGTGCCGTTGCGGTCGACACGGAGTTCCACCGTACGTCGCTCGGTTTTCTGGAGGCCCTCGGCCTCCGCGCGACACCGCAGCCGGGGCACGATCCCGCGGAGGAGTTCTGGTTCGACGACTACCGCCAATGGCTGTTGGACCGTCACCTCGCCACCCTGTCGCCGACCGCGCCACGTCCGCGGCTCGCGTCTGTCCACGTGACCGGCGCACGGACCGCCGGCCCGCTCCGACTGATGTCGGAGCTGTCTGAAGAAGGTCGCGCCGCCTTCATCGCGGCGCTCCCGGAAGACGGTCTCGTCGAGAACTGGACGTTGCAGATCGGACAATCGACGGCCCGCAGCGGCGTTCCGTCGCCCCTGGTCTGGATGCTGCGCACTCGGGGGCTGCTGCGGACGACACGTGGACTCACTCCGGTTGCGTCTGCGGTGGGTCCGGCATTGCAGGAACACGGCGAACTGCTGCCCGTCGCGCGGTTGCCCGAACACCTCGTCAGGCTGCTCGGCCTACCCGAGAGGCTGTCGACGGTCCCGCAGGAGGTGTGGGCCGCACTGCTACACGAAGTCGCCACGAGCACGGACGAGGAACGGATCGGCGCTACGTATGCGTTGGCGTTGCGGTCCAAGACGCCGTGGCCGCAGGGTGTCCAGACACGTTGTCGGGTCGGCGACACCTGGGGAACCCGCCCGGACGCGGAGATCGCAGTGGCGTCCACGCGCGCCGACTTCGAGCTGCTCGTCCGTGAGGAGGTCCCGGCGCTGCTCGCTCCATCGCCCGAGGACGCCGACGCGATGGTGCAGGCGTGGGGCATGCAGCACGTCGCGGACGTCGTCGAGGAGGAGACCCGCTATGTCGCGTCCGCGGAACCACGGCTGTTGGTAGAGGAGTTCCCACATCTCAGAGTGACTCACAGCAAGCAGATCGCCGGCCGTCGGGCTGTAGCGTGTGCCGAGCTCGAGAGGATCGTGCGTACCCCGGCGGGGATGACGGCGACGCCTGTCGAGGTGGCGGTGGAGGACAACGACGTACTCGTACTCGACCCCGAAGACGACTTGGCGCTGCTGGCCGCGGTAGACCGTGCACTGAACCTCGGTCTAGGGGTTGCCGGGTGTCGGTCGATCATCGACCGGCGCGAGCGGCAGCGCAACGATGAGCGGATGCAGCGCGCCCGGCGCAGTGCGGACAACGCCGAGAAGATCCTCAACCTCGTCGGCGAGGAGGCGCTGCGTCGGGGCCTCCCCCAGGGCCTGGTGGAGAGCGACGCCGCTGCGCACGGGCGTTCGCCGGACGCCAGGCGCGTGGCCGAACTGGCCATGAACGCCCACGGCGACGACATCCTGCGACACCACACCAAGGACTTGACGGCGCGGTTCCCCGAGATGCCGGCCGCGTTCCAGGGCAGTTCCGCCTCGCGACGACTGGTCGCCGAACTCGGCCTCCCCGAGTCCTACGCAGGGGTGAAGGTCTCCGCGCCCCCTGCCGAAGAGGTCGTGGACGGGCCCACCGTCTACCCCAAACTGCATCCGTACCAGGAGAAGCTCACCGCGAACATGGTCCGGCTGTTGACCCGCGTCCAGCCGGGTCGCGCGATGCTGTGTCTGCCGACGGGTGCGGGCAAGACCCGCGTTGCCGTGGAAGCCGTGATCGACGTGGTGCGCCAGGAAGGCCTGCGGGGTCCTGTGCTCTGGATCGCCCAGTCCGAGGAGCTCTGTGAACAAGCCGTCCAGAGCTGGAAGTTCGTGTGGAGCGCGGTAGGCCCGAAGCAGCGCCTCACGATCAGCCGACTCTGGTCGGGGAACGCTGCGACCGAGGTCCGCGGAAACCCGCACCTCGTCGTGGCCACGGACGCGAAACTGGAGCGGTGTCTCGACACCGACGAGTATGCGTGGCTACGCGAGCCCGCGATGGTCATTGTGGATGAGGCCCACACGTCCATCTCGGCGCGGTACACCGCGTTGCTGCGCTCGCTCGGGCTCACCCACGCGACGACACGACGCCCTCTGGTCGGCCTCACGGCGACGCCCTTCCGCAGTACCAACGAAGAGGAGACCCGCCGCCTGGTCGACCGTTACGGCGCGCTTCGCCTCGACGACGGCGTGTTCGAAGGTGACGCGTACGCGGCCCTTCAGGAGCTGGGGATGCTGGCACGGGTCGACCACCGGGAACTTTCCGGCGCCACCATCACGCTCACCGAGGAGGAACTGCTTGTGTCCGGGTCCTTCCAGGGCCTCGCGACGTCGGCCGAGGAACGTCTCGCCTTGGACGACGATCGGAACAAGCGGCTGCTCGAGGAAATCCTCACGATGCCCGCTGAGTGGCCTGTGCTGGTCTTCGCGGCTTCCGTCAACCACGCGAAACTGCTCGCGGCGATGCTCAACGGGAAGGGTGTCTCTGCGGCTTCCATCGATGCATCGATGCCGGCCGGGCGCCGCCGTGACGTCGTCCACAGGTTCCGGGAGGGCGGGATCCGGATCCTGACCAACTACGGCGTCTTGGCGCAGGGGTTCGACGCCCCCGCGACGCGGGCCGTCGTCGTCGCGCGCCCCACGTACAGCCCGAACAGCTATCAGCAGATGATCGGGCGCGGGCTGCGGGGCCCGAACAACGGCGGAAGTGCGCGCTGTCTCGTGCTCAACGTGCGCGACAACATCCTGAACTTCGGCGAGGAACTTGTGTTCAGCCGTTTCGAGCACCTGTGGAGTCGATGATGACCGGACAGTACGACGCGGACGTGGCGCTGACGCCGGAGCAGCAAGCCGTTGTCGCGCAACCGGCCGACGCCGCCGTGCTTGTGGTCGCCGGCGCCGGTGCGGGCAAGACCCACACGCTGGTGCGTCGACTGGAGCGCTTGACGTCGGACGAGGACGTCCGTGCGGGCGAGATCCTCGCGCTCACGTTCTCGCGTGCCGCCGTCCGTGAGCTGCGAAGCCGGATCACCGGGGCCGCGGGCGCTGCACGCGCGGTTCGTGTGGCGACCTTCGACTCGTGGGCTTTGGAGATCCTCACAGAGCTCGCGGCCGACGTCGACTGGCAGAGCCGCTCGTTCGACGACCGCATCGAGGCCGCCACCGACCTTGTGGCAAAGGGGCTCGCCGACGAACTTTATGAGGACGACCTGCGGCATGTCCTCGTGGACGAAGTCCAGGACCTGGTGGGGGCACGTCGCGAACTCGTCGAGGCGCTGTTGGACCGCTACGACTGCGGGTTCACCGTCGTCGGAGACCCGGCGCAGTCCGTGTACGGCTTCCAGATCGACGACCCCGCCAAGCGTGCCGGAGAAGTCAACCGCTTCTTCGACTGGTTGCGCGGAACCTTCGGGGACGAACTCGTCGAGCTGGAACTGACCCGAAACTTCCGGGTGCGCGAGGAGGAGGCGGGCATCGCACTCCCGTTCGGCCCGGAGTTGCGGGGCCGGGCCGAACACCACACAGGCTCCTCCGACGCCGAGGAACTGCACCGGCGATTGAAAGCCCGGTGGCACGACACTCTGCACCTGGGAGATCTGGACGATCCCTTCGTCTGCGACGCCCTGCGTTCCTATGAGGGGAGCACTGCGATTCTGTGCCGCACCAACGGGCAGGCCCTGCTGGTGTCCGAGGACCTGCACCGCGCGGGCGTTCCGCACCTGCTCCAGCGCTCGGCGCAGGACCGTGTCGTGCCCGGTTGGGTCGCAGGGTTCATCGCCGCGTCGACCACCCCTCATGCGACAAGGGATGTGTTCGAACGGTACCTGTCCGGCGCTGCACCGCATGTGGACGCGGCGATGGCGTGGGGTGCGCTTGTCCGTGCCACGGGGCGTGGAGCGGGCGGCGACACCGTCGACATGATGCGTCTGCGGTCGCTCGTGGCCGCCGGTCGGGTTCCCGACGAGATCACCGCGCCGCCGAGTGCGGACCTTGTCGTTTCGTCACTCCACCGCGCCAAAGGACTGGAGTTCGACCGCGTGCTGGTCGTCGATCCCGGGGGATTCGGCTTCGACCGGGAGTACGACCACGCGGAGGAGGCCCGGCTGTTGTACGTGGGCATGACCCGTGCGCGGGACCAGCTCATGCGCCTGTCGGCCCCGCATGCCCGCACCGTTCGCATAGACAAGCGGACCGGGCGCTGGGCGCGGTTCGGTTACCAGGCGTGGATGCGGCACGGCCTTGAGCTCCAGGCCGGCGATGTCCACGCCACGGACCCGGCCGGTACACATCTGTTCACCGCAGACCCCACAGCAGTGTGGCGGCATCTTGAGAGCGCGGTCCAGGCCGGTGACCCGGTGGTGCTGCGACGGGTGGACGACGGTGCGGAGGAGCCCGGGATGAGCCCGCCCTACCTCGTGCTCGTCGACGACGTTGCCGTGGGAGCAGCGTCTGTGGGCTTCCGCACGGCGCTCCATCGGCACATGCCTTACGGCCGGCGGAACTGGCCCGTTTCGATCACCGGCGTGTACATCGAGGCGGTCGAGACGGTGGCGGGCAGCGACGCGGCGGGGAAGCGTGCCGGAATCGACACGGGCGGGATCTGGCCCGCCCCGCGCATCGGCGGCCTGGGCCGCTTCACCTACGACAAGTCTTCCGACCCGACGGAGGGGCCGATCGATGAGTGACCGTACCCGGCACTACCGGTTCCGTGACGCCCTGGCCGATCGCCTCGAACACGACCTGCTCGGTCCTGCAGGGGGGCCTGACGAGGTGGTCGACGACCCTCCCGTCACCGGCTACGTCACAGGAATCCTGTTCCCGTCACGCAAGGACGACGAGACACGTCTAGTCGACGCCGCCGAGCAGGACCTCGACCTGACGGCGGCGGTTCTCGCTGTCGATGAGGCACCGGACACGGGCGTTTCCATGGCGAATCGGCAGGCGCCGTCCTCGATGGGGATCACGTTCGCCGTCGACACAGGAACGACCCACCTCCTGCACGTGGCGACCGCCGCGGCTGTCTACGAACCGGTTGACGAAGCGGGCACGGTGACAGGTGCGCGCAGGGCGCGCCGGCGCACGACGCACGAGGCCGGCGTGCGCTGGCGGCGTCGCCCGTTGACCCTGCCCGGTGTCCCGATCGACCTCGAAAGGCCCGGTGGACCGTACTCCCTCACTGAGGGTCTCGAACTGCGGGTCCGAGTCCGGACACCCGACCCGGCGGGTGTCGTGTCGGTGACCGTCACCCTGGTCAACACCAACGAGGTCGTCGAGTCCGAACTGCAGGACCCTCATTGCTTCTTCCAGCCGGAACTCGTCGTCTCCGCGGCCGACGGGTCGAGTCCTTTCGTGGAGCGTCGGGCACAGTCCTCGGGGGCCGACGACGAAGTTCTGGTGACGCGGCTGCTGTACCGTCACGCCCCGACGTTCGCGGTGGGGCACGGCTGCGCCGCGGTCTGGGACTGGACCGCGCCCCCACCTTCCGCGGCTGTCACGCACGCTTCGGTCGCCTCGGTTCGCACCGCCTTCGTCCCGCGCTATGACGTGTGCAGCACGGACTCCAACCCCGACATCGACGTCGTCGACTTGGACATGACCGCGTTGGCGGAGGCGAGTGGCCCCGAACTGTCGGCTGCGCTGCACAGACTGCTCGACGGGTACGCACTCTGGGTCGATGAACGCGCCCTGGAGGCGGAATCGTTCGCCGGAACCGAGTTCGCGGACATCGCCGTCGAGCAGATCGTGCGCTGCCGGGAGGCACTCACCCGTATGAGATCGGGCGTCGCCCTCGTCGAACGGCGTCCGGAGGTGCGGGAAGCGTTCCAGCTCGCCAACCTGGCGATGGCTGAACAGCGTGGGCGCACCGACTGGATCCGCGCGGGACGTGTGGGCCGTCCGCAGGCGGCGGGCCAGTGGCGGCCGTTCCAGATCGCATTCATGCTGCTGTGCCTGGACGGGATCGTCGATCCGGACCACGAGGACCGCCGGATCGCGGACCTGCTCTGGTTCCCGACCGGTGGCGGCAAGACCGAGGCGTACCTCGGGCTGATCGCCTTCACGACGTTCCTGCGGCGAATCCGCGACGGGGAGGCGGGGCACGGCGTAACCGTGCTCATGCGCTACACCCTGAGGCTGCTGACCCTGCAACAGTTCGAACGCGCCGCCGCCCTCATCTGCGCGATGGAGGTGATCCGCCGCGGCGATCCGGACCGACTGGGCCGGGCCGAAATCTCGATCGGGATGTGGGTCGGTAAGGCGGCGACCCCGAACCGACTCGAGGTGGCCCGCAAGTCCCTGCAGAAGCTGCGGCGTCGGGAGGAGGTCCAGGAAGAGAACCCCGTTCAGCTGCGCCAGTGCCCCTCGTGCGGTACCCCCCTCGACGCCTTCGCCTACCACGTCGACGAGGCCGCCGCCCGCATGGACATCCTGTGCCCCGACTCAGCATGCGCGTTCCGCTCCGGGCTCCCCGTCCACGTCGTCGACGAGACCGTCTACGCGGCACATCCCACCCTGGTCATCGCAACCGTCGACAAGTTCGCCCAGATCGCGTGGCGCGGACAGGTGGCGAATCTGTTCAACCGTGACCTCGCCCCGGGGGTGCGGGCGCCCGAACTGGTGATCCAGGACGAGCTCCACCTGATCTCCGGCCCGTTGGGCACGATGGCCGGACTGTATGAGACGGCCGTGGACATCGCCGCCGACCTGCCCAAGGTGATCGCGTCGACCGCGACGATCCGGCGTGCCCGCGAGCAGGGGTTGCGGTTGTTCGACCGGGAGGTCCGACAGTTTCCCCCGTCGGGTCTCGACGCACGCGACTCGTGGTTCGCGCTGGAACGCCCTCACGAGGTGAAGTCGGCGCGGCTCTACGTCGGACTGCTGACCCCGTCGACGAGCCAGGCGACGCTTCTGGTGCGTGCCTACTCCGCACTGCTCCACCACACCGCGAGCCTGGACGGGGAGGACGAAATCCGGGATCCCTACTGGACGCTGGTGGGCTACTTCAACAGTCTGCGGTTGCTCGCGGCGGCGGAACTCCAGGTCGTCGACGATGTGCAGGACCGCCTCAAACTGCTCGCCTCACGCGCAGGCGTCACCCGGCGCGACGTCGCCCCGCCGTCCGAGCTGACCAGTCGGGTGGCCTCGAGCGAGATCCCCGCACGCCTCGGTTCGCTGGAGACCGCGCTGCCCGGACCGGCGCTGGACACGGTGCTGGCCACCAACATGATCTCCGTCGGGGTCGACGTCGACCGGCTCGGTCTCATGGCGGTCACAGGACAGCCGCAGACGACTGCGGAGTACATCCAGGCGACCAGCCGTGTCGGACGCCGGCACCCCGGCTTGGTGGTGACGTTGTTCAACGGGGCCCGGTCCCGCGACCGGTCCCACTACGAGTCGTTCCACGCCTACCACTCCGCGCTCTACCGTCAGGTCGAGGCCACGGGGGTCACGCCGTTCTCGGCGCGGGCCCGGGACCGAGCCCTGCACGCCGTACTCGTCGGTCTGGTGCGGTTGCGCGTTCCCGCCGCACGGGCGAACACCGGAGCGGCGTTCATCGAGCAGTACCTGGAACAGGTGCGCGACATCTGCGACGACATCGTCAACCGCGTGAAGGCCGTGGCCCCCGAAGAGGCCGGCCATACGGCACGTGACCTGGCGGAGATCGTCGAGGACTGGCGCACCGCGGCGGTGGAGAACGGACGGCTCGTGTACGAGGCACCGCCCAGGTTCAGGCGCGGTGAGCGTCGGGCGCCGGAGACCGCACTCTTGAGGTCGCACAGCGACGACGACCTCGAATACGCGTGGGACACGCTCTGGAGCCTGCGCGACGTCGACGTCGAATCCGACCTCTACTTGGAGGACTGACATGGCCTTGCGATCAGGACGGGGTGGGCGGTCGGGGCGCGACGGCGCCCGCGAGGCTGTCGTCCGCAAGCCGCTGGGGGCGGTCCGCCGCAGCCAGATGATCACCACCTACGGCATCGGTGCGATGCTGGCGGTCGGTGAACAGTCGTACGTCGTCAGCGGTCTCGACAGCTGGCCCGCCGGCGAATACGACGTCTTCGAGCCGAGGCTGCAGGACCGCCTGCGCGTGGAAGGGTTCCGCAGCCCCCCCGCCGCGGACCCCCCTGCCGGGGACGGGGTTCGAATGCGACTCTTCCCACGCTGGTACTCGTGTCCCGACTGCCTGGCACTGCAACCGCACCGTGACTTCAACCCTCCGCCACGCAAGAACGAGTGCGGCGCATGCGCACGCTCTCTCGTACCGTCCCGCTTCGTGATCGCCTGCGAGAACGGACACCTCGACGACTTCCCTTACTGGGAGTGGGTGCACCACGGGAAGGGGAAGCGCGGCGATCGCGGCGCGACGGAACACCGGCTGACGCTGCGGAGCACCGGACGGACCGCATCCCTCCAGTCCGTGGTGGTCGCGTGCAGCTGCGGCGAGGAGGCGTCCCTGGAAGGTGCCTTCGGGCGTTCCGCGATGGCGGCCATCGGCGTCCGGTGCAGCGGTGCCAGACCCTGGCTCGGCGAAGCCGCGACACAGCGAGGCTGCGCCCTCACCCCTCGCACGCTGCAACGGGGTTCCTCCGCGGCGTGGTTTCCGGTGATGCGGTCGGCACTGTCGATCCCGCCGTACTCGGACGGGCTGTGGGCGCTGCTGGCGCCGCACTACAAGACGTGGCTGCGGGGCAAGACCCCCGCGGAGTTGCGCCGCAACATCGAGAACATCCTCAGCCAGGCCAAGTCGGACCATCCCGTCGAGGACGCGATCGCGTTGGTTGAGGGCCGTCGGCGTCAGGAGGAGGCAGGTGGGACGGAACCGGTCGATGACCTCGTCCTCTCGGGCTTCGAGTCCGCCGACCCGCTACGGCGCGACGAGTACCGTCAGCTGGAGCACGGCGCCGACGACGAGGGCCGTGACCACGGGTTCGTGTGCGTTCCGCCTTCCGGCGGCGACGGTCCGCCGCCGGGAATCGGCAAGACGATGCTGGTCAAGCGCCTGCGGGAGGTACGCGCACTCCAGTCGTTCACGCGAGTCGACATGCCGATGCCCACGGACGTCACGGCCCGGCGTGCCCGCCTGGCCGCAGCCGACCTGCGATGGCTGCCGGCGATCGAAGTCGTAGGGGAAGGGGTCTTCCTGCGGCTCGACCATAGTCGCTTGACTGCATGGGAGCGGGATCTCGCGGTCATGCGTGACGTCGAGAGCGTCCGCGCACACCACACGGCGCAACTGAAGCGTCGCGCGGCCGACTCCGCGGACGTTCCGGAATCGCCGTTGACCGCACGGTACATGCTCGTCCACACGCTCGCCCATGCGCTGATCAACGAATGGAGCCTGGACGCCGGATATCCGGCCGCCTCGCTGCGCGAGCGGCTGTATGCGTCCGACGACATGGCCGGGATCCTGATCTACACCGCGACCAGCGACTCGGCGGGAAGCCTGGGCGGACTCGTTGCGCAGGGCGCCCCGGACCGCATGGCCGCCGGTCTGCAGTCGGCACTGGAGCGTGTCTCCTGGTGCTCGGCCGACCCGCTGTGCATGGAGTCTGAGGCCGCAGGCGTCGACAGCTTGAACCTCGCCGCCTGCCACGCGTGCGTCTTGCTTCCGGAGACCTCGTGTGAAGCGGGAAACTCGTTCCTAGACCGCGCACTGCTCGTGGGTTCCGTCGAACGGGGGGTGCCCGGTTACTTCGAATTCCAGGGGCACCGCCGATGACCCGGTCGTCGTCGGGTCCTCGGCGCCGCCCAGGTGGTAAGTCGGGCGGTACGAGACGTTGCACCAGTCGGCCGAGGCCGATGCGCCAGCCGTCGACTGACGCCGCGTCCTGGGGTGCCTCGGATTCACCCGAGTGCGTCGGTGCGCCGGTCAGGGCGCCGGTGCACGCTCGGCCGATGATCGTCACGGACCGACCCCCCGTGGCGCCGTCGGAGGAGAGCACCCCATGCGAGCACCGTCCATGATGCGCCGCGCGCTTGCGGCAGGAGCCCTCGCCCTGGCGGCGCTCCTGCCCGTCAGCCTGCCCGCGCAGGCCGGCGCCGCGCCCCGCGACGTGGCTGAGCAGCTCGACACGGCCATCCGGCAGACGATGGCGGAGGCCGGGATCCCCGGCGTCGTTGTCGGGCTGTGGCGGCCCGGGCACCGCGACTACGTGCGGTCGTTCGGCGTGGCCGACACCGCCACCGGCGTGCCGATCGACGAGGACATGTACTTCCGGATCGGCAGCGAGACCAAGACCTTCACGGTCACCGCGCTGCTCGAACTCGTCGACGACTGCCTGGTCGGGCTCGACGACCCCATCTCCAAGTACGTGCACGGCGTCCGCGACGGCGAGCACATCACCCTGCGGCAGCTCGCCGAGATGCGCAGCGGGCTCTACTCGTACACCGAGGACACCGACTACGCGAAGACCTTCCTGAGCGATCCCGGGTGGCAGTGGACCCCCGCCGAGACCCTGCCCTACGGGATGAAGCACGACAACCGCTTCGCGCCCGGCGCCGCGTTCGACTACTCCAACTCCAACCTCGTGCTGCTGGGCATGGTGATCGAGAAGGTCACCGGCCGCGACGTGGCCTCTGTCATCCGCGACCGGGTGCTGCGGCCGAGCCACCTCGGACAGACCCTGTTCCCCGCGGGCGCCGAGTTCCCGGCCCCGCACCCGCACGGCTACAGCAACCAGACGCTGGACGGCCAGACCGCCGACACCACGGACTGGAACCCCAGCTGGGCGTGGTCGGCCGGCGCGATGATCTCCACGCTGCACGACCTGCGGGTCTGGGCCAAGGTCCTCGCGACCGGCACCCTGCTGAGCGCGCGGACGCAGGCCCAGCGGCTGGACGGGCTGCCCACCGGTTTCCCGGACACCACGTACGGCCTGGGCATCCTCGACACGCACGGCTGGATCGGCCACAACGGCTCGCTGCCCGGCTACGAGAGCGTCACCGTCTACCTGCCCGAGCAGGACGCGACCCTGGTGGTGCTGCTGAACACCGACTCGTCGCACGCCGGCCAGGAGCCGAGCACCCTGCTGGGCCAGGCCATCACCAAGGTCGTCACGCCGGACCACGTCTACGACGGGTCGGCCACGGCCAAGTTGCTGCCGATCACCGCGACAGGACGATCCAGGTCCGGCCCGGCTGGAGGTTGAACGGCGCGCCGTCGACCGAGTAGGTCGTCGGCGACGTGTCGGTCGGCTTGCTCCATGTGCCGTGGTACACCTGGCCGTTCCGGTAGATGTCGACAGTTCCGCTGCCGGTCGTCACGCTGAACACCTCGTTGTCGGGGTGCCCGGCGTTGAAGTCGGTGAACTTGCCCGGCACGACCGCGACGTGCTGCACGATGACGTTCGTCGTCGTGTCGCGCTGCCCGCCGTCCGTCACCGCCGCGTGCCCGTCCGTCGAGACCAGGTACTCGGAGCCGTTCCAGGCGAAGCCGAAGGACGAGGACGGCATGCGGACGGTGACCGAGTCGGCCGGTGTGCCGCCGGGAGGCACGTCGGCCGCGAACCGCAGGCCGATGTCCTTCGCCACGTCGGCGTCGGGGAACTTGGCGAATACGTCGGCCGGGTTGATGAACGTCGGGTCCGTGCCGCCGTGCGAGAAGCCCTTGTAGGTGAAGGGTGTCACGTTGAAGATGTTCGCCGCGGCGAGCTCGGGCTTGAGGCCGCCGATCGCGCCGGAGTACGCGAAGTCGACCTTGCCGTAGGCCGCGAGGATGGGCAGGTCGGTCTGCCGCGCGCTGCGCACGGGGCCCACGGATGCCGGGACGTGGTTGCTGTCGTAGACCGCCATGAGGCGCGACAGCCCGCCCTCGACCTGGATCGCGTAGACGATGTCGGCCGAGTTGAGCCCGGCCTGCGCCTTCTGGACGGTCGAACCGACGTTGTCGATCTTCACCGCGAGCAGCTTCCCCGCCGGGTCGGCCTCCCCGGTGAGCGGGTTCGGCCCGGCGGGCGCAGGTGCGGCGGGTGTCGGGGCCTCGGGCGTCACAGCCACGGGACCCGCCCCGTCCGACCCCTTCGACGACCCCGACGAACCCCCTCCGCCCAGGACCAGGCCGAGGACGGTGGCCCCGACCACGATCAGCGCCAACCCGGCGGCGACGGCTGCGCGGTACCCCCGGTCCAGACCTCGGAACCAGCTCCAGGGCGTCATATCAGCCACCATGCGCAACTCGAAGCGTCGTCGGCAGGCTTGGCGCCGCTGTGTCACCGCGCGGCACGCAGCGTTACGCAACGGGCGTCCGCCTGCCTCGCATTCCTTTCCATCATGCCCCGCCTCGGTGGCGCCCGCCCCCGCGCGCGTCCGGGAACTCGCGGGCCCCGGCGTCCGACTAGTACGGCGTCCGGCACCGCTCGCCGGACCTGCGCCCCGGTCCCGAGGCGCGGTGTGCACGAGGAGGACCTGTGAAACTGCGGAACCGGCTGCCGGCGGCCGTACTGGTCGCGGCGAGCTGCCTGAGCACCGCCGCGTGCGGCGGCGACGCGACGTCGTCCGCGGCCTCGACCCCGCCGGGCGCCGCGGCCCCGGCGGCGTCGGCGCCCGCGAACAACGGCTCCGGCTACCCGGTGACCGTCGAGAACTGCGGCAAGAAGTACACGTTCGCCAAGGCGCCGTCCCGGGTCGTCGTGATGAGCGGCGGATCCGTCGCCGAGGTCTCCTCCCTGCTCGCCCTCGGCCTCGGGGACCGCATCGTGGCGAACGCGCAGAAGTACGGAGCGTCCGACGAACCGGGCCGCGCGGAGGCGATCGCCGCGCTGCCCACCGGCGGCGTCAAGCTCAACGACGCCATGGACATCCCGCGCGAGGCGATCCTCGGCCTGCGCCCCGATTTCGTGCTGTCCACGTACGGCGGCGGGTTCTCCGCCGACAGCGGCTTCGCCACCCGCGACGACCTGGCCGGCGTCGGCGCCAACACCTACGTTCCGCGCGCGACCTGCGGCGGACCCGGGTCGGTCGACGGCACCCAGAGCATCGAGGACAGCTACGCCGTGCTGCGTGACCTCGGCCGCATATTCGGTGTCAGCGACCGCGCCGAACAGCTCGTCGCCGCCTCGAAGAAGCAGATCGCGGACGTCGAGGCCAAGGTCGCCGGCACGCCCACGCCCAAGGTGATGCTGATCATCCCCGGCATGACCATGGGCGCCGCCGAGTTCAGCTCCATCGGCGCGAACGGCATCTGGAACGACATCATGGCCAAGGCCGGCGCCACCAACGCCTTCGGCGGCACCACCAAGGAGCTGTTCGCCGACCTCAGCAAGGAACAGGTCGCCGCCGCCCAGGTCGACGCCGTCATCATCGTCGACTTCATGAACCCCGACCCGGTGGGTGAAGCCGCCAAGCTGTTCCAGCGCTTCCCCCAGTGGGAGGCCGCGAAGAACAACCGCTTCGTGGTGCTGTCCGACTCGGTGTACCTCGGGCCGAACAACGCGACCGGGGTCGACAGGCTCGCCCGAGCCCTCCACCCCGAGCGGTTCTGAGCCGATGATGCTCACCGTCGGACGGACCCGGCGCCCGGCGGCGGGATCCCGAGGGGCACCGCTGCGCGCGGTGCCCCTGTGGGCCTGCGCGGCCGTGCTCTCCCTGCTCCTCGCCCTGCTGATGCTCGTGGCGATAGGCATCGGCTCCGTGGACGTGCCGGTGGCCGACAGCTGGCGCATCGTCACCCGGCACCTGGGCGGCGGCTCCACGGACGACCTCGACATCGTGCAGAACCAGATCGTGTGGGAGTACCGCATGCCCCGGGTGCTGCTCGCCGCCCTCGCCGGGGCCGGACTCGCGGTCGCGGGCGTGGTGTTGCAGGCGCTCGTGGCGAACCCGCTGGCCGACCCGTACGTGCTCGGCATCAGCTCGGGCGCGTCCACCGGCGCCGTGCTGGTCATGACGTCCGGCGCCGCCGCTGTCGGCGGACTCGGCGTCTCCGCCGCGGCGTTCGTCGGCGCCGCGGTCGCCACCGGCGCGGTGTTCCTGCTCGGGCAGCGCGCGGGACGTCTGTCGCCGCTGCGCGTCGTGCTGGCCGGCGTGGCGGTCGGATACCTCCTCCAGGCCGCCACCGGCTACCTCCAACTGCGCTCCAATCCGAACGAGTTGCGGCGCGTGATGTTCTGGCTGCTCGGCTCCGTCGCGGGCGCGCGGTGGGACCAGCTCAAGGTGGTGTCCGTCGTGGTCGTCACCCTCACGCTCGCCCTCACACTGTGCGGTCGGCGGCTCAACGCCCTGGTCACCGGAGAGGAACAGGCCACCGCGCTCGGCGTCGACGTCAACCGGCTGCGCGTCGTGCTGTTCACCACGAGCGCGCTCCTGACCGGCACCGTGATCGCGGTGACCGGCGGCGTCGGCTTCGTCGGCCTGCTGATCCCGCACATCGTCCGGCTGGCCTTCGGCCCGGACCACCGGCGGGTGCTGCCGCTCGCCGCACTGCTCGGCGCGGTGTACCTGGTCGGCGTCGACCTGCTGTCGCGTACCGCCGACGCGCCCAACGAGATCCCGCTGGGCATCTTCACCGCCGCCGTCGGCGCACCGGTGCTGCTGTGGCTGCTGCGCCGCGAAAGCGAAGCGGGGCGGGGCCGGTGAAGCTCGAACTACGCGGGCTGCGCGCGGTGCTCGGCGGCCTGCCGGTCCTCGACGGCGTCGATCTGCGGGTCGAGGAGGGCGAGTTCGTCGGCCTCGTCGGTCCCAACGGCAGCGGCAAGTCCACGCTGCTGCGTACCGTCTACCGGTCCCTGCGGCCCGCGGCGGGCACGGTGCTCGTCGGCGACGCGGACGTGTGGCGGCTGTCGGCGCGCGCCGCGGCCCTGCGGACCGCCGCCGTCCTCCAGGACAGCCCGCTGCCGGACGGGGCCACGGCGTCCGAGGTCGTCGCGCTCGGCCGCACCCCGCACCACGGGCTCCTGGACCGGGACACCGCCCGGGACCGGGACGTCGTCCACGACGCTCTTCAACGCACCGGCGCCGCGGCCTTCGCGGACCGCGCCGCCACCGAACTGTCCGGCGGCGAACGCCAACGCGTCCTCCTGGCCCGCGCGCTCGCCCAGGAACCGCACGTCCTCCTGCTCGACGAGCCGACCAACCACCTCGACATCCGCGCCCGCTTCGAACTCCTCGGCGTCATCGCCGAGTTGGGGCTCACCACGCTGGCCGTCCTGCACGACCTCGACCTGGCCGCCCGCATGTGCGACCGGCTCGTCGTCGTGAAGGACGGCCGGATCGTCGCCGGGGGACCGGTGCTCGACGCCCTCACCCCGGCGGTGCTGAGCGACGTCTTCGGCGTCAACGCCCGCACCGACCGTCACCCCGACGGCGTCGTCCGCGTCACCTACGACGCCCGGCCCCTGGCCTGCCGTTAACCAAGTACCTTGGCCGCGTGGCGAGTCGCGTATAGCTCGGGGCGTCGAACGGGGGACGAGTGGAGCCAGAGGTACAGGCGGGCCGGGTCGTCGGTGGTCGCTACCGGTTGGACGAGGAACTGGGCGCAGGCGCATTCGGGAGGGTGTGGCGGGCGCACGACCAGACCCTGGACGTTGAGGTGGCGGTCAAGCAGGTACAACTGCCGCCGGCGGCGAACAGCGAGGAACACGCGATGCGGCTCGCCCGTGCCGAACGTGAGGGCCGCAACGCGGCCCGGCTGCGCGACCACCCCAACATCGTCACCGTGTACGACGTGGTCGTCGAGGACGACGCCCCGTGGACGGTCATGCAGTTGGTCGAGGGAACGTCGTTGGCCGACCACTGCGCGGAGCACGGCCCGCTGTCGGTGGACCGGGCGGCGGACGTCGCCGCGGCGGTGCTGTCCGCGCTCGACGCGCTGCACGCCGCTGGGGTGCTTCACCGGGACGTCAAACCCGACAACGTGATGCTCGCCGACGACGGCCGGGTGCTCCTCACCGACTTCGGGATCGCGGTCCATCAGGCCGACAGCGCCTTGACGGCGACCGGGATGTTCGTCGGCTCGATGGAGTACGTGGCACCGGAACGGGCCAACGGCGACGAGGGCCAGGCCGCGAGCGATCTGTTCTCGCTCGGGGTGACGCTGTATCACGCGGTGGAGGGCGTCTCGCCGTTCCAGCGCGAGACCCCGATGGCAACGCTCACCGCGCTCTTCTTCGAGGAGGCGCCCCCACCGCTCAGGGCCGGCCGGCTGGCGCCGGTGATCACCCGGCTGATGGTCAAGGACCCGCGGCAACGGGCCTCCGCCAGAGAGGCGTTCGCGCTGTTGGGCGCGGTGCCGGAGCGGACACACGTACCGACCCCGCCACCTGCCGATGTGCCGACGGTGACCGCGCCGGCCCGGTTCGAGGTGAACTGGCAGGCCGCCGGCGAGATCACACTCAAAGGCCACACCGCACGGATCTACTCGGTCGCGTTCAGCCCGGACGGCAGAACCCTGGCGAGCGGCTGCCGGGACCGCACCATACGACTGTGGGACGTCGCGACCGGCACGTTGATCACCACCCTCACCGACAGCGCCAAAATCTCATCCGTGGCGTTCAGCCCGGACGGCAGGACCCTCGCGAGCGGGGGTACCGACGGAAGCGTCCGGCTGTGGGACGTCGCCTCCGGCAGGGCCACTGCGACGCTCGCCGGCCACACCGACAGCGTCGGCATGGTGGCGTTCAGCCCGGACGGCCGGACCTTGGTGGGCGCTTGCCCGGGCAAGCCCAAAGTACGTCGGTGGGACGTGGGTTCCGGCGCTGTGACGGCTACGATCACCAGCCCCGCCGTCACTGGCCAGTGGTCTGGAGTTTCTCGGCGATGCGCTGATCTGGAGTCGCACTTTCCTCCGAGTCGGGGAAGAGATCGTCAACTCCTCGTTCGTCCGCCTGAACCCGGACACCGGCGCTGCCCTGTGGGGATGCTCCTTCATCATCGATGAGGCGACGGGCGGGTCCTGGGATACGGAAGTCGTCGCGGTCGGGGACAGGCTGCTCATGAGCGTCGGAGAGCGCGTCTTCCGGATCGGATAAGCGCGTGATGTCACAGGGATGAGGGGCGTCACCGTCTCGTGTTGTGTCCAGTGCGCAAGCACAGCTCAACAAAAGGGGACGTCAGAGATGGAATCCACGCCCGATGAGCACGCCGCATCCGGCAGTCGCCTTCCCGTGTGTTCGACGTGCGGTGTCCAGTACGACGCGCCGCGCGACGACTGCCCGATCTGCCTCGACGAACGGCAGTACGTCGCCTGGGACGGCCAACAATGGACCACGCTCGCCGAGTTGCGGTCCGGCGGCCGCCACGGCCGGATCGAGGAGGAGGGCCCCGGCGTGGTCGGCCTCGGCGCCGAGCCGTCGGTGGCCGTCGGCCAACGAGCCCTGCTGATCCGTTCACCGTCCGGCAACGTGCTGTGGGACTGCGTCGGCTACTTCGACGACGACCTCGCCGCCGCGGTCGAGGAGCTGGGCGGGATCAGCGCGATCGCCGTCAGCCATCCGCACTTCTACGGCGCGATGACCGAATGGGGCCGGGCCTTCGACGCCCCGGTCTACATCCACGCCGCCGACCGCGACTGGGTCGGGCGGCCCGATCCGCTCATCGAGTTCTGGACGGGCGACACCCACGAGATGGCGCCCGGCATGACGCTGATCAACGCCGGCACGCACTTCGCCGGCGGCACAGTGCTGCACTGGGCCGACGACCCGGAGGGGCGCGGCGCGCTGTTCAGCGGCGACATCTTCATGGTGGTGATGGACCGCCGCTGGGTCAGCTTCATGTACAGCATCCCCAACTTCATTCCCGAGCGACCGAGCGTCGTCCGCCGCGCGCTCGAACTGGTCGAACCGTTCGACTTCGACCGCGTCTACGGGGCGTTTTGGGGACGCGTGGTCAAGGCCGACGGATCGGCCGCGGTCCGCCGCTCCGCAGACCGCTACCTGCGCTTCACGCTGGACGAGGACGGCGCGTAGTCGATCCGGCGCCGACGGCAGCGTCGGCGCCGCACGTCGACCCAACGGTGCGCCATGCGGACGGCCGGCGGGAACAACTCGCGTACCGCTTCCCGCCGGTCGGCCGGGGCACCGTCGAAGAGCCAGGAGCAGAGCGCCACTCCGCTCAGGACGCCGAACGGCTGCCGCAGCGCGGCGTCGAAGTCCGCCCATTCCGCGCCGGTGATGTGGCGCGCGACGACCGGGAGGACGACCGCCTGTTCGTCGTCGAGGTACGCGCCGAGGGCGGTGTCCAGCACCGCCATGTACTCGGCGGTGCGGCTCGCCGGACCGCGGCCGGACAGGCAGTCGTCCACGGTCGCGGCGAGCAGGACGACGCGGCGGCGCGCCCGCTCGATGTCGTCCGCAGCGCCCCGGTGTTCGGGGCCGGGCAGGTTCCCGCGGTGCAGGACGGGCCCCAGCACCGCCGTGCCGGCGTCGAGATAGGTGGTGAGGTGGCGGTGGAAGCCGGTCCAGTCCGGCGTGGCCACCGGGAAGCAGGTCCGCGACCACAGGACGAGGCGCCGGAGATCGCTGCGCAGGGCGTCGTGGACGGCGTGGGCCAGCAGGAGGTCGTTCATGCGTCCGTCCGCTGCTCACGCGGAAGGTGCGCGGTGAGCCGGTGGCGTGCCGCCTGGTCCAGGGGCTCATGGACCTCGACGAACCCGCCGTTGGGGAGCTTCTTGATGATCCCGGTCTCGCGGCCGTGTTCGAGCTTGTCGCGGTCGCGGAGCTGGAGGCCTTTGCATATGCGCACGGTCGCTTGGTAGGCGACCAGCGGCGCGACGAAGAAGGCGACGCGCCCCGCCCAGGTGATCGCGTTGATCGACAGGTGGAAGTGCGTGGCGATGATGTCGTTGCTGCCGCACACCCACAGCACGCCGTACGCGGCGATCCAGGCGGCGCCGAGCCCGGTCCGGACCGGCACGTTGCGCGGTCTGTCCAGCAGGTGGTGCTCGCGGTTGTCGCGCGTGACCCACGCCTCGATCCAGGGGTAGGCGCCGAGCAGCGTGAACAGGACGCCGGGGACGATCACCGACGGGACCAGGACGTTGAAGCTGAACGTGTGGCCCCAGACGTTCCACTCCCAGTTCGGCATGAGGCGCAGGGCGCCTTCGAGGAACCCGAGGTACCAGTCGGGTTGGGAGCCTGCGGAGACCTGCTCGGGGTTGTACGGACCGTACGACCAGATGGGATTGATCTGGGCGAACCCGCCGAGCAGCGCGGTGATGCCGAAGACGATGAAGAAGAAGCCGCCGGCCTTGGCCACATAGACCGGCATGAACGGCTGTCCCACCACGTTCTGTTCGGTGCGGCCGGGACCCGCGAACTGGGTGTGCTTGTGGTAGAAGACCAGGATCAGGTGGATCGTGACCAGCGCCACCATGACGGCCGGCACCAGCAGCACGTGCAGGGTGAACAGCCGTGGGATGACGTTGTCCCCGGGGAACTCCCCGCCGAAGAAGAAGAACTGCAGATACGTGCCGACCACCGGGATCGCCAGCACGACGCCGTCGGCGATGCGCAGCCCCGTGCCGGAGAGCAGGTCGTCCGGGAGCGAGTAGCCGGCGAAGCCGTTGAGCAGAGCCAGGACCAGCAGCAGGAACCCGAACAGCCAGTTGATCTCGCGCGGCTTGCGGAACGAGCCGGTGAAGAAGTGCCGGAACATGTGCACGAACAACGCCGCGATGAAGATCAGCGCCGCCCAGTGGTGGATCTGACGGATCAGCAGGCCGCCGCGGGTGTCGAAGCTGATGTCCAGCGTCGAGGCGTACGCCGACGACATGTGGACGCCCTGCAGCGGCACGTACGACCCGTCGTAGACGACCTGTTCGCTGCTCGGCTGGAAGAAGAGGGTCAGGAACACGCCGGTCAGCAGCAGCGTGATGAAGCTGTAGAGGGCGACCTCGCCCAGCATGAAGGACCAGTGGTCCGGAAACACCTTCCGGATGTACGGCCGGCCGAGCCGGTAGATCCCCAGTCTCTCGTCGAGCGCGTCGGCGCGGCGTACCGCCTTGCCGTCGGGGAGGGGCGGTTCGGCGGCGGGCCGACCGCCGTCGACGGCCGTCGCCGTCGGTTGCTGTGCAGCGGACATCTACTGTGCTCCTTGGCGTGATGGCCGATCACTCCTGAGACGAGACAGCCCGGCGATTTGTGACGAGCGCACCGAACGCGCTCCGCGCCACGACCAGAACAGGACCCCCGGAGATGGCCGAAAACGACCGACGGCATGCCCCCGCATCGCACCGTCCGCGGTTGGGGCACACCGGATCCCTCGACTGCGTGCCGCTGTTCTGGGGGCTCGCCCGTACCACGGCGCTCCTGGACGTCGACCTGGTGGCGGACGCCCCGGACCGGCTGGCCCGGCGGCTGCTCGCGGGCGACCTCGACATCGCGGCGGTGCCCGCCGTCAGCTATCTGCGGCACAGCGACGAACTGCTCGCGCTGCCCGGCATCGCCTCCGGAAGCGACGGGCCGATGATGTCGGCCGTGCTGGTCAGCACCGTCGGCCTGGACGAACTGCACGGCGCCACCGTCGCGTTGGCCTCCGGAGGACCGACCTCCCGGCGGCTGACGCGGCTGCTGCTGGAGGAACGGTACGGGGTCGTCTGCCGCTACGTGCCAGGGTCGCGCGACCCGGTGTCCGCGCTGCACGGCGCCGACGCCGCCGTGCTCTTCGGCGACGCGGCACTGCGCGCCGCGGTGTCCGCGGGCCGGTCGCCCGACGGGCCGCAGGTGCACGACCTGGCCGGGCTCTGGCGCGAATGGACCGGTCTGCCGTTCGTCTTCGCGGTCTGGGCGGTCCGGCGCGACGTCGCCCGCCGCCGCCCGGACGCCGTCGCGGCCGCCCACCGCGGCCTGCTGTCCGCCCGGGCGCTCGCGCGCACCGAGAACAGCCGGCTCGCGGCCCGGACCGCCCGCTGGGAGCCGTTCGACGCGCCAACCCTGGAAAGCTACTTCGGCCGCGCGCTCGACTACTCGCTCGGCCCCCGCCAGGTCGCCGGGCTCGTCGAGTTCGCCCGCCGCACCGGGCACGAGGCGCCCGCGTTGGCGTCGGGGGAGTGGTTCACGGCGGTCGCGGGTGCCGCCGCGGGATCGTCCTGGTCGGACGCATAGGCGAGCCGACCGCGGAAGTCCTGCGGCACGGGCGCGAAGCGGCACGCCATCGTCACCTTGTCGGCGTGCGGGACGGTCAGGCGGTACCGGGTGCACAACAGGTGGCACAGGGCCATGAGTTGGACCGTGCCGATGTCGGCGCCGATGCACCGCTTCGGGGCCCACCCGAACGGCACGTAGTGCGTACGGTCGGCGGGCCCGTGTGCCGCGCCCGGGAGGAACCGGTCGGGGTCGAACGTGTCGGGCTCCGCCCAGAACCTCGGGTCGCGGTGGACCATGTGCGGGCTGACCAGGTAGCCCTGCCCTTCCTCCAGGCGGTCCGCGCCGACGTCCATCGAGACCCGGGCGCGCCGCATCAGTAGCAGTGGCGGGCTCCACATGCGCAGGACCTCTTTGACGAACCGGTGGGTCACCGGGGCGGCCTTGACCGGCGTCGCGGTGAACAGGCCGAGGTCGACGTCCCGCAGTTCGTGCGTGAGCCGGTCCTGCCACTCCGGGTGGCGGGCGAACTCGTACAGCACGCTCGCGGCAGCTGACCCTGGAGGGCCGCCGATCGCGGTGAGGACGGCCGTGACCGCGTCGAGGGCGCGGTCCATGCCCAGCACGGGGAGCAGGTCGACGAACGGGTCCGCCAGGTCCTGCTCGCGCGGACGCCGCCCGGACGCGCGCTCGCGCAGCACCCGACGCACCACGAACCCGGCGCGCATCTGGACGGCCGTGAAGTGCGCGCGGTGCCGCAGCCCGTGCCCCGGGTGACGGTCGATCAGCCGCGCCAGCTTCTGATCGAGGTCCTCGCGGATCCGCGCGGACTCGCGCTCGGTCAGACCGGTGAGGACGACCGGCAGCACCGACCGGACGGCCACGTCCTGCGCGAGCATGACCAGATCGACGTCGTCGCCTACGTGTTCGTCGAGGGACTCGCGCATCCGGTCGATCAGCGCGGCGTGTTGCTCTGCCGTCCCGAGCGTGTGGAGCCGGGTGAGCCACGCGGTACGCACGGTCGTCCACGGCACCGGGGTGCCGCGCCGCCGCAACAGTGTGTCGACGAACCGGTCGGCCAGTACCAGCCCTTGCCAGTTCGCGCGGCTGACCTCGCGTGCCGCGGCCGGTTCGAAGACGGCGAGCAGCCCGCCGTCCAGCCGGAAGACGCCGTCCTCGGCGAGGCTGCGCCGCCGCAGGTCCGCAAGGAAGTCGCCGCCGTTGTGCGGAGTGGTCACCGGACTCGTCTCCCCCGAGGGAGGTGTGGGGGCGCCGACGGGCCGGCGCCCCCACACCTGTTGATCGGAACTGGTCGTGACGGCGGATCAGATGTGGTGGTACAGGTACCAGAAGTGCGGCCAGCTGTAGCCGGACCTGATGTTCATGGCCGACCGGGCCGAGCGGAAGAGCTTCTTCACGGGCGTTCACCTCCTCTCGTCGCCGTGCGGTGCCGCCGACGGATGCCCCCTTGCGGCCCCTGGCCGAAGCCGCAGGGTGAAGGCGGGCGGCGCCAGCGCCGGGCCCAGGTGGACGGTGTCGCCGACGTCGGAGACCGACGGGCGCCACTCCTCGGTGATGATGCGGACGAGGTCTTCGAGCAGCGCCAGGACGACCGTCGCCCCCGCGCAGGCGTGCGTGCCGAACCCGAACGGCAGGAACGCGGGCGCCGGTCCCGGCTCCGCCCAGCGGCGCGGCACGAACTCGTCCGGGCGGTCCCAGTGGTGGGGGTGCCGGTGCACGAGGTAGAGGCAGACGTTCACGTCGTCCCCCGCGTCGACGGCCTGCCCCGCCAGTTTGTGGGTGCGCGCGGCGGTACGGGAGAACAGCCACGCCACCGGCCACAGCCGCAGGGCTTCCCGGACGATCCACGCCGGCTCGTCGTCGGCGCTCGGGTGCGTGCCGGCGAGGTACACCGACCAGGCGAGCGCGAAGCCGGTCGACCCGACGGCGGCGAACAGGAAGGACAGGTACACCTCTGCGAGTTCGGCGGCGTCGGGGCGCGGGGGAGGGCCCGCGGATCCGGCCGCCCGCGCGCCGATGTACGCGCCCACGACGGCGACGTCGAGCAGGTCGCGCGGTTCGTGCGGCCCGCCGCCGAGCGCGGCGCCGCGGCGCTCGATCTCCCGCGCCAGCGTCCGCATCGTGCGGCGCCGGAACACCAGGCGCGCCACGGCCGAATGCCGTTCACGGGCCCCGGCCAGCACGGCACGGGTGATGACGGCGTCGACCACGTCGTGGAGTTCGGCCGGGGCGTCCGGGCCGAGCAGCACGTCGCGCAGGTGCTCGCGGACCAGCAGGTTCGCGGCGTCCGGCCACCGGCTCTCGGGTGCGAGCCGCCGTACCAGGCGCGGCAGGTCCGCGCGCCGCTCCTCGAGGTGCCGGTGCATCAGGGCGCGCGCCGACCGCCCGATCTCGGCCTGGGCCGCACGCGGGCCGAACACGCCGTCGCGGGTGTGGAAGAAGTCGGACGTCTCGACGAAGGCGCCGTCCCGGTTGCCGAGCACCGCGCGTGCGGCGTCCGGGTCCGCGACGCACAGCCGTCCCGACGCGGACGGCCAGACGTCGGCGTCCGCGTCGAACTCCCGAGCCAGGAAGCGCAGCGGGTCGCGCCGATCGGGCACCGTGCCGGCCCCGTCGGCCTGTTGGATGCGCGCACCTGTCGACCGCGTCATTGCATCCCCCTTGATGACGCCGCGACCAACTGCCGCCAGCTTGCTCCGGCCGCGGCGGGCTGTCACGCCCCGCCGGTCATCGCCGGGTAACCGTTTGGTCTTCGCCGGGCGGAGACCACACGGTGACGCGTGGGGTGGACGGGGCCGCAGGTGCGCGGCAACGGCTGTTACAGGTCAGGGGAGTTCGGCGGCGATCGCGCGCGCCGCCTGCTGGAGGCGCAGGGCGACGGCCGGCTCGTCGACGCCGCTGCCCACGAACACGACGGCGACCGCGCCGATCGTGCCGCGCATCCCGCTGATGATCGGGACGGCGATGGAGGACACGCCGGGGATCACCTCGTTGTCCGAGTACGCGTAGCCGCGGCGGCGGGCCGTGGTGATGTCGGGGCGCTCGTCGGCCCTGGCCGGGCCGGCGGAGAGCAGCGCGAGGCCGGGGGCGCCGCGGTCGAGCGGGTGGCGGCTGCCGGGGCGCTGGGCGACGGAGACGACCGAGTGGCGCGGTTCGACGCCGGCCAGCGTGACGCAGTCGTCGCCGTCGGGTACGGCGATGAACGCGGTCATCCCCAACTCGTTCGCGGCGGCGGCGAGTTCGGGCAGCGCGGCGGACTGCAGGTCGCGCGAGACGGAGCGGGCGAGCGTGGCGAGGCCGACGTCGAGCCGGCACAGGCCGTCCGCGCCCCGGCGTATGAGCCGGTGGTCCTCGAGCGTGCGCAGGATGCGGTACGCGATCGACCGGTGGACGCCCAGCCGCTCCGCCAGCTCCGTGATGGCCAGCGGCCGCTCGGCCTCGGCCAGCAGCTCCAGGAGCCGCAGGCCCCGGTCGAGGGTCTGCGAGTGCGGTGCCGACTTCGGCTCGGCGGATCCGCTGGGCATGGCCGTGCCCCCTTCTCCTGAGCGCCGATGGCCATTACGGTGGCACCGGTTGTTCGTATTACGAGTGAGTCGTTCGATTATAGAACACGGGAGCTTGTCGTGTCGAAATCCTTCGCGTCGTCCGCCGACCTCGGGGAGAAGCAGCGCACGCTGGAAGTCCTCGCCGACGGCGTGTACGCGCTGACCGCCGAGGGCGACCCCAACGTGGGCGCGATCGAGGGCGAGGACTTCGTCGTCTGCTTCGAGGCCCTCGCCACGCCCGTCGCCGCGCGCGAGTGGCTGGCGCTGCTGCGCGAGCACACCGACAAGCCGGTCCGGTACCTGGTGCTGTCGCACTACCACGCGGTCCGGGTGCTGGGCGCGAGCGCGTTCGACGCCGACGTGATCGTCGCGCACGACAACACGCGCCGCCTGATCGCCGAGCGCGGCCGGCAGGACTGGGCGTCCGAGTACGGCCGCATGCCGCGCCTGTTCAAGGAGCCGGACTCCATCCCCGGCCTGACCTGGCCCTCCGCGACGTTCTCCGACCGCTTCACGATCGACCTCGGCGGCGACCGCGGCGACCTGGAGCTGCGCTACTGCGGCCGCGGCCACACCGAGGGCGACATCGTCGCCTGGCTGCCCAAGCAGAAGGTGCTGTTCGCGGGCGACCTGGTCGAGGCGCAGGCCGCGCTCTACACCGGCGACGCGTTCCACCGGGACTGGTCCTCCGCCACGCTCGACGCGGTCGCCGCCCTCGAGGCCGAGGCGCTGGTCGGCGGCCGTGGCGCGGTCGCCCGCGGGCGTGCCGAGGTCGACGCGGCCATCGCCCAGACCCGCGCCTTCCTGACCGTGATGATCGACCAGGTCGGCGCCGTCAAGCGGCGCGGCGGAACGCTCAAGGAGGCGTTCGAGGCCGTGCACGCCGAGCTCGCGCCCGTCTTCGGCCGCTGGCCGATCTTCGAGCACTGCCTGCCCTTCGACGTGTCGCGCCTGTGGGACGAGCTCGCCGGCGTCGAACGTCCGCGCATCTGGACGGCCGAACGCGACCGTGAGGTCTGGGACGAGCTGCAGGGCTGACGGCCGCGACCCGAGGAAGACGGCACATGGAACGCGACATGGCGAACCCGGTCGTGGTGATCGGCGCCGGACCGGTCGGCCAGAGCGCCGCGCTGCTGCTGGCCCGCTGGGGACTCGACGTCACCCTGCTCGACCAGCGGCCCGCCCGCGACGCGGTCGGCTCCAAGGCGATCTGCCAGCAGCGCGACGTGCTCGACGTGTGGGCGTCGGTCGGCGCGGGCGCGATCGCCGACGAGGGCCTCACCTGGACGACCGCGCGCACCTACCACCGCGACCGCGAGCTGTTCGCGTGGAGCTTCACCGACCGGGGCCGCTCGCCGCTGCCGCCGTTCGTGAACATCTCGCAGAGCCGCACCGAGGAGATCCTCGACGCGTGCGTCGCCTCCGCCGACCGCGTCGAGGTCCGCTGGGGCCACGAGGTCGACCGCCTCGCCCAGGACGCCGACGGCGTGACGGTCACCTGCGCGAACGGCGCGGTGCTGCGGACCCCGTACGTGATCGCGTGCACCGGGGCCCGCGGCGGCGTCGTGCGCGACGCGCTCGGCCTGGAGTTCCCCGGCGAGACGTTCGAGGACCAGTTCCTCATCTGCGACATCAAGGCGGACCTGCCCGGCTGGGAGGCCGAACGCCGGTTCTACTTCGACCCGCCGTGGAACCCGGGGCGGCAGGTGCTCATCCACCCGTGCCCCGGCTCGGTGTTCCGCATCGACTGGCAGGTGCCGCCCGGCTTCGACCTCGAGGCGGAGGAGGCGGACGGCGGACTCGACCGGCGCATCCGGCAGATCGTCGGCGACCGGCCGTACGAGGTCGTGTGGCGGTCCGTCTATCGGTTCCACTCCCGCCTCGTCGACCGGATGCGGGTCGGCCGGGTCCTGCTCGCCGGCGACTGCGCGCACCTCGTCGCCCCGTTCGGCGCGCGCGGCCTCAACTCCGGTGTGCCGGACGCGGAGAACGCGGCGTGGAAGATCGCGTTCGTGGCCCGCGGCTGGGCGCCGGACACGCTGCTGGATACCTACCACGGCGAACGGCACGCCGCGGCACGGGAGAACCTAGACGTCACCGGCGCGACCATGCGGTTCCTGGTGCCGCAGTGCGAGGACGAACGCCGGGTCCGCGCCGCGACGTTGGGCGCGGCCTCCGCCGACCCGGCGTACGGCCTGCGCGCGGTCGACTCGGGGCGGCTCGCCGAGCCGTTCTGGTACGTCGACTCGCCGCTGACCACCCCCGCCCCGGACCGCCCGTTCGGCGGACGCCCCGCCAAGGGCCAGGCCGCGGCCCCGGTTCCGGGCGTGATCCTCCCGGACGCACCGGTCGCCGTCTCCGGCCGGCCGGACGCCACCCGCGTACGGCAGTTGCTCCGGGCCGGCTTCACCGTGCTGCTCGCCGACGACGCGCCGCACGGCTACGGCGACACCTGGGCCGACGCGCTGCGCGACGCCGCTCGCGCCGCGACCGACGCACCCGTGGCCACCCTGCGCATCGGCGACATCGACGTCGACGGCGCTCTGGCCGCCGCCCTGGCCCCGCGCCCGGGCGACGCCTGGATCGTCCGCCCCGACGCCCACATCGCCGCGGTACTTCCCGACGCCGACCCGGACGCCGTGACCCGCGCGCTGCGAACCGCCCTGGGACAACCCACACCCGCGGAGGTTTCCTGATCTTCCTCGTGCGCGCCTGGTAGAACAGCATGCGGCACGCCCGCCCGCACCCGGCGCCGCACAGAGGAACGCACCATGACCGGCCGGATATCCAGCCTGTATGTCTACCCGATCAAGGGCCTCAGCCCGCAGCCGCTGCCCTCCGTCACCCTGACGGAGGGACACGGCTTCCCGCACGACCGCGTGCTCGCCTTCGCCAGACCGGAAGGCCGGTACCGCCCCGGGATCACCGAACCGCTGCCGAAGGCCCAGTTCTTCATGCTGGCCAAGGACGCCCGACTGGCGGGACTCAGAACGGACTTCGACCCGGACACCGGGATACTGCGCGTGAGGGTGCGCGAACACCTTGTCCTGACCTGCGACATGGGCGACCCGAGCGGCGTCGACGCCGCGACCGCGTTCTTCGGCCGCGTCCTGGACCGCCCGCACCACGGCCTTCCCGTACTCGCCCGGGGAGAGGGCCGCAGGTACACCGACGTCTCGGTGGTCTCCGACGCGATGATGAACGCCGTCTCGCTCATCAACCTCGCCTCGGTCCGCGACCTGCAGGAACGGGTCGGCGCCCCCGTCGACCCGCTGCGCTTCCGCGCCAACGTCTACTTCGACGGCATGCCCGCGTTCAGTGAACTCGACCTCGTCGGGAAGGAGTTCACCGTCGGAGGGCTGCGCATGCGGGCGGTCCTCAACACCCGGCGGTGCGCCGCCACCGAGGTGAACCCCGCCACCGCGTCCCGCGACCTGAGCGTGCCCCGGCTCCTCGTCCGCGAATACGGCCACGACCAGATGGGCGTGTACGCCGAAGTCCTCAGCGGCGGCACGCTCCGCCCGGGCGACGTTCTCGACTACCCGCTGCACGCACCGACGGAGGCGGCATGAGCGCCACGGCCACCGAACGACTCAGCCTGCGCATCGCCGCCAAGCGCATGCTCACGCCTGACATCTGCGAGTTCGACCTCCGCCCCGCCGACGACCGCGCGCTGCCCGGCTTCGCCCCCGGGGCCCACATCAACGTCGACACCCCGGGCGGCGCCACCCGCAGCTACTCGCTGACCAACGACCCGGCCGAAGAACACCGCTACGTCATCGCGGTCGCGCGCGACGCGGCCGGGCGCGGGGGATCCGTCGGCATGGTCGACCGGACCGCCGTCGGGGACCCGCTGGCCGTGTCGGCCCCCTCCAACGCCTTTGCCCTCCGACCCGCGAAGCGCTACCTCCTCGTCGCGGGCGGCATCGGCATCACCCCGATCCGCCCGATGTTCCACCGCCTGCGTGCGGACGGCGCCGACGTACGGCTCGTCTACCTCACCAGGTCCGCGCAGGAGACCGCCTACCTCGACGACTTCGTCCGCGACCCCGACGCGGCGACCGTCCACCACAGCGCCGACGGCCGCGGGCGCCTCGACCTGTGGCCGTTCCTCGCCGAACCCGACGACGACACGCGCGTCTATTGCTGCGGCGGCCGCCCTTTGATGGACGAGGTCCGCGCGCTGACGATGCACTGGCGCCCGAGTGTGGTCCACTTCGAGGCGTTCACCGGCGTCGACGCCACCGACGGGACCGCGCTTCCGTTCCGCGCCGTCTGGGAGCCCACGGGCGCCACGGTCGACGTCCCGGCGACCGGCACCCTGCTCGACGCGCTGCGCGCACAGGACATCGAGGTCCCCAGCTCCTGCGAGAGCGGCACCTGCGGCACCTGCCGCCTCCGCCTCCTCGCCGGCGAGCCGGAGCACCGCGACCTCGTCCTCACCGACGCCGAACGCGGAGCCTTCGTCATCCCGTGCGTCTCCCGCGCCGCCACGGACGAACCCCTCCACCTCGCCCCGACCGACGGCTAGGGCCTGTCTTACGAATCAAGACTTGAGCCAAAGGAAGATCGCGGCGACGTTGAGTGCGGCTTGGTAGTTGGTGGCGAGTTTGTCGGTGCGCATGGCGATGCCGCGCCACTGCTTGAGCCGGTTG
>NZ_JASAOI010000054.1 GCF_029953285.1 Yinghuangia seranimata | reverse complement strand
CCGCGCCTCTAAACCTGGGCCCGAGACCCGCCCAGTCGGTCACATCGCGTAAGCGGGCGTCGAGGCAGGCCAACCACCCTGCCTCGACAGCGCGTAGCGATCGTCAGGCGACGTACTTGCGGGGGTTTTGCTGCGCCGCCGCCCGACGTGGGCGGCGGCGGCGCAAGACCACCAACCCGGTCGGGGCGGCAGGCCCCTAGCAGAGATCGCGGAACAGGCGATGGGCTAGAGCGCGGCGCGGCCATCGGCCGCGCCGCGCAACCCTTGTACCTGGAGACGGCGTCGAGGCCACGAGCCAGGTGTCTGACTCACAGTTGGCTCGTGGCACTGCAGAGTGTCGAATATGTGCGCGCTTGAGGGGCGCGAGTGCGCACATCCTCCATGTGCCCGGACCTGCGGCGGGCGACCGGGGACCAGGATCTGGTGCTGTGTCGCGTCGCAACTGCGGGCTGCGGCATGCAAGCCCTGCCGTTCGCGTCGAGCGCCGTTCACCGGTCTCGATGCTGGTACGTGGCGGAGTCCGACCTGCCTCGACGGCGCGAAGCGCTCGTCGGGCCACGTACGCGGGGTGTGGGCGCGGCGCGGCCCACGGCCGCGCCGCGCATCATCCTGACCACCGACGGGATCCTGGTCCGCGCCGGTTTTGTCTGGGTGTCCGCGCGCTTGCGGCGCACGGGAACGTACGGCCCGGCCCTGCGGTCGGTCGGTTGGGGCGTGCTGTGGCCCCGCATGGTCGCTCGCCATTGCCCGCTCGTCCTGTACGGCCCACGTCCTCGCGTGGGTCATGTATGGCTTGCGCCTGCCGCCTGGCTCTGCCCGGTCTGCCGTGTACCTCCTGGTTTGTCGGTGCCTTCCTCGTCTCCATCTCTGCGCCCGCCCGGATTTTGTTGCGTGTTCAACTAGCGGAATGTTGAGCGGTCAACTAACGTTCTAGCCAGCAGACCCGGGGAGGCCGGGCCGAGGCGCTATAGAGGAGGACGCCATGCCCGCCGTGACGGTGGAGAACCCGTTGGCGCTGCCGCGACTGCACAAGCCCGCTGTCGGAGCGCGGCCCCGCAAGGTGGTGCAGGTGGCCACCGCGCCCAGTGGGCTGGAGGGTGAGGGGTTTCCGGTTCGGCGCGCGTTCGCGGGGGTCGACCAGGCGCGTCTGGATCCGTTCATCATGATGGACCAGATGGGTGAGGTGGAGTACCAGCCCGGCGAGCCGAAGGGCACGCCGTGGCACCCGCACCGTGGTTTTGAGACGGTCACCTATCTGATCGACGGCACGTTCCGCCACCAGGACTCGGCCGGCGGCGGCGGTCTGATCACCGACGGCGACACGCAGTGGATGACCGCCGGGTCGGGCCTGCTGCACATCGAGGCTCCGCCGGAGGAACTCGTCGTCAGTGGCGGCCTGTTCCACGGTATCCAGCTGTGGGTGAACCTCCCGTCGTCGCTGAAGATGAGCGACCCCCGCTACCAGGACATCCGGTCCGGCAGCGTGAAGCTCCTCAGCACCGAGGACGGCGGCGCGCTGGTGCGGTTGATCGCCGGGTCGGTGGCCGGATTCGACGGTCCCGGCATCACCCACACGCCGATAACGCTCATCCACGCGTCGGTCAGCCCGGGCGCACGGCTCGAACTGCCGTGGCAGCCGGACTACAACGCGCTGGTGTACGCGCTGGCGGGCGCCGGCACGGTCGGCGCCGAGCAGCGGCCGCTGCGCACCGGCCAGACCGCGGTGTTCGGCGACGGCGACAGCGTGGAGCTGCGCGCCGCCGAGCGGCAGGACGGGAACACGCCCAACCTGGAGGTCGTGATCCTCGGCGGCCTGCCGATCCGTGAGGAAATCGCCTGGTACGGCCCGTTCGTGATGAACAGCCACGCAGAACTCGCCCAGGCGTTCGATGATTTCCGGTCCGGACGGATGGGCAACATCCCCGCGGGGGGGGGGGGGCCCCCCCCCCGCGGGGGGGCCCCCGCGCGGGGCTCCCCCCCCGGGGGGCCGGGGTCCCGCGCGGACGGATGGGCACCCGGGCCTGGCGGCCCTCCCAAGCCCGGCGGGTCAGGCCTGACCCAGGGGAGCCGCCGACACCGGCAGCCGCACGAAGCGGGGGCCGAGGGTGCACACCCTCGGCCCCCGTCGTGCTGCTGACGAACTGTCAGGTGTCCTAGGCTGTCCGCCGAGGGTGTTCGTGTGGTTGACGCTGCCCACCGGGCTGGCCACACTGAGCAACGTCAAACCGGAACATACCGGTTCGTGGGCAGCACACCGGGCGGGAGGCGGTGGACGATGGCCGATTCTCCGTGGCGTAAGAGCATTCGCGAGAGCACCGTCAAGAACCGCACGAACACGGTGAACTGGGCGGCCAAGGGGCTCATCCACTCCGACCTGCTGACCGCCCTGATCCTCGGCGCGGCGTGTATCGCCGCCGTCGTCCTGCACCTGCGTGGGCGGGACGCGAAGGCCGAGTGGGTCGGGGTCGCGGTCGCCTTGCCGTGGGTGCTGGCGGCCTACCGGCACCACAAGATCTGCAAGCCGTGCCCGCGCCAGAGGGGCGGCTGACTCCCATGAGCACTGCTGGATCCGGGGGTTCGGGCAAACGTCCGGGCCGACTGGGCGGGCTGGGCGGACGGCTGGGCCGTCCCCGTCCGGCGAAGCCCGCGGCTCCCGCACCGGCCGCGCCGCGCGCCGGGTGGAAGCCCAAGGGCTCGCCGCAGAGCGGTGGTTCGTCCGGCGGGCGCCCGGCGGGCGATCCCACGCGCCGTACCCCGCCGTCCCGGTCGACCGGCGGCCGCTCCGGTACGCGCCGCGCTCCCGACGATCCCGCCGCCAAGCAGGCCGCGGACCGCCCCGAGGGTCAACGGCGCCGCATACCCGGGCAGTTGCTGCCGGGCAAACGCGGCGACGGCGCCGACGCCGACCAGGCGGGCGGCGCCCCGGGCGGCGAGTCCGGCACGCGTCCCGAACTGCCCGGTCAGGGCGGCGGCTGGAGCGGGCCCGGCGGCTACACCGCGATCGATTACTTCATGTTGATCCCGGGGGCGGCCGTCGCCTACTACGGTGGCCGGTTGGTCCAGCAGTGCGCCATGGAGGCGAGCGGCCGGGCCGCGTTCTTCCTGTGGCTCATGATCGGCTTCTGGGTCACCCTCGGCACCGCACGCTGGCCGGCGTTCCGCATGCTGCGCTGGGCGTGGGTGCTGGCGGGTGTCCTGGGCGCCGTCTGGACTCCCGGACGATGACCGGCAATTCACCGTCGTAGCACGCTCGCCGCCCCGCCTACCGGGGTAGGTCACGCACACAGGGATCCACAGCGCTGGACCGGAGGGGAACCATGTACACGCCACTCGCCGCTGTCGTCGCCGCACCCGAGGACACCACGACGGTCGGACAAGGGGTGACGATCGGCGTACCGATCATCATCATCTTCATCCTCTTCTACCTGGTCACCCACAAGGGCTACAAGATGGGCGGGCTCATCCTCGCCTTCGTGGCCGGCGTGATGCTGTCCGGGACGGCGGCGGCCGGGTCGCTGTCGCAACTGGTCGAGTCCGTGGTCAACGCGGGGGTCAACGGCGTCACCGACGTGTTCAAGTGACGGACGGACCGCGGGCGGCCCGGCCACCGGGCCGCTCCATGTACGACGTGTCGGGTGCCGCGAACCCGAACTTGGCGTACAGGCCGTGCGCGTCGGAGGTGTGCAGCATCCAGCGGAAGTCCCGTCCGGGGCCCTCCTCGACGATGACGCGCACCAGCTCCTTGCCGAGGCCGCTGCCGCGCGTCTCGGGCAGCACGTACACGTCGGCCAGGTAGGCGAACGAGCGGCCGTCGGAGACGGCCCGCGCGAAGCCGACCATCGCTCCGTCGGCGCGCCGGTACGCCCCCACCACGCGCCAGGACGCGTCCAACTGGTGTTCGAGGTCGGTGCGTTCCCGCCAGCGCCCCCAGTAGGCGTCGCTCGACAGGAACGCCCACACCGCGTCGCGGTCCACCCGCGCAGGGTCGTCGTCCACCTCGTAGCCGGTCTCCGCGTCGTCCGCCGGGTCGGCCGGGCCGTTCTGGGTGATCGTCATAGCGGCGACCCTAACTCCGCGCGCCTGACGGCCGACAGCGCGTTTCGGTGTGACGATCTCAGGGATCCGGCAGCGCACGAGAGGACCCGAGAGATGCCGTTGATCGGCCCCGCCGAGCCCGGCGCCGTGCACGTCATGTCGTTCAATCTGCGCGGCCCCGAGGACCCCGCGCCACGCGGCTGGGCGGACCGCCGTGCGGCCGTCGAGGCGGTGCTGGAGGAGGAGCGGCCGACCGTGCTGGGCACGCAGGAGGGCCGCTGGCACCACATCCGTGACCTGGCGGCGGCACTGCGTCCGGCGTACGACTGGGTGGGCCTGGGCCGGTCGGGCGGCAGCAACTCCGAGTTCACCGCCGTGTTCTACGACTTCGCCCGGCTGGAGCTGCTCGCCTATGACCACCTGTGGCTGTCCACCGTGCCGAAGCTGATCGGTTCGCGGACGTGGGGCAACATCCAGCACCCGCGCATGCTGACCTGGGCGGCTTTCCGCGACCGTGCGACCGACCGCGAGTTCGCGGTGGTCAACACGCACTTCGACCACTTCTCGCCGCTCGCCCGCACGCGCAGCGCGCACCTGGTGCGCCGGCTGACCAGGCGCAAGCTGCACGCCAAGCGCCGCCCCGTGGTGCTGACCGGCGACTTCAACGCGGCGGCGCCGGAGGCCCGGCCATACCGGGTGCTGACCGAGGACGGCCTGTTCCGCGACACCTGGACGACCGCGGCCGAGCGCCTCGGCCCCGATGTGCGCACCTGGAACGGCTGGACGGCCCCGGAGCCGGGCGGCCGGATCGACTGGATCCTGGCGGACCGGCACTGGACGACGGACGCCGCGGCGATCAACACCGCGACGCCCGGCGGCCGGCACCCGTCCGACCACTGGCCGGTGCAGGCGCTGCTCAGGTTGGCGTGACCGCGGGGTCGTCGGCCGGGTCGTACTCGCCGTCCGGGCCGAACGCGCGGACCACCTCGATGCGTCCGGCGATGTGCGCGTTGAACTCGGGAAGCTCCTCTGCCGGCACCCACAGCTCGAGAATGGTCCGCCCTCCGGCGTGCCGCACCGGGTAGCGGGCGAGGAACGCGGTGTCGACCTCGAAGCGCGTGACGTAGCCGTGCCCGCTCGCGGGGACGTTCCAGTCGCGCGCGATGCGGACCGCGTAGTCCTCGTTGAGCACCGGGTAGAAGATCGGTTGGTCGGGCAGCCGCGGCGGCCACGCGCGCCAGCCGGAGTCGGCGACGAGCGCGAGTTCGGCGGGGCCGGTCGGCCGCCACAACGTCGTCGTGGGGCCCTGCGGGCCCGGCCCGGTGGTGCGGTGCGGCGCCCCGCCGCTGTGCGTCGTCACGGCCAACTCCCGTCCATAGAGGGGCGAACGGAGGATTTTGCCGGAAGCGGGTTTGCCGTGGCCAGATGTTTTCCGCCGCTTGACGCGAGCGCCTCGCTTCGTGCCCCCGCTTCCGTCATAGTGGCGTTGACCCGGGTGCAGCCGGGTCGGGGGGACGACACGGAGGTGGGTTGTGGCAACCCGTCAGGCCCGTCCGCGCGCGCAGATCGCCGCGGCGGCGCCCGTCAGTTTCGGCAGGCTCTGGGTGCGCCGCGGCGCGCAGGGAGTGTGCGTGCTGGCACTCATGCTCATCGTCGCGGGGGGCGACGTGGGGGCGGCGAACATCGCCAACCCGGCGCTCGACCGGGTCGCGGACAGCGTGGGCGCCGTGAGCCGCTTCCTCGACAAACTGCCCGGCAGCACCGTCCACGACTCCAACGGCGGTTGAGCGCGGGCTCCGTGGCGGTCGCGGGCGGCTGCTGAGCGCACGCTGACACGCCCCTGTCACGGCCGCCGGCCGTGCTGACAGCGGCTGTCAGCGCGCGGTACGCGGCCCGTCAGCGGCCTCGGCGAGTCTTCACGACATGAAGACCGCATCGCTCGCCGCCAAGACCGCCAAGGCCCTCACCGGCACCGGCCCCGTCGCCTCGTTCATCCGCTTCGTCGGGTGCGGCGGGGGCGTGACCCTCGCCTCCAGCGCCGCACTGGTCGCGCTGACCGGCGTCGTGCCGTTCCTCGTGGCGAACGTCGTCGTCACCATCGTGTCGACGATCGCCACCACCGAGCTGCACGCCCGCGTGTCGTTCCGCAGCGACCGGCGCGGCTGGCGCACGCACCTGAAGTCGGCCGGCACCGCGGCGGCGAGCTTCGTCTTCACCAGCGCGGCGATGCTGATCCTGCACGCGCTGGTCGTGGCGCCCGGTGTGCTGCTGGAGCAGGGCGTCTACCTGGCGACCTGCGGGCTGGCGGGGATCGGCCGGTTCGTGGTGCTGCGCGTGGTGGTCTTCGCGTCGCGCGGCAAGACGGTCCCGTCGGCCCCGGTGCGGGTCGCGGTGGCGGACGCCGGCGTCGAGCGCGCCGCGGTGGTGATGGCCGCCTGACCCGCCGCGCGGGTCCGGACCGGTCTTCCCGGCCCCGCGCTACGCCGGACTCGCGCCCCCCGCGACCTTGCCGCGGGGGGCGCTGTCGTCGTCGAGGAACTCCACGATCGCCAGCGCGACCACGACGGTCAGCGTGATGCCGAGGATGACCACGCCCGTGGGGTAGCTCCACAGCACCAGCGCGATCGCGGCGCCCGCGACGACCGCCCATACGAGCCATTTCTTGTAGCGGTGCACCCACGGGCCGACCGGGCCGAGATGCGCGCCGGTCGCGGTGCGCGCGCCTGCGATACCGCTCTGCCACGCCGTGCGCACCTTGCGCGCCCACTTGCCCGGTCCGCTCAGCCACGTGCCGAGCGCCACGATGATGCCGAGGGTGATGACCATGCGGATGCTGGCGCGCAGGTAGCGGACGAGAGTGTCGTAGACCGCCGAGGCGGCCGGTTGCGATACGTCGGCGGGCAGCTTGTCGAGGTAGATCGCCCGGAAGATCGCGAGCCCGATGGCGAGCACCGCGACGCCGGCCGCGATGGCGAGCGCCGCCGTGACCAGCGCGCGGCGCCGGCGCGTCGCGAGCAGCACGCCGCCGGCGGCGATGACGACGGTGATCACCGGCATCCAGGTGCCGAGCAGGTCGAGCACCCGGAACCCGGTCTTGAGCTTCGCGATGTCCTTCGACTCCACGACGGTGAAGCTGGTGTGCACGTCGGGGATGTTCGCGGCGACGCCGAGGCCGGCGTCGACGAGCCGGGTCTTGGCGCGGTCGATGACCGGTGCGAGGTCGATGGTGACCGCGTCGTTGGTCAGTTTGACCGCGCCGTCGCCCTTGCCGGTGAGCGCTTTGACCATGGCGGCGTGCGCGTCCCGCATGACCCCGTTCCACACCGTCTGGAACTCGTCCGACTGGACGAACTTCAGGACGACGGTGTGCACGAACCCCGTGACGCCGTTGGTGATCGCGCCGCCCGCCTTGCCCAGCAGCTGGTCGACGAGCGGCCGGCCGGTCGACGGGAGGTCGGCCACGGCGGCCGGGATGTCGAGCTTCTCGACGACGGCGTCGGTGACCCGGTTCGCGACGGCGTCCTGCACGGCGGCGTTGGAGGCGAGCGGCGCCATCGTGGACACGAACCGGCTGGTGTCGGTGACCTGGCTCGAGGTCCACACCGCGACGGCCGACAGGGGTGCGAGGACCGCCGCGATGACGATGAGCAGTGCCGAGAAGAACGAACGCACCCGGTGGTGCTGCTTGTACGACGCCTGCGTCGCCTCGAGTTCCGCGACCCGGGCGCGCAACGCGTCAACTTCTGCGCGCTCGGGTTCGCTGCCGCCCTCGCTCATCGCGTCTCCCGCCTGGTCCTGGTCGGTGCCGTCCTACCAGGACAAGCGCAGGAGCCCGGCCCCGCAACCGGACGGAGGCCGGATGAGGGCCGTACGGGTCAACGGGGTTGGTCGCCCGCCCCGCCGGTCGCGAGCTGCTCGAGCGCCCAGTCGGCCCAGTCGGTCTGCACCGTGCTGAGGCGCAGGCCGTACTCCAGCGCGATGCGGCCCTGCGTCGACAGCGGGCTGTCGTCCCATTCGATGGACGCCTCGAGCGCGCGCAGGTGTTCGGCGCGCGCGGCGGCGAAGTCGCGCTGCCGGGCGAGGTAGGCGCGGCCCTCCTCCGCGGTCATCCGGTCGAGGAAGAACACGCGCAGCAGCATGTCGCTGCGGGTGACGCGGGTCGGCTCGGCGGACACCAGCCAGGTGTGCAGCTCGCCGCGCCCGGTGCCGGTGATCGTGTACTCCTTGCGGCCGCGCGGCCCTTCGGCGGACACCTCCAGGAGGCCGGCGTCGGTCAGCCGGCCCAGTTCGCCGTACACCTGGCTCTGGGTGGCCGGCCACACGTTCGCGAGCGAGGTCTCGAAGGCCTTGAGGAGGTCGTAGCCGCTCGCGGGCCGGTACGACAGCAGTCCGAGGAGCGCGTGACGAAGACTCATGACGCCAACAATACATGTCGGGGTTGACATGTCACTTGTGGAACGTCATTGTTTGACGTGTCGAAAGTGACACGTCGAAGACAGGGCGGCCGCCGAGGGGCGGCACCGGGCGAGGGGACCGACCAATGACCTACCTGCGCAGCTTCATCCCGTGGCTGGCGTTCGCGGCGATCTCCACCGCCGACTGGCGCTGGGGCGCGGCGGTCGCGCTCTTCGCGGCCGGGTCCTCGGTCCTCAAGGCCCAGCGCACCGGTGAGCAGGCCGACCTGCTCACCGTCAGCACGGCGGTCTTCTTCGCGGCCCTGACCGCCGTCGCCTTCGCCCGGCCCGACTCGGGCCTGCGGGACTGGACGGGCGCCGCGTCACTCGGCTGGCTGGGCGTCACCGCGTGGGCGTCGCTCGCCGCCGGCAAGCCGTTCACGCTGGTCATCGCCAAGCGCTCGGTGCCGCGCGAGGTGTGGGGCCTGCCCGGCTTCCACAAGGCCAACGTCGTCATCACCGCGGTGTGGGCCGCGTCGTTCACCGTGACCGCCGGAATCCTCGTCGCGCTGCGCGCCTCCGACGTGCACTCTGGGGTTGTGTCGACCGCGGTCCAGGTCGTCGGGTTCGTCATCCCGGTGGTGTTCACCGCCAAGTACCCGGAGTACGTGCGCAACCGGTCGCAGCGCGCCGCCGCGTGAGGCCGCTCTTCCAGATCTTCGGTTCCCGCCACGGCCGTTCGCGCCGTCCGCACCTTCTACGCCGCTCCCGCCTCTCAGACCAAGGAGTCCCGATGACCGTCCCCGCGCACCTTTCCGGCAACTACGCCCCCGTGTCCGAGGAGCGCACCGAGACCGAGCTCAAGGTCACCGGCACGCTGCCGGCCGAACTCACCGGCACGTACGTGCGCAACGGGCCCAATCCGAGGTCGGGCGAGTCACCGCACTGGTTCGTCGGCGACGGCATGCTGCACGGCGTCCGCCTCGAGGGCGGGCGCGCCGCGTGGTACCGCAACCGCTACGTCGACACGCACCGCGAGTTCTTCCGCCCGGACGGCAGTAGGGACCTCACCGCGGGCGCCGCCAACACACACGTCGTGCGGCACGCCGGGCGCACGTTCGCCCTCGTCGAGAGCTCGTTCCCGTACGAGGTCACCGCCGACCTCGACACCGTCGGCCCCTACGACTTCGACGGCCGGCTCACGACCGCGATGACCGCGCACCCGAAGATCTGCCCCACCACCGGTGAGCTGCACTTCTTCGGGTACGGGTGGGGGCGCCCGCCTTACCTCACCTACCACCGCGCCGACGCGGCCGGGGAGCTCGTCGTCAGCCGCGACGTGGAGGTGCCGGGGGCGACAATGATGCACGACTTCCATCTGACCGACCGGCACGTGGTGTTCATGGACCTGCCGATCGTGTTCTCGCTGGACCTGGTCGACAAGGGCCTGCCGTACAAGTGGGACCCGTCGTACGGCGCGCGGCTCGGCGTGCTGCGCCGCGACGACCCGCACGGCGCCGTGCGGTGGTTCGAGATCGAGCCGTGCTACGTCTTCCACGCGCTCAACGCGCACGAGGAGGGCGACCGCATCGTCCTGCACGTGATGCGGATGCCGAGCGCGGACGAGTCGAAGGCCGTCGGGATCTCGTCGTCGCTGTGGCGGTGGACCGTCGACCTCGCCTCGGGCACCGTGCGCGAGGAGCAACTCGACGACCGCGTCGCCGAGTTCCCGCGCATCGACGACCGGCTGGCGGGCCTCCCCGCGACCGTGGGGTACACCGTCACCGACCGCGCCCTGGTGCGCTACGACCTGGCGCGCGGCACGTCGATCGCCCACGAGTTCGGACCGGGGCGGACGCCGAACGAGTTCGCGTTCGCGGCCGCCGACGACCGCGCGGGCGGCGCCGGCTGGCTGCTCGGGTACGTGTACGACGCCATGACCGACACCAGCGACCTGGTGGTGCGGGACGCCGAGACGCTCGAGGCCGTGGCGGCGGTGCACCTGCCGGTCCGTGTGCCGTTCGGCTTCCACGGCGACTGGTTCGCGGCGCGCTGACTCAGCGGGGGAGGGCGCGCTCGGCGATCACGCGGATCAGCTCGTCGACGCGCTCCTCGGGGATGACGTCGGGCAGCGTCAGCCGCTCCAGCACCAGCCAGTTCAGCGCCAGGTAGAGCAGCACCACGGTGTCCGCGTCGCCCGGCATGCCGAGCTCCGGGTGGCGCTCGACGTTCCCGGTGAGGTCCGCGCTGATGGTGCCGGTCAGCATCGTCCGCAGCTCGGGCCGCCGGGTCGCCTCGAGCCGCAGCTCCAGGAGCGCCAGCCAGCCCTCGCGGTTCGCCGTGACCCGGTCGAAGATCTCCCGCGCGGTCGCCACCAGGTGCTCGCGGTCGTGCCGCCCGGAGCGGATCGCGGCGAACACCTCGGGCCCGGGCGCCATGCGCTCGAAGACGCGCATGCCGACCTGGTTGAGCAGCTCGTCGCGGTTCGGGAAGTAGTTGGTCGCGGTGCCGGTCGGGACGCCCGCGCGCTTGTCGACCGCGCGCAGTGTCAGGCCCCGGGCGCCCTCCTCGGCGAGCACGGCGATCGCCGCGTCGAGCAGCGCCGCGCGTCGTGCCGGGTTCTGCCGCATCGGGTCCTCGCTCCGGGCCGGGGGGTCGCGCCGGATTCTATCGGCGGGTGATCGGGTCGGGGTCGAACCGGCGGCGGCACCGCGGAGCTGCCGTCGGCGGACTACGGGTCGGGAACGTGCCCGCGAGCCGCCCGCGGATCCGTCCGACCCGCGAATTAGCCTGGGGGCATGACCGGTTCCGACCAGCCCGGACGGCGCGGCGGCCCCGCCGCGCCCGAGCTGACGCTGCGCGAGGTCTTCCCGGCCGACGACGCGCGGGTCGCGTCCGCGCTGTACCGGGTCGGGCGGGCGGCGTACGCCGTCGAGGCGGAGCTGATCGGCTTCTACGAGATCCCGCCGCTGTCGGAGACGCTGGCCGATCTGCGCGCGCTGCCGCTGCGCTGGCTGGCCGCGACGACGGCGCGCGGCCAGGTCGCGGCGTTCGTGGCGTGGCGGGAGTGCGGCGCGGAGGCGGTCGGCGGGGAGCGTCCGGCGGGCGACGGGGCACGGTCGGCACGCGACGGGGACCGGCCGGCGCGCGACCGGACGATCGACATCGACCGGGTCTGCGTCGACCCCGCCTGGTTCCGGCGCGGCCTGGCGACCCGGCTGCTCGTCCACCTGCTGGAGGAGCTCGCGCCCGGCTGCGACGCGGAGGTCGGCACCGGCGCCGCGAACACGCCCGCGATGACGCTCTACAAGCGCCTCGGGTTCGTGCTCGTCGACACCTTCGAGCCGGAGCCCGGGCTGCGCTTCGCGCGGCTGCGGCTCTCCCGCTGAACGCGGCGCGGCAGTCCGAGCGCCGTGACCGACGCGGCCGCGGCGACCACGCTCGCCAGGGCGAAGACCAGCTGGTAGGCGCCGAGGCTGGCGACGCGTACGCCGCCCGCGTCCGTCGTCATGCGGGTCAGCACGACGGCGACGACGGTGCTGCAGGTGGCCTGCCCGATGGTGCGCATCAGGACGTTGAGGCCGGTCGCCGCCGCGGTCTGCTCCTGCGGCACGGCCTGGATGACGAGCGTCGGCAGCGCCGAGTAGGCCAGCGTCGTCCCGACCGAGCACAGGGAGGCGCCCAGGGCGATCGTGAGCAGGTGCTCGCTGGTGAACACGCGGACCAGGTACGCGGCCGAGATGACGGCGGTGCCGAGTGCGAGCGTGACGCGGGCGCCGTACGCGTCGGACATGCGCGCGGACACCGGTGACAGCACCACCATGATCACGCCGCCGGGCAGCAGGCACAGGCTCGCGGTGACGGCCGACTCGCCGAGCCCGTAGCCGGTGGTGGTCGGCGCCTGGACGAGCTGCGCGGTCGCGAGCCAGTTGGCGTAGAACGCGAAGCCGGTGAGCAGTGCGGCGGCGTGCGGCAGGAACACCGTGCGGCGGGCCGCGAGGCGCAGGTCGACGACGGGTTCGCGGGCGTGCAGCTGGTGGCGCCCCCACAGCAGCAGGACGGCCACGCCGCCGCCGGCCAGCGCGGGGACGGTGGGCGACGTCCAGCCCCACTCGCCGCCCTTGGACACCGCGAGCAGCAGAGCGACGAGCCCGGCGGCCAGCATCACGGTGCCGACGAGGTCGAAGCGGCCCGGCGTGCGCACCGGCGACTCGGGGACGACGAACCACGACGCGACCAGGCCGAGCACGCCGAGGCCCGTGGTGACCCAGAACATCGTGTGCCAGTCGGCGTGTTCGACGACGATCGAGGCGAGCGGCAGGCCGAACGCGGCGCCCAGCCCGACCGTCGAGCTCATCAGCGCCGCCGCGGACCCGACCCGCTCGGGCGGCAGTTCGTCGCGCATGATGCTGGTCGCCAGCGACACGACGACGGCCGCGGTGCCCTGGAGCGCGCGGGCGGCGATGAGCAGGCGGATGTCGGAGGTGACCGCGCACAGCACCGAGCCGGCGGTCATGGTGGCGAGCGAGGCGAGCAGGACGCGGCGCTTGCCGTACATGTCGCCGGCGCGGCCGAGCACCGGGTTGAGGACGGCGCCGGTGACCAGCGTCGCGGTGAGCATCCAGCTGATCGTCGCGGGGGACGCGCCGGTCTCGGCGGGCAGGTCGGGCAGCAGCGGCACGACGACGGTCTGCATGAGCGCCATCAGGATGCCCGCGTAGGCGAGGACCGGCACGATCAGCCGCTGCCGCAGGCTCCGGGTGGGCGGGGGCGTCACGGTCATGCGGCACTCCCGTCCGTCGGCCGCGCCGGGTCGGCGCCGCAGCAATGTCATCAAGCGATGAACTGAACCTAGAGGGCGCTCGGCGGATCATCAACGGGTTCGCCGCACAAATCTGACGGACCGTCAGGTGAGGTGCCGCACAAAGGCGGACCGCCTCCCGGGCGTGATCCGACCCGCTCGGGAATCCCGGCCGCCGACGGAAGGTTCAGTTCGGCCGCATCCGCGACCCAACCGAATCTCCGGAGGACTGTGATGAAGATGCGCGCGATCGGCCAGGACGCGTTCGGCGGGCCCGAGACCCTGAAGGTCGTCGAGGTCGACCGGCCCGTGCCCGGACCAGCCGAAGTCCTCGTCAAAGTGCGGGCCGCGGCGTTCAACCCGACCGACGCGTGGCACCGTGCCACCGGCGGGCTCGCGGGCGGCGACGCGCCCGTACGGCTCGGGTGGGACGTCTCGGGCGTCGTCGAGGAGGTCGGCCCCGGCGTCACCGTGTTCCGGCCCGGCGACGAGGTGTTCGGGCTGCCGCGGCATCCGGCGCCGGCCGGCGCCTACGCCGAGTACGTGACGTCCCCGACCCGCCACCTCGCGCCCAAGCCCCTCGGGCTCACGCACACCGAGGCCGCGGCGCTGCCGATGGCGGCCCTGACCGCCTGGCAGGCGCTGGTCGACACAGCCGACGTCCGGCCGTGCCAGCGCGTGCTCGTCCACGCGGCCGCCGGCGGCGTCGGGCACCTCGCCGTGCAGATCGCCAAAGCGCGCGGGGCGTACGTCATCGGCACCGCGAGCGCCGCCAAGCACGCGTTCCTGCGCGCCCTCGGCGCCGATGAACTCGTCGACTACCGCACCGTCGACTTCGCCGAGGCGGTCTCCGACGTCGACGCCGTCCTCGACACCATCGGCGGCGATTACGGCCCGCGCTCGCTGCGCACCCTCCGCCCCGGCGGCATCGTCGTCTCCCTCGCCTCACCCGCCGAGGCCGCGCTCGCCGCCATCGCCGAACCCCTGGGCCTGCGCGCCGCGTTCATGATCGTCGAGGCCGACCCCACCGGGCTCCGCGAGATCGCCGCCCTCGCCGAGGTCGGCCGCCTCCAGCCGCGCGTCCACACCACGCTGCCGCTCGCCGACGCCGCCGACGCGCACCGGCTCGCGGAGACCGGGCGCACCACCGGGAAGATCGTTCTCACTGTCGACGCCTGAGGCACCGCCCGACGGCCTTTCCCGCAACGGAGCAGCGCAATGACCACCTTCGTCCTCGTCCCCGGTGCCTGGCACGGCGCCTGGACCTTCGAGCCCGTCGCGCGCGCCCTGCGCCGCGAGGGCCACGAGGCGTACCCGCTCACCATGACCGGCGTCGGCAGCCGCAGGCACCTGCTCAACGCGTCCGTCAACCTCGACACCCACATCACCGACGTGGTGAACCACCTCGAGGACGAGCAGATCACCGACGCCGTCCTCGTCGGCCACAGCTACGGCGGCATGGTCGTCACCGGCGCCGCCGACCGCGTCCCCGAGCGCGTCTCCGGCCTGGTGTACATCGACGCGGCGGTCCCCGAGAACGGCCAGTCCATCTGGAGCCTCGTCACGGACAACGAGCGCGAGTGGTACCTCAACGGCACCGACGCCACCGGCCTCACCAGCGCCCCGCTGCCGTTCTTCGACCCGCGCGCCACCCCGCACCCGCTCGCCAGCCTGCTCCAGGCGATCCGGCTGGACGGCAGCCTGGACCGCTTCGCGACCAAGCACTACGTCTACGCGACCGGTTGGCCCACCGAGTCGCCCTTCACCCCGACCTACGACCGCCTGACCGCGGACCCCGCCTGGCAGACCCACGCCCTCGACTCCGGCCACAACGTCATGCGCGACGCGCCGGACGCGCTGCTGAAGGTCCTGCTCTCCGCGGCTTCCTGATTCCCCTGACGGCAAAGGCCCGAGGCTGCCGCCTCGGGCCTTTCGCGCGCGAACTCCCGTGCGTCCGGGGTGGGTCTGGACCCACCCCAGGTCGGCGGCTGAGGGCAATGTCCGCGGCGGCGCGGCACAGAAGACTCGATGACGTGACCGAGACACGGACGCCGAATCGAGAGGGCGGGTTCGCCATGGGGCAGCCGACGAGCACCACGCCACAAGGCACGCCACGGGCGGGCAGGGGACGGAAGACCACCGCGACCGTGCGCCTCGCGCGGTGGAGTGCCACGAACCCCTGGCGGGCGATCGGGATCTGGGTCGCGCTCGTGGCCGTGTGCATGGTCGCGGGCGGGATGGCCGGGACGCACAAGGCCAAGGCGTCCGACATGGGCGTCGGGCAGTCGGGGCGGGCCGGGGAGATCACCCGGCAGTACGGGCTGGTGCCGCCGGCGTCCGAGAACGTGCTGATCACCGCGAAGTCCGGCACCCTCGACCGGGCCGCCGCCGAGCGGGCCGCCGCCGCGGTCACCGCGCGGATGAAGGGCCTCAAGGAGGTCGCCGGCGTCGGCGCGGCGATGGTCTCCGCCGACAAGTCCGCCTACCTCGTCCCGGTCGAGTACAAGGGCGACCCGGAGAAGGCCGCCGAGCGCGTCGGGCCGCTGGAGAAGGCCGGGCGGCAGGTCGCCGAGGACAACCCGGGGCTGCGCGTCGAACTCGTCGGCGACGGCTCGCTGCACAAGGGGATCGAGGACCAGGTCGGCAAGGACCTGGGTACCGCCGAGATGTTCAGCCTGCCGGTGACCCTGGTGATCCTGATGGTCGCGTTCGGCGCGCTCATCGCCGCGGCGGTGCCGGTGCTGCTCGCGCTCACCGCGGTGCTCGGGTCGTTCGGGCTGTACGGGCTCGTCAGCGCGCTGGTCCCCGACCCCGGCAGCGCCATGAACGTGATCATGATGATCGGCATGGCGGTCGGCGTCGACTACTCGCTGTTCTACGTGCGGCGTGAGCGCGAGGAGCGCGCCAAGGGCCTCGGCAAGATCGACGCGATCGAGGTCGCCGCGCAGACCTCCGGGCACGCGGTCGTGGTGTCCGGCTTCGCGGTCGCCGTCTCCATGGCCGGCATGTACGTCGCGGGCGACGCGATCTTCTCCGGGCTGGCCACCGCCGGCATCATCGTGGTCCTGGTCGCCATGGCGGGCTCGCTCACCGTCCTCCCCGCGCTGCTCGCCAAGCTCGGCAACAAGATCGACCGCCCGCGCGTCCCGCTGCTGTGGCGCCTGACCGCCCGCCAGGACCGCGAGCCGCGGCTGTGGAAGGCCATGCTGCGCCCGGCGCTCGACCACCCGAAGGCCACCCTGGGCATCTCCGTCGCGGCGCTCGCGGTGCTGGCCGTGCCGACCGTCGGGATGAAGCTGCAGAACTCGTCCCTCGAGGACTTCCCGCGCGACATGTCCGTCATCCAGTCGTACGACCGCATGACCGCGGCCTTCCCGGGCAAGCACGCCGCCGACGAGATCGTCGTCCTGTCCGCGCCCGGCAGGTCGAACGAGACCCGCGCCGCCCTCGACCAGGCGCTCGCCGAGGTCGGCACGCACCGGCTGTTCACGCACGAGGCCCCCGAGGTGAAGGCCTCCGCCGACGGCCGCGCTTTCACCGTCGACGTGACCTCGCCGTACGGCAGCACCAGCAAGCAGGCCAAGGACGCCCTGAACGCGCTGCGCGACGACATCCTGCCGAACACCGTCGGCAAGGTCTCCGGCGCCGAGTTCGCGGTGGCCGGCGACACGGCGGACAACGTCGACTACGCCGACCACGTGATGGAAAAGCTGCCGCTGGTCATCGGGTTCGTGCTGCTGCTGACCTTCGTGATGATGGCGTTCACGTTCCGCTCGGTGGTCGTCGCGCTCACCGCGATCGCGATCAACCTGCTCTCCGCGATGGCCGCGTTCGGCCTGCTCGTCCTGGTCTTCCAGGGCAACTGGGCCGAGGGCATCCTCGACTTCACGTCCAACGGCGCCGTGATCGCCTGGCTGCCGCTGTTCCTCTTCGTGGTCCTGTTCGGACTGTCGATGGACTACCACGTGTTCGTCGTCAGCCGGATCCGTGAGGCGGCGCTGAGCGGCATGTCCACCAAGCAGGCCGTGGAACGCGGCATCACCAGCTCCGCGGGCGTCATCACCAGCGCGGCGATCGTCATGGTCTCCGTCTTCGCGGTCTTCGCGACGCTGAGCATGATGGACATGAAGCAGATGGGCGTCGGCCTCGCCGCCGCGGTGCTCATCGACGCGATCGTGGTCCGCATCGTCGTCCTGCCCTCGCTGATGGTGCTGCTCGGGCACCGCAACTGGTGGCCGTCGAAGATGCCCCGCGGCCTCGAGGACACCGCCGCCGACAGCGACACCCGCGTCCTGCACCCGGTCGCCTGACCGACCCGGCACAGGCCCGGCCGAGCGGATCCGTCCGCCGGCCGGGCCTCGTCAGTTTTGGAGAAGCCCTCCCCGAGGGACCCTCCCTAACATTGATTGTGCGAGGTCAAGCCACCGAACGCCCCGAGAGGAAACACCATGAGCGACGCGCCGAAGGCCGCCAAGAAGACCGCCGCCGAGAAGAAGACCGGCCCCGCGTTCGACGGGTTCACCCCCGAGGAACGCGCCGCGATGAAGGAGCACGCCCGGGAGCTCAAGGCCGCCTCGCGCCGCGCCTCGAAGGCCGACAAGGCGGCCGAGGCCGAGCGCGAAGTGCTCGCCAAGATCGCCGAGATGCAGGACTCCGACCGCATCATGGCCGAGCGCATCCACGCCCTCGTCAAGGACAACGCCCCCGAACTCGCCCCGAAGACCTGGTACGGCATGCCCGCCTACGCCAAGGACGGCAAGGTCGTCTGCTTCTTCCAGAGCGCCGAGAAGTTCAACGCCCGCTACGCCACCTTCGGCTTCAGCGACCAGGCCACCCTCGACGAAGGCACCATGTGGCCCGCCGCGTTCGCCCTGACGAAGCTCACCCCCGCCGACGAGGCCGTCCTCGCCACCATCATCAAGAAGGCCGTCGCCTGACCCCTGCCCGGCACCCGCTCGAATGCGCGCGCGAAAAACAGCCAACCCGATGTTGGGGTCGTGTGGTAGTCATGCGGCGTGAGAATCCCCGTCTCCCCAGCAGCGCGCCGGCGCACGCTAGTTCGCCGCGCGATACCCGCGGCGGTCGTCGCGTCGGCGTTGCTCGCCGGCTGCACGACCAGCGGCTCCAAGCAACACAAGGCGAACGACGTGCAGAACGCCGCCGCTTCGCCCGCGCCGGAGTCCCCGGCGCCGCCCCCTCCTCCGCCGCCGCCCAAGCCCAAGGGCCAGGACGACCCGGCGCTCAAGGACTTCTACGGCCAGCAACTCGCCTGGCAGCCCTGCCCGGACGACCCGAAGACCAAGAAGAAGGACGAGAGCGACTTCCAGTGCGCCAAGCTCCACGTCCCGCTCGACTATGAGAACCCGGCGGCGCGGGCCGTCGACATCGCGGTGATGCGCGAGCCCGCCGCCAAGCCGGACAGCCGGATCGGTTCACTGCTCACCAACCCCGGCGGCCCCGGCCAGTCCGGCGTCGACTACCTCAAGTACGCGTACCAGGACTTCGACGGCGTGATCCACGACCGTTTCGACGTCATCGGGTTCGACCCGCGCGGCACCGGCGACAGCGCCCCCGTGCAGTGCCTCGCCGACGCCACCCGCGACCGCCGGAACGCCGACGACGGCCCCGACCCCAAGGACCACGCGGCCGGCAAGGCGTTCTCCGAGGCGCGCAGCAAGGAGTTCGCCGAGGCGTGCAAGGCGAAGTCCGGCGACCTGCTCGCGTTCGTCGGAACGCGCAACGTCGCGCGGGACATGGACGTGCTGCGCGCGGTCCTGGGCGACCAGAAGCTCAACTACCTCGGCTACTCGTACGGCACGTACCTCGGCTCGCTCTACACCGAGGAGTTCCCGGGCCGCATCGGCCGCCTCGTCCTCGACGGCGCCGTCAACCCGAGCGACGACCCGCTCGCCCACAGCGTCGACCAGCAGGTCGGCTTCGAGCAGTCTTTCCAGCACTTCGCCAAGGACTGCACCACGCACTCCGGCTGCCCGCTCGGCAGCGACCCCGACAAGGCCGCCGAGATCGGCGTCGACTTCCTCGACGGCCTGCGGACCAAGCCGCTCTCGACCCGCTTCGACGGCCGCAAGCTGACCTCCGGCCTCGGCTGGACGGGCATGACCAGCCTGCTCTACGGCAACGAGGAACGGTGGAAGTGGCTGCGTGAGGCCTTCAGCCTCGCGATGGACAAGAAGGACGGCTCCGCGCTGCTCTTCTACGCCGACAACTACAACGGACGCGACGACAAGGGCCACTACGACGGCAGCATGGACGCCATCTCGGCCATCCGCTGCGCCGACCGCCACGGCGACCAGCCCTCGCCGGACCGCATCCAGCAGGTCCTCGACCGCCTCCACAAGGAGGCCCCGCTCTTCTCCCGCGACACCGCCGCCGAGGACTTCCAAGGCTGGTCCTGCCAGTTCTGGCCCTACCAGACCCCCGAGAAGCCCCACCCGATCAAGGGCCCGCAGGACACCCCGATCCTCGTGGTAGGCACCACCGGCGACCCCGCGACCCCGTACGCCTCCTCGGAACGCCTCACCACCGAACTCGGCGACGCAACCCTGCTGACCCTCGAAGGCGAAGGCCACACCGCCTACGGCAAAAAGAGCACCTGCATAGACGACGCCGTCAACACCTACCTCACCGACGGCACCCTGCCCCCCACCGGCACCCGCTGCAAGTAGAACCCCAGACAGCAAACAAGGCCCAGGTCTACGACCTGGGCCTTCGTCATGGAGCGGGTGACGAGAATCGAACTCGCGCTCTGAGCTTGGGAATCACGTGCGTGATCAAGCTGGTATGGCGTCTGACCTGCACCGGAGGCCGCAGCACCCGGGTCCGCCCGCGCCGTTCGAACCCCCGGTTGACCGCGGTTCACCGCCCCGTCTGGCACGCATCTGGCACGTCCGCCGGAGTCATGACCGGCCTGCGCTGGCTCGTGTCGCACCTGACCCCGATGATCTGCGCATGATTATCGACGGGCCTCGCCGAGGCATGGACGTGGTCTTCGGCAGCGTCACCGAGTCTTGGGCCCGCATAGACACCTGGCTCGCGTCGCACGCTCCCGGAAGCCTCGCGGAGTTGAACCGGGCTGAGTGCCTGCTCATGACGCGCGTTGATGGGCCCAGCGACTCTAGTTGACTGAGAGTTAACGGAGATCACCTCCGACCTGGGCTGCCACCTTCTACCCTGCCCCTGACCTGCGTATTCTCTGCCACCGCTTGTCAGCCTCGGTCGCCGTTGGTTGACCCTCCACGGCCCACAGACGGCCCAGGATCGATCATGGGCCTGGGCCGTAGGGGGTGCCTGTACGGCTATTTCCCCTCAAAGCGATCATGGGGTGCATGAACCTCAGCCTTGACCCCGACCGCGGCTCGAACACGTACGACTGCGAGTGCTGCAACGTCCCGATCGACAAGGTCTGGGGGTTCATCCGCAACGACGGCGAGCCGTACGCGGTCTTCTACGCGAACTGCTACCACCACGGCGACCACGATGTGTGGATCGACGTCATCTTCGGCACCTGGGGCACCGACACCCACACCGACCACATCACCTTCGGCTGCCGCGTAGGCCCCATCCCCGGCGAAGCCGCGCCGGCCGCCAGCCTCGTCCCGGCCGCCTCCACCTACCCGGACGACGCCCTCTTCGGCCTCAAACTCGACCGCGACTCGGCCCGCGCCCATCCCCGCCTCGCCGACTTCTGGACCGCCGTCGACTACCTGCTCGAAAACGAGCCCACGGTCTCCGCCCACCTCTACGGCCCCCGCCAAGCCTGAACCGCTGCGGGTGGCCCACCTGACCCCGTCCGGGACTATTGCGGCGCGGTGGCCTCTCCCGGCCTGGACGCCCACGGCAACGATGGCGGGCGAACGCGTCCACCGTGCTTTCCGAACGGGCTCCGCCTGGCAACACGCCGATCTCCGCGGTCGACTTCAACGCTGCCAGGATTCGGCTGCCAGACGGGCGCGGGAGCTGTGGACCAATCGGGGGCCTGCGGCTGCGCGCGCCGAATCGCGTCCTCGCCCATTCCGTGATTGATGCCGCCGCACAGACAGTCACAAGGGGAGTCCGGTGAAGCCGCGGCACAGCTCGGTGAACTACAGAAGGGCATGTCGTCTGCGTCTGGATGGTGTAGGCACAACCTGGACGTGCATGGGGTATCGAGGTACCAGTCCAACAACCCCACAGCCCCGGTGAGCTGGCGGTCCAGCACCGCGAGCATGACGGGTAGGACGTCCTCGACGATCACGGTGGCGCACCAGTACGCCACGGGAGGCTCATTGCCGATCACCATCTCCCGGTAGCCGGACGCGAAGGTTCGAGCGTGCGCGTGATCGCTGATCGCGCACAGGTCGACACTCACCCCCATGGGGCGCGTGCCACCAATCACCAATGCATCGTCCGATACGCGGACGCACCGGTTCCGAACGCTGCCGACCTCGACGCTTCCACCTCGGATTTGCTCCCACTCGGAGATCATTCCGCCCAGGACAACGCTGGTTTCACGCCCGTCGGCAAGCCTCCGCTGCTCAGTCGGCGCCTTCGAGACGAGACGGTTGATCGCTGCCTCAGCCTGCACGGTGGCCACGCTGGCGGCCGTAGACTCTTTGCCCCGTCGCGAGTTCAAGATCCCCCGATGTCCCACGCATATCGCCGCGAGAGCTGCGGCACCACTCGGCGCCATGTCCCGCATCCCGTGCGCATCATCTTGTCTGAAGAGACGGGCCCCGCTGCGGTTCGGCGAGACAAGACACGGATCCGGAGTGCGGGCGCCTACCGCGAGTTCGTACAGACCAGACGCTGAGCTTGGCAATGAGCTGCACGATCACCCCAACAGGCCTCTTGACCTGCGCCAGCGCACCGCCTGCCAAGACGCCTACCTAACCCTGACCCTCTTTCACCGCGCCGGATCCCCCCATCGGGCACGCTCCATCTCGGCCCGCAGGGCGGCAGCTTTCGCCAGAGCCAGGCGCGCAGTGCGGTCACCTTCCGGATAGGCGAAGACTGTGCCTTCAAGGGCCTGCTTGAAGGCGAAGTCCGCCCGTTCGCACTCTCGTTGCAGCGCGATGCCCTCGGCCATCGTCTCGGCGGCCCAGCCCCGCGTAGGCCCATGCGCCCGAACATGCTCGCTCAGCGCCACGGCGGCCCTGCCCGCCGCGAGCTTCAGGCTGATCAGGTGCTCCGGAATTTCAATGTTGGTCATGCTGACAACTCCTGCTGGGGCCCGCCCCGCGGGCGACTGCTCATTGCGGCTGCTCGTCCATGAAACGCTTCGCCGCAGCCCACCAACTTCCCACGCCACCACGGCTCACCGAGTCCGGGCCCACGCCATCAGCGATGAAGGCCTCGTACTCCTCGCGCGCCTGAGTCAGACTCATCGACCCGTTCGGACCGCCCAAGACTTGATCCGCGTTGGAGTCGTCCTGCCCGTCGTCTTCCCACCCGCACTCCGGGCAGATCTCGAAGCAGGCGAACGACTCCAACGTCATGAGCCGGCAGCAAGGACATGGATACGGTCCGCCGTCCATTCGCCGCTGCTGGTGCTGCTCGGATCGAGGCGGCTGTGAGTCCATGGTCAGGACCCTAGGACCGAGGCCTCGCCACGACGAACGCTTTTGATCCGTAGCTCGCGTCAGACCGGATATCCACGGTCGTCCTGGTCTCCGCCGGGCCGCCCCACAGCACATAAAGCCAATGCCGGCCACCGCGGTTGCTGTTTACCGCTGCCGACAACGAGCACCTGCGCGCCGCGGGCGGAGGTGTTCCACGACGGGACCCCGTATGTCCGCGGGTGGAGCGAGGCTGACCGCGCGACGCGGGAGCTGGCGGACATGCTGACCCTGGCCGGGATCGCGGTCGGCTTCGGCGCGCTGAAGGCCGACGTGAACGTTCACGGGGATGGACTCGTGAACCTCGGCGCGGTGCCGACGGATGTAGTGGCGCAGCTGGCGCACCTTCTGGCGCGTGGGTTGTGCACGGAGATTGCTGCGAACCTATAGACAGGCCGCACAAGTGAGTTGGGGTATCAGCAAGATGCCGTGTGAGGCAAATCACATATCGATTGGCCGTGTTGCCTGGGATCTAGTCAATGACTAGCTATCCACTAACCATCCACTAGCCATTGACTACCTACTCGCGGCAACGAAGCACCAACGGTGCGAGAGTGAGCTCACTTTGCGTTTCGTTGTCGGGCCCAAAGTCTGTGCGTTCGCCGGAGAGCCTGGACCGACGCCGAGTAAGGTCGGTCGTGGCGGACCGCAACTGGACTTCAGGCCCAGTCCGTTCGCCGCCGTCTCGCTCGCCGACATTCGGTGAGTTAGGTGGCGGTGAATGGAGTGAACGTGGAGAACCTGATGCGTGCGCCTACGGTGGCGCCTCGGCTGCGCAGGAGGTTACGGACTGGCAGAGATCACTTCCGCCGGTACGCGCCTCGTGTAGGACGAGCCATCTGGCGCTGTGTGTACGTCGCGGATGCGGTGTGGCGATGGACGCACGGAGAAGGGCCCGGGCAACCCGGACCCTTCTAGCCGTACCTGATTGGCCGGGTCCCCTCATCGTCTTCCCGGGCGCGAGGGGACTCGGTCTTTGTTGGAACAATGTGGAACAAGGGCCAGGAAATCTGGCACGTTCTACTACGTTCTGCTCCCGACACTGTATCTGTCTGCAGAGACAGTTAGGGCGGATACCGCACACGTCACGTGTGCGGAACCTGCTGCGGCGAGGTTCGATACGTCATCTCCAAGTCGTCCCCCGGAATCTTGAACTCTTCTAGTGCAGGCGGACGTTCGTCTTGATTGAGCGTCACGCGGAGTACCTGGAACAACGGGACGCCTTCGGCCAGTCGGAGTGTGGTGGCCTCGTCGGGCATGGGCATCCGCGTGCGGAGGTGCTCGACCCAGTGCAGCTGGTAGCCGGCGGCTTCGAGTGCGCCGAAGAGCGCGGGCGCGGGCGGCGGGGCCGTCTCCTCGTATGGGGTGCCGACCATCACGGAGAACGGGACGTAGGTGCGGTGCGTCTGGCGCAGCCTGCCGTGCTCGGCAGTGTGGACCTCGTCGTACGTGAACATCGGCTCGCCCGGCGCGACTCGCAACAGGTCGGCGAGGGCGAGCGGGGCGTCTGTGCGGGTGGCAGTCGGTTCGCCTTGGACGGTCCAGCGGATGGCGTCGGCCTCGACGTAGCGGCCGTCGTGCTCACGCCGGACGCTGACCAGTCAAGGCCGGTCGGTCGGGTTCTGCGTGATTGGGGCGCTTCAGGATCCGCGTAAGGAGGTCATGAACCTCCGCAACCTGTTCCCGGACCGGATCGCGCTGCGGTTGGGCGAGCCGGGTCAGGTGGACATGGTGCTCGCCTCCGGGGCCCGGGACCGCGGTGCGACCGCGGACCTGATCTCGGCCGACCCGAAGACCGGCGCGGGCGTCGGATATGTGAAGCGGGAGGCGCACCCGGAACCGGTGCGGGTACGGGCGGCGTTCGTCTCGGACGCGGACATCGACACGATGGTGCGCGACGTTGCTGCGGGTGGTGCGGCATGAACGGGATCGACATGGCGTCGGGGGCGGATGCCCTCGGCGGGTTCGGGGACTACCTGGCCGCACACCCGGGCCTGCCCGTGCTGGTGTCGGTGCAGATGAGCTGGAACCACGTGGAAACCGAGTGGGAGATCAGCGGGCAGCTTGCTGACGACCCGGCTGAACTCGTCGCGTGGGCCGACGTTATGCGCGCCGTGCCGTGATGACCGTGCAGGACCACGAAGACGGGTACATCGGCCCGTACACGCTGCACAAGGTGTCCGGTCGGCTAAGTGGCTACCGGCTGACGGTCTGGGCCCATGCGCGACGGAGCGGGTCATGACCGGCCGAACGACGCGGGTGGAGCGGGCCCGCATGCCCTTCGCGAAGGAGGTCGTGCGGGCCGCTGCCCTCGAACACGGGGTGTGCATCCGGCCGGTGGCGCTGCGGCGTACCGACATCACGACCGGCGAAGTCGAGGTCGTGGACGTGCCCTGCGGGGCGGCGCTGGCGAGCGTGTGCGCGTCGTGTGCGGAGCGGAAGCGTCAGCTGCGGATGGCGCATTGCCGGGAGGGCCGGCACCTGACCGAGGAACCGGACCTGTCGGCGGATGAGCCGAACCAGACGCAGCGGTGGTTGGTCGAGGTGAGGGCGGACGTCACCCGGGATCACGACCAGGCGGCGGGCGAGGAACGCGAACAACTCGCCGGCGACCTGGCCGCGCTCGATGACGAGATCACCCGGTCCGGGGTGCGCGGCAACGTCGACCCGGACAAGGCGAAGCGGAGGGCCCGCTCCACGCGGCGGCGGAATGACGTCGTCGACCTGCCTCGACGCAAGATCGACGCCCGCACCGTCGGCAAGGCGTACACGGCGCCGCACGGGAAGACGTTCCGGCCCTCGCTGTTCGTCACGCTCACCCTGCCCTCGTACGGGCGGGTGCGGAAGGACGGGACGCCCGTCGACGCGATCTCGTACGACTACCGGCGGGCCGCGCGGGACGCGCTGCACTTCTCCAAGCTCGTTGATCGGTTCATCCAGAACCTGCGGCGGCTGGTCGGCTTCGACGTGCAGTACTTCGCCGTGGTGGAGCCGCAACGGCGGCTTGCGCCTCACGTCCACCTCGCGATTCGCGGGACGGTGTCGCGGGCGGAGCTGCGGCAGGTTGCGGCGGCGACGTATCACCAGGTGTGGTGGCCGGACTGCGACGAACCGGTATTCGACGGCGATGCCGTGCCGGTCTGGGATGACGAGCTGGGCGGCTACGTCGACCCGGATACCGGCGTCGCGTTGGCGACGTGGGACGAAGCGCTCGACGAACTGGATGCCGAAGAGACCGCGGAGGCGGTGCACGTCGCACGATTCGGGGTTCAGGTGAACGCGAAGGGCGTGCTCGTCCGGTCGAGGGACGCGCGGCGGTGCATCGGCTATCTCGCGAAGTACCTCAACAAGTCCGTGCACGAGTGCCACGAGCCGGACTCGGACGCGCAGCGGGACCACGTCGACCGGCTGGCAGAGGAGCTGCGATTCGAGCCGTGTTCGCCTGCCTGCGCGAACTGGCTCCGGTACGGCGTCCAGCCCAAGCACGCGCGGGACGGGATGCAGCCGGGTCATTGCAAGGCGAAAGCGCATCGCCGTACACACCTGGGCTACGGCGGCCGGCGGGTGCTGGTGTCGCGGAAGTGGTCGGGCAAGTCGCTCGCCGACCACAAGCACGAACGGCGGGCCTGGGTGCTCGAACGGCTCGGCGAGACGAACAGGGGCACGGACGTCGATCGGTACATCTGGGAGCATGCCCGGCCGAGCGATCCGGACGTGCCCTCGATCTCGCACCGCCTCTTAACAGCGATCGCCGAACGCCAGCGCTGGCGCGCCGCGCTCGACGCAGCGACGGCGCAGGCAGACGGACAGCCCAGCAATTCGGCAACTCGGGGGAGGGCCGCATGAACGAGGCGCAAGACCGGCTGCTGTCGGTCGTCGAGGTGGCGGAACTGCTGGGCACGACGGAGCGGTTCCCGCGCCGGCTGATCGCGGAACGGCGTATCGCGTACGTGAAAGTCGGCAGCCACGTTCGCATCCGGCAGAGCGTGGTGGACAGCTACTTGGCGGCGAATACCGTCGAGCCCGCTCCGCCGCGTCGGCGTCGGGCGGGGTACCGCAGGAGCTTCCGATGAGCGGCAACAACAAGGGCGAGCGGCGCCGGTTCGGGAACGTCAGGAAGTTGCCGTCAGGGCGGTATCAGGCGCGTTACCTGGGCCCGGACGGTCTCATGCGGCCGGCGCCGGACACCTTCGAGACGTGGGACGACGCCGATGACTGGGTCGCGCTGAAGAAGGCGGAGATCAGGGGCGGCCACTGGCGGGACCCGGATACAGGTGCGGTGAACTTCGAGAAGTACGCGCTGAAGTGGATCGAGGAGCGTCCCTTGGGTGCTACGACGGAGGAGCTGTACCGCAGGCTGCTCCGGCTGCATCTACTCCCCAAGTTCGGCGAGTACGACCTGGACGAGATCGCCGCGCCGGATGTGCGGGCATGGCGGGCGGAACGGCTCCGGGCTACTGGGGCGACGACGGTGGCGAAGTCGTACCGCCTGCTGAAGGCGGTCTTCCAGACGGCCTTTGAGGAAGACGAACTGATCGACCGCAACCCATGCCGGATCAAGGGCGCCGGGCAGGAGTCACCCAAGGAACGGCCGGTGGCCACGGTCGCCCAAGTCGATGCGCTGGCGGATGCGATGGGGCCGCGGTGGCGGCTGATGGTCCAACTGGCCGCGTACTGCTCGCTGCGTCCTGAGGAGCAAGCGGAGCTGCGGCGCGAAGACGTCGACCAGACGCGGCGGGCGCTGTCCATCACGGAGGCATCGCCGGAGCTGACGACGGGGCGGCGCGTGACCGGTGCTCCCAAGTCGGCGGCCGGCAGCCGGACCGTGTTCTATCCGGCGCTGCTCGATGCCGACGTGGCGCTGCATATGGAGCTGTATGCGGCCAAGGGCGATGACGGGCTGCTGTTCGTCGGAGAGCGTGGGGCGCCGTTTCGGCGGTCGTCGTTCGGGCGGAAGTGGCGGAAGGCGTGCGCGAAGGTCGGGATGCGGCGGGGCTTCCGGTTCTACGACCTGCGGCACACCGGGAACACGCTCGCCACGCAGTCCGGGGCGACGCTGAAGGACGTGATGGTGCGGGCCGGCCAGTCGACGGAGAAGGCCGCGATGATCTATCAGCACTCGACGGAGGACCAGCAGCGGCGCGTGGCACAGCAGCTCGACAAGCGGGTGCGGGCGGATCGGCGGGGGGCGGAGAAGCCGAGGGCGAACCGCGCCGGGACAACGGGGAGGAGGTCCAAGCCGAAGGGGGCCGGCCAGGGTTCGGGCTCGGGTGAGGGACCCGCTCCGACCGGCACATCTGGCACGGATCTGGCACGCGGCTCGTAATTGGTCCAGACAACAAACAAGGCCCGGGTCTGTGACCTGGGCCTTCATACTGGAGCGGGTGACGAGAATCGAACTCGCGCTCTGAGCTTGGGAAGCTCATGTTCTACCATTAAACTACACCCGCGACCGCCAACCCCGATCAGGGATTCGCGGCTCACACTGTACCCGATCGCGGCCGAGGGGCGCACAGCGTTTGCTGAGGGGCGCGGGGGTGGGGGTGGGTTGGCGGGGCCGTTTGGGGGGATTGCGGGTGTGGCGGCTACCCTCGCTGTGTGCTGCTTTCGGACAAGGACATTCGCGCGGAGATCGACGCCGGTCGGGTCGGGATCGACCCCTTTGAGGCGGACATGGTCCAGCCGTCCAGTGTTGACGTCCGGCTCGACAGGTATTTCCGGGTGTTCGAGAACCACCGGTACCCGCACATCGACCCCGCGGTCGAGCAGCCGGATCTGACGCGGCTGATCGAGCCGGAGGGGGATGAACCGTTCATCCTGCACCCGGGCGAGTTCGTGCTGGCGTCGACGTACGAGGTCATCACGCTGCCGGACGACGTCGCGAGCCGGCTCGAGGGGAAGAGCTCGCTGGGGCGGCTGGGGCTGCTGACGCATTCGACGGCCGGCTTCATCGACCCCGGGTTCTCGGGGCATGTCACGCTGGAGTTGTCGAACGTCGCGACGCTGCCGATCAAGCTGTGGCCCGGTATGAAGATCGGGCAGCTGTGCCTGTTCCGGCTGTCCTCGCCCGCCGAATTCCCGTACGGGTCCTCGGTGTACGGCTCGCGGTACCAGGGCCAGCGCGGCCCGACGGCCTCGCGTTCGTTCCAGAACTTCCACCGCTCGAAGATCTGAGTGGTCCGATCGCCCCGCGCGATCGGCGAGAATCGGATACCCCGCCCCCGAATCACCAGTTAGGCGTCCCCGACATGACCGACGTGCGCGAGAACCTCACCTGGGAGCTGCTCGGCACCGCGACCCGCGAGCTCGCCGAGCAGGTCGCGGCGGACGGCTACGAGCCGGACATAATCCTGTCGATCGCCCGCGGCGGGGTCTTCGCCGCCGGCGCGCTGGCGTACGCGCTCGACTGCAAGAACCTCCACCTGGTGAACGTCGAGTTCTACACCGGCGTCGGCACCACGCTGGAGATGCCGATCATGCTCGCTCCGGTGCCGAACATCATCGACTTCACCGACAAGAAGGTGCTGGTCGCCGACGACGTCGCGGACACCGGCAAGACGCTGAAGCTGGTGCGCGACTTCTGCCAGGACGCGGTCGCGGACGTGCGCTGCGCGGTGATCTACGAGAAGCCGCAGTCGTCGGTGAAGTGCGAGTACGTCTGGAAGCACACCGAGGACTGGATCAACTTCCCGTGGTCGGTCCTTCCGCCGGTGGTGTCGCGCGAGGGCCAGATCCTCGACGCGTAGGGGGCGAGGGCGTACATGCCCGCGCCGTGGTCGGTCTTCCGCGATCCGGGACCGCCGCGCACAGAGACAGCGCCGCGCACAGAGACAGTGAACGGCCCCGCCGAGGGGCGCCCGACGGGAATGGTTTCCGGGCGCGCGGCGGGGCCGTTGTCATGCGGCACTGTGTGGGACTCGGTCCCTCCGGGTGGCCCGCTGCCGTGGGGCCGGGTGGGCGGCCGCGGGGCGGTGTGCCCGGTGGGGCGGAGCGGGAGCTGTCAACCACTCACCTCCTCGCGTACGTGCGTGGCCCGGGCGGCGGCGTGCTGGCATGAGCGCACTAGGGTGCCCAGCAGGTCGACGGCTTCGGGCAGGCGGCGGTCGGACGGGTCGGGCGCGACGGCCCAGCGGGGCTCGGGGCCGCCGGGACGGGGTCCCGCGGGGGCCGGGACCACGTGGCCCAGGCCGTGGTGGCGGACGTCCAGGTGCGCGGCGTCGTTGTGGTCGATGGTGTACCAGTACACGTCGCGGGCGCCGGGGCGGACGAGGAACAGCAGGCGGTCGGACGGCAGGTGCACGACCGGCCCGGAGGCGAAGCCGACATGGGCGAGTTCGCGGAGCGCCGCGTAGCCGGCCGGGGCGGGCGCGTCGAGGACGTCGAACTCGAAGCCGGTGGCGAGTAACACCGTGTACGGCCGTCGGCTCCACCAGGCCCGCAGCACGTCCGCCGAGCGGCTCGCCGCGGTGTGCGCGACCTCGTCGCCGGGGTGCGCGCCGGGTTCCGGGCAGCGCGGCGAGCGGCACGAGCAGCGTCCGTGGTCGAGGTACGCGCCGGGGAGCACCGGCCAGCCCCGGTCCGTCGCGTAGAACAGTGCGGCCGCGAGCTGGGCCGCCAGGGGGGCTCCGCCTGGGCCGGGGCCGAGGGAGCGTCGCCGCACGAGCATGTCCGGTCCTCACCGCGGCGGTCGTACGGCCGGGCCGTAGCGTGCGATCCGACGTCCTCGGCCGGGGCCGGGACCGCCGCGTGGTCGCGAGCGCTGGATGCGCTGTTCCTGTTGTCGAGGAAACCGCGTGCCGGGCGGGACGGGAAGATCCATCCGAGGCGCATCTGGGGCCGCTTGTGGTCCGGGTGGTCCGGTTGTGGTCCGCTTTGTGCGGCCAGGTCGTCCGAGGCCGGACAGCGGCCGCGGGAGGGCGCCGGGGCCGGCCCACCCGCGATGCGAGGCAGGCCGGCCGGCCGGCACGCGCGTCAGCCGGTCAGCGGCAGCTTCAGCACCAGCAGCACGCCGATCGCCTGTACCGACACGGCGCCCAGCGCCTTGGGCCACGGCAGTTCGTGGACGCGTTCCACGAGCGCCGTCAGCAGCCACACGGTCACCGCCCACGTCGCGACGCCGAGCGCGACCACGGCCTTGTTGCCGTCGGCGGTGAACAGCGCGATGGCGAGCCGCGGCAGGTCGGCGAGCCACACCACGAGCATGGAGAGCGTGATGAGCGGCCCGGCCTCGCCGTTGCCGCCGAAGGTGGCGGCCAGCATGTTCGTGACCCAGCCGAGCACCACGAGGAACGCCGGTACGAGCACCGCGGTGATGAGCAGCGCGGGCACGCTGGTGCTCAGGGTGGACGTCACGACGTCCTTGCGGGCGCTGTCGTTGGCGACCAGCGCGAGCACGCCGCACAGCGCCGAGACGATCAGGGCGGGCCACCAGAACGCCTGGTCGCGGGCCCGCTCCAGGGTCGCCAGCGGCCGGGCTATCAGGCCGCTGAACAGCTCCTGCCAGACCAGCGGGCGCTCCGGGGCGGTGGCGCCGTACGGCTGGCCCGCGCGGTACACGGTGCCGGCCGACCGCGGCGTCGGCGGCGGCACGGCGGGCGTGACGCGCGTGTAGCCGTCGGGAGTCTGCCCGTACACGTAGATGCTGGTCTCGTCGGGCAGCGCCAGCGGGCCGCCGGGGTACGCGGGCGGCTCGCTCTGCTGCCGGTGCCGCGCCTGCTCGGCCCGGGCCCGTTCCGCGCGCTCGCGTTCGGCCTGCTCGGCGCGTTCGCGTTCGGCCTGCTCCGCCTGCTGCTGGGCGTACTGCTGCGGGTAGTACTGCGCGTACTGCTCGGGATACTGCGGCGCAGGCTGCTGTGGTTGTGGGGGTTGCTGCGGCAGCGGCCTGCCGTACTGGTCGTACCGCTGCTGGTGCTGGCCGTAGGGGTCGTTGCCGGTCACACCCTTGACGGTACCGGGTGTGTGCGGGGTGGCGTTGGCGTAGTCCTGCCGGAATTGCCTTTCGGGCGTTGGTAGATGTGGAGATACGCCGATGCCGGCGGTCCCGTGGGGGACCGCCGGCATCGGATCGCGCGTGGAGCGGTGCGGTTACGCGTCGGCGCCCTCGGCCGCCGCGGCGGGCTCGGTGCCGACCGCGGGACCGGCCGCCGGACCGGCCGCGGGACCGGCGGGCGCGCCGACCGGCTCGGGGATCTTCACCGACTGCAGGAGCAGCTGCGAGACGTCGACGACCTGCGTCGACTCCTTCGCCTGCCCGGACTGCTTCTTGCCGGTGACCGAGTCGGACAGCATGACCAGGCAGAACGGGCACGCGGTGGAGACGATGTCCGGGTTGAGGGACAGCGCCTCGTCGACGCGCTCGTTGTTGATGCGCTTGCCGATGCGCTCTTCCATCCACATGCGCGCGCCGCCGGCGCCGCAGCAGAAGCCGCGCTCCTTGTGGCGGTGCATCTCCTCGTTGCGCAGGCCCGGCACCTTGGCGATGATCTCGCGCGGCGGCGTGTAGATCTTGTTGTGCCGGCCGAGGTAGCACGGGTCGTGGTAGGTGATGAGGCCCTCGACGGGGCCGACCGGCACGAGCTTGCCCTCGTCGACCAGGTGCTGCAGCAGCTGCGTGTGGTGGACGACCTCGAAGTGCCCGCCGAGCTGCGGGTACTCGTTGGCGATCGTGTTGAAGCAGTGCGGGCAGGTGGTGACGATGCGCTTCTTCGCCGCCGGCAGCTTGGTCGACTCGTCCTCGTCGTCCTCGCCGAAGGCCATGTTCAGCGTCGCGACGTTCTGCGCGCCGAGCATCTGGAAGAGGAACTCGTTGCCGAGGCGGCGCGCCGAGTCACCGGTGCAGGACTCGTCCTTGCCGAGGATCGCGTACTTGACGCCCGCGATGTGCAGCAGCTCGGCGAACGCCTTGGTGGTCTTCTTCGCGCGGTCCTCGAGGGCGCCGGCGCAGCCGACCCAGTACAGGTACTCGACCTCGGTCGGGTCGATGTCCTGGCCCATGACCGGCACCTCGATGCCGGTGGCCTTCTTGAGCTCCTTGACCCAGTCGAGGCGCGCCTTGGGGGCGAGGCCCCACGGGTTGCCCTTGTTCTCCAGGCCCTTGAGCATCGTGGCGGCCTCGGACGGGAACGCCGACTCGATGAGCACCTGGTAGCGGCGCATGTCGACGATGTGGTCGACGTGCTCGATGTCGACGGGGCACTGCTCGACGCAGGCGCCGCAGGTGGTGCAGGACCACAGGACGTCCGGGTCGATGATGCCGCCGGCCGCGGCGTCGCCGATGAGCGGCCGCTCGGCCTCCGCGAGCGCCGCCGCGGGGACCTTGGCGAGCTGCTCGGCGCTGCCCTTCTCGTCGCCGCCGAGGTCCTTGCCGCCGCCGGCGAGGAGGTACGGCGCCTTGGCGAACGCGTGCTCGCGCAGCGACATGATGAGCAGCTTCGGGGACAGCGGCTTGCCGGTGTTCCAGGCGGGGCACTGCGACTGGCAGCGGCCGCACTCGGTGCAGGTCGCGAAGTCGAGCAGGCCCTTCCAGCTGAAGTGCTCGACCTGGCCGACGCCGAAGATGTCGTCGTCCTTCGGGTCCTCGAAGTCGATCGGCTGGCCGCCGGAGGTCATCGGCTGCAGCGCGCCGAGCGCGACCGCGCCGGAGGACTCGCGCTTGAAGTAGATGTTGAAGAACGCCGTGAAGCGGTGCCACGCGACACCCATCGACGGGTTCAGGCCGATCGTCGCCGCCCAGGCCGTCGAGATCACGATCTTGAGGGCCGCGACCAGGTAGATCAGGTTCGACAGGGTGTCGACCGACAGGCCCGAGAACGCCTTCACCAGGGGGTACGAGAACAGGTAGTGCGCGTTGTACGACGTCTCGCCGTTGATCGCGCCTTCCAGTCCCCGCAGCGTCATGATGCACAGGCCGACGCCGAGGACCACGCCTTCGACGAAGTACGCCTGCCAGAACGTCGAGCCGGCGAAGCGCGACTTGCGGCCGGCCAGGCGCGGGTGGTTGAACTGCCGGATCGTGATCAGCGTCAGGATGCCGAGGATCGTCGTGAAGCCGAGGACCTCCTCGATGACGTTCCAGACGATCCAGTGGCCGATGATCGGCAGGTGGAACTCGGCGTCGAAGAGCTGGCCGTACGCGTTGACCAGGGTGAGGACCAGCCCGCCGAAGCCGACCATCACGAACCAGTGCGCCGCGCCGACGACGCCCCACTTGAGCATCCGGGTGTGGCCCAGGATCTCGGTGAGCATGTTCGCGAGGCGCTTGCCGACCGGGCCGGAGCGGCCGAGGACGGGTTGGCCGAGTCTGACGTACTGATAGATGTACACGGCGGCGCGCCCGAGCAGGGCAAAGCCGACCACGCTGATGACCAGCGCTATGACGATGGCTGCGAGCTGCATCGCGGTTCTGCTCCTCCGGTGGGACGTCCCTTCCGGGGCGTGTATCGGCCGTCAGCGTACGGCCGTGCGTGCATCTTACCGACTGGTAACTTATCCGCTGAACGGATGATCTCCATCACTGCGGGTGCATTGCAACACTCGCGAGATGTGACGACCCGTCAGTTTTCCTTACCGCATGCTGACACAGACCACCCCGGAACCCCGACCCAGGGGGCCCCTTGGGGTGGGCCCGGCCCAGGGCTTTGCGGTGATCGCCGATGGCGACTTCCAGTGTCGGCGTGGCGGCGGAATCGCCAAACAGCCCCGCTATGCGACCGCTACAGGCAGTAAAGTTGAGTCAGGAATACTCAAGCGGTTTGACGCCGTTGAAATGGTCGTTCATCCTTGAGCGCGTATCGCTCAACCTTCCCCCTGGAGGTCCCCAACATGGCACGTGCGGTCGGAATCGACCTCGGTACGACGAACTCTGTCGTCAGCGTTCTCGAAGGCGGCGAGTCGACCGTCATCACCAACGCGGAGGGGTCCCGGACCACACCGTCCGTGGTGGCCTTCGCGAAGAACGGTGAGGTGCTCGTCGGCGAGGTCGCCAAGCGCCAGGCCGTCACCAACGTCGACCGGACCATCCGTTCGGTGAAGCGCCACATGGGCACCGACTGGTCCGTGGCGATCGACGACAAGAAGTACACCCCGCAGGAGATCAGCGCCCGCATCCTGCAGAAGCTCAAGCGCGACGCCGAGGCGTACCTGGGCGAGAAGGTCACCGACGCGGTGATCACCGTCCCGGCGTACTTCAACGACGCCGAGCGCCAGGCCACGAAGGAGGCCGGCGAGATCGCGGGCCTCAACGTCCTGCGCATCGTCAACGAGCCGACCGCCGCCGCGCTGGCGTACGGCCTCGACAAGGGCGACGAGCAGACCATCCTCGTCTTCGACCTCGGCGGCGGCACCTTCGACGTGTCGCTCCTGGAGATCGGCGACGGCGTGGTCGAGGTGAAGGCCACCAATGGTGACAACCACCTCGGCGGCGACGACTGGGACCAGCGGATCGTCGACCACCTGGTGCGCCAGTTCCAGAACGCGCACGGTGTCGACCTGTCCAAGGACAAGATGGCGCTGCAGCGCCTGCGCGAGTCGGCGGAGAAGGCCAAGATCGAGCTGTCCAGCTCGAGCGAGACCAGCATCAACCTGCCGTACATCACCGCGTCGGCCGAGGGCCCGCTGCACCTGGACGAGAAGCTGACCCGCGCGCAGTTCCAGCAGCTCACGCAGGACCTGCTCGACCGCGTCAAGGTGCCGTTCCACAACGTCATCAAGGACGCCGGCATCCAGCTGTCCGAGATCCACCACGTCGTCCTCGTCGGCGGCTCGACCCGCATGCCGGCCGTGGCCGACGTCGTGCGCGAGCTGACCGGTGGCAAGGAGCCCAACAAGGGCGTCAACCCGGACGAGGTCGTGGCCATCGGCGCCGCGCTCCAGGCCGGTGTGCTCAAGGGCGAGGTCAAGGACGTCCTGCTGCTCGACGTCACCCCGCTGTCGCTTGGCATCGAGACCAAGGGCGGCATCATGACCAAGCTCATCGAGCGCAACACCACGATCCCGACGAAGCGCTCGGAGATCTTCACGACGGCCGACGACAACCAGCCGTCCGTGCAGATCCAGGTGTTCCAGGGTGAGCGCGACATCGCCGCGTACAACAAGAAGCTCGGCATGTTCGAGCTGACCGGCCTGCCGCCGGCGCCGCGCGGCGTCCCGCAGATCGAGGTCACCTTCGACATCGACGCGAACGGCATCGTCCACGTGTCCGCCAAGGACCTCGGGACGGGCAAGGAGCAGTCGATGACCATCACCGGCGGCTCGGGCCTGCCCAAGGACGACATCTCCCGCATGATGCGCGAGGCCGAGGAGCACGCGGAGGAGGACAAGCGCCGCCGTGAGGACGCGGAGACCCGCAACCAGGCGGAGCAGCTCGTCTACACCACCGAGAAGTTCCTCAAGGACAACGGCGACAAGGTCCCGGGCGACGTCAAGTCCGAGGTCGAGGCCACCGTCGCGGAGCTGAAGGACGCGCTCAAGGGCGAGGACATCGCGGCCATCCGCGACGCCGCCGAGAAGGTCGCGACCACCAGCCAGAAGCTCGGCTCGGCGATGTACGCCGGCGCGCAGCCGGGTGACGCCGCAGGTGCGGCGGGCGCTTCCGCGGGTAACACCCCGGGTGCGGCCGACGATGATGTCGTCGACGCCGAGATCGTCGACGAGGACAAGCGTGAGGGTGGTGCTGCGTGACGGAGGGTTCGCACGGCTTCCCCGAGGAGCCGGTGATCCGCGACAAGCGACGCATCGACCCCGAGACCGGTGAGGTCCGTACTCCCGCCGAGCAGGAAGGAGCCGCCCGCGAGGGCGGCTCCGCCCCCGCCGCGGAGCCGTCGGCTTCCGCCGCGGAGCTCGCGGAGGCGCGCGCCCAGGCCACCGAGCGCACCCTGGACCTGCAGCGCCTGCAGGCCGAGTACGCCAACTACCGCAAGCGCGTCGAGCGCGACCGGCAGGCGGTCGGCGAGCAGGCCCTCGTCAAGGTGCTGACCGAACTGCTGCCCGTGCTCGACGACATCGGCCGCGCCCGCGACCACGGCGAGCTCGCCGGCGGGTTCAAGTCGGTCGCCGAGTCGCTCGAGTCCATCGTGGCGAAGATGGGCCTGCAGAGCTTCGGCAAGAAGGGCGAGCCGTTCGACCCGGTGGTCCACGAGGCGCTGCTGCACAGCTACGCCCCGGACGTCACCGAGCCGACGTGCGTCGAAATCCTGCAGCCGGGCTACCAGTTCCGCGAGCGGGTCATCCGGCCCGCGCGTGTCGCGGTGGCCGAGCCCGCCGAGGCGAGCGAGGCCGCGAGCCCCGGCGCCGAATCGGACAACGGCTGAACACGACACAGCCCGGAAGGAAGGGAGGCGGGACGCCGTGAGTACCAAGGACTACCTGGAGAAGGATTTCTACAAGGTGCTCGGCGTCCCGAAGGACGCCGGCACGGCCGAGATCAAGAAGGCGTACCGCAAGCTCGCCCGCGAGTTCCACCCCGACGCCAACAAGGGTGACACGCGCGCGGAGGAGCGGTTCAAGGAGATCTCGGAGGCCTACGACGTACTCGCCGACGAGAAGCGGCGCAAGGAGTACGACGAGGCGCGCGCGCTGTTCGGCAACGGCGGGTTCCGCCCGCCGGGCGCGGGCGGTGCCGGCGGCTTCCCGTTCGACCTCGGCGACCTGTTCGGCGGCGGTGGCGCCGCGGGGCAGCAGGCCGGGGGCGCGGGGGGCATCGGGGACCTGTTCGGCGGCCTCTTCGGGGGCCGGCAGGGCGGGCGGCAGCAGCCGCCGCGCCGCGGACAGGACGTCGAGTCCGAAGTGACCCTGAACTTCACCGACGCGGTCGACGGGGCGACCGTGCCGATCAGGCTGACCAGCTCCGAGCCGTGCCGGCACTGCAACGGCACGGGCGCCGCGGCGGGCACCATGCCGCGGACCTGCCCCACCTGCAGCGGCACCGGCCAGACCAGCCGCAACCAGGGCGGTTTCGCGTTCTCCGAACCGTGCCGCGACTGCAAGGGGCGCGGGCTCCTCGTCGACGAGCCCTGCATCGTCTGCCACGGCAGCGGGCGGGCCAAGAGCGCACGCACCATGCAGGTGCGGGTGCCGGCGGGCGTCCAGGACGGCCAGCGCATCCGGCTCAAGGGCAAGGGCGCGCCGGGCGAACGCGGCGGCCCCGCGGGCGACTTGTACGTCGTCGTCCACGTGCGTCCGCACCCGGTGTTCGGGCGCAAGGGGGACAACCTGACCGTCACCGCGCCGGTCACGTTCCCCGAGGCGGTCCTCGGCGCGGAGGTCACCGTGCCGACGCTGGGCGGCCAGCCGGTGACCCTGAAGCTGCCGGCGGGCACGAAGAACGGCGCGACACTGCGCGTACGGGGGCGCGGCGCGGCCCGCAAGGACGGCACCCGCGGCGACCTGCTGGTCACCGTCGACGTGCTCGTCCCGACCGAGCTGCAGCCGAAAGCGCTCGAGGCGCTCGAGGCGTACCGCGAAGCCACCGCGGCGGAGGACCCGCGCGCGACGTTGATGCAAGCGGCGAAGGGAGCGTGACATGCGAGCGGACGGCGGCATCCCGGGCCGGGGACCCGGTGCGGGGCCGTACGAACTGAGCGACCTCACGCCCGTGTACGTCATCTCGGTCGCGGCGCAGCTCTCCGGGCTCCATCCGCAGACGCTGCGCCAGTACGACCGCCTCGGACTGGTGTCCCCGGACCGCACCGCGGGCCGGGGGCGCCGGTACTCGGCACGCGACATCGTGCTGCTCCGCGAGGTGCAGCGGCTCTCCCAGGAGGAGGGCATCAACCTCGCGGGCATCAAGCGCATCCTCGAACTGGAGAACCACGTCGAGGCGTTGCGGCACCGGGTGGCCGAACTCGAGGCCGCGGCCGCGGAAGCGGGCGCGGCCCAGGCGCAGCGGGAGGCGGCGGTCCACGCGTCGTACCGCCGCGACCTGGTGCGCGTTCAGCCGCAGACCGGCACGGCGCTGGTGGTGTGGCGGCCCAAGCGCGGCCGCGCGGACCAGTAGCGCCGACGCCGTCGGGCCGCCCGCCCGACGGCGTTCCGGTACGCCGAGGACTCGACCGCGTCAGGGGGACGGCGGGTGGAGACGTGCGGAGGCGGCGTCCAGCCACGCCTCGACCTGGTCGCGGGCGTAGCCGCGCCGCACGATCATGAGCCCGCCGGCACGCAGGCGTTCGGCGTCGACGGGCGGCCCGCCGGCGGAGGCGGCCCGGACGGCGGCCACCACGGCGTCGACCTGGCCGCGGTCGTAGCCGCGGCGCACGATGTCGAACCCGCCGTCGGCGGCCGGTCCTTCGGCTGGTGCTGCCGTTCCGCGCGCCACATCGGGCCGCGACCCCTCGCTCCCGCGGTTCCACCACGGCATGCGCACCACCCCGTTCGGTCGGAAAGCGACTCTATGGCGTCGCGCGCCCGCGCGGTCAGCCCCGGCCGAGGGCGCGGTCGACGTGGATCTCGATGACGCAGCGCTCGGGGTTGGGGGTCGGGGGGCGGTAGCGCTCGGCGTAGCGGCGCTCGGCGTCGGCGACGGACGCCGGGTTGTCGCGGACCACGGCGACGCCCTCCAGGGTGGCCCAGCGGCGCCGGTCGATCTGGCACACCGCGACGCGGGCGCCGGCGGGGCCGGCCGCGCGGACGTTGCGGGCCTTGCGGCTGTCGCCGCGCGTGATGACGCGGGCGGTGCGGGTCTCGGGGTCGAACGTGACGCCGACCGGGACGACGTGCGGCGTGCCGTCGGCGCGGAGTGTGGTGAGCGTGCACAGGTGGTACTCGCGCCAGAAGGCCAGGTAGGCCTCGTCGTCGAGGGCGGCGAGCGGGCCGGCGGCGTGCGCGGGCGGGGTGGGCGCCGCGGCGGGTGCGGGCGCCGGTGCGGGTGCGAGGTCGTTCGGCCCTGTCGGTGCGGTGGTCATCGCACGACGGTAGACGCAGGGAACCCGCCCTCCAGAAACTTGAGTGGAATAGACTCAACTTTGCCCTCGTTGGCTTCGGTAGAGCGGGAAACCCCCGAACACGGTCCCCACGCAGAAGGAGTCGCGCAGCGAACATGGATGCCAACAAGCTCACCACGAAGGCCGCGGAAAGCCTTTCCACCGCCGTCCGCAAGGCGGCGGCCTCCGGGCACCCCCAGGTGGAGCCCGCGCATCTGCTGCTTGCTCTGCTCGAACAGCCCGAGGGCACCGCGGTGCCGCTGCTCGCCGCGCTCGGCGTCGAGCCGTCCCGCGTGAAGGCCGCGGCCGAGCAGGCCCTCGACCGGCTGCCGCGCGCGCAGGGCTCGACGGTGTCCGCGCCACAGCTCGCGCGCGACACGCTCACCGTCCTCAACGACGCCGAGGAACGCGCCCAGGCGCTGGGCGACGCGTACGTGTCCACCGAGCACCTGCTGGTCGGCGTGGCCGGCACGTCCGGTGCGGTCGGCGACGTACTCAAGCACGAAGGCGCCACCCCGCAGGCGCTGCTCGACGCGTTCACCAAGGTCCGCGGCAGTGCCCGCGTCACCTCGCAGGACCCCGAGAGCACCTACCAGGCGCTCGAGAAGTACGGCCGCGACCTCACCGAGGAGGCCCGCGACGGCAAGCTCGACCCGGTCATCGGGCGCGACGCCGAGATCCGCCGCGTCGTCCAGGTGCTGTCCCGCCGCACCAAGAACAACCCGGTGCTCATCGGCGAGCCCGGCGTCGGCAAGACCGCCGTCGTCGAGGGGCTCGCGCGGCGCATCGTGGCCGGCGACGTCCCCGAGTCGCTGCGCGGCAAGCGGCTGATCGCCCTCGACCTGGGCGCGATGGTCGCCGGCGCGAAGTACCGCGGCGAGTTCGAGGAGCGCCTCAAGGCCGTGCTGACCGAGATCAAGGACAGCGACGGCGAGGTCGTCACCTTCATCGACGAACTCCACACCGTCGTCGGCGCGGGCGCCACCGGCGACAGCGCCATGGACGCCGGCAACATGCTCAAGCCCATGCTCGCGCGCGGCGAACTGCGCCTCGTCGGCGCCACCACGCTCGACGAGTACCGCAAGCACATCGAGAAGGACCCGGCGCTGGAGCGGCGCTTCCAGCAGGTGCTGGTCGGCGAGCCGAGCGTCGAGGACACCATCGCGATCCTGCGCGGCCTCAAGTCCCGTTACGAGGCGCACCACCAGGTGCAGATCGCCGACGCCGCGCTGGTCGCCGCCGCCACGCTGTCCGACCGGTACATCACCGCGCGGTTCCTGCCCGACAAGGCCATCGACCTCGTCGACGAGGCCGCGTCCCGGCTGCGCATGGAGATCGACTCCTCGCCCGTCGAGATCGACGAACTCCAGCGCTCCGTCGACCGGCTGCACATGGAGGAGCTCGCGCTCGCCAAGGAGTCCGACGCGGCGAGCAAGGAGCGCCTCGAGAAGATCCGCCGCGACCTCGCCGACCGGCAGGAGCAGCTCAGCGGGCTCACCGCGCGCTGGCAGCAGGAGAAGGCCGGCCTCAACAAGGTCGGCGAGCTCAAGAAGCAGCTCGACGACCTGCGCGGTGCCGCCGAACGCGCGCAGCGCGACGGTGACTTCGAGAGCGCGTCCAAGCTCATGTACGGGCAGATCCCGACGCTCGAACGCGAACTGGTCGAGGCCTCCCACACCGCCGAGACTGCGGCCGCCAGCGCGTCCATGGTCAAGGAGGAGGTCGGGCCCGACGACGTCGCCGACGTCGTGTCGTCCTGGACGGGCATCCCCGCCGGGCGGCTCCTCGAGGGCGAGCGCGGCAAGCTGCTGCGCATGGAGGAGGAGATCGGCAAGCGCCTGATCGGCCAGCACGCGGCCGTCGGCGCGGTGTCCGACGCCGTCCGGCGCGCCCGCTCCGGCATCGCGGACCCCGACCGGCCCACCGGTTCGTTCCTGTTCCTCGGCCCCACCGGCGTCGGCAAGACCGAACTGGCCAAGTCGCTCGCGGACTTCCTCTTCGACGACGAACGCGCCATGGTCCGCATCGACATGAGCGAGTACGCCGAGAAGCACTCGGTGGCCCGGCTCGTCGGCGCGCCCCCCGGCTACGTCGGCTACGAGGAGGGCGGCCAGCTGACCGAGGCGGTGCGGCGCAGGCCGTACACGATCGTCCTGCTCGACGAGGTCGAGAAGGCGCACCCCGAGGTCTTCGACATCCTCCTGCAGGTCCTCGACGACGGCCGCCTTACCGACGGGCAGGGCCGCACCGTGGACTTCCGCAACACGGTGCTGATCCTGACCTCCAACCTCGGCTCGCAGTTCCTCGTCGACCAGAGCCTGGAGCCCGAGGCGCAGAAGGCCCGGGTCATGGAGGTCGTGCGCGGGTCGTTCAAGCCGGAGTTCCTCAACCGGCTCGACGACATCGTGGTGTTCGACGCCCTCGGCACCGACGAACTCGCGCACATCGTCGACCTGTCCGTCGCGCGCCTCGGCAAGCGGCTCGCCGACCGCCGGATCACGCTGACGGTCACCGACGCGGCCCGCGAGTGGCTCGCCCTGACCGGCTACGACCCGGCCTACGGCGCCCGCCCGCTCCGCCGCCTCGTCCAGACCTCGATCGGCGACCGCCTGGCCCGCGAACTGCTGGCCGGGGACATCGCCGACGGCGACACGGTCGTGGTCGACCTCGACGCGGCCCAGGACGCGCTGGAGGTCAGCCCCCGCCGCGCGGCGGCGAAGACGCTCTGAGCCGATAGCCGGTCGTCGGCCCGCGGTCAGTCCGGCCGCGGGCCGACGTACACCCCCGTGGGGCGGAAGCGCTGCGGGCGGGCGTCGTACTCCTCGACCGCGTGGGCGAGCCAGCCGGCGGTGCGGCCGACGGCGAAGACACCCTCGCCGGCGTCGGCCGGCATCGCGCACGAGAGGGCCAGCGCGGCCAGCGCCAGGTCGATGTTCGGGCGCAGCGCGGGGCGGCGGGCCAGGGCGTCCGTGAGGCGGTCGACGGTCGTGGTCACGGCGGCCGCTTCGGGGATGTCTCGGAGGAACTCCAGCAGTTCGCGCGCCCGCACGTCGCCGTTGCGGTAGACGCCCGCCTCGTGCCCGAAGCCCGGCAGCGGCGCGCGGGAGCGCAGCCGGTCGGACAGCACCGAGACGGGGTCGCCCGACGCGTGCGCCTCGGCGAGCAGCCGGTACGCGAGCGCGCTCGCCAGCCCGTGGTACGGCCCGTCCACCGCGCCGAGCCCCGCCTGCACCACCGAGTACGGGTCGGCCCGCACGGACGCCGCGATCCGGGCCACCACCGTCGACGCCGCCAACCCGTGGTCGGCGGTCAGCACCAGGGCGGCGTCCAGCGCGGCGAGCGTCGCCGGACTCGGCGGCCGCACGGTCAGGCGCGGCCACAGGCGCGCGGCCAGCGACCCGTCGCCCGTGATCGGCTTCCCGAGCAGCGGCAGCGCCTCCACCATCGTCGCCAGCAGCCCGCCCGCGGTCGCCGCGACCGACTCGGCGTCGGCGCCGTACCGCAACGGGTCCGCGGCGGCCGCCGCCGCGACGGCGACCCGCAGCCGGTCGATGGTGCGCGCCGACGCGGGCAGCGCCCCGACCGCCGCGCGCGCGACGGCGAGTGCGCCCGGATCGGCCGTGAACTCCCCGCCCGCGTCGAGGCCGCCGCTCCACAGCAGGCCCGCGACCGCCTCGAACCCGTGTCCGCGGACCAGGCCCGACACGGCGATCCCGCGGTAGAACAGCTCGTCGTCGCGGATCAGCGTGAGCCCGGTCCTGACCTCCTCGAGCCCGCCGCCGCCCGCGGCCGTACCGCGGCCCCGCCCGGCCCGCCGCGCGACCGCCTCGACCTCGTCGGCGGCGAACAGGCTGGTGCGCCCGTCGGCCGCCCGCACGCTGGTCAGGAGTCCACGGCTGACATACGCGTATACCGTCTCGACCTTGACCCCGAGCAGCCGCGCGACCTCGTCCGCGGTCAGCCGGTGCCGGTCCCGCTCCTCAACCGCCACCGCTTCGTCCTCTCACCGAACGCTCGCTCACATCGCCCACATTGACTCGATCAATATTGACGATTTCAAGTAGGAGGGCGACAGTCAAGACACGACCCATGTGGAACACGACAGTGAGCGAACAAAGGGGGACCGCCATGTCCACCACCCCAGGACTGGCCGCCGCACCGCACTCCGGGCCACGCCGCGACACGACCGTCGAGGTGCCGCGCGGACTCGCGGGCGTCATCGTCACCGACACAGAGATCGGCGACGTCCGCGGCCGCGAAGGCTTCTACCACTACCGCCAGTACTCGGCCGTCGAACTCGCCGAGCGGCGCGGCTTCGAGGACGTGTGGCACCTGATGCTGCACGGCGAACTCCCCGACCGCGCCGCCCGCGACCGGTTCGTCCACGAGATCGCGCCGCTGCGCCGCGTCCCGGACGCGGTGCGCCCGCTGCTCGCGCCGGTCGCCGAGGCCACCCGCGCCGACGGCCCGCTCGCCGGCGTCAAGGCGCTGCTCCCGCTCGTCGGCAGCGCCTACGGCATGCGCCCGCTGTACGACTCGACGCCGCGCCGCCGCGCCCAGGACGCCCTCGCGCTCGCCGCCGTCGTGCCGACGCTGATCGCCGCCCTGCACCGCCTCCAGCACGGGGAACAGCCCGTCGAGCCGCGCGACGACCTCGGCTACGCGGCGAACTACCTGTACCTGGTCACCGGCGAGGTGGCGGCTCCCGAACGGGCGCGCGCCGTCGAGGCGTACCTGATCTCGACGATCGACCACGGCTTCAACGCCTCGACGTTCACCGGCCGGGTCATCGCGTCGACCGGCGCCGACCTCGCGTCGTGCGCCGCGGGGGCGCTCGGCGCGCTCACCGGCCCGCTGCACGGCGGCGCGCCCAGCCGCGCGCTCGACACGCTCGACGCGATCGGCAGCCCCGACCGGGCGCGGGCCTGGATCACCGACCGGGTGCTGGCCGGCGACCGCATCATGGGCTTCGGGCACCCGGTGTACCGGACCGAGGACCCGCGGGCCCGCATGCTGCGCGGCATCGCGTACGAACTCGGCGGCGACCTGGTGGAGTTCGCGGCCCAGGTGGAACGCGAGGTGGTCGCGGTGCTCGCCGACCTCAAGCCGGGGCGCGAACTGCACACCAACGTCGAGTTCTGGGCCGGCGTCGTGATGGAGCTGTGCGGCCTCCCGCGCGGGATGTTCACGCCGACGTTCGCCGCGAGCCGGGTCGTCGGGTGGACGACGCACGCGCTCGAACAGGCCGCCGACACCAAGATCATCCGGCCGTCCGCGCGGTACGTCGGCCCGCCGCCGCCTCAGCCGGTCCCGGCCGCCGGATAACGGGCGGCGACGGATCCGGCGGCCGGGACGAAGGCCGGCCGCCGGAAATTCCGTCCGGCGGGGTGTAACGCAACCATGCGGTCGGCGCATCCCCGGTGTGTGACGGCAACGGGGGAGGCTCATGGCAATCCGGTCCACGGACGACACGGACTACCTGGAGTTCGCGGCGGCCCGCAGCGCGCCGATGCTCCGCGTGGCCTGTCTGCTCACCGGCGACTGGCACACGGCGGAGGACCTGGTCCAGGAGACGCTCGGCAAGGTCTACGTCTCCTGGCGCCGGGTCCGCGCCGCGGACTCACCCGCCGCGTACGCCGAGCGCATCCTGTTCCGGGTCTTCCTGTCCCAGCGCCGCAAGCGCAGTGCCGGCGAAACGCCCACCGGCACACTGCCGGAGCAGGTGTACGAAGCCGACGACCCGGCACTGCGCCTCACTCTCCTGGACGGGCTCGCCCGGCTGTCCCAACGGGATCGCGCCGTGCTGGTCCTGCGCTACTGGGAGGACCGCTCCGTCAGTGAAGCGGCCCAGGCGCTCGGCCTCACCGAGAGCGCGGTGCGCATCCAGTCGCTGCGCGCCCTGCGCAGGCTGCGCGCGCAACTGGGCGACCAGCTCCCCGAGCTCGCGCAACGCTGACCCGCCTCCGCGTGCGGGCTCCGCAGGCCCGTCCCATGAATTCTCCGCCCGGGTCCCCGTCGACCCCTGCGCCCAGAATGGTGGCCACCCATGCCCCGCGATGAACGGCACGACAGCACCGACGAATCCGCGTTCGCGCGCGAACTGCCCGGCGCCCTGCGCTCGACCGCCGACCGGTTCCCCGGCCCGAGCCCGGACCTCACGCACCGCGGACACACCCGTGGACGGCGGATGCGACGTACCCGCAACCGCGTGGTCGGCGTCGCGGCCGGCGCGCTGACCGCCGCCGTCATCGGCGGTTCGTTCGCCGTCGCACGCCTCGGCGGCGACTCGGACACCAGCCACGCCGCGAACACCCCGGTCGGCACCTCGGCGTCGCCGGCGGCCGCGACCACCGCACCCGCGGCGCCCAAGGCACCTGACGTCAGCGCCGACGAAGTCCTGCGGATCTTCACGGCGTTGCTCCCGGCCGGCGGCAGCGTCGCGGAACCGCACAGCGGCGGGACCGACGTGCAGCCACCCAGCGGCAAGGTGCCGCCCGGTACCAAGCTCACCGTCCCGGCGTTCGCCGGCGTCGTCTACACCGACGCCAAGGGCACACGTACAGGCGTCAACATCGAGATCGGATTCGTCGACCCGCAGAACCGCACGAACTACGGCACCTGCGCGCCCAAGCAGTACTCGCCCTACAGCGACTGCACGGCGACCACGCTCAGCGACGGCACGAAGATCGCGCGCACCAAGGGGTACACGTACCCGAACGCGAACACCGGGCAGAAGGAGTGGACCGTCAGCATCATGCGCCCGGACGACACCCAGATCAGCGTGGACGCCTACGGCGGCGGGGGCGAGAAGGCCACCACGAAGTCCGTCGATCCCGGACTCACGCTCGACCAGCTCACCGCGATCGCGCAGAGCCCGACGTGGCAGCCCGTCATCGACGCGGTGCCGCGCGTCACGGCCACGCCCAGGACGCCGTCTCACAAGCAGGTCGACGGTGTGAAGATCCTCGAACTGCTGAAGTCGATGCTGCCCCCGAACACCCGCATCACCAGCCCGGTCAGCCAGCCGGGCTTCGGGTCGTTCATCGCGGACGACGGCCGCGGCGAGTCGGACGTCGAGATCAATGTCCAGAACGGCATGGGGAACGTGGCAGGCGACCTCACGAGCTGCGCGACGCGCGGCCTGGACGCCAAGGCCTGCACGGTCACCACGCTGCCGGACGGCAGCACGCTGGTGCTGATCAAGCAGCTGAACGAGAAGGGCGGCAAGGCGGTGGTCTGGACGGCCGACATGGTGACGACCGCCGGGTTCCGCGTCGTGGTCTCGGCCGTCAACGCGCCCGGCCAGGCCGCGCCGGTCTCCCGCCCCGAGCCGCTGCTCTCGCTCGACCAGCTCAAGACGATCGCGCTCGACCCCCGCTGGGCGACGCTCTAGTACCGGTCCGCCGGGCCGGGACACCCGGCCCGGCGGGATCCGTGCGACCTCAGCCGTCGCCGTCCCGGTGCACCGTCTCCGGCGCGAACCCCGGCAGGCACACGGCCACATAGTCCGCGCCGTCCGCGCCGCGCGTGCTGTACCGCACCCACTCGCCGGCCCTGGTGTGGATGCCCTGCCCGGCCGCGACCTCCTGCACGCCGCCCTGGTACTCGACCGTCAGCACGCCGCGCAGCACCACGGTGTACTCGTCGAACTCCGGTGTCTGGCCGGGCTCCTCCCAGCCGCCGGGCGAGCTCATGTGGGCGATGCTGAGTCCCGACTCGCCGGTGTTCACCCGGCCGACGTACTCGCGAATGATCTTGGGGATGTTCCCGGCCGCCTCGACGACGGTCGGCCTCTCGATGAAGTTCGGCATGGCGATCATCATCACGCAGGCCGCCGAAAACCGTTGGATGGCCGCTCCGGCGGGGTGTCACCCTGCGGGAATGTCCACACTTCGGGTCACCGCAGAACAACTCGCCGTCCACACCCACCCCAACGCGGACGCGCTCGAACTCGCCCAGGTCGGGCTGTACCGGGCCGTCGTCGCCAAGGGGCGGTACAAGGACGGCGACTGGGCGGTCTACATACCTGAACAAGCGGTCCTGCCACCGGACCTCGTCGACGAACTCGGCCTCACCGGCCGGCTCGCCGGCGCCGACCACAACCGCGTCAAGGCCATCCGGCTGCGCGGCGAACTCTCCCAGGGCATCGTGTGCGTGCCGAACGCGCTCGCCGGCGTCGACCTGGCCGCCGCGCACGCGGAAGGCCGCGACTTCGCCCCCGACCTCGGCATCGTCAAATGGGTGCCGCCGATCCCCGTCCACATGAGCGGCGACGTCGTGGCGGCCGGCGACCTGCTGCCCTGGATCGACATCGAGAACATCAAGCGCTACCCCGACCTGTTCACCCCCGGCGAGCCCGTCGTCGCCACCGAGAAGATCCACGGCACGGCGTGCCTCTACACGCTCACCCCCGACGGCGAGTACGTCTCGTCCAAGGGCTTCGGCGGCAAGGGCCTCGGGCTGGCCCGCGACGAGAAGAACCTGTACTGGCGTGCGGTCCTCGGACACCGCGTCCCCGAGGCCGCCGCCAAGCTCGCCGCCATCTTCGGCGCCGAGCGGGTGGGCGTCTTCGGCGAGGTCTACGGGCAGGGCGTCCAGGACCTCGGGTACGGCGCCAAGGCGACCGCCGAGCTGCCCGGCTACGCCGTCTTCGACGTGTCCTTCTCGGACGCGTCGGGAGCCGTCCGCTGGGTCGACGCCGCCGAGCTGGCCGGCGTCCTCGCCGGGCTGTCCGTACGCCTGCCCGTCGTCCCGACGCTGTACGAGGGCCCGTACGACGAGGCCGCGCTCGTGGCGCTCGCCGAGGGCCGCGAAACGGTCTCCGGCACGGGGGCGCACCTGCGCGAGGGCGTGGTCGTCCGGACCGCCCGCGAGCGGCGCAGCGAGGTCACCCGCGGCCGCGCGGTCGGCAAGCTCGTCTCGGACGCGTACCTCACCAGGAAGGGCGGTACGGAGTATGAGTGAGCCCCCGTAGAGAGCCCCCGGTGACATTTCCCTTACGTCCGGGAAACGCCCGGTGACGAGCTGTGACAGGAGTCACCGCACGGTCCGGACATGGGGGAGGATGGCCACGAGACGTCAGGAGAGGAATCCCATGAGCATCGACCCGTCCTCGATCCCGAGGCCGAACTTCGTTCCCGCCTCGCCGGTCATCAAGCCGACGCAGGAGCTGATCCAGCAGGTCCTCACCGAGCTCCAGGTCAACCACTTCGTCGACGACGAGGGTGACATCGGCGCTCCGTGGGAGGGCTTCCGCATCTACTTCATGCTGAAGGGCGACGCCTCCGAGATCTACACGGTCAGGATGTTCCTCGACCGTGAGTTCGACGTCACGGACAAGCCCCACGTCCTGGAGCTGCTGGACGACTGGCACCGCCAGTACTTCTGGCCCAAGGCCTACACCCACGTGCACGACGACGGCCGGCTGCGGATCATCGCCGAGGCCCAGCTCGACCTGGAGCCGGGCATCAACCGCGAGCTGTTCGTGTTCACCACCCGCGCGTGGATCAGCACCTGCATCTCGTTCTCCAACTGGCTGACCGAGCAGCTGCCGCCGGCCGAGGAGAAGCCGTCCGAGGACTGACCGGTCCTGCGGCACCGCAGACACAGCACACACAGCGCACGGCCCCGACGCATCCCGCGCCGGGGCCGTCGCCGTTCCCGCCCCCGGTGGTCAGACGCGCAGCGTCGCCAGCCGCTCGGCGGCCTCGGTGAGCACGCTCTCCTTCTTGCAGAACGCGAACCGCACCAGCGGCCGGCCGATCTCCTGGGCCTCGGGGGTGTCGTCGAAGAAGACCTTCTCCGGGACCGCGACCACGCCGCACAGCTCGGGCAGCCGGCGGCAGAAGTCGAGGCCGTCGGTGAAGCCCAGCGGCGTGATGTCGGTGGTGATGAAGTACGTGCCGCTCGGCCGGTACACGGTCAGCCCGGCCGCCTCCAGGCCGTCGGCCAGGATGTCCCGCTTGCGGCGCATGTCGGCGAGGAAGCCGGCGTAGTACTCGTCCGGCAGCCGCAGCGCGCGGGCGATCGCGGGCTGGAACGGGCCGCCGGAGACGTAGGTGAGGAACTGCTTGGTGGTGCGCACCGCCGCGACCAGCTCCGGGCTCGCGCACACCCAGCCGATCTTCCAGCCGGTGAACGAGAACGTCTTGCCGGACGAGCTGATCGTCACCGTCCGCTCGCGCATCCCCGGGAACGAGGCGAGCGGGATGTGCGATCCCTCGAACACCAGGTGCTCGTACACCTCGTCGGTGACGACCAGCAGATCGTGTTCGACCGCGAGCCGTGCGACCTCGGCGAGTTCGTCCCGGCCGAGCACCGAACCGGTCGGGTTGTGCGGGGTGTTCAGCATGATCAGCCGGGTGCGCGGGGTGATCGCCGCGCGCAGCGCCGCGACGTCGAGGCCGAACGTCGGCGGGCGCAGCGGCACGCCGACGCGGACGCCGCCGGCCATCGCGATGCACGCCGCGTACGAGTCGTAGTAGGGCTCCAGCGCGATGACCTCGTCGCCCGGTTCGACGAGCGCGAGCAGCGCGGACGCGATCGCCTCGGTGGCGCCGGTGGTCACCAGCACCTCGGTGTCGGGGTCGTACGTCTGCCCGCCGAGGTGGCCGTAGAAGCGCTGCCGGTGCTCGGCGATCGCCTCGCGCAGGTCGGCGTGGCCGGGGCCGGGCGGGTACTGGTTGAAGCCGCCGCGCAGCGCGTCGACGACCGCCTCGCGGATCTCGTCCGGACCGTCGGTGTCGGGGAAGCCCTGGCCGAGGTTGATCGCGCCGGTGCGCGTCGCGAGCGCGGACATCTCGGCGAAGATCGTCGTCCCGAGGCCGTCCAGGCGACGGTTGAGCAGCGGTCGGCCCACGGTGGTCCCACTTCCTGTTGTGATCGTGTGTGGTCGGCGTTGATTGACGCTGTTCGGCGTATGCCGGGATCTCCGGCGATCCTCGACCAGCCTGCCGCATCCACAGCGACATTCACCCATATGAGTGAACATCTTTCACCGTCAAGGGTGACGACGGGAAACGGGCCAACCCCTACCGTGAATCCGGCCGCGCACCCCCGTTTGCGGCCCCTCCACCGCCTCCTTCCTCCACCCCCTCCTGCCTACGTGATGCATGCCGAACTGAGGACCGCGTACTCCGACACCCGTGCCGACGCCCTCGGGTGGTACCTCGGGCTGCGCCCGCTCGCGCCCCTCGCGTCGCGCTCGCTGACGCTCGGCGGCCTGCGGCTCGAACTGCGCCTGCTCGGCGCCTCCCACCAAGTGCTCGTGCACGCCCCGCACGGGGTCTGCTCCGAGACCGTCGCGTGCCTCGGCGCCCAGCGCACGCCCCTGCCCGCGCGCGCCGCGCAGCGCGTCGACGGCTGGGACTACGAGTTCACCTCGCTCGTCGAGTACCTGCCCCGCGACCTGTTCGCCTCGCGCGTCCGTGCGATGGTCGCCGACGTCGAGGCGCACCCCGGCGGCATCATCGGCGCCTACCCGGGCCATCCCGACGCGGTCACCGCGATAGCGGCCGAGTACCGCGACGGCGTCCTGAGCTGGTCGACCTGGCACACCTACCCGCAGGAGCGGCGCATCGTCAGCACCCGCAGCCGGGCCGCGTGACCCCCGAGGACCAGGTGCCCTGCCCCGGCCTCTTCCACAGCGGCGGGGTCGGCGGGTTCGCCGTCGCCGGCCGCCGCGGACAGGGCCGGCACCGCAGGGTGTACGGCCCGGGTCCGACGCCCGGCCGGCTGCTCGCGGTGCCGGCGCCGGGTGCCCCGCCCCGCGCCGCCCGCCGCGGCCTCCCGCTCGGCGTGGGCGTCGCGCGCGGGGTCGTGCTCGCCGCGGTGCTGGTGTGCTCAGCGTGCGGGCTCGTGTACGAGCTCGCGCTGGTCGCGCTCGGCGGCCTGCTCGGGCCCGACCCGGTCACCGAGACCTCGGTCGTGCTGTCCGTCATGGTGTTCGCGATGGGCCTGGGGGCGCTCGCCGCCAAGCCGTTCGGCGACCGGCCCGCCGAGGCGTTCGCCGTCGTCGAGAGTGCGCTCGCGGCCGTCGGCGGCACCTCCGTCACCGTCGTCTACGTCGGCGCGCACTCGCTCGGCCTGTACCGGCCGACCATGCTCGCCGTGTGCGTCGCGACCGGCATCCTCGTCGGCGCGGAGATCCCGCTGCTGATGACCCTCGTCCAGCGCATCCGCCGCCAGGACGCCGGGCACGCCGTCGCCGACCTGTTCGCCGCCGACTACGTGGGCGCGCTCGCCGGCGGACTCCTGTTCCCGTTCCTCCTGCTGCCCGCGCTCGGACAGGCCGGCACCGTCGCCCTCGTCGGCGCCGTCAACGCGCTCGTCGGCACCTGCGTCGTGCTGTGGCTGTTCCGCGCGGACCTCGACCGGCGCGGCCGCGTGCGGGTCTGCGCGCTCGTCGCCGCGGCGCTCGTGCTGCTGGCCGGAGTTGCGGCGTTCGGCCCTACTCCTCCGGCGGCGACGCGCGAACACGACGGATCGAAGTGCTCGTACACATGTAGTACCGGTGCGTAGGCTTCCCCTTGGTGTCGCACAGGCGCGCAATCGTGCCGCCGGGCCCGCGCGGAGGAGGACGAACCCATGGCGTACGAGGTCGTGGTGCCGATTCCGGTCCGGCTGGTGTGGGGCGTCCTCCACGATCCGGCGCGGCTCGCCGAGTGCGTGCCCGGGCTGTCCAACGACGAACCGCCGCGCACCGGCGGCGACGGCGTCCTGCTCACCGGGCGGCTGCGGCTGCGCGCCGGCGGCACGACCGTCACCTACCGCGGTACCGCGTCCGTGGCCGAGGCCGACGACCTGCCGCTCGCGGTCGTCGTCACCGCCGACGGCGTCGAGGCCCGCGGCGAGGCGCCGGTCAAGGCCGTCCTGACCATCCGGCTCGACGACGAGGGCACCGACACCAAGCTGGTGTTCGACGGCTCGCTCACCGCCCAGGGCCGCACCGCCGACCTCCCGGCCGAGCAGCTGGCCGCCGCCTGGCACCGGCTCGCCGAGCGCTTCGCCTCCGCGCTCACCGAGGAACTCGCCCCGGTCCGCGACCAGGAGGTCCCCGACGTCGTTCCGGTACGCCCGGCCACCACGTCCACACCGCGCGTCTCCGCCCCCGAGCCCCGCCCGCGGGCCGTGGTCGTCGTCCCCGCCGCCGAGCCGGAGCCGGCCCGCGACCGCGGCGTCCTCCGACGCCTCGGCCCCCCGGCCGCGATGCTGGTCGGCGCGCTGCTGACCGGCCGCGCACTCCGCAGCCGGCGCCGCCGCAAGCGCGCGGAGAAGAAGGACTCCTGACGGGAGCCCGCGCCCGTCCGCGGGGGACGGCGCCACACACCGCGGGTCAGGGCCTGTCCGGAGGCCTCCCGACCAGGCCCTAGGCTTTCCGCCATGAGTGCCGACCGCGATGCCCTGCTCGCCCAGATCAAGGACAAGGCCGTCGTGCACGGCCGGGTCACGCTGTCCTCCGGCAAGGAGGCCGACTACTACGTCGACCTGCGCCGCGTCACGCTCGACGCGGAGGCCGCGCCGCTGGTCGGCCGCGTCATGCTCGACGCGACGGCGGACCTGGACTACGAGGCGGTCGGCGGCCTGACGCTCGGTGCCGACCCGGTCGCCGCCGCGATGCTGCACGCCGCGGCCGCCGCGGGACGCAAGCTCGACGCGTTCGTCGTCCGCAAGACCGGCAAGGCGCACGGCCTGCAGCGCCGCATCGAGGGCCCGGACGTCGCGGGCCGCCGCGTGCTGGCCGTCGAGGACACCTCCACCACCGGCGGGTCGGTGCTCGCAGCCGTCGAGGCGCTGCGCGAGGCCGGGGCCGACGTGGTCGGCGTCGCGGTGATCGTCGAGCGCGGCGCCGCCCCCGCGATCGCCGAGGCCGGGCTGCCTTACGTCACCGCCTACACGCTGGACGACCTCGGACTCGGCTGAGCCCGCGCGCCGCGACCCCGACAGACGAAGCGCCCCCGGCCGGATCGGCCGGGGGCGCTTCGCACGTCAGGGGGAGAACAGGGGGAGAAGCCGGGCGGGCTCAGCGGCGGTGGCTCACCGGGCGGGCCTGCTCGGCGGTGCCGTCCGTGCTCGGCGCGTTCTTCTTCGCGCGGCGCTCGCGGAACACCTCGATGAAGATCGGCAGCAGCGACACCAGGACGATCACCGCGATGCCCGGCAGCAGGTACTTGTCGATGCTCTCGCCGATCGCGTCACCGAGCCAGTAGCCGGCCATGATGATGCCGATCGTCCAGATCACGCCGCCGACGACGTTCCAGACGAAGAACTTCCGCGCGGGCATCTCGAGCACGCCGGCGACCGGGTTCAGGAACGTGCGGACGATCGGGATGAACCGCGCCAGCACCACGGCCTTCGCCGGGCCGAACTTCTCGAAGTAGTGCTCGGCCTTGTCGACGTACTCCTGCTTGAACAGCTTGGAGTTCGGCTTGCTGAACATCTTCGGCCCGGCCTTGGCGCCGATCAGGTGGCCCAGCTGCGCGCCCGCGATCGCGCACAGCGGTGCGCCGATCAGCAGTCCCGGCAGCGACAGGCTGGCGCCGACCACCTTTTCGGCGGAGCTGGACGCGGCGACGCCGGCCAGGAACAGCATGGAGTCGCCGGGGAAGAAGAACCCGACGAGCAGGCCCGTCTCGGCGAAGATGATCACGAAGATGCCGATGAGGCCGAACGTCGTGATGAGCGAGGAGGCGTCGAGCAGGTTCACAGCAAGGGTTTCCACTCCGGAAGGGTATCCGCGTTGCGCGGTCTCCGGGGAAGCCGGTGCACCCCAGCCTTGGTTGTCGGGACAGCCCCAGTGCAACGGGGGCACCCGAGGGGTATCCGGGACGGCCGGGACACCGGGGACGTAAGGAGCGGAACGTGGAACGACTCGTGGTCATCGGCGGCGACGCGGCGGGCGGCAGCGCGGCGGCACAGGCCCGCAGGCGGCGCGGCCCCGACGACCTGGACATCGTCGTCCTGGAGCGCGGCCGCTACACGTCGTACTCGGCGTGCGGCATCCCGTACTGGGTCGGCGGCGCGGTCGCCGGGCCGGACGCGCTGATCGTCCGCTCGCCGGAGGAGCACCGCAAGCGCGGCCTCGACGTGCGCGTAGGCACCGAGGCCGAGGGGATCGACCTCGACCGGCGCGAGGTGGCGGTGCGCGACGTCGAGACCGGGAAAGCCGACCGCATCGGGTTCGACCAGCTCGTCGTGGCGACCGGCGCGACGCCGCTGCGTCCGCGCATCCCCGGGATCGACGCGCCGGGGGTGCACGGCGTGCAGACCCTCGACGACGGCGCCGCGCTGATCGCCGACCTCGGTCCGGAATGCGCCCGCGCGGTCGTCATCGGCGGCGGCTACATCGGCGTCGAGATGGCCGAGGCCATGAAGCGGCACGGCCTCGAGGTCACCGTGCTCGACCGCGCCGGCCAGCCGATGTCCACGCTCGACCCCGACATGGGGGTGCTGGTGCACGAGCAGATGGAGGCCATGGGGATCGACGTCGTCACCGAGGCCGACGTGCAGGCCGTCGAGACCGGCGCCGACGGCCGGGTCGCCGCGGTCCGCACCGCGAACGGCCGGCACCCGGCCGACATCGTCGTGCTCGGCATGGGCGTCCGCCCCAACACCGACCTCGCCCGGGACGCCGGCCTGCCGCTCGGCGACAGCGGCGGGCTGCGCACCGACCTGCGCATGCACGTATGGGGCGGCGACCCGCGGCACGAGGGCGTCTGGGCGGCCGGCGACTGCGTCGAGGTGCTGAACCTGGTCTCCGGGCGCTTCCAGCACATCGCACTGGGGACGCACGCGAACAAGCAGGGCCGGGTGGTCGGCATGAACATCGGCGGCGACTACGCGACGTTCCCCGGCGTCGTCGGCACCGCGGTCAGCAAGGTGTGCGACCTGGAGATCGCCCGCACCGGCCTGCGCGAGAAGGACGCCGACCACGCCGGCTTCCACTACGTGACCGCCGTCATCGAGTCGACCGGCCGCGCCGGCTACTACCCGGGCGCCGACAAGATGACCGTCAAGATGCTCGCCGAACGCAAGAGCGGCCGCCTCCTCGGCGTGCAGATCGTCGGCCGCGACGGCGCCGCGAAGCGGATCGACACGGCGGCCGTGGCCCTGACCGCGCACATGACCGTCGAGGACCTCACGGCCCTCGACCTCGGCTACGCGCCGCCGTTCTCCCCGGTGTGGGACCCGATCCTGGTCGCCGCGCGGAAGGCCGCGCAGCTCGTCGAACGCGGCTGATCCCCGGAAGGTGCGGAGCGCTCCGCGACGGGCGACATCCGGGATGCTGTGCCGCTATACCCCGTCTGGAAAGATGGCCGGTACGCGGGGATACGGCCGCAGAGCGCCGAACCCTCATATCGCCGCAGTCTCGTCTGACGAGGAGCTATACGCATGCCCATCGCAACTCCCGAGGTCTACGCCGAGATGCTCGACCGGGCGAAGGCCGGTCGCTTCGCCTACCCGGCGATCAACGTGACCTCGTCCCAGACCCTGCACGCCGCGCTCCGCGGCTTCGCCGAGGCGGAGAGCGACGGCATCGTCCAGGTGTCGACCGGTGGCGCGGAGTTCCTGTCCGGCACCACCGTCAAGGACATGGTGACCGGGTCGGTCGCGTTCGCCGAGTTCGCCAAGGTCGTCGCCGAGAAGTACTCGGTCAACGTCGCCCTGCACACCGACCACTGCCCGAAGGACAAGCTGGACGGCTTCATGCGTCCGCTGATCGACATCTCGATCGAGCGCGTCAAGAAGGGCCTCGACCCGCTCTTCCAGTCGCACATGTGGGACGGCTCGGCCGTGCCGCTGGACGAGAACCTGGTCATCGCCCAGGAGCTCCTCGCCAAGTGCGCCGCCGCGCGCATCATCATGGAGCTCGAGATCGGCGTCGTCGGCGGCGAGGAGGACGGCGTCGACAACGAGATCAACGACAAGCTCTACACGACCGCCGAGGACGCGCTGAAGACCGTCGAGGCGATCGGCCTGGGCGACAAGGGCCGCTACATGCTCGCTGCGACCTTCGGCAACGTGCACGGCGTCTACAAGCCCGGCAACGTCCAGCTGCGCCCCGGCATCCTCAAGGAGCTGCAGGACGCGGTCGAGGCCAAGTACGGCAAGGAGCGCGCGTTCGACCTGGTCTTCCACGGCGGCTCCGGCTCGCTGCTCGAGGAGATCCGCGAGGCCGTCGACTACGGCGTCGTGAAGATGAACGTCGACACCGACACCCAGTACGCCTTCACCCGCCCGATCGCGGACCACATGCTCCGCAACTACGACGGCGTGCTGAAGATCGACGGCGAGGTCGGCAACAAGAAGCACTACGACCCGCGTTCGTACGGCAAGGCCGCCGAGACCTCGATGGCCGAGCGCGTCGTCGTGGCGTGCCAGGACCTGCGTTCCGCGGGCACCCGCCTCAAGTAAGGCGCGTACGCGCCGCCTCGGCGCGGCGCACGGAACGGCCGCGGTCCGACACCCTCGGGGGGTGCCGGACCGCGGCCGTACGCGTTTTCGGCAGGGGGCGCCCAGCAGCGTTCGGCCGTGGTCAGCCGTGGTCAGCCGGGCTCAGCCGTGCTCAGCGGTGCCAGGGCGGCAGCGGCAGGTGCTGCGGTGCGCCCGGCAGGTAGCTGGTCAGCCCGTGCCGGTCCTTCTTGGCCGCGGACGCCGGCGAGGCGGTGGCCGCCCCGTCCCGGTCCGCCGGCCGACCCGCGCCAGGGTGCCGCTTGTCCTTGCCGTGGTCCGCGCCGCCGCTCTCCGCGCACGCGGAAAGCGTGACCGCCGCGGCCAGTGCGACGAGCGCGGCCGCGACCCGGGTGCGGCGCTGCCGCGTGTCCATGATCCTGAATCCCTGCGACGCCCCCTCGAACGGCCGGTCGACCGTTCGCCCTGTGACGATAGCGGCACCGGTGGCCTCCTGCGGGGCGACGCTCGCGCGGCGGTGCAGGATGGGCACATGACGACGATGGACCAGAACCTGTTCGGCGGGCCCGACCCGACCCTGCTGCCCGACGAGCCCGGCCGCGCGCTGCTCGCCTCCGGCGCCGACCCGGCCGAGGTGGCCGCGAAGTACCCGACCTCGTCGGCGGCGTGGGCGGCGCTGGCCGACCGCGCGTTCGCCGCGGACAGCGTCGTGGAGTCCTACGCGTACGCCCGTACCGGCTACCACCGCGGCCTCGACGCGCTGCGCCGTGCGGGCTGGCGCGGCCACGGCCCGGTGCCGTGGGAGCACGAGCCGAACCGCGGGTTCCTGACCGCCCTGCACGCGCTCGCGCGCGCGGCCGGCGCGATCGGCGAGGAGGAGGAGCAGGTGCGCTGCACGCTGTTCCTGCGCGACAGCAGCAAGACGGCCGCGGACGTCTTCGAGGGCTGACGCCAACCCGTCGGGCACGGCCCGCGGTTCGGCCTCGCGGCCGCCGCGGGCCGTCCTGTTGCGTGCCGCTCCCGGCTTCCGGCTTCCGCCGCCCGGCGTCAGCTCGACGCGGGCACGTACAGCCGCCACGCCCCCGGCCGCAGCGTCCACGTCCGCAGCCGTACCGGCCCGGTGGCCTGGTTGTCGGCCTCGTACGTGAAGTCCGGTCCGCACACCGTGATCTCGCGCGCCCGCACCTCGAGGTGCGCGGCGGGCGGCGGCCCGGCGTCGGGGTCGCCGTCGTCGCCCGGAGCGGGACGGGCGGCGGTCCCGCGCGTCTGGGCCGGCAGACCGAAGCGGCCCGCCGAGGGATAGGCCGTCACCAGCACCGTCGCGGTGCCGACAGCGGGCTCCGCGATGTTGGCGGACCGTTCCTGCATGATTACGGACGGCGAGCCGGACCCGTTCACGGACACTGCCGGGCAGATGTCACGATCGTCACATCCCACATGCACCGAGAGCACCGGCTGGTCGACGTCGGCGATGACGCGGCCGTCCGCCTCGACGCGCAGCCGGTGCCCCGCGGGCCCGACCGCCGCCGTCACGGTGTGCGCCGCGCGGTCCCAGATCGACCGCCAGCCACGCCGCCCGACCAGCCCCGCCGCGGCCGCCGGACGCGCCGCGCGCACCCCGTTCCCGATCCGCACCGAGCGCAGCGCGACCCCGCCGAGGTCGTCGCACAACAGGTCGTGCGGGCGCTCGTGCTCGCCGAGCGCGACGCGCGCCGCCTTCGCGGGTTCGCTTGGCAGGCCCAGCGCGTGGGCCATCGCGTGCGCGTCGTCGGCGGCGGCCGGGAGTGCGCGGGTGTCGACCGGGACGACGCCGAGCGGCGTCCCGGCTAGCTCGCCGGCGCGGTCGAGGAGGCGCACGACGGTGTGCAGTCCGCCGTCGCCGGCGACGACCACGACACGCCGACGGCCGCGACGCGCGAGCGCCCGTTCGAGATCGGCCGAATCGGTGGGAACGACGATCTTCGCGGGGGCCGCGGCCCGCAAAACGTCGAGCGCGACCCGTACCGACTCGCCGTCCGCCGAGCGTGCCGCGGGGTCTGTGATCACGAGCAGCGCGCGCTCGGCCGACACCGGTCGTCCTTCCTCAGGTAACCTCTCCCCGCAAGAGCCCCTTGCGCGCAGGCGTCAAGGGGCTTGGACTTTCCGGGGCTCCCGTGAACAAACATGCCCCGCCTGGAAGGGGTGTACGCCTCATGCCCGCACTCGTGCTCGTCGGTGCCCAATGGGGAGACGAGGGCAAGGGGAAGGCCACCGACCTGCTCGGCGGTTCCGTCGACTACGTGGTCCGATACCAGGGCGGCAACAACGCCGGCCACACGGTTGTCATCGGGGACCAGAAGTACGCGCTGCACCTTCTGCCCTCCGGCATCCTCACGCCGGGGTGCACCCCGGTCATCGGCAACGGAGTCGTCGTCGACCCCGGTGTGCTGCTCCAGGAGATCCGCACGCTCCAGGAGCGGGACGTGGACACGTCCAAGCTGCTGATCTCCGGCAACGCGCATCTCATCACGCCCTACCACCGCACCCTCGACAAGGTGACGGAACGGTTCCTCGGCAACCGGAAGATCGGTACCACCGGACGTGGCATCGGTCCCGCGTACGCCGACAAGATCAACCGCGTCGGGCTGCGCGTCCAGGACCTGTTCGACCCCGGCATCCTGCAGCAGAAGGTCGAGTCCGCGCTGCGCGACAAGAACCAGATGCTGGTCAAGATGTTCAACCGGCGCGAGCTGTCGGTGCAGGCCGTGGTCGAGGAGTACCTGGAGTACGCCGACGCGATCAAGGACTACGTCGCCGACACGACGTACATCCTCAACAAGGCGCTCGACGACGGCAAGGTCGTGCTGCTCGAAGGCGGCCAGGGCACGCTGCTCGACGTCGACCACGGCACCTATCCGTTCGTGACGTCGTCGAACCCGACCTCGGGCGGTGCGTGCGCGGGCTCCGGCATCGGTCCCACGAAGATCAGCCGGGTCATCGGCATCCTCAAGGCGTACACGACACGCGTCGGATCGGGCCCGTTCCCGACCGAGCTGCTCGACGAGGACGGCGACAAGCTGCGCACCATCGGCCACGAGCGCGGCGTCACCACCGGGCGCGACCGGCGCTGCGGCTGGTTCGACGCGGTGATCGCGCGTTACGCGACCCGGGTGAACGGCCTGACCGACTTCTTCCTCACCAAGCTGGACGTGCTCACCGGCTGGGAGCAGATCCCGGTCTGCGTCGCGTACGAGATCGACGGCGTGCGGCACGACGAGATGCCGATGTCGCAGTCGGACTTCCACCACGCCAAGCCGGTCTACGAGATGCTGCCGGGCTGGCAGGAGGACCTGACCGAGGCCAAGACGTTCGACGACCTGCCGAAGAACGCGCAGGCGTACGTCAAGGCGCTGGAGGAGATGTCGGGCGCGCCGATCTCGGCGATCGGTGTCGGCCCGGGCCGCGACCAGACGATCGCGATCCGGTCCTTCCTGGACTAGTCCGGAGCTGTTCCGCATAGCGGAACCCCCGGGGCTGACACCATGTCGGCCCCGGGGGGCAACGGCTGTCACTGTGCCGGTGTCCGGGACGTTTTGCGGTGCTTAGGCTGTGCCCCATGACCATCGTGGACCCGGCGGCCGGAAAGGCCGTGTACGAAGCAGACCGTGCGCACGTCTTCCATTCCTGGTCCGCGCAGGGACTCATCGCGCCCCTGCCGGTCGCCGGAGCGGAAGGTTCCTACTTCTGGGACTACGAGGGCAACCGCTACCTCGACTTCGCGTCGCAGCTGGTGAACACCAACATCGGCCACCAGCACCCCAAGGTCGTCGCGGCGATCAAGGAGCAGGCCGACAAGCTCTGCATGATCCAGCCCGCGTTCGCCAACGACGCGCGCAGCGAGGCCGCCCGCCTCATCGCCGAGCTGGCGCCGGGCGACCTGAACCGGATCTTCTTCACCAACGGCGGCGCAGAGGCGAACGAGAACGCCATCCGCATGGCGCGCCTGCACACCGGCCGCCAGAAGGTGCTGTCGACCTACCGCTCGTACCACGGCGCCACCGCCAACGCGATCGCCCTGACCGGCGACCCACGCCGCTGGCCGAACGAGACCGGTGTGTCCGGCATCGTGCACTTCTTCGGCCCGTACGCCTACCGCTCGCCGTTCTACTCGGCGGACGAGGCGCAGGAGACCGAGCGCGCGCTCGCGCACCTGGAGAACACCATCGTGTTCGAGGGCGCGTCGACGGTCGCCGCGATCGTGCTCGAGACCGTGGTCGGCACCGCCGGCATCCTGGTCCCGCCGCCCGGCTACCTGGCCGGCGTGCGCGCGCTGTGCGACAAGTACGGCATCGTCTTCATCGCCGACGAGGTCATGGCCGGCTTCGGTCGCACCGGCGCCTGGTTCGCGGTGGACAACTGGGGCGTCACCCCGGACCTGATCACCTTCGCCAAGGGCGTGAACTCCGGCTACGTGCCGCTGGGCGGCGTGGTCATCTCCGACGCCATCTACGAGACGTTCCGCGAGCGCCCCTTCCCGGGCGGTCTGACCTACTCGGGCCACCCGCTGGCGTGCGCCGCCGCCGTCGCGACGATCACCGCGATGCGCGAGGAGAAGATCGTCGAGAACGCCAAGTGGCTCGGCGAGTCGGTGATCGGCCCCGAGCTGCGCGCGATGGCCGAGCGCCACCCGTCGGTCGGCGAGGTGCGCGGCCTGGGCGTGTTCTGGGCCGTCGAGCTGGTCAAGAACAAGGAGACCCGCGAGCCGCTGGTGCCGTACAACGCGGCGGGCGCGGACGCGAAGGCGATGAACGACTTCGCGGCGGCGTGCAAGGCGCGCGGCCTGTGGCCGTTCGTCAACATGAACCGCACGCACGTGGTGCCGCCGTGCACGACGACCGAGGCGGACGCCAAGGAGGGCCTGGCGATCCTCGACGAGGCGCTCACCGTCGCGGACGCGTTCTGCGAGTGATTCCGGCGTAGGCCGCACCGCTGACGACGCGTCAGAAGCAGTGCCGAGGGCCGTGCCCGCTCGACCGAGTGGGTGCGGCCCTCGCGGCTTTGCCAGAACATTACTTGCCCAATCCGGACATTCATTCCATATGATCGAGCGGATCTCGATGGGGGATATCCGTCGGCGCGGGGGCGCCGACGGCCGGGGTGAGAAGAGACCTACGTGCAGCCGGCCGAGACCGACGTGTTCACCGGCATCTCGTTCGCGGGCGCGGTACGCCGCATCAGCCTGCGCGAAGAGATCGCCGAGGCGCTCAGCGACGACCTGGTCAGCGGACGCCTCCCAGCGGGCGCCTCGCTGACCGTCAACGACGCCGCGCGCCGCTTCGGGGTGTCCGCCACCCCCGTCCGCGAAGCGCTCATCCACCTGGCCGCCCACGGCCTCTTCACCGGCGGCCACCACCGAGGCTTCCAGGTGCCGCGCTACACCTGGGTCGACTTCACCGAGATAGTCGAGGCCCGCAAGCTCATCGCCGTCCCGCTCATCGGCCGCGTCGCGCGCACCGTGCCCGACGAGGCCGTGCCCGGCCTCGCGCTGCTCGCCGACCGGCTCGACGCCGCGCGCTGGTACGGCGACACCAACGAGACCGCCCTCGTCGACCGGCGCTTCTTCGCCGAGATCGGCCGGCTGTGCGGCAACGAACGGCTGGTCGGCATGCTGCGCCTGCTGCGTGTCCAGGCCTGGATGTACCTCGGCCCGCACCTGCGTGCCGCGACCGGCCCTGCCGGCGCGTGGCGGCGGCACCGCGAGCTGGTCGACCGGCTCGCCGCGCACGACCCCGACGCCGCGCAGGCGATCATGCGCGACTGCCTGGCCGGACAGCGCGACTTCGCACGCCGCCTCGTCGGAGACGGACCCGGCGACCTCGGCTAGCGTTTGTCCACCGCGCCCGCCCGTATCGCCCTGGGAGCTCCGCTGTGGACTGTGACGTCTGGCTCGTACCGCTCGTCGAGGCGCTGTGCCACAGCCCGGAAAACCCCTTCAAGGACGAACTGGCGGCCTACGACGCCGTCCTGACGGCCAGTGGCCTGCCCGTCATCCCGGTGCGCAGCTGGTCCGAAGGCCTCGAGAAGGGCGTGTGGGCGGTCGGCGCCTTCGACCACGACTCCCTGCACTACCTCCGGCGCGCCTACCTGCTGCACCGCACCGGGTTCCCCGTCACCCCCGTCGACAGCCTCGGCGCGGACTACGACCAGCTCCTGGAGACCTTCGAGGCCGCCGCGCAGCACTCCCACCTGGTGTGGCACTACGACCACGCCGGGGCCTACCTGCCCGTCGACTTCCCGCGGCCGCTGATCGACGAGCCGCTGCCGGAGGACGGCGGGCCGCTCGGGTCCAGCCTCGGCATGCTCCGTGAACTGGAGGACCTGGCGCCGTACATCGGCGTGGACCTGCTCGACCCGCCGCGCCCCGCGCCGACGTACGACGCCTCGCCGTACGCCCGCGAGCGGCACGTGTGGGCGGTCCTGTACCGGGCTGCGCAGCTGAGCGTCGGACAGGGGTCGATGATCGTCTTCGCCTGACGCGGAGCCGCACCACCGGGCGGGGCGCGCGGATTTCCGCTCGCCCCGGCCGTGTTTCTGACGTACCGTCACACCAATTGGCGGGCATCTGTCCGCTTCGTCCCCGCACCTCGAGGAACTTTCCAAAAAAGTTCCGCCGACCCTGCAAGGAACCGGGGGCACCCGGACATAGACAGGCGACGGTGAAGGGGCAGGGGGTGCAGGTGGGGCGGGACGAGGCGTTCCGGGATCTATACCGGGAGCATTACAACGCCGTGTTCCGTTACGCCTGGCGCCGTGTCGGTCCCGACACCGCACACGACGTCGCGGCCGAGGTCTTCCTGATTGCGTGGCGGCGCTGGGAGACCGTGCCGCGGCTGGACCCTCTGCCGTGGCTCTACGGAGTCGGCCGCGGCGTCGTGCAGAACTTCCTGCGCTCGGAGAACCGGGGGCAGCAGCTCGAGGCCCGGCTCATGGTCGAACGCGACCAGCCGGGCCGCGACCTGGCCGAACAGGCCGCCGAACGGGACACCGTCGTCACCGCCTGGCAGAGCCTGGGCGAAACCGACCGCGAGGTCCTCGCGCTCGTCGGCTGGGAGGCCCTCGACATATCGTCGGCGGCCAAGGTGATGGGCTGCTCCGTACCCGCCTTCACCGCGCGCCTCTACCGCGCTAAACGCCGCCTCCGCAACGCGCTTGACCGGCAGGACGTGGACAACGAGGACCCTCGGGACGACCCGAAGGTGCCCGTGCGAGTGGGGTTGGAGGAGCGATGCGTCTGACGGACGACGTCCGCGCGCTGATGCAACCGAACGACCCAGCGCCCGACCTCCCCGCCGAACTCTCCGACCGGGCCCGCTACACCCTCGAGGACATCCTCGTCTCCCGCCCCGGCGCGGTGTCGACCCGTACAGGGGTCGGGCCGACACCGCGCCGGTCACTCACCGGCTGGGCCCGGCGCAAGTGGTGGGTGCCACTGACCGTCTTCCTGACCGCATCGACGGGCGTCGCCGTCGCGCTGGTGTATCCGGACGCGAAGTCGCCGGCGCACATCGAAGGTGTCCGCTGCTACACGGACACCGACTTGAAGGCCCGGCCGTTCCACGGCACCACCCTGGTCCGGGTGGACCAAGCCGACAACTCGCAGTTCGCCGTGGAGCAGTGCGCCGATATGTGGGCGGTCGGGCTCTTGCGGCCGGGGGCTCCGCGCCCGGTCGTCGGCGGCAAACCGCCGCAGACGCCGTCCCCGGTGCCCGAGTTCGTGGTCTGCGTCGTCGAGGACTTCGCAGCGGTGTTCCCGGCGGATCCGCACTTCTGCCGTGACGCCGGCCTGCCGCCGCTGGCGCCGCTGGCGCCGAAGTCCGGAAAGGCCGGCTGACCCGCCTAGGTGTTACAGGACTTTGTACGAGGACGCCACCGCATAGAACCAGTTCGGCGCGTAATTGGGGCCCGGAACCACGCCCCAGCCCGCGCCGCCCTGCCAGGCGTTTTGATAGAACGTCATGTAGCAATAGGAGTCAACCGAAGTCATCCGGTCGTTCCACCAGCCGGGGATATTCTCGGCAGACTTCTGGCTGCACCCGTTGGTGTTTGTCAGCGTGAGCGACGCGCCATTGGCGTCGTACATGAACGCCAGGTAGGCGCTTCCGCTGGCCGTGAGGGTGCCGCGCGCGGACGGGGAGCCGTCGGCCCCTGGCGCATGCGCCTCGGCCAGGGTCGCGTAGCACCTGGCCACCTTGGTGTCGACGTTATAGACGCAGTGCTTCTTGTCTTTCGTCGGACCTGTGGCCGACGGCTCGGCGATTGCGGTGCCGGTCGACAGGGCAGCCGCGACGGCCATGGTGGCCGACATCGCGTATATGCGTTTGCGAAGCATGTTCACTCCGATTTGAAGTATCCCACCCAGGCGCCTTCGGCTGTGTATCCGCGAGGGTGCGCGGCGGAACGAAGACGCCAATACGGATGCGCATGCTAGCCGGGCCAACCGATCGTAGGGAAGGGTGGAAGTACGCTTCCGGACAACCCGGCGGGTATGTTATGTGCCTTTTTGGGGGTCCCCGTAGCCGTTGGTTGGCCTAAATTTCATATTCCATCCCAAGGCCAATTGAACAGCTTGTTCGCAATGCGTAAACCGGGTCGCCTTTTCGCGGTGGTCTGCGGTGAGATGACCTTGATCTCCCCGGCCGATTTCCGGTCATCAGGGCCCGTCCGGGACCAGCCGGGACCAACGGCCTGAAGAGCCCGTCCGGCGGGGCACTACGCTCGACCCCGTGAAGGTCCTCGTCATCGGTAGCGGTGCCCGCGAGCACGCGCTGTGCCGCTCGCTGTCCCTCGACCCCGCGGTCGACTCCCTCTACTGCGCGCCCGGCAACGCCGGGATCGCCGACATCGCCGAACTGCGTCAGGTCGACGCGGCGAACGCCGCCGCCGTCGCGGACCTGGCCGCCGAGCTCGGCGTCGACCTGGTCGTCGTCGGACCCGAAGGCCCCCTGGTGGCCGGCGCCGCCGACGCGGTGCGGGCGCGCGGGATCGCGTGCTTCGGGCCGTCCGGCACCGCCGCGCGCCTGGAAGGCTCCAAGGCGTTCGCCAAGGAGGTCATGGCCGCCGCCGGCGTGCCGACCGCGCGTTCCTACGTGTGCACGACGCCGGAGGAGGTCGACGCCGCGCTGGACGCGTTCGGCCCGCCGTACGTCGTCAAGGACGACGGCCTCGCCGCCGGCAAGGGCGTCGTCGTGACCGAGGACCTCGACGCCGCGCGCGAGCACGCCGCGTCGTGCGAGCGCGTGGTCATCGAGGAGTTCCTCGACGGGCCCGAGGTGTCGCTGTTCGCGATCACCGACGGGACGGACTCGGTGGCGCTGCAGCCCGCGCAGGACTTCAAGCGGGTCGGCGACGACGACGCGGGCCCGAACACCGGCGGCATGGGCGCGTACTCGCCGCTGCCGTGGGCGCCCGACGGGCTGGTCGAGGACCTGATGGCCACGGTCGTGAAGCCGACCATCGACGAGATGCGCCGCCGCGGCACGCCGTTCTCCGGTGTGCTGTTCGTGGGCCTGGCGCTGACGTCGCGCGGCCCGCGGGTCATCGAGTTCAACTGCCGGTTCGGCGACCCCGAGACGCAGGTGGTGCTGGCGCGTCTGAAGACGCCGCTGGCGTCGGTGCTGCACGCGAGCGCGGTCGGGCGGCTCGGCGACCTGGAGCCGCTGCGCTGGCGCGAGGGTGCCGCCGTCACGATCGTGGTGGCCGCCGAGAACTACCCGGGGACGCCGCGCACCGGCGACCCCGTCGAGGGGCTGGACGAGGTCGGTCAGGTCACCGACGCGTACGTCCTGCACGCCGGGACGCGGCGCGCCGAGGACGGCACGGTGCTGTCGTCCGGAGGGCGCGTGCTTTCGGTGACGGCGACGGCCGACACGCTGGCGACGGCGCGGGACCGGGCGTACGAGGCGGTCGCGCGGGTGCGGCTCGCCGGGTCGCACTACCGGTCGGACATCGCGGCGCGGGCGGTCAAGGGCGAGATCAGCGTCTGACGCGGCGCCGCCTTTTGCGGCGGCGTGTGGCGTTCTGCTTTCGGGCGGTCGGGCTTCGGCCCGGCCGCCCGTGCCTTTTGCGGGCGCCGGTTCGTCGGGCGGCTTCCGTCGTGCGGGGCGCACTGCCGCCCGCAACTCCGGTCGGACAGTCGTACTGTGGGCCGGTCGGCCCCTTCGAATCGGCGCGTCGCTCACTCCTGCGGATGGAGTTCGTGCCGAACCGGATGATCCAGGGAACTCGTCGCATTATCGTGCGAGCACGGGTCGTCATCGGGCGGGCCGAGTCGAGTGATCCCCGGATCGTGGATGGGGGCGAACGGGTGACCGGTGCCGCCGAAGCCCGTGCGCGGGCCAGAAGTGTGCTGCGGCTGCGCACGGGAGCGACCGTGTGCGCCGTCGGCGCGGCCGCGCTGCTCCTCGTCGGGGCGGCCCGCAGCGCCGGCAGCGGTGGGGCGGGCACCGTGCTGGCCGTCGCCGCCGTGGTGCTCACCGGTGTCCTCGTGTGGGCGGCGCTCGGGCTCCTGCTCGTACGCCGGCCCGCGAGCGCCGCGGTGCCGCTGCCGCGCGAGGCCGCGCCGGAGTTCCACGGCATGATCCGCGAGCTGGCCGCCGACCTGCGCGTGCCCGAGCCCGACGAGGTCCGGGTCTGCCCCGAATGCGACAGCTGGCTGGAGCAGGGCGGCGGCCGGTGGTTCGGGCTGCGGCGGCGGCGCACCGTGCTGGTGGTCGGCGCGCCGTTCCTGTGGTGGCTGCGGGTGGGCGAGCTGCGGGCGCTGCTGGCGCCGGTCGTCGCCGGGACCGAGCCGTCGGCCGACCCGCACATCGCCGCGGCCCGCGCGTGGGTGCGGCGCCTCGACGCGCTGGCGCACCCGTACGCGGCGCGCGTGCGGCCGGCCAAGGTCGCGCCGTGGACCGCGCCGCTGCGCCGGGTCCCGCGCGCGTTCGCCCGCCAGCTGCTGGACCTGACGCGCGGTCAGGCCGAGACCATGGAGCGCGACGTCGCGGCGTGGGCGTCCACGCGCGCGCAGGACCTGGACGCGGTGCTGCGGGCCACCGCGCACGAGCAGGTCGGGCTCGCGTACGCCGGCTGGGACCGGCTGCTCACGCGGCTGGCGGCGCCCGCCTGGAACCTCGGCAGCTACCCCGACGCGCTGATGGCCGGCGTCGTGGCCGCGCTGACCGAACTGTCGCAGCGCGACCGGCTCGCCGACGTGTTCGGGGCCCGGCTCGCCGACCGGCCCGCCAGCGACCTGCTGCTGTCGCCCGAGCGGGTGGACGCGCAGGTCTCCCGGCTCGCCGCCGACATCTTCGCCGACCGGGCCTCGCGGCAGCCGGTCGGCTGGGCGGACTACCCGTCCCGCGTCATCGAACCGATCTGGCGCGCGCGGGCGACGGTACTGGTCGACGCGCTCGACGCCTCCGACGGCCGCCCGGGCCCGGCCAACGTCGGACGCGTCCTCGACCGCATCCGCGACGGCGCAGGTACGGGCGACCCGTCGGGCTTCGACCCGGAGCGGATGACCGAGCACGTGATCGCCCTCGTCGCCTGCGCCGCCGTCGACACCGGCCGCATGCGCCCGGCCGTCGACTGGCTCGACGGCGCCGTCCTCGTCGACCAGTCCGGCCGCGTCGCCGACGTGGCAGGCCTCGTAGGCCAAGCCGTAGACGACCACGACGACCGCCCGTTGAGACGCTGGCTCGACGGCATCGGCGTCCGCACAGCCGAGCCCATCCGCCTCTGACCCGACGAACCTCCAACACGCCGCCCGGTGGACCCCGGAACGTGCCACCTCCACCGGCTCGCCTGGTGGAGCGGGCATGGTCGGTTGGTCGTGACCACGTCGCGCTTACGCCACGTCAGGCATGTGGGCGGCGGGCTGGTTCGTGTTGTGCGACGGCTTGTGTCGGAGTCCGCGGGGGGTTCGTCGAGGGGCCCGTTCGTTCGAGGTCCGGTCCGCGTCACCTGCGTTGGGGCGGGGGTTCCCGTCGGGGCGTCACTCGGGTGGGCGAACCTCGGGTTCGTGGTGCGCTGTTCGGGGTGGTGGGCGTGAGTATGGTGTCCGGGTCATGACTGACAGTCACATTTCCCGCCCGGATGGCCGGACTGGCCGTGCGTGTGTAGTGGTATAAAACCGGAAAAATCCGGTCAGTCGACGGGTGTTCGCGTCGTCGCGGCCGACCGCATGGGTGAACGCACGAGCGGTCGGAGGGCGCGGCGTCCGCGTACCGGCCAGGCAGGAGCTGCAAGGTGCCGTTGGTGAGTCGGCGCGGGGCGCTGGGCGCGTTGGGGGCCGTCGGGGCCGCGGCGGTGGGGCTCCTGTGGTGGCGGGGGACGCCGGAGCGTGAGGCCGCGGCGGTGCGCGAGGTGGCGCCTACGGCGCAGGCGTCGGTGTCGGCGCCCGCGTTGCTGCCGCCGTCGGAGCGGGCCCGGGCGGTGCCGCCGTCGGACCCGCGGCGGATCGCGACGGAGAACGCCCGGCGCGGCAGCACCGCGTGGAAGGTGGGCCGGGGCGGGATCCGGGCGGCGAACGACAGCGCGCACCAGATCAAGGGCTACGCGTCGGCGACGAGCGTGCCGGTGGGCGGGGCCCTCGACTTCCACGTCGCGGTCCATCCGGGCGGGCCGTACACCGTCGGCGTCTACCGGCTCGGCCACTACGACGGCGCCGGCGCGCGGCACCTGCTGACCAGCCCGCGGCTGACCGGAAAGCCTGGCGCGCGCGCCGTGTTGGAGGAGTCCAGCGGCATGCTGTCCTGCGACTGGCCGGTCGGATGGACGCTGAACGTGCCGAACGACTGGACGTCGGGCGCGTATCTGGCCGTGTTCGACGACGAGCGCGGCAACCGCAGCTACACGGTGTTCGTGGTTCGGGACGACCACCGCTCGTCGGACTTCCTGGTCGTGCTGCCGTTCTCGACCTACCAGGCTTACAACCAGTACCCGTTGGACGGCCGTGCCGGGAAGAGCCTCTACTACGGCTACGGCCCCGGCGGCACGAACACCTATCAGGCGCGCGCCCGGAAGGTCTCGTTCGACCGCCCGTACATGGACGACGGTATTCCGAGCCGGTTCGACCTCGACCAGAACGCGATCGTCTGGATGGAGCGTTCGGGCTACGACGTCACGTACGCGTCGACGATCGACGTCGAGACCGGCCGCGTCGACCCGTCCTGGTACCGGGCGCTCGTCTTCTGCGGGCACGACGAGTACTGGTCGGAGCCGATAAGGAAGGTCGTGGAGGAGGCGCAGAAGGCGCGCGTCGGGCAGGCGTGGCTGACCGCCAACAACATGTACTGGAATGTCCGGTTCGAGGCGAACGCGCGCGGCACCGGCCACCGGGTCATGAACTGCTGGCGGGAGGACGCCGATCCGGGCGCGCCGTCGCTGTCCGCGGCGACCGACCAGTGGCGCCGGATCCGGCGTCCCGAGCAGGAGTTCCTCGGCGTCCAGTACAACGGCATCGTCGCCGCGCCGACGCCGCTGGTGGTCAGCTCGGCCGAGCACTGGCTGTGGCAGGGCACGGGGGTGCGGGACGGCGACACGATCGCGGGCGTCGTCGGCGGCGAGGCGGACGGCGTCGAGTCGGGGGTCGCGGTGCCGTCGGACGTCCGGCAGACGCTCCTGTCGCGGTCGCCGTACACGCTGCGCAGCGGCGCGCACCAGGTGCAGAGCACGTCGCTGTACGAACGCTCCGACGGCACGCTGCTGTTCTGCGCCGGGACCTTCAACTGGGCGCTCGCCCTCAACCACCCCAGGTTCCAGGACGAGCGCATTCAGCGGGCCACGAAGAACCTGTTCGACCGGCTCCGCAAAGCCGCGTGAAAGACTCGCCGGGCACCTGGCGCCGTGGCGGGACCGCCCCGGCGCCGAGCCGAGCAGCGAACCAAGGGATTACTTGTGAGCGGTTTCGTCACCAAGCCCGAGCCTGTCGAGGTCCCCGGACTCACCCACATCCACACCGGAAAGGTCCGCGACCTCTACACCGACGCGCAGGGGAACCTGGTGATGGTCGCCAGCAACCGCGTGTCCGCGTTCGACTGGGTGCTGGACCCGGAGATCCCGGAGAAGGGCCGCATCCTGACGTCGCTGTCGCTGTGGTGGTTCGACCTGCTCAGCGACCTCTACCCGAACCACGTGCTCTCGACCGAGCTGCCGGACGGCGCGCCCGCCGACTGGGCCGGCCGCACGCTGATCTGCCGCCGCCTGGACATGGTGCCGGTCGAGTGCGTCGCGCGCGGCTACCTCGCGGGGTCGGGGCTCGAGGAGTACCGCGAGCACCGCACCGTGTGCGGCGTCACGCTTCCCGAGGGCCTGGTGGACGGTTCGGAGCTGCCCGCGCCGATCTTCACGCCGGCCACCAAGGCCGAGGTCGGCGAGCACGACGAGAACGTGACGTACGACCAGGTCGCCGCCCAGGTCGGTGCCGAACTCGCGACGCAGCTGCGGCAGGCGACGCTCGCCGTCTACACGCGGGCCCGCGACATCGCGCGCGACCGCGGGGTCATCCTGGCGGACACGAAGTTCGAGTTCGGGCTGAACGAGGACGGCACGCTGGTGCTCGCCGACGAGGTCCTGACGCCGGACTCGTCGCGCTTCTGGCCTGCCGACCAGTGGGAACCGGGCCACGCGCAGCCGTCGTTCGACAAGCAGTACGTGCGCGACTGGCTCGCCTCGCCGGAGTCCGGCTGGGACCGCAAGTCGGAGACGCCGCCGCCGGCCCTGCCGCCCGCGGTCGTCGAGCGCACGCACGCCAAGTACGCCGAGGCGTACGAGCGGCTGACCGGCCGCCGCTGGGCCTGACCGCTTCCCCGGCCCGGGGCCGCCCCCCCGGCGCGCGCCCCGGGGGGGGGGGGGGCCCGGGGCGCGGGGCCCCCCCCGGGCCCCCCCCCCCCCCCCCCCGCGCCGCCCCCCCCGGGCGGCCCCCCCCGGGCCCGGTGCGCCTGATCGGATTACCGGACAACGCAGAAGGCCGGACCATCTTTCGATGGTCCGGCCTTCATCTGAGCGGACGACGAGATTCGAACTCGCGACCCTCACCTTGGCAAGGTGATGCTCTACCAACTGAGCCACGTCCGCGTGACTTGGACTTGCGCCCTCGTCGTGCCCTAACTCTACCCCATCGGTGCGGGTGGTCGTGACCACCGCTTCCGGGGCCGGTCAAGGCCGAGCAGGTGACAGGGATCGAACACTGCGTCTCCCCCTTGGAAAGGGGGCGCTCTGCCACTGAGCTACACCTGCGCGCTCCGGGCGAACCCGGCGTGCGAGAAGAACTCTAGCGGAGCAACGAGGGCGTCGTGGCCACCGCCGAAGCGATACGTCGGCAGATGTCGGAAATCGCCGTTAAGTCTGCTGAATCGAGTGCCGACGACGCCCCGCCGGCCGCTCAGTTCGCGGCTTCGAATTCCCGGTAGATGCTGCTCGGAATACGCCCGCGGGTGGGGACGTCCATGCCCTGCGCACGGGCCCACGCGCGGACCGCGGCCGGGTCGGGCGCGACGGTGGTCTGCTTGAAAGGCTTGCCCGACTTGGCGGTGCGGCGCGCGGCGTCGACGTAGCGACCCAGCAGTTCACGCATCTGGCGGGCGTGGTCCTCGGACAGGTCGATTTCGTACGACTTGCCGTCGAGGCCGAAGCGGATGGTCTCCGCCGCCGCGCTGCCGTCGATGTCGTCTTGCAGCGTCACCACTACGCGCTGGGCCATGACGGTGTCCTTCCGGCGATGACCTGAGGAATTAGGAATGCCTCAATGTCGAGTATAAGCGCGCGACATGAGGCGACAAACGGTTGAGTCGGTGCGATCTTGGCGCCGCTTCCGATAATTTACTGCCCGGACATTCAATTCCCCGGGTTGCCGATATTCGCGGGCGTGGCGTGTTGCCGTCAAGGTCTGCCGGCCCACGGGAAGCGGAACGCACGCCCCTTGCGCGCTCCCCGCGCGGGTCGCGCCCCCCGGTGTGGCGCGGGGGCGGGCGGCCCGTCGGCCGCGAGCCGTGTGCGCGCGGTACGCGCCGGTGTGCGGAGCGTGTGGACCGGTGTTGTCCACACCCTGTGGAAAACTCGCGCCTCCTGTGGGTGAGTGCGCCGCCCGGTGCACGTGTCACCCTCGACGACTCGGCAATTTGTTGACATTCACGCAGGTCGAACCGGGTGATCGGATCATCTGAACGGCGTCGCCGCGCTGCCCGGATCCCGGTTGTCCACAGCCCACAGCCTGTGGACAACCGGCCCGCTGTGGATAACCCGACCTCCGCGCAGGGGGCACGGAAGCCGCCCCGGTAGGCTGGGGCCTGCCGAAGAGGGGGTCCTACCCGGCCCCGAGATCCAGCAGCAGGGCCGCACCGCTGCAGACCCGCAACGGTGGACCGGCCCGCACCAGCACAGTGGGAGTGCGCGTGGCACGCGTCGTCGTCGACGTCATGCTCAAGCCGGAAATTCTCGATCCCCAGGGCCAGGCCGTGCAGCGTGCACTGCCGCGCCTCGGATTCTCCGGGATCAGCGATGTCCGGCAGGGCAAGCGATTCGAACTCGAAGTCGAAGGCCCGGTCGACGATGCCGCACTCGCGCGCATTCGCGAAGCCGCGGAGACCTTCCTGGCCAACACCGTCATCGAAGACTTCACCGTAAGGGTCGAGGACCAGTGACCGCTCGGATCGGTGTCGTCACCTTCCCCGGCTCCCTCGACGACCGGGACGCGCAGCGCGCGGTCCGCATCGCCGGGGCCGAGCCGGTCGCCCTGTGGCACGGTGACAGCAGCCTGCACGGCGTCGACGGCGTCGTCCTCCCCGGTGGCTTCAGCTACGGCGACTACCTGCGCTGCGGCGCGATCTCGCGGTTCTCGCCGGTCATGGAGACGATCATCTCCGAGGCGCAGGGCGGGCTCCCCGTGCTCGGCATCTGCAACGGCTTCCAGATCCTTTGCGAGTCGCACCTGCTGCCGGGCGCCCTGACCCGCAACGACCACCTCCACTTCATCTGCCGCGACCAGCGGCTGCGGATCGAGACCTCCGACACCGCGTGGACCTCGTCCTACGAGGCCGGCCAGGAGATCGTCGTCCCGCTCAAGAACGGCGAGGGCGGCTACGTCGCCGACGAGCGCACGCTCGACATGCTGGAGGCGGAGGGCCGGGTCGTCGCCCGCTACCTCGAGCTCAACCCGAACGGTTCGCGCCGCGACATCGCCGGGATCAGCAACGCGGCGGGCAACGTCGTCGGCCTGATGCCGCACCCCGAGCACGCCGTGGAGCCGCTGACCGGCCCCACCACGGACGGCCTCGGGTTCTTCACCTCCGTACTGAAGAAGTTGGTAGGCGCATGAGTCTCGACACGGTCGTCAAGGCCCAGGACGACTCGAAGGACCGCGGCTGGCTCCAGGACGGACCGGTCGGCGCGCACACTTTCGGTCAGCCGTACACGGAGCTCGGGCTCAAGGACGACGAGTACCAGCGCATCGTCACGATCCTCGACCGCCGCCCGACCAGCTCCGAGCTGGCGATGTACTCGGTCATGTGGTCGGAGCACTGCTCGTACAAGTCGAGCAAGGTGCACCTGCGCCAGTTCGGCGAGAAGGCCCCCGCGTCCGACGCCATGCTCGTCGGCATCGGCGAGAACGCCGGCGTCGTCGACGTCGGCCAGGGCTACGCGGTGACCTTCAAGGTCGAGTCGCACAACCACCCGAGCTACGTCGAGCCCTACCAGGGCGCGGCCACCGGCATCGGCGGCATCGTCCGCGACATCCTCGCGATGGGCGCCCGCCCGGTCGCGGTCATGGACCCGCTGCGGTTCGGCGCGGCCGACCACCCGGACACCCGCCGCGTGCTGCCCGGCGTCGTCTCCGGCATCGGCGGCTACGGCAACTGCCTCGGCCTGCCGAACATCGGCGGCGAGGTCGTCTTCGACCCGTGCTACCAGGGCAACCCGCTGGTCAACGCGCTGTGCGTGGGCGTCATGAAGCACGAGGACATCCACCTGGCGAAGGCGTCCGGCACCGGCAACCTGGTGATCCTGTACGGCGCCCGCACCGGCGGCGACGGCATCGGCGGCGTGTCGGTGCTCGCCTCCGAGACGTTCGACGCGGACGGCCCGGCCAAGCGCCCCGCGGTCCAGGTCGGCGACCCGTTCCAGGAGAAGCTGCTCATCGAGTGCACGCTCGAGGTCTTCGCCGAGGACCTGGTCACCGGCATCCAGGACCTCGGCGGCGCGGGCCTGTCGTGCGCCACCTCCGAGCTCGCCTCGGCCGGCTCCGGCGGCATGCGTGTCGACCTCGACAAGGTGCCGCTGCGCGACGCCACGCTCGCTCCCGAGGAGATCCTCATGAGCGAGTCGCAGGAGCGCATGTGCGCCATCGTCGAGCCCGGGAAGGTCGAACGCTTCCTGGAGATCTGCGCCAAGTGGGACGTCATCGCGACGGTCATCGGCGAGGTCACCGACGGCGACCGGCTGGAGATCTTCTGGCACGGCGAGCAGATCGTCGACGTCCCGCCGCGCACCGTCGCGCACGAGGGCCCGGTCTACGAGCGCCCGATCGCGCGCCCCGCGTGGCAGGACGCGCTGCAGGCCGACGGCTCCGAGCAGCTCCCGCGCCCGCGGACCGGCGACGAGCTGCGCGCCGCGCTGCTCGCGGTCACCGGCTCGCCCAACCTGGCCGACAAGTCGTGGATCACCGACCAGTACGACCGGTACGTGCTCGGCAACACGGTGCTCGCGCAGCCCGAGGACGCCGGCATGATCCGCGTCGACGAGGAGACCAACCTCGGCGTCGCGGTGTCCACCGACGGCAACGGGCGGTTCTGCAAGCTCGACCCGTACACCGGTGCCCAGCTGGCGCTCGCCGAGGCGTACCGCAACGTCGCCACCACCGGCGCCCGCCCGCTGGCGGTCACCGACTGCCTCAACTTCGGCTCGCCCGAGGACCCGGGCGTCATGTGGCAGTTCGCCGAGGCGTGCCGCGGGCTCGCCGACGCCTGCCAGGTGCTTGGCACCCCGGTGACCGGCGGCAACGTGTCGTTCTACAACCAGACCGGCGAGATCGCCATCCACCCGACCCCGGTGGTCGGCGTGCTCGGCGTCATCGACGACGTCACCCGGCGCACCCCCATCGGGTTCCGCGAGGAGGGGCAGATCATCCTGCTCCTCGGCGACACCCGTGAGGAGCTGTCGGGGTCGGTGTGGGCCGACGTCGTGCACAACCACCTCGGCGGCCTGCCGCCGAAGGTCGACCTCGAGCGCGAGCGGCTGCTCGCCGAGGTGCTGATCGCCGGCTCGCGCGACGGCATGGTCGACGCGGCGCACGACCTCGCCGACGGCGGCCTCGCGCAGGCCCTCGTCGAGGCGTGCCTGCGCGGCGGCAACGGCGCGCGGATCGTGCTCCCCGAGGAGCTGGACCCGTTCGTCGCGCTGTTCAGCGAGTCGGCCGGCCGGGCCGTCGTCGCGGTCCCGCGCAGCGAGGAGCTGCGGTTCACCGACATGTGCCGCGTGCGGCACCTGCCGGTCGCCCGCATCGGCGTGGTCGACGGCGACGCCCTGGAGATCCAGGGGCAGTTCACCGTCGGTCTCGACGAGCTGAAGGCCGCGAACTCGGCGCCCCTGCGCGGGCTGTTCGCCTGATATATCGTCACAAGCCGCGCCCCGGAAAGTCGCACCACGCGTCCGGGGCGCGGCTTGTGACGTGTGTGCCCTGAACTCCGAGGACGGGCGGACCCTGTGGCGAAGCCGCTGCCGCACCACGCGGAAGTGTTCACCCACCAGGACTACGACGCCTTCTTCGCGCTGCTCGCGGACTGCGGCGCCACCCGCACGCTGCGCGAACTGCGCCGCACGCTGCTGGACTCGCTCGCCCGCCGGTTCGGCTACCGCGACATCACGTTCTTCCTCGGCGCGACGGTGCCCGGCCTCTTCCAGGACACCGAACCGGAGTTCATCGGGCGCACGCAGTCGATGCTCGACGCCTACATCGACGACTTCCACCGCATCGACCCGTTCGCGACGCTCGGCACCACCAAACCGTTCGCCGGCGGGCCCGGCCCCATCACCCTCGACGAGCTCGGCGCCCACCTGCGGGACGAACACAAGGACTACCTGCACCGGTTCCTGTTCCGGCAGCGCATCCACGACAAGCTCGTCCAGCCGCTCGTCGCCGAGACGTGCGTCGGCGGCATCGGCCTGCTGGCCCGCGAATCCGGTGACTTCGGCGTCAAGGAGCGCGTGCTTCTCACACTCATCGGCCAGTACCTGCCGCCGATGCTCGACGCGCGCATACCCGGCGGCGGAGAACCCTCGTGGTCGCGCGGACTCACCCCGACCCAGCACAAGGTGGCGCGGCTCATCCTGCTCGGCAGCTCGAACCAGGCGATCGCGGCCGAACTCCACATCGGTGTGGACACGGTGAAGAAGCACGTCAGCGCGATCCTGCGGGCGACCGCGTGCGGCAGCCGCACGCAGTTCGTCGCGATGGCCCTCGCCGGCTGAACCACGGCAGGGCGCCCCCCGGCCCCTACGGCGGTGCCGGTGCCAGCCGGCGGCAGCGGGGCCTGCCGCCGACTGACGTCCCCCCAGCGTCGACGGGTCCCCCCGGCGAACGGTGGCGACAGCCTGCGGCAACGGGGCGCTCCGCCGGCTGTCTTCCCCCCACGCCTCCATGGTGGAACAGCCGGTCGGTCCGATCCATGGCACCAAAGTGGAATGCACGGCGCGTGCGGCACCGACCCCTCGCCGTAGCAGTGCCCGCACGCTTCCGCGGAGCTGGCCGACGATCCCCCGACGGACGGCCACGGCGTCACCCGTCCAACGCGTTCATGCGGTACGGCCGGAAGGTCCCGTGCCCCGGCCAGTACGGATACGGCACCGTGCCGAAGTGCGCGCCCTTGCCGCCGCTTTCCTCGTACGCGAAGTACTGCGTGTGCGCCGCGTCGGCCCAACCGGCGAACAGGAGGGTGTGGCCGGCCGCGCCCGGGGCGGTGTTCAGCAGGATGTCCCCGGGCTGCAGGTCGTCCTTGTCGATGCGGTGCGCGACGTCGGGCAGCGTGACCGTGGTCATGCCGGGTGCGGGCAGGCCCCAGGCCATCGACACTATGCCCGAGCAGTCGGTCCGGTAGCCCTCGAACGTGTCGGCCATGCTGTAGCCCAGCCCGAGGTCGGCCCAGCGGCGGGCCCTCCGGATGATCGTGGAGCGCCGCACATCGCGCGGCGGCGTCGTGGTTCTGGGCTCGTCCTCACTCAGCACTGCCGTGTCCCTTCCGGCCGGAGTCGGGGTGACCCGCGGCGACACCGCGGGGGAGGCGCTGCTGCCGACGCCCGCGACCCGGGCGCCGAAGTCCAGGGCGCCGGACGGCGGCAGCCGGAACGGCTGCGGCAGCCCGGCACCGCGGTCGGCCCGCACCACCGCGTGCGGGGGCGCGACGGGGGCCGCCGGAGCGGCGAGCCCGGCCAACGAGAGCGGCGCGGGCGGATCCGCGCCGGTGTCGAGTGCGCGCAACAGCTCGGCGGCGAGCCGGTCGCCGGTGAGGTAGCCCTCGGCGCAGGCACCGAGCATCGCGGGCGTGGCCTCGACGGCTGCGCGGACCTGACGCAGCTCGCGATCCGCACCCGCGAGGGCGTCCTCGACGGCGGCCCACGTGCCGGGCGCGGACTCGTGGCCGAGCGCGGCCCGGGAGTCGCCGCGCGCGGCGCGCAACGCCCGCACGGCCTCCTTGACGCCGGGCGCGGTCCGCTCGAACTGACGGGCCAGCTCGGCGAGCACCCCGGGATCGGTCCGCACCTGCGCGTTCACACCGCCTCCAACGCCGAGGCGTGCTCCCGCAGCCGATCGGCCGCGCGCCGTAACGCGGTCGAAGCCTCGGCCCGCGCCGCGTCGAGCGCCGCCGCATAGCTCCGAAACGCCTCGGCCGCCGGCCCCGACCAGTGCCCCAACGCCTCCCGCACCCGCCCGGCGAGCACAACCGCGTCGTCATCGATCCGCACGGCACACGCCGCCAACGAGGCCGCATGAGCCCGAACGCACGCCGGATACCCCTGCACAGCACCGGAACCGATGGACATGGCGAACTCCTCACCCTCGAACCCGGAGCCGGCCCACCCGCCCCCGCGAATCCATGGTCAACCCGCCCCGCCGACCTGTCGCCCGACCACCCGAACAGCTGTGGAAAACCCCGAACTGACCTCCAACCCGTGGAAAACCCACGACCCCACCCGCCCGGTAATTCGCCCCGGCCCGCCCCTTCGCCGCCGTATCCTCCGGCCATGCCTGCCGCGTCGCGTGCCCCCGGAATCCGTCCTGTCGATCCCGTGCGTGCGCGGGCCGCGTTGCTTGCGGAGTGGCAAGCGTTGGCGGCGTTCACGGACGGGCTCGACGCGGCGCGGCTCGCGGAGCCGTCGGGGCTGGACGGGTGGACGACGGCTGATCTCGTCGGGCACGTCGCGGCGGGGATCGAGGCGGTGTCGCGGTGGATCGGGCAGCCCGTGCCCGACGGGCCGCCGATCGGGGTCGAGGAGTGGGCCGGGGGGACCGCTGCCGCGGCGAAGGCGATTTCCGAGTTGGCTCAGGAGATGGCCGCGGCGGGCAGGACCCCGAGCGATTTCGTCGACGCGGCGGCCGCTGTGCTCGAGGACACGTCGGACGGTCGGCTCACGGTCACGCGGATCGGGCCGATGAAGGTGTCGGACATGGTCATCACGCGCCTGGTCGAGGCCGTCGTCCATGCCGACGACCTGGAGCGCGCCACCGGCTCCGCGTTCCCGCACGACCGGCAGGCGCTCGCGATCGTCACCCGCGTTCTTGCCGACATCCTCGCGGTGCGTGTGCCGGGTCACTCGGTCGAGGTGCGGATTCCGCCGTTCGCCGTGGTGCAGTGCGTGACCGGGCCCAAGCACACCCGCGGCACCCCGCCGAACGTCGTCGAGACGGACCCCCGCACCTGGCTGCGCCTGGCCGCCGGCCGGATCGGGTGGCCGGAAGCGATCGGTCAGGGCGGCGTCCGGGCGAGCGGTGAGCGAAGTGACCTGCACCCCTTCCTGCCGCTGCTCGGTTAGCCGGTTCACGGTAAAACCGCAGGTCAGGGTGGGGAAGTCGACACGGAAGGTCGGCCGTGCGCCGGGGGTCGGCCAGCCCTCGGTCGGTCACCCGGTCGGCGTCTGGTTAGACTCGACGACGTGCCACGTGGCGACGGACGACTCAACCACGATCTCTTCCCCGGCGAGAAGGGCCCGCAGGACGCCTGCGGTGTCTTCGGCGTTTGGGCCCCCGGCGAAGAGGTTGCGAAACTCACCTATTTCGGGCTCTACGCACTGCAGCACCGCGGGACTGAATCCGCCGGTATCGCAGTGAGCAACGGCTCCCAGATCCTCGTCTTCAAGGACATGGGCCTCGTGTCCCAGGTCTTCGACGAGGCGACCCTGGGATCGCTGCGCGGCCACATGGCCGTCGGTCACGCCCGCTACTCGACGACCGGCTCGTCCGTCTGGGAGAACGCCCAGCCGACGTTCCGGGCGACCGCGACCGGGAGCATCGCGCTCGGCCACAACGGGAACCTCACCAACACCGGTGAGCTCGCCCGCATGGTCGCCGAGCAGGGCCCGGACCGGGGCGAGATCAACTACCCCTACCAGGGCCGCATCGAGGCGACCAGCGACACGGACCTGCTGGCGTCGCTGCTGGCCGGCCGCCCGGACCTGTCGCTCGAAGAGACCGCGATGCAGGTCCTCCCGAAGCTCAAGGGCGCCTTCTCGCTCGTCTTCATGGACGAGGGCACCCTGTACGCCGCCCGCGACCCGCAGGGCATCCGCCCGCTGGTCCTCGGCCGCCTCGAGCGCGGCTGGGTGGCCGCGAGCGAGACGTCCGCGCTGGACATCGTCGGCGCGTCGTTCATCCGCGAGATCGAGCCGGGCGAGCTGGTCGCGATCGACGAGCACGGCCTGCGCACGCAGCGGTTCGCGAAGGCCGAGCCCAAGGGCTGCGTCTTCGAGTACGTCTACCTCGCCCGCCCCGACACCGCGATCGCCGGCCGCAGCGTGCACGCCGCGCGTGTGGAGATGGGCCGCCGGCTGGCCAAGGAGGCCCCGGTGGAGGCGGACCTGGTCATGCCGACACCGGAGTCCGGGACGCCTGCCGCGATCGGCTACGCGGAGGCCTCGGGCATCCCGTTCGGCCAGGGCCTCGTCAAGAACTCGTACGTGGGCCGCACGTTCATCCAGCCCAGCCAGACCATCCGCCAGCTGGGCATCCGCCTGAAGCTGAACCCGCTGCGCGAGGTCATCGCCGGCAAGCGGCTGGTCGTCGTGGACGACTCGATCGTGCGCGGCAACACGCAGCGCGCCCTGGTGCGCATGCTGCGCGAGGCGGGCGCCGCCGAGGTGCACGTACGCATCTCGTCGCCGCCGGTGAAGTGGCCGTGCTTCTTCGGCATCGACTTCGCGACCCGCGCCGAGCTGATCGCGAACGGCCTGTCCGTCGACGAGATCGCCAAGTCTCTGGGCGCGGACTCGCTCGCGTACATCTCGATCGACGCGATGGTCGAGGCGACCACGATCCCCAAGGACAACCTGTGCCGGGCGTGCTTCGACGGGGTGTACCCCATCGAGCTGCCCGACCCCGAGCGCCTTGGCAAGCACCTCCTGGAGGGCCTGGAGCAGGCCGTACGCAGCGATGCGGACGGCGTCCAGACCCTGCTGGGGGGCGCGGGCGCGGAAGACGCCCTGCGCCGCCCGTAGCGGACGTACGCGGGGGCGCCCGGTGCGCCCCCGCAGCCCCCGCGGTGCCGACGCCCGCGCGTTCGCGCGGGCTCCGACCCCGTACTTCCACCGAGTACCACCACGACCCGAAAGGGCCGCCGTCGTGACCGACACCCCCTCCTCCTCCACTTACGCCGCCGCCGGCGTCGACATCGAGGCGGGCGACCGCGCCGTCGAGCTGATGAAGTCCTGGGTGGGCAAGGCGTCCCGCCCCGAGGTCCTGGGGGGCATCGGCGGCTTCGCGGGCCTGTTCGACGCCTCCGCGTTCAAGCGCTACGAGCGTCCGCTGCTGGCGACCTCGACCGACGGCGTCGGCACCAAGGTGGCGATCGCGCAGCGCATGGACAAGCACGACACGATCGGGCACGACCTGGTCGGCATGGTCGTGGACGACCTGGTCGTGTGCGGCGCCGAGCCGCTGTTCATGACGGACTACATCGCCACCGGCAAGGTCGTGCCGGAGCGCATCGCGGCGATCGTCAAGGGCATCGCCGAGGGCTGTGTGCTGGCCGGCTGCGCGCTGGTGGGCGGCGAGACCGCCGAGCACCCGGGCCTGCTGGACCCGGACGAGTACGACGTCGCGGGCGCCGGCACCGGCGTGGTCGAGGCCGACAAGCTGCTCGGCGCCGAGCGGGTGCGCGAGGGTGACGTCGTCATCGCGATGGCCTCGTCGGGCCTGCACTCCAACGGCTACTCGCTGGTGCGCCACGTGTTCCTGACCCAGGCCGGGTGGGCTCTGGACCGCGAGGTCCCGGAGTTCGGCCGGACGCTCGGCGAGGAGCTGCTGGAGCCCACCCGCATCTACTCGCTGGACTGCCTGGACCTGGCGCGCCGCACCGAGGTGCACGCCTTCTCGCACGTCACGGGCGGCGGCCTGGCGGCGAACCTGGCGCGTGTGCTGCCCGCGCACCTGGACGCCCGCCTCGACCGTTCGACGTGGACGCCCGGCGCGGTGTTCTCGCTCGTCGAGGGCGTCGGCAACGTGGCGCAGCCGGAGCTTGAGAAGACCCTGAACATGGGCGTCGGCATGGTGGCCGTGGTGGCCCCCGAGGCGGCCGACGCGGCGCTCGCCGTGCTGGCGGAGCGGGGCGTTCCGGCGTGGACGCTGGGCACCGTGGTCGCGGGCACCGGCCAGGCGGTCCTGGAGGGCTCCTACGCGGGCTGACGCGGTGCTGCCCGCCCCTCCGGGGTGCGGGCAGCACAAAGGGTCCGGGACCGACCGCATGTGGTCGGGTCCCGGACCGATTGGGTGCTGCTACACCCCTGACACGGGTGGCGAACCGTCAGACGAGGTCCGCGACGGGGTCAGCGGCGGCCCGAGGGGCCGGCGTCTTCCTCGTCGTCGTCATCGTCGTAGTAGTCCGCGTACGCCGCGTAAGGATCGTCGAGCTCGTCTTCATACGTGTCGTCGCTTTCCGGCTGAACCTTCGGTTCATCGGCTGACGACACGCCCAGCTCATTGGCCAGACGGTTCAGATCCGTTCCGCCGCTGTTGTACTTCAGCTGGCGGGCGACCTTTGTCTGCTTGGCCTTGGCCCGGCCGCGCCCCATGGCTCGACCCCCTCAACGACGGGGCTCACGGCCCCAGGTCTTGACACGCGTTCACGATCAGGGTCGGTTCATCCAGGTTCGAGAACCGGCCCGTGGAGCATTAACGGTACCTGCTTCCGCGGCGCGACGGTACGTCGCATGGGTGACAGGTGGGCTCGGACCCCGACCCGGCAACACTGTTCCGGCTGGTCAGGGGCCTGATCGTGGGTCCTTCGCCGAGGCTGACGATACCCTGTGATTCAGCTTCCAAGGTAGATCCCGCGCAGACGACCCACATCCGCCATGCGCCGCTCGGCGAGTCGGTCCGCCGCTGCGGCGGGCGGGACGCCTTCCTCGTCGGCCAGCGCGAACACCCGCGCGGTGGTCGCGCGGATGCCGGACGCCTTGCGCTTGGCCCGGTCGAAGTCGAATCCGTGCAGCTCGTCGGCCACCTGGATGACGCCGCCGGCGTTGACGACGTAGTCCGGCGCGTAGAGCACGCCGCGCTCGGCGAGGGTCTTGTCGACGCCGGGGTGGGCCAGCTGGTTGTTGGCGGCGCCGCACACGATCGCGGCTGTGATGATGCCGACAGTGCGGTCGTCCAGCGCGCCGCCGAGGGCGCACGGGGCGTACACGTCGAGCGGCTCGCGGATGAGGGCCTCGGTGTCGGCGGCGACGGCGATCCCGGGATGGGCTGTACGGAGGCGATCGACGGCGTCCGCGTCGACGTCGGTCACGATCACTTCGGCGCCGTCCTCGACCAGATGCCGGACGAGGTGCTTGCCGACCTTGCCGACACCCGCGACGCCGACCCGGCGGCCGCGGAGCGTCCCGGTGCCCCAGCGGTGCTCGGCGGCGGCGAGCATGCCCTGGAAGACGCCGTAGGCGGTGAGCACGGAGGAGTCGCCGGCGCCGCCGTTGTCGGGGGAGCGGCCGGTGGTGAATGCGCACTCGCGCGCCACGACGTCCATGTCCTCGACGTAGGTGCCCACGTCGCAGGCGGTGACGTAGCGGCCGCCGAGCGACTGCACGAAGCGGCCGTAGGCGCGCAGCAGGGCCTCGGTCTTGTCGCGCTTCGGGTCGCCGATGATGACGGCCTTGCCGCCGCCGTGGTCGAGTCCGGCCATGGCGTTCTTGTAGGCCATGCCCTTGGAGAGGTTGAGGACGTCCTCGACGGCGTCCTCTTCGGTCGCGTACGGGTAGAACCGCGTGCCGCCCAGGGCGGGGCCGAGGGCACTGGAGTAGATCGCGATGACGGCCTTCAGGCCGCTCGCCTCGTCCTGGCAGAACACCACCTGCTCGTGGCCGGTGCCCTTGCCGAACACGGTGCCGGGGTCGCCGGTCCGTACGGTGGTGCCCGTGGTGCTTGTCGTCACTGTGGTGACTCCCGAGTCCGGCCCGCGGAAGGGTGGTCGCGGGCGTCTGCCTCAACCCTAGGACCGCGCGCAGCGCGCCGGGGACATGTCCGCCCCTCCGGGCACCGGCCGTTCGGGCGTGCGAACATTCCCTACGTGCGGACTTCGGTGGTGGCCCCCTATTCGGCATACCTGCGCGTCTACGAGCCGCTCGCGGCGTTCCCCGAGCCCGAGCGGTCGCACTGGGCCGACTACGTGCGCGACGTGCACACACGCCGCGTGTGGGGCTCGGGCACGACGGCCGAACTGACCGCCGAGGAACAGCGGGTGGCGCTGGAGGGCATCCTCGCGACGCCGCCGGAGCCGGCCCCGCCGCACGAGAGCGAGGACGCGTTCGTCGCGGAGATCGACGGCATCCCCGTGGTGTGCCCGCGCCAGACGCGGCTGCGCTGCTGGAGCGCGCTGGCCGAAATGCGCCGGGAGTTCCCGCCGGTGGTGCTCGACGCGTTCTGGCCGAAGGTGGTGCTCGCGCAGGCGGAGGCGGACCACGACCGCTGGCGCTCGCGCAATCCGGATGTCCAGCCCCACATCCACAGCAGCACGTGGCATGTTCCGATGCGGTGGTTCGTGCTCTTCTCGCAGGAGGAGCGGGTGCTCGTGGCGCCGGCCGGCGACGGTGCCGGTGGGCCGGGCGAGCTCTATTACAGGACACCCATGGTGCAGGCGCGGCGACGTGTCGCGAGGGCGCTGCGGGTGCTGCGGGACACGCTGGAGGAGGGCGCGCTGATCACCGGGCTCGAGCAGCTGGGGCGGTGGTTGGAGGAGTTCCACCCCCGTGCGATGGTCGAGCTGGACTTCGGGGGGCTGGTGCGGTTGATCCCGTCCGGCGACCTCGTGGAGGAGCGCACGGCCGAGCACGTCGCGGAGGGGCTGACCGCCCTCGCGGCGGGCGACGGGGCGCGCGCGTCGGAGGCGTACCGCCGCATCACCGAGCGGTGGTCCGCCGTACGGGCTCTGGAGCACGCCAGTTGAGGGGTCCAAACCCGGGTGTGCCAAGATTTTCTGAGATCAACATCTCATAGGGCGCATACGTCGCCGAATTGCTCGTATATGATGAATCGGACAAAGGGTGACCAACACCCCGACCTATCCAGTTGTTCTTTTCGGGGCTCACTCCCCCCTGGCCTCGGCCGGGGGCTGGTGGGGCTGAGGTGAAAGAACGGGTCCGGTAGGCCGGAAGTGACTCTTCGTCACAGTCGGGTGACTGTCCGCTATGTACGGTCCTTCGGGATCGCGCCGGTTGAGTGCTGCGATGCCAATTCCGGCGGTTTGGCCAACCAGGGCCGCCGGATGGTGTACTTGTACTGTGAAGGACAAGCCGTTCGTCCTATAACCGACTTGGCCCCCGAGAACCATTTCGGACATCGAGGGTCAAGGTGCAGAATTTGAAGAAAGAACCGTGCTTGGTTCGGTTCTCCCGAGGAGGCCGCTCATGACCGCTCGTACGCCTGATGCCGAGCCGCTGCTGACGCCGGCCGAGGTTGCCACCATGTTCCGCGTCGACCCGAAGACGGTCACGCGCTGGGCCAAGGCCGGCAAGCTCACGTCGATCCGCACCCTCGGTGGCCACCGTCGCTACCGTGAGGCGGAGGTTCGTGCCCTGCTCGCGGGCATTCCGCAGCAGCGCAGCGAGGCCTGAAGCCGAGGCAGGGCCACCTGCATCAGCCGTTCGTCTTGAACGTCGCCCCCGGATCCCGCCGGATCCGGGGGCGACGTTTTTCTGCCGTCTCCGGATCGCCCGCGGGCCGTCGGGGCGGGGTCTGGGGTCGCCGTGAGGCCGCCGCCGGGGTGCCCGGTGGGCGGCGGTCCGGCGCGTCCAGCGCAATCCTCAGTAAAATATCACATACAATGCACGGCCTGTTTCCGGCCTCTTCTGAAAATCATTTCCAGTCAAAACCGTGACCTGCGTCACACGGAACGGTCGCGAACGCCCTCTCCGGGGTCGTTCGGCGTCGTTTTCGGGTCCGCGGCCGAGGTGATCGGCGCGGCCGCCGCCACCGCTCGCCCAGGCCGATGAACAGAATGGTTGGCTCGGCTCGCGGGGCGGCCCCGGAATTCACCGGGTCGGCTGATTGAAACCGGGTGATCGCCGTGTGTCGGGACGCCCTAAAGTGGTCGGCATGTCCAGGAGTGCGCGGGAGACCGGGGCGGGCGACACGAACCCCCGGAACGGCAACAGTTCGGGTGAGGCCACTCGGGCGAAGCTGCTGCGCACCGCGGAGCGGCTGTTCGCGAAGAACGGCATCGACGGCGTCTCCGTGCGCGACATCACCGGCACCGCGGGCGCCAACAGCGCGGCCGTGCACTACCACTTCGGGTCGAAGCAGGACCTCATCGCGGCGATCCTGCACCGCCGCATGGAGGCGCTCGGCGCGCGCCGCGAGCAGCTGCTGGCCGACCTCGAGGCCGACGAGAAGCCGGAGTTGCGGGACGTCGTCGCGGCGCTGCTGCTGCCCACCGTCGAGCTCAGCCGGGACCGGCGCGGCGGCGGCCACCACTACCTCGGCTTCCTGGTCGCGGTCGGCGAACACCCCACGTCCATGCACCTGATCACCGACGAGCTGGACCCGCTGACCGCCCGCTACCTGTCGGTCCTCGAGCGTGCGCTGCCCGAAGTTCCGCGCGACGTCATCCTGTTCCGCTTCGGGATCGCCAAGGACCTGGTGAACCGCGTGCTGCGGCAGGGCGCCGTGCGCGAGTGGCTGCGCCGGCACGCGTCCGATGACGAAAAGGTGCTGTTCGACCAACTGGTGGACTTCCTCGCGGGCGCGTTCGCGGCGCCCGCGCGCGCCTTCTGATTACCCGCGGGTTCGGGTCCCACCCCTCTTCCGGCACGTCATCGGCGGCGGACATCTCTGTCCGGTAACGGCTCTTGATGATGCGTCAGGGCGGGCACACAATCACCAATCTCAGCCAGTCGTTTGATCGACAATCCTCGTGGATGGGGAATTCATGGCTCGTCTCGTACGTGCCGCAGGGCTGGTGATGGTGCCGGTCCTGTTGCTCGCCGGATGCAACTCGTCGACGACGAAGAAGAAGACCGACCAGACGCCCGATCAGAAGGGCGCGTCGGCAAGCGCATCGAAGGACCCGATCAAGATCGGCGGCGTGGTCTCGAAGACCTCCGCGTCCGGCTACAGCAAGGCCGACACCGACCTCGGCGCCAAGGCCCGCTTCATGATGGCGAACGACGCGGGCGGAGTGAACGGCCGCAAGATCGACTACATCGGCTCGGAAGACGACGGCCAGGACCCCGCGCGCACCACCACCGCGGTGCGCAAACTCGTCCAGCAGGACCATGTGTTCGCGGTCGTGCCGGTCAACACGACGACCATCGGCGGCTCGGCCGACTTCCTCAAGGACAACAAGACGCCGTACATCGGCTGGGGGACGCTGCCCGCGTTCTGCAACCAGGAGTACGGCATGGGCTACAACGGCTGCCTGGTACCGATGCCCGGCGGCAGCGTCAACACGTCCTGGCCGGGCCTGCTCACCGCGATCCTCGGCGGCGACGCGAAGGGCAAGTCGGTCGCGCTGGTCACACAGGACACCGACGCCGGCAAGTTCGGCCTGCGCACGTACCAACAGGCCTTCCCGCCCTCCGGGTTCACCGTGTCGTACGGCAAGTCGACGGTGCCCGGCACCACCGTGCCCACGGACTGGAGCCCGTGGGTCAGCGAGATCATGAGCAGCAACAACGGCAAGGCCCCGGACGTCGTGGTGTCGATCATGCAGACGCCCGCCAACATCGGCCTGTTCACCGCGCTCAAGCGGGCCGGCTTCACCGGTGTCCTCACCGACGCGACCGACTACGACCCCGCGCTGCTCAAGCAGGCGTCGTCGAAGGAGGCGCTGCAGGACGTCCAGATCTTCGTGCAGAACATGCCGTTCGAGTCGGACCTGCCGGAGATGGGGAAGTTCAAGGAGTACCTCTCCAAGGCCAAGGGCTCGCCGGTCACCGAGTGGAACCAGTCGATGATGGTCGGCTGGAACTCCGCCGACCTGTTCCTGGCGATCGCCGCGAAGGCCGGCGACAACCTCACCGTCGAGTCGTTCCAGGCGTCGGCCGCGAACTTCTCCGACACCTACCCGCTGGTCGGCGACCGGAAGTTCCCCGTCGGCCGCAAGGACTCCTTCGGCTGCGGCGCCATGGTGCAGCTGAAGGGCGACAAGTACACGATCACCGCGCCGTACAAGTGCTACCCGACCGTCCCATTTAAGTGACGGAGCCGCCGGCGCCCGCCCCCGGACGGGCGCCGGCCCGCACACCAGGGAGCGACACCGGTCCATGAGCGAGCTCGTCGGCTTCATCATCAGCGGCCTGGTCACCGGGGCGATCTACGCCCTGCTGGCCGCCGGACTCGTCCTCGCCTACTCCGCCTCGGGGGTCCTCAACTTCGCGCACGGGGCCACCGCGTACCTCTCGGCCCTGGTGTTCTTCGAGCTGAACCAGGGGCTCGGCCTGCCCGCGGTACCGGCCGCGCTGTGCACCGTCTTCGGGTTCGCCCCGGCGCTCGGCTGGCTGCTCGACCGCGTCATGTTCCGCAAGCTCGCCCGGCTCGGCGAGACCCCGCAGATCGTCGCGACCATCGGCCTGCTGGTTGCGCTGCCCGCACTCGGCCTGTGGGTGGTCAAGCTCCTCACCGACGCGGGCGTCGACCTCGCGAAGGCCGAGAACCAGTACGGGCTTCCGGGTGTCGGGCCGAGCCCGGCGAAGCACTGGAAGCTCATGGAAGGCGTCGGCGTCGACTCCGACCAGCTGATCACCTGGATCGTCACGGCCGTGGTCGCGGTCGCGCTGTGGATCCTCATGCGGCACACGCCGCTGGGCCTGCGGCTGCGCGCGTCCGTGGACAGCCGGACGCTCACCGAACTGCGCGGCGTCAGCGCCGACCGGCTCTCCGGGATCGCGTGGATGATCTCCGCCGGACTCGCGGGCGCCGTCGGCGTGTTGGCGGCGCCCCTGCTCGCGCTCAGCTCGGTCGACTACACGCTCATCCTGTTCGTGTCCGCCGCGGCGGCGGTGCTGGGCCGCTTCAAGTCGGTGCCGATCGCCTTCGGAGGCGGGCTGCTGCTCGGCGTCGTGCAGAACCTCGTCGCGGGGTACGCGCCGTCGTGGACGGAGAAGATCACCGGCTTCCGCACGTCCGTGCCGTTCCTGCTGCTGTTCGTCGGCCTGCTCGTGCTGTCCCGCAGCAAGCGCAGCGCCGGCACCGCCGCCGTCGACGCGCCGCCGCCGGACTACCTGGCCGGCATGTCGCCGCTGCGCCGCTGGGCGCCGTGGCTGGCCGCCGGAGTGTTCCTCGCGGTCAGCCTGTACACGTGGACGACCGCGTTCTGGATCGGGCTCATCGCGCAAGGGCTCGCGGCGGCACTGGTGTTCCTGTCGTTCACCGTGGTCACCGGGCTCGGCGGCATGGTCAGCCTCGCGCAGGCGACGTTCGTGACCGCGTCCGCGCTGACCGCCGGGCTGCTCATGAGCCACGGCGTCTCGTTCTTCCTCGCCCTGGTGGCGGGCACAGTGGTCGCGGCGCTGCTCGGCGTCGTCGTGGCACTGCCCGCGCTGCGGCTGTCCGGGCGCATGCTCGCGCTGGCCACGCTGGCGCTGGCGTTCCTCGGCGACCAGGTGCTGTTCCAGATGCGCTGGCTGCGCAACGGCGACAGCGGCTGGTCGATCCCGCGCCCGGTGGTCGGGCCGGTGGACCTCAACGACGATCGCGCGCTCGCCCTCGCGCTGCTGATCATCGTCGCGGTCGTCGTCGTGCTGATCCGCAACCTGGAGAACTCGGCGTCGGGGCGCGCGATGCTCGCGGTGCGGTCGGCACCCCCGGCGGCGATGGCGTCGGGGGTGTCGGTGGTGCGCACGAAGCTCGCGCTGTTCGGTATCTCGGCGGGCATCGCCGGGTTCGGCGGGGTGTTCTGGGCGTCGTTCAACACCCGCATCACCTCGACCGAGTTCACCGCGATGAACGGCCTGGTGTGGCTGGCGATCGTGGTCGCGGCGGGCATCCGGCGGCCGCAGTTCGCGGTGGTCGCAGGGCTCACGTTCGCGCTGTTCCCGCACCTCATGGAGGAGTACGTCACCGAGACGCCGCAGGTGCCGGTGATCCTCTTCGGCCTCGCGGGTCTCGCGCTCGCGGGGAACCCCGAGGGCTGGATCGTGCAGATGGCGGAGGCCGGGCACGCGTTGCGGGCCCGGTTCGCGGGCACTCCGGCGAAGTCCGCCGGACACGAGCCGGAAGCGCCGGTCGCGCGGGCCGACGTGCGGGAGACCGCGCCGACGCCGTCCGCCGACGCGGGCGTCCTGTTGCGGCTGCGCGGCGTGCACGCGGGCTACGGCGGCGTGGACGTGCTGCACGGCGTCGACCTGGATGTGCGCGCCGGGTCGATCCTGGCGCTGCTCGGCGCGAACGGCGCGGGCAAGACCACCGCGTGCGCGGTCGCCGCAGGGCTGCTGGCACCGTCCGCGGGCCGCGTCGAACTCGCGGACACGAACGGTGGGTTCCGCGACGTCACCCGCCTGTCCGCCGTGCGCAGAGCGCGCGACGGCGTTCTGCTCGCGCCCGAGGGCCGCGGCATCTTCCCGTCCCTGACGATCGACGAGAACCTCGCGATGTGGCTCCGCGCGCCCGCCGAACGCGACCGCGTTTACGAGCGCTTCCCCGGCCTGGCCGCGCGCCGCAAGGTGCCCGCCGGGTCGCTTTCCGGCGGCGAACAGCAGCAGCTCGCCGTCGCGCCGCTGCTGGTCCGGCCGCCGAAGGTGCTGATCGCCGACGAGCCGTCGCTGGGCCTGGCGCCGCTGGTCGTCGAGGAGATCTTCCGGTTCGTCGCCGAACTGCGCGAGATGGGAGTGGCGTTGCTGCTGGTCGAGGAGAAGGCGTCGGAGATCCTCACGGTCGCCGACACCGTCGCCTTCATGAGCGTCGGCCGCGTGTCGTGGTGCGGGCCGCGCGATGAGGTCGACGAACACCGGCTCACGGCGGCGTACTTGGGCATGGCGCTGGACGGCGGAGCGGTCGCGGACGAGGTGCCGTCATGACCGGCGTCGTGGTCGAGCCCCGGTCGGCCCCCGCCGAGGGCACGCCGCTCCCGGTGCTGCGGGCCGAGCACGTGGGCGTGCACTTCGGCGGGATCAAGGCCCTGCGCGACGTCACGCTCGAGGTCCGCGCGGGCGAGGTCTGCGGCCTGATCGGGCCCAACGGCGCGGGCAAGACGACGCTGTTCGACGTCCTTTCCGGCATCCGCCGGCCGGACGCCGGCAGCGTGTCGCTGGACGGCGCCGACGTGTCCGCGCGCGGCCCGGTGTGGCGCGCCCGGCACGGCATGCGCCGCACGTTCCAGCGCCAGCAGTTGTTCGGCCGGCTGACCGTCCTGGACAACCTCGTGGTGGCCGAGGAGTGGCGGGGCGGCGGGGGCGGCATCGCCGCCGACCTGCTGGGCCTGCCGTCGCGGCGCCGCCGTGAGCGGGAACGGCGGGCGCGAGCCGAGGAGATCCTCGAGCTGTGCGGCCTGGCCGCGCTGCGCGACACCTATGCGGGCACCCTGCCCGTCGGGCAGGCCCGCCTTGTCGAACTCGCCCGGGCGGTCGTGGATCCGCCCAAGGTGCTGCTGCTCGACGAGCCGGCGTCGGGGATGTCGCCGACCGAGAGCCGGTGGCTGGGCGAGGTGGTCCGGCGCCTGGTCGACCACGAGCACTGCGCGGTGCTCCTGGTCGAGCACGACGTCGCGTTCGTCATGGGGCTGGCGTCCCGGGTGGTCGTGCTCGACCTGGGCGCGGTCCTCGCGGAGGGCACGCCCGCCGAGGTGCGCGCGAACCAGGCGGTGCGCGACGCGTATTTGGGCGGGACCGCGTGAAGGCCGGCGGGGGAAGGCGGTGTGCCTTCCCCCACCGGCCTGGCGGCCCTCCGTGGAGCGCTACTCCTTGGTGCCGATCGCGTCGGCCGGATTGGCGCGGAGCGCGAGCCGGGCGGGCAGTGCCGTGGAGGCGAGGGCGAGTGCCGTGGCGGCCGCGAGGATGCCGGCGTAGGTGAGCGGCGGCGCGTACGGGGTGCCGGTGCCGGTCATGCCGGCCGCGTAGGCGCTGAGCGTGCCCCACGCCACCGCCGTGCCCAGGACCACGGCGATCAGGACGGCCACCCCGGTCTCCATGCGCAGCATCCGCAGGATCTGGCGGCGGGTCATGCCGACCAGGCGCATCAGCGCGAACTCGCGGGAGCGCGCCGAGGTGGCCATGACCAGGGTGTTGACGACGGCGATCGCGGTGAAGGCGATGATCAGGCCCATCGCGACCAGGTTGACCTGGGCCTGTGTGCCCTGCTGGTCCTTGCGTGCGGCCTCGACCTCGGCGCGGTCGAGGAGCCGCAGGCCGGGGAAGGCGCGCACGGCCGTGGTCAGCGCGGCGCGGTCCCTGCCGTCGGTGCGCACCGCGACCTGGGCGGCGAGCGGGTTGTCGACGTGCGCCGCGACCAGGTCGTGAGGCAGTGTCAGGTCACCGAAGCCGAGGCCGCGTTCGTACACCGCGACGACGCGTGCGGTGGTCTTCACGCCGTCGCCGAGCGTGATGTCGAGCCGGTCGCCGACGCCGACGTGCTTGGTGCGGGCGGCCTGCGTGCTGACCGCGACCGTGCCGGCGGCCAGGCCGGCGAGGTCGCCCTCGGTGGTCTTCAGGTCGAGGACGTGGGCGACGCCGGCGGTGGTGACGCCCTGGGCGGGGAACTTGTCCTGTCCGGCGCGCACGGTGGTGCGCAGCATCGCGGTGGCGTCGGTGACGCCCGGCACGCGGCGCACCGCGTCGACGGCCGCGTCGGGGACGCCGGGTCCGCCGGAGGCCAGCACGTAGTCGGCGTGGGTGCCCGCGGTGACCTGGGCGTCGGCGGCGTGCGCGGTGGTGCTCTGGACGAACAGGATCGTCGAGGTCATCGCGACGGCCAGGGTGAGCGGGGTGACGACGGCGGCGACGCGCTGCAGCCGGGCCCGGTTGTTGCTCGCCGCGAGGCGGCCGCCGACCGGGGCGAGCAGGCGCATCGGCAGGGCGAGGACCGCGGTGGCGGCGCGGGCGAGGACGGGGCCGAGGAGGGAGACGGCGACGGCGGCGAGGACGACGGACAGGAAAGTGACGGGCGTCGCCGCGGCGTCGGTGTGGAGCGAGCGGAGCACGACGAGCAGGACGACGTAGCCGGTGAGCAGCAGGACCCCGAGCGCGGTGCGGACGACGCCGGGCCGGGCGGACTCGATCGCGGCGTCGGACAGCGCCTCGGTGGGCCGGATGCGGGCCGGGCGGCGCGCCGAGACGCGGGCGGCGGCCCAGGCGGCGAGCAGCGTGGTCAGCACGGCGCCGAACAACGGGAAGGGGCTGACGGTCAGTTCGAGGGTCTCGGGCATCGCGCCGGCGTCGACGAAGCGGCCGTGCAGCCAGTGGGCGAGACCGAGTCCGGCGAACGCGCCGATCGCTCCGGCGACCAGGCCGACGGTGAGCGCTTCGAGGCCGACCATGCGGCGGATCTGCCGCGGGGTGGCGCCGATGGCGCGGAGCAGGGCGATTTCGCGGCGGCGCTGCTGGAGCGACAGCGCGAAGGTGCCGGAGACCACGAGGATCGCGACGAGGAGCGAGGTGCCGCCGAGCGCGCCGCCGAGGCTGACGAGGCGGACGCGGGCGCCCGAGGCGTCCAGGAACTCGGCGGGGCCGCGGTCGTCGCCGGTGCGGACCTGGGCGCCGGTGCCGGCCAGCGCGCGGCCGACCTGCTTGGCGACGGCGGAGGTGTCGGCGCCGGGCGTGGTGAGGACGCCGAGTGCGGCGACCCGGCCGGGGTGCGCGGCGAGCCGCGCGGCCTCGGCGCCGGAGAAGAACAGCGCGGCCTGGCGTACGGGTTCGCCGCCGTTCTGCAGCGCGGCCAGGCCGGTGACGCGGTAGGTCTTGGGGGCGGCGCCGGACTGGACGGTGACGGTCGCGCCGACGGTGAGGCCGGCGCGGCGGGCGAGCGCGGTGTCGAGGACCACGTCGTCGGCGGTCGCGGGAGCCTGTCCGGCGGTCAGGACGAACGGGGTGAGCTCGGCGGAGTCCCACGCGTGGCCCCACGAGGAGCCGCCGGCGGGGCCGGCGAGCGGACTGCCGGACGCGGTGAACGCGGTGGCGGGGAAGGTGAGTTCGGGGACGACGGCGCGTACGCCGGGCAGCCCGCGCAGCTTGTCGGCGGTCGCCGCGTCGAGCCACGCGCGCTCGGTGAGCGGCTTGGACTTGACCTTCTCCTTGCCGCCCTTGTGCTTGGTCCAGTGCAGGTTCTGGTCGGCGGTGACGACGACGGGGGCGCTGGCGTAGCGCTCGGTGGGTATGCCGCCGCGCAGGCCGGTCTCCAGGATGACGCCGCAGGCCGTGACGAGCGCGGCGGCGCAGACGAGGGCGACGAACGCGCCGATGAAGCCGCCCTTGCGGGCGCGGAGGGTGGACCACGCGAGGCCGAGCATGCTGAGCATCAGGACTCCTTGTCCGTGTCCTGCCCTGCGGCGGGGGACGGGTCGGCGGGGGGTGCGGCGGCGGGCGCGGGGCTCGGTGCCGGGAAGGCGAGGAACCGGGTCATGACGGTGCGCGCGTCCGGTGGGAGCGTGCCGTCGGGGCGCTTGTAGCGGTTGACCAGCGCGATGAACTCTTCGAAGAAGTCGGCGAGTTCGCTGGAGGTGACGTGGATGGTGCCGCGCGAGTAGGGCGCGGCGTCGGCCCACGGGTCGTCCGCGGGGGTCTCCTCCTGGAACCGCACGAACGCCTCGACGTCGGCGGCGAACGACAGCCGCGTCACCTCGTCGATCGCGGCGCGCATCTCCGCGGTCTGGCGGCTGCGGGGCGGGAAGCGGAGGTCGGCGCGGACCGCGCGCCACCAGCGTTCGCGGCCGTGGGCGCCGTCGACGACGGCCTCTTCGACGAAGCCGTGCCGGGCCAGCTCGCGCAGGTGGTAGCTGGTGGCGCCGGTGTTGAGGCCGAGCGCGCGGGCGAGGCCCGCGGAGGTCGCGGGGCCGTGCGCGGCGAGGTGCCGGACGATGCGGCCGCGGCGCGGGTGGGCGAGCGTCTTGAGGGCCGCGACGTCGGTGAGCTCGCGCGGCGCGGGCGGCTCGGCGGCGGCTCCGCGGTCCCGCTCCGCGTGCTGTTCCTGCTGGTCAGGCTGCTGGGGCATGTATGCACAGTAATTTGTGCACAGGTTTCTGTGCACTGGGGACAACCCCCCGAACGGGGTAGGGGGCTGTCCCCAGCGCGCGTGCGGGCGGCTGCCCGCGGGGCGATCTGCTGGGCTGCCTGCGGGGCTACATGCCCAGGGCCGAGGTGCGCTCCGTGACGGTGTAGACGTGCGCGTCCACGCCGATCAGCTTCGGCAGGTAGCGGGCGTTGAACTCCTCCTCGTACGGCATGCCGCGGTGCGCCTCGAACAGCTCGGGCGTCTCCCACGCCTCGAAGAAGCGGAAGGTGTTGGGGCGTTCCAGCTCCTCGGCCCACCAGTACTCGACGCAGCCGGCGTCTTTGCGGCTGTCCTCGGAGACGGCGAGCAGTCCGGCGACGACCTCGTCGCGGTCCTCGGGCTTGAAGGTCAGGAAACCGCTGATGACCAGCATGTTCGTCCTCCTGTCGAGCTGACGGAATGTCAGGCGCGGGGCGCCGGGCGCCATCTTCGGTCAGTCCGGTCGCGGGAGGAAGAGCCGAGGGCGTCACATTCCGTCATTGCATACCCTACCCCCCTAGGGTATGTTCCTCGACGTGAGCGAAGCCCGCTCGCGCCGGATGACGGAAAGTCAGGAGAGTGCGATGTCCGAGACCGCCGCAGCGCCCGACCGGCGGCGCTGGTACGCGCTGGCGCTGATCGCCGCAGCGCAGTTCATGGTCATCATGGACACGTCGATCATCGGCGTGGCCCTGCCCGAGATGCGCACCGACCTCGGGTTCTCGCCCGAGAGCCTGTCCTGGGTCTTCAACGCCTACGTGGTCGCCTTCGGCGGCCTTCTGCTCCTCGGCGGCCGGCTGTCCGACCTGCTCGGCGCCAAGCGGCTGTTCGCCGCCGGATGGGCGGTCCTCGCGGCCGGCTCGCTCGCCGCGGGCCTCGCGAACGGCGTCGCGGTCGAACTCGCCGGACGCGCGCTCCAAGGCGTCGGCGCCGCGCTGATCGCGCCGTCCGCGCTGACCCTGCTGATGATGCTCTTCGGCGGCAACCCCAAGGAGCTCACCAAGGCCTTCGCGCTCTACGGCGCCGCGGCCCCGGCCGGCGGTACCGCGGGTGTCTTCCTCGGCGGCCTGATCACCGAATACGCCAGCTGGCCGTGGGTCTTCTACATCAACATCCCCGTCGCGCTGGTCGCCCTCGTCGCCACGCCGCGCCTGATGCCCGCGACCCCCGCGCGCAGCGGCTCGACCGACTGGCTCGGCGCCGCCACCGTGACCGCCGGCCTGGGTGCCGTGGTGTTCGCCGTCGTCCGCGCCGCCGACGCCGGGTGGGCGTCCGCGCAGACCCTGCTCGTCCTCGCCGCCGGTGTGGCGCTGCTCGCCGGATTCGTCGCGCTTCAGGCCCGGCGCCGCGAACCGCTCATGCGGCTCGGCATCTGGAAGGCCCCGAACCTCGCGGGCGCCAACGTCGCGCAGTTCCTGATGGCGGCCGCGTGGATCCCGATGTGGTTCTTCCTCAACCTCTACCTGCAGCAGGTCCTCGGCCTCGGCGCGTTCGCCAGCGGCGCGGCGCTGCTGCCGATGACCGCCGCGATCATGCTCATGATGATCACCGTCGCGCCGCGCCTGATCGCGCGCTTCGGCACCAAGCCGCTGGTCGTCGCCGGGCTCGCGCTGGTCGCGGCGGGCATGCTGTGGCTGTCCTTCGCCCGCTCCGACGGCTCGTTCGCGGTCGACGTGCTGCCCGCCTCGCTGGTCGCCGCGACCGGTATGTCGCTCGCGTTCATCCCGTCCCTGGGCACCGCGCTGTCCAGCGCCCGCCCGGAGGAGGGCGGCCTGGCGTCCGGCATCGTGAGCACCAGCTACCAGGTCGGATCGGCCCTCGGCCTCGCGGCGATGACCGCGCTGGCCACCGCGCACGGCGCCGACGAACTGGGCAACGCCGCGGCGCTGACCGACGGATACTCGGCGGCCTTCCTGGGGGCGGCAGTCATCGCGCTCGCCGGCGCGCTGCTGGCGCTCGTCACCCTGCGCGGCCCCCGCGCCGGACAGGGCGCCGCGGCCGAGGCGGAGACCGCCACCGCCGAACCCGCGCGGCAGAACGCGTGAGCTGTCGCCGCCCGGCGCACCGCCGGGACCCCGCGACACCGGGAGCCATGGACCTCACACGCCCATGGCTCCCGGCGTTGTCGGCGTCGACGGCGGCAGTCCGAACCGCGGGCGGCTACTTGCGGAAGTCGACGAACTCGACGGCCTCCGTGCCGAACTCCACGCCGGGGTTCTCCGCCAGCAGCTCGGGGAACTGCGCCAGCAGCCTGGCGACGTACGGCGACGCCATGTGCGCCTCGCGCGCCGCCACGTCTGCGTAGCGCTCGGACAGGACGAACACGTCGTCCGGCAGCCGCACGACCGTGTAGCCGACCAGCCCGGCTTCGGCGCGGGTCGACTCGGCGACCTCGCGCAGGGTCGCTCCGAGGATGTCCGCGCATTCGGGCCGCGCCCGCAGAACCGCTGTGACCACGCTCATCGTTCGTCCTCTCTCACGTACCGCTTGCGTGATCAGACTGGCGGTCGGGGGAGGGCGGCCCATAGTAGAAATGCGACGGCCTCGCCGTGAGCAGCGCGCCCGGCGTGCTTCCGGTGAACGCGCGGAACTCCCGGATGAAGTGGTTCTGGTCGAAGAAACCCGCGTCCAGCGCGGCCTCCAGATAGCGGGTCTCGCCGGAGAGAAGCAGGACCCGGACGACGTGCTGGAACCGCGCCAGGCGCTGGAACTCCTTGGGGCGCACGCCGGTCGCGGCCGGCATCGCGCGCTGCAACCAGCGGACGCCGACGCCGAGTTCGGCGGCGAGGTCGTCGATGCGGACGCCGCCGCGGCGACGGTAGATCAGGGACACCGCGGCGTCGACCTCGGGCGGTACCGGCCCGGGGGTGCCGTCGACGTCGAGCAGTCCGCCCAGCACCCGTTCGAGGGCCGCGATTCGGGGCAGCGGACCGGACTCCTGGCGTATGTCGTCGATGACGCGCGTCGTGTCGGCGCCCCACAGGTCGTCGGCGGCCACCACGGCGTCGGCGAGTTCGTCGACCGGGACCCGGGCGAGGTGTGCCAGCGCGCCCGCGCGCAGCCGGACCGCGAGCACCGAGCAGCCGTCGGGCGCGTCCAGCGACCACGCCGTGCGCCGCAGGCACACCAGGTGCGCGGCGGGCAGGTCGCGCGCGCCGTCGGGGGTGACGAGGCGCACCGCGCCGCCGAGGTGGATCCACAGCTCGGCGCCGGTGCCCGGCAACAGCAGGGGAAGCCGCCCGGGGCCGAACTCACGCCACCAGTAGCGCTCGACGTGGCCGGCCAGACGGGGACCGGGAGGTGCGTATCCATCAAGCATGCGGATTCCGGACTCTCGGGAACGTGCCTACCGTATCCGCAGGTCGCGATGAATTTCCGGGCTCCGGCTGGTCTGTATTTCGGACACATCCGCGCAGAGAAGGGAATCGACGTGGCCGACAGTGAGCGGTTCGCCGAACTGACCGATCCGTTCCGCCGCGAGCTGCTCGCGCACTGCTACCGGATCCTCGGTTCGGTCGACGACGCGGAGGACCTCGTCCAGGAGACGTACCTGCGCGCGTGGCGTTCCTTCGACGGCTTCGAGGGCCGTTCGTCGCTGCGTGTGTGGCTCTACAAGATCGCGACCCGCGCGTGCCTGACCGACCTGGAACGGCGCGCGCGGCGTCCGCTGCCGTCCGGCATCGGTACACCGAGCGCGCCCGACACCGCGGTGACCGGGGCCGATCTGCCGTGGCTCCAGCCGCTGCCGGACCGGCTGATCGCCGAACCGGGCGCCGGCCCCGAGGCGTTGGTGACCGCGCGAGGAAGCGTCCGGCTGGCGTTCGTCGCGGCTCTGCAGCACCTTCCCGCACGGCAGCGCGCCGTGCTGATCCTGCGCGACGTGCTGGGGTGGCGTGCCGCCGAGGTCGCGGACGTGCTCGACACGAGCGCGACGGCCGTCAACAGCGCGCTGCTGCGCGCCCGGGTCCGGATCGGCGAGGTCGGGATCCGCGAGGACGACACCCGCGAACCGTCCGAACCGCAGCGCCGCGCGACCTTGGAGCGGTACGTCGAGGCGTTCGAGACCCAGGACACGAACGCGCTGCTGAGGCTGCTGCGGCACGACGTCGAGCTGGAGATGCCGCCGGTCCTCGAGTGGTTCGCCGGGCGCGCCGACGTCCTGGCCTTCCTGCTGCGCGGCCCGCTCTCGGGCCGGTACACCTGGCGGATGCTGCCGGTGTCGGTGAACGGGCAACCGGCGACCGCGTCCTACACCCGCGCGGTCGACGACTCGGGTGGTGTCCTGCGGGCGCACGGCGTGCAGGTGCTCGGCGTGACGCCTGGCGGTATCTCGCGCATCACCTCGTTCCACGACCCGCGCTGGGTGGTCCGGTTGGGCCTTCCCGAGACCCTGAGCGGCGGGTCCGACCCGTTGGCCGTCACCGCGTGCCACGGCGGTGCGGTGTGAACGGCGGGCGCGACACGGGCGGTTCGGCGGGCGGGCGCGCGGGCGCGCCGTACGAGCCGGGGTTCGAGCTACTGGAACGCGCGGTCGGGTACGCGCTCGGCCGGGTCGGCGAGGTCCCGGCCGCCGCACTCGACCGGCCGACCCCGTGCGCCGGATGGGATCTGCGCACCCTGCTCGCCCACACCAACGACTCCCTGGGCGCGCTGTGCGCGGGCGCGGCGTTGGGCACGGTCGACGCGGAGCCGGACGACGGAGCCGGCGGCGATCCGCCCGACGCCTGGGCGCCGGACGAGGGGTCTCCGGGGTCGCGGGGGCCGTCGGGCGCGGAGCCGTACGACGCGGTGCGGGCGGACTGGCGGCACGGCGCGTGCCCCGCCGCCGAACGGTCCGCCGCCGCCGACCTGGTGGCGACGTTCCGCAGCCGCTCGGCGCTGCTGATGGGCCTGTGGACGACCGTGTGCCCGGCCGCCGGGACACCGGTCGCGGTGGTCGACCGCGCGCTGCCCAGCGGGCTGCTCGCATACGTCGGCGCCGTCGAACTCGCGGTGCACGGCTGGGACATCGCCCGCGCGTGCGGCCTGGACCGGCCGATACCCCGCGCGTTGGCCGACCGCCTGCTCGCGGCCGCGGTGCTGCTCGTGCCGGACGACGACCGGGCGCCGCAGTTCGGGCCGGTCGTCCCGGTGCCCGCGCGGGCGTGCGCGAGCGACCGGCTGGTGGCGTTCTTGGGGCGGGCACCCGAAAACCGGTGACCACGCGGCGAATTTCCGGCGCACGGATGGTCTGCATGTGCGGGCGGCCGAACGGCCGTCCGCACCTGTGGATCGGAGTGGACATGAGAGAGGGACTGCGCGGGCATCCGGCGGGCACGCTGGTGCTCGCGTCACTGGGCTCGTTCCTGACCGCGCTGGACACGGTCGTGGTCGCGACCGCCGTGCCCGTGCTCCAGGAGCACCTGGGCGCGTCGCTGGCCGACCTCGCGTGGGTGGTGAACGCGTACACGCTGGTGTTCGCGTGCCTGTTCCTGACGGGCTCGGCGTTGGGCGACCGCTACGGGCGGCGGCGGGTGTTCCTCGCCGGCGTCGCGGTCTTCACGGTCGGGTCGGTGGGGGCGGCGCTGTCGTCGAGCGTGGGGCCGCTGATCGCCGCACGCGTGGTGCAGGGCGTCGGCGGCGCCCTGGTGATGCCGCTGTCGATGACCCTGATCATCGACGTGTACCCGCGCGAGAAGCTCGGCGGGGCGCTGGGGCTGTGGTCCGGCATCACGGGCATCGGCGTCGCGGCCGGACCGGTGGTCGGCGGGGCGGTCGCGCAGGGCCTGTCGTGGCAGGCGATCTTCTGGCTGAACGTGCCGGTCGGGATCCTGCTGCTGGCCGTGTCCCCGGCGGTGCTGCGGGAGAGCCGCGGGCCGCGGCCGCAGGTCGACGTGCCCGGGATGCTGCTCGCGGCGTTCGGGAGCTTCGCGCTGACGTGGGCTCCGGTGCGCGCGCCCGACGCGGGCTGGGGGAGTACGGAGGTGGTCGGCGCGCTCGTGGTGGGCGTGGTGACGATCGGCGCGTTCCTCGCCTGGCAGCGCCGGGCGGCCTTCCCGATGGTGCCGCTGGGCTACTTCGGGAAGCCCGGCTTCACGGCCGGCAACGGCGTCATCTTCGTGCAGTACTTCTCCCTGCTCGGCTCGCTCTTCGTCATCGCGCAGCTGATGCAGCGCGGCTTCGGGCACGACGCGCTCGGCGCGGGGCTGCGGATGCTGCCGTGGACGTGCACGCCGGTGGTCGTCTCGCCGCTCGCCGGAGCGGTCGTCGGGCGGGTCGGCACCCGGGTGCTCCTGGTGACCGGGCTCCTGCTGCAGGCGATCGGACTCGGCTGGCTGGCGGCCGCCGTGCACACCGGGGTCGGCTACGGCGCGCTCGTGGCACCGCTGGTGGTGTCCGGGGTCGGGATCTCGATGGGCTTCCCGGCCGTCGGCGCGGCGGTCGCGGGCGCGGTCCCGCCGCAGGACGCGGGTGTGGCGTCCGGGATCAGCCGCGCACTCGGCCAACTGGGTGGCGCGTTCGGTGTCGCGGTGCTGACCGCGGTGTTCGCCGCCAACGGCGGCTACGGGTCGCCCGGAGCGTTCATCGACGGGGCCAAGCCGGCCCTGTGGGTGGCCGCCGTTGCGCCGCTCGTGGGACTGGCGGCCGCCGCGGTCGCGCCTGGACGTACAACGGGCTCAACGCGGGTAAACCAGACAGGCAGGCATCTTCCGGCTGCACCTTCCAAGGCTGCGCCCCGCTGACGAGCACCCTCCACGGCACCCCTGTGCGGTGAGCGCGGCGGCGGCGCACCCCATCCCCGGGGAGGCGTTTGATGGCCACCGCGAACATCCCGAGAGCCGCCGGTCCCGTCCCTGAACCGGAACCGGGCGGCAAGGGGCTCAAGAGCGGTGCGCTGGGACTGGTGTCCAGCGTTGTGATCGGACTGGCGTCTACGGCGCCGGCGTACAGTCTCGCGGCGACGCTCGGGATCATCGTGGCCGGGGTCGGGCTCCAGTCCCCGATCGTGATGGTCCTGGCGTTCATCCCGATGTTCCTGGTCGCCTACGCGTACAAGGAGATGAACGAGGCCGACCCCGACTGCGGGACCACGTTCACGTGGGGCTCGCGGGCGTTCGGCCCCAAGACCGGATGGATGGGCGGCTGGGGGATCATCGCCGCCGACATCATCGTCATGGCCAACCTGGCGCAGATCGCCGGGCAGTACGGGTTCCAACTGGTCGGCGCCTACGGGCTGGCCGACAGCACGTGGTGGACCACGCTCGCGGGCGTGGTGTGGATCGTCCTGATGACCTGGATCTGCTACCTGGGCATCGAGGTCTCGGCGAACTTCCAGAAGGTGCTGCTGAGCATCGAGGTCATCATGCTCGCCGTGCTCGGCGTCACGGCGCTGTGGCACGTGTACTTCGGCTCGGCGCCGGCCGAGTCGTCGCACGTCGCGTGGTCGTGGTTCAACCCGTTCGAGATCGACTCGACGGACGCGCTCACCAAGGGCGTGCTGGCCGGCGTCTTCATCTACTGGGGCTGGGACTCCGCGGTCGCGGTCAACGAGGAGACCGAGGACAAGGAACGCACGCCCGGGCGCGCCGCGGTCATCTCCACGGTGCTGCTGCTCCTGGTGTACGTCCTGATCAGCACCTCCGCCCAGGCGTACGCCGGGGCCGGCGACACCGGGATCGGCCTGGCCAACCCGGACAACGCCGGCGACGTGCTGTCCGGCCTCGGCACCGAGGTGTTCGGCACGGCCGGGGTCGGCTGGTTCCTGGCCAAGCTGCTCGTGTTCATGGTCCTGACCTCGGCCGCGGCGTCGACGCAGACCACCATCCTGCCGACGGCGCGCACGGCGCTCTCGATGTCCGCCTTCAAGGCGATCCCCGACAAGTTCGCGCGCATCCACCCGCGCACCCGGATCCCGACGTGGTCGACGGTCGGCATGGGCATCGCGTCGGTCGTCTTCTATGTCGTCCTCACGAGAGTGAGCACCAACATCCTGACCGACTCGATCGGCTCGATCGGCTTGATGATCGCGTTCTACTACGGGCTCACCGGGTTCGCGTGCGCCTGGTACTACCGCAAGGTGCTCAGGCGCAGCCCGCGCGACATGCTGACGAAGGGCGTCATGCCGCTGCTCGGTGGCCTGCTGCTCCTGTACTTCTTCGTCGACGCGTGCGTCGTCTACGCCGACCCCGACTACGGGTCGACGTTCTGGACGCTGCCCTTCCCGCCGCACTGGGAGCTCGGCGGTGTGTTCCTCACCGGCATCGGCGGCCTCCTGGTCGGTGCCGTGCTGATGTTCGGCTACCGGGCGATCCGGCCGGGGTTCTTCCGCGGCGAGACGATCCCGGTGAGCTCGGCCGCACCGGCCGCCGGCGCGGCGGAGGCCGAGACCGCGTAGTTCGTCCGTCCGGCCCGCGCTGTGCGCCCCGGCCCGATCACGCACCCGTGGTCGAGCCGGGGCGCACGATCATGAGGACGGTCACCGTCGCCCACAGGACGTTGAACGCGCCGGTCAGCATCGCCAGCCGGACCAGCCGCCGCGGGTCCGGCGCGGCGGCGCCGCCGGGCAGGGCGGCGACGTCGGACAGCAGCGCGTCCTGCCGCGGCAGGACGAACACCGCGAGGACGCCCGCCGCGACGGTCGTGATCGCGATCGACGCGACCAGCCACGCGCTGCCGAGCACGCCCATGGAGCTCGCGGTCGCGAAACCGAACACCGGGACGCCGATGCCGAGCACCGCGTAGACCCGGCACACACGGTGCAGCGTGCGGACGGACGCGACGGACCCCGGCCCGCCGCCGTCCGCCACCGCCCGGCGCACCGCCGCCGGGAACATGCTCGCGGCCACGGCGACCGGACCCACCGCCAGGACCGCGGCGAGGACGTGGAGGGTCAGCAGGAACTTGTTCACCGCCCCGACGCTACGGGCGGCTGCCGTGCCCGGGCAGTGGCAAAAACGACCCGTCCCCACGGATTCCCGCCACGGCCGGCCTAGACTCGCGGCATGCACACCGTGGCGATCCTCGCGCTCGACGGCGTCATCCCGTTCGACCTGGCCACGCCGCTCGAGGCGTTCAAGCGCATCCGGCTCGCGGACGGCTCGCCCGGCTACGCGACCCGGGTCTGCGCGCTCGGCCCCGACGTCGACGCGGGCGCCTTCCGGCTCTCCGCCCCGTGGGGGCTCGACGGGCTCGAAGGTGCCGACACGATCGTGCTGCCCGGCGTCGAGGACATCGCGGCGCCGGTGCCCGACGAGGTGCTGGACGCCCTGCGGACGGCGGCCGCCGCCGGGACCCGCATCGCGTCAGTCTGCGTCGGCGCGTTCATCCTCGCCGCGACCGGCCTGCTCGACGGACTGCGCGCCACGACGCACTGGCTCGCCGCCGCCGAACTCGCCGCGCGCTACCCGCTGATCGACGTCGATCCCGACGTGCTGTACATCGACAACGGCCAGCTGCTGACCTCGGCGGGCGCGGCCGCCGGGCTCGACCTGTGCCTGCACATGATCCGCAGCGACCACGGTTCCGCGGTCGCTGCGGAGGCCGCCCGAGGGGCCGTGATGCCGCTCGAACGCGAGGGCGGCCAGGCCCAGTTCATCGTCCGCGAGCATCCGCCCGCGCCGCGGGGGTCGGCCCTCGAACCGGTGCTGCGCTGGCTCGCCGACAACGCGCACCGCGAACTCACCCTCGACGCCATAGCGGCGCAGGCCGGCATGAGCACGCGGACCCTCAACCGCTACTTCCGCGACCAGACCGGCACGACGCCCTTGCAGTGGCTGCACCGCACGCGGGTGCGGAACGCGCAGTACCTGCTGGAGAGCACCGACCACCCCGTCGAACGCATCGCGCTGCAGGCGGGGTTCGGGTCACCGACCGCCTTTCGGGAGCGGTTCCGGCGGGTGGTGGGGACGACACCGCAGGCGTACCGCGGCGCGTTCCGGACCGTCGGCCGCTGACGGTTACGCCGGGCGGACCTACCGCGTGTGCCGGTCGTAATGCCGCGACGCCTTGGCGCGGTTGCCGCAGCCGGACATCGAACACCAGCGCCGGGTACCGTTCTTCGACGTGTCGTAGAACCGCAGCGTGCACGCCGGGTTCGCGCAACGCCGCAACCGGGCCGGGCGGTCCTCCAGCAGACGGAGATAGTCCTCGACGGCGAGCCACGCCACCAGCCAGGAGGGTGAGTCGGTCTCGGGGACGGCCGCGGGCCCGTCCGACGTGAGCGCGCGACGGAACGCACCGTGCCCGAGCACGGCGTTGAACGCGACGTGGGCGGCGGGCGCGTCCGGATCCTCGAACACCTCCGCCACCGCGGTACGGGCGACGCGCAGATTCGCGACCGCCTCGGCGCCCGTCGCCTCGGCAGGCAGACCGCCGGGCACCCGGGCCGCCACCGTGGGCGTACCCAGCCACACAACGAGCCCGGCGGCATCGCCGAGCAGGTCGTGCTCCCCGGCCGCGTCGGTCCACACCGTGTTGAGCAGGTCGATCGACATCGGCTCACCGGAGAGCGGGCGGGGGTCGGCGGCGGTCATGCCGTCAGTCTAACCGGTGAAAACGCTGACAGCGGTTGCCGGTGTGTGGTCGCCCCGTCGCGACCGTGCCCGCTCAGTCGCCGCGCTGGACGCGGCTGACGTCCTTCAGCACCCAGCGTTCGCTCTCCACCTCCACGATCCACCCGTCGTCGAGTTCTCCGACCGCGAGGTACCAGATGCCCGGAACAGCGATCAGCTCGGCGGCGGGCGGCCCAGGCGGCGACACCATCCGGCGTGGCTCCGGCACCGAGAACCAGAAAGGGCGGAAGACAGGTAAGGGCGGTGGCCCGGGCGGCGGGCCGGAGCCCAGCATGATGTCCTCCCAGGGTGAGAGGCGACGCGCGGCGCGCATCGCCTCTTCGATGCCGATCTCCGGAAGCCCTGCCCGCCGCCGATCCCGCAAGAGGTGAGAGGGAGACTCACGCAAGGCCTTTGCCATGGTGGTGAATTCCTCGAGCCAAGGCCACACGAGCACAGTGTCCCCGTGTGGACCCTCGGCCCAGAGCTGTTGCGCGAGTTCCAGCTTCCAGTCCTCGAATTCCTCTTTCGCTGCCGCCAGTTGGCTGGTCAGCGCGGCAATCCGCGCTTCAGCGGCGTCGGCGTCGGCGTCGGCGTCCGGGACCGCGGGAGTCTCAGGCGGCGCCTCACCGAGTTCGCGCAGAACGTCCGCGGCCGCGGCGCACACGCGGCGGCTGTCGTCGTCCGTCAGTTCCTCGAGCACGGAAACGACCTTGGCGCGCACCGTCGCGTTGCCGACCCGACCGAGGTGCCCCAGGGCCGTGAACACGCTCAGACGCGTCTCGACGAGCGGGCTTCGCAGCGCGTCGCGGACGTGCTCCGGGAGCGTCCAGTTGACGTTGCGCGCTATGACGATGCGCCCCTCGACGTTGTCCTGCTTCTTCGGGCGCTGCTGCGGGACTTCGGCGACGACCCGGTCGTACACGTAGCCGTACAGCTCGTCCAACGTGATGTTGCCGTCACGGTCGAGGTCGGCGCTGCCGTCGCGCAGCCCGGCGACGAGGTGACGGGTGAAGACCGACCTGGCGGCGGTCTCGCCGTGCAGCTGGTCGCCCTCGAAGGCGTACTGCGTGGCGTCGGACGCCGTCAGCACCGAGCGGCCCTGGCCGCGGAACCGGTCCAGCGCGTGCACACTGCTGTCCGCCTTGGCGAACCGTCCCGCTGGGAACGCGCCGCTGTAGCAGCAGTCGAGGACCAGGACGTTCTGCCGCGCCATCGACGCCGACATGGCCTGGTCGACCTGTTCGGCAGTGACCGCCGTGAACAGGAGGTTGTCGCGGCGGGTGTTGGCCATCGCCATGTACAGGCGGCCACTGTCGTCCTTGAGCCCGTGCCCGGTGAAGTAGAGCAGCGTCAGGTCGTCGCGCCGCTGGTCGCGGTACAGGTCGCCGATGGCCTCGCCCACGCGGTGGTGGGGCTCGTTGACGAGCATCGTCACTTCGAAGCCGCCGATTGCGGGGTCGCCGAGCACCTCGGCGAGGTCGTCCGCGTCGTGCGCGGGCGCGGTCAGTCGGCTCAGCGCGGCGTCGGCGTAGTCGTACGTCGCGATCAACAGTGCCTGCTTGCGCCCCACGGTCCGCCCCCTGCCCGGCCGCAACGACATCCCCGTTCAGTGTCGCAGCGAGCGTGGGCCGTAAGCGTGCATTCCACGGAGGCTTCCGTCCGCCACGCGTCGGGGGCCTGTTGCGTCTTGTGACCATGTCACTGGTTGGTGACAGCGGTGTCGTGGAACGCCGACGTGGGTTCCCGAGACCGTGGCGGGCCCGACAGGGTTGATCACGCAAGCACCGGGGAGCCCGGCTCGATCGAGGCTTCAACTACGCGATATCAAGGGGTCTTTGCATGTCCGCGAACCGCCGCCAGACCGTCCTCGCCTCCGCAGCCCTCGTCGTCGGCGCCCTGCTGATGACCGCTTGCCAGGGCTCGGACTCCGGCGCTGCGCAAGGTGCTTCGTCCAACACGCCCGGAGGCCAGGCGCCCGCCGCGCCCAACACGGCCAACCCCGGCGGAAGTTCAGGTGGCACCGGCCAAGGCAGTCAAGGCGGAACCCAGGGCGGCGGAAGCCCGGGCAGCGGAAGCCAGGGCGGCGGGAAGGCGTCCGGCGGGCAGAGCGGCAACGGCGGCGCCCAGGGTACGAGTGCCGGCGCCGGAACCACCTCGGGCGGCGGCGGCAAGACCGCCAAGTGCCGGACCGACCAGCTGAAGACCACCGCGATCGACAACACCATCGGCGGCGACCCCGACGGCACTGTCGCGGTCACGTTCACGAACAACGGCCCGGACTGCACGATGGCCGGCTACGCGGGCGTCAACCTGAAGACCGACGCGGGCGAGATACCCGCGCAGCGCACCGGCCAGGAGCCCGTCTCGATCACGCTCAAGAGCGGCAAGGGGGTGTCCTTCGGCGTCAACTACCCGGTCGAGAACATGGGCGAGGCCTCCGGGGTCCGCATCACCGGCCTGGTGGTGACCCCGCCGGACGAGACGAAGTCCGTCACCGTCGCCTGGCCCGGCGCCGCCAAGCTCCCCGTCAAGAGCGGCGGCGCCCCGATCAAGGTCGGCCCGATCGGCAGCGCCGGCCAGGGCGGCTGACGCGTAGCGCGATGCTCCGCGGCACGGCCGCAAACACAGAACCCCGGCCCTCATGGGCCGGGGTTTTTTGCGGGTGGGCCGCCAGGGGATCGAACCCTGAACCCGCGGATTAAAAGTCCGCTGCTCTGCCGATTGAGCTAGCGGCCCGTGGGCGGCGGTGGTCGTGGTCGGCACCGTGCCCAGGGGAAGAGTACCCGGATCGTCTGTCTGATGCTTCGGGGTATCCGCCCGTGGGGTGGCGCGGGTCGGGGTGGGGTGGCGGGACCGCCACTGTGGGTGGTTGGCCGGGGCGGGGAAAGGCGGGCGGGGCGCGGTGCGGGGCGCGTGGGGAATTCTGCGGGGGTCGGCGGGGCGGTGACTCTCCGCGTGGCGGGCGGGCATTAAGGCGGGGAATTCGCCGGGGAAATGGTGGCAGATGTCGGAATTACAGGTTCCGCTCCCAGGCGGTGATCTGACGCGCTGTTAGGTGGTGGATCAGGCCGCTGGTCTGCGGTGGAGCGGGTTCGGGGGAATTTGTCGGCATAGCGAGACGGAGTGTTGAGTTACTTTCAGTAATATGCCCATTTTAGAGTGATCTTGTTTCTTCCGCGCTATTGTTCCGATCGAAATGTCTTTGGCACGTCGATTCCTTCTTCAGACTGCGTCGGGGGACAAGGGTCAATGGCGAGCAGACAGCGGCGGCACGGACACGGCGCCCCCAGAGGACACCGCAGGGTCAACCAGGCGGACCCGCGCGACCTGCCGCATCAGCCTCCTTCCGGGGTGCCCTGGTCGGTGAGTCCCACGCCCGCGCGCGGGACGCCCGTAGGGGGTGGTGGGGAACAGGGGTACGGCGCGCGGCAGGCGCCCGGGTACGACCGGCCCGCCGTGTATCAGCCGCCCGCCGGGCCGCCGAGCCGGGCGGACCGGCGGCGGTCGGCGCGCGGCGGTGGTGGCGGTGGCGGACGCAGGAGTCCGCGCCGGGCCGGGCGGCGCGGTCGGATCCTGGCGGTGCTGGCGTTCCTGGTCGCGTTCGGCTTAGGCGTCGCGTATGTGCTGATGTACCACGGTCCGACGAAGGGCCATGGCCGCAACGGCGGTACGGCCGCGGGCCAGGGCGGGTGCGGCGGTGCCGCCCCGGTGCGGGCGGTCGCCTCGCCCGAGTTCGCGCCGGTCGTGGCCACCGTCGCGGGCGGCATCAACAAGAGCAAGGGCTGCAACGCGGTCGAGGTGAGCAGCCGTCCGGCCGCGGACCTGCTGGGCGCGTTACGGGCGGGCTCCGAGCCCGTCCCCGACCTGTGGATCGCCGACTCGTCGATGCGCCTGCAACAGGCGGCGGCGGTGCTGGGCGACCGCAATCCGTACCCGCTGACCGGCACGCCGACGGCGTTCTCGCCGCTCGTCGTCGCGGCTCCCGAGTCCGTGGCGATCGCGCAGAAGTGGTTTGAGAAACCGCCGGATTGGGTGACGTTCCTCAACCGGATCGACGACCGGACGCTGCCGAGGTTCACGGTCAGCAGCACCCGCACCACCGAAGGCCTGCTGGGCGTCGTGGCGTTGACCGCGTCGATGAGCGCGATGAACAACGACCCGATGGTCGCGGCGATGAAGACGTTCGCGTTCCGCAGCAACATCAGCGACGCGGAGACGCCGGCGGCGACGCTGATGTCGAAGTCGTCGGGCATGTCCGACCCGCAGCAGGCGCTCAACGAGGTCGGCGCGTTCGCCGTCACCGAGCAGGCGCTGTGGGCGTACGACCACAACCACCCGGGCGTGCCGTACGTCCCGCTGTACCCGTCCGGCACCCTGGTCCAGGCCGACTACCCGGCCGTGCTGTCGCAGTCCGCGAGCGCCGACAAGCGCACCGCCGACCGCGCCAACGAGGTGCTCGGCGCGCTGCGTTCGGCCGACGGGATGAAGGCGGTCGCGCAGGCCGGGTTCCGCGGCCCCGACCAGCAGCCGCCGCCCGCGCTGTCGCAGACCGTGCGCTTCGCGCCCCCGACGCCGCAGCAGGCGGCGCCGTCCGGCGACCTGTCGCAGGTCGCGAAGATGGTGCAGGCGTGGGCGGACTACAAGCCGATGCCGTTCCGGGTGATGATCCTGGTGGACGGCTCCGGCTCGATGAACGAGCCGGTGAAGGGCAAGGACGGCAAGACCAAGGCCGACATCATGCGCGAATCCAGCATCGAGACGACGCAGTTGCTGGGCAAGACGACCGAGGTCGGCGTCCGCCAGTTCGCGGTCTCGCCGACGCAGAAGGGCCCGTGGGTCGAACGCGTGCCCGAGGGCCCGCTCGACGAGAAGCTGTCCGGCGGCGCGTCCCGCAAGGAGACCGTCACCAAGACGCTCACCACACTGGCCGCGCAGAACGGCGCCGGGACCCCGCTGTACCGCACGGTGCTGGACGCGGTCGCCGACGCGCAGAAGTCGTACGACCCGGCGGCGTTCAACCAGATCTTCCTGCTGACCGACGGCAAGGACGAGGACACCGCGTTCAGCATGGCCAAGCCGGCGTTCCTCGCGCAGCTGCAGAAGCTCCAGAACCCGCAGAAGCCGCTGCCGATCTTCGCGGTCGGGTACGGCGCCAACGCCGACATGGCGACGCTCACGGACATCGCCAAGGCCACCGGCGGCCTCGCGGTGCCCTCGACCGACCCGGGCGACCTCATCAAGGCGATCGCGCAGATCCTCGTGCACGTGCGGCCGACGGGCTGACGGCCGGCGGGCCGGCTCCCGGCGGGCGTACGGATGGCGGGCATCCCCGGCGGATGCCCGCCTTCCGTTTCCGCGCGGGACCCGTCCCCGCGTGAGACGCGCCACACGATTATTACCCATCGGTAACTATGTCCTGCTACCGTCGGTTCCCTTGATGAACCGAGCACCGAGAAACGTGCAGTAGCACCGCAAGGAGGCGATCGCTGTGGCAGGGTTCGCGGCCGCGACGGCAACAACCCCGGTCCCCGGGGCACCCGGCGTCCACCGCGTCGACATCGACGCCATGTGGACCATCGGCGGCAAGCCCAACGGCGGTTACCTGCTCGCGGTGCTGGCCAGGGCCGCGCTGGCCGAGGCCGCCGCGGCGGGGTCCGCGCACGCGCACCCGCTCGCCGCGACCGCCGCGTACATAGTCGCGCCGGACCCCGGCCCCGCCGAGGTCCACGTCGAACTCATCCGCGCCGGACGCACCGTCACCAACGCGCGCGCCCGGCTCGTCCAGGACGGCCGCGCCCGCATCGAGGCCAACCTCACCCTCGGCACGCTGGAGGCCGGCGACGAGCCGTGGTGGGGCGCCAATCCGCCCGCGCCGCTGTCCCCGCCCGAACACCTCATGCGCGTCCCGACGTACGAGCCCGTCAGCGGCTTCACGCTGCCGGTCATGGACGAGGTCGTGCTCGAACTCGACCCCAGCGGCCTCGGCTTCGCGGTCGGCGCGCCCGCCGGCATCGGCGAGTTCGCGGGCCGCGTGGCGTTCGCCGACGGCCACCCGGTCGACCCGCTCGCGCTGCTGTTCATCGCCGACGTCCTTCCGCCGGTCACCCTCGACCTCGGCGTGCCCGGCTGGGTGCCGACGCTGCAACTGACCGTGTACGTACGCGCCGTACCCGCCCCCGGCCCGGTCACCGTGCGGCACCACGCCCGGCTCGTCCAGGGCGGCCTGATCGACGAGGTCTGCGAGATCTGGGACGCCGAAGGCCGGCTCGTCGCGCAGGCCACGCAGCTCGCCGCGCCGCGCGTGCCGGACCACGGGCCGGCCGGACAGGTCGCGGCCGAGGCCGCGGAGCGCTGAACGGCCTTCCGGCGTCAGGCTGAAGCAGGCACGACGAAGTCGCAAGGCCGAACCAGGCACGACAAAGGGGCGGCCCCGGAGGAAATCCTCCGGGGCCGCCCCTTCGCCTTCACCGGTCAGGCCGCTGCCCGCGGCCGGACCGGAACGCGTTATGCGTCAGCTCTTCCAGCGCGGCTTGCGGTCGCCCTCACGGCGCGGGCCGTCGTGCCGGTCGTGGCGCGGGCCGCGGTCGAACGAGCGGTCGCCGCCGTAGGAACGCTCGCCGTAGGACGGACGCTCGCCACGCGGACGGTCGTTGAACGGCCGGTCGCTGTACGGGCGGTCGCTGCGCGGCCGGTCGCCGTACGACGGACGGTCCGCACGGTCGCCACGCGGGCCGCGGTAGCCGCCCTCGTGCTGCCGGTCCCGGCCGGCGAAGCCGCCGCCGGAGCGGGCGCCGCCGTCACGGTAGCCACCCTCGCGGCGCGGGCCGCGGTCGCCGCCGTAGGAACGCTCGCCGTACGACGGGCGCTCGCCACGGTCACCACGGTCGTCACGGCGCGGGCCGCGGTCGCCGTACGAGGGACGGTCGCCACGGTCGCCGTACGACGGACGGTCGCCACGGTCGTCGCGGCGCGGGCCACGGCGGTCGCCGCGGTCGCCCCGGTCGTACGAGCGCTCGCCGCGGTCGCCACGGTCGCCACGGTCACCACGGTCACTGCGCTCGTAGGAACGCTCGGTGCGCTCGTACGGCCGCTCGGCGCGCGGCGGACGGGCCTTCTCCTCGGCGTCCTTGCGCTGCGCCGCCTCGGCCAGCTCGGCCGCCTTGCGCCGCAGCTCGGCCGCGCGGGCCTTCAGCTCGACGATGCGGGTCGCGAGGCGCTCGGCCTCCTCCTCGGCGGCGACCGCCGCGTCGGCGACCGACTGCGCCTTGACCTCGGAGAGCGTGCGCGCACCGGTGATGCGGCGCATCTCCTGGTCGCTGCTGCCGGTGACGCGCAGGCGCTCGGGCTCGATGCCCGCCGCCTCCATCAGCCGGTCCACGGAACGGCGCTGGTGCGGCAGCGCCAGCGTCACGACCATGCCCTCCTCGCCGGCACGCGCCGTGCGGCCCGCGCGGTGGAGGTAGTCCTTCGGGTCGCCGGCCGGGTCCACGTGCAGGACCAGGTCGATGCCGTCGACGTGGATGCCGCGCGCCGCGACGTCCGTCGCGACCAGCACCGGCGTCTGGCCTTCCTTGAACTCGGCCAGCGTGCGGGTGCGCGCGCCCTGCGTCATGCCGCCGTGCAGCGCCTCGGCGCGCACCCCGGCCTCGCGCAGCTGCGCGGCGACCCGGTCGGCGCCGAACTTGGTGCGGACGAAGACCATGGTGCGGCCGCGGCGCGCCGCGATGGCGGCCGTGACGTACACCTTGTCCTTCGGCTGCACCGTGAAGACGTGGTGGGTCATCGTGGTGACCGACGACGCGTGCGGGTCGACCGAGTGCGTGACCGGGTCGGTCAGGTAGCGCTTGACGATCGCGTCGACGCCGTTGTCCAGCGTCGCCGAGAACAGCATGCGCTGGCCGCCGGCCGGAACCAGGTCGAGAAGCGCGGAGACCTCGGGCAGGAAGCCCATGTCGGCCATCTGGTCGGCCTCGTCGAGCACGGCGATCTTCACCGAGTCGAGCGAGCACGCGCCGCGGTCGACGAGGTCCTGGAGACGGCCCGGGGTGGCGACGAGGATCTCGACGCCCCGCTCGAGGGCCATGATCTGACGGGGCATCGACATGCCGCCGCAGACCACCTTCATGCGCAGGTCGAGCACCCGGCCGTACGGCTCGAGCGCGTCGTGCACCTGCATCGCCAGCTCGCGGGTCGGCACCAGCACGAGCGCCAGCGGGCGCTTCGCGCGGGCCTTCTGGCCGCTCAGGCGGGTCAGCGTCGGCAGGCCGAAGCCCAGGGTCTTGCCGGAGCCGGTGCGGCCGCGGCCGAGGATGTCCTTGCCGGCGATCGCGTCGGGCAGCGTGGCGGCCTGGATCGGGAACGCGTGGCGGACGCCGCGGCGGTCGAGGGCGTCGACGATGGCGTCCGGGACGCCGAGCTCGGCGAACGTGGGGCCGAGCTCGGGGGCTTCCTCGGCGTCGGCCTCGTCCGCGGCTTCCTCGGCGTCGTCCGCCTCGTCCTCGGCGAGGTCGTCCGCGTCGAGGTCCTCGTCGTCGGCGTCGGCCGCGACGTCGGCGGTGTCGTTGTGGGTGTCGTCGGTGTCCACGGCGGTGGTCGCGTCGATGTCGACCGCGGGCGCCTCGGTGGCCTCGGCGGTCTCGACGACCGCTTCTTCGGTCACCGCGACGTCGGCGTCGGCGGGCATGGGCGTGACAGAGTCATGGGACAGCGGGGGCATGCAGAACCTTCCGAATACGGCACGTCGGAGGTCCGCAGCCCTGAATCGGTCGCATGTCTTGGCGACCCTCTGCTGAGCACCTGAACGAGCCTGTGAGACGCCACGCTTTGCCGTCGGCGTCTGGAGATGAACACGAGTCGATCTACCAGCCTACAGGATGTCGGCCGGCTCGCTGACCACGCACCACGTTTTCGCAGGTCAGCGCGTGCGAACGTACTCCACACGCACCCTTGCGTCGTCGCGGACGACGATGAGCCGCGGCCGGTCCCACGACCAGTGGTCGGGCAGCAGGAACAGCCTGCCCTCGGCCCGGCGCAGCAACCGGAGGCCGCCGTACCGGAAGCGGTACGGCGAGTCGCGCCCCGTCAGTGCCTCCACCGTGACCCCCTGGTCGGCGCCGACCCTGAGGTCGTCGGCCGAGTACACGAGGACGGACGTGCGCGACGGGAGGTCGCGGACGAGGCGGAGCGCGGCCACCTGCCCGTTCGCCTGGGCGTACGCCCCGAGCGTCCAGAACAGGCACAGCACCACCGCCGCCGCGGTCAGCACCACTGACAACGACCACGGCCGCACGCCCATTCCCGTCACCCGCCGGTGCGACCCGACCTGGCGCGACAGCAGGACGCCGTACGCCGACACCAGCACGCCCACCGTGAGCGCCCCGGGAAGCAGCAGCGGCCAGAACTGCGGCCAGTGCCCCGGCCAGCGGAACACGACCGCCCACGTCGCGGCCGGCACGAACAGCCATGCGCAGCGCAGCAGCCATGACAGGCGTGCGGCGAGGCGGCGGTGGCGGCGGAGTCTGACCAGGAGCGGTGGGTGGATCATGCGCGCCGCGAGGAGGACCGCGACGGCGACGAGCATCGGGCGGTAGAGCGTGTCGACGCTGCGGAGCAGGTAGTCGCGGGTCGTGTAGCCGAGCACGTCCTCGTCGATGCCGAGGAAGTCGGCGAGCGCCACGCTGCGGGCCCAGCCGAAGTAGTACAGCAGCCCGACGAGCGCGAGCGCCGGGGCGACCAGCATCACCGCGATCTCGAACGCGCCGCGCTGCACCCGCAGTTCGTGGCCGACCAGGGCGTCGATCGGGAGCGACTCGCCGGCGCGGCGCTCGTCGGACGTGTGCCGGCCGCGGCGCAACTCCACCTGGGTGGCAGGGACTTGGGGAGCGGGGATGTGCGGAGCGGGGACGTGGGCGGCATGGAGGGGGTGCATGGTGGCGGTGGTGACGACGAAGGCGGGCTCTTCGGCTTCGACGTCGGCGTACGCGGCGGAGTCGGCGTATTCGGCGTGGTCGACCTGTTCCGCGTGCCCGGTCCACGCGGGCGGCTCGGTCGGTTCGGGAAGCTCAGGATGTTCGAGGCGTTCGGGTTCTTCGGCGGGCTCGGCGGGCTCGGCAGGCTCGGCGGGCCTGGGCGGCTCGGCGGGCATTGTGGGCGCCGAATCCTCGGTGTGCGCGGTGCGCTCCACCGGCTCCGGGACGGGCCCGGCATACCAGGTCTGGGACGACTCCCAGCCGCCGAACTCCGGTTCTGCGGAAGCCTCTACAGGCCCCTCGGGTTCCACGGCCCCCTCGGGTTCCACGTGGCGGGCCGACTCGACCGGCCCGAGCCGGGAGCCGACCGGGCCGCCGCCGCCGAGTCCGTCCAGTCCACCGAAGTCGTCCTCACCCGGCGGAACCCACCGCGCCCCCCGGGCGCGCGGTACCGCCGCCTGAACCATCCGCTCCGGGCCGATGCCCGACGGTCCCGGCTCGGCGGACGGCGCGCGGTCGGCCGCCGGGGCGCGCGTCCCGCTCTCCGTCCAGGCGCCGACGCTCAGCGGGGGCTCGGAGCGCCTGCTCGGTCCGTACCGAAAGGCCGGCTCCTCGAAGTCCGGTGCCCCCCTGACGTCTTCACCCATCGTGCCTCCCCGCCCTGAGTCCCTGTCAGGATCCTTGGCGGGCCCGGCGGGGGTGAATCCTCGGGCGCCCCGGCATCACCCATACGAGGGAGCGCGTGCGGGCGGGTTCCGTGCGGCGCGCGATCAGTCGGCGGGTGAGCCCGTCGGCCCCGGAACGGCCGCGGAATCAGCCCCAGAACGCGTCGGCGAGCCCGGCTCCGGCGAACGCGGCGGCGAGCCCGGCGGCCAGCGTCACGGCGACGTTCGCGGCGGCCGACCAGCGGTTGCCCGTCTCGTACAGGCGGAGGGTCTCGTACGAGAACGTCGAGTACGTCGTCAGCGCGCCGCAGAACCCGGTGCCGACCAGCACCTGCACATGCGACGACGTCGCCCCCGCCGCCGCGGCGCCGGTCAGCAGGCCGAGCACGAGGCTGCCGAGGACGTTCACGGTGAACGTGCCCCACGGGAGGACGGCGTCGGTCCGCGCCTGGCCGGCCTGCATCGCGCGGTCGGTCAGGTAGCGCAGCGGCGCGCCGACCATGGCGCCGAGCACCACGAGCAGCCAGTTCACGGGCCGGCCTCCGCGGCCTGGGGCGCCGGCATCGGGTGCAGCCGGCGGGTGAGCGTCGTGGCCGCCCAGACGGCCGCCATGGCGGCGAGGAGCGTCGCCCCGAGGTAGGCGACCGCGACGGCGGCCCGGCCCCGGTCGACGAGGCGCTGGATGTCGACGGCGTACGTCGAGAACGTCGTGAAGCCGCCGAGCACGCCGGTGCCCAGGAACGGCCGCCACAGCGGGTGCGGCTTGCGGACCTCCAGGACCAGCACCATCAGGACGCCGATCGCCGCACAGCCGACAACGTTCACGACGAACGTGGTCCAGGGGAACGTCCCTGCGGGTGTCGGCCACCACAGGCCGGCCGCGTACCGCGCGACCGCGCCGACCGCACCGCCCACCGAGACGGCCGCCAGCACGGGGCCCTGGCCGTGTCGCGACGACGCGGGCGCGTCCGGGGTGCCGGCGGGGCCCGGCACGGGATGCGGCCCGGGGCTCATCGCTGCGGCCTCCTCGCTCGACGGATGCTCCGGTCGGGCTCGACCACACATGACTCCGCCCGGCGGTGCCGGTCAGCGTACCGGCGCGCCGCGCGCCGCCCGGAGCGCGACCCGCACCGCCCGCGCCCTCACCCGTAGCCGAGCTCGTGCAGCCGCTCGTCGTCGATCCCGAAGTGGTGCGCGACCTCGTGCACGACCGTGATCTCGACCTCCTCGACCACGTGCTCGTACGTCTCGCAGATCCGGAGCGTGGGGTTCCGGTAGATCGTGATGCGGTCCGGCAGGACCCCGGCGTACCAGTCGCCGCGCTCGGTGAGCGGGATGCCCTCGTACAGCCCGAGCAGCTCGGGCCCGCCCGGATCCGGGTCGTCCTCGACGAAGATCGCGACGTTGTCCATGAGCGCGGTCAGCTCCGGCGGGATCCGGTCCAACGCCTCCGCGACCAGCTCCTCGAACTCCTCACGCGACATCTCCAGCACGCCCCCATTCTGCGCGCCGGACCCCGCCTCGGGAGGCCTCCGGGAATCCGTTTTGCCGATCGGGCCGAGCACCCCGTATAGTTCTGACCGTCCCCGACGGCAACAAGACGCCGGACCGGCCACCAAGCCCCCATCGTCTAGTGGCCTAGGACGTCGCCCTTTCAAGGCGGTAGCACGGGTTCGAATCCCGTTGGGGGCACGCACGAAGCCGGACGGCCAGTACGGTAGAGTGAAGCAACACCGAACGGGGCGGGAACAACCCGGTTCGGTACAACAAAAAAGCAAGGTCCTGTGGAGCAGTTTGGAGTGCTCGTCACCCTGTCAAGGTGAAGGCCGCGGGTTCAAATCCCGTCAGGACCGCTGGATGGATCCGCCGCAAGGCGGATTCTCCAATCTCCAGGCCAGGTAGCTCAGTTGGTACGAGCGTCCGACTGAAAATCGGAAGGTCGGCGGTTCGACCCCGCCCCTGGCCACTCGCTCTGAAGAGTCCAGTCGCCCCGAACGAGATCCTCGTCCGGGGCGTTTCTGCGTGTGCGGCCCCGGGCGGTTCGGGGGTGGCCGTGACGAACGCCACTACGCGTCCGAGGAGTTCGGCGGCGTCGGCCGGTGGGCGCGTGGCGGGAGTGCTGAGACGGCGGGCGTACGCCCCGCGAAGTACGGAACTTCGGGCCTCGTGGAGGACTCCCGGGGGCCGGGCGGCGGCGAGACTTGTGATTGTTCGATTAATGGATTCATCCGGCGGCCGGCCCCTTCGTGGGGTGGCCGTCCTTCAGGAGAACCGCCGCATGCACCACCTGCTCCGCATCGCTGATGCCCGCCCGACACGTCGCCGGCCTGTGCCGCGGGTGCGGGTGCGCGGGAGACGCGGCGGCGTCTGACGTCCACGCCGTCGGCCAGCGGCGGGCGTCACTTCACCAGACCTTTCACCTCTCCTCACCTCTCCCTTTGTGCGGCTGAGCCGGCACCCGCGGTCGCGGTGTGCCCTGGCCGCGTTCCGGAGCGGCGACCTACGTCGCCGCGGGCCGGTCCTATGCGTCCGTTTTCCCTCTGATCGACCCGGAGTTCCCTCTCATGGCCACCTTCTTGTACGGGCTCGGCCGGACCGCGTTCCGCCGAAGGCGCCTGGTGCTGTTCATATGGCTTGCGGTGCTCGTCGCCGTCGGCTTCGGTGCCGCGTCCGCGTCCAAGCCCGCCGCCAAGCCGTTCTCGATCCCCGGAATCGAGGCCCAGAAGGCCGTCGACCTGCTGGAGGAGCGCAGCCCCGACGCCGCCGGCGGCGGTGCCACCGCGCGCGTCGTGTTCCACGCCAAGGACGGGCAGCGCATCGACGCCGCGCAGAACAAGGCCGCGGTCGAGAAGACCATCGGCGCTCTGAAGGGCACCCAGGAGATCGCGGGTGTGACGGACCCGCTCGCGCCGCAGACGGTGAGTTCGGACGGCAGAACGGCGTACGCCACCGTCGACTACACGGTGGGCGCCGACCTGCTGAAGGACTCCAGCCGCGACACCCTCGAGAACGCCGTCGACCAGGGCCGTGCCGCCGGGATCGACGTCGAGGTGGGCGGCGACGCGCTGCGCTCCCAGAGCAGCGTCGGCAACGGCGAGATCATCGGCGTGGCTGTGGCGGCCGTTGTGCTGGCGATCACGTTCGGCGCGATGATCGCCGCCGGGCTGCCGCTGCTCACCGCGATCCTCGGCGTCGGTGTCGGCATCGCCGGGATCACCGCGGTGGCGGGCGTCTTCGACCTGTCGGACAGCACGTCCACGCTCGCCATGATGATCGGCCTCGCGGTCGGCATCGACTACGCGCTCTTCATCGTCTCCCGCTTCCGCACCGAGCTGAGGCTCGGCCGCGAACCCGAGGAGGCCGCGGGGCGGGCCGTGGGCACCGCGGGCTCGGCGGTGGTCTTCGCCGGCCTGACCGTGGTCATCGCGCTGTCCGGGCTGGCCGTCGTGAACATCCCGATGCTCACCGAGATGGGTCTGGCCGCGGCGTTCACCGTGGTCATCGCGGTGCTTGTGGCGCTCACCTTCGTCCCGGCGCTGCTCGGCTTCGCGGGCAAGCGCATCTTCGGCCGCAAGGACCGCAAGCGTGCCGCCGAGTTGAACGTCTCGGCGCCGCCCGCGGACGAGAAGCCGAACATGGGGTCGCGGTGGGCCCGTTTCGTGCTGCGCCGTCCCGCGCTGGTGCTCATCGCGGCCGTCCTCGGCCTCGGTGCCATCGCGCTTCCGGCCGCGAGCATGAACCTCGGCCTGCCGGACGACAGCGCCAAGCCGACGAGCACGACGCAGCGCAAGGCGTACGACATGCTCGCCGAGAGCTTCGGCCCCGGCTTCAACGGGCCGCTGCTGCTGGTCGTCGACACCGCGAAGGCCTCCGACCCGCACGGTGCCGCGGAGGCGGTGCGCAACCAGGTCGACGGGCTGCGGGGCAAGGGCGTCGCGTCGGTCGGCCAGGCGATGCTCAACCGCAAGGGCGACCTGGCCACCATCGCGGTGACCCCGACCACCAAGCCGAGCGACCCCAAGACCGAGACGCTGGTGCACGACATCCGCGCCGCGGTCGGGAAGGCGGACGACGCCGCGGGCACCCGCACCTACGTGGGCGGCACCCCGGCGATGAACATCGACTTCTCGCAGAAGCTGAACGACGCGCTGCTGCCGTACCTGATCCTCGTGGTCGGCCTCGCGTTCCTGCTGCTGATCGCGGTGTTCCGGTCGATCCTGGTGCCGCTCAAGGCGGCGCTCGGCTTCCTGTTGTCGGTCGCCGCGTCGCTGGGCCTGGTGGTCATGATCTTCCAGTGGGGCTGGATGGCCGACCTGTTCGGCGTCCAGCAGACCGGGCCGATCATGAGCATGATGCCGATCTTCCTGGTCGGCGTGGTGTTCGGCCTCGCGATGGACTACGAGGTGTTCCTGGTCACCGGCATGCGTGAGGCGTTCGTGCACGGGGAGAGCCCGCGCGAGGCCGTGGTCAGCGGCTTCCGGCACGGGGCCCGGGTGGTGACCGCCGCGGCGATCATCATGATCGCGGTGTTCGCCGGCTTTATCGGCGCGACCGACTCGATGATCAAGATGATCGGCCTCGGCCTGGCCGGCGCGGTCTTCTTCGACGCGTTCGTGGTGCGCATGGCCGTCGTCCCGGCGGTGCTCGCGCTGCTGGGCAAGTCCGCGTGGTGGCTGCCGAAGTGGCTCGACCGGATCCTTCCCAACGTCGACGTCGAAGGCGACAGCCTGCGCAAGCACATCGACGGGCAGGCGTCCGGCGACGGAGACCCCCGGTCGGACCGCGAGCCGGTCACCGTCGGCCGCTGACGGAGGCGCTGAAACCCCAACGGCCGGTGGCGGGCCGGCCGGGGGCGGCCGCCCCCCGCCGGGTGGGGGGGG
>NZ_JASAOI010000053.1 GCF_029953285.1 Yinghuangia seranimata | reverse complement strand
GCGCCGGCGGGGGCGCGCACCCCCCCCCGGGGGGGGGGCCCCGCGGCCGCGCCCCCCCCCCCCCCGGCCGTTTCGGCGTGTGCCGCAATCGAACGGTCAGGCCGTCACGCCTTCAGCCAGGCGGCGAACGCGGCCAGGGCCGGCTCCGGGTCGCGGCGGCCGACGCCGATGCGGAACCGGTCGGCCGGGGTCGGGGTCAGCTCGGAGCTGTAGATGTCGGCGGGGAGCAGGAGGACGCCGGCCTGTTCGACGAGGTCGCGGCAGAACGTGCCGACGTCGCCCGGGCCGAGGTAGCGCGGGTACGCGACGCAGCCGCCGTCGGGGGCACGCCACACGAAGAGGTCGGGGAAGGCGGCGAAGAAGGCGTCGAAGCGGGGCAGGTTCTCGGCGATGATCCCGCGGTTGCGGTCGAGGATGCGGTCGCGGGCCTTGAGCGCGATGCGCGCGAGGAGTTCGCTCGGCGCGGCGTTGCAGATCGAGGTGTAGTGCTTGGCGCGTTCGAGGCGGGAGAGCAGCGCGCGGTCTCGGCAGGCGATCCAGCCGACGCGCAGGCCGGGGAGGCCGAGGGACTTCGAGGTGACGTTGAGCGAGAGGGCGCGGGGGGAGAGGTCCGCGGCCTGCGGGAGGGTGCGTGCCGGGTCCTGTTCGAGACCGCGGTAGACCTCGTCGCTGAACAGGTGGATGCCGCGCTCGTCGCACAGTTCGGCGAGACGGCGGAAGTCCTCGGCCGGGACGACCGCGCCGGTGGGGTTGTTCGGGAAGTTGACCGAGACGACGCGGGTGTTGGGGCGCAGGGCGTCGGCGACCCGGTCGAGGTCGAGGGCCCAGTCGCGGTCGGGGTCGAGCGGGACGCCGGTGACGTCGCACAGCGCGAGCGGGACGGTCTCGGCCGCCTGGTAGTTCGGGGTGGTGACGACCGCGTGGTCGTCCGGGCCGAGCAGGACCTGCATCGCCAGGTAGATCGCCTCTTCGGCGCCCGCGAAGCACAGGACGTCGTCGGGCGTCACGTCGGAGCCGTACGTGTCGGCGACGGCGGCGCGCAGGCCGGGGTCGCCGTGCGTGGGCGTGTAGCCGAGCGTGAGGCCGTCCCAGGCCTCGCGGTCGGCGTCGTCGGCGAGGGCGAGCAGTTCGCTCATCGCCATCGTCTCGGCGTCGGACGCGGTCAGGTGGTACCGCGCGGTGAACTCCCAGCGGGAGAAGTAGGTCTCGAGGCGGAAGTCGGGCAGCTGCACGGGGATTCCAGGGAGTTCGGGGAACGCGGACAGGGGTGTCCGGCGCCGCCTCAGGCGGCGACCGGCGTCGCGGACGTCGCGTCGAGCAGTCCGCGGAGTGCCGCCCGGCTCTGCTCGAGCCGGCTGATGCGGCCCTCGATGTCGGCGAGCTGCCCCTGCAGGTGCACGGCGGTGCACGCGTTGAGCGACTCGCCCTCGAAGCACGGCAGGACGTCGATGATGACGGCGGTCGGGATGCCGGCGGCGAGCAGCAGCCGGATGCGGCCGACCTGGGCGACGGTCTCGGGCCGGTAGCGCCGGTGCCCGGCGGGGCTGCGTTCGGCGGTGATCAGCCCCTGCTGCTCGTAGTAGCGCAGCAGTCGCGGGTTCACGCCGGTCGCCTGGGCCAGGTCGCCGATCTTCATGCCAACCCCTCGTGTGTGATGCCGGTCACTGACGCTTGCATCTGACACCGATGTCAGATCCTACGTTCGTCCCATGACGAACTTGATCGACACCGCAGCTGTTCCCGCAGTCCACCCGTCCGTTTTCGCGCTCGGCGGCGACCTCGTGGTCCGCCGGATCGGCTTCGGCACGATGCGTCTCGCCGACGGCCCGGAGCGCCCGTCCGATCCGATGGCGGCGCCGATATGGCGGCCGCCGGCCGACCGCGACGCCGCGGTCGCCGTGCTGCGCGCCGCCGTCGAGGCGGGCGCCGACCTGATCGACACCGCCGACGCGTACGCGCTCGGCGGCGGCGAGGAGTTGGTCGCGGACGCGCTGCACCCGTACCGCGAGGGCGTGGCCGTCGCGACGAAGGTCGGCGTGCTGCGCCCCGCGCCGGACGAGTGGGTGCCGCTCGGCCACCCCGCCTACCTGCGCCAGCAGGCAGAACTGGCGCTGCGGCGGCTGCGCGTGGAGCGCCTGGACCTGCTCTACCTGCACCGGCTCGACCCCGCGTATCCCGTCGCCGAGCAGGTGGGCGCGCTGAAGCGGCTGCAGGAGGAGGGCAAGGTGCGGCACATCGGGCTGTCCGAGGTGACGCTCGACGAGCTGCGCGCGGCCGAGGAGACCGCGCCGATCGCCGCCGTGCAGAACCTGTACAACCTGGCGACGCGGCACCGCGAGGACGTCGTGGACTACACGGCGGAGCGCGGCATCGCGTTCGTGCCGTTCTTCCCGATCGCGGTGGGCGCGCACGCGGGCCCGGACGGCGTGGTCGCGGAGGTGGCGCGCGAGGTCGGCGCGACGCCCGCGCAGACGGCGCTCGCGTGGCTGCTGCACCGTTCGCCGAGCATCGTGCCGATCCCGGGGACGTCGTCGGCCGCGCACCTGAAGGAGAACCTGGCGGCGCTCGATGTCCGGCTGGACGACGGCCGGTTCGCGCGCCTCGCGCGGGTCGCGGACGCGGCGGCCGAGGGCGCCGGGGACGGCTCCTGAGCGTCAGCCGCCGAGGATCTCCGGCAGCGAGTCGATCCACGCGAGTACCGCCGACTCGTAGTGCACGCCGAAGGTCAGCGTCGCGCGCTGGTACTTGTCCATGTCGGGCTCGGCGAGCATCTCCTCGTACTTGGCGAGGCGTTCGGCGTGCGCCACACGGTGTTCGGCGACGAAGCCGAGCAGCGCCCCCGGGTCGATCCAGCTGCCGAAGCCGATGCTGAGCAGCAGCGGGTAGCGGATGGTCTCGGGCCCGGGGGGCTGGGCGACCCAGGCGGCGAAGGCCGCGCGGCCGGCGTTGGTGAGGGTGTACGGGCGGCGGGACCGCGCGCCGGTGGGGCCGGCCTCGACGAGCCCGCGGCCTTCCAGCGCGGCCAGTTCGCGGTAGACCTGGCTGCGGGTCAGGCTCCAGAAGTCGCCGATGACCAGGTCCGCGGTCTCGACGAGTTCGTAGCCGCTGGCCTCCCCGCCGTGCAGGAAGCCGAGGAGCGAGGCCGCGGTCGGGTTCAGTTCGGTCATGCCCGCATACTCCACACTCGACGGTCCACTATGGACGCTTGACAGTCCACAGTGGACGATGATTCGCTGATGCGACAGTCCACTGTGTCATGTCAGGGGAGTCGTGATGCACACAGCCCTGCTCGTCGCCCACATCGTCGCCGGAAGCCTCGGCCTCGCCCTCGGCCCGATCGCGATGCTCGCGCCCAAGAAGGCCGGGCGGCACACCCGGTCCGGCACCGCCTACCAGGTGTGCGTCGCCGTCCTGTGCCTCACGTCGTTCGGCCTCGCCGCGCTCAATCCGGACGTGTGGTGGCTGGCCCTCGTCGGCGCGGCCACCTGGATCTCCGCGGCGCTCGGCTGGTGGGCGGCGCGGGCCCGGCCGAGGCACTGGCTGCTCGTCCACATCAACGGTATGTGCAGCTCGTACATCTCGTTCGTGACCGCGTTCATGGTGGTCCAGCTCGGCTTCGGGTCGTGGTTCGCGTGGATCGCGCCGACCGCCGTGGGCGCGCCGCTCATCGGCCGGGCCACCGCCAAGTGGGCGCGGATCGCCGCCGCCCGCGCGCAGGCTGCGGCGCCGGCGGAGGAACGCCGGCCGTCCGCCGCCGCGTGACCGTGCTCTAGAGGTCGTAGGCGAAGCAGTCCAGCGGGATCGGCCCGTGGTCGTCCCGGTACGGCGGGATCGCCCGGTAGCCGAGCGCCTTGTACAGCCCGATCGCGGTGGTCCGCTGCGGCAGGACGTCGAGTACGCACCGCGGTGAGCCCGCCGCGCGGGCCCGGTCGTGCAGCGCGTCCATGAGCATCCGGGCGACCCGGTGCCCGCGGGCCTCGGGCGCCACGTACAGCCGCTTGACCTCCATGTCGGCGCCGCACAGGTGGTAGCCGACGCCGCCGACCGGCGTTCCGTCCAGGCGCGCGACCAGGTAGCCGCCCGGCGCCGCGTAGTAGCCGTCCGGGTCGTCGTAGTCGACGCGGAAGAAGTCCGGCAGCTCGTCGGGCGTGGCCCAGGGCTGTCCGCCCATCTCGACCATCGTCGCGTTGTAGTACGCGAACAGCAGCGGCGGCGCCGCGGCGAGGTCGTCGGCGACGGTGACGGTGGACGGAGTCGGCATGCGGACGACTCTACGAAATCCGCGGAATCCGGCCGCACGGCGGGTCCGGCGGGGCCGCGCCGTAGCCTGGCCGGGCACCCGGACGAGCCGCCGGACATATATAGGGGAACAGGGGACGCCTGATGCGCGCACGAGACCTCGGCCTGCCGCTGCCCGGACGCACCGGCCCGCACAACGCGGTCACCGACGTCCCCGGGGTCGAGGTCGGCTACACCACGTTGATCGAGGGCGACGACGTCCGTACCGGGGTCACCGCGATCCTGCCGCGTGGTCGGACCGCGTTCGACGTCCCGTGCGCCGCGGGCTGGCACTCGCTCAACGGCAACGGCGAGATGACCGGCACGGCGTGGCTGACCGAGACCGGCTCGCTGCGGCTGCCGGTGCTGATCACCGACACCCACGCGGTCGGAACCTGCCACCGCGGCGTCATCGACTGGGTGGTGCGCGAGAAGCCCGCGGTGGCGGACGAGTGGCTGCTGCCCGTGGTCGCCGAGACGTGGAGCGGCTACCTCAACGACATCAACGGCCCGCACATCCGTACCGAGCACGCGGTCGCGGCGATCGACGCGGCACGCCCCGGGCCGGTCGCCGAGGGCTCCGTCGGCGGCGGCACCGGCATGAACTGCTACGCCTTCAAGGGCGGCAGCGGCACCGCGTCCCGCGTCGTCGACCACGGCGCCGACCGGTACACCGTGGGCGTGTTCGTGCAGGCCAACTTCGGCTCCCGCAAGGAACTGACGGTGTGCGGCGTGCCGGTGGGCCGCGCGCTGGCCGACGACAACCCGATGGAGGACACCGACTGGGCCCGGCCGCCCGGTGCCGGGTCGGTCATCGTGGTGGTCGCGACGGACGCCCCGCTGCTGCCGGGCCAGTGCACCGCGCTGGCCCGCCGGGTGCCGCTCGGGCTGGCCCGCACCGGCACGACAGGCTCGCACTTCTCCGGCGACATCTTCCTGGCCTTCTCGACCGCCAACGAGGGCGCCCTCACCAGCGGCTTCCCGCACGGCGAACCGGGGTACGAGCACCTGCGGTTCGTGCCGTGGAACCGCATGGACGCCTTCTACGACGCGGTCGTCGAGTCGGTCGAGGAGGCGGTGCTGAACGTGCTGGTCGCGGGGGAGACGATGACCGGCTACCGGGGCCGGCGGTCGCCGGGGCTGCCCGTGGACCGGATGCTCGACCTGGTGAAGGGCCGTCTTTCGTAAGGCTGTTCGGTGATCAGCCGGGTCGGTGCTCGGCCGGGCCGCCGCGCGCCGAGGCCTGCTCGACGGCGTCCGCGAAAGCCCGCGCCGCCGGTGCCAGCGCCGCCCACTGCCGGGCCGCCCACCCGACCGTCAGCGGCGGCAGGTCCGGGATGGGGACGAGCCGCAGCGGTCCGTCCGGCGTGCGCTGCAGGTTCGGAAGGTCGGGGACGACGGCGTGCCCGAGGCCGAGCTCGGCCAGCAGCATCGCGGTGTCCCAGTCCGCGACGCCGGTGTTCGCGGGCGGCCGGATCGCGTGCGCCGCCAGGTGGCCGTCCAGCCGGAGCCGCGACGTCGACGTCTCCGGCAGCCGGATGTGGTGGATGCCCGCGAGGTCGTCGAGGCACAGCGACGCCTTCTCGGCCAGCGGGTCGTCGCGGCGGACCGCGAGCATCCACGGCAGTGCCGCGACCGGGCGCTGCTCGACGCCGCGCACCGGGTCGCCGATGGTGACCCACGCCAGGTCGGCGGTGCCGGCGGCGACGGCGGCCAGACACGTGCGGCTCGAACTCTCGGTCTGGAACTCCAGGGACGCCGTCGGGTCGGCGCGCCGGAACGCCACGATGGCGTCGGTCATGAAGTGCCGCACGGTCGTCGCGCCGGTGGCTATGCGCACCGTGCCGCCGTGCCCGTCCCGCAGATCGCGCAGCTGACGCAGCGCCAGGTCGAGCCCCGCGAGGCTGTCGCGCGCCGCGGCGTACAGGATCCGCCCCGCGTCGGTGGGCGCGACGCCGCGCGGCCGGCGTTCCAGCAGGTCGAGGCCGACCTCCCGCTCCAGGCGCTTGATGTGCTGACTGACCGCGGACTGCGTGACGCCGAGCTCGCGCGCGACCGCGCTGAGGTTGCCGTGCCGGCACGCGGCGAGGAAGGTGCGCAGGTCGTCGATCGTCATGACAGCCAAGATAGAGCTTGGGGTTGGCCCAGGAAATCCTAGGATTGACTTGGGTCTTGGAGTGGCGGGACGCTGTCGGTGGGCCCAGGGGCGGCAACCCGGCGTACCCGTCGACACCACGGCGGGTGCCGACCCCTCCTGTACGTGTCTCTGTGTTCTTCAGGCTTCTCAGTCGCGCGTTCCGCGCACTCCGGCATGGGCGGTGGATCGTTGGTCACCAAGGACGCGGTCGCGTTGCTGCGCGAACTGGGCGCCGAGGACGTCCCGCACTTCGGCGGCTCGCTGTTCGACCACCTGGTGCGTGTGCACGACATGCTGACCGAGTGGGGCGCGGAGCGCGACGTGCGCCTCGCCGGGCTGTGCCACGCGTTCTACGGCACCGCGGGATTCGACACCGCGCTGCTCGGCCTCGACCGGCGCGGCGAGCTGGCCGCGGTCATCGGCGAACACGCCGAGGCGATGGTGTACTTCTACGCGAGCTGCGACCGCAAGGCGTCCTACCCGGAACTCGCTGATGACGCAGGCGAGTTCCTGAACCGCTTCACCGGCGAACGGCGCGTGCCCGGCCTCGCGGAGCGCCGCGCGTTCGCGGAGATCACCGCCGCCAACGAGATCGACGTCATCCCGCGCAGCCCCACCTTCGACCAGATGGACGCGGAGTTCCTCTTCGACATGTTCGAGGAGTGGCGGGCGCTGCTGAGCGAGCCGGCGTGGCGCGAGGTGCAGCGCCAGTTCGGCGACTGACCCCGCGTCCCGGCCCCGGCGGCGCGCGGAGACGGCGCCGTCAGCCCACCGGCACGCCCAGCCCCTCCAGCACCTCGGCCCCCGGGAGCTCCGTGAGGGCCCGGCCCGGCAGTTGGATCTTGGCCCGCCGGCTGCCCGCGCCGATGATTGCCAGCGGCAGCGCCGCGGCGGCCGCGTCGACCAGGATCGGCCAGCCGGCGGGCAGGCCGATCGGAGTGATGCCGCCGTACTCCATGCCGGACGCCTCGGCGACCTCGGCGAGCGGCGCGAAGGACGCCTTGCGCGCGCCCAGGTGGCGGCGGACCAGGCCGTTGACGTCGGCGCGGCTGGTCGCGGTGACCATGCACGCCGCGTAGGTGACCTCGGCGCCGCGCTTGGCGGCGACGACGACGCAGTTCACCGAGTCGGCGAGGGCCACGCCGTACCGCTCGCAGAAAGCGGCGGTGTCGGCCAGCGCCGGGTCGATCTCGGCGGACAGCACGTCGTCGACCGGGACGCTCCCGGTCCACTGCTCGAGCGCCGCGGCGACGGGCTTCGCGAGCAGCTCGGGACGGGTGAGGGCGGGCCGCAGGTCCAGGGCTTCACTCATGCGCCCATCCAAGCGGAAAACCCCGGCTGACCGGGGGAAGCGAAACGACCCGGAGCCGAAAGCATCCAAATCTGATCGACGCCGATCACGGTGACGTTACGTGTCTGCTGCTTACACGTGTCCGTTTTTCGGGGCGGTGACATTCCGTGTTGTTACCGGCGCGTCCCGAGACAGTTAGCAGGTCGGGGGCAGTATGTGAACCCCCTTGCCAGCAGCGGTTTCTGACGTGACGTTAGACACCTCTCACCACAAGTCTCGACCGGCCGCGCGTACATTGCCGCTGTACGGGCGCAGCCGCCAGACGCGACATCGTTGAACCAGGCACTTTGGGAGGCTCCACGTGGAGTTCGGCATCTTCCTGAACGGTTACATCCCGGGACCGGCTGCGCACGATCGCGCGTCCGAGCACCTGATGCTGCAGCGCGAGCTGGAGCTGGCCATCAAGGCCGACAAGCACAACTGGAAGTACGCCTGGTTCGGCGAGCACCACGCCCTGACCGAGTACAGCCACATGTCGGCCCCCGAGGTCGCGATGGGCTACGTCGCCGCGAAGACCGAGCGCATCCACCTGGGCACCGGCATCAACTCGCTGTCGCCCCGCAAGGAGCACCCGGTCCGCTTCGCCGAGCGCGCC
>NZ_JASAOI010000052.1 GCF_029953285.1 Yinghuangia seranimata | reverse complement strand
CGGCGGCCCGGGCAGGCCGGGCCGCCGTCAGCCGGTCAGTGCGCGGAGATCACACAGACACTGTCGAGCCCCAGCACGTGGTTGAGCCGCCCGAAGGCGATCCACGAGCCGAGCGCCATCGTCAGCTCGACGATCTCGTGCTGTGTGTAATGCGCGGTCATCCGCGCCCAGAACTCGTCGTCGAGGTTGTGGTGGTCGAGCGTGTAACGCTCCGCGTACTCGACGGCGAGCCGGGTGCGTTCGTCGAACCGGTCGGTGGTGCGCCACTCGGAGACCGCGTCGGCGAATTCCTCCTCGACTTTCTCGCCGTCGCGTTCGGTACGCCAGTCGAGGCAGAAAACGCATCCGTTGATCTGGGCGATCCGCAGCCGAGCCGCCTCGAATTCGCGGAGGCCGAGCTTGCTGTGGTCGTACACGGACATCGAGAAGGTCGCGGCGGCGGTTCCGATCTCGGGGACCATCTCGGCCCACACGTACGGAATGGCGTCCTCGCCCTCGGGAATGTCGATGATCATGGCTGCTTCCTTCCGAGCTTTCCGACGGCGGGGCGGAGCGGGACGTCGAGCGCGTCGTACACGCCAGGCTCCGCGGCCACCAGCCAGTCGATGGCGTTGACCAGGCGGCCGACCGCGGTCGCGTTGCCGCCCGCGGCGCGGTTGCCGCCCTCGTCGACGGCCTCCACGGTGACCTCGATGTGCGGGCGCCCCTCGATGACCACGCGGTGCGCGCCCGCACCGTCCGGCGGCGTCGGCCAGTCCGGCGCGCACGACGGGTGGATGCGCGTGACGTGCTCGATGACGATGCGCGGCTCGCCGCCGACGATGCCCTGCACCTCGAACCGGATCGCGCCCTGCGTGCCGGCCTCGAAGTCGCCCATGGTCGTCGTGCTGACCGTCTCGTCCAGCGCGCGCCGGTCCACGGTCTCGCGGATCTCGTCCAGTTCGACGCCGAGCGCGCGGGCCATGAGCCGGATCTGGCCGCCCCACACCATGGTGGGCATGTCCGGCCACAGCATCGGCGGCCCGTAGTCCATCGGCTGGCCCATGCCGACCAGGTTGCGGACCGAGTCCTCCTGGTCGTACGTCGAGTAGTCGAAGATCTCCTGGCAGCGGATCACGTCGACGCGCGAGCCGAGGCCGCTGATCAGCAGCGGCAGCACGTCGTTGCCCCAGCCCGGGTCGACGCCCGAGACGAACAGCGAGCCGCCGCCCGCCGCGACGGCGGCCTCGGCCGGTTCGATGAACTCCGGCTGCGCGTTGCGCGGGTCGTACAGCGGGTAGAGCGCGGGGCTGACCACCACGGCGCCGGCGCGGATCGCCCGGCAGATGTCCTCGAGCGCGTCGTCGGGGCGGATGTCGCCGGACGCCGCGTAGACGACGGCCTGCGGCCGGGCGGCGAGCACGGCCTCGATGTCGTCGGTGGCGGCGACGCCGAGCGTCGCCCCGAGGTCGCCGAGGTCGCCCGCGTCGCGGCCGACCTTCGCGGGGTTGTTGACGATCACGCCCGTGAGTTCGAGTTCCGGATGCGCATCGACCGCCCGTATCGCGAGGCGTCCGATGTTGCCGGTGCCCCAGACAACCGTGGAAATCATGCGGCGGAAGATAGCAAGCGGACTGTGCCATTCCTAGGTGGCACACGCGTTAGTTTTCGACCCCTGAATCGATCACCACGGGTATTGAACGAAAGTCCAATTCCGGCGCTGCGCAGACCCCTTGCGCGCCTTGCAAAATGAGTCATCGGGTGTCCGATCGTCTCACTTCGGGCGCCGGAAAATTTTTCCTTGCCCACCTCAACTTCCGTACGCGGGAACGGTCTTCGTGGGCCTCGGGCGGGCCTCGGGACGGGCCTCGGGCGGCCGCGGACGTGCTCAGTGGAGCCGAAGCGGACGACGCCCGACCGCCGTTCGGCGACGTGGCGGGTTATCGACACAACCGGTCAGGTTCTCGGCTGCCGACCGACCCGGTCCACCGCCGATGCTGGTGCGACGTCAGCGAACCGCGTACGAACCCAGGGGGCGGAGCACCACCATGAGCGCGCACGACCAGGACCAGAGAACGCACGGCGGACCGGCGGATTCCGGCCGACTCGGGGGCGTGTGGCGGCGCATGCGCCTGTGGGGCGTCGCGCACGCCGTCGACGACCTCTACCAGGGGCTGGTTCCGGCCACCGTCCCGTACTTCGTCCTCGAACGGGACTACAGCTACGTCGCCGCGTCCGGCCTCACGCTCGCCGCGACGCTCGGCAGCGCCGTCCCGCAGCCGTTCCTCGGTGTCGTCGTCGACCGCATGCGCGTCGGGTGGATGGCCGCCGCGGGCGTCGCTCTGGCCGGGCTCGGCGTGGGCCTGTCGGGCGTCGTACAGCCGTACTTCGCGGTCTGGACGCTGATCCTCATCTCGGGCCTCGGCGTGGCGATGTTCCACCCCGCGGCGGGCAAGGCCGCGCGTGAGGCGGCGGGGGAGAGCGCGAGCGCCATGAGCGTGTTCGCGGCCGGCGGCAGCGTCGGGTTCTTCCTCGCACCGGTGTTGGCGACGCCCGCGCTCGTCGCGTGGGGCGTCGGGTCGACGGTGCTGTTCATCCCGCCCGCGGTGCTCGTCGCGTACGTCCTGCACCGCAACCGGCACCGGCAACGCGCCCTGGCCGCCGCCGCGTCGGCGCACCGGACCGGGGCGGACCGGTGGCGGCCGTTCTTCGTGCTGACCGCCATCGAGGTGGTGCGGTCGATCATGTTCTCCGGGATGGCGACGTTCCTGGAGCTGTACTGGATGCGCCGGCTCGGCGCGTCGCACACGCTGGCGGGTGTCGCGCTGACGTGCGCGTTCGCCGGCGGTGTGGCCGGCACGCTGCTCGGCGGCCGGATCGCCGACCGCATCGGCCTGGTGCGCACCGTGCAGGCCGGCGGGTTCGCGCTGCTGCCGATGATGGTCGCGTTGCGGATGACGCCGGGGCCGTACGCGCCGCTGCCGTTCGTGTTCCTGACCGGGCTGGCGCTCAACATCCCGTTCGCGGTGCTGGTCAAGCTCGGCCAGGACTACCTGCCGAGCCGCCCCGGCACCGCGGCCGGGGTCACGCTCGGCCTCGCGGTGAGCGTCGGCGGCCTGACCGCACCGCTGTTCGGCATGGTTGCGGACGCGCGCGGCCCTCAGGCGGTGTTCACCATCCTGTGCTTCGTGCCGGTGCTGCCGCTCGTGCTCGGGCGGTTCCTGGCGGAGCCCGGCGACCCGCCGGGCCCGACCCGTGAGGCGGTCGGGTCGGGCCCGGCGGACGCCGCTCAGGGCGCGGGCCTGCCCGTGAAAGAGCCTGCGGCGTCCCTGAGCGTGCGCCCGACGCCGCGCACCAGCGCGTCGACCCCCCGCGTCGCGCCCGCGAGCAGCGAGACCCCGGCCTGAGCCGCTGAGCCGAGCACCGCGAGGGGCGCGGCGGCGGCCGCGGTGGCCGCCGCGATCACGCCGGCCGGCGGCGGCGGTGCCGGGAGCGGGCCGGTCAGGTGGCGCATGTCGCAGAGAACGCCCTCCTTCAGCGCGATCTGGCACAGGTCGCCGTTCACGTAGGACTGGCACACGTCCTGGCCCTTGAGCGCCGCGTTGAAGAACGCCGTCGCGTAGATGTTCGCGGTGGCGTGCTGTTCGGCGAACGTGATGCCCGGCTTGCCGTCGCGCGGCAGGCCGGGCAGCCGGATGTCCACGTCGCTCGGGTCGAGGAACTGGACGTGGTTGCCGCCGGTGATCTCGAGGTACGTCTTGTACCCCTGCGGGACCAGGTCGTGGTAGTGCACACCCGATCCGGGGGAGATGCGGTCGTTCTGCCCCGACATGATCAGCACCGGTGTGGCGAGCCTGCCGACCTCGGTGTCGATCAGCGCGTACTTCTGCGGCTCGCGCTCGTTGCGCCCGGGCGCGAAGCCGATGACGGCGCGAACGCGCTTGTCGCGGGCCGCCGCGATGAGCGCCCCGGCGCCGCCGAGCGACACGCCGGCCGCGCCGAACCGGCTCGTGTCGACCATGCCGCGCAGCGGGTTGAACCGGTCGTGGTTGACGTCGACGAGCTTGTCGAGCGCGTCGGTGATCGTGTCGGCGTGCATGTGCGGGTCCAGCGCCATGATGTTCTCGGGGAAGTACCGGAACACGATGTAGCCGTGCCGCACCACGTAGTCGGTGAACCAGTCGTACAGGTTCGCGCCCGTCCACGTCGCGGGCGCCAGGACGATCGCGGGGTAGGGGCCGTCGCTCCTGTCCGCGTGCGCCAGCCAGCCGTCGTCCTCCACGGCCGGATAGCTGATCTTGGCGAGTGTGAACCCCGGACCGCCGGTCCAGAACGGGAACTCCAACTTGCCGATCTTGTACGGCCCCGGGTGGTCCGGCGGAACCGGAGGGGCCGGTGCGGGCGTTGTCATGACACCGAGTCAACCGCTCCGCGACCCCCGGAGTAAGGGCCGGAGTCGGACAACGTCCACCCGGCCCTTCCGGTTCCGCCGGTCTTCCGTCAGTCGGTCAGAAGCGGTCAGAACCGCTCCGGAGTCCGGTCGAACCACGGTCGTGCTTCTTCGAGTTGCGTCGCGAGCGCAAGCAGCGAGCCCTCCGCGCCCAACGCGCCGACGAACTGAACGCCCAGCGGCAGGCCGCTCTTCGTCCAGTACGTCGGCACCGACATGGCCGGACGCCCGGTGATGTTGGCCAGTTGCGTGTACGGCGTCCAGCGCAGGTTCTCGTCCGCGATCCGGTCCACCAGGTCCGTCTTCGCCAACAGCCCCGCCCCGCGCACCGCGAGCAGCACCCGGCTGGCCTGCTCCATCCACGCCGGAGTGGCCAACTGGCCCACCCGCGCGGGGGGATGGGCCAGTGTCGGGGTCAGCAGCAGGTCGTACCGCTCGTGGAAGCGGGCGAGCCGGTGGCTGTGCTCGTTCCACCGGTTGTGCGACGCGACGTACGTGCGCGCACTGGTGGCCCGACCGACCGCCGCCATGATGCGGGTGTCCAGCTCGAACTTGTCCTCGCCGCAGCCGGTGGCCTGGCGCACGTGGTCGACCTCGGCCGCCATCGACGCGAACCACATCGTGAGGAAGTCGCGGGCCAGCTGCCGCTCGTCGACACCGGTCGCCGCCTCCTCGACCTCGTGGCCGAGCGAACGCAGCAGCTCGGCGGCGTCCTCGACGGCGGCGACCGCCTCCGGGGAGACGTCGGTGCCGATCGGGGACGCGGTCGCGAAGCCGATGCGCAGCGTGCCCGGCGCCCGCTTGGCGAGTTCCGCGTACGGCGCGTCGGGCAGGCCGGGCACATAGGGGCCCGCCGGGTCGTGGCCAGCCAGCACGTCCAGCATCGCCGCCGAGTCGCGGACGCTGCGCGAGAGCACGCCGTTGACCGCCGCGCCGTGCAGCATCTCCGCGTACGCCGGACCGCTCGGCACCAGGCCGCGGCTCGGCTTGAGGCCGAACAGGCCGCAGCACGCCGCCGGGATCCGGATCGAGCCGCCGCCGTCGTTGCCGCCCGCCACCGGGACGATGCCCGCCGCCACCGCCGAGGCCGAGCCGCCGGACGAACCGCCGGGCGTGTGCGCGGTGTTCCACGGGTTGCGGGTCGGGCCGTTGGCGTCCGGCTCGGTGATGCCCTTGGCGCCGAACTCGGGCGTGTTGGTCTTGCCGAAGACCACCAGTCCGGCGTCCAGCCAGCGGCGCACCACCTCGGCGTGCTCGGGCATCGGGATGTCCGCGAGGGCGCGCGAGCCGCTGCCGGTCGGCAGGCCCGCGTAGTCCTGCGCGAGGTCCTTGATCAGGAACGGCACGCCCGCGAACGGGCCGGACAGCGGCGTTTTCGCGCGCTCACGGGCCAGGTCGTGCATCGGCCGGACGATCGCGTTGAGGTCGGGATTCACCTGTTCGGCGCGCCCTATCGCCAGTTCGAGCAGTTCGGCGGGCTTGACCTCGCCGCTCGCCACCAGCCCGGCCAGACCCACCGCGTCGTGCCCGCGGTACTCCTCGTACTCCACCGCCGCGCCTCCTTGCCGAACCCGCCAGGGGACCCACGTGCCGCTGTGCCCCGGCTCGCCGGGGCACCGGGCTACTCGTCGGTAGCCCTTGCTTCGAGCGTACCGGGGGCGCTTCGCGGAGTGCCAGGGGACGCGACGGCGCGCCCGCGTACGCCTCCGGACGCTTCGCGACCTTCTGTAACCACTGGTAACCGAACGCGAGGTGCGGGACCGTGGTGGGCATGACTTCTCAGACTCCGCCGGTCCCCGAACGATTCGCCGGAGTGCTCGACTGGGTCCCCGCCTACGGCCACGCGCTGCGCCGGGTCGGCCGGTCGTTCGACGTCGTGCGCATCGACGGCGACTACGGCGGGGCAGTCGCCGCCCGGCTGTTCGCCGCGGACCGCGCCCCCGGCCCGGTCGTCGTCGACCGCAGCCGGCGGCACGCCGTGTACTTCTTCGTCGCGCCGGGCGCCGGCGCCGGCTACCGCTGGCCGTCGGGCACGTCGTACCTCGGGCGGCGCGCCGGCGAGGTGTACGTCGGCGTGCCGGCCCTCGAGGGCGAGACGTGGCCGCTGTCGTGGCGCTGCCCGCCGCGCCCCGAACGGCCGTTCGTGGACGCGGCGGTACTGCACGCCGCCCTCTGAGGGGCGGCCCAGGGGACCGACCGCTCAGCCACGCGCCGGGTACGCGCGCGGCAGGACGAAACCGCGCTCGGCCAGCAGCGCGCGCAGCCGGTCCGGGTAGTTCGTGATGAGGCCGTCGACGCCGTCGTCGATCAGCTTGGCCATCGTCGCCGGGTCGTCGATCGTCCACGGCACGACCTTGAGCCCGAGGCGGTGCGCCTCGTCCACCATGGCCTTGGTGACGTACGGCTTGTAGTCCGGGTCGCCGACCGTGCCGTCCTGCGGGAAGCCGTGCACCGGCGAGAACGCCGACGCGCCGAACGACTTGACCGCGAGCAGCGGGTCGCCGCCGAAGTCGTCGATGTCCAGGCCGCCCAGCCACGGCGACCTGCCGGGCTTCCCGGTCTGCAGGAAGTCGTAGTTCGTCAGCGCGACCAGCGGCAGCCGCGGCTCGACCTGGCGCATCCGCATCAGCGAGCCCCAGTCGAAGCTCTGGACCGTCACCTGGCGCAGGATGTGCGCGCGCAGGATCTCGGCCGCCACGACCTGCACGAACTGCTCGCGCGGCGCGGTCTGCTCGGGGGCGCCCGCCTCGACCTTGGTCTCGACGTTCAGCTTGACCTTGTCCGCGTGCCGCGCGTGGACGAGGTCGAACACCTCGCTCAGCAGCGGCATCTTCGCGCCCGGCGAGGTCCGCTGCCCGGGGAAGTCGGGGAACGGGCGCGACCCGCAGTCGAGCGTGCGGACCTGGGCGAGGGTGAGCGTGTTGACGTACTTGCCGACGTACGGGAACTCCGGGTCCCCGGGCGTCGCGGGCGCGGTGTCGGCGCACTTGCGGCCGTCGACCTTGCGGTCGTGGGTGACCACGGCCTTGCCGTCCTCGGTGATCTGGACGTCGAGTTCGAGCGTGCTCACGCCGATGTCCAGCGCCTTCGAGAACGACGCGATGGTGCTCTCCACGGTGAGGCCGATGCCGCCGCGGTGGGCCTGGAGGTCGAACGTGCGGTGCTTGGTGTGGCCGTTGCCGTTGCCGTTCGCGTTGCCGTTCGCGGCGGCCGGGACGGCGGCGGTGAGCACCGAGGCGGCGGCCACGGCGACGGCTGACATGGTGGTGGCGAATCCGATACGCGGCATGGTGATGCGTCCATCCTGTCGGCGACGCGCCACACCGTCGCAGCGCCCGACGACGCCCCGGCGAGCCCGAGGTGAGCCGGAGGCGAACCGGCCGCGACGATTGCCCGTCACCCGGTCGGTTTCGAACACCCTTCGCGCCTGCGTTCGATCGGGTGAAACCGGGCGGATCGACGTGACGAGGAGGACCGCGGCGGGCCAAGCTTGATCCACACGCACCAACGGGAGCCGAGCGCATGGGCGACGAAGCGATCCAGGCCACCAGCGACTGGATGGCCGTCATGCGCGATATGGAACACCGCCGTGCCGACGCGTACTTGCGCGATCCGCACGCGCACCTGCTGGCCGGCGAACCGGCGGTCAGCGAGGTCGAGTACGGCCTCTCGCTCGGCGGCCCCATGGGGGTCGTGATCGGGCGAGGCCGCTTCGGCGACGCGGTCATCGAGCGCGCGATGACCGACGGCGTCCGCCAGGTCGTGGGCCTGGGCGCGGGCAGCGACACCCGGCCCTGGCGCCTCGACCTGCCCCGGGAGACGGCCTGGTACGAGGTCGACCTGCCGGGGCAACTCGACGGCAAGAACGCCGTGTTCGACGCACACGGCCTGACCGTCCGGTGCCGGCGCACCTGCGTCGACGCCGACCTGCGCGGCGCCTGGGAGCACGCCCTGGCCGCCGCCGGCCACGACCCGGCCCACCCCACCACGTGGCTCGCCGAAGGCCTGTTCTACTACCTCGACCGCGACGCCGCCCTCGCGATCACCGACACCGTCACCGAGCTCAGCGCGCCCGGCAGCCACCTGGTCTTCGACGTCCCGCACCCCGGATTCGTGGCCGACCGCGCCGAGTTCGCCGCGTACATGGCGGACCGCGGCGTCCCGTTCGTCGGCTCCGCCGACCATCCGGCCGAGCTGCTGGCCGACCCCGCCTGGCACACCGAGGCGTACCGCGCCCCCGACCTCGAAGCCGGCCGCTGCCCCTGGCTGGAACCGATGCCGCACCGGCTCGCGGTGAACCACGAATGGATCTGGTACGCCCACGCCACGCGGTAAGAAGGGGCGCTCAGCGGTAGCGGTCGGCGAGCTCGCGGACGGTCTCGGCGACCCGGTCCCGCAGCTCGGTCGGCGCCAGGACCTCGATCGACGTGCCCATCATCAGGAACTGGCCGTGGGCGTGGTCGACCGACTCGATCGGGACGGTCGCGCGGATCCAGCCCTCGGGGCCGTCCGGGTCCGGGCGGCCCGTCTCCTCGACCGCGTGGTGCACGGCGTCGCCCAGCATGTCGCGCACCCGCCGCGCGCCGTACGGCGACAGGCGGATCTCCGCGACGCCGGTGTGCAGGCGTGCGTAGAAGTCCGCGAGATAGGCCTGCCAGTGCGCGGTCAGGTCGAAGCCCTCAGGGGCCTCGAACGTCTCCGCCAGAACCTCCAGTTCGAGGATCTGGTCGACCCGGTAGGTGAACGCGCGCCCGGCGGACCCCGACGCCGCCACCAGGTACCAGCGGCCGGCCTTCAGGACCAGGCCCAGCGGTTCGAGGTGGCGGTCCACCACCATGGGGTTCTTCCAACGCCGGTAACGCACCGCGAGGACTCGGCGCTCCCACACCGCCGACGCGGCGGCCTGGAGGTGCGGCGTCTCGGCGGGGTCGCCGTACCAGCCCGGGGCGTCCAGCAGGAACCGCTCCTGGACCCGGCCCGCGCTCTCCCGCAGCTCCGGCGGCAACGCGGCCCGCAGCTTCAGGCGCGCCGCCGCGAGCACGTCGCCCAATCCGAGCTCGGCGGCCGGGCCCGGCAGGCCGGCGAGGAACACCGCCTGCGCCTCGTCGGCGGTCAGGCCGGTCAGACGCGTCCGGTACCCGTCGACGAGCCGGTAGCCGCCGGCGTGCCCGGCCTCGCCGTACAGCGGGATCCCGGCCGCACCGAGCTGCTCGACGTCGCGGTACACGGTGCGGACCGACACCTCCAGCTCGTCGGCGAGCTGCTGCGCCGTCATCCGCCCGCGGTCCTGGAGCAGGAGGAGCAGGGACAACAACCGGCTGGCACGCATGAGCAGATTATGCGCGCCTGCTTACGGATTCACTGACGGTAGGTGTCAGGGGACCCCTCGTACCGTCTCCTCATGAACGACTTCGACTTCCTTCACGGCACGTGGGACGTCGCCAACCGCCGGCTTTTCCGGCTCTTCGCGGGGTGCGACGTGTGGGAGACCTTCGTCGGTCACGCAACGGTACGGCCCCTGCTCGGCGGGCTCGGCAACATCGACGAGATCGTCTTCCCGACGCAGGGCTTCTCCGGCGCGACACTGCGGCTGTACGACCGCGAGCTGGACCGCTGGTCGATCCACTGGACCAGCAGCCGCACCGGGCGCCTCGACCCGCCGGTCGTCGGCGGGTTCTACGGCGACCGAGGCGACTTCTTCGGGATCGACCTGTACGAGGGGCGCACGATCCGCGTCCACTTCGTCTGGCACAGACTCGGCCGCGACCAGGCCCGCTGGGAACAGCGCTTCTCGAACGACGAGGGCGCGACGTGGGAGCTGAACTGGGTGATGGACCTCCAACGGGTCCTGGCTCCGACCGCCGAGCGGGCCGCGCCGACGACCACCGCGGACGTGCCGGTAGCGGTGGCCTGAACCGCCGTCGGAGCCGCCGCTGACGGGACGGACCGGCGGTACGGCGAAGGCGTGGCGCGCCGGCCGAGACGGCCGGGGAGGGGCAGCGAGCTCCCGGCCCGGCGCGGAGCAGCGGCAGGAACGGCGGGAACAGCGGGAACGGCGGCAGGAACGGATCGCACCACCGGCTGCACTCCGGCCGATCAACCGGAGAGAGCCGTCAACGACCGCCGGTGCGGGCTGCCGGGGGATGTGGATCGGACAGATCGGGCGTGTGCGGCGCGCTTCGGCGCCCGCTGCGGACAGGCAGCCGGAAGACGGCCCGGCCCCACACGCGGGAGACCCCCGCCGAGGCCGGGCCCGGACGAGGTCGGCCGGCGTGGGGACGGTTCCGGCCCACCCCGTCCGCGCCGAACGCCGCCGCACACCCCCGACGCCGATCCACCCCACCCGCCCGCACCGGCACAAGCACCCGGGCGGCCTGCCCGGCGCAGGGTTCGGGAGGGCCGTCAAGGCCCGGGTACGAGCAGGCCGCCCGGGCCACACACCGGGCCCCAGACGCCCCGGCAACCGACGACCCCGGCCGCGGTCCCGCCAACGAGGGCAACTGCGAACCCGCGAGACCCAGCCCGAACCGCCACCGGGTCGGGCCGTGGGGTGCGGGGTGCGCAGCCCGGAGGTCCGCCCCCCACCGGGCTCCGGGCTGCGCGCCCCGCAGGTCGGCGTGCCGTGGGCGCGGGGGGGGCCCCCGGGCCGGGGGGGGGGGCGCCGCGCGCCCCCCCCCCCCGGGGGGGGGCGGGGGGGGGGGGGGGCCCCCCCCCCCCCCGGCGGGGCTGACGGTCAGGTCGCGTTCAGGGGCGCGCCGCTGTTGTCGGTCGTGGGGGCCGGCCAGGCGCGGCCGTCGTCCAAGACGGTCTCGCCGTCCCGTCGGACTCCGCTCGTACCTCTGTTCGGGCGATCCACCCCGGCAAACCCCGTGTCACCCGTTCGCCTCACCAGCGGTTATCGCACGCAGTAACCGTTCGAGTGGCATGGGTGACTCGACTGGCCTACGTTTCCCCGTGGATGCCTCCGCGATCCGCGGCGGCCGGTGGAACGAGGTGAATTCGTTGTCTCGCATATCCACGCCGCTGTGCCCGGTCCGAATCCCGGTCACGGTGCCCGCTCCGGTCCCGGCCTCGGCCGCGTTGCCGTCGCAGGGCGGCTCGCCGGACGGTGACGTCGCGGCTCCCGTGGTGGAACCGGAGGAGGCCGACCCCGGCGCGGCCGTCCCCGAGCCGCCGACCGTCCTGCTCACGGGTGTCAGCGGCGTCATCGGCGAGGCCCTCGCCCGTGCGCTGGCCGGCGACTTCCGGGTCGTCGCGCTGCGCGGGCGCCGTGCGTCGGCGCACGCGCACGAGGAGGTCGTGGCCGACCTCGCCGCGCCGCGGCTCGGCCTGGACAGCCGGGTGTGGGCCGCGCTGGCCGCCCGCGCCGACGTGGTCGTGCACGCCGCCGGACGCGCCTGCTACGACGACGACGCCGACGACTTCCAGCGCGTCAACGTCTCCGGCTCGCGCCGCATGGCGGAGCTCGCGCACGACGCCGGTGTGCCGCTCATCCACGTCTCGACCGCGTTCGTCGACCGCATCGACCAGGCCCGCGAGGCGGCCGCGCTGCTTGACGGCCACGACACCGCACGACCGATCGCGTACCTGGAGTCGAAGATCGCCGCCGAGCGCGCGGTCGCCGCTTCCGGCGCGCTTGCGTGCGTCGTGCGCCCGTCACTGGTCATGGGCGACGTCGACACCGGTTGGACGCCGCAGCAGCAGGCCGTGCACGCGCACATCGCGATGCTGCTCGGCGGTACGAACACCTCCGCCTGCGCCCCGCACCAGCGGCTCGACATGGTGCCGCGCGACGTGCTCGCGCACGCGGTCACCGCGCTGGCCGGGCTCGCCGTGCGCGACCCCGAGCGGCTTCCGGCGGTCTACTGGGCGACGGCCGGCACGGCGGCGCTCACGTGCGAGGAGTTCACGCAGCACGTCGTCGAGACCGCCCGCGGGCGTGGACTCAGGCTCGCCGCACCGCAGTTCCACGACGCCGGCAAGTCCCGGCTCACCGACTACCCCGACTGGGAGCAGCTCCCCGCCCGCGTGCGCACCGGCCTCACCCTCCAAGCCGCCGTCGCCGCGACCCTCGGCGCGGGCGAGCCGTTCCCGACCTCGATGGGCACGACGAAGAACGAACTGCCCTACGGGCCGCAGGCGTTGACCCAGAAGGACACGCTCCGCAACCTCGCCGCCGACGTCCGCTTCGTCATGGCGAGCACCCGCCGCGGCTAACCGCCCCGGCCGAGCTCGGCGATCCGCATCGCCCACACGTACACCTCGTAGGGCGGGCCGAGTCGGCGCAGGGCCGCCTCACCGGCCCAGCGCGCCGTATACGTGTCGAGCAGGTCGGCGAGCCCGAGGTGGAAGTCGTCCCACATCGGCACGTTGAAGTTGTACTCGTACACCGCGGGCCCGACCCGCTGACGAACGGCCTCCACCGCAGCGCTGTCGAGGCCGACGGCGGCGAGCCGGGCCGCTGCGGCCTGTTCGTCGCTGACGGTGAACTCGGTGTCCAGGTACGGTTCGAGCAGGTCGCCCCACACGTCGTAGCGGGCCCGCATCGCGATCCCGTTGCGGGCGCAGAACGCGGCGAGGTCCCCCTCCAGTGAGCGCGGGACGAACAGCGTCTCGCCGTCCATCGTGCGGATCTCCGGCGGGAACGCGCCGCCGTCGGCGTCGCGGATCCACTCCGCGGGGATCTCGCGTCGGCGCAGGTGCCCGGGCAGGTCCACCCGGATGCCGCTGGGCAGCGCGGCCGGCTCGGGCCTTACCGACAACCGCAGTTCCCGCTCCCCGAAACAGACCTCGAACCACATGCGGTCATCGTGGCAAAGCGCGCAGGAGCCGCGGTCGGCGGGTCGGCATGGTGCACGTCAGCCCGTCGGACCCCCGACCGTGCGCCGTGCCATGCCCTTCGCGTCCGGGTCCACGCCCCACGACAGGATCCGCCGCGGATGGATCCGGATGACCGCCGGGCTCAACCCCGGCCTCGGTGCGCCTCCGGCGTCGTCCAACGCCTCGGCCTTGCCCCGGATTTCGATGCCTCGCACCGTCCACGGGTCGAGCGAGGCGATGTCGTCGATCACCAGCGCGACGTTGGGATTCGCGGCCACGTTGCGGAACTTGCGGCTGGTGGCCATGGAGTAGCCGCGGATGTCGATCGTCCCGTCCGCGTTGACGTGGTACCCGACGGGGTTGTTCTGCAGCGTCCCGTCGGGCGCGACGGTCGCGAGGCGCCCGAGTCGCTGGGTGCGCAGGTAGCGGAGCTCCGCGTCGGTGAACGTTCGGGTGCCGGTGCCTGTCGAAGAGGTCATGCGGCCATCGTCGAACGTGAAGCTCACTTCAAGTCAAGGTGGGATGGCTTCCGCGCCGCGACCCTGTGGTTGCCGGGGCCGGCGGCCGTGCCACGATGTCTGCCCTCGGTGGGCGGATGAGGGGTGGGGGACAGTGGGGATCTTCAGGCGCCGAGGGCCGGCGAAGCACGAGGTGGAGCAGTGGCTGGACCGCGTGGAGCGGACGGCCGCGGCCGAGCGCTACGACGAGCTGTCCACCGAGGTCGAGGCCTTGACAGCGGCGTGCGAGGCGGCCTTCGGGCGGGACAGCGCGACCACGGCGCGGGCCCACAACGTCAAGATCGCGATGCTGGGCGGCACGGGCCGCCTCGACGACGCCCGCGCGCATTTCCACGCGGTCCTGCCCCCGTTCGCCGCACAGGGCTGGCACTCGGGGAGCGCCGTCCCCGGACTGCATCTCGCGCTGGCGATGGCCCTCCAGCGGCAGGAGTACTTCGCGGAAGCCGAAGTGCTGTTCAAGACGGTGCTGAACGACTGGCTGACGATCTATCCGGACCCGTCCACGGCGTTCGGGATCGAGGTGAAGATCGCGAGCGGGGCGGTGCAGTCGGGCCGGTACGCAGAGGGGCATGCGCGGTTCACCGGTCTGCTCCGGCGGCTCGAGTTCGTGCGCGAGCCGGCCGATCGGCGCTTCGTCGAAGCGGCGTGCCGGCACAACGTCGCGTACGCGCTCATCGGTCTGGGCGACTACGCGGGCGCGGAGGCACAAGCGTGTGCCGCGGAGGCGGCCTTCGCCGAGATGACCGGTCCGAGCGGTGAGGGTGTCCACGCCGCCGCGTCCAACCGTGCGTGGGCGCAGCTCGAACTCGGCCGGTTCGCCGAGGCGGAGGCCGGGTGCCGGGGGCTGCTCGCCGAGCTCGAGGCCACCGACAACGTGAATCCGCTGGCGTGTTCGATCCGTACCACCTTGGGGCGGGCGCTTGCCGCGCAAGGGCGGATGGACGAAGCGCTGACGGAGCTCCGCACGGCGGTCGACATCGGCCGCAGGACGCAGGGGACGACATGCGTGCGGACCGTCCGGGCGGTCGTGGCGCTGGCCGACGTGCTGGCCCAGGGCGGTGACGTGGACGAGGCGCGAGGACTCCTGGCGCAGGCCGTGCTCGAGAGCGAGACGGTCAACGTGCCGCGGTACCCCAACCCCTGGCTGGACACCGCGCGTGCGCGCCTGGCGGTGTTGGCCTCGGCGTAGGTTCAGTCGTCGTGCGGGCGCTGGGGGTGCTGGGGGTACTGCTGCCCGTACTGGCTCTGCTGGTGCTGCTGCGGCATCGGGTACTGCTGCCCCTGCGCACCCGGCTGTTGGGGCATGGGGTACTGCTGTCCCTGCCCGCCCTGCGGCTGGGGCATCGGGTACTGCTGCTGGCCGTACTGGCCCGGCTGTTGCGGGAACTGGTCCTGGGGCGGCGGGTATTGCCCCTGTTGTGAGCCCGCCCAGCCCTGCTGCCGGCCGGCGAACGGGTTCGTCTGCTGCTGGTGTTGCTGCGGCGCACCCCAGCCCGCCGCGTCGAGTTGGTGGAAGGCGGCGACCGCGGCCTGGGTGCCCTTCACCTCGAAGGGGAGGCCCCAGCGCACCGCCGCGTCGCGGACGTCGCGGGCGAAGTAGGGGAGGGCCGGGGCCTCGATGAAGTTCAGGCCGTGCTTGTACACGCTGCCGCTGCGGAGTGTCGCGTAGAGGACCAGGCTGCTGGGCGACTCGCCGTTGCCGACGCGGAGTTTGACGGAGACCGAGGCGATCTCCGACCAGTTCACGGAGCGGGTCTTCGTCATGCCGTACAGCACCATGCCTTGCGCGCTGATCGCGAGCTTGCGGTGCTTGTAGACGTAGAACGCCAGAACCGGGATGAGCGCGAGCGGGATCGCCAGGCCCGTCATCACGCCTTTGGGCAGGCCGGTGTTGTCGGCGATGTCGCCCAGGTCGAGCGGCATGAGGACCAGCGGGATCGCGGACGCCAGCAGCAGCTTTCCGAACGAGGTGCCCTGCCACAGGACGTACTCGGGGTGCTGGACCCGGTTGTCGGTCAGTCCGCCGCCGCTCATGCTGTCGTGTCCCTCGTCTTCCGTCCGTGTCGCGACCGGGTGACACGATCCCGCAAACCGGCTGGTCAGGGTGTCAGGAACAGCCCAAGTTCCGGCCACGAACAGTTCACGACCGGGTCAGGACCGGGCACCGGGGGTCAACCGGCCGCGCCGAACCAGCCCGGCACGTCCAGGCGGAAGAAGTCGTCCGGCGTCATGTGCCGCAGGTCGGCCTCGAACGCGCGCAGCCGGTCCGCGCCGAGTCCGTCCGCCCAGCGCGCCCGGATCTCGTCGAAGATCCGCGCGGAGCGGACGAGGCTGTCGACGCCGCGTTCGGTCAGCCGCGCGAGTTTCCGGCGGGCGTCGTTCGGGTCCTGCGCGAGTACGACGTAGCCCATCGCCTCGAGGTTGGCGATGGTCTTGCCCGCGGCCTGCTTGGAGACGCCGATGCGTCGCCCGAGGTCCGCGGCGGTGGTGCCGTAGGGCCCGATCGCCTGCATGACGAAGCCGTGCATGGGGCGCACGTCGGGGTGGCCCTGCCGGGCGAGTTCGGCGTGCAGCTCGTCGATGATGACGCGGAATCCCATGAACAGGCGCAGCGGGAGCTCGAACCCCGGCGGGTCCGCGGCGGGTGCGGCGGACGCGCCGGACGGCGGCTCGGTGGGGCGCGGGGGGATGGTCACGGGACGGTCCGCTTCACTCGATCGGTCAACGACAACGTTGTTGTCGAGCATAGGACCCCGCGCGCACGCCTCCGCGTTCCCCGTCCGACCTGTAAATGGAGTAGAGCGGTTAACCGGCCGGTCGGGATCATGAGGTATGCCGAGTTTCCCGTCCTACGACGGCCTCACGATCTGGTACGACCGCGCCGGCTCCGGCGCCCCGCTCATCGCCCTCGGCGGCGGCCCCGGCGCCGACGTCCGGTATCTCGGAGACCTGGGCGGCCTCGACCGCTCCCGCGAGCTCATCCGCATGGACGCCCGGGCCGCGGGCCGCACCGACGTCCCCGCCGACCACGCCACCGCCGCGTTCACCGAGCAGGCGCGCGACGTCGAGGCGCTGCGCCGCCACCTCGGCCTGGAACGGTTCGACCTGCTCGGCCACTCCGCGGGCAGCCTCACGGCGCAGGAGTACGCCGTCGCCTACCCCGGCCGGGTGCGGCGCATGGTGCTGGTCACCCCGGTCGGCCGCGTCGCGCGCGAGCCGGACCCGGCCGAGCTCGCCGAGCGTCGCGCCTCCCGTGTCGACGAGCCCTGGTACGCGGCCGCCGCCGAGGCCGACCGGATCCTCTCCGCGGGGCCGGCCCCCGCCGGCCGAGAGGCCGAACTCGCCGCCGACCAGCAGGGGTTCTTCTGGCACACCTGGACCGACGAGCGACGTGCCGAGTACCTCGCCGAGCCCAGGAACGGCGTCGCGTGGCTGCGCGCGGCCTTCTACGCCGGAGCCGCCACGCCCGCGACGGCGTCCGACCGGCTGGCCCGGCTCGCCGCCTCGCCGGTCCCGGTGCTGGTCGTCGCGGGGGCGTACGACGGCATGATCGGCGTCACCCCGGCCCGCCTCGTCGCCGAGCTGCACCAGTACGCGGAACTGGTCACGCTCGACCGCTCGGGCCACCGGCCGTGGAGGGAGCAGCCGGAGGAGTTCCGGAAGGTGATCGCGGACTTCCTCGACGCGCCGGGCGAGTAGTCGGGGAGTGGGCGGGGAGGGCGGCGCCGACGGGGCCTGCCGGTTCACGTGGGGGCGGCGGGCGGTGTCGACGGGCCCGCGGTTCACGTGGGGGCGGCAGGCGGCCGACCTGGCCGACCGTGGTTGTCGGCTTTCAGGCCCCGTTTCGTCGCGGGGGTGCGCGTCGGCGCGGCCGAAGGCTTTGCGGGCGGCCTCCGGCCGAGCCCCCTCGGCGCTGTCGGACCGTGATTGTGGCTCGAGGCCCCGTGTCGTCACGCGGCGCCCGTCGGCGCGTGTCAGGTCGCGCCGACCGGCCCGGGGCCGGGCGGCGGTGCTGTCAGGAGGGGCGTCTGCCGGTCCGTGGTGCGACGCGCACGCTGTTGGCGCGCAGTCGGGTGGGCGCCGCGCGATGCGCGCCCCGCGGACCGCGGGCCGGCGTGTGTGCCCGCCCGGTCTCGCGCCGGAGTGGGCCGGAGACGGCTGGCGTGGCCCCGTCGGGCACCCGGCACCGCTGACCGGCTCTACGCCTCTGCTACTGTCCGGTAACCTTCGCTGGCGCGGTGCTCGGGGCACTGCCCGCCCCCTCGACGACACGGGAACGAACCACATGCACCACCACCGTCACCTGGTCCGCCGCGCCGCCCTCCTCTCCGGCGCGGTCGCCACGGTGCTGGCCGCGACCGCATGCGGCAGCTCCCAGCACGAAGGCTTCAACGCCGGCGCCCCGCCCGTCGGCGGCGGGCCGACCGCGGCGCAGTCCGGCGGGCAGGGCAAGCCGAACGCCGACGGCGTCGCGCCGCCGCAGAGCCCGCTGGCCGAGACGCAGCGGACCAAGACGGTCACTCGTGACGACATCCCGGTGCCCGGTGCCGCGCAGGTCGGCGCCTTCGTCGCCGACGTGAAGGCGGTCGACCCGGTCCTCGTCGGCGGCCACCACACGACGTCCTGGTTCGCCTCCGTCGGCCGCGACACCTGCCTCGCCATCGCCAACCAGGGCGCGGAGCAGGTGGTCACCGACACCATCACGCTCTACACCAACGACGGCGTCGAGCCCAACCACGACCAGGCCGAACGCATCATCGCCGCCGCGCACCGCTCCATCTGCCCGAACCTCTGACCGCAAGACGCCGGTCGTCGGTGGTGACCTCATCCGCCCCCTCACGGGAGTGCGGCACCGGCGTGGCGCGGCCGGCCGCCAGGCTGCTCTTCGGCCTCTCCGCCGACCCTGCCGCCCTGCTGCCCGTGCTGCCCCCCGCGGCACCTCTCGCCGTCGCCACCATTGTCACCGAGGTCGCCACCGGCTACTGGGCCGGCCGCCGCGCCGGCGTCGTCAGTCCCGGCCCACCGCGCCGGCGGCGAACCGTGCGTCGGGCCACTCGCCGAACCGCCGGTCGGCGTCCCGGGCGTGCCCGACGGGTGGCGTCGCGATCATGACGATCCGGTTGCCGACGCTGCCGTCCGCGCGACAGCGGGCGGTCCGGGCGCGGCAGAATCCTGGTCATGACCGCTGAACAGACCCCCGCGGGCGAGCACCGCGCCCGTCGCGCCCCAGCCGCGCACGGGCGCAGGCGCGACCCCGAGCGCACCAAGGCGCTGATCCTGGACGCCGCCACCGAGGAGTTCGCCGCCAAGGGCTTCGCGGGCGCGCGTGTGTCGGAGATAGCCGCCCGGGCGGGCGTCAACCAGCAGCTGATCGTCTACTACTTCGACGGCAAGGAAGGCCTGTACCGGGCCATCGGCAGGCGGTGGCGCGCGTACGAGGCCGAGGCGTTCCCCGCCGAGACGCCGTTCGCCGACCTGGTCAGGGACTACGTGCGGGCGAGCGCCGACGTGCGGCTCGGCGGCCGCCTGCTCGCCTGGGAGGGCCTCGCGGACACCGGTGTGGACCGCGACGAGGAGGACGCCCGCGAACGCCACGCCCGCCTGCGCGTCGAGATCGACCAGCTGCGCGAGCGCCAGGAGGCCGGTGAACTCGACCCCGACCTCGACCCGGCCGCGCTGCACCTGATCCTGACGGGCGCGGCCAACGCCCTTGCCGTGTACCCGCACCTCGCGCGCGGCCTGTTCGGCGCCGACGCGGCGGAACCGGACGTCGTCGAGCACTACGCGGAGCAACTGGCGGCGATCGTGGCCCGCTTGGCGGGTCCCGCGCCGGAGTAGCCGCGCCGCCGGGGTGGGGGTGTGCCCCCACCCCGTCACCGGGCTGACCGGATAGTGCGGGGCGGCGCCGGAGAGCGAGGATCTACCCATGATCCCCACCGAGTACGAGAGACCCACCCACGCCGACACCGACCGACAGCCGTCGCGAAAGGGCAGGTTCTGGCGCGAGTACGGCTACCTGCTCTCCGGACTCCCCATCGGGACCGCCGCCTTCGCGATCGTCATCGCGGGCCTCTCGTTCGGCGCGGGCACGCTCGTCATCGTCGCCGGAATCCCGGTGCTCGCCGGAACCCACCAGATGGCACGGGTGTTCGCGCGCGGCGAGCGGCGCCGTGTCGAGGCCGCGACCGGGCGCGCGCTGCCGCCGCACCACTACACCGTGCCGAAGGCCGTCCCGCCGTCCGGCTGGCTCGCGGCGCTGCGCGACCCGCAGTCGTGGCGGGACTCCGTCCACGCGCTGGTCGCGTTCCCGGTACGGGTCGTGACGTTCTGCGTCGCGGTCACTTGGACCGTCGGCGGCGTCGGCGAACTGGCGTACGGCGCCTGGTCGTGGTCGATCCCGCGCGACGACGGCAAGGCCGGCCTGCTGGACCTGATGTTCGGGATCTCCTCGCGCGGCGCGGACATCGCGTTCAACACCGGCATCGGCGTCGCCCTCGTCGCCACCGCGATTCCCGTCGTGCGCGGCCTGACGGCCGTTCAGGCCGGGCTGGCGCGCGCCCTGTTGACCAACGAGGCCGCCGCCCTGCGGGCCCGGACCCGGCAACTCGCCGACGGGCGCCGCAGCGCCGTCGCCGCCGAGGCGCAGACCCTGCGCCGCCTCGAGCGCGACCTGCACGACGGTCCGCAACAGCGCCTCGTACGCCTCAACATGGACCTCGAGGCCGTCGCCCGGCGCCTGGACGCCGAGCAACCCGCCCAGGCGCGCCGGCTCGTCGACGGCATGATCGAGCAGAGCCACGAGGCGCTCGCCGAACTGCGCGCGCTCTCCCGGGGCATCGCGCCGCCGGTGCTGGCCGACCGCGGACTGCGCGCGGCCCTGACCCAGGCGGCCGCCCGGTCGCCGATCCCGGTCCTGCTCACGCTCGGGATAGGCGAGGGGCAGCGGTTCGCGGCCGCCGTCGAGAACACCGCCTACTTCGTCGTCACCGAAGCGCTGACGAACACCGCCAAGCACTCCGGCGCCGGCCGGTGCAGCGTCGACGTGGACGCCGACCAGACCTCGCTGCGGGTCCGCGTCGAGGACGACGGCCGCGGCGGCGCGCACCTGGGCAAGGGCCACGGACTGGCGGGCCTGGCCGACCGGGTCACGGCGGTGGACGGCACACTGGACGTCGTCAGCCCGGTCGGCGGCCCCACCGTCGTCTATGCCGTCGTCCCGCTCACCGGCGTCGGCGGCCTCTGACCCGGTCCCGACGCGACGCCGCCACGACGAACCGACGAGACAACGGGAGACCGCCGAACCATGCTGCGCATCGTGCTGGCCGAGGACTCGCTGCTGCTGCGGGAAGGCCTCGTACGGCTCCTCGACGAGGCCGGGGCCGAGGTCGTCGCGGCGGTCGGCGACGCCGACGAACTGCTGCGCGCGGTGACCTCGCACCGGCCCGACGTCGCGGTCGTGGACGTCCGCATGCCGCCCACGTTCACCAACGACGGCCTGCGCGCCGCCGTCGAGATCCGCCGCACCGCGCCGGGCACCGCCGTGCTGATGCTGTCGCAGTACGTGGAGGAGTCCTACGCCGCCGACCTGCTGGCCACCGGCGGCGGCGTCGGCTACCTGCTCAAGGACCGGGTCGCCAGGCTCAGCGAACTGACCGACGCGCTCGACCGCGTCGCGTCAGGCGGCACCGCACTCGACCCCGAGGTCGTCGCCGCGCTGTTCGCCACCCGCACCCGGCGCCGCGACCCGCTCGACACCCTCAGCCCGCGCGAACGCGAAGTCCTGTCCCTCATGGCCGAGGGGCGCCGCAACCAGGCCATCGGGCGGGCCCTTTCGCTCACGGCGGGCACCGTCGAGAAGCACATCGCCGCGATCTTCGACAAGCTCGGCCTCCCGCCGTCGGCGGACGACCACCGCCGCGTCCTGGCGGTGCTGACGTGGCTGCGCGGCAGCGCGAACGAGCCCTGACCGTGCGCTCCCGTCAGTGCGGGCCCTGCTGGTGCTGCTCCGGCAGACTGCTCTCCGGGTGGGCCCACGCCATCACGTTGTCGAGCCGGCCCTCGGCCTTCTCGCGCACGGTGCGGAAGAACTCGACGACCTCGCGGTCCGAGTGCCGCAGGCTGAAGTGGGTCAGGACGAACAACGTCTCCGGGTGCGCGGCGACGACCGGCTCGAGTTCGCTCCACAGCGTGTGGCCGACGCGCTTGGCGCGTTCGCGCTCGGCGTCGTCGAGGTAGGTGCACTCGGCGATCAGCACCGGATAGTCGAACAGCCACGGATTGCGCTCGTACACGCTCGCGTGCGTGTCTCCGAGGAACGCGAACAGCGGCCGGGACACCTCCTGTTCGACCACCTCGCCGGCCTTGCGCCGCGCGGCGACGGTCTTGCCGAACTCGGCCGCACGGCCCTCCGCGGCCAGTACCCGGCGCAGTTCGGCGAGTTCGGGGACGAGTGCCTTGCCGAGCTCGGAGACGGCGTAGCCCACGCACGGCACCTTGTGGTCGCAGCCGACCACCCGCACGCGGTGCCCGCGACGCCGTCCGAAGACGAACTCGTCGCCGTCCCGCACCGGGTGGAGCCGGACGTCCGGTGCCTGCGACGGGTCGTACGCCGCACCGTGGTTGAGCTCGACCGACGCGCGCAGGTACGCCTCGACGTGCGTCAGCGCCTCGGCCGGCACGTAGATGTCGGCCCCGGCCGGGTTCGCCGCGAGGAAGTCGAGGTCTTTGACGTGGTCGAGGTGCGTGTGCGTGAGCAGGACCGTGTCCACCTGCCGTCCCTCGCACAGCCCGGCGTCGAGCGAGCAGCGCAGCTCCGGGATGTGGAAGAACGTCTTGTCGTTGGCCCGCGAGTAGCCGTTCAGCGTGTGCCCGGTGCCGGGCATCATCCAGGTCTTCCACTGCCGGAACGGATGCCCTCGCTCCAGCAGTCGGGCGTGCGGCGGCACGGCGCTCGGGTGCGTCATCGGGTCACCGTACGGGGCACCGCCCGCCCCCGGCACGGCAATTACCCGCGCCCGGCAGTCACCGGCGCGACCAGGCGCGCCGTGATCTGGTCGATGTACCTCGATTCGAGTGTGAAGATAGCGGGCGGGCGCGCCGCATGCGGAGCGGCCCTGCGGGTAGCCGATCACTAGGGGCGGGTGGCTGAGCTGTGCGTACAGATGCACGCCATCGCCGGCGCCGAGGCGCACCCCGCCCACACCGGAGCGGAAAAGGTGGCTCCCATGATGATCATTGCGTTTCTCGGGTTCCTGCTGGTCGCGGCCAGCGCCGCCTTCGCGGCACTGCTGATCGCGTACAACACCTCCGGCGGTCCGGAGTACACCGTAAGCATGTTCGACAACAACGTGGTCACGTTGAACGTGCTCGCGATCTTCGTGACCGGCCTCGCCATCGCGCTGATCTTCTGCCTCGGCGTGGCCATGGCGGCGATCGGCATACACAGCAGCCGGCAGCACGCCCACCACACGACGGACGAGGAGCTCAGCGCCCGCGCCGCCCGGCACGCCGAGGCCGGCGAATGGCAGGCGGACCCCACCCTGTGGCAGCGCCGACAGGCCGCCACGACGCAGCCGCCGGACACACCCGGAACGCAGCCGTCAGACGCTCGTGGAACGCAGCCGTCGGGCACACAGGGAACGCAGCCGTCAGGCACACAGGGAACGCAGCCGCCTGACGCGCCGCCGCCTCAGCGGTCGTCCGGCCAGACCTGACGCCCGGCCGGCTCACCGCCGCCAGACGCGCACCCACCTGCACAGCAGCGCCAGGCCGAGCGACACGGTCACGATCCAGCAGGCGGCCAACACGCCCACCAACACCGGGGATCCGGTGCGGATCACGCCCGCCAGCAGACCGACGCACGCCGCGAAGAACACCGCCACCACATAGCCGCGCGGGCGCAGCAGCAACGCGCCCAGCGCCCGCGGCCCGGCCTTCGGCCGCCGCATGGTGGCCAGCATGCGCTCCAGCCGCGTGTCGGCGCTCAGTTCGGCTTCGATTTCCGCAAGTGCCTGCGTCTCCCGAGGGGAGAGGCCAGAGCCGTCCATCGCACTCATCTCCGCTGTCACACGGCCCCCGATGGCGACCCCGTGTCCCGGACGCGCCACGGCGCCCCGACGCGGAACCCGTTCTTCAACGGTACGTCCGTAAGGTGCTCGGGGCTCCTTGACGGGCCCGTTGGCGGCGCGAAGGATGGGAGACAACGCGCGATTCCCCACCCAGCGGCCGCCTGACGCGGACGGCCCGGAGGGAGACGGCCATGACCGAGCCGCGCACGCCGTTCCCCTCCGCCCCGGTCCGGCGGTCCGGACGCGACGAAGAACTCACACCCGAACTCCTGTTCCGGGCGCTCGCGGGAGCCGGCTACCCCGCGTGGCCCGCCGAACTCGCGGAGTGCGCACGCCGCAACCACGCGTGCGGCTCGGTCGTACGCGCCCTCGAGACGCTGCCGGCCGCGCCGCTGGTGGGACCCGACCAGGTCCGCATGGTGCTGCTGCACCGGCACGGGCACACGCAGCCGAACCCCTGACGCCGCCCGCGCCGCGGCCGCTGACCGGTTCCTAAAGCGGGTGCCGCATCCACACGTTCGGCTCCACGTACACCGCGCTGTCCGCCGCCGCGTCGCAGCGCACCGGCGCCAGGGCGCCCGGGACCAGCACCTCGCCCGTCGCGTCGAACGGCAGACCCGTCCACTCCCGCCACTGCGCCAGCGACCCCGCGATCACCATCGACGCGGGAGCGACCTTCTCCACCGACGCCCCCGCACGCGCGTGGACGCGCAGCCACGGGTCGTGCGGCAGCCCGTCGTGCTCACGGACCCGGAACGCGTACTCGCCCATCGGCGTGTGCGGCTCCTCGTGCTTGCCGCTCGGCCGCACCGGCGCGACGACCTCGCGGAACCCGTGCGCGCGGGCGTTCTCGCGCATCGCGCGCAACAGCCGCCCGGACAGGCCGCTGCCCTGCTGGTCGGGCCGGATCGCGATCTCGATCGCACTGACCAGGTCGGGCTCGGCGCCGCGGCGCCGGTCGGTGAACGCCCACAGCAGCACCTCGTCCCAGCCCCGGTCCGGCAGTGTGTCGTGCCCGCTGGGGCGCACCCGCCGGAACGGGACACTCAGCCCGCGCCCGACGAGCACGCCGTCCTCGTCCGTGGCCACGACCACGAAGTCCGGGAACTCGACGGCGACCTGACCGACATACGCGTTCGCGAGCAGATCGTGCCCCATGAACGCCGGCCAGCTGTCGGGCATGTCCCACAGCACGGCGCCCAGGTGGGGGCGCTCGGCGAGGGTGGTGACGGTCAGGTGTTCCATGGCGCAAACCCTATGGCGTGCGCCGGGGCCACCTCAGGGGGCTGATGCGCAGCACGGGGGTACCTCAAGGGTCAGGGCGTCCGAAGGGCGTACGCAGGGCGGACGACGGAGGGTCGCGGGTGATATGAGAAACACGACCAACTCTTGACGTCCGTCCGTACGGGAGGCGCCGGGCCATGCAGCGGTCGTCAGCGGGAGTGGGCCGCCGCGCGCTGCTGGCCCTCGGGGCCGGGGCGGCGCTGTCCGGCGCGGCCGGGGCGTTCAGCGGGGCGGAGGCCGCGGTGTCCGCCGAGGCCGGACTCGCCCGGCGGATGGCGGACCTCGAGCGCCAGCACGACGCACGGATCGGGGCCTACGCCTGGAACACCGCCACCGGCGCCGTCGCCGCCTACCGCGCCGGCGAAGCCTTCCCCTTGTGCTCGGTCTGCAAGGTGCCCGTCGTGGGTGCCGTCCTCCGCGACCTGGACCGCGACGGCCGGTTCCTCGCCACGCGCGTCGCCTACACACCGCAGGACGCCACCTCGGCGGGCTACGCGCCGATCACCGGCCGGGCCGACAACCTCGCGCACGGGATGACCGTCGCCGAGCTGTGCGCCGCCGCGATCATGTACAGCGACAACTGCGCCGCGAACCTGCTGCTCCACGCCCTCGGCGGTCCCGCCGCCGTCACCGCCTTCTGCCGCTCCGTCGGCGACCCGGCCACCCGGCTCGACCGGTGCGAACCCGCCCTCAACTCCGCCGAGCCCGGGCGGATCACCGACACCACCACGCCGCGCGCCATCGCCCGTACCTGCGCGCGCCTGCTGCTCGGCGACGAACTGCGCCCCGCCAACCGCCGGCTGCTGACCCGGTGGATGCTCGGCAACACCACCGGCGACCGCCGCATCCGCGCCGGACTGCCCACGGCCTGGTCGGTCGCCGACAAGACCGGCACCGGCGGCTACGGCGCGACCAACGACGTCGCCGTCGCGTGGACGCCCAACGGCACGCCGGTGGTGATGGCCGTCCTCACGACCAAGCCGCGCGACCCTCAGGCCGCCGCCGACGAGGACCTGGTCGCACAAGCGGCGGCGTGGTTGTCGGCGGCGGTCGTCGACACGTGACGAACCTGCCGCACGTCCGGCGGCCGGGGCTTACAGGCGTCCCGCGTCCAGCAGTGTGTCGGGGCTGACCAGTTCCACGGTGCCCAGGTAGCCGCCGCCGGTCATGATCGCGTCGTGGGCGGTGTAGCCGAGCAGGGCGCGGGCCTGTGCGGAGAGGCGCACGGCCTGCTCGGGGCCGGTGACGAGGTACTGGTTCTCCTCGGTGCGCAGCCACCCGGCGCAGAAGCTGACGTGGATGCCGCGCCGCCACGTGTCCGCGGTGGTGTTGGCGCCGCCCGCGTGGACGGTGTTGCCCAGGTAGACGACGGCCGACCCCGCGGGCATCTCCGCGACGACGAGCTCGTGCTCCTCGGCCTTGCGGTCCCACGGCCACGTGTGGCTGCCGGGCGCGAGCACGGTGGCGCCGTTGTCCGCCGTGAAGTCGCGCAGCGCGATGACGGACGAGACCTCGATCTCGCCGAGCGAGGGCGGAACGTGGTTCCAGGTCTGCCGGTCGCGGTGCAGGATCTGCCGTTCGGCGCCGGGGCCGCGGTCCATGACCTGGCCGACGTTGAGGAGGTGCTGCGCGCAGACGGGGCCGAGCACGGACCGGCAGACGGCGTCGTACAGCGGGTGCTGCAGCACCTCGTCGACGAAGGCCTGGGACTTGCCGGCCAGGCCGGTCACGTGGCGCACCGCGTCGCCGTAGAACGCGGCGATGACCGTGTTGACGAACTCCCCACCGTGGTCCGGCTCCGCAGCCGCGAGCAGCGGGTCGAGCTCGGTGTTGAAGCGGGAGAGCGCCTCGGGGCCGAGGAAGTCGTGAACGATCACGGCGCCGTCGCGGGTGAGCGCGGCGACGACGTCCTCGGCGGGGGCCGAGGCGGCGAGGCGGGTCAGGTCGGTCACGGGGGCGATCCCTTCTGTAACGGCGTTACACGCTTCCGTCGCGACCCTATCGCCGTGGCCGTGTGCACAGAACCGGGGCGGGCCCCCGCGTCACCGGTGCGCGGTCGCGAGCAGGTGTTCGATCACCACGGCCACCCCGTCGCCGTTGTTGTCGGCGGTGCGGTGCGTGGCGGCGGCGAGCGCGGCCGGGTGGGCGTTGCCCATCGCGTACGACGTGCCCGCCCACGCCAGCATCTCCACGTCGTTCGGCATGTCGCCGAACGCCACGACCTCCTCGGCGGCGATCCCGCGCTCCGCGCAGTGCCGGGCGAGCGCCGAGCCCTTCGACACGCCGCGCGCGCTCAGGTCCACCAGGGCCATCGGCAGGGCCTGCGTCACCTGGACGTGGTCGCCGGCCGCGCCGCGCGCGAGGGCGAGGAAGTCGGCCGGGTCCAGCGCCGGGTGGTGCGCGAGGACCTTGAGCACCGGCGCGTCGTCGTGGTCCCCGTCGAGCAGCTCCTCGACCGGTCGCGGCGCGGATCCGGCCGTCAGGTACACCGGCGGGAAGTCGGCCTCGCGGTGGTAGCTGTGGGTGCGTTCGACCGCGAACATCGTGCCGGGCACGGCGCGCCGGAGCGCCTCGACGGCGGCCAGCGCCGTCCCGCCCGCGAGCGGGTCCACGGTCACGAACCGCGGCGCGTCGGTGCCGCCGCGCACGTCGACCACGGCCGCGCCGTTGTTGCAGACGACCATCCCGTGCCGGGGGAGGACCGCGGCGACCCGGGCCAGCATCCAGGCGGGGCGTCCGGTCACGAAGAGCACGTCCACACCGGCGTCCTCGGCGGCGGCCAGCGCGGCGGCGGTGCGCGGCGAGACCGTGTGGTCGTCGCGCAGCAGCGTGCCGTCGAGGTCGGTGGCGAGCAGAGCCGGGAGCCGGCTCGGACCTGTGGTCATTCCGCCCCGATGTCCTCGTTCCAGAGTGCCGGGTTCGTCGCCGTGAACTCCCGCATCATGGCGACGCATTCGGGGTCGTCGAGCAGCACGACCTCGACGCCGTGCTCCGCCAGCCAGCCCTGTCCGCCGGTGAAGGTCACCGACTCGCCGACGACGATCCGCGAGATGCCGAACTGGCGGACCAGACCGCTGCAATACCAGCATGGAGCGAGCGTCGTGACCATCGTCGTCCCCGCGTACGACCTCTGCCGCCCCGCGTTGCGGAAGGCCGCCGTCTCCGCGTGCATCGACGGGTCGCCGTCCTGCACGCGCCGGTTGTGGCCCCGCCCCAGCACCGTGCCGTCGGCCGCGCACAACGCCGCACCGATCGGGATGCCGCCCTCCGCGAGACCCTTGCGCGCCTCGTCGACCGCGACCGCGAGCAGGGACCGCGCCAAGGTCAGATCCATCCGGCCATTGTGGACGGCGGTTTCCGTCCGGATCAAGGACGCGCGGCGCCCCCTGGCCCGCGCCGACCGGTCATGGGTTTCGGCGTGCCCGCCTTGAAGCGCGCCACGTACGTCATCACCGGACGCAGGCCGCGCCGTTCGTAGAAGCGGAGCGCGTCGTCGTTGCCGGTGAGGACGCCGATGAAGACGTCCTCGATCCCCAGCTCGGCCAGATGGGCGTCGACCGCGTCGAGCAGGCGCGTGCCGGTGCCCAGGCCGCGTTCGGCCGGCGCCACGGACAGCGTCTGGACCTCGGCGATCCGCGAGCCGGTGACCCACGTGTCGTCGGGCCCGTCCTGGATCTCGACCAGGGCGTAGCCGACGAGGTCGGAGCCGCGCTCGGCGAGGAGCACGAAACCGCCTTCGGCCAGCCAGTGTTCGTAACTGCCGCGGCGCGCCCGCCACGAGGCGGCCGGCGGCTGGTAGACCGCGGGCGGCGCGACCCGCTGGTGGTGCTCGTGGAGCGCCAGCCAGAGCGGTTCGAGGGAGTCCAGGGCCTCGGCTCCGGCGACGCGGATCGTGACGTCGGTCATGACGCCGATCATGTCAGCCCGGTGGCGTGCCGCCGGAACGGCGTGCTCGTCCGAATCGGCGCCGAGGTCGGCGGGCCCGCCAGGCGCGCGAGGGTCACCGTACGCAGAAGACGTTGCCCGCCGGGTCCTCGAGGATGTTCCAGGTCAGCCCCGGGGCCGAGTGCTCGGCGACGACGGTCGCGCCCAGTCCGACGAGCCGCTCGACCTCGGTGACGCGGTCCTGCGAGGCGAAGTCGATGTGCACGCGGTTCTTGCCGTCGAGCGGTTCGGGTACGCGCTGGAAGCCCATCATGATCGGCTCGGCGTCGAGCATCACGAACTCCCCGAAGTCCTGCACGACTTCGCCTCCGATCGCGGTGGCCCACCAGTCGGCCAGCCCGCGGGGGTCCGCGCAGTCCACAGTGATCATCGTCTGTGTCAGCCTCATGGGGCGACCGTAAGCCGCCGGGTTGTACGACGCGGGGTCAGGGGGTGGGGGAGGCGCGGGTTCACCTGTTTGGCAGCGGGCCCGTCCCGCCGTACAGCTCCATCGCCAGCGCCACCGCCGCGTGCGTGGCCGGGTGCGGGTCGTGGCGGCGCCAGATCAGGTGGACGGCGACCGGGGCGGCGTCGCGGAGCGGGCGGTAGGTGATGCCGTCCCGCCGGTACTGTGCGGCGGTTCCCTGCGGGGTCACGCCCACGCAGCGCCCGGTGGCGATCGCGGCCAGCCAGTCGTCGATGTCGCTGGTGTGCTCGACGGCCGGGCGGGCGTCCGCCGGCCACAGGTCGAGCGTGGTGGTGCCCGTGCGGCGGTCGACGACGAGGGTGCGTGCCGCGACCTCGCCCAGGCGGACGGCGCGCCGCGCGGCCCACGGATCGTCCGAGGCGAGCGCGACACAGCGCGGCTCGTGGCCGACCAGCGCGTGCGACCACGGGCGCAGGTCGATGTCCCCACGCACGACCGCGAGGTCGCACAGGCCTTCCGCGAGCCCTCCGGTGGACGTGTTGTGCCGGATCAGCCGCAGCTCGGTGGACGGGTGCCGTTCGTGCCAGCGCCGTTGGAACTCGGTCGTGTGGCGGCCGAACGCGGACCAGGCGTGCCCGATGTGCAGACGGGCGTGGCCTCCGGAGGCCTCGGCGACCAGTTCGTCGACGCCGGCCAGCAGGGTCCGGGCGCGGGCGAGCACCTGCACGCCGGCCGTCGTGGGGGCGACCGTGCGGCTCGTGCGGTGCAGCACCCGCACGCCGAGGACGCGCTCGAGGGCGAGCACATTCCGCGACACCGCGGCCTGCGAGACGCCGAGCTCCAACGCCGCGTCGGTGAAGCTCCCCAGGTCGACCACGGCCACCAGGCAGCGCAGCTGCTTCAGCTCCAGCGCGGCGGCATCGGGTGGGGAGGCGTTCCGGTCCATGCGTCCAGCGTATAGATCGCGACGCGGATGCATTTTGCGTATAGGCGTGCACGGCCCACTGTGGTGCCATGACGCTGGAGGAGACCCCGCGCGCCGCCCCGCGCATACCCGCCGCACCCGTCGACGCGGCACCCGCCGAGGCGGCGCCCGGTCACACGCGGCAGCGCGCCGGCGGGGTCGCCCTCATGCTCGGCAGCGGCCTGTCGAACCAGGTCGGCGCGTCGATGGCCGCGCTCGCGTTCCCCGTGCTGGGCCCGGTCGGGGTCGTCGCGGTGCGCCAGTGGATGGCCGCCGCCGTGCTGTGGGCCGCGGGCCGCCCTAGGCCCAGGGCGTTCACCGCGGCGCAGTGGCGTCCGGTGCTGGGCCTGGCGCTGGTGTTCGCCACGATGAACCTGTCGTTGTACGTCGCCGTCGACCGCGTCGGTCTCGGGCTCGCCGTCACCCTGGAGTTCCTCGGCCCGCTGACGATCGCGCTGGCCGCCTCCCGGCGGCGCGTCGACGCGCTGTGCGCGGTGGCGGTCGGGGGCGCCGTCGTGGTGCTGACCCGCCCAACGCCGTCCACCGACTACGCCGGCATCGCGTCGGCGCTGCTCGCGGCCGTGTGCTGGGGCTCGTACATCGTGCTGAACCGCACGCTCGGGCGCACCCTGCCCGGCCTCCAGGGCCCGGCCGCCGCCGGGGCCGTGTCCGCCCTGCTGTACCTGCCCGTCGGCGCGCTGGTGCTGTGGCACCGTCCGCCCACCGCGGCCGCGCTCGGGTACGCGGTGGCCGCCGGGCTGCTGTCCTCCGCGGTCCCGTACCTGGCCGACGTACTCGCGCTGCGGCGCGTTCCGGCGCGGTTCTTCGGCGTGTTCATGAGCGTGAATCCCCTCTTCGCCGCGCTGGTGGGGCTCGTGGTCCTCGGACAGCGCCTCGACGCGGCGGCATGGCTCGCGGTGACCGTCATCGTGGCCGCGAACACCGTTGCGGTGACCGCGAGTCCAAGCCGCCGCGACTGAACTCAGCCCAGCACGGAGGTGATGTTCCCGAGCACCTTCGCCGCCGGGTCGGCCGTGCCGTCCGGGCGTTCCGCGGGGCGGGTGAAGGTGATGGTCTTGCAGATCTCCGCGAAGACCGCCAGGAGGTCGTCGCAGTTCTCCAGGTCCGGGGTGGCCAGGGTGAAGACCGCGATCTTCATGTCCTGCGGGAACGCCACGATCACCTGCGCCTGCGCGAAGCACTGGACGACGTCCTCCGCGACGCCGAACATGATCCCCTTGGTGGTGGACTCCAGCAGCTCGAACACGGCGATCGCCTCGCCGCACGGCAGGTCGACGACGCCGACCTGGCGGCTCGGGCCCTCGTCGCCGAACGCGCCGACGTTGTCCCGCGCGAAGGTGCGCGGGTTGGGGCGTTCGGAGTCGGTGACCATGACGGTGAGCATCGCCGTCGTCAGCCCGCCGTCCTCGGTCGTGGCCAGCAGCGAGGACATGTGCGTCAGACCGGCCCGCCGCATGCGGGCCAGCCCCATGCCGGTGCCGGCCACGAACAGGTCGACCTGGTCGGGGGTCGCGGCGTCGCCGGCGAGGCGGGCGGTCATCTCGGCGACGCGCGCGTCGCGGGTCTCGGGGTCCTCGTCGAGGTCGACGGCGACGAAGCCCTCGGGCAGTTCGAACCACAGCGGCACGTGCCGCCCCTGATCGGACAGTTCCACGGCTCCTCCTACACCGGGACCTTGGCGAACTTGTCGAGCAGGTTGCCCACGGTGCCCAGCCCGTTGCCGACATGGGTGCCGATGCCGTCGAGCTTCTGCACGGTGGGGTCGTCGGACCAGAGCTTGATCACCGACGGGGTCGCGATCAGCCCCGAGACCGCCGTGTGCACGGCGGCCTGGCCCAACTGCACCTTGAACCGCGGGTCGGTCAGGCCCGCCCGCGTGGCGAGGCCGACGAACTTGTTCTCGGTGAGCCGGAAGAGCGGGTTGACCGGGTTGGCCAGGATCGACTGGTACCGGAACGTCTTCCAGACCTTCGCGGCCTTGAGCGCGCCCTCGAGGCCCTCGCTCGCCTTGAACCCGGCCTTGAGCGGCCCGATGCCGGGGATCGCGCCGAGCAGGTCGCCGCCGAGCGTCCCGTACGTGTCCCAACTGGGCGGCCACAGCTTGCCTTCGAGCGCGAACTGGGTGGTGTGCGCGGTGAACGCGAGCAGGCTCACGATGATCGCGAACGGTGCCAGCACGGGGAAGAAGATCGCCGCGATGCCCAGCACGGTGGCGGCGACGGTCAGCAGGTCGGCGCCGTGGTCCTTGAACCAGTTCCCGAGCTTCGACCAGAAGCTCGGGTGCGGCGGCGCGAAGTCGTCCGCGGCGTCCTTGAGTTCCTTGGCCCGCTTGTCACCCGTGTCGTCGTGGGTGTCCTGCAGGCGCTTCGCGTCGTCGATGATGTCCTGCAGCGCCTTCTGCGCGGCACCGACCTTGTCGTGGGCGGCGATCAGCTCGCGCTTGGCCGTGTCGTACTTGTTCTGCGCGGCGTTCTTGGCCTCGTCGGTGTCGAAGTGCTTGCCCTCGAGCTTGAGGTCCGGCGCGTTGCTCGCGTTCTGGTACGCGGTCTCGGCCTGCGACACCTTGGTGCGGGCCTCGACGGCGTTGGCCTCGTAGCCCTTCGCGGTGGTCTGCCACGCCGTCAGGTCGGTGTCCCACGAGCGCAGGATGCCGAGCGCCTTCTGGAGCGACTGGGCGGCCTTGTCGAGCTGTTCGGGCAGTTTGCCGGCGTGCTCCTTGAACTCGTTGGCGGCCTTGCCGGTCCACACGCCGGTGCCGTCGAGGACCGCCTTGAGGCGGCCGTGCGCGTCGGTGAGCGTCGTCGCGGCGTTGGTCAGCTGGGTGTTGAGGGCGCCGATGGCCGCCGGGTTGCCGGGCGCCGGGTCGAAGCCGAGGCCGGGCCAGTTTCCGTTGGGGGCCATGCGTCAGCCGCCCTGCTTCTGCTGGGCGGTCAGCGCCTGCTTGAGCATCTGCTCGGCGTCCCCGTACTGCTTGCTGATCTTCTCCAGCGCCTCGTGGACGTCGTCCGCGGCCTTCTTCAGCTTGCTGATGCCCTCGCCCCACTCGGAGCGGAAGTGCTCGCACGCACCGTCCAGCTTCTTGTGGCCGAGGTCGGCTTCCTGCGCCGACTTCATCTGGTCGGCGGCGGTGCGCATGGTGTCCGAGCTCTGCGCGACGCCGTTGAGCAGTTTGGTCAGTTCGTCCAGGGAAACGGCGTAGTCCGTCATCCCGACCCCCGTAAAGAAATCAATCAAGCGTATGAATCAAACGGATGCTTGCACGGGCGCCGCGGCCAGATCAAGGCGGCAAAATCGCCAACGGGCCGGTGCGGCCCCGATTTCGGCCGTTGCCCTGCCACGGCAGGAGGACGTGTGGGAGGTTCGACGAGGCAGCGGCGCACGACGGGGAGCGGCATGGCGCGCGTGATCGCGGGACGGTACGAACTCGTCGCGCTCGTGGGGCGCGGCGGCATGGGCGAGGTGTGGGCCGCCCAGGACACGCTGATCGGCCGACGGGTCGCCGTGAAGCTGCTCCCGTACGACCGGCAGGACGGCGGCGCCGTCGACCTTTTCCGCCGCGAGGCCCGCACCGCGGGCGGCCTCAACCACCCCGGCGTGGTCACCCTCCACGACCTCGGCCACGACGCGGACGACGGAACGCTGTTCCTGGTCATGGAGTTCGTGGACGGCCGCGACCTGGCCGCCGTACTGCGGCAGGACGGCCCGCCCCCTGTACCGGTCGCCGTCCGCTGGGCCGCCGAGACCGCGGCCGCGCTGGCCGCCGCCCACGACGCCGGGATCGTGCACCGCGACCTCAAGCCCGCCAACCTGATGCTGACTACACGCGGGACCGTCAAGGTCCTCGACTTCGGCATCGCCCGCTTCATGGCCGCCACCAGCAGCGGCGCCAGCCAGGTGATGGGCACGCTGGCCTACATGGCGCCGGAGCGCTTCGACGAACAGCCCGGCGACGGCCGCTCCGACCTGTACTCGCTCGGCTGCGTCCTGCACGAACTCCTCACCGGCAGCACGCCGTTCCAGGCCACCGGGCCGGTCTCGATGATGAACGCCCATCTGAGGAAGGCGCCGACACCGCCGGGGGAGCGGCGCCGAGGTGTTCCGGCGGCACTCGACGCGCTGGTGATGCGACTGCTGGCCAAGGACCCTGCGGAACGACCCGCCGCGGCGAGCGAGGTGGCGGTCCGGCTCGAGGCGATGGGCCGCGAGGACAGCGCACCCGGCCACGCCTGGGGCGACGCCGTGGTGGGCGCGGTGACACACGACATGCCGCCGCCCCGCCCGGCGCCACCCGCCGCGGTGCCGTCGGACGTGCCGCCGCCGGATGTGCGCCCCCACGTCCCACCGTCCTACGCCGAGGCCGTACGGCTCACGGCGCCCGACCGCGCGTACCGGACACCGCGGTTCGACGACCGCGGCTCGCCCGGGACGCCCGGCACGCCCGTCAGCCGGCGTCGCGCCCTGTGGCTCGCGGCCGGCGCGGTCGCGGTGGTCGCCGGGGGCGGCACCGCCGCGGCGCTGCTGCTCGACCGCGACGACGACCCAGGCGCCGACGCCGGCACCGACGCCGGCACCGACAACGCCGGCCAAAGCGGGCCCGCCCAAGGCGCGTCCGGCGATCCCGCCCTCGACGCCATGGCGGGCGCGGTGTCGATCCTGATCGGCGGCGCGACGGAGCCGTCCGGACTCGGCTTCCTCCTCGACGCCGAAGGCCACGTCCTCACCAGCGCCCGTGTCATCGCCCCCGCGACCGCGGCCGGAGTCGACCTCAAGGTCGGATTCGCCGACGGGACGAGGGCCCCGGCCACCATCGTCGGACGCGCCGCGGGCTACGACGTCGCCGTCCTCAAGACCACCGGCGCCGCGACACATAAGCCGCCGCGGCTCGGCGACAGCTCGGCGGTCGCGGCCCGCGACAGCTGCTCGACGGGAACCGTCGTCCCCGCCCAGCCGGGCTACCCGCCGAAGGTCGTCAAGCAGACCGTCGGAGGCAAGAACGTGCCCGTCATTGCGGCGGACACCACCGCGGTCTCGTACGTCAGCGCACTCGTGCTGAGCCAAGCCGTCCCGTTGCACGCGGCCGGCGCTCCCGTCTTCGACGCGCAGGGACGGGTGATCGGCATGATCACGGCGATCCACTACATCACCACCGGGCTGGACGGCGACTCCGCCTACGCCGTCCCGATCAACGACGCGAAGTGGGAGGCCGACGCGCTGATCCGCGGTGGCACGCCGCAGTACCCGCTGCTGGGCGCCTCGCTCGACCTCGACACGAGCGACGCGGCGAAGATCAAGGGCGACGGCACCTCACCCGCCGTCTCCTCGGGCGGCCCCGCGCAGAAGGCGGGCCTCCGCGAAGGCGACGTGATCACGAAGTTCGGCGACCTGGCCCTGACGTCGCCCCAGAGCCTGTTCAGCGCGATGGGAACCCACCGCCCGGGTGAGTCCGTGCCGTTCACCTACCGGCGTGGCGACGCGGAGGCGACGGGCCGGCTCGTGCTCGGCCAGAAGACCGGCGAGCAGAAGGCGTGACGCGCGGCGGTCGGACGGGCGGTCGCCCGCACCGTGCCGTCGCCCACCCAGGCGCCGCGCCGGTTCAGCGTGTCGCGGCGTCCGCGAGGACCGCGTCGAGCCTGGCCCGGCACTCGGCCGCGAACGCGGGGAACGTGTCCCGGTAGTACGCGAGCCCGCTGACCGCCACCGCGATCGCCCACGCCCGAGCGCGGGTCCACGTCGCCTCGTCGAGGCCCAGTGCGTCCCAGTACGCCCGCCGCGCCTGCGGCGGCAGGTCCCAGACGGTCGCGTGCTCGGCGTCGGGGAAGCCGACCGACAGGCCGCCGAAGTCGATGACCGCGTGGAGCCCGCCGTCCCGGACCAGGAGGTTGGTCGGCTTGAGGTCGCCGTGGAGCCACCCGTGCGGTCCCGCGGGCTCGGGCAGCGCGAGCGCGGCGCGCCACAGGCGTTCGAGGGTGTCGACGTCGAGATCGGCGCCCGCGACGGCCCGGCAGGCGTCGAAGTCCCGGCTCACCCACGCGTCGCAGGGCCCGAGCGTGCCGCCGCGGTACCAGCTGAGGTCGTCCGCGCGCGTGGCCCCCATGAGGTCGACGCCGTGCAGGTCGGTGACGAACGCCGCCAGGTCGGCACCGAAGGCGGCCCAGTCCGCGACCGTGTCCGGGCCCGGTTCGGCGCCGTCGATCCACCGGTAGACCGACCAGGCCAGCGGGAACGCTTCGGCGGGCGTGCCGGCGTGGACCGGTTCGGGGATCCGCCGCGGGAGGTGCGGTGCCAGGCGGGGCAGCCACGTCTGCTCCTTCCGCACGGCCCCCGCGTTGCCCGCGGTGCGCGGCAGCCGCACCAGCAGGTCGTCGCCCAGCCGGTACATCGTGTTGTCGGTCCCCGCGCCCGCGGGCGCGAGCGGCAGGCCGGACCACTCCGGGCGCTGCGCCTCCAGCAGCGCCCTGACCAGCGCCTCGTCGACCGGGACCTCGTTCTCGTGCAGCGTCACCCCGGCAGTCTCTCCGCGCGACCCTCCGGGGAGCCACCGCATATCCGCTCCCGCCCGGTCCGGGAGCGCGGCCGGGTCATTTGGCGCGGGGCCAGTCACGAACACGCGGCGGTTGGGTGGCGGTCGGGCGCACGAAAGTTTTACTGTCTTCCTAGTGAAATAGAGGAAGGGGTCGCGTGTTCCGCTTTCGACTGGACGCCGGTTCGGGTGTGCCGCCCTACCTGCAGATCGTCCACCAGGTGCGCCAGGCGCTGCTGATGGGGCACTTGGCGGTCGGGGACCGGCTGCCCACCGTGAAAGACGCGGTGGGCGACCTGGCCGTCAACCCGAACACCGTCGTGAAGGCCTACCGGCAGCTCGAACACGAAGGCCTGGTGTCGGCCCGGCCCGGCGCGGGGACGTTCGTCGTCGGCGAGGTCGAGCCGGTCCCGGCGGCGGCGCGCGCGAAACTGCGGCGCTCGCTGGCCCAGTGGCTGCGCGGCGCCTACGAAGCCGGTCTCGACGAGGCGATGATCGACGCGATGCTCGCCGACACCCGGCAGGCCGTGCGCGCGGAGCGTGCCGCGTGACCGGCGTGCCGGCGCTGCACGTCGAAGGCCTCGGCAAGCGCTACGGCCAGACGTGGGCCCTGCGGGACTGCACGCTCACGATCCCGGTAGGCGCGACCGTCGCGGTCGTCGGCCCGAACGGCGCGGGGAAGACCACCCTCCTCGAGGCCGTCGCCGGCCTGGTGCGGCCGACCGAGGGGACGATCCGTGTCCTCGGCGAGACGGCCCGGCCCGGTAGCTCCGAGGCCTTGGCACAGGTCGGATTCGTTGGTCAACAGCAGCCGCTCTACAAGGGTTTCACGGTGCGTGAGCTGCTGAAGATGGGCCGCGCGCTGAACCGCGAATGGGACCAACTCCTCGCGGAGGGCTGGCTCGCGGAGCTGGGCATCCCGCTCGACCGCAAGGCCGGGCGGCTCTCGGGCGGCCAGCGCGCGCAGGTCGCGCTCGCCCTCGCGCTCGCGAAACGGTCGCCCCTGCTGGTCCTCGACGAGCCGACCGCCAGCCTGGACCCTTTGGTGCGGCGGCAGTTCATGGGCGAGGTCATGGCGGCGGTGGCCGAGGACGAGATCACCGTGCTCATGTCGTCCCACGTGGTCTCCGAACTCGGGCGCCTGTGCGACTGGTTGGTGGTGCTGGCGCACGGCCGCCTCCAGGTGGCCGGCCCGATCGACGAACTGATCGACGAGCACCGGCTGTTCACCGGTCCGCGCGCCGGGGTCGCGGCCGCGGGCGACGCGGACGGGATACCCGGCGTGGTCAACGTCGAGCACGGCGACCGCTACACGCGCGCGCTGGTCAGGGTCGGCCCGGGCCCCGAACCCCATCCGCGCTGGCAGTCCCAGCCCGTCGGACTCGACGACCTCGTCCTCGCCTATCTCGCGGCCCCGGCCCCGACCTACGGAACGGCACCGGCATGCTCTGGATGACCTGGCGGCAGCACCGCGCCCACCTCCTGTCCTGCCTGGCGCTGCTCGCGGTCGCCGCCCTGGCCCTCGGCTACGACGGGTACAGCCTGCACACCCAGTACACCGACGACGGCGTGGGCGCGTGCGCGCGGCACCTCGGCGAAGGCACCCCCGCGTGCAAGGCCGCCCTGCGCGACTTCCTCGACCGCGCCGACGTCACCGACCAGTTCCTGGACTGGATGATGGTGGTGCCGGGCGTCGTCGGAGCACTTCTCGGCGCGCTGCTCGTCGCACCCGAGTTCGAGCAGGGGACGTGGCGCATGGCCTGGACCCAGGCCGTCCCGCGCACCCGCTGGCTCGCCTGGAAGCTCGGCTTCGTCGTCGTGGTGGCGGCCGGGTTCTCCGCGGCGCTTGCGGCACTGGTCGGCTGGTACCGGGCCCCGCTCGACGAGATCCGCCCGGACGGCAGGTTCGCGTCCGCGGGATTCGACCTGGAAGGCGTCGTCCTGCCCGCGTACACCGTCTTCGCGGTCGCCCTCGGCGCCCTCGCGGGCCTGCTGCTCCGCCGCACCGTCGCCGCCGTGGCGCTGGCCGTCGGCGTGTTCGTCGTCGTGCGGCTGTCCGTCGAGACCCTCGTGCGCCCGCACTACTGGTCGCCGGTCAGCCGCGTCGGCGACCCGGAGCTCGCGCCCACCGGAGTCCAGGCCGGGGACTGGACGCTGGCCCACGGCTGGCAGGACCTGTCGGGCAGGAACCTCTCCCACAACGCGTACCGCGCGATCGCCGACGGAGCGACGCCCGACTACCCCGGCGGCTTCGCCGCCTTCCTCCGCGACCACGGCGTGGTCTGGTGGCAGACCTACCAGCCCGCGAGCCGCTTCGGCGCGTTCCAGCTCGTCGAGGCCGGCCTGTACATGGTGCTGTCGGCCGGCCTCGTCGCGGGTCTGTTCGTCGCGCTGCGCCGCAGGACCGGCTGACCGTTCCGACGCGGGGCGCGGGGGCGCGGGGCGCGTCAGTACGCGAACACCAGCGCCTTGTCCTGGTCGGCGGCCGCGCCCTCGCCGTCGGGGCCGCCGCGCAGGGTGGGCTCCCTGCCGGGCGGGCGCTCGTCGACGTCCGGGCCTGCGCCGCCGTACTTGAACAGCAGCTTCAGCTCGACGACGGCCAGCACCCCGTACAGCAGCGTGTAGACGACCAGGGAGGTGATCACCTCGCCCTGCGAGACCGTGGGGGAGACGGCGGCGCGGGTCTGCAGGACGCCGTAGACCACCCACGGCTGGCGGCCCATCTCGGTGAAGATCCAGCCGAACGAGTTGCCGATCACCGGGAACGCGAGCGTCCACGCGCCGAGCCGCCACGACCACTTGGTGAACCACGGCTTCAGCTCGTGCCGCCTGGTGAGCATCAGGCGCGGCGTCTCGTCGTCGCCGGTGCGGAACTCCGGGTCGAGCCACAGTTTTCGGCGGGTGGTCCACAGGCCGAACAAGCCGGCGACGAACGACGTCATGCCGAACCCGATCATCAGCCGGAAGCCCCAGAACGCCACGAAGATGTTCGGGATGTAGTGGTCGGGCTCGCCGCCGAACTGTGCGGCCTCGGCGGCGGCGATGTTGTTGATGCCCGGCACCGCCTCGGTGAAGTTGTCGTACGCGAGGAACGACAGCAGGCCGGGGATCGACAGCTCCACGTCGTTGCGGCCGCGGTTGACGTTGCCGACGGCGAACACCGAGAACGGGGCGCTGTCGGTGGTGTCCCACAGCGCCTCGGCCGCCGCCATCTTCATCGGCTGCTGCCGGAACATGACCTTGCCGAGCCGGTCGCCACTCACCGCCACGAGCAGGCCCGCGACTGTCGCCAGCACCAGTCCGAGCCGCAGCGACGGCCGCATCACCGCGACCTGCCGCCGCCGGCGCTCGTCGAGTGTGCCGCCCGCGCGCGTGATGCGGGCCGCGCGCCACAGGTGCACGCTCGCGACGCCGACGACGAACGCGGCGCCGGTCAGGTAGGCGGCGGAGAAGGTGTGGAAGACCTGCACGAGCGTGGTGTTCTGTGTCAGGACGTGCCACACGTCGGTCATCTCCGCCCGGTTCGTCGCCGGGTTGATCTTGTAGCCGACGGGGTGCTGCATCCAGGAGTTCGCGGCCAGGATGAAGTAGCCCGACAGGAGCGTCCCGACCGCGACGATCCAGATGCACGCGCAGTGCAGCCGCTTCGGCAGCCGCCCCCAGCCGAAGATCCACAGGCCGATGAACACCGACTCGAGGAAGAACGCCGCCAGCGCCTCCATGGCGAGCGGCGCCCCGAACACGTCACCGACGAACCTCGAGTAGGTCGACCAGTTCATCCCGAACTGGAACTCCTGCACGATCCCCGTCACGATCCCCATCGCGATGTTGATCAGGAAGAGCTTGCCCCAGAACTTCGTCGCGTGGAAGTACAGCTCCTTGCCGGTGCGCACCCACGCCGTGTGCATCACCGCCGTGATCGCCGACAGGCTGATCGTCAGCGGCACGAACAGGAAGTGGTAGACGGTCGTCACGCCGAACTGCCAGCGTGCCAACGTCTCGTGGGCCAGGGCGAGCTCCACCGGTGGCTCCCTCACGGATCCGGGGATCGGGGCGGCGGTACGCGGCAGGCACCGGGCACCACGCTCAATCAAGCACCCGGCGGGCGCCGCGCCCGGCAGCGGCGGGCCCCCTGCGGCCGATGTGCCCCGTTCGGGGGAACGGCGTGACCGGGACGGAGCAGCGCGCAAGGCCGTCCGCACCTCTCTTGACACTTCACGCGATCTGTCTCACAGTCGCGCCATGTCAACGAGCATGTCGCAAGCCCGCTTCGTGCCCTGCGGCGCCGACACCTGGCGCGACCCCTACGGCATGTACGCCTCGCTCCAGGACACCGACCCGCTGCACCACGTCGAGGACGGCGACTACTGGGTGCTGTCCCGGTTCGCCGACGTGTCGCACGCGCTGCGCACACCCGAGGTCTACTCCTCGCGGCAGGGACTGACCTTCACCTACGGCGACATGGAGGCGATCGGCCTCGACGAGGCCGCGCCGATGGTGATGCTCGACCCGCCCGAGCACACCGACTTCCGGCGGCTCATCACCAAGGGCTTCACGCCGCGCCGCGTCGAGTCGATCGAGCCCGAGGTCCGCCGGTTCGTCCGCGCGCGGCTCGACCGAATAGCCGCCGCGGGCGGCGAAGTCGACATCGTCGCCGAGCTGTTCAAGCCGCTGCCGAGCTTCGTCGTCGCGCACTACCTCGGCGTGGACGAGGCCGACCGGGCGCGCTTCGACGAATGGACCGACGGCATCGTCGCCGCCAACGCGTCCGGCGACCCGCTGGGCGCGGGCGAGGCGGTGTCCGGCCTGTTCGACTACTTCACCGCGCTGATCGAACGGCGCCGCGCCGCACCGGCCGACGACACCATCTCCGACCTGATCCAGATCATGGGCGACGACATGGTCGCGATGATCCGCATCCTCGGCTTCGCGTTCACCATGGTCGCCGGCGGCAACGACACGACCACCGGACTGCTCGGCGGCGCCGCCGAGTTGCTCACCGCACACCCCGACCAGCGGCGGCTGCTCGTCGACGAGCCGGACCGGATCCCGCGCGCCGTCGAGGAGTTCCTGCGCCTGGCCTCGCCCGTGCAGGCCCTCGCCCGCACGCTCACCGAAGACCTCTCCCTGCACGGCAGGTCGGTCCCCGCCGGGCGCAAGGTGCTGCTGCTCTACGGCGCCGCAAACCGCGACCCGCGCGAGTACGGCGCCGACGCCGCACGGCTCGACGTCACCCGCTCCGGCCACCAGCACGCCGCCTTCGGGTTCGGCCCGCACCACTGCCTGGGCGCGGCCGCCGCACGACTCCAGGGCCGCGTCGTGCTGGAGGAACTGCTCTCCAGGTTCCCGGAGTTCAGCGTCGACGCGGCGCGCGGAACGTTCGCCGGGGGCAGCTTCGTCCGCCGCTACGGGACCCTGCCGTTCACCCCCGGCCCCGACGCCGGCCCGCGGGAGGACGGCGCGTGACCCGGGACTGGCTGGACGGCGCCCGCGGCGCGCTGGCCGCCGAACGCATCCTGGACGCCGCCGGGCGGGTCTTCCTCGCCCGCGGCGTCCACGAGGCCGACGTGGCCGACATCGCCGCCGAAGCCGGCTGCTCACGCGCGACGGTGTACCGCTACTTCGAGAACCGGCACGCCCTGAAGACCGCGTACATGCACCGCGAGGCGCGCCGCGTCGCCGAACAGGTCGTCAGGGAGGCCGCCGCGTACGACGATCCGGGCGCCCAGCTGACCGAGACCGTGCTGGGTGCGCTCCGTATCGTCCGCGAAACCCCGGTGCTGGCTGCCTGGTTCGCACCGAGCGGCGGCGCGGCGAGTGCCCAGCTGGCAGCGGCTTCGCAGGTGATCGAGTCGCTGTGCGCGGCCTTCCTCGGCGCCGACGACCCGGGCGAGGACCTGCCGGAGCGGGCGCGCTGGCTGGTGCGCGTCATCCTGTCCCTGCTCACCCTGCCGGGCCGCGACGAGGACGACGAACGCGCCATGCTTCGGCGGTTCGTGGTGCCGGGACTGTTCGCGGAGGACCCGGCGGACGTCGTCGTCGGCGGCACGGTCGCCGCCGCGGACGGCCGCTGACCTACCGGCTTACCGCTCGGCGGGGCCCGCCCCGGCGAGCCGTGCTTCCAACTCCTCCAGCCGGGCGAGGATCAGCGCGACGTCGTTCTTGGTCGCCGCCTCCTCGCCCGGCTTGAGTTGGACGAGCAGCGAGCCGCCCGGCTCGAGGCTCACCAGCGTGGTGTCCTCGACGCGTTCGCCGCCCTGGCGTTTGACCGCCACATCCACGTCGGCGCGGCGCAGGCCGAGCCGACGGGCGGCCTGCCGGTCGTACACGCCGTCCTTCGCGAGCACGGTCGGCGTGCCCTCGAGGAACCGCCCGAGCGGCTCCCACTCCGCCGCGAGGTGCACGAGGCCGGCGTTCGTTGCGAGCAGCGTGACAGCGCCGATCACGGCTCCGGTCACCGAATCGTCCGGGCCGATGATGGCGTTCTGCACGACGTTCGACAGCAGCAGCATGACGACCAGGTCCCCGGTGTCGATCTGCGCCAGGTCGCGCTTGCCGACCACGCGGATGAGCACCACGATCGAGGCGTACACCAGCACCGTGCGGAGGACCTTCTCGGACACCGGGATGGCCATCGCGAACATGTCATGCCACATCGTCCGGACGGTACTAGGCGTGCGGGGGCGCGGTACCGCGCAACGCCGGGCGGCACCGCCCTCTACGGGTGCTCCGCGAGTGTCATCGCTCCTCGGCGAGTCCCGACGCCGCGCGCCAGATCGCCCGCGAGGCGCGCTGCGGATCGCTCTCCATGCGAAGCGGCACGTCCCAGATCCGGGTCTTCGCGTCGGCGGTGGTGAACGCCGGCCAGCCCGGGTCACCCGTACGGGCGAAGGCGACCCACGCCTCACGGACCTGCCGGGACAGCTCCTCGAACTCCGGCGGCACCGGCGCGCCGAGCACCAGTTCGGCGAACGGCCCCTGCGCGTTGCCGAACACGAACGGCACGTCGATCGCGTGGCACGCGCCCAACGCGCCGCCCAGGGCCGGGCTGCGCCACGCGAACTCGTACAGGAACGCGCGTCCACCGGCCGCCGCGTGCGCCTCGGCGACCCACGTCGAAGGCATGCGGAACACCTGGTCGGAGCGCATCACGACGGCCAGCGCGCGGTCGTCCAGGCCGGGGTTGGCGGCCCGATAGGCGTCCACGGCGGCGGCGTCCAGCCCCATCCGCGCGGCCACTCCCGCGGCGTCGCCCATCGTCTCCAACTGCACCGCGAACAGCGTGTACTCGTCGGTGGTGTACCCGCACAGCAGATCGACGTCGGGCCGCGCGCCCGCGCGCAGCAGCTCCCACGGCGTGCCGGTGATGACGTCGCCGTCCGCCACCGGGGCGTAGCAGGTCACCGTGTCGCCGAACGACCAGCCGTCCGGGTCCGCCTCGATCGCGGCGAGCGGCGCGTCCTGCGCGGCGAGCAGCCGCGCCGGGCTGAGCGAGCGCAGCCCCTCGGCGGTCGCCGGGACCCCGGCCGCCGTCGCGACCATCGCGGTGACCCGGTGCGCGTCGGCGAGCGGCACCGGACGCCCCGCGACGCTCTGCGCGATCGCGCGGCGGAACAGGCCGCGCGTGTACGGCTCCGCGGCCGTCAACGTGGCCACCGACGTACCGCCCGCCGACTCGCCGAAGATCGTCACTCGGTCCGGGTCGCCGCCGAACGCCGCGACGTTCTCGCGCACCCAGCGCAGCGCCGCGACCTGGTCGAGCAGCGCGCGGTTCTCCGGCGCGCCCGGCACGTGCCCGAGGCCCTCGAACCCGACGCGGTAGTTGAACGACACGACCACGACGCCCGCGCGGGCCAGCCGCCCGGCGTCGTACATCGCCTCGCCGGAGTGGCCATAGCGCCACGCGCCGCCGTAGATCCACACCATCACCGGCAGCCCGGCCGCGCCCGGCTCGGGCGTCCAGACGTTGGCGGTCAGGCAGTCGAGGCCGTCCTCGGGCTCCCACGGCGCCGGTGTGCCGGGCACCATCGCGGACTGCGGGGGAGCGGTACCGAACGCGTGTGCGGGGCGCACCCCGTCCCACGGTGTGGGCGGCGCCGGAGCGGCGAACCGCAACGCGCCCTCGGGAGGGGCGGCGTACGGAACGCCGCGGAAGACCGCGACCACGCCCCCGTCCACACTCTCGAAAACGCCCTCGACCCGCCCGCTCGTCGTCGCCACCGTCGGTGCCACGCCGCCCCCTTCGCTGTGTGCTGGAAGGATCCGGCGGCCGGCGTGGCGAGGCAACACCGAACGGTGGGGTGACGGATCCGGCCACGGGAACGGCCGATCCCGTCGGGGGTGCGGCGGTCGGGCGGTGCGGTGGGGCGGTTCGACGGAGACGCGGTTCGGCGCGGCCTCGACCCGGGCTCCGGGTGAGGCCGCGCCGTCCGGGCTACGGGCCGGTGCCGCCTACTTGCAGGCGAACTGCGTCGAGGCCGCCGTGACCGCCTGCTCCAGCGCGGTGATCTGCACCTCGATCACCGAGCTGATGCCGGTCGGCAGACCGCTGGGCAGGTTGTTGAGCGCGGTCTGCAGCCCGTCGTAGGCGCTCTTCAGGGCGTCGACCACGTTCTGCTTCGCACCCGAGACGGAATTGGTCACGTTCTGGAAGTCGGCGTCGACCTTGGCCTTCGCGTCCTTGACCGCCTGCGAGTCGGCCGGGTTGTCCTTGCGTGCCGTCTTCAGCGCCCCCAGGTCGGTCTTCAGCTGTTGGAGGTAGTTGCACGTCGCGGCGAACCCGGTCGTCGGGGACGGCGGAGCCGAGGTGGTGCCTCCCGACTTGTTGTCGTCCGAACAGCCGGCGAGCGCCAGCACGGCGGCGACGGGCAGGGCGGCCAGGGCGGCGGTGCGACGGTACATGCGGCGGACTCCTCGGGGCGGCGCGGCGCGGCGCGTGGCAGGCAGGTGCCGGCGCCGCATGAGCCGATTGCTCGGTCACCCCATTCGACCCGCTATGTCTGCGGGTCGCATCTCGGCGACCTCCTGGGACCGCCGTTCGGTGGCCTCGATGAACTCGCTCAGCGCGAGGCGCGAACGCGTCAGGGCGTCCATGTGCTCGTCCAGCCCGCGCAGCCGGGTGTGCAGGACGTCCAGCAGTTCCGGACACCAGGGCAGGTCCGGGTCCGGGCCGGCGACGCACGGGAGCATGAACGCGATCTCCTCGGTCGACAGCCCGGCCGCCAGCAGCCTGCGGATCTGACCGACGGTCAGGACCGCGTCTTCCCCGTACTCGCGGTAGCCGCCCGCGCTGCGGCGCGGCTCCAGCAGGCCCTGGGCCTCGTAGTAGCGCAGCTGGTGGGTGCGCACGCCCGTCCGGCGGCTGAGTTCACCGATCAGCACGGCCCCGTCCTCCCGTGGTGTGGTGCTTGACCTTCATACCGGTGTGAACGTTCACGATCCCTTCAGGACTTCCGACTTCCTGGAGGGAACACGCCATGACGGACAAGACCACGGACACGACGACGGACACGCACGAGACCCCGCACACCGCAGTGACGGTCGTCGGGCTCGGTGTGATGGGCCACGCGCTCGCGGAGGCGTTCCTGCGCGCCGGGCACCCGGTGACCGTTTGGAACCGCACCCCGGACAAGGCTGACCGGCTGGTCGAAGGCGGCGCACGGCGCGCCGGATCGGTCGCGGAGGCGGTCGCGGCGAGCCCGCTCGTGGTCGTCTGCGTCTCGGACTACCACGCCGCGCACGACCTGTTCGACCCGCTCGACGCCGAGATCCTCGCCGGCCGGGTGCTGGTGAACCTGACCTCCGGCACGTCGCGGGACGCCCGCGAGACCGCGCACTGGGCGGCCGGCCGCGGCGCCGCCTACCTGGACGGGGCGATCATGGCCGCGCCGGCGGCCATCGGCGGTGCGGACACCGCCGTCCTCTACAGCGGGCCGGCGTCGACGTACGAACTCCACGAGGCCGCGCTGCGCACGCTGGCGGGCGGCTCGACGTACGTCGGCGAGGACCACGGCCTGGCCTCGCTCTACGACGCGGCGATGCTCAGCCTCATGTGGAACCTGCTCAACGGGTTCCTGCAGGGCGTCGCGCTGCTCGGCACCGCGGGCGTCGGCGCCGCGGCGTACGAACCGGTCGCCAGCCAGGGCATAGGCACCGTCGTCGGCTGGCTCGCCGGCTACGCCCGCAACCTCGACGCGGGCGTCCACCCGGGCGACGACGCCACCCTCTCCACCCACCTCGGGGCCATGGCCCACCTCGTCGAGGAGAGCGAGACCCTCGGGCTGAACGCGGAACTGCCGCGCCTCATCCAGACCCTCGCCCAGCGGGCCGTGCGCGACGGCCGCGGCGCTGACGGCTACACCGCCCTGATCGACCAGTTCCGCAAGCCGTCCCCGGAGGCCCTCGCGTGACCGTGCTCGGTGCGCCCTGGTTGAGCCGATGCGGTGAGGTGCGGCGGGGTGCCGACTGATGAGGGAATACGAGGTGTGGGGGTGCGCTTTGGCGCAGATATGAGCACCGACACGACAGACGCCACGCCCGCCAAGCCCTTCGACCCGCGCGCGTTGCTCGCGGAGAGCAGGCTCGGCGTGCTCGCGACGATCAAGGCGGACGGGCGGCCGCAGATGTCGCCCGTCATGCCGTACTACGACCCGGAGACCCAGCTCCTCTACGTCTCGATGACCGAGGGCCGCGCCAAGACCGCCAACCTGCGCCGCGACCCGCGCGCGGCCCTGGAGGTCACCAGCCCCGACGGCTGGGGCTGGGCGACCGCCGAGGGCACCGCGACCCTCACCGGCCCCGGCACCGACCCGGACGGCCCCGAGGTCGAGGCCCTGGTGCGCTACTACCGCCTCGCGGCGGGCGAGCACCCGGACTGGGAGGAGTACCGCGCGGTGATGGTCGCCGACCGGCGCGTGCTGATGACGATGACCGTCGATCACGTGTACGGAGCCCGCGTGGGCTGACGCCTGGTCCGATCTGATGCCGCGTCGGCCGGCCCCCTCGGCAGGGGAACCCGGCTGACGCGGCGTCATACCGCTTGCCAGCCTGATTTTGAGCGATTGCTTAAGCGTTCGGTCAAGGGGGGCTTGGCATGGTGAACGGCGCAAGGCGCGGCGAGGCGTCGGAGGATCCGCTCGCGGCGGGGAGCGAGCGGATGCCGCGGATGTACGGCGGACTGCTCGGGGCTGCGCTCGTGGTCACTGCGTTGGCCACCTGCTGTGTCGGGAACTCAGGTCGGGTTGGTGCGGCCGCTTGGGTAGTCGACGGTTGCGGTGCAGTGGTACGCCTGCGCCATGTTCTCGGCGAGTACGGTCAGGCGTCGCTGTAGCTTGGGCAGGTCGGGTTCGGCGGCGCATCGGATGGTGCCCCACAGGGTGACGGTGTCGCCGGTGGTGTCGAAGTGTCCGGTGTCCCCGGCGTCGCGTGCGTCGCCGAGCGTGACGGACGTCGGGTCGAACGCGTCGACCTGACGGTAGAGATGCCCGATGCTCGTGGTGATCGCCGCGGCGGCTGGGAGCAGGTCATCGCCTTCCGGCTGGGGCGAGCCGGGCGCCTGCCGGCCGGTGAGGACGATCTTGATCAGGCAGGAGGCCCGCCGGTCCAGGTCGTCGTACAGGGCGTCGCTCACGGCTCCTCCAGGCGGATCGCGCGGGTCGCTTCCACGGTAGGAAGGGGCACGCGGATCCGCCTGTTGTGGGCGGCGGACGGGGGACGGAGGACGGGGGGGTGGAAGACTGCGGGGATGCTCGCGCACCTGGACAGTCCGTTCATCAACTTCAAGCATTTCGGTGGCGAGGACTGGCCGCATGGGTACCGGTGGGTCGACATGAAGCGCTTCCACATGGAGGAGGCGGGTGCGGACGACCGGGCGCTGCTCGCGGCGCTGCTCGCGCACCCGCAGTTCCGCGACACGTACGACGGCGCCGACGGGCAGCCGGGCGAGCCCCGGCACGGGCAGTGGTGGTTGCACCGCGTCACGCCGGACGACTACCGGCCGGTCGACGCGGCGACGGCCGTCGGGACGATCCGGGCGTGGGCGGATGGATGCGCCGGCTACGGGGGCGGGCCGGTCCCGGACGACCTCGAACAGCGGCTGTGTGAGGACGTCTACGCGATCGTCGAGCGTGCGACGAGCCGCTATCTGCTCGGCCCGCTGTCGGACGACGCGCGCCACGACTACGGGCCGATCCACATCGAGTTTCACGAGTTGGTGCTGGTCGACCGCTCGTCCGGGGTGCTGGTGCTTTTGGTGGCCGCGGACGACTGACCGGCTGCTGGGGCGGCGTCCGCGTCTCTTGAGGCGTAGCGGGCGTCGAGGGCGAGGTCCACGGCGAGGTCCACGGCGAGGTCGACCAGGACGTCGAGGACGGCGTCGAGCACGGCGTCCACGACGATGCCGCAGACGAGGGCGACCAGCGCGTCGAGGTCGGCCCGCCGCGGGTTCACTCCGCCTCGCGCCAGTGTGCCGCGTCGAGTGCGGCCAGTTCGTCGTCGGACAGCCGCAGCGCGCCGGCGGCGATGTTCTGCTCGAGGTGGGCCGGGTCGCCGGTGCCCGGGATGGCCAGGACGTGCGGGCCCTGGTGCAGCGTCCAGGCGATCCGTACCTGCGCCGGGCTCACGCCGTGCGCCTCGGCGACGGCTTCGACCTCGGGGGCGTCGTGCGTCGAGGCGCCGTGCGTGGTGCCCTGGGCGGCGATCGCGTAGAACGGCACGAAGGCGACGCCCTGTTCGCCGCACGTGCGGACGAACTCGTCGTCCTCGGGCCGGACTCCGACGCCGTACTGGTTCTGCACGCACACCACCGGCGCGATCGGCGTCGCCTCGGCGAGGTGGTGCGGCCGGATGTTCGACAGGCCGAGGTGGCGGATCAGCCCGGCCTGCCGCAACTCGGCCAGTGCGGCGAAGCGTTCCGCGATGGAGTCGGTGCCGACGATGCGCAGGTTGACGAGGTCGAGGTGGTCGCGGCCGAGTTGGCGGAGGTTCTCCTCGACCTGCGCGCGCAGTTCGCCCGGGGTGGCGTGCGCGCGCCAGCTCCCGTCGGGGTTGCGGGACGGGCCGACCTTGGTGGCGACGACCAGGTCGTCGCGGTACGGCGCCAGGGCGCGGCCGATCAGCTCGTTCGCCGACCGCAGCGGGGAGAAGTAGAACGACGCGGTGTCGATGTGGTTGACGCCGAGCTCGACGGCGCGGCGCAGGACGGCGACCGCCTGGTCCCGGTCGCGGTCCGTCGGCGGGCCGGCGTGCGCGAACGCCGAGCCGGTCTGCGGCAGGCGCATCGCGCCGAGGCCGACACGGTTGACGGTCAGGTCGCCGAGCCGCCAGGTGCCGGCGGCGGACGCGTGCGTGGAGGAGGTCGTAGACATGCCGGAAGGATCACGGCCCCGGTACGCTGGCGGCTATTGATTAAGTACAGGCTTAATCTTCTCGGCCTCGCGGGGTTGATGGATTGCCCCGTGCCCAGCCGTCTGGAGGCCCCGCATCCGCGCCGAACTGCCCTTCTCCGCCGACGACCTCGCCCAGACCCGGTTCGCCGTGTCGCCCATGTGGGAGGTCGGCCCGAGCATGCGCCTGCTGCGCTCCGGCGCGGCGCCCCTCGTCCACCGGTCGTGGCTCGACCAGGTGCGGCCGCGCGTGGCGGCCGCAGGGCTCGACCGGGGGCTGCTCGCGGAGATCGTCGGGCCGACGGGGTACGTCCCGGACTTCATCAACCCGCTGCCGGACGGGCCCGCGCCCACTCTCGCCGCCGAGCTCGACGCCATCCGTGCCGCGGACCACCGGCTGCGTGCGATGCGAGCCGACCCCGCGTCCCAACTCCCCAAGCTCGTGAAGGAGATCGAGACGTACTGGGAGCTGGCGCTGGGCCCCTACTGGGCGCGCATCCGCGCGCTGCTCGAAGGCGACGTGTTCCACCGCGCCCGCCAAGTGGCCGAACGCGGAGTCCGGCACGTCCTCAACGACCTGCACGCGGACGTGAGTTGGACCACCGGCACGCTGCGCGTGGACCGTCGCCCGCGCACTCTCGCACGCACGGCCGCCGGCACCGGGCTCCTGCTGATCCCCGCGACGTTCGTCACGCAGCCGCAGCTGCGCACCCTTCCGGACGAGCCGTTGCAGATGGCCTACACCCCGCGCGGCGTCGGCGCGCTGTGGGAGGCCCGCCGCGCACCCCGTTCCGAGGCCGTGGCCGGTGTCCTCGGCCGCGCCCGGGCCGCCCTCCTGGCCGAACTCCAGACCCCGGCCTCGACCACCGACCTGGCCGGCCGTACGGGCCTGACCACCCCGGGAGCGTCCCAGCACCTGACGGCACTTCGCGACGCGGGCCTGGTGAGCGCACACCGCGCGGGCCGGTCGGTGCTGTACGCGCGAACGGCGGTCGGGGAGGCGCTGCTGGCGGCGGCGGGCTGACGCGCGGCTCGCCCCGATGGTTCGATTATTCGAACTGCGAGTCCATATAGCCGAATGGAAGCCCTTGTCTTCGTCTCCGCCACCCGCTAGCTTCCGGACGCCGAACGATTCTCCGGAGGGACAGCGATGCGCGCGGTACGAGGCCAGGGTTCGCCCACGTCGGTCGAGGTCGTGGACGTCGCGGACGCCCCGGCCGTCCCCGACGCGGACACGCGGCTGACCGTCGCCGCCGCCGGGATCTGCGGCTCCGACCTCGGCTACCTGGCCATGGGGAGCACCCTGCTGCTGGGCCACGAGCTGGCCGGCTTCGGCCCCGACGGGCAGGCGTACGCGGTCGAAGCGATCTTCGGCTGCGGGACGTGCGACCAGTGCGCGGCGGGGCGGCGGAACCTGTGCCGCACCGTGCACATGCGCGTGCCGGGCATGACGATCGACGGCGGCATGGCCGACGAATACACCGTTCCCGCAACGTCGTTGGTCCCGCTGTCGGACGGGCTCGCCCCACGCGACGCGTGCCTCGTCGAACCGGCGGCGGTCGCCTGGCGCGCGGTACGCCTCGCCGGAACCGGCCCGGGCACCCGGGTCGCGGTTATCGGCGGCGGAGCCATCGGGCTGCTCGCGGCGGCCGCCGCGCAGGCGCAGGGCGCGTCCGCGGTGGCCCTGGTCGCACGGCGCGCCGAACGGATCGCCGCGGGCGAACGCCTCGGCGCGGTCCCGGCCGAGGGGGAGTACGACGTGGTCGTGGACGCCGCCGGCACCCCGGACGCGCTGCGCGACGCGGTCGGGCTGCTGGCGCCCGGCGGCACGCTGTCGATCGCGGCGCTGCACGGGGACACGCTGCCGCTGCCGTTTCTCCCCGCGTTCGTGAAGGAGGCGCGGGTCGTCACGTCGATGGCCTACGGCGACGACCCGTCCGGCGTACGGGACGTCGACCGCGCGGCCGCCATGCTCGCAGCCCGACCCGGGATCGCCGCCGCGGTCATCACCCACCGGTTCCCGCTGGCGGACGCCGCCGAGGCGTTCCGCGTGGCGGCGGACCGGGGGAGCGGCGCGATCAAGGTGGTCGTCGAACCGTAGGACGGCGACGTCGGCGCGCCGGCCTCGGGTGCGACCTCCTGCGCCTCGCAACGCAGCCGTCGCGCGCGGCTCGCCGGACGTCGGCGTGGGCCTCCTCGGGCCGTAAGCGTCAGGGAGCGGGGCGGAGCTGACCCGCCGAGGCGTGAACTGCCTTTGGCCGCACCGACCTTGACCTGCGCCGCGTTCGGTGGCCTCCCGCCCCTCCCGCTTTTGATCTTCGCGCGGCCGCCCCGCGCGTCAAGCCGCGGCGGGGCCATCGACGAACCGGCGGCCCGCCCCGGGGCGGAGGGGCGGCTTGACCCGCGGGCCGTCCGCGCCGAACATCCTCGGCACCTGCGGGAGGGGCGGGAGGCGTGGCGCCGCGGTGGGTGCTTCGCGCCGCCGACCCGCGGTCCCAGCGTGGTGGGCGGGTCGGGTCCGGGTCGGGTCGCGGCGCCGGGCTGCGGCCGCCGACCTCTCGACCCCGAGGCCATCGTCCTCGCCAAGAACGCGGCCGACCCGGACGGGCACCACGCCCGCCCGGACGTGACCCGGCTCCTCCTCGACAGCCGCCCCCGTCGGCCGTACGCGTTTGGGTGTTCGTCTGGCTGCCCCCCGGCTCAGGAGACCACGCTCAGCACGATCTTCCCCGTCGTGCGCCCCGTCTCGCCGGCCCGGTGGGCGTCGGCCGCCCGCTCCAGCGGGAACACCTCGTCGGCGATGACCCGGAGGCGGCCGGACTCGACCAGGGCGGTGATCTCCTCCAGCCCGTGGTGGTCGGGTTCGACCAGCATGAACACGGCGCGCTTGCCCTGCGCCTCGGCCTCGGCGGCGGGGAAGGTCTCGTCGGGCGGGAGGATCGAGACCAGGATGCCGCCGGGGCGCAGGGTGCGCAGCGACCGCGTCCACGAGTCGCCGCCGACCGGGTCGAGGACGACGTCGACGTCCGAGACGACGTCGGCGAAGTCCACGCTGCGGTAGTCGACGAGCTCGTCGGCGCCGAGGCCCCGCAGCAGGTCGTGCTTGGCGGCGCTGGCGGTGCCGATGACGTACGCGCCGCGCGCCTTGGCGATCTGGACCGCCAGGTGCCCGACCCCGCCCGCGGCCGCGTGGACCAGCACCCGCTGGCCGGGCTGGACGTCGGCCGTGTCGACCAGCGCCTGCCACGCGGTCAGCGCGGCCAGCGGCAGGGCGCCCGCCTCGAGGTGACTGAGGCCGCGCGGCTTGCGGGCGAAGTGCCGCGGCGGGGCCACGACGTACTCGGCGTAGGCGCCGGCCGGATGCGGGAACAGCGGCATGCCGTACACCTCGTCGCCCGGCTGGAAGAGCGTCACGCCGCCGCCGACCGCCTCGACGACGCCCGACACGTCCCACCCGAGCGTGAACGGCGGCTTGGCGCCGCCGGTGAAGACGCCGCGGGTGCGGGTCTTCCAGTCCGCCGGGTTGACGCCCGCCGCGTGCACCCGCACCAGGACCTCGATCGGCCCCGGCGCCGGGCGCGGGACCTCGACGACCTTGAGCACCTCGGGGCCGCCGGCCGTGTCCTGGGAGACGGCGCGCATCGTGGGTGAGACGTCCTGGGCCATGGCGTATTGCTCGCTTTCATGATGGTTTGCAGGGTCCTGTACCCGTTCCGCCGGGCACGTCCCCAGACTCCCGCACGCACGAGGCCCTGTGTGGTGGCCCGATGGCCACAGGATGAAAGGATCTGGCCATGCATCGTGTCGGCGTACTGGCCCTGGACGGCGTCCTCCCCTTCGAGCTCGGCATCCCCGCGCGCATTTTCGGCGCGGCGCGCGACGCCGATGGTGTCCCGCTGTACACCGTGGCGACCTGCAGCCTCGACGGCGGCCCGGTCCGCGCGTCGGCCGACTTCGGCATCACCGTCGGCCGCGACGCGGGCCTGCTCGCCGAGGTCGACACCGTCGTCATCCCGCCGTCACACGCCCTCGGACCGATCCGCGACGAGGGCGTCCTCCCGGACGTGCTGCGCGACGCGCTCGCCATGATCCGCCCCGGCACCCGCATCGTCGGCATCTGCACCGCCGCCTACGTCCTGGGCGCCGCCGGGCTCCTCGACGACCGGCCCGCCACCACCCACTGGCTCGAGGCCGACCATCTCCAACGGCTGTTCACCCGTACCCGCGTCGACCCGAACGTCCTGTTCGTCGACGACGGCGACATCCTGACCTCGGCCGGCGTCGCGGCCGGCATCGACCTGTGCCTGCACCTGGTCCGCCGCGACCACGGCAGCCAGATCGCCAACGACGTGGCCCGCGGCTGCATCATCCCGCCGTGGCGTGAGGGCGGCCAGGCGCAGTACATCCAGCGGCCGGTCCCCGACCCGGCCGCCCCCGGCACCGCCGCCACCCAGGCGTGGGCGATGGAACGCCTGGACGAACCCCTGACCCTCGCCGAACTCGCGGCCCACGCCCACATGAGCGTCCGCACCTTCACCCGCCGCTTCCGCGACGAGACCGGCACGACGCCGGTCCAATGGCTCATCCGCCAGCGCGTGGACCTGGCCCGCCACTACCTCGAAACCACCGACTGGCCCGTCGACCTCGTCGCCCGCCGCGCCGGCTTCGGCACCGGCGTCTCCCTCCGCCAACAACTCCACGCCGCCATCGGCGTAGGCCCCCAGGCCTACCGCCGCACCTTCCGCCCCACCGCCGCCGCGGTCTGACCAGAACCCGGCCCACCCCGGACCCCCCGAACGCCACGCCGCGCCGACCCGCTTGAAGAAATCTTCAATTCATCAACCCCTTAGAATCTCCCCATGTCCGACGCCCTGCCGCCCTGCCCCGTGTGCTCCTGCGAGTACACCTACGAGATGAGCCCCCTCCTGGTCTGCCCGGAGTGCGCCCACGAGTGGGACCCGACCGCCGCCACCTCGGACGCCGCCCCGGAGGACGGCGTGATCCGGGACGCGGTCGGCAACGTCCTCACCGACGGCGACACCGTCACCGTGGTCAAGACCCTCAAGGTCAAGGGCAACCCGACCGCCATCAAGGCCGGCACCAAGGTCCGCAACATCCGCCTCGTCACCGGCGTCGACGGCCACGACATCGACTGCAAAATCGACGGCTTCGGCGCGATGCAACTCAAGTCCTCGGTGGTCAAGAAGGCCTGACCCACCCGCCGCATGACCTTGGCGGGGCACACCGCGGTGGCAGCCTTCACACACGCAAGGCCCACCATGGGGCGAGTCAGGTCAGGCCGGCGGCGATGGTGATCCAGTAGCGGCGGGCCGGGCCCAAGGGGGTCTCTGCGACGCGGTCCAGGGTGCCGCCGTTGTGCTCGATGGTTTTGGCTGAGGCTTCGTTGTCGGCGGCGCAGACCAGGAGGAGCCGCGGCATGCCGAGTGTGTGGGCTTCGGCGATCATCTGGCCCAACGCCCAGGTGGCCAGGCCGCGTTGGCAGGCGCTTGGGCGGATGCCGTAGCCGATGTGGCCGGCCCAGCGGGTGTAGTCGTTGTGGCCGTGGCGGAGGGCGATGCCGCCGAGGACGGTGTCGCCTTCGGCGATCCAGCGGAAGGTGCAGGGTGCCGGGCCCGTCGGATCCTCGGCGGCGTGAAGGTCTCGCACCCAGGCCGCGAAGCCCTCGGGGGACTGGACGTCGTCGTCCGGTGTGAGCCCGAAGCCGTCTTCGTGGGCTCCGGGTCCCCATTCGGCGTGCGCGTCGAGCCAGGACGTGCGCAACCGGACGTCTGGACGGATCAGTTCGGGCATCCACCCACCGTACCGGTTGGGCGATTTGCGTGTCAGGGAAATGTCAGCGTGGCGTGCGCGTTTTGGCAGTGTTGTGTGCGTGTTTTGTGCGTCGTTTGTCAGGCCGCGTCGGAAGCATCACGTCCGCCAGGTCGCCGCCGGGCCGGAGCTTTGAGTGCCGGGCGGTGGGCGACGAACCACGAGCAATTCAGGGAGATTCCCGGTGAGCGACCACGCGAACGACAGCGTGAACCGAGAACCGAACGACACGGATGAGGCGGGCGAGGCCGTCAGGCCGTTCCGTATCGCCGTTCCGCAGCGGGACGTTGAGGACCTGCGCGACCGCCTTGCCCGCACCCGTTGGGCCGACGAACTGCCCGAGTCGGAGGTGACCGACGGTGTGCAGCGCGGTCCCGTCATGCCGGGGTGGGAGTACGGCGTGCCCGGTTCGTGGGTGCGGCCGCTCGTCGAGCAGTGGGCCGCGTTCGACTGGCGGGCCAAGGAGGCCGAGCTCAACGCGATTCCGCAGTTCACCACCGAAATCGACGGCCAGCTCGTGCACTTCGCGCATGTGCGGTCGGCCGAGCCGGGTGCGACGCCGTTGGTCCTGTCGCATGGATGGCCGAATACGTTTGCCGAATATGCGGGGCTCATTGGGCCGTTGACGGATCCGGCTGCGCACGGGGGAGACCCGGCGGATGCCTTTGACGTCGTCATGCCCTCGTTGCCCGGGTTCGGGTTCTCCGGGCCGACGCGGGAGAGGGGCTGGAACGCGGCACGTACGGCGGACGCTTGGGCGGAGCTCATGCGTCGGCTCGGCTACGAGCGGTTCGGCGCGCACGGGAACGACGCGGGTGCGATCATCAGCCCGGAGCTCGGGCGGCGGCATCCCGAGCGGGTCATCGGGGTCCACGTGAACCAGATCTTCTCGTTCCCGTCGGGTGACCCCGCCGAGTTCGCGGGGCTGAGCCCTGAGGACATGCAGTACCTGGAGTTCCTCCAGGGGTTCGTCGCGCACGCGATTCACGACCACGCCCAGCAGGCGCAGCCGCAGACGCTCGCGCACGCGCTCGCCGACTCGCCGGCCGGGCAACTGGCTTGGATCGGGCAGCTGTTGGGCGGGGTGCAGGATCCGGACGTGGTCCTGACCGCGGCGTCCATCTACTGGTTCACGAACAGCTCCGCGTCGTCGGCGCGGTTCTACTACGAGAACCACCACGGGGAGAAGGCGGCCGAGCCCACGACGTTCCCGATCGGGCTGGCGTCGTTCGCGTTCGACTTCCGGCCGATCCGCCGGTTCGCGGAGCGCGACCACGCCAACATCGTGCACTGGAACGAGTACGAGCGCGGCAGCCACTGGGCGGCGCACGACGCCCCGGATTTGTTGGTGGGGGATATTCGGGAGTTCTTTCGGACTGTGAAGTAGCGGCAAGGTAAAGGGATTTCGGTGGTCGGCGGCGGCATCGCCCGAACGGTGCCGCCGCCGACCGGCGTCAGGCCAGGCGTACCAGGTTGTAGAGGATCCGGGTGGTCTCGGTGAACGACGGGCCGACCATGTTCTCCGCGTTCCCGAACGGCATCCACTGGCTGTAATTGAAGGAGTTCACCGACACCTGCGTGCCGATGCCCGTGACCGGGTCGAAGTCCTGGAGCATCGGTCCGCCGCTCGCCCCGCCCGAAAGGTTCGCGCTGACGGTGTAGTTCAGCGACATCAGCAGGTCGCGGCGGGCGGGGTTCTTCGCGTAGACGAGGTTGCGGCCGTCGTAGCGGGCGAGCGGCGCGGAGCCGAAGGACGGTGCCGCCGGGTAACCGAAGGCGTACGTGAGCTTGTCGACGCCGCTGGTGAACGCGATGTGCTGGGAACCGGTCACGTCGGTCAGCCGCACGCCGGGGCGCAGCGGGTCGAGGACCGTCAGCATCGCCACGTCGTACTGGAAGTTGAACATGTTGACGCCCGCGCCGCCGACCCGGGAGAACTCCGACCACTGGCCGGTGGTGTAGATCTTGTCGACCACCCACACGCCGTACGGTGCCTGCGACGCGAAGTCCGGTGCGTCGCCCAGGTATCCGGGCACGAACACCTGCTTGTCGTTCGTGATGTCGATCGCGTCCTTGGCCCAGTTCGAGCCCAGCCACACGGCCTGGGCGATCATCGGGATCGGAACGAGCACGCAGTGCCCGGCGGTGACGACCGTGCGGCCGTTGTCGCCGTCGACGGCGTTCGCCGAGCAGGTGGACGGCCACGACAGGTGGCGGTACTCGGTGGTCTGGCCGTTCGAGACGTCGATGATCTCCTGCGTCTCGACGAAGTGCCGCTCCTCGGGCTTCGTCGGATCGGCCGGTATCAGAACCTTGTTGGTGTCGTCCCAGGCGCGGTACGCGTGTGTCTCGTACACCTTGCCGACCACGTCGCCCGCGACGGACGGCCGGGACACCTTCTGCCACGTCGCGGTCTGCCGGGAGAACAGCCGGCCGACGGTCCTGGTCACCGCGGCGGTGCGCGCCGGGTCGGTGGCCGACCACTTCCGGCCCCGGTCGTTGTCGGTGTAGAGCGGCCCGTCCGGGTAGTCGGTGTGCGTGAAGTTCCAGCGGGCCAGGTTGTCGCCCGTCCAGTAGTCGAGGACGTCGAGTTGCTTGGCGTGGCTGTCCGCCCACCACTGCGGGTACACCGGCGCGGGCGGCGGCTCGGTCGCGGCCGCCGGGGCGGACGTCGGCAGCACGGCCGCCGCGGCGATCAGCGCGGCGGTGAGCAGGTGGCGCAGGTGGCGTCTCATGCGGACACGGTGCTGCGTGTGGTGGGGCCCTGTCTTGGAGAAAACCGTCGGGCGATCCGGCGAGGGCTACGGCGTCACGGGCGGCTCCGCCTCGTACGCCCGGTGCAGCAGCGCGACGAACTCCGCTGCGTCCGGCAGCGGGACGTCGTCGATACGGCCGACCGCGACGCCGGGTGACCACGAGTTCATCACCACGCCGCCTGCCAGGCCCGGTAGTTCTGCCCGGGTCAGCGGAACGACGCGCTGGGGTACGCCGAGGCGGTCCAGGCGGCGGCGGACGACGGCCATCGTGGTGCCGACCAGCACGGGCGCGTCCGGCCACACCACCGAAGTGCCGTCCCAGAAGGCCAGGTTCCAGATGGACGCCTCGCCGAGCCGGCCCCGGCGGTCGACGAAGGCCACGTCGTCGAAGCCCCGCGCCACCGCCTGGCGGACGAAGTGGGTCTTGGCGAGCTCGCCGGTGTGCTTGATGTGCGGGAGCAGACGCTCGTACTCGACGGACATCAGCGCGAGCGGTCCCGCAGGCGCGAAGGACGGCGGCCCGACGCGCACCAGCAGGTCGGGCTCGGCGGAGGTCCGCGGGTCGAGGGTGCCCGACGGGAGGTACGCGGCGGCCCGGAGGGAGACGTCCTCGGGGGCCTCCCGCAACGCCTCGCGCAGCCACTCCCGCACCTGCTCGTCCGGCCTCGCGCGCCCGAACAGTTCGACGGACGCGGAGCGCAGCCGCGCGAGGTGCAGGTCGAGTCCGCGCACGCGACCGCCGCGTACCTGCATGGCGGTGAAGTGCGCGTAGCCGGCGAAGGCGAGCGGGGCCAGGTCCTCGGCGGTGGCGGGGCGTCCGTTGCGCCGGACCACAGAAACGTTCGTGCTCATGGGGGGACGCTACGCGCTGACGCCGCCGAGGAGGACGCGAACGCGATCAGCGACAGGCCGCGCGCCTCGATGGCGGCGCCCGTCGGCGGCTCGCCCGACCGGACCCGTTTTCCACGCGCGCCTACCGGGAACCCGCCCTCCGCTCGGGGGCCGATCCGACCGGCAAGGACGCACCATGGACGACTTCAACGGCACCGCCACGATCCTCGCGGACGGGGCCTCCTACGACTGCAAGGCCACCCTTCACCACGCCTACAACGGCAGGGCCGGCGGACCGGCATGGGGCGGCGAACTGTCCGTCGACGAGCCCGACGTGGTGCGGGCCGTGCGGGACGCGGCCGAGCCGCACCTGCGCCTGGACGGGGGAGGCGGGCCGTTCACGGTGGTCGAGGTCGACGGCGACCGCGTGCTGAGAGTGGCGGGGACCGGGCCGGTGCCGTGGGCCGGACAGACGGGGACGGTCGAGACGTCGCGGGCTACGCCGTGATGCTGCGCTCGTAAGACGGGCCGCCCACGGCTCGCGCCGGCTGTCCCCGGACCGAGCGCGGCAACGCGACCGTCCGCGCCTGGTCACGCGGCAGCGGGTCTCCTCACGGACAGGACCGACGATCAGTACCGCTCGTTGATTTCGCGGGCCAGTGCCTTTGCCGTCGTGCGGAGTTCGGTGAGGAAGGCCTCGCCCGCCGCCGAAGGGGCCACGCCGCGGCGGGTTGCCGCGTAGACCTTGCGGGCGGGGACGCCGTCGCGGCGTAGCGACACCAAGGCCAGGTCGGCCCGCAGCGCCGGGGCCGCGAGCGACGGGACCAGGGTCACGCCGAGGCCCGCCGCGACCAGGCCCTGTTTGGCGATCCAGTCGGACGCCACGAAGCCCGTCCGCGGCGTGAACCCGTCGCGTATGTACGGGGCCAGCAGCGAGTCCTCGACGCGGGCGCCGCCCGCGATCCAGGCGTCGTCGGCCAGTTCGGCAAGCCGGACGCGGTGGCGGCCGGCCAGCCGGTGGGTGGGCGGGAGCGCGACCAGCATCACCTCGTCGAGCAGGTGGTGCAGGGTCGCTTCGGGCGGCGCGGCGTCGGCGGCCGCGCCGCTGACGACCACGACGTCGAGCTCGTCGGCCTCGAGCCGGGCGAGCAGGCGCGGGGTCAGCCCCTCCACCAACGTCACCGCGATGCCCGGGTGGGCCGCGCCGAACGCGGCCACCGCCCGCGGCACCAGCGCGGCGCCGGCCGTGGCGAACGCCCCCACCCGCACCCGACCGCTCGCCAACCCGCGCAGCGCGGCGAGGTCGCGGTGCGCGCCGTCGACCTGTTCGAGGACGGCCCGGGCCCGCGGCACCAACGCCCGCCCGGCGTCGGTCAGCCGTACGCCGCGCGGCAGCCGGTCGAACAGCGGCGACCCCACCTCGTCCTCCAACGCCGCGACCTGACGGGACACCGCGGACTGCGTATACCCGAGCGCGACCGCGGCGGCCGTGAACGACTCGGCGTCGGCGACGGCCAGGAAGGAGCGCAGCCAGCCGATGGAAAAGTCATGCGGAGTCGGCATGGATCCCATGCTAGACATTCGCTGGTCGCATGGTCATGGCCGAACTAACGTCAAGGCCATGGAACGCATCGCCTTTCTCGGCACCGGCCGCATGGGCCTCCCGATGGCCCGCCGCCTGATCGACGCCGGGCACCCGCTCACCGTCTGGAACCGCACGACCGCACGCGCCGAACCGCTCGTCGCGGCGGGCGCCCGACTCGCCGCCGACCCCGCCGACGCCGTCCGTGACGCCGACGTCGTGATCACGATGCTGGCCGACCCGGCGGCCGTGCGGCAGGTCGCGGACGCCTTCGCGCCCGCGCTGCGCCCCGGCACGCGCGTCGTCGACATGTCCAGCATCGGCCCCGACGCGGTCCGCGACCTCGCCGCCACCCTGCCGGACGGCGTGCCGCTGGTGGACGCCCCGGTCATGGGCAGCGTCGACCGCGCCGCCGCCGGCGAACTCGGCATCTTCGCGGCCGGGGACGTCGACGGGGTCGCCGGGATCCTGGGGCACCTGGGCAACGTCACCGCGTGCGGCGCGCTCGGCAACGGAGCGGCGCTCAAGCTCGTCATGATCAACGCCGTCGTCGGCAGCGTGGCCCTGGTCGGCGAGGCGCTGGCCCTGGCCGACGCCCTCGAACTCCCGCCGGGGACCGCGGAACGCGCCTTGGCGGCGGGCCCGCTCGCCTTCCCGTACGGCAGGGCGACCGACACCAAAAGCGACTTCGCGGTGAGCCTGGCCGCGAAGGACGTCCGCCTCGCGACGGAGGCCGCGGAACTGCCCATCGCCGCAGCGGTGTTGGAGACCCTGACGGCCTTCCCGGCGATCGCGGACGAGGACCTGGCGAAGCTGACGGACGCGGTCCGGGCCGCCCGCGGCTGAGGTGCCGAAGCGGGAGTGCCGGGGGCCCGCTCAGCCGCCCGCTCGGCGTGCCGGCAGGCCGTCACTGCGTCCCCCGCACTCCCCCCTGGCCGCACCCCCTCAGCCCGACGTCCTTTGAAATACCCCCGCCAGCACGGCCCCCACCGTCCGCTCCACCGCCTCCACCTCGGGGCGCGGGGCCTGCCGGTCAGCGAACAGCAGGTGCGTCGCCCCGATCAGCGTCGGGGCGAGCGTCTCGAGGTCGGCTTCCGGGGCGATCCGGCCTCGCTCCCGTTCGGCGGCCAGGTAGTTCGCGATCATCGTGGTGGCCGGGTTCAGGAGCGGGATGCCCGTGGGGACGGCCTCTCGCAGGCGGGCGCGGAGGCCGTCGCGGGAGATGGTCAGGGCGACGATCGCCACCCCGACCGGCCCGAACACCTGGGTCAGCGCGTCCGCGACGTTGCCGGCCACCGTGCCGGTCCCTGCGGCGGCGGCTTCACGGAGGATGGCGGCCTGGTCGTCCAGCCGCGCCGTGCGGTCGAGGACGAGTTCGGCCAGGAAGGTGTCGAAGTCCGCGAAGTGCCGGTGCAGCACGCCTTTCGCGCAGCCCGCCTCCGCGGTCACCGCCCTGCTGGTCAGCCCGTCGGGCCCGGCACGGAGCAGGATCCGCTCGGCGGCGGCGAACAGTTGCTCGCGTGCGTCCTGGATCGCGACGCCGGTGGGCACGTGCGGTCTCCTCGCGGTCGTGGGGTGGGCTGGCCCACCGAGGTTGACGAGTGGGCGGTCGCCCACTAATAGTGGGCGCATGCCCACTCTACCTTCGGGGCAGCCCCCGCTCCCCGCGACCGAACCCCACCGCAGCCGCGACGTCGCCGAGTCCTTCGGCGCCGACGCCACGCGCTACGACCGGGCCCGGCCCCGCTATCCCGACGAGGTCGTCCAACGCATCGCCGCGGCCGCCCCCGAAGGGGACATCCTCGACGTCGGCACCGGAACCGGCATCGCCGCCCGTCAGTTGCGGGCCGCAGGACGGCGCGTGCTCGGCGTCGAGCCCGACCCGCGCATGGCCGAGGTCGCCCGGGGGCTCGGACTCGAGGTCGACGTCGCGACGTTCGAGGACTGGGACCCGGTCGGACGCACGTTCAGTGCCGTCGTCGCCGCCCAGGCCTGGCACTGGATCGACCCCGTCGCGGGCGCCGCCAAGGCCGCCCGCGTGCTGCACCCCGGCGGCGTGTTCGCGCCGTTCTGGAACGCCTTCGTCTTTCCGCCCGCCCTGGCCGACGCGGTCACCGATGTGTGCCGGCGCGTCATGCCCGACGCCCCGTTCGACATCGCCGCCACGGCCACCCGCACCGTGGACGGCTACCGCGACTTGACCACCAAAGCGGCCGAAGGGGTGCGCAAGGCAGGCGAGTTCGGCGAGACCGAGCACTGGCAGGCCGACTGGGAGTGGACCTACACCCGCGACGCCTGGCTCGACCAGATGCCCACCCTGGGGGCCTTCACCCGCACCCCGCCGCCCGTCCTCGCGCGGCTGCTGGACGGCGTCGGCGCGGCCGTCGACGCGATGGGCGGCGCGTTCACGATGACGTACGCGACCATCGGCCTCACGGCGACCCGAACAGGACGCTCCTGAACAGGCTGATCCCCAACAGGACGCTCCTGAACAGGCTGATCCCGAACAGGCCTGTCCTGAAAAGCCGTTGGTGCGGCTCACCCCCGTTCGTGCGGCCGCACCGCGTACACATGCCGCTTGCCCACGCAGTAGGCGGTGCGCCCGTCGACCGCGACCGGTGAGGGCCCGGCCTCCTCGTCGGCGTGCGGGTCCACCCAGGACATCAGCGGCTTGCCGGACGTGCGGTCGAAGGCCGCCGTGTAGCCGCCGTCCGCCGCCAGCAGGACCAGGTCGCCGTCCACGGTCATGGTGAACGACGTGTACCAGGGGATCGGCAGCTCCCCGATGTCGATCGGGTCGGTGCGCCACAGCTCCTTCCCGTCCGCCGCGTCGAGCGCCTGGACCACGTTCTGGCCGGTGCAGATGTACACGGCCTCCTCCGTCACGCACGTGCCCTCGATCCAGCGCTCGGCGCCGTCCGACTGCCAGCGCGGTTCGCCCGTGCCCGGGTCGAAGGCCGCGACGCCGTGCGCGGTGGAGGCGTACACCAGCCCGCCGGTCGCACCGAGCACCGCGAACGCGACCTCCTGGCCGTGGTCCAGCGTGCGCGCCGGTCGGCCGGTCGCCGCGTCGTGCAGGGTCAGGGACGTACGTCGGCCACGGAACGGCGCCATGCCGTCGACGGGCTCCCCGGCGGGGGCGTCCCGCTGCGTCCACCGCATCGACCCGGTCCGCGGGTCGAGCGCGATCGTCGGGCCGTACGGCGCCTCGGCGACCAGGACCGGGCCGTCGGGCCCCGCCACGCGCACCGTCGCGCGCGGGTCCACCGCACGTCCCCACAGGCACGCGCCGGAGGTGGCGTCGAGGGCGAAGACGGCGTTGGACGCGGTGCCGATCAGCACGCCGCCCACCGTGGCGACGACTTCGCGCAGCACCCCGCCGAACCGGGGCAGCCGCACCGGGATTCGGAAGCGGGACAGCTCCCACAGGCCCGGCAGCCACGTGTCCGGCCGACCGGCCCACAGCACTTGGGCGTCGGATCGGGAGCGCGCGGTAATCCGCCCGAAATGCCCTACGTGGAAGGTGCGTTCGCCGGGGGGCGCGAGCAGGCCTCCCGGGGTGAGCCAGAGCTGCTCGCCGGTCGCGGCGTCCAAGGCGACCGTCTCGCCCCACGAGCTCGCGTAGACGACCCCGTCGGCGGCGTAGACCGACCGCGCGTCGGCGAACGGAACGGTCCACAACCGGCCTGAGCCGCTGCTGTCCGGTGTCATCACGCGCCGCAGCATGCCAGTTCGTCGAACGGGTTGGGGAGGGGGCGGCGGGTCTGAGGTGCGCGGAAGGCCGCGTATGCGCTGCGACGGGGCGTTTGGAAGGGTGTCTCCGCCGCGCCTGAGGCGTCGAAGATCAGATATGCCCGGGTGCTGTGCGCGCCGTCGCTCGGGGAAGCCGTCCCTCGGGTGACGGACAGGCGATCGGGCGGACCCCCGTCCGAGGAGAAGAGGGGCCGCCCGACGCCCTCCGGGGCCGGGATCCACTCCGGTCCGGAGCCCGTGCGGCAGCAGGTGCCGCGCGGGTGTCGCCTCCCGGCCGCGTCCAGGGGAATGCCGTCCGACCAAGGGCGCGGGGGAGTGTCGCCCGTGTCGTAGGGGACGGGGGGGCGTACCCGCTGATTTATAGCCTTGGTTGGGTGGTACTCGCGGGCCCACCTTCGCGGGGACGGTCAGCGGAGTGTGTCCAGGCGCGCCCGGGCGTCCGTTCCGGGGTGCGGCGGGTACGCGACGACCTCCAGGCCCGGGCGGCCCGTGACGGCCATGGCGCGGCACAGCAGCGGGAGCGCGCCCGCGTCGGCGTGGTGCAGCACCGGCGCGGGCGGTATCCGGTCGGTGACGTCGTGGCGCTCCCACAGGCGGCGGAAGTCGGGGCTCGCGTCGCGCATGTGCCCGATCAGCGTGCGCAGGCGGTCGTCGTCGGGCCAGCGGCTGGCTTTCAGGCGCATGCGACCGACGTGCGAGCGCGCGGTGTCCTCCCAGTCGCCGAGCCGGCCGCGCAGCGCGTCGTCGCAGAACAGCAGGTGGGAGGTGGTGCGCCGCTCGGGCGGTACGGCCGACGCGTCGAGGAAGACGCGCGCCGCGAGGTCGTTCCAGGCCAGCACCTCACCGCTGCGGCCCAGCGCGTACGCCGGGATGCCGGTCAGTCCGTCGAGCAGCTGCCGGACGCCGGTGTCGACCTCGAGCGGCGGCGTGTGCCGGATCGGCGGGTGCGCGAGGTTGACCAGGTACTCCCGCTCGTCGGGGTCCATCCGCAGCGCGGCGGCGACCGCCTCGAGGACGCCGAGGGACACGCTTCCGGCGCGGTCCTGCTCGAGGCGGACGTAGTAGTCGACGCTCACCCCGGCCAGTTTCGCGGCCTCGGCCCGGCGCAGCCCCGGTACCCGGCGCACTCCCACCGCGGGCAGCCCGACGTCGCGCGGCCGCAGGCGGGCGCGCCGCGACTTCAGGAAGTCGCCGAGTCGGAGGTCAGGGAGCATGCCTCAACCCTACTGAGCGGTTGGTTTTCGTCGGCAGGGCGGCCCGGCTCTTGTCGGCAGGGTCCGAGGTCCCGAGCCGCACGGCCGAACGTCACGCCTGCCGTCGACGACATCGACGCATACAAGTCCGCGCGGAGGGCCGAGGCGCTGCTCCGGGGCCACTGGGCGCGGCGGGCCGAGCCCCCGTCACCCCGCCGTCTTCGAGCTCCATCCCGCCGCGTGCAGGCGCGCGATCCCGTCCAGCAGGACGTCGAGGGCGAACTCGAACTCGAACTGGTCGTCGCATCCGCCGCCGCCGACCACCGTGTCGTCCTCGTGCGCGGCGGCCGCGGCGATCTCCGCGATGTGCGGGTAGCGTGCGGCCATCTCCCGCAGCGCGGCCTCCCGCTGTGCCCCCTCGACCTCCGGCGGGGCGGGCAGCAGCTCCTGCGTGAAGCCCCAGACGCGGCTGCCGAGTGCGTGCATCGCGTGGTGGGTCAGGTCCGCTGACAGGCCGCCCGCGCGGAACGTCCCGATCAGCGCGTCGAGGTAGGCGAGCGCGCCGGGCGTGAGCTGGGTGCGCGTCTCGATGACACGGGCGGCCCACGGGTGGCGCAGCAGCGCGCCGCGCGCGGCCAGGATCTGCGCCCGGACGTCGGCCTGCCAGTCCGTGCCGCCGACCGGCGCGGCGAACTCGCCGACGACGATGTCGGCGATCCCGTCGAGGAGTTCGTCCTTGTTGGCGACGTGCTTGTAGAGCGCCATCGGCACGACGCCGAGCTCCTGCGCGAGCGACCGCATGCTCAGCCCGTCGATGCCGGACGCGTCGGCGAGCGCGACGGCCGCGCGCAGCACGCGGTCGCGGTTGAGCGGGGTGCGGCGGGCGGCGTCCGGCTGCGGGGTCATGCGGCGCGCGGCCTCCGGGGTGCGGGCGGCCTGGGCGGCCGTTCGTTGACAGGTGTACGCGGTACACCTTAGCGTGGCGAAGGCAGGTGTACGGCGTACACCTCGCCTTGCGTGCCCTCGCTCGACCGCTCACGACCTAAGGAGCCCCCGTGGCCCCAGCCCGAACGTCCGCGCGCGCCGCGGGCGCGTGCTACCTCGTCACCCACGTCACCTCGATCGCCGGACTGGCGCTCTACGCGCCGGTGTTGCACGACAGCGACTACGTCGTCGGCACCGGCTCCGACACCCGCGTGCTGCTCGGCGCGCTGTGCGAGGTGCTGCTCGCCCTGTCGGTCGTGGGCACGGCCGTCGCGCTGTTCCCGGTCGTGCGCCGGCACAGTCGCGCGGGGGCGGCCGGCTACCTGGGGCTGCGCACGTTGGAGGCCGCCGTCATATGCGTCGGCATCGTGAGCCTGCTCGCCGTCGTGACGCTGCGTCAGGACCCGCCCGGTGGCGCCGACTCCGTCTCGCTGCGCACCGTCGCGCGCGGGCTGGTGGCGGTCCACGACTGGACGTTCCTGGTCGGGCCGAACTTCGTCCTCGGCGCCAACACGGTGCTGCTGGCCTGGCTGTTGTACCGGTCGCGGCTCGTGCCGCGCGTCATCGCCGGGCTCGGCGTCGCCGGCGGGGTGCTCATCTTCGGCTCGGCGACGGCCGTGCTGCTTGGCGCGTACGGCCAGGTGTCCACGTGGGGCGGGCTCGCGGCGGTGCCGGTCTTCGCGTGGGAACTGGCGCTCGCCGGATGGCTGTTGGTGAAGGGGTTCCGGCCGTCAGGCGGCGCCGGCCAGTAGTTCGCGCAGCAGGGCCGCGTACGCGCGCGGGTGGGTGAGGTTGCCGTTGTGGCCGCCCGGCAGCGTGACCGCCGGCGTGCCGGTCAGGTCGGCGAGCGCGAGGGCGCACTGGTAGTCGAACACCGTGTGCGGGGTCGTGGCGCCGAAGGCCGGGACGATACGCGTCGAGGAGGCCGCGAGGGCGGCGGCGTCGAGGGTGTCCTCGATGATCGCGGTGAAGTCGTGCTGAATGAAGTAGTCGAAGTTCGCCCGCCGTTGGGCGTCGAGCGGGAACGGCGTCAGGTCCGGCTCCACGTCGCGGCTGTGCGGGTCGATGCCGAGCACGCCGGCGATCGCGGGGAACACGTCCGCGAGACCGGCGCGCCGGTAGATGCCCTGGAGTTCGGCGAGTTCGTGCTCGTGCCGGGCCCGGTCGGCGGTCGGCAGCAGGCACGGGCTCACCGGCTCGTGGGCGATCAGGAGCGCGATCTGCCCGGGGTGGGTCGTGGCCAGGTGCAGGCCGATCGAGGCGCCGAGGCTGCAGCCGAGCATGAGGGCGGGTTCGTCGGTGACGGCGGCGAGCAATCGGTGGACGTCGTCGGCGTGTTGCGCGATGGACGCGCCCGACGCCGGGTCCTCGACGCGGCTGCGGGACAGTCCGCGGCGGTCGTACGTCAGGACCGTGTACGCGTCGGCGAGCCCCGCCACCAGGTCGGCGCTCCGGTCGGCGTCCCCCTCGCCGCTCTGCGAGATGAGCAACAGGGGTCCGGTGCCGCGGAGCTGGTAGTGCAGCGTGGCGCCGTCGACGGCGAGCGTGCCGGTGGTGACGGTTGTGGTCTCGGCCCGCGTGTCGGTCGCCGGGTGCCTCGCGCCGTCCATGGTCGTGTCCCCTCCCCGCGGCGGAGCCCCGTCGGCCCCGCGCTGCACGTCGACCATAACTCATCGGATTCGATGCATTCAATCCAATGTATTGAATTGGATATACGCTGCGCTCCATGGATGCCGTCGGACTCTTCCTCCTCGGGCGCACCCTCATGAAGATCGGTGAGGACGCCATCCCCGCGCCGCCCGGCGGCGCGTTGGACGGCGGCGCCCGCCTCGCGCTCATTGTCGCCAGCGACCTCGCCGCCCACGACGAGACCACCGTCACCGAGATCGTCGCCCGCACCGGGCTCCCGCAGAGCCAGGTGTCCACCGCCGTCGCCCGGCTCAAGGAAGCCGGCGCCGTCGAGACCGGGCCCGACCCGCGGGACCGGCGCCGCACGCTGGTGCGGCAGGCGTCCACGGTGTCCGGCCGCGTGGCCGCCGTCCGCGCCGCCGACCCGACTCCCGTGCTCGCCGCCGCACTCGGCACCGACGACCCGGACGTCCTCGCCGAGGTCGGCGCGGCACTAGAGGTGTTGGCCCGGCACCTGGCCCCGCGCACGCGCCTGGCCTGACCTCGGGCTGCCATAGTGGGCGCATGCGCTTGATCAAGCACGGGCACGCCTGCATACGCCTCGAGTCCGCCGACCGGGTCCTCGTCGTCGACCCCGGAGTGTTCTCCGACAGCGCCGCCGCCCTCGACGGGGTGACGGACGTGCTGGTCACCCACGAACACCCTGACCACATAGACGTCGACGCGCTGGTCGCTGCGGCCGCCCGGGACTCCGCGTTCCGCGTCCACCTGCCGCGGTCGGCCGCCGAGCTGCTGCCGCAACTCGGCGGCGCGGCGGTCGTCGTCGAGGTCGGGGAGCGGTTCACGGCGGCCGGTTTCACCGTGGACGTCGTGGGCGGTCAACACGCCGAGATCTACGAGGGGCTGCCGGGCTGCGCCAACGTCGGCTTCGTCGTCGACGAGGCCGTGTACCACCCCGGCGACGCGCTGTACGTCCCCCAAACCCCCGTGACCACGCTCCTCGTCCCGGCGGCCGCGCCGTGGCTCAAGCTCGCCGAGGCGCTGGACTTCGTGCGCGCGGTCAAGCCCGCACGGGCGCTGCCGATCCACGACGCGACCCTCAACGACCTCGGCCAGGACTACTTCGAGGGCTGGATGGAGGCGAAGGGCGGCACGGAGTTCGTCCGCCCTGCGGCCGGGGCCGTCGTCGAACTCGGCGCGTCCGGCTGACGAGGCGCCCCGGACCGGGCCCGGGGCACGCAGGTACGGACACGCCGGACGAGACCGTTCCGCCCGCACCGCCGCGCTGGCACGATGCCAGTATGAAGATCGGACAGGCACGTCGTCTGCGACTGCCGGCCGTGCTCGCCGTGAGCGCCATCGCCGTCGCCGCCTGCGCGGCCAAAGGCGGGCCGGGCAGCGCCGAGGAGACTCCGTCGCAGTTTCACCCGACCGCGCCCACCACGCAGGCCGCCGACACCGGCCTCGACTGCTCGACCGCCGTCGACACCCTCGGCGCCGTGAGCGCCGGCTACGCGGTGGCCCTCGACACCGTGGCGTTCTCGACGAGCGCGGGAGTCCTCCAACTCGGCGACACCCCCGACCCCGACGCGGAAGGGCGCCGCTTCGCCAAGACCGGGCTCGTCATCCGGGTCGGCGAGAGCGCCGAACTCAGCGTGCCCGCCGACGCGGCCGAACGCCCCGCGATCCTGTGGGGCAACATGCAGGAGCCCGCCTCGGAGATCCGCATACCGGCCTGCCCGGGGCGCCCCGGCGACAAGGCGTGGATCGTCTTCGCCGGCGGGTTCTACGCCGAACGCCCGATGTGCGTACCGCTGAAGGTCAGGTCCGGCGGCAGCGAACAGGTCCTGATGGTGCCGGTCGGAACGGCCTGCACGAGCACCGTCCCCTGACCCTCACCCTGACGGCGACGTCGCGGCCGGGACCTGGGGGGACGTCACCATGGTCCGGCCGCCGCTGGTCGCGGGCGCCGTGGGCTGAGGCCGAGGCCGAGGGGTCCCCCACGCGGGGGACCCGGTCCGGCGTGCAGGCGGACGCCGTCGGCAGGGCCTCGGCGCGAGGCTCGTCCCATGACCTCCGAGCCCGCGGGCGCCCGCCCCGACACCGACGTCCGCACCCCCGAACCCGGCCCAGAGCACGAGCGTTCCGCCCGACTGCGCAGGCGGCTCGCATGGTGGGCGGTCATCGCGTGCGCGCCCTACCTCATGCTCAAACTGCTGTGGGTCGTCGGCGTCGACGTCGGCGTCGTGGACGGCGCGGACATCAACCGCACCAAGTGGGTCGTCGGCAACCTCCTGACCTTCCTCATGGACGGGACGGCCGCGCTCATCGCGCACACCCTCACCAAGCCGCGCGTCGGCCGGGGCCGCGCGTGGCCCGTCGTCCTGCCGATGTGGGTGGCCACCGGGCTGCTCGGCGTCATCATGCTCGCCGTGCCGCTGACCTGCGTCGCGGCCCTGGTGACCGACGGGCACAACCCGTTCGTGACCGATGATCTGCTGTACGGCTGGGTGTACGCCGTCGTGTACGCCGGGTTCATCGTCGAAGGGACGGTGCTGGTCGGGGCGTTCGTCCTGTACGCGAACGAGCGGTGGGGCGGCTTCCTGCGCGCCCGGGTGCGCGACCTGCCTCCGCTCGGCGGCCGCGTTCCCGTTCGGGCGGCCGCGCTGACCGCCGCGCTGCTGATGACGGTGAGCGCGACGCTGCACCTGATCTGGGCGGCGGGCTCGTCGCTGGGCATGACGGACCAGTGGATCGCCGAACGCGACGCCGACGGGTACTGGCTCGACTGCACCGAGGGTGTGCTCGCCGCCGCCGGTGCGGTCGGACTGGTCGTGCTCGCCCTGCGGATCGGCCGCGGCCGGGTGCGGACGCCGCTCGCGCTGGCCTGGCTCGGCACCGGCGGCGTGTTCGGGTGGGGCGGATGGATGGCACTGATCGTCTCGACGTCCTCGTCGGAGAGCCCGATCGTGCAGCGCACCTCGACGCTCCTGGGTGTTGTCTACACTGCCGAAATGATCATCGGGCTGCTCGCGCTGACCGCCGGCTGGTACGCCCTGTCGCGGTACACCGCGCTGTATGCCGCGCGGGAGCAGCGGGACGCGGCAGCGGCACCCGGAACGGGCGGCCTCCCGGACGGTTCCTCGCCGCTCCCGTCGTCCGCGGGCATACCCGCCGCATGACCGCGCGCGCCGCGCTCCGGGCCGTCCCTCGGGCCGTCGTCCGTGCCGGGGTCGGCCGCCGGGCCCGGCTGCGCTGGGTCCATCTGGTGCTGGGCGGCGCGCTCCTGATGCCCTTTCACCTGCTGACGGGCACCCTCGTCGCGATGGTCGGCGTCTTCGACGGCACTCCCGGATCCGCCTACACGCTGCAACTGGCGTCGCTCGTCCTCGACGTCCCGCTGCTGGCGCTCGCCGGGCTCGTGCCGCTCGTCCGCACCCTGGAAGGCAGCGCGGCGCGTGTCCTGGTCGACGCCTCCGGCGAGATCCTCGGCGGGCCCACCGACACCTGGCCCGCGCGGCGCCGCACCTCCGCCTGGTTCACGCTGCACACCGTGCTCGGCGGCATCGTCGCAGGCATGTCGATCGCCGCGCCGCCCGCCGGAGTGCTGCTGCTGGCCCTGCCGTTCGCCCCCGACCTCCTGGACGACGGGAAACGCGGGCTGGAGTGGCTGCACTTCGCCGACGCGTGGCCCGCGGTGGGCGCGGCCCTGGGGCTGTTGCTGTTCGCCTTGCCGGTCGCCGCCTCCGCCGCGGCCGGCGCGTGGCTGGCCCGCAGTGCGCCCGTGCTGCTCGGTCCCACGCCCGCCGACCGGCTCGCGCTCGCCGAGCAGCGCGCCGAGCGGATGGCCGAACGCACGCGGCTCGCCCGCGACTTGCACGACTCGGTCGGTCACGCGCTGAGCGCAGTGACGCTCCAGGCGTCCGCCGCCGGGCGGTTGCTTGAGCGCGACCCGGCCTTTGTCGCCCAGGCGCTCGCCGCGATCGAGGACACCGCCCGCGCCGCTGTCGCCGAACTCGACCACGTACTGGGGCTGTTGCGCGAGGAGGGCGACGCGAGCCGGGCGCCCGCGCCGTCGTTGGCCGAGCTGCCCGACCTGGTCGCCCGGACCCGGGCCGCGGGCGCCGAGGTCGTCCTCGACACAGGCGGCACCGACGTGGCGGCGCTGCCCACGCTGGTCTCCCGCGAGGCATACCGCATCGTGCAGGAGGGGCTCGGCAACGCGCTGCGGCACGCCGGCGCGGTGCCCATCGACGTGCGGATCGCCGTCGAACACGGCGAACTGCGGATCGCGGTCAGCAATCCGGCGCCGGAAGGCAAGGCCGCGTTCGCCCGGCGGCGCGGCGGCGGACGCGGACTGCGCGGCGCCGCCGAACGCGTCGCCGTGCTGCGCGGTCGCTTCGACGCCGGGGCACGCGACGGCCACTGGCGGCTCACCGCCGACATACCGCTGGGAGGCACCGCATGACCAACACCGCCGCTCCGGTACGGGTGTTCCTCGCCGACGACGAACACCTGGTCCGCACCGCGCTGCGCGCCATCATCGCCGCCGAACCCGACCTCGAGGTCGTCGGCGAGGCCGGCAGCGGCGCCGAGGCCGTCGGCGCGATCCGCGAACTGAGACCCGACGTCGTCCTCATGGACGTCCGCATGCCGGAGCTCAACGGCATCGACGCCACGGCGCACCTGCTCCGCAGCATGCCGGAGCCGCCGCGCGTCCTGGTCGTCACCACCTTCGAGAACGACGAGTACGTCTACGACGCGCTGCGCGCCGGCGCGCAGGGCTTCCTCCTCAAGCGGGCCCGCGCCGAGGAGATGGTGCACGCCATCCGCGTCGTCGCGCGCGGCGACTCGCTGCTGTTCCCGTCGGCCGTACGGGACCTGGCGCTGCGTCAGGCGCCGAGACGGGAGGGCGGGGGCGGCGGCCCGGCGTCGGCGAACCCGGCGCGGATCCGCGTCGACCGGCTCACGGCGCGTGAGGGCGAGGTGCTGCGCCTGATGGCGGCCGGGCTGACCAACGCGGAGATCGCCGAACGGGTCGGGCTCGGCGCCGAGACGGTCAAGACCCACGTGGCCCGGGTGCTCGGAAAACTGGAGGTCCGCGACCGGACGCAGGCGGTCATCGCGGCGTACGAGAGCGGTTTCGTCGGGCCGGGCGCGGGCTGATCACGCGTCTGTCCCCTTGAATCGTTTTACGGTACAACCGACTGCGCCGACCCGAGATCGTATGGGGGACCGCGTGACGCGCACCGAAGAACCGCTCGGCCGCCTGCTCGACCAGGTGGCCGCCGAGACCGGCCTCGACGACTTCGGGGACCCGTCCTTCCGAACCGGCCTCGACCGCATCGCCGCCGCCGTCGACGAGACCGCCGACCTCACCCCGATCGGCCGCATGGTCTTCGAGGGACAGACGAAGGCGGCGCTCACCGCCCGCGCGAAGGTCGCCGACTGGGAGCGGCGGCACCCCGGACTCGCGGACGAGCCGGTCACCGCACCCGTGTTCGTCATCGGCCTGCCCCGCAGCGGCACCACCGCGCTCAGCCACCTCCTCGCCGCCGACCCGGCCAACCGGTCGCTGCTGGGCTGGGAGGCACAGAGCCCCACGCCGCCGCCGGAGACCGCGACGTACCACGACGACCCGCGGCTGCACGCGGCCCGCTCCGCGCCGAGCCTGGTCGACCGACTCAACCCCGGCTTCAAGGCGATCCACCACGACCCGCCCGAGGCGCCCGTCGAGTGCACGGTGCTGCTCGCGCAGCACTTCGCCAGCCTGATGCTGTCGACGATGTACACGGTGCCGGAGTACGACGCGTGGCTGCTCGCGAGCGACATGACCGCGGCGTACGACCACCACCACCGCATGCTGCGGCTGCTCCAGTCACGTTGCCCCGGCACGTGGTACCTGAAGGCGCCCGTGCACTGCCACGCGCTCGACGAGGTCGTGGCCCGCTACCCGGACGCGCGCTTCGTCGTGACGCACCGGGACCCGGCGGTCACGGTGGCCTCGACGTGCAGCCTCGTCCGGTCGCTGTCGGGCACCTTCACCGAGACCGACCACAGCGCGACCATCGGACGTACCTGGTCGGGCAACCTCGCCACGATGGCAGACCGGGTGCTCGACCACCGGGCCAGGCACGGCGACGGGCGGTTCCTCGACGTCGCGTACGCCGACCTGGTCGGCGACCCGATCGGCACCGTGCGGACCGTGTACGGCTGGCTCGGGCGCGAACTCGACGCCGACACCGAGGCCGCGATGCGGGCGCACACGCAGGAGAACAAGCAGCACAAGTTCGGGCGACACACCTACGCCCTCGACGACTTCGGGCTCACGGATGAGTGGGTGAACGACCGCTTCGCCGCGTACCGCGAGGCGTACGGCATCCCCTTCGAACGGCGCCGGTAGGCGCTTCTTCCGCTGCTGACACGAACGATCGGAGCAGCCATGACCACTCCCGAACGCAACGACGCGGGGCCGCTGTCCGCGCTGTGGCACACGCTGTGCGACACCCTGCGCGACGCGGAGAACAGCTTCCTCGACCCGGCGCGCGGCGTGTTCGACCAGCGCACGGTGGCCGAGGGCTACCGCAGTCTCAGCCACGTGATGCGCTACGCGCTCGAGATCTACCTCGAATCCGACCCGGCCGCACCGCGGTTCATCCCGCTCGCCACACCGACCGCGCGGATCCTCGGCGACAACACGGACACGCACTACACGATCGCGGTCATCGACGGCAGCCGCGACTACGTCGTCACCGGCCGCCGCGGCGACGAGTGCTACCTGTCGTTCACCGTGCACGGCGGCCCCGACCCGGCCGCGCACCTGGGGCACCGCACCGTCGGGGACCTCAACCACCGGGGGATCACCACCGAGCCGGACGGGTCGTTCCGCATCACACTGTCCCGCGACAAGCCGGACACCGGGGACTGGATCCCGCTGACCGACGACGCGTCGATCGTCATCACCCGCGAGTACTACTTCGACAAGGACACTTCGCGGCGTCCCTCATTCTCCATCGCCGCGACCGAACCCCCTTCGGGTCAAACGGTGTTCGACGTCGACCGGGTGGCGGAAGGCCTGCGGGCCGCGAGCTCCTTCGTCGCCCAGACCGTGCTCGCGCAGCCCCAGCGCTACGTCGAACCGAACGAGATGGCACCGCCGTTCCGGTTCACCCGCACGATGCCCGGGTGGGGGACGCCGGACAACGTGTACTGCCGCGCCCGCTACGAACTCGCCCCGGACGAGGCGCTGGTGATCGAGGGCGACGCGGGGGACTGCGTCTACTGGGGCATCCAGCTGTGGAACTCCTTCATGCAGTCGACCGACGGCCCGGCAGGCCCGGTCTCCCGCAACACCCGTACGGCGCAGCTGACATCGGAAGGCCGCTTCCGCGTCGTCGTCGCCCACGAGGACCCGGGCCCGGGCGAACCCGACTGGCTGCCGACCACCGGCCTGCACACGGGCGTGGTCTTCTGCCGCTGGCTCCTGCCGAACCACGAACCGGTGGCGCCGACGGCTACGGTGGTGAAGCTGGCGGGGCTGCACCGCTGACGAGGCGCCGGAGGGGGCTGCACGTGCCGGTGATCCGGCTCAGCGGGAGGGGCCGGTTCGGTGCGGGGGCGCGTCGTCGGGTTGCGATCGTGCCGGCATCTGCGCTGCGGGCTCGCACGTTGCGGCGTGGAAGTCCCTTGCCATGAACCGTTCCTGACCTGGCTGGTGGCGGTGTCCTGGCGCCCCTCCCGATTTTTGATGGTCCGCGCGGCCGAACGGCTGTCAAGCCGCGGTGGATCTTGCATGAACAGGTGGCCTGTCGCGTGCTGTTGGGGGCGGCTTGACAGCCGCCCGTCCGCGCAGAAAACCCGGCAGCTATCGGGAGGGGCGCGGGGTGTGGAGACACTTCGGCGGCGCTGGTCCTGCCGGGCTGCGGTCCCAGCGTGGTGCGCGCCAAGCCGGTGCCGGTCGGGTGCCGGGTCGGGTCCGGGCCCGAGTCGCGCGCCGGGTCCCGACCGCCCGGACTACTGGAAACCATTGTCAAAAGAACCATATGGCAACCAGGTGGCCATTTGGTTCTTTTGACGCAAAGCCAATAGGGATTCGGGTGCCTTAATGCCCCAATTTGGTCCGATATGAGAACCGTGACGTGCGGTGACCGGTCGTCAAAGGTGGTCGCCCGCCCGCCCCACGCTGGGACCGCAGCCCGGCGACGCAACGCACCCGATGCGCCTCCACACCGCCTCCCCCTCCCGATAGTTGCCGAGGTTTTAAGCGCGGCCGGGCGGCTGTCAAGGCGCCCCCTGCAGCACGGAACAGGCCGCCGTTCCAGGGGAGATCCACCGCGCCTTGACAGCCGTTCGGCCGCGCGGACAATCCACAATCGGGAGGGGGAGATGGCCGCCGCCGGCAGACAGGCCAGGGGACCGTGCATGGCCGACGGTCTCCACGCCGCAACGGCCGAGGCCCGCCCCGCACATGGCGACTGGCTCGCCCGCCGACGACCCGCCCCGCGACGGAGTGGGCCACACCCCCACTAGCCCAACCCCGGTCCGGCCCACCCCAGTCGGCCCGAGGCCGCCTGCCGTGGGCCCGCACCTGCGCGTACCTGCCCGCGCTACCATCCGGCGGCGCGCTCGTTGTCCTCGCCGAGGCGAGCCGTGTCAACGCGTAGCATCGCGCGGTGGGTCCGGGGTGGCGGACGGCTGCCGGGCTGAGGAGGCGGGTGGATGGCTGACCAGATGCCGGACGACACGACGGGCGACCTGCTCCCGCTCGTCGTCGTCGACGCGGCCAACGTCGTGGGCTCCGTCCCCGACGGCTGGTGGAAGAACCGCCGAGCCGCCGCCGAACGCCTACGCGACAGCCTGGCCGCCCTAGGCGAGACCGGCCTCCCGACCACGAGCGGAGCCCCACCCTGGGCGGTCGGCCACCGAGTCGAGGTCCTACTGGTCGTCGAAGGCGCCGCACGCGGCGTCGAGTCGATCCCCGGCGTCCGCGTGATCAGCGCAAAGGCCAGCGGCGACGACGAGATGGTCGAGGTAGTGACGAACATTCTCGCCACCACCCCGAACCGCCCTTGCCTGGTGGTGACCGCCGACCGAGGCCTGCGCACAAGAGTCACCGCCTTGGGCGCCGAGGTAATCGGCCCCCGCTCGGTCCGCCCGAGGTAGAACGGCAGGCTGCGCCGAGACCTCGGGGACCACCTGAGAGCTGTGCAACGCTGAAAACCCTTGGCCGGGTGGCTCCAAGGGCGGCCACCATACCCCGGTGATCACACGCGAGCAGGCAGTCTCCCGGGTCGCCGCGCCCGACAGCACAAATGCATATGCGCCCGATCGCGGCACGACGTCAGTGGCACACGCGCACGACGGAAGCACGACCAGAAAGGCAAGGCATGCCCCACGACGCCGGCGGGTCGCACGAGTTGACCGACGTCGAGCGGGCGTTCATGGTCAACTCGTACGAGATCGACATATTGGCCGGTGTCTGGGGCGATCTCGACCAGCCGTGGACGGTCGGCGAGCTGGTGGAGATCCTGCTCCCACTCATCGACCGTGGGTGGATCGAGGTGCGCCGCCTCGCCCCGTGGATCTCACCGACCGGCCAGGCCGGCTTGCAGCACGGCGAACTGGTGCCCCGTGAGCAGCTTCCGGCGGTGCTTGAGGACCCGGCCAACTGGAAGTACCCGGACAACGACGACTGGATCGGCGCGGTGACTTTGGCCGTGACCGAGGCGGGGAGGAACGTCGGTCGTGCTCCGTCCCAGGGGTGACCGAATAGGTTGCCCAGCGAAAGCGCGACGAGAAAGGCAACGCATGTCCAGCGACACGCAGATCCAGGTTGGTGACGAGGTGCGGGTCACGGAAGGACCGTTCGCGGACTTCACCAGTCCCGTGACGGCATTCGACGTTGATCGGGGCCGCGTGCGGCTGATCGTCGACATCTTCGGCGATCCGACCAATGTCGAGGTGCCCGTGTCGACCGTCGTCAAGATCGCCTGACCTCGTCTGCCGGATCCGGAAACGGGTCACCCCCGCCGTGTGGTGTGGGCGGGGGTGCCGTTGGGTGCGGTCTGCTCGTGGTCGGCGGTCGCGTTGGGGGTTACGTGGTGGGCTGCTTCGGGGTTTCGCCTGCCTTGGATACTGCGGCCTTGGTGAGGATGGCTGAGGTGCCCAGGACGGTGCCGGTCGGGCCTGCGTCGGTGGGGGCGGTCAGGATTGTGCGGTCGCCGAGGAAGGTGTTCGTCTTTCGGTCGAAGATCCACTGGGTTTGTTCGTTGTGGGCGGTGCGGGCGACGGCGATGCCTTCGCGGCCCGCCGCGTCGGTGGCGGATTCGACGACTGTCACGCCCGGGATCTTCGCGGCGGCCTGGTACAGGGCGGCGGTGACCTGTGGGGGTGCCCAGGTTTCGGTGAGGAGGTCGCCTATGGCGGTGAAGGCGCGCTGGTCGGGGTCCTGGCCCTGGCCCTTGGTCTCGGCGTAGACGCGTTGGAGCAGCGTGTCGGGGTCGGTCGGGAGCGAAGCGACGTACTGGTGCGTCGGGTTGGTGATCGACGGCGGGGTCGTGAGGGTGCTGGGCTTCGGTGTCGCGCCCGGGCCTTCGAGGGTGAAGACCTGGCCGGTCTGGTCGCCGGTGGTGCTGTCGGGCTTGCCGTCTTCGCGGATCAGGCCGGGGCGCGAGCCGTCGGCGGACAGCCAGACGCGGCGCGTGTGGGCCTGGGGGACGGTGGCCGGGCCGCCGTCGGCGCTCTGGGCGGCGTAGGCGACCTTGCTCTCGACGTACACGAACTGGTCGGCGCGCACGGTGGGTTGCGGGTTGCCCGCAGCCGCGTGCGCGACCTGGGTGAGGAGTTGGACGGCCGGGTTCGGCGCCGGGACGCCGGGGGCGGGCTGCGACGTGGGCGACGCGACCGGGGTGTCGTCCGAGCCGCCGCCGAGGTTCGCCGCGACGAGGCCGCCGGCGAGGGCGCACGCGGCGACCGGGACCGCGACCCACGCCCAGCGGCGGGGGCGGGCGGCGGGGCGTGTGGCCTGCGTACCGGAGTCGGGCGAGGCCGGGTGTGTCTTGCGCATGAGGTCTTCCTTGAGCAGCAGTTCGCGGTCGCGCGCCAGGTCGGGAACCGTGGGCGGCGGCAGCAGGGCCGCCAGCTCGCGGCGCTCGCGCTCGTCGGGCCGCGGGGGCTGCGGGTGCCGGTGGTTGGTGTTCACGCCTGGTTCTCCTGGGTCGACCGGGCCGCCGGGAAGCGGCCTGTAACTGGCTTGCCGGAGCGCGGCACGCGTTCCATGTCGGTTTCGGAAGGGGCCGCCGCGCTGTCCGACGCGCCGTGCGGCGGGGCGGTGGGCGCGGGCTTCGCGGCCGTACGGCGCCCGCCCCGCAGCCGCGCGAACCGCCCGCGCTCGGCCCGCAGTTCCGCGTCGGCGAGGTCGCTGAGGCGGGCGCGGGCGCGCGACAGGCGGGAGCGCACGGTACCGACCGGGACGCCGAGGGCCTCGGCGGCCGCGGCGTAGTCGAGCCCGGCCCACACCACGAGGGTGAAGACCTCGCGTTCGCGGCGGCGGAGTCGTTCGAGTGCGGCGCGGGCGGCGCGCAGCCGTTCGGCGTCGTCGATCCGGCCGAGGACCTCGTCGGAGAAGTCCGGTACGGCGTCGCGTTCGGGCATGCGGGCCAGTGCCTCGTGGCGGCGGCGTCGGGAGCGGGCGTTGCCGCGGATGACGTTGGTCGCGATGCCGAGCAGCCACGGGCGCAGGTCGCCGGCGTCGGGTTGGAGGCGTTCGCGGCTGCGCCAGGCCTCCAGGAACGTCGTGGAGACGACGTCCTCGGCGGCGGCCCAGTCGCCGGTCACGCGCAGGGCGTAGCGGTAGAGCACGCGTGCGTGCAGGTCGTACAGCTCGCCGAACGCGTCGCGATCCCCGTCGCGGAAACGGTTCCTCAAAGTTGGTTCCACGTCTTGCCCTTGCTCCGCGCCCGTCCGCGTTCCGGTGATCTACGCCACTTCGCCCCGTGGTTCGGGCGCGTGCTGTGAGCCACGTAACGGGAACAGGTGCGCGGCCCACGGTCAGGGCATGGACATGGACCAACATCTCATCCGACGCCGCGGCCTCATCGGGGTGGTCGCCCTCGCGCTGGTCGCCGGGGCCTCGCTGACGGGCTTCACGAGCGTCGCCGACCCCGCCACGGTGGCGCTGACCATCACGCACATCGGCCGCGACGGCGCGGCGGCCGACGCCTATGCGACGACGGTCACCGGCGTGTCCGGCCCGGGCGCGGACGTGTCGGTGCGCCCGTACGACGCCTCCGGCACCGTCACCGTCCGCCTGCCCAGAGGTCGCTACCTCCTCGACAGCCGGCTGACCGGCGGCACGGACTGGATCGTGCGCCCCCGCCTCGACCTCGACCGCGACACGGCCGTGACCGTCGACGCGCGCACCACCCGCCCGGTCGACGTACGGCCGCCGGACCCGGCGGCGCGGTTCTCGCACAGCGCGATGTTCGTCGAGGTAACGCACGCCGGCGCGACGCGCACGACCAACCTGCTCAACGGCTCGCCGAACCTGCGCGTCGCCCACCTCGGGCCCGACGCCGAGCCCGGCTTGGTGCGGCAGTGGTTCGACGCGTACTGGGTGGGGCCGGGCGGCCCTGGCCCGGCGGCGTACGCGCTCGGCTACACCTTCACCGGCGAGCGGGCCCTCACCGGGCTGGTCCGGCATCCGGCCCCGCGAGACCTCGCCGCGGTCGTCGTCCGCGGGGGTGCGGGCCCGGGGACGACGGGCACCGCGTCGGTCGAACTCCAGCCGACCGCCGGGCCGACGGCCGGACTGTCGCAGACCCTCCCGGTGCCGGGGAGCGCGACCTATATGGTCACGCCCGAGCGTGGGACATGGGACATCACATACTTCACCTCCGCCGCGCCGGGGACGCGGTCGAGCCGTTACGGCGCATACGGGATCGCGGTCGCGGCCGGTGCCACGTCGACGCACACGTTCGACACGCCGGTCTTCGCCCCGGCGCTGCCTGCGGGCGCAGGTGTCACCCGCGACGGCGACACCCTCACGGTCGACATCCCGGTCCTGGCCGACGGTGCCGGGCACGCGCCCGCCGGACCGCGGTACGACCGGGCCACGACCACGCTGCACCGCGACGGCGTCCTGGTCGGGAAGAGCAACGGCGACCCCGGTCGGGCGCAGTTCACCACCACGCCCGGGCGCGGGGTGTACCGCCTGACGACGCACGTGGCCCGCCAGACGGCGCCCGGCTTCCAGGGGAGCATCACGGCGTCCTGGACGTTCCGCTCCGCGACGACCGGCGGCCCCACGCCGCTCCCGGTCAGCGTCGTGCGGTTCGCTCCGGAGCTGAGCCTGTCCGGCACCGCCGAGCCATGGGCGACGCGGCGCGTCCCGGTCGTGCTGCAAGGCGCGGCCGCGCAGGGGCGGGTCAGGTCGCTGAGCGTGACGGTGTCCACGGACGGCGGCCGGACGTGGAGCCGCCTGCCCGTCGTCGACGGGGCGGTGACGATCCGGAACCCGGCGGCGGGCCACGCGGTGTCGCTGCGGGCGGACCTGATCGACGGTCAGGGGAACACGCTGACGGAGACGCTGCTGAACGCGTACGTGTGCTGAAGCGGACACGGGCCTCGCTCGCTGGCCGTGCGCCCGAACGCCATGGACGGGCGGTGTGGCGGATGCCTCGGTGCCCGCCCTCAGCCAGTGCGCCGTGCGGGTGGGATGCCCGCGAAGCCTGGCGTGCCTGGCGCGGGCCGGGCGGAACGGCCGCACAGACTACGCGGTATGAAAGTCGCAGCCAGGGCCGCCGCGGTGCTGACGGTCGTGGCCCAGGCGGTGCTCTTCGCGTGCCCGGCGGCGCAGGCCGCGCCGGCCGCTCGGGTCCCGTCGTCCGCGGAGATCGCGAAGACCGCCGAGTCGGCCGAGGCCACCGAGACCGTCGCGCCCGGCGTGACCTACCGCGCCTTCAAGGTTCCGACCCCGCGCGGCGACACGCGCATGCACGAACTCGCCGTGGTGCCGGCCTCGGGCGGTCCGCACGCCGAACTGCTGTACCCCGGCACGGTGGCGGCCCGCAGCACCGTCAGCCGCATGGTGGGTGCGCGCAACGCGGTGGCCGGCGTCAACGGCGACTTCTTCCACGTGGAGGAGACGCAGCACCCGGGTGTGCCCGCGACCGGGTCGCCGACCGGGCCCGCGGTCGTCGACGGGAGCCCGCTGAAAGGCGCGGTGCCGCTCGGCCAGCGCTACGGCCCGCGCCCGCCGCCCGGAGCGACCCCCGAGGACGTGTTCGGCGTCGGGACGGACGGCGTCGCCCGCCTGGACCGCCTCACGCTGAGCGGCACCGTCAAGACCCCGACCGGCCCGCTCGCCGTCGGCGGACTCAACCAGTACGCCCTGCCCGTCGGCGCCGTCGGCGTGTTCGACTCACGCTGGGGCGCGACCTCGCGGGCGCGTGCGGTGTGCGGCACCGACACCAGCCGGGCCGGGGCGTGCAGCACCGACGTGCAGGAGGTCGCGGTGCGGGACGGGAAGGTCGAGGCGGTGTCCGCCGCGGCGGGCAGCGGCGCGATCCCACCCGGCACCATGGTCCTGCTCGGGCGCGACGCCGGCGCCCGGGCGCTACGCGCACTCGCCCCCGGGACTCCGGTGCAGGTGGACTACGACCTGGCCGCCGCGAGCGGGACGCGCTTCGCGTTCGCGCTCGGCGTGTCCACGCTCATCCGCGGCGGCTCACCGCTCGCGGGCCTGGACGCGAAGGCAGCCGCACCCCGTACCGCCGTCTGTGTCGCCGCGGACGGGCACGGCCTCCGGCTGCTGGCGACCGACGGCCGTGGCGGCCGGTCCGCAGGGCTGACACTGTCCGAACTGGCCGCCGCACTCAGGCCGTTGGGCTGCGCCGACGCCGGCTACCTGGACGGCGGGGGATCGGTGACGATGGCAACCCGCGACGGCGGCACCGGCAAGGTCGCCGTGCGGAACACCCTCGACGGCGGCGCGGAACGCGAAGTCCCGAACGGGATCGCGGTGTTTGCCGGGCAGTGACGTCAGGTGTTCTGGAATCGGGTACCGGCGGCCGCGATCTTCGTAGCCACCGGACGCGAGCCCAGCGGATAATCCGCCGGGACCCGCGGACCCCGCGCTTAAGATCCACTGATGACTGCACGACGGGTTTTGCGGGACGGCGACGGGCGGGCACTGGCCGAGTACGTCGAAGGCGTGCGCAGCGGGCGGCCGTGGGCCGACGCGCTGACGGTCCTTGAGGGGACCGGAATCGACGCCGTGGTGGAGGCGGTGCGCGCGCGGCTGGGCGGGTGGCTGGTCAGCTCGTCGGACGAGATCGGGCTGCGGCTGGTCGCGGACGGCGCGATCAAGTTTCGACATGCACACGTCTACACCTGGGACTTGTCCGCCTCGCCGCCCGACGGAGCCTGGGCCGAGCCGAAGTTGGTCGACGGCCTGACGCTGGTGCCGGCGCACGAGCGGGAGCCGGCCGACCTCGTCGGTGCGTGGATGACGGCGTACCGGCCCGGCCACCCCGACAACCCGAACGGCGTGACACGGGAGACCGCCCGCGAGCAGCTCGCCACCCTGATCAACGGCATCAGCCTGGGCCCGCTGCTGCCGTGCAGCGTCGTGATCCAGGACGGTGCCAGGCCCGTCGCCGCGTGCCTGGTCAACGGCCGGCAGGGCGAACCGCCGCTCGGCGGCCCGTGGATCGCCGAGGTCTTCCGCGACGCGGACCCGGCGTACGCGGGCCTCGGCACGGTCGCGCTGAAGGCCGCGGTGGGACGCGCGGCGCGTGACGGCCTCGCCTCGGTGGGGCTGGCGGTCACAGAGGGGAACCCGGCGCGCGCGACCTACGAGAAGGCCGGGTTCGTGCACGCGGAGAGCAGCACGACGGTGCTGATCCCGGAGCGGCGACGGGACAGCGCCGAGTAGGATTGCGCCGCAACAGGCAAGGCGCGAGCCGCGCGCCGCACGCCGCGACGCGATGCGTGCAGATCAGGGTGGCTCTGGGCCACGGACCGACCTGACCTGCACGCAATCGGGCGTCGCGGAGGCCTCAGGCCTCGTCGAGCAGAGCCAGCTCCTCGGCGGTCAGCTGGATGGCCCCCGCCGCGACGTTGTCCTCCAGGTGCTCCGGGTCGCCGGTGCCCGGGATGGCCAGCACGTGGGGGCCCTGGGCGAGCGTCCACGCGAGGCGGATCTGCGCCGGGGTGGCGTCGTTGGCGCGGGCGACGGTGTGGATCGCGTCGCTGTGGTCGTCGCCCGCGCCGCGCGCGCCGCCCGGGCCGGCGATGGCGAAGAACGGCACGAAGGCGACGCCCTGTTCGCCGCACGACCGGACGAACTTCCGGTCGGCGAGGGATGCTCCGATGCCGTACGGGTTCTGGACGCACACCACCGGCGCGATCGCCTGTGCTTCGGCGAGCTGTTCGGGCGTGATGTTGGACACGCCGAGGTGCCGGACGAGGCCCGCGTCGCGCAGGTCGGCCAGTGCGGCGAAGTGCTCGCCGATCGACCCGTTCGCCCGGCTCGGCGGCACCCGCAGGTTGACGACGTCGAGGTGGTCGCGGCCCAGCTGGCGGATGTTCTCCTCGACCTGCCCGCGCAGCTGCTTCGGCGACGCCCACCACCATTCGCCGTCCGCGGCGCGGCCCGGCCACACCTTGGTCGTGATCACCAGATCGTCGGGGTACGCGCCGCCCAGAGCCGAGTTGATCAGCTCGTTCGCGGAGCGGAGCGGGCTGAAGTAGAAGGCCGCGGTGTCGATGTGGTTGACGCCGAGCTCGACCGCGCGCCGCAGCACGCGGATCGCCTGGTCGCGCCCGCGCGGCTCGGCGCCGTCCTCGAATGCCACGCGCCCGGGCAGGCGCATGGCGCCGAGGCCGAGGCGGTTGACGGTCAGATCGCCGAGCGTCCATGTTCCGGCGGCAGCGGCGGATATCGGTGCGGGAGTCATGATCGGAGTCTGCCATCTGGCGGACGGCCGCGGCGTGAGGGAAACCGCCCTTGCGGTGCGGGAACGGCGACCGTTTAGGGTGTGGCCGCACGCGACGGCATGGTCACGCTACGGGGGCGAGTACATGACGGGTTCGGACAACCATGGGGACGGTCGGCCGGAGGCACCGGACGGCCAGGACCAGCGGACGGCGCAAGGCGGCCAGGGTTCGCGGCACGAGCAAGGCGCCCAAGGCGCCCAAGACAGCCAAGGCAGCCAAGGCGGGCAAGCGGCGCAGGGCGGCAACGAGGGCGGCTGGGCCGCGGGCGTGACGCCGGGCGCACCGGGCGGCGGCCCGGCGGCGGGGCAACCGCCGCAACAGCCGCAACAGCCGCAACCACCCGCGTATCTGACGGCACCTCCGCCGCAGGGGCCGCCACGAGGGCACGCGCCGCGGCAGCAGCCATCGCAGCCGTCTTCGCAACCGCCGCAGCCACCCGCGTACTTGACGGCCCCCCCACCTCAGGGACCGCCGCGGGGCCACACGACGCGGCAGCAGACTCCGCAACAGCCTGAGCCGCCCGCGTACTTGACGGCACCGCCCCCGCAGGGGCCGCCACGGGGCCAGACGCCGCCGAATCCGCCGCAGCCGCCCGCGTATCTGACGGCGCCACCGCCGCAGGGGCCGCCCCGCAGCCAGACCCCACCGGCCACGACACAGCCGCCGGTTCCGCCTCAACCGAACGCTCAGCAGGCGCAGCCGCCGACTCCGCCTCAGCCGAACGTCCAGCAGCCACAGGTGAATTCGCCGGGGCCGGCACCGACGCCATGGCAGGCGCAGTCACCGCAACCCCCGGGACCCCAGCCTCCGGCACCGCAGCCCTCGGCGGCGCAGCCTTTCCCGCAACCGGCAGCTCAGCCCACCCCACAGCGCTCGGTACCCGAGCCCGCCCCGCAACCACCCCACCAACCCCTCGGCTCCGACCAACAGCCCACCCCGCAGCCCACCCCGCAGCCCACGCCGCAACCCTTCCCCTCCCAACCCCCGCGCCCCCAAAGCCCGTACGCCCCCCAGCCTCCCTACGGCCTGCCCCCCACCGCCGCCACCGCCCCCTTCGCCGCCGCGCGCCCCTGGTGGCGACGGCGGACCGGTGCGCTGGTCGCGGTCGCCGTCGCGATGGTGCTGTCGCTGATGGCGTATCTGATCGTCGACTGGACCTCCTCGTCGAACGACACTGCGGGTGGTCCGGCGAGCGGCCAGCCGAGCGCCAAGCCTGACGACACCCGTCAGTTCTTCCTCAAGTCGATGGACGACCTCGCCGCGCTCCCCGCACTGCACTTCGGTGGCAAGGAGTCCGAGCGCACCGTCACCGGCCGCGGCGACGAGGTCGGCACCGCGACGATCGACGGCACGAAGGTGCCGGTCATCACCGTCGACGGCACCACGTACTTCAAGCCGACCGCAGACATGGTCAAGGCCGTCCGCCCCGACCTCCCTCCGACCGCGCTCGCCGACCGGTGGATGGCAGACACCGTCGGACTGACCGGAACGTCGTACGGCTGGGCCGCGCCCCCGTCGCTCGCCGCCCTGCTGCGCGGCGCGGTCAACGACGCCAAGACCTTCCCCGCGAAGGCGGACCCGGGCACCACGGTCGGCAGCACGCCCGCCTACAAGGCCACCACCCCGGCCGGTGACCTCTACATCGCGAAGGACGCGCCGTACCGGCTGCTGCGCTTCGACCCGTCGCAGGGCGACGACGACCCGGGCGCGTCCTCGACCGCTCCCGGCACGTCGGCCCCGGCCCGTGCCGGTCCGGCCCGCACGGGGTACGCGGGACCGTACGCGGGCCCGCACTCGGGACCGCACGCCGCGCCGCGCGCGTTCACCCTCTCGACCACGCGCGCCGCCGCGCCGGCCCGCGCCGAGGGCGACGACTCCGAGCTCGACATGAACCCGGTCACCGGACCGGACTTCGACCGCGACGTCGACGCGCTCATCGACAGCACCAAGCAGCTCGGCTCCGCCGTCGACCCGTCGCTCAAGCTCAACGGCAGCGCCGACGTGCAGTGCGGCGCGGGCGGCTGCACCGCCGTCGCGCACGTCACCCCGACCCTGGTCAGCGGTGCGCCCGAGGGCACCTCCGTCGGGCCGATCGACGCGCAGATGACCGCGACGTTCACCATCGCGGGCACGCCGGCCGGGGCGTGCGAGACCGCGGGTGTGCTGTCGCTCGGCCAGTCCAGCGACCTGAGCTGCAGCCAGGGCGCCGCGGGCGCGGTGTTCACCGCCGAGGACGCGAAGGCGAAGGCGGCGGCCGCCGCCGGCGCCGCGCCGGGCAGCACCTACCGGTGGCGAGTCCCGTACGAGACCTACGCGTACGTCCTCGCGATGGCGAAGGTCGACGTCACGACGCAGGTCGACCGGCTCCAGCAGCAGAAGAAGAACCCCACGGCCGCCGGCAAGGCGACGTTCCAGGCCGTGCCGCGCAAGCCCGGCACCGAGCAGGGCGCCCGGGAGATGTACGAGCGGTCGAAGGAACTGCAGCAGGGACTGCCCTTCAACAGCACGACGGTGGCCGCCGTCCGCGTCCAGAACAAGAAGACCGGCGAGATCGAGAAGTGGATCGCGTCGTCCAACACGACGATGCCCAAGGACATGAACGGCAAGCTGCGCCCCGACGAGAAGTACATCGAGGGCAAGGGCCACGCCGAGCAGACCATCGTCAACAACCTGTACGACAAGGACGGCAACAAGATCTACGAGATCGTCGAGGGCGGCGCCAGCTGGAACGTCTGCATCCAGCACCGCACCGGCGCGTGCGCGTCCGCGCTGTGGAACGAGGGCATGACGATCGGCGGCCAGAAGTTCCCGTGGCGTCGGCCCGGGGTCAAGTCCGACTACCGGTCCTTCTGGTTCGATGAGTGACCTATGAGCGACGACTACACCGACCTGCGCGGCGTGCTGCCCGGACTGACCGCCGCGCAGGCCCAGCTGTACGCGTACGGCTGCGCGCTGCGCCTGGCCCCGGTCGTGGACCTGTGCGCCGAACCGGAGACCGCCGAGCTGTACGGGCGCGGCCTGGCCGCCGCCCGCACCCTCGGCCCGGCGGCTGAACGTGCCGAACTGGCCAGGGCGTTGCGCGCCGTGCCGGAGAACGAGGGCGAGTCCGCGGAGGAGAAGGCCTACTGGGTCTACCACGCGGCGCTCGTCCTCGTCGGCGCGCTGATCCTGACCGAGGCCGAGGAGCCGGCCGCCGAGGCGGTGCGGGTGTGCGCGCACAGCCTCAACCTGCACGAGAACCTCGACTACGAGGTCGACCCGGACGCGCCGCGCCCCGGCCCCGTCGAACGCGCCGAGGTCGCGGAACAGTTCGCCTCGATCGACACCGCGCGCGGCACGGACGACCGTGCGGCCGCCGTCACCGAGATCGCCCGGCGCGCGGCCGGACACCGCGACCTGCTGGGCGCCGTCCTGCCGCCGATCGCCGAGGAGTGGGTCTGAGCGGTCAGCCGACCCGGTAGGCGCTGTCCGGGGTGTCGGTGACGAACATGTGTCCGGGGGAGTGCGTGATCGCGAACGGGATCCCGGACGCCATGACGGCCGTCTGCAATGTGACGCCGCACGCCCAGAACACCGGCACGTCGCCGTCGTGGGCGTCGACCGGGTCGCCGAACTCGGGCTTGCCCGGGTCGGCGATGCCGAGGCCCGCGAAGTCGCCGGAGTGGACGGGCGCGCCGTGCACGGCGGGCATCAGCCCGCTCACCCGCGCGGCCTCGTCCACCCGTGCGGCCGGGATCGGACGCATCGACACGACGAGCGGGCCGCGCATCCGGCCCGCTGGGCGGGTCGGGCGGTCGGTGACGTACATCGGGACGTTGCGGCCCTGTTCGACGTGCCGCAGGGGGATCCCGGCCGCGTCGAGCGCGAACTCGAACGTGAAGCTGCACCCGACGAGGAAGGCGACCAGGTCGTCGCGCCAGATGTCGGTCGCGTCGGAGGGCTCGGCGACGAGCCGACCGTGCTCCCACACGCGGTAGCGGGGCAGATCGCTGCGCAGGTCGGCGCCCGGGGCCAGGACGGTCTCGGGGACACCGGGGTCGGTGACGTCCAGGACCGGGCACGGCTTCGGGTTGCGCTGCGCGAACAGCAGCACGTCGTACGCCCAATCGGCGGGCACGGCCAGCAGGTTCGCCTGCGTCGTCCCCCGACACCAGCCACTGGTCGGCGCGACGGCCCCGGCCCGGAACAGCGCGCGGGCCTCGACGGGGGTCAGGCGGGCGGCTTCGGAGGGGGCGGGGGTGTCGGGCGGCATGGAGGGATGGTGCCCGGTTCGGGGGCTGGGACACCTTTGGCGGGGGACGGCGGCCGGGGGTTCCGGTGCGGCGGACCGGGTTGACGCCCGGCGTCGGCGGGGTGGGCGTTGAGGTGGTCGAGGAAGGGTGGCCAGTGGCCCCCCGCCCCGCCGCGACGCGTCCCGCCCCGCCGCGACGCGTCCCGCCCCGCCGCGACGCGTCCCGCCCCGCCGCGACGCGTCCCGCCCCGCCGCGACGCGTCCCGCCGCGCCGCGAGGCTGCGCGTGTCGTTCACCGAGACCGGCGCTGCGCGGCCGCTGCCACCGGTGCACTTCGGCACAGTGCTTGCTGGGTGCCCCCGTCGGGGATCGACCTGGCCGCGGTGAAGCCGTCCCCTGCGCCTCACCCTGCTCCGCTGCGCGGCGCCCGTCAGCCCCGCAGCCGCGCGTTGAGCCGGGCGGCTTGGCGCGTCAGGTGGTCGCGTTCGGCGACGTTGGTGGCCTTGCGGGCGGCCTCGGCGTACAGGCGTGCCGCGGTCTTCAGGTCGCCGTCGCGTTCGTGGAGGTAGGCCGACACCGCCGTGTAGCGCGGCAACGCGTCGTCCAGGTCGGCGAGCGCCGCCAGGCCCGCGCGCGGTCCGTCGGCCTCACCGACGGCGACCGCGCGGTTGAGCCGGACGACCGGGCTGTCCGTCAGGCGCGCCAGCTCGTCGTACCACTCGACGATCTGCACCCAGTCGGTCTCCTCAGCGGTGGGCGCGTCGGCGTGCAGGGCCGCGACGGCCGCCTGCGCCTGGAACTCGCCCAGCCGGTCGCGGGCCAGGGCGGCCTGGAGGATCTCGACGCCCTCGGCGATCAGGCGCGTGTCCCACAGACGGCGGTCCTGGTCGGCGAGCGGGATCAGCTCACCGTCGGGCGCGACGCGGGCGGCGCGCCGCGCGTGGTGCAGCAGCATCAGCGCGAGCAGCCCCGCGACCTCGGGGTGGTCGATCACGGCGGCCAGCTGCCGGGTCAGGCGTATTGTCTCGGCGGCGAGGTCGACGTCGCCCGAGTAGCCCTCGTTGAAGACCAGGTAGAGGACGCGCAGCACGGTCGCGACGTCGCCGGGCTGGTCGAACCGCACCCCCGACACCGTGCGCTTCGCCCGGCTGATGCGCTGCGCCATCGTCGCCTCGGGCACCAGGTATGCCTCGGCGATCTGGCGGGTGGTCAGACCACCGACGGCGCGCAGCGTGAGCGCGACCGCCGACGCGGGGGTCAGGGACGGGTGGGCGCATAGGAAGTACAGCCGGAGCGTGTCGTCGACGGACGGCACGGGCCCGGGCGCGGGCTGCTCGTCGACGAGGTCCTCGCGTCGGCGGCGCGCGGTGTCCGCCCGGGTCGCGTCCAGGAAACGGTTCCAGGCGACGGTGATCAGCCACGCCTTCGGATCGCGGGGCGGGTCGTCGGGCCACACGCGGACGGCCTGGACCAGCGCGTCCTGCACGGCGTCCTCGGCCGCCGCGAAGTCGGCTCCGCGGCGGACGAGGATCCCGAGCACGCTCGGCGTGAGGCTCCGGAGCAGGGCCTCATCCATGGGAGTGGTCACTCCGTGACGGTCGGCATCGCGGTGTAGAAGGGGCGCACCTCGAGCCACTCGTGGATCGGCTTGCCGCCCGCCCCGGGCGCGGCCGACAGTTCGCCGGCCAGCTCGACGGCGCGCTCGTACGTGTCGACGTCGATCACCATCCAGCCGGCGATGAGGTCCTTCGTCTCGGCGAACGGGCCGTCGGTGACCGGCGGGCGGCCCTCACCGTCGTACCGGACCCAGGCACCCTCGGGCGCGAGGGCCTGGCCGTCGACGAACTCGCCGGTCTTCTCAAGCCGGTCCGCGAAGTCCTGCATGTACTGCACATGGGCCGAGATCTCCTCCGGCGTCCACTGGTCCATCGGCACGTCGTTGACCGCCGCAGGGGCGCCGCGGTAGTGCTTCAGCAGCAGGTACTTGGCCATGATCGCTCTCCTCGGTGCTGTCGCGACCACCCATTCTGGTCGCGTTCACCTCGGGGACGGAGCCGGCGACGCGTTCTCGACATCGGTGCCGGGGATTTCTTGATTTTGTTTTTCGGCGCCGGCCGGGTGCCTCGGGGAGGCTACGGGAGGACGCTATGCGCCGATCGTGAACGTCGCCCCCGGGTCCGCGTGCCGCACCGGCCCCGCGAAGCGGGCGGCGGCGCGGGACACGGCGTTCTGCGGTCCGAGCCCGCGTCCGACGTGCGTGACGACGAGCGTCCGGGCGCGGGCGGACGCTGCCGTGTCGGCGGCGTCCTCGGGCGTGTGGTGCACCTGCGGCTCGTCGGCCGGGGCGTGGTCGAGGTCGGCCTCGCACAGCAGCGTGTCGCATTCGGCGGCCAGCTCGGTCAGCTCGACGCAGGGGCGGCAGTCGCCTGAGTAGACCAGCGACGCGCCCGCGGGTGCGTCGACCCGCAGCGCGAAGGCCGACAGGCCGCCGTGCGAGACCGCGCGGCTGGTGAGCGTGAGGTCGCCGACCTCGGCCGTGTGGTGGTCGGCCAGCTCGTGGACGTCGAACGCGGCCTCGATCGGGCTGCGGCGCGGTCCGTTCGTCAGGAACCCGGCGAGCCGGTCCGCGATCCCGGGCGGGCCGAACAGCGGGAGCGGCGCGGGCAGCTCGATGTCGGCGTAGAGCAGGCCGTAGTAGGCGGTGAGCAGGTCGCTGCAGTGGTCGGCGTGCAGGTGCGAGATCCAGACCGCGTCGAGCGACCCCAGCGGGGTGTGCCGCTGCAGCGCGCCGAGCGTGCCCGTGCCGGCGTCCACCCAGATCCGCGTGTCGCCGTGCGTGACGAGGTAGCCGGAGCACGGGTTGTCGGCGGCGGGGTAGGGGGTGGCCGAGCCGAGGACGGTGAGGAGCAGGGGGACGGCGGCGCTCATGCGGGGATCCTAACGAGGGGGTGCGGCCTGACTCCGGTCTCGCGGGGGCCTTCGCGCGCGGCTCAGTCCGGCAGCGCGGCGGTCAGGTCCACCTCGACGAGTTGTCCGCGGAAGCCGAGCTGGGTGACGCCGAGCATTGTGGAGGCGCTGGTGAACGCGGCACCGATGACCGACGCGTTGAGCCGCTCCCACGCGGAGGCCAGGACCGCGGTGTCGTCACTGCGGACGTAGATGACCGAGCGGACGACGTTGCTCGGCTCCGCGCCGACGGCCCGCAGCGCGACGAGTGCGTTCGCGGCGACCTGGTCGATCTGTGTGTTGAACGAGCCGTCGCCTACCAGCCCGCCGTCCGGGCCGATGGGGCACTGCCCGGCGAGGTGGGCGGTGCGGCCCGCCTCGACGACGGTGATGTGGCTGTAGCCGGGCGGTGTGTGGAGCTCCGGCGGGTTGACGCGGGTCAGACGAGTGGGTTCGGTGGGCATGCGGGGGAGTCTGGTGGGGACGGGGTGCGTTCCGCACGGGGTTTTCCGGGTTGCCAGGGGTAGGCGCTGGGCCCGGGCTGTGGCACGCTACTCCGCCGTGACGACGAATGATCAGTCTCTGGGCAAGCCCGACGACAAACTGCCCTCGGTCTTCCGCTTCGCGACCGAGCTGGTGGCGTGGGTCGCCACGCCGTGGGCGCTCGAGCGGCACTCGGTGCTGCTCGCGGTCCTGGCGCTCGTGCTGCTGATCGGCGTGCCGACGGTGTTCTCGACGCCGGGTGACAAGCAGCAGGTCATCGTGCCGGTGCCGGGCTACGTGACGATCGCGATCGTCGTCGTCCACATGGCCGCGGCCGTCGCGGCCGCCTGGGTGCTGTGGCCGGTGTGGGCGGTCGCCGTCGTCGGAGCACTGGTCCTCGCCACGGCGTGGACCGAACTGCCGCGCTGGCGTTGGCTGCTGAGGCTCAACGGAAGCACACGTACGCTTTCGGGTCCGCGCCCGTCAGCCTGAACCGCTCCGGCTCCGGCTCGCGGCCGCAACAGAGCCGGACCAGCGTCGCCGTGTCCGTCACCAGCGTCGCGACCGGGGCCTCGTCGGGGTCGCCCAGGTGCAACGTGCGGTCGGGCAGCGTGACTTCGGTCGCGGGAATGCCTCGCTGCGGCTGCGCGGTGCGTTCGACCAGCAGCACCAAGGCGTCGTCGATGCCGGCGCTCGCCCAGGCGTCGGCGACGCCGAGGGCGTGCCGGACGTCCCCGCCGTGCACCCACTCACCGAGCGCGAGCCCGTCCCAGAGCGTGCCTCGCCGCCCCATCTCCTCGGCGGCGCCCGCATAGCCCGCCTCCAGCTCGTCGAGCACCGCCGAGACGGGCCAGTCCGCGCGTGCTGCGAGGTCGGCGGCGTTCTCCGCGTCACTGAACCCATGGAGCGAGTCGCTCGCCGCCATGTTGAGCGCCGCCGCGCAGTGCGCCAGCACCTCACGGACGTTCCAGCCGGGCAGGACGGTCGGACGCGTGAACGAATCGGTGTCGGTCGCGCGGAGAATGGGGAGGAGCGCGTCGCGCTCCTTGAGGAGCAGCGTGGCACCGAGGCGGGGATCCCTGGACGTCATCGCGCCATCATGCCGGAGGGCTCGACGGGGTGCCCCTGATATGCGGGCATGCGAGACCACCGACCTGGTGGCTCGCCACCTTTTCGGTGTCGTGTGCCCCGAGCGCTTCCGGTGTCGTGTGCTCTCAACGCTTTCGGTGTCGTGCGCCCCCCAACGCTTCGGTCGTTTCTCAGTGCTGGGAACATGCTGGCCGTGACCACGCTCAGCTTCGTCGAACAGACCCGCCGCGCAAGGCGTGCGGGGTTTTGGCGCAACGCGCCTGCACTGATCGGACTGCCGCTTGCGGTGTCGCTCCTCGGTCTTTTCGGGGAGCACGTGTGGCAGAACGTCTTCGGACTGCTCCTCGGGTCCTGGATCACTCGGAAGTGGCTGCACCAGGGGTGGTGGCGGGCGTTCGCCAAGCCGTTCGGTGTGCGTGTGCTCGCTGTTGTGCGGGGCACTGGGCGGCCGGCGGTGGTGCGGATCAAGGGCGACCGGTTGCTGGTGGCCGGCAAGATCGGCATCGGGTCGGCGTTCGACATCGCGCCGCGGACGGAGTCGACGAGGCGGGTCCGGGTCTGGCTCGGTGTCGCGCTGGAGCTGCTGGTGTTCGCGGGTGTGGCCGTTGCTGCGGCTTTCGCCGTGCCGGACGGCAAGGGCGTCGGGCTCGCGGTGGGTGCGGTGTTGGGCGCGACGCAGGTTTTTTCGCCGTATGGGGTGTCGTCGACGCCTGGCTGGTTCCTGTTCGCCATGCCTTTCGCCCGACGGGACGCTTTCGTGTTGCTGGCCCGTTCGACGGCGGAGGTCCGGGTGCGCAACTTGCTCGCGACCGGGGAGCTTGAGGCTGCTGAGAGGGCGCTCGGTGAGCTTGATCCGGGGACGGCTGCGGCTCGGGTTTTCGAAACTGAGCTGCTGGTGCATCAGGGGCGGTACGAGGAGGCTGCGGAGCTTGCTTTTGCGTTGTTCCCTGGGATGCCCGCTGGGCCCGACCGGGCGCAGATCGCCCAGCAGTTCGTGCGGGCGGCCTGCTACATCCGGGAGGCGCCGCGCGATGGCACAGGTGTTGTGCCGGGTGCCTATCGGTGGGGGCCCAACGAGGTCGATTTTGCGGCGTCGGTGGGGCTGACTCTGCAACCCATGTATCCGACGAGCGACGCTACTGCTTTGTACCTGTTGGTACGTGGTGACTTCGCGGGTGCGGCGCGGGAGGGGGATCGGACGGCGTTTTATGCGCGGTCCAAGCCGATTGCCGCGCACGGGCTTTGCACGGCGGCGATCGCGTACAGCCTGCTGCGGAGGCGCGAACCGGCGCTCCGGGCGTTGCGGGACGCGCGGGAGTTGGGGGAGGGAATGCCGCGGGTCGCGCTCGCGCAGGCGTATGTCGACGCGGCGTTCGGGGCGGGGGCTGAGGCGGCTGCCTATCCGCAGATGGGGCCGCCTGCGGCGGATCGGCCTGACAGTTCGTTGACGGCTGATGAGTACCAGGCTCGGCATGGGACTGACGAGGATGCGTGGAAGTGGTAGCGGGCTGACTCGGGGCTGGGCCTGAGCCTGGCTGTACTGAGGTCGGGCTGCTCCGACGAGGGAAGCGGCCTTCTGGCTGTACCGTTCCTGGCCTGCGCCGCGTTCGGTGGCCTCCCGCCCCTCCCGCTTTCGATTTTCGCGCGGCCGTCCCGCGCGTCAAGCCGCGGTGGGGCCATCGACGAACCGGTGGCCTGTCCCGTGCTGGAGGGGGCGGCTTGACCCGCGGGCCGTCCGCGCTGAACATCCTTGGCACCTGCGGGAGGGGCGGGAGGTGTGGCGCCGCTCCCTCGCTACGCGTCGCCGGGCTGCGGTCCCAGCGTGGTGGGCGCCCGGCGCTGCCGGTCGGTGTCGGCCGGGTGCCGGGACGGGTCGCGCCGCCGGGCTGCGGTCGCCGACCTCTCACCTCTCACTGACAACGGTTTTCAAAAGAACCAGATGGCAACATGTGGCCATTTGGTTCTTTTGACGCAAAGCCAATAAGGGATTCGGCGCCCTAATGCCCGATTTGGTGCGATATGAGAACCGTGAAGCGTGGTCACCGGTCGTCCAAGGCGGCCGCCTGCCCCACGCTGGAACCGCAACACGGCGACGCGAAGCACGCATTGCGCCTCCACACCGCCTCCCCCTCCCGATAGTTGCCGCGGTTTTAAGCGCGGCCGGGCGGCTGTCAAGGCGCCCCCACCACCACGCGACAGGCCACCTGTCCGTGGAAGATCCACCGCGCCTTGACAGGCGACCGGCCGCGCGGACAATCACAAATCGGGAGGGGGAGGTGGCCACCGCCGGCATGCAGGTCCGGGACGGTGCGTGGTCTTCGACTCCCACGCCGCAACGCGACAGCCCAGCCCCCGGACCCCAAGGTCACTGTGCTGTCACGTATGCGAATCAACGAAACTCCCTCATCGGGGGTAGTTCGCGTCACACTTGCGTCACCGCGCCAGGTTGCGGTTCTGGCTTGGTCTCGGAAGCCCACGCGGGTAGTGGCTCTGTTGCGTTCAACCACGTGGTGGGCAGCGCGTCCAGGCCGACGCGCGCGCCCAGCATTCCGCCGACGATCGCGCACGTTGTGTCGACGTCACCGCCGGCCGAGGCGGTGTGCCAGCAGGCCGTCTCGAACGCGTCCGGGTACCGGGCCGCGATCCAGAGTGTGAACGGGACGGTGTCCGGCGCGCTGACGCGGCGGCCGTTGCCGAGGATGCGGCCTACCTGGGCTGGGTCCTGACGGTCTATCAGGCGGACTGCGGCGCCAAGGCGTTCGTGGACCAGGCCGGGCGGGGTGTGGTCGCGTACGGCGGTGATGAAGCCCGTCGGGTCGACCGGCTCCCGCGCGGCCAGCAGCGCGGCGCCTACAGCGACGGCGATCGCGCCCGCGACGCCTTCCGGGTGGGTGTGGGTGACCTGTGCCGAACGGGCGGCCTCGGTGGCGGCACGCGACGGGTCGTCGGCGAACCAGGCGCCCAGCGGGGCCACCCGCATCGCGGCGCCGTTGCCCCACGAGCCCTGGCCGTCGAACGGCTCGGCCGCCAGTTCGCGCCACGAGCCGCCCGCGCGGATCAGCCGGAGCATGCGGTTGACGGTGGGGCCGTAGCCGCGGTCGAAGTCGTGGTGTCGGGCGAACGCGGCGGCCAGCCGATTCTGGTCGACCCGTCCGTGTGCGGCGAGTTCGGCGTAGACGGCGCAGGCCATTTCGGTGTCGTCGGTCCACGGCCAGGGGGCGGGCGGCAGGGTGCGGGCGCGCAGCGCGGGGAGGTTGGCCGGGACGAAGTGCTGGGCGCCGAGGGCGTCTCCGAGGGCCAGGCCCAGCAGGGCGGTTCGGGCGCGCTCGCGGCGCGCGTCGTGGTTTTCGGTCGTGTTCGTCGGTGAAGTGTGTGGCGAATCAACGGTCATTGATTCATATCCTGCCAGGTCTGCCGCCCGGCGAACCGCGCTGTCACCATGGCCGCATGATGATTCGGGGCATCTCTACGGTCGGCCGGTACGTGCTGGTAGCGGGTGCGTGCGGGGCGCTCGCGTGGTGGGGCGTCGACCTCGGTCGCAGCTGGGTCGGCAGCCTGATCCTGGCCGTCGGGTTCCCCGCGCTCGCGGCGGTGACCTGGGGCAACTTCGCGTCGCCGTGGGCGCCGCAGCCGCTTTCGGCGCTCGGACGCCTGGCGCTCGAGGCGCTGCTGCTGGCGGTGGCGACGGTGGGGCTGGCGGCGATGGGGCAGTGGATCGTCGCGCTGGTGTTCGGGGCGGCGTCGGGCGTCGTGGTGCTCGCGGCGTACCGGGAGGAGAGCGGGGTCGCGTCCGGATCCGACCCCGGCCACCCGGTGGGGAACGGGCTCAAGGGCTGACGCCGCGCTGCCGAAAACCTGGGCGCGGGCCCCGGCGAAACCAACCGGCGGGACGCATTGAAGTCGCCGCACGCCGTATGTAACCTCCGGTAACCCCCCGGCCGGTGTCACTCGGCAGTACGGCAGTTCGGCTGTTCCCGTCGATGTGGAGGTCGTCCCGTGCCCGACCTGATCCGGAACCCCCGTAGACCACGGAAGGCGCTTCGCGCCTGCGTCGCCCTGCTCGCCCTCTGCCTGGCCTGGACGCTGCCGGGCACCGCGGGCGCGCAGCCGGCGGCGTCCCACAACTACCCCGTCCCCTACTCGTTCAGCGCCGGCATCGCCGCCCAACTGCTCCACCCCGGCTCCGACCCGGTCGGCGCCAACGACTTCGGCTGCGAGCCGACCAGCGCGCACCCGTACCCCGTCGTGCTGGTACACGGAACGTTCGGCAACATGACCGACAGCTGGCAGGGGCTGTCGCCGCTGCTCGCGAACAACGGCTACTGCGTCTTCGCGCTCAACTACGGGGGTTCGCCCGGCAACCTGTTCCAGGGGTACGGCGACATCCCGACCAGTGCCGCCCAGCTCGGCGCCTTCGTCGACCGCGTGCTGGCGGCCACCGGAGCGCCGAAGGTCGACATCGTCGGCCACTCGCAGGGCGGCATGATGCCGCGCTACTTCATCCAGAACCTCGGCGGGCAGGACAAGGTCCACGAGCTCGTCGGCCTGTCGCCGTCGAACCACGGCACCGACTTCTGGGGGCTGCTGGGCCTGCTCAAGGCGTTCCCCGGCGGCACGGACTTCCTGACCTCGCTGTGCGTCGCGTGTACGCAGCAGGCGACCGGGTCCGATTTCCTCACCGCGCTCAACGCGAACGGCGACACCGTGCCGGGCGTGCACTACACGGTGATCCAGACCCGCTACGACGAGGTCGTGACGCCGTACACCAACGCCTGGATGCACGGTCCTGGAACGACCAACGTCCTTCTGCAGAACGGCTGCTGGACCGACTTCGCCGACCACCTCGCGGTCATCTACGACCGCGTCGCGCTCCGCGAAGTGCTCAACGCCCTGGACCCCGCGCATGCCACGCACACGTGCGCGCTGGTCCTGCCGGTGCTCGGCGGCTGACGAGCCGTACCGACACCACGCACAGCGGTCCCCCGCCCCGGCCGGGGTGGGACGGGGGACCGCTGTGACGCGTCGCGGACAGGTTCTCCTACATCGGGTCGATCCTCGTCAGCCCCTCCTCGTCGAGCCGCAGCCACCGTGTTGCGCCGATGTCGCGGAGGAACGGGACGTCGTGGCTGGCCACGATCAGGGCGCCCTGGTAGGACTCCAGCGCCGTGGTGAGCTGCCGGACGCTCGCCATGTCGAGGTTGTTGGTCGGCTCGTCGAGCATGAGGAGTTGTGGTGCCGGTTCGGCCAGGAGCAGAGCGGCGAGGGTGGCTCGGAAGCGTTCGCCGCCTGAGAGGGTCTCGGCCTTCTGGTCCGCTCGGCGGCCCTTGAACAGGAAGCGGGCCAGGCGGGCCCGGATCTCGTTGTCGGTCGCCGTCGGGGCGAAGCGGCCGATGTTCTCCGCCACGGTCAGCTCGTCGAACAACAGGTCGAGGCGTTGCGGCAGATAGCGCAGCGGGACGCCGTGCCGTACCTCCCCGGTCAGCGGTTCGAGGTGGCCCGCGACGGTCCGCAGCAGCGTGGTCTTGCCCGAGCCGTTCGCCCCGACGAGCGCGATCCGTTCCGGGCCGCGGACCTCGAGGCCGACGCGTGGGCCGTACTGCAGCCGCACACCCGGCAGCGACAGGACGTTGCGGCCCTCCGGCACGGCGGTGAGCGGCAGGTCGACGCGGATCACGTCGTCGTCGTGCACCGCCCGTTCCGCCTCGGTCAGTCGGTCGCGGGCGCCCGCGAGCCGTTCCGTGTGCATGGTGCGGTGCTTGCCCGCCGAGACCTGGGCCTGCTGCTTGCGCAGCCCCATCACGATCTTCGGCTCCCGCTTCTGGGCGTTCATCTTCTGGCCGTAGCGCTGCCGCCTCGCCAACTTGACGTGGGCGTCCGCGAGTTCACGCTCCTGGCGGCGCACGTCTCCCTCGGCGACGCGCACCATCCGTTCGGCGGCCTCCTGTTCGACCGCGAGCGCGTGCTCGTAGTCGGAGAAGCCTCCGCCGTACCAGCGCACGTCGCCGTCCCGCAGGTCGGCGATCTGGTCCACCAGGTCGAGCAGTTCGCGGTCGTGGCTGACCACGATCAGCACGCCGGGCCAGGCGAGCACCGCGTCGTACAGGCGCTCGCGTGCGGCCAGGTCGAGGTTGTTGGTCGGCTCGTCGAGCAGCAGGACGTCGGGACGCCGCAGCAACTGCCCTGCCAGCGCCAGCAGTACGGACTCGCCGCCGGACAGCTCGCCCGTCGTGCGGTCCAGGTCCAGCCGGCCGAGGCCGAGCCGGTCCAAAGCCGCCTGGGCCCGCTCCTCGACGTCCCAGTCGTCGCCGACGGCCGTGAAGTGCGCCTCGTCGACGGAGCCCGCCTCCACGGCGTGCAGCGCCGTCCGGATCTCCGCGATGCCCAGGATCTCGTCGACGCGCGCATCGACGTCGAGGGTGAGGTTCTGCGGCAGGTAGCCCAGCTCCCCGGTGACGCGAACCGCCCCGCCGGTGGGGGCCAGTTCGCCGGCGATCAGGCGCAGCAGCGTGGACTTTCCGGCGCCGTTGAGGCCGACCAGGCCGGTGCGGCCCGGGCCCACCGCCAGCTGGAAGCCGGTGAACACCGCGCGTCCGTCGGGCCAGGCGAAGTCGAGGTCGCTGCACACGACGGACAGGGCGGACGTGGAAATAGACATACGGAACCTCCGGGCGCTCGCTGGATGGGGGCGGCGTCTGGAGACACACGCGGGCGCGGCGTACGAAACCGGCAGGTCGAGTGGGGCAGCCCAGAGAGGAAAAGCAAAAGGAGAAGGCGGCTCCGTGCCGAGGTCGAGATCGCGCGCCGCCGCTACCGTGACACACGGTGCGGTGCGGGTCTCCTACCTCAGACGAGCAACGGCCTTCTCCTCTTCGACGACAGTCCGTGACCCGCGCCGGTTCGGCGCGTGATCACGACAGTGAACGTACGAGGTGCTCAGCGGGCGCGCAACCGGATTTATTCCGGGCCCGGGGCGCGGGTCGCCGGGCGATTACGGCGCGTGCGTCTCGTCGTACGCCTTCACCAGGCGTTTCGGCGCGGTCAACCGCCATGCCTCGGCGACGAGTTCGGTCAGTTCGGCGCGGTCCACGGTGGCGAGGGCCACCTCCACCCAGCCGTGGCGCCCGACGTACGCCGGGAAGGTGAACGTGTCCGGATCGGAGGCCAGCAGCGCCTGCTGGGTGTCCTTCGTCGCCTTCAGGGTCACGGTCGGGGAGCCGTCCGCGGTGGACGCGAACATCTTGCCGCGCACCCGGTAGGTCGGATGCCCCCACGCCTCGACCATGACCTCCTCGGCCTCCGGCAGCGCGAGCAGCATCTTCTTGAGCTGGGCGTTCGTCACCACGCGGGGATCCTCCTCGTTTCGTCGAGCATGCGGTTCATCCGGCGCGGTGGGCGCGCAGCAAGGGCGCTTTCCGGTCGTCCGGCACCCGCTTGAGCGCCTCGCGCAGCGTCAGCCCCGAGATCCGGTCCAGCCGCCCCGACACCCAGTCGACCACGTCGTCCGGGTGGTGCTTCGTCGCCTCGCGCAGCACCCATCCGATCACCTTGCGCACGAAGAACCGCGGGTCGGTGAGCAGCGGGTCCGCGACCTCGCCCAGCACCGGGAACCAGCGCGGGTACGTCTCCGCGGCACGGACTCCCCGCAGGAAGCCCAGCACGCCGGAGCGGCGCAGCCACATCTCGTCCTGCGCGGCCCAGGCCCTGAGGACGTGCTCCAGCTCGGGCAGCCGCAGCAGCATGCGCCCGGCGACGTCGCCGGCCAGTACGTCCACGAGCGCCCAGGTGCCCGCGTCGCCGATCATCTCGGCCAGCAGGTCCGTGTCCTCCGGCTCGAGCCGGTCGACGTACGCTTCCAGCCACACGCAGGCGGCGAGGTGTGTCTCGAAAACCTCGGGCGCCCACAGCGTGTGCGCGACGGCGAGGATCTCGGGACGGGTGAGCCCCCGGTGCGCCCGGTGCATGCCGCGCACGGCCGCCCGGACCTGCGGCACCGACACTCCGTAGTGGACCCGCTCGCTGTGCAGGTACGCCCGTGCCGCCTCGGCCCGCACCGGGTCGGCCAGCGCCGCCAGCTCCGCGTCCAGCCTGGCGGCGATCCCCGCCGGCGTGTCGTCCCCGTCCCCGCCGCTTCCCCGTGCACCCATGTGTCCTGCCTACCGCATACGTCGGACAAGATCACGGACATCCGCACGAACGATCGAAAGGACCCCGATGACGAACGCGCGGCCCGCACCTGAAGGCCTGACCTTCCGGCACCCGGTCGAGGACGACTACCCGCGCATCCAGCACGGCCTCACGCACTGGTGGGGCGGCCTCGGCGGCGAGGCCGGCGCGCAGCAGCGCCGGCTCCTCGTGCCGCGGCTGTTCCTGCAGCACTTCACCGGCACCAGCTGGATCGCCGAGGACCCAGACGACACAGACGGCTGGCTGGTCGCGTTCCTGGTCGGCTTCCTGTCCCAGGACCACCCCGACGAGGCGTACATCCACTTCGTCGGCGTCGACCCCGAGCGCAAGCGCGGCGGCGTCGGGGCGGCCTTGTACGAGCGGTTCTTCGCGGGCGCGCGCGAGGCCGGGCGCACCCGGGTCAAGTGCATCACCGGCCCCGCCAACCGCGACTCGATCGCGTACCACACGCGCATGGGCTTCACGATCGAGAAGGGCGACACCGAGGTGGACGGGGTGCCCGTGAAGTCCGACTACGACGGCGAGGGCCTGCCGCGCGTGTGCTTCGTGCGCGAGCTCGCCCCCTGACAGCCGGGCGGCGCGGGCGGTGTGATCCGGCCCACCCAGCCGTCGGGCTGACGTCGCCCGGCCGCGCCGCGGGCTTCACGAGGTGTTGGCACGGCTGTCACACGCTTCCTTGACCATTGGTCTGGACCTGCGTATCTTCGCCGGAGATAAGTCAAGCACCTTTAGTAAAGCGGGAAGCGTAATTCCCGTAGGGGGGCGGCATGGCGACGACGGCGACCGTCGAGGTGGCGGCCGAACCGAAGTACTGGCACCTGCGCACGGTGCTGGTCCAGGCGATCGACTCCGAGTTCGAGGCCGGCCAGGCGCTGCCCAACGAACGCGACCTCGCCGCCAGATTCGGCGTCGCCCGCGCCACACTGCGGCAGGCCCTGGAGCAGCTGGAGCTCGAGGGCCGGCTGCACCGCAAGCGCGGCGCCGGCACCGTGGTCGCCGGACCGCGCCTCGAGATCCCCATGAGCACGCAGGACGAGGGCTGGCCCGGCATCGACCTCGGCGACCGGCAGCTCGTCGACGGCACCACCGCCGCCGTGCCCGCCCGGCTCGCCGCACGGCTCGGCGTCCGGCCGCGCGCCATGGTGCACCGGGTGCGCCGCCGCCAGCTGTCGATGGGCCAGACCGTCGGCCTCGAATGCCTGTACGTGCCGCGGGCCGTCGTGCCGCGTGTCCCCGAACTCCTCGGCGACACCCGGCGCGCCGCGCTCGTGCTGCGGCACCTGCGGCACCACCCGCTCGAAGGCCTGAGCCGGTCGGTCGAACTCGGCGTCGCCGAGCCCGAGGACGCCCGGCTGCTCGAACGCCCGCCGGGTACGGCGGTGCTCGTGGTCACCACCGCGTACGCCGCCCAGGGCCGCACCGCGGCGCTCGTCGTCACCACCTACCGCGCCGACACCTGCCGGCTCGCGTTCGGCGACGCCGACTCCGGACCGGCGCCCGTCGGGGTGGGCCCCGTCGGCACCTCGGGCGGCAGAACCCGCTCGGCCTCGTGATCCACGACGTGCCGGTCGGATAGCATCCGCCGACGCGCATCGTGTGGCACGGGAAGGAGACAGCGCCGTGGCGGCATCAGGTGGCGGGGACTCGTCCCTGCTGCGGCGCATCAACTCGGCCGCGACGCTGCGCGCGCTGCGCGGCGGCGCCGCGCTCACCGTCACCGAGCTGATGGACGCCACCGGTCTGTCCAGGCCCACGGTCGAAGGCGTCGTGGACGGCCTGCTCGGCGAACGCCTCGTGGTCGAGGCCGAGCCCGAGTCCGGCCCGGCCGGACGGCGCCGCGGCCGGCCCGCGCGCCGCCTGCGCTTCCACGCGGAAGCCGGCTACCTGCTCGCCGTCGACATCGGCATGCACGAGGTGCGCTGCCTGCTCGCCGACCTCACCGGCACCGTCGTCGCCCGCCACTCCCGCCCCGTGCACGGCGTCGACGCGGAGGAACGCCTCGACCGCACCCGCGCCGCCGTCACCGAACTCCTGCGCCGCGCCCACGTCTCCCGCGACCTGCTGTGGGCCGCGGGCGTCGGCTCGCCCGGCATCGTCGACCGCAAGGGCGTGGTCACCTACAGCGCGGCGGTGCCCGGCTGGACCGGCACCGACCTCGGCGGCCGGCTCAGCCGATCGCTGCGCTGCCCCGTGCTGGTCGAGAACGACGCCAACCTCGCCGCCATCGGCGAACGCTGGCAGGGCGTCGCCGCCGGCTCCGACGACGTCGTCTACATCCTCGCCGGGCTCAGCCCCGGGGCGGGCTCGCTCATCAACGGCCGCGTCCACCGCGGCTTCGGCGGCGCCGCGGGCGAGATCGGCGCCCTGCACCTGCTCGGCCGACAGGCCCCGCCGGAGACCTTGCTGTCCACCACCGGCACCCCGCTCGTCCCGCTCGACGAGGAGGCCGTCGCCGAGGTCTTCCGGCTCGCCCGCACCGGCGATGCGGTCGCCCGCGAGGCCGTCGACCGGTTCGTGCAGCGCCTTGTCCACGACATCACCGCCATGGTGCTGACCCTCGACCCGGAGATCGTCGTGGTCGGCGGCTGGGCGGCCGGCATCGACGACGTCGTCGAGCCGCTGCGCGCCGAACTGGCGAAGTTCTGCCTGCGGTTGCCGCGCGTCGAACTGTCCGCGCTCGGCAGCGACGGCATCGGGCTCGGCGCCCTGCGGGTCGCGCTCGACCACGCCGAACAGCGGCTGTTCGCGGTGTCGTACGAGGGCGCGCCGCATTCCTGACGGGTTGCCTTGCGGCCCGTCTATCATCAACTCCTTACGGGCTTCTGGACATTAGGCGGTGGAGCTTGGTCGGCGACGAACTCGGCTCCGGTGCGGCGTGGTTCGGTATCCGTTCGGAGGGGCCGCGCGACGTGGCGGCCGTACGGCGGGTCTGTGAGGCTGCGTTCGGTGGGGACGCCCGCATCGCGCCGCTCGTCGACGCGTTGCGGGTGGCGGCGGGGACGATCTCGCTGACGGCTGTTGCCGATGACGGCGTGGTCGGGCACGTCATGCTCAGCGCCGCCCGCCTCGACGCGCCCCGTCGGCTCGTGGACGTGCTCGTCCTGTCGCCGCTGTCGGTGCTTCCCGCGTGGCAGCGTCGCGGTGTCGGCACGCGACTGGTCGCGGCCGCGCTCGACGCCGCGCGGGCGGCCGGCGCGCCGCTGGTGTTCCTGGAAGGTTCGCCCGACTACTACGGCCGGCGCGGGTTCCGCGGCGCCGAGGAGCTCGGGTTCCGCAGTCCTTCGCCGCGCATCCCGCAGGCGGCCTTCCAGGTCGCACCGCTCGACGGCTACGAGCCTTGGATGACAGGCACGTTCGTGTACAGGGACGTGTTCTGGGCGCTGGACTGCGTCGGGCTCAGGGACCAGGCGGATCCGTCGTAAGGCGTGCTCGCGCCGAGGGTTTCGGCGAGGGCGAGGACCAACTCCCGTGCGGTGAGCGCCCCGAGGTCGCCGGTCAGCGGGTCGGCGCCGAGGTCGCGCAGGGCTTCGTCGAAGCGGGACGGGTCGTCGCCCTTGCGGTCGGCGAGGCCCGCGGCCGTGTCGAACGCGGTGACGAGGCGGCCGTCTTCGGCGTACGAGAACTCCGCGTACCAGCTGTCGTCGAGGTGGAGGGCGAGGGTGGCCGTGCCGCGCGTGAAGACGAGGGTCACGGCGTCGGTGAGGTGGGCGTAGCGCCAGGACAATCCAGGCATGACTGCTCCAAGGGCATGGTCGGATCGCGCCGCGTCGCGGCGTGGTGGGGACGGCTCGGGCGCGGCCGGTCGGCGGCACGCCCGCACGCCCTGACGACGGTTCGGGGCGGGGTCAGGGGCGGGGGCGGCCGACGGGCCTGGGGCGCGCGGGGGTCAGGAGCGTCTGGTCAGCTCAGAGCCACCCTGCGTCGGTGGCGATGCGGATGGCGTCGAGGCGGTTGCGGGCGCCGACCTTGCCCACCGCGTTCGACAGGTAGTTGCGCACGGTGGCGGGGGACAGGCCGAGGCGTCGGCCGATCTCGTCCGTCGAACCGCCGGCTCTGGCCTCGCGCAGGACGTCCGTCTCGCGCGGGGTCAGCGGGCTCGCGCCGGTCTCCAACGCGGCCGCCACGAGGCCCGGGTCGATGACCCGTTCGCCCGCCGCGACCCTCCGCACGCCGTCGGCGAGGGTCGCCGCCGGGGCGTCCTTCACCAGGAACCCGCGCGTGTGCACCTTCAGCGCGCGCAGGAGGTGGCCGGGCTGGCTCAGGCCCGTCAGCACCAGCACCCGGCACGACGGCAGGACGCGGAACAGCCCGTCGGCGGCGGTGAGTCCGTCCATGCCCGGCAGGTCGATGTCGACCACCGCCACGTCCGGCCGCGTGCGCAGCGCCGTGTCGACGATCGTGTCGCCGCGGTCCAACTCGGCGACGACCTCGAGGTCGTCCTCCAGCGACAGCAGCGCGACCAGAGCGCCGCGGATCATGTGCTGGTCCTCGGCGATCAGGACGCGGATCACGACGATGTCCTTTCAGGGGGTGGGGCGGTGGAGGCGGGGCCGGACGGGCCTACGGCGTACGGGAGTTCGACCGTCACCCGGAACCGGCCGCCGCCGACCGGACCGGCGTACGCCCGACCGCCGAGCGCCGCGGCGCGGCCGGCGAGGCCCTGGAGGCCCCGGCCGGAGCGCGCGGTGGCGGCGGAGGCAGTGGGGGCGTCGGTGGCTGCGGTCGCCGTGCCGGTGGGTCTGGAGCCCGTTGCGACTGCTGTCGTGTCCGTCCGTGGTTCCGTCGCCGTGCCCGCTTCCGTGCCGGTTCGCCGCGACGGGTCGTCGCCGCCGTCGCGTACCCCGTCGTTCACGATCGACAGGACGACGAGCCCGCCGCGCCGCACCGCGGTCAGCTCGCACACCGTCGCCGTGCTGTGCCGCAGCACGTTCGTCACGCCTTCGCGGACCGCCCACGCCAGCACCTCGGCGGTCGCCGGCCCCGCTCCGTCCGCCGCCGCGAGGTCGCCCGAAGCGGTGACCCCCGCGGCCCGCAGCAGCGCGTGCGCACCCGCCGTCTCGGTGGCCAGCGACACCGCGTGCTCGTCGCGCGCGACCGCCCGCACCCCGCCGAGGGCGCCGCGCGCGACCTCGGTGATGTCGGCCAACTGGTCGCGTGCCGCCGCCGGGTCGCGGGACAGCAGACGCAGCGCCAGATCGCCCTTCAGCGAGATCGCCGAGAGGCTCTGCCCGAGCAGGTCGTGCAGGTCGCGCGACACCCGCAGGCGTTCCCTGCCCACCGCGATCTCCGCCAACTCTGCCTGTGTCGCGTGCAGTTGGTCGGCCAGGCGGGCCAGCACGGTCACGCCGTACACGGCGATCGCCGCGCCGAGCGGACTGAACACCCACAGCAGGCCCAGCGAAACCGTGTCGACGATCCCGCCGTCGAACGCGTACCCGGCAAGTCCGGCGGCGGTTCCGTAGCCCAACACCGTCGCGGCCACGGCGGCGAGGCCGAGCCGGGTCGGCAGCATCATCAGGGTGGTCGCGGCGAACATGTACGCGGTCATCGCCCACGTCCATCCGTAGGACGGCAGGGGCGCGAACGTCAGCGTGGTGATCGCCGCGTACGACCACCAGCCGAAACGCGGCACCAGCCCGCGCGCCGACGCCAGCGAGTGCCGCATCTGCAGCCCGAGCAGCACGACACCCAGCAGCACCGGGAGCCACCACGGCCCCGGCTTGGGGCCGTCCATGGCGTACCCGGTCGCGAACGGCGCGGGCGTCGTGAAGAGCGCCGTGACGAAGAAGACCAGACAGGTGCGGCGACGCGGTGTGCCGACCAGCGCGTCGCCGGTCTCCGCGGCGCGGGAGCGGGTCGGGGTGTCGGCCGCCTGTGCGTCTGCTGCGGCGGGCGGTTGCGCGGTGAGCTGCGGTGCGGCCGTCACACGACCACCTCCGCCGTCGACTCGACGCGCAGCGCCGTTCCGTGCAGGGTGACCACGAAGTGCCGGCCCGCGCCCACCGCCAGGGTCCGCGCGACCGTCTCGCGCAGGGCGATCCGCAGCGCGGCGTCCTGATCGGCCGTCAGCCCGACCGCCGAGCCGTCCTCCGCGACGGGTACGAGCAGGTCCACCGAGATGCCGGCGGCCGCGAACAGCGTCGCCGCCGTCGCCAACTCGGCCCGCAGCGAGGAGTCCTGATAGCCCGCCAGCAACGCACGGGTCTCCGCGAGCGTGCCGCGCGACCGCGCCGACAGGTCACCGACCTCCGCCGCGACCGCCTCCGGGGCGTGCTCGGCCGACCGCGCCGCCCGGGCGGCGTCCGCCGCCAGGCCCGCGAGCGCCGGTTCTATGCGGTGGCGTAGCTCGGCGTCGATCCGCAGCCGCTCACCGAGGACCGCGGCGCGCGCCAGGTCCTGCCGGGCGGCGTGCAGGCGGCGCACGGCGCGGGCCAACCACACGATGGCGGTCATGGAAACCGTCGTGGCGACCACGCTCAGCGCGATGTAGACCGTCCAGTGCCACTCGCCGTAGCGCAGCCCCGTCAGCAGCTGCGCGGCGAACACCCCCGCCGCGGCCGGGGCGCCCCACCGCAGCGGCAGCACCAACAGACACGACGCGGCCAGCATCGACATCGACCAGCGCCCGGCCAGGTACGGGATCGGGACCGCCGTCACCACCGCCATGAGGACCAGCGTCCAGACCGCGCCGCGCGGCCGCCTGCCGCGCAGGGCGGCGAGGACGTGGCGTACGTGGAGGACGAGTAGCACCGTCATCGCGGCGGCGGCGAGCTCCAGGTGCGTGCGCGGCACGACGCCCGTCAGGCGGGTCACGCCGACCACGGGGACGGTCAGGTTGTAGAGGAGTGCGGCGGGGGCGACCAGGCGGGCATAGCGCTCGTACGGGGTGCGCTCGTCGGCGACCGACGCGCCGCGGCCGACCAGCCGGCGGGCCGTGCTGCGGGCGTGCGTCCAGGCGCGGGCAGCGTGGCCGCGCGCGCTCGTCGTCGCTCTCCCGTCCAGTTCCGCCCCCCAGCGAAGATCGTCGGGGGACAACGATAGACGTGCGGGGGAGCGGGGCATATGCGGCCGGTCCGCGCCGAGGCGGACACCGGTCGCCATCGTTGCGCGTACGTGAGCCGAGACCATTCCCGCAGTCTCGCCGCGCTCCCGCCGACCAACCAGATGCCGATATCCCCGCCCGACCATGACATTTGTCATCGGTGACCGGCGACATCGGTATCTGCCCCGCGGGCGCCGCGCTCGGCATGCTTTCGGATATGCCACCACTGCCGCGCAACCCACCGGCCTCGATCATCCGGCTCGGCCTCGGCTGCGCGGGCGTGGTCGCCGTACTGATTCGGCTGGGCATCGTGCGATGACGCCGACACACCTCACGCTCACCCGCACGCCGAGTGTGCCAGGGCCGCTGAGCCGGCTGCAGAGACACCTCAGGAAGGGAACCCGCTCCATGTGGACGTACCGCAACAGCGACCACACCGCAGCGCCGGTCGCGCACCTGTGGGAGCAGTACACGGCAGTCGACGAATGGCCGCTGTGGGACGTCTCGTTGCGCGGCGCAGTACTCGACGGCGCGTTCGGGTCCGGCGGCACCGGGACGCTGTGGCCGACGCGGGGACGGGGCACCGGCTTCCGGATCGTGCACGTCGTGCCGTTCGTGTCGTTCATGGCCGTCACCGACCTGCCGGGGGCACGCATCTATCGCGCGTACCGCGTCGGCGCCGACGCGGCCGGCGCCGGCTGCCGGTTCACCCACACGGTCACGATCGTCGGCGTGCTGTCGGGTCTTTACGGGCGCCGGCTCGGGCCCGGCGTCGCCGCGGCGCTGCCCGTCTCCATGCGGACCCTGGCGCTGCTCACCGAGGAACAGGCCGCGAAACGGCCCGAGGGGGCGCGCCCGGACGGCGGGCCGGGCGGGATGCCCGTCCCGGCCATGCGGGGCGCCCCCTGGGGACTGCCTAGTGGGCTTGCCCGGTCGGCCTCAACTGGACGGTGTTGACGTCCACGCCCTGCGGCTGCGACACCGCCCACACGATGGTGTCCGCGATCTGCTCGGCCGTCAGCATCGGCCCGGCCGCCGCCGCGCCGCCCGGACGGTCCTCCCAGAACGGCGTCAGCACCCGGCCCGGCGCGATCAGCGTGACGCCGACGCCGTCCTGCGTCGCCAGCATGCGGGTGTTCTCCGCGAGCGCGGTCACCGCCCACTTCGTGGCCGAGTACAGGTTGCCGGGGCTGTGCTTGAGTCCTCCGCTGCTGCCGACCAGCACGATCCGGCCCTTGGTCTCCCGCAGCAGCGGCAGCGCGGCCTTGATCAGCAGGCTCGGGCCCAGCACGTTGGTCAGCACCATGTCGCGCATGCCGTCCGGGTCCGCGGTCTCCACGTTGCCCTCGACCGAGAACCCGGCGTTCGACACCGCGTTGTCCAGTCGTCCGAACGCCTCCACGGTGGCGGCGACCGCACCGCTCACCGCGGCCCAGTCCGCGGCGTCCCCGGGCAGCGCGACCAGCCGCTCGCCCGCCCCGAGTTCGCCCAGCAGGGCGTCCAGCTTCTTCTCACTCCGCCCGGTCACCGCGACCCGGTGCCCGGCCGCCAGCAGCGCCTTCACCGTGGCGGCACCGATCCCCGTCGAACCACCGGTGATCAGCGTGACGGGCCCGCTGCTGTCGGCGGCCGCGCCGGACGTGTTGTCGTGCGACGTGCTCAATGTTCTCCCCGTGTCCGGGATGCCGTGGACCCGGCATCGTCACGACGCACGCTAGGTCGACGGCCGCGCCTCCGTCCAGGAGATAGCCGCCCGCCGTGGCGTCGGTGTGTGTTGCTGCGCGAGCCCGACGCCGGGCCTTGTCGGAACATCGGGGAGACTGTCCCCGTGACCAAGCGCTACACCCGCGAGGAACTGGCCGCCGCGACCGGCCGGACCATTCCCGACGTCATCGGGCCCCATCTCGACGTACTTTTCAGTGGAATCAACCCGGGCCTGATGTCGGCGGTCACCGGCCACCACTTCGCCCGCCCCGGCAACCGGTTCTGGCCCGCACTGCACCGCTCGGGGTTCACCCCGCGCCTGATGCGCCCGGACGAGCAGGACGAACTGGTCGCCCTGGGCCTCGGCATCACCAACGTCGTCGCCCGGGCCACGGCCGGCGCGGCCGAACTCCTCGCCGACGAGTACAAGACCGGCGGCAAGATCCTCCGCGCGAAGGTCGAGGAATACCAACCGCGTTGGCTGGCGGTGGTAGGCATCGGCGCCTACCGCACCGCCTTCGCCAAACCGAAGGCCGTCCTGGGCCGCCAGCCCGACACCCTCGGCAAGACGGGCTTGTGGGTCCTCCCGAACCCGAGCGGCCTGAACGCCCATTTCACGGTCGAGACGCTGGCCGAGGAGTTCGCCCACCTGCGCGCGGCTGTCGAGGAGGAGAAGGAGGGCGGCGTAGCCTCGGAGTGAGGGCCTGTTGCCCATTCCGTAGCGGCCCGCCGCGCGGGCGTGTCGTCAAACGCGCAGGTCAGTCGCCGGACGCGCCCCAGACGGCGATGGCGTCCGGGGCGCCGTCGGCGTACAGCACCGTGCACCGGCATGAACGCCTCCCCTCGGTCGAGCGGCGGTGGCCCCGCGGTCCTAGCCTGCTGGGATGACGACGATGGTGGAGACCGGTCCGTTGCTGGCGCGGCTGCTGGAATGCCGCGGGCTCGGTGTGGGGGTGGTGGCTGAGCGGGCGGATGTGCGGGAGGGGCGGCTCGTGGGGCTCCTCGGGGGTGACGCGGTGTGCGACGAGGAGCTGTTGCGGCGGCTCGCGCCTGCGCTCGGCCTGCATGCTTCCGACGTGTTCGCCATTGTGGGTGCGGAGTTGCCGGCGGATCTGGCGCCGCGGGCCGCGATCGCGCAGGCACGCGTCGCCCCACTGCTCCACTCCACGGCGCGCATGAAGGCGGAGTCGCGCGGCCGGGTCATGGAGGCGGCTCGGGCGATGCCGTTGGATCGCTTCGAACCAGCGCTTGCGCGACGGTTGTTCGCCGTTTCGCGGCCGGGTCCGCGGGCGGTTGTGGTCCGGTTGTTGGAGAACCGGAACCTGCGCTACGCCGCGGCGGCGAAGGCGCTGTATGTCCTGACGCTCGGGCACGTGTACGTCTCCGGCGCGACGATCCCGGCGATGGGCGCCGAAAACGGCGGCCCGAAACCGGAAATCGTCGCGGCAAGTGCGGCTGCAATCGGCCTGCCCGTGCGGGAGTTGGCGGCGCTGGCCGGTGTCGCCCTGCCGGAGACTCCGATTCCGCTGCATCCGGCGGCTTCGGAGCTGGCGCAACTCGTTTGGGAGGCACGGCGCCTGAGCCCTGATCAGCTGGACGAGCTGGGTGGGCTCGCGGATTCGCTGTATCGGGCGGAGGGCGCCGGGTCATGTGAGTAGGGGCTGTGCTGGTGGGTGCGGCCTGTACGTGCGGGGGCGCCGAAACGACAGGTCGGCCCGTGCCCGGGATCAGTCGAGCGGCGGCAGGCCCGGCGTGCGGGCCGAGCGGGCCAGCCAACGGTCGGCGTGGCGGGTGACCTCGATGGGCCGGCCGAAGCACGCGGTCATGGTGGCGCCGGTCAGGACGTCCTCGACGCGGCCCTGGGCGAGGACGCGGCCGTCGCGGAGGAGCAGGGCGTGGCCGATGTTCGGCGCCAGTTCCTCGAGGTGGTGGGTGACCGTGATGGTGCTCAGGTGCGGGCGGCTCGCGGCGAGGCCGTGCAGCGCGTCGATCAGGTCCTCGCGGGAGGGCAGGTCGAGGGCGTTGAACGGCTCGTCGAGGAGCAGGAGTCCGGGGTCGGCGATCAGGGCGCGGGCGATGAGGACGCGGGCGCGCTGGCCGCCGGAGCAGACGCCGTACGGGCGGTCGGCGAGGTCCTTCAGGTCGAGCTCGGCGAGGAGTTCGTGGGCGCGGTGGCGCGTCTCCTCGTCGTACTTGCGCCACAGCGGCTGGATGGTGCCGGTCGCGCCGGTGAGGACGACGGTGTGCGCGGTCTCGTCGAGCGGGACCTTCTGCGCGCTGGAGACGAACCCGATGCGGGCGCGCAGTTCGCGCATGTCGACGCGGCCGAGGCGGTTGCCGAGGACGTCCACGGTGCCGGTCGTGGGGTGCGTGACCGCGCCGACGAGCCGCAGCACGGTGGTCTTGCCTGCGCCGTTGGGGCCGAGCAGGGCCCAGTGCTCGCCTCTGCGTACCGTCCAGTCAACGCTGTCGAGGATGATCTGGTCGGTGGTGTAGAGGCGCACGCTGACGTCGGTCAGGGCGGTGACGACGGGTTGCTCGGGCTGCGGCGTGGTGCTCATCCGCAGACGGTAGCCGGGGGCGGTGCGTGGCGTCTGCGGCGTCCGGTAGGTGGAATGGGCGTCCGGTATGTGGACGATGTGGCTGTCGTTGACCGGGCTCAGGCGGGGGTCAGGCCCAAGTCGCGTACGAGGGCCTTGAGTTCGTCCTCGTAGAGCCGGGCCGGGTCGTGGGCCAGTGGGCTCAGGCGGCCGAAGACCTCGAGGGCGACCAGGCCGTACATGCGTCCCCACACGCGCATGGCGACGGCCGCGCCGGCGGGCGGCAGGTCGGGGTGTGCGGTGCGGACCTTCTCGACGAGCGCCTCGTCGAAGTCGGCCCAGGCGTACACCTCGTCGCAGTAGCGGTTGGCGGCGGACGGCCACGCCTCGGCGATGAGGGCGGTCAGCCCTTCGCACGCACGCTTTTCAGACGCTGTGACGGCCTCCTGCAACGGCGGTTCGTAGCCGCGGAGGGAGTCGCCGTAGATGAGCCGGAAGCCCTCCGGGTTGGCGATCGCCCAGGCGCGCAGGGTGACGCCCCAGGCGACGATGCGGCCCGCGACGTCGTCGGCGGGGAGGCGGTCGCGGGCGCCCTCGACGGCGGCGAGGAGTTCGCTGTAGACGTCCACGATCAGGGCGGTGACCAGCGCGTCGCGGGTGTCGAAGTAGCCGTAGATGGCGCCGGCCGTCATGCCCATCTCGCGGGCGATCGCGCGCAGGGAGATCGCGTCGGGCCCGCCGTCGGCCATCAGGCGCAGCGCGACCGCCTTGATCTCGGCCGAGGTCTCGGCGCGCAGGCGTTCGCGCCGGGTCTGTGTCGGGGGCTGGGGCGGCTGCGTCGCGGATTTCACGCTTGACAGCTTACAGGGTTCGATTACTGTTCAGCGTGCACTCACTAAACGCCGTGTAGTAAATCAACGGCATGTACTGAACTCGGGAAAGAGTCGTCCCTGTGGTCACTTCGGAGTCCCCTGCCCGCACACCGTCCCGACGGCCCCGCCCGGCCGCCGACGAGCGTGCCGCGAGGCCCGGCCTCACCCTCGCGCTCATCGCGTTCGCCCAGCTGATCGTCGCGCTGGACTACAACATCGTGTACGTCGCACTGCCCGACATCGGCGACGCACTCGGCTTCTCCGCCCAGTCCCTGCAATGGGTGGTCAGCGCGTACGCCGTCGGCATCGGCGGCTTCCTCCTGCTCGGCGGACGCGCCGTCGACCGCCTCGGCGCACGCCGCATGTTCACCCTCGGCCTCGCCATCTACGGAGCCGCCTCGCTCGCCGGCGGCCTCGCAGGGAACTCCGGGTTCCTCATCGCCGCCCGCGCCGTCCAAGGCCTGGGCGGCGCACTGCTCAGCCCCGCCACCCTCGCGCTGATCTTCGCGCGCTTCGAGGAAGGACCCGCCCGCAACCGCGCCATGGGCGCGTGGGGCCTCGCCGGCAGCTCGGGGCTCGCCGTCGGCGCGCTCAGCGGCGGGCTGCTCACCGAATGGCTGGGCTGGCGCTCGATCTTCTTCGTCAACGTCCCGCTGGTCGCGGTCGTCCTCGCCGGCGCCGCCTGGCTGCTCCGCGACGACGCCCCTCCCGCACGCGCCCGCGGGGGCTTCGACCTGCCCGGCGCGCTGCTGGCCACGGCCGGATCGTCGCTGCTCGTCTTCGGCCTGGTCAGCGGCCCCGACGCGGGTTGGACGTCGCCCCGCGCCCTCGGCGGCATCCTCGTCGGCGCCGCGCTCCTCGGCCTGTTCCTCCTCGTCGAGGCCCGCACCCGCGAACCGCTCATGCCGCTGCGCATGCTGCGCAACCGCACGCTCTCGGTGTCGATGCTGCTGATCCTGCTCTTCCAGAGCGCCCTGGGCGCCGGGTACTACCTGTTCACCATGTACCTGCAGCCGGTCCTCGGCTACAGCGCGCTGCAGGCCGGGCTGGCGTTCGTCCCGCTGACCCTCGTCTGCGCCGTCGCGGCCAGCAAGACCGCCCCCGCGCTCATCGGACGCTTCGGCCTGCGCGGCACGCTGGCGGTCGGCATGCTCGTCACCGGCCTTGGCATCGGCCTGACCTTCGCGGTCATGACCGTCGGCGGATCGTTCTGGGCCCTGCTGCCGGGCACGATGGTCTGGGGCTTCGGCGGCGGCTGGACGTTCGTCGCCATGTTCGTCGCCGCCGGCGCCGGCGTCTCCCCACAGGAACAGGGCGTCGCCGCGGGCCTCGCCAACACCGCCGGCCAAATCGGCGGCGCCATCGGCCTCGCCATCATCATCGCCGTGGTCAACGCCCGCTCCGGCGACGCCTCCACCCCACACGCCCTCCTCACCGGCATCCACCTCGGCGGCTGGGTAGCCGCCATCATCACAGCCACAGGCGCCGCCGTCGCCCTACTACTGGCCCGCCCCAGCGCCGCCGCCTCCCCGGTAATCGCCAAAAGCACCCAGACCGACACCCCCACGGACACCCGCGAGTCAGCGAACGCCTAGCCCAAGCCCGTCGTTCGGGCCGGTGAGGCGTGGCCTCCGACGCCTGACCGCGCCTGAGGGGGTGGTGCCTACGCTTCGCGCGTGAGGCGCCACCACCTCCTGCCGCCTCGCCACTCAACGCGCGCGAACTGCAGGCGCGTTCATCGGGACCGACAACTCGTGTGCGAATGCCAGCCGATGGGGTGCCTACGTCTGGTCGACGGGAGTGAACGTGTCCGGCGCCACCCCTGTATGTCCGCCACCGAGTGCTGCGGGCTATGGGTGGACGAGTTGGGCCCGCGCGTCGGCGGGCGGGAAAACCGGGTGCACAGCGCAGCCGTGGGCCGCGCCGCGCAGTGCCAGGTACGTGTGTTGCCGTCTTGCCGCGCGGCGTTCCTGTTCGTAAGGGCACGGCGGGCAGGCGCGGCGCTGATGTGCGCCGCGCCTCGTCCAAACAGTGTTCGTTACGACAATTCGTCTTGCCGCGCGGCTGGAGGCAACTGCATGTTGCGGCGCCGCCCTGTTCGGGCGGCGCCGCTATTGCCTGCGTCGGCCATCGGCGCTTTGCGCGATGGGCCGACGGGCGCTGGTGCCAGTTCGTGTGATGGGGGAGGACGAACGGGCTTGCGTGGCGCGGCCGTGGGCCGCGCCGCCGGGGGGTATGGACGTTCGGCCTGAAGGGTGATGACACCCACGACGCTTCGCGCGTGCGGCGCTACCACCTCCCACTGTGACGGCACGGAACGCCCGCGCGCCCGCGAACCGCGGGCGCGCTCATCGAGACTGGCAACCCATGTGCGAACACCCTCCGCCGCGTCGTTGACGGTAGTGAACGTGTCTGGCGCCGCCCCCTGTGGCGGCGTGGGGTGGCCGTCCGCCATCGGACGCTGCGGGTGATGTTGACGAGCTGGTCCGATGCATCGATGGGGAGGGCCGACGGGTTGCGCGGCGCGGCCCATGGTCGCGCCGCGCACATCGGAGTATCGGGCGAGCCACTGTCTTGCCGTGTGCGGCCTGTGGTGAACGCATGTTGCGGCGCCGCCCTGTTCGGGCGGCGCCGCTATTGCGTGCGTCGGCCGTCGTCGGCTAGGGCTTGGTCAAGCGCCGGTGCCACCACGGGGCGGTCGGCGAGTCCAACCAAGGACTGCTCATCCACTCGACCGCATAGGGATCGGGCAACGTCCGCCGCTCGAACTCGGCGTCGAGCCTGGCCACGATCCGACTCAGTTCACGGCGTGCAGTCGGCGGCAACACCTCAAGCATGGCTTGCACATTGTCCCGACCTCCCACCGGATCACGGCAGGGGCAATCCGCCAACGGCACATAGAGCCACCGGCCAGGTCGGCGCAAGAACCGCTCGTACTGGCCGAGCGCCTCGCTCAAGAAACCGGGCCAAAACCTCTGAGTCTCAAGCCGCCTGACGGCAGCCTGAGCGCTTTTTCGCAGGCCCCGAACCTGGCTGAACGTTCGGGGCTGTCCTCGAACCAACCGCGTCTGGGCGCGCACAGCGCCGGGCGACTTACGCGGCATCGCCCCTTCGGATCAACGTCATGGCCTCATGCTGCCACGCCGCGGGCAAGGCCCACCGTCATATTCCTCGTGGACGGACATCTACCAGATGACCACACCACCCCTGACGCTCCGCGCGCGCTCAGCAGCATCCTCGATGTTCCGCAGCCGCTCCGAGATTTGCCGAACGTACTCCCCATGCGGCTTCCCCGGGTCAGCGTTGGGGGCGACGAGTTCGAGGCTGTTCCGGATCAAGGAGCACTCGCCCAGGAAGTCCGCCACCTGGTCCGGCGCCACCATGAGGTCACCGCTGGCCAGGATCGGGAAGAACCTCGCGCCCAGGGAGCGCACGGCCTCGGATCCCCACACGTAAGTACGCCAGCGCTCAAAGCCCGCGAGGTCTGAGCTGCCTGCCGGGACGTCCAGCAGGACCATCTTGTCGTCCCCGCCGAGGACAAACACATCCACCGCCAAGCTCATGGACCCAGTCGATCACGACTGCGAGCCGAGGATCCATAGGGTTCGTGCCCCCCTCTCGCACCGGCGCCTCGGAATTGCGCGGCGCGGCGGTGGGCCGCGCCGCGTAGGGCAGTGCCTGGTACGTGTCTTGCTGTCATACCGTGCGTGGCCTAGGTCGAATGCGTGTTGCGGCGCCGCCTGTTGGGGCGGCGCCGCCGTACATGCGTCGGCCATCGGTGCTTCGTGCGATGAGCCGAACGGCCGAGCCCAGTTCGTGGCGGCGAACGCGCCTCCGGGGGCGGAAGGGGAGTGTTTACCGGCTGGTGGGTCAGGTGAGGACTGGTGCGGGGATTCTGCGGCCTTGTTCGTCAGGGTGGTGGCGTGGGGTTACCAGGGGATGGGGCCGTCGTCGTCGAAGAACGAGCCGGTCGGGCCGTCGTTCGGGAGGGTGGCGAGTCGGATTGCGGTGGCTGCGCCCTGGTCGGGGGTGCGGGGGCCGTGGAAGCCGGTGAAGTCGGTGGCGACCAGGCCGGGGCAGGCGGCATTGATCAAGATGCCGGTGCCGGCGAACTGGCGGGCGTACTGGACGGTGACGGCGTTGAGGAACGTCTTCGACGGCGCGTAGGCCGCCATGACCGGACCGATCTCGGTGTCCGGGTCCGCCTGCAGGGTGAGTGAGCCCACGGAGCTGGAGACGTTGACGATGCGGGGCGATCCGGAGCGCCGCAGCAGCGGCAGCATCGCGTTGGTCACCTGGATGACGCCAAGCACGTTGGTCTCCACCACCGTGCGGACCACGTCGAGATCGAGGCCGGTCGGATCCTGGAACCACCCCGGCCCCATCTCGCCTGAGATCCCGGCGTTGTTGACCAGGACGTCGAGGCGCCCGGCCTCCCGCTCGACCAGTTCGGCGGCGCCGGTGACGCTGAGTCGGCTCGTCACGTCCAGCGGCACGCCGAACGCGTCGATCCCGGCAGCGCGCAGCTTCTCGACGGCGGCCTCGAGCCGGGATTCGTCGCGGGCTCCCACGCCCACGCGGTGTCCCAAGGCGCCGAGACCGGCCGTGATCGCGTAGCCAATGCCCTTGTTCGCGCCGGTCACCAGCGCGATCTTCGTGTTGCTCATGGCGTTGATGCTCGCCGTCGTCCGAGCGGAGCGTCCAACGCCGAGTCGGTATCCTGTGATACCTGTCAGGTATGAGCGCAGGAAAGGGACGGCCGTGGAAGCGTTGGAGACGCGCGAGCTCAGGTACTTCGTCGCCGTCGCCGAGGAACTGCACTTCGGCCGCGCCGCCGAACGCCTGGGCATGGCCCAGCCGCCGCTCTCCCGAGCCATCCAGAAGCTCGAACGGCGCCTCGGCGTCTGCCTGTTGGAACGCGACCGCCGCGGTGTGCGCCTGACCGGCGCCGGACAGGTGCTGCTCCACGAAGGCCGCGCGGCCCTGGACGCGACCGCCGCCGCCGCTCGACGCACCCGCCGCTCCGGCGGCACGGACCGTCCGGACGCCTCCCGCGAACGCCTGGTCATCGCGGTGAAAGCCGCCGCGTCCCACGATCTGCTGCGGCGGCTGCTCGACGCCTACGCAGCCGAGCCCGACGCCGCCGAAGTCGAGGTGCTGGCCGGCGGTTTCAACGAGCAGGAGCAGATGCTGCGCGACGGCCGCGCCGATGTCGCGCTCCTCATCGTGCCGTTCCACTCCCTGGCCGGGTTCGACAGCGAAGAGCTGTCGACCGAAGGGCGGATCGCCGTCGTGCCCGCGAGGCATCCGCTGGCGGCGCGCGACGCTCTGTCCATGGCCGACATCAGCGACGTCCCCGATCTCCCGATCGCCCGCTGGCCACGACATGGCACCTACGCGCCCGGTCCAGGCCCGGAAGTCCGCGACCACACGCAGCTTGCCCAGCTGATCGCCCTCGGACGCACCATGGCCGTCCTCCCGGACTCCGCCCGCACCTGGCTGTGGCACGAGCACGCCGCCGTACCCCTGATCGACGCACCTCCCGTCTCCACCCACATCGCCTGGCCCGCGCACAGCCGCTCGCTCGCGCTCGCCAGCCTGATCCGCACCGCCACGCGGCTGATTCCGGACACCGCGCCGACGCACTGAGTGGCCCATGCCGGCACCCCGACCAGCGGTTCTTCAGTGGTGGCGGGAGACGATCCGGTCGGATACGGAAAAGGCCGTCCCGCAGTCGGGGCAGGTCGCTCGGCCGAACAGGTATGGCACGCCGCGGGAGATGACGTGCTGGCCATCGGCGAAGGTTCGGTCGTGGAGACGTTTTGCCAGGCCCTCCTGCTCATCTGGCCGCAGAGGGTGGAGAGGTGTCTTCTCCACCTCGCGCAGTGAATAGTCGTCACTGGCCGCGAAGCAGTCGGCCTTGCCGATCACGATGAACAGGTTGACGCCGCAGTACGGGCAGTCGACTTCGTACTCGCCGGTCTCCAGTCCTTCGAGGCACCGGTCCCAGATCTCGACGCCTTCGAAGGAGAGAAGGGACTGCAGTAGGGCGACGTAGGTTTCGGTGTCTGGGGTTTCGCGAAGGGACTGGTCGGTCAGCTGGTGCAGGATCGCGATCGGGGCCGAGAGGGCTTCGAATACGTCGTCTCCGGTGGGGGCGCAGGACATGATTGCTCCGGCTGCCAGGAGCACCCACCGGCGGTGCTCACCGTCGCTGCGTGACGCGATGTCGGCAAGTCGGGGGAGAGCGGCGAAGCTTGCCGCGTACACGGTGTCCAGTTGCGGGCACAGGTGGTCCATCAGGTCCGACCAGACGCCGCTCGGATCGGCTTCGAAGCGGTCCAACAGCGCCGGAACATGGTCTGCCGAACCGCATGCGTCGCTGAGCGCCGACCAATTCGTCATGGGCTGATCCAAGCAGGTCGATCTGGGCTCAGCCCGGGCCGTCGGGGTGGGTGAGGTCGTAGGCGCGGGCGAGTTTCTTCGGGACGACCATGCGCCAGGCGTCGACGACCAGTTCGCGAGCCTCGGTCGGGTCCAGTTCCGAGAGCGTGGCGTGGACCCAGTTGAAGCGCATGTCTGATTCCGACGGCATCTGGAACTTGTGCGGGGCGCTCGCGACGAGGTCCTCGCGCTCCTCCTTCGGGAAGCCGAAGCCCATCACGGTCTCATCGAGGGAGAACGCCACGTAGACGATCTGCCCGACGCGGAACTTCAACCTATTGCGTACGTACACCGGATAGGAGCGCTCCAACTCCGTGCCCAGCGTCCGGACGTCCTCGATTGCCGCCATGCTCGGAACCTCTTGGTCTGGTTGCCCATACGTGGGTACAGCAGACCATGCGCGCACGGCCGCGGCCACCTCAGTGCACGGAGACGCCTTCTGGGTCGACCGGCTTGTCGGTTGCCGCATGTAGCGTTGTCCGGCGTTCGGTCGAGGCCAAGAGGATCCAAGGACATCAGGAGTCAGAACATGGCTGTACCTCTCGACGCCCTCCTGGAGCTGCGCCGGGCCGCTTCGGAGGGGCTGCTCGAACTCGACGGGGCCGGGCCCGCGTCGAGTGAGGCGGTGCGGGCGCGGGAGACGCTCCTGGAGCCGCACTTCGGCAGCGTCGCCTGGTCGGTTCCGCCGAGCTACCGGGCGGTGTTGGCGGAGCACAATCGGCTGCGCTGCTGTCGGGAGGACGACGACAGCGAGCGCGAGTTCGTTCTCGTGGACGAGAAGGAACTCGTCGAGCTGAACGCGGAGTTGGTGCACATGCCCGAGGGGGTCGCCCGCGAGCCGGGGCGGGACCTGTCGACCAATCACCTGGTCGGGTTCGCCGAAGCCGGTTACGAGGCGGTGTGGTGTTTCGACGTCTCTCAGCCCGGCGCGGACGGCGAGTACCCGGTCTACTACCACCACCAGGACGAGCCGCGGGCACGCTACCTCGCGGACGGCGCCTGGGAGGAAGAGGCCGACGCGGCACCCGACTTCCCGTCGTTCGCGGCGTGGTTCGAGGCGATGGCCGCGGCTTTCACGGCCGAACAACCGCCGGCGTGGCTCGACGAGATGGGCACCCCGGCCCTGGTCTGGCTCGCCCGTGACGGGGTCTTCCGGAGCGGCGGCGAGCACTGACCAGGGTTCGCGGGCGGAAGGTGGTCAGCGGCGCAGGGCCTCGGTGCCCGCGTACCGGGCGCTGGCGCCCAACTGCTGTTCTATGCGGATGAGTTGGTTGTACTTGGCGGTGCGGTCGGAGCGGGACAGGGATCCGGTCTTGATCTGGCCGCAGCCGGTGGCCACCGCGAGGTCGGCGATCGTGGTGTCCTCGGTTTCCCCGGAGCGGTGGGACATGACGACGGTGTAGCCGGCGCGGTGGGCGGTGTCGACGGTGGCCAGGGCCTCGGTCAGGGTGCCGATCTGGTTGACCTTCACCAGAACCGAGTTGGCGACGCCGGAGGCGATGCCCTCGCGCAGGATGGTCTCGTTCGTGCAGAACACGTCGTCGCCGGTGAGCTGGCAGCGCGCGCCGACGCGTGCGGTCAGGTCCCGCCACCCGGGCAGGTCGTCCTCGGCCATCGGGTCCTCGATCGACACGACGGGGTAGGCGTCGATCAACGTGACGAGGTAGTCGGCGTGTTCGGCCGGTGTACGTCGGATGCCTTCGCCCGAGTAGTCGTAGACGCCGTCGCGGAAGAACTCGGACGACGCCGGGTCCATGACCAGGCCGATGTCGGTGCCCGGCCGGTAGCCCGTGCGTTCGATCGCGGCCGTCACGAAGTCGAGGGCCTCCTCGGCGGTACGCAGGGCGGGCGCGAAGCCGCCCTCGTCGCCCACCGCCGTGGAGTGCCCGGCGGCGAGGAGGTCGCGGCGCAGGGTGTGGAAGATCTCGGAGCCCATGCGCACGGCCTCGAAGAAGGTCCGCGCGCCGATCGGCGCGATCATGAACTCCTGGAAGTCCAGCGGATTGTCCGCGTGCGCGCCCCCGTTGACGATGTTCATCATCGGGACGGGCAGCAGCCGGGCGTTCGAGCCGCCGAGGTAGCGGTAGAGCGGCAGGCGATGTGCGGCGGCAGCGGCCTTGGCGGCGGCCAGGGAGACCCCGAGGATCGCGTTGGCGCCGAGCCTGGACTTGGTGGAGGTGCCGTCCGCGGCGGTGAGGGCGGCGTCGAGGCCCGCCTGGTCCTCGGCGTCGAGGCCGGTGACGGCGGCGGCGAGCTCCGTGTCGACGTGGCGTACCGCGCGGTCGACGCCCTTGCCGTGCCAGCGGTCCGGGTCGCCGTCGCGCAGCTCGACGGCCTCGCGGGCGCCGGTCGAGGCGCCGGAGGGGACCGCGGCGCGGCCGAGGGACCCGTCGGCGAGTTCCACGTCCACCTCGACGGTGGGGTTGCCCCTGCTGTCGAGGACGCTGCGGCCGACGACGGAGGTGATGGCGGTCATGGGAGCCCTTCTCGATGTCGCGTCAGGTCCGGGTTGCGGCCTGGGTCGCGACGGCGGCGCCGGTTCCGGCGCGAGGAACTCTACAGCAATGCTGTGCAGTCATGCTGTTCAGTTTCACTGTTCAGTTGTGCTGCGCAGCCGTGCTGTGCAGCTGTGCTGCGTTACCATCCGGCATGCCCGTTCCGGAATCCGCCACCGTCGCCGCCGAACTGCGCACCGCGATCGGCAAGCTCACGCGGCGCGTGAAGCTCGAGGACCAGATGCCGTTCGGCCAGGCGGCCGTCCTCGGCGCGCTGGATCGCAACGGCGCGATGACGACCAGCGAACTCGCGGCGGACCAGCAGGTGCGCCCGCAGTCCATGGCCCGCGCCGTGGGACTCCTCATGGACCAGGGGCTGATCACGCGACGGGCGCACCCGACCGACGGCCGCAAGAGCCTGGTCGAGCTCTCTCCCGCGGGGCAGGAGCTGCTGGAGGAGGAGCGCGGACGCCGGGCGGACTGGCTCGCGCGGGCGATCGAAGCGGAGCTGACGCCGGAAGAACGCGAGGTGCTGGCGCGCGGCATCGGGCTCGTCGAGAGGCTTGCGGCGCATTAGCCCGATCGGCGTGGTGCCCCGTCCGGCTACGAGGGGGTCAGTCCGCAGTTGCCGACGACCCATTGCAGGACGGACTGGTACGACATGCTGAAACCGGTGATGTCGTCCATCGTGCCGTGGTCCGCCTGTTGGTGGAGCTGGCGGTCGACGTTGTCGACGTCGGGTTTGACCGCGCCGGGCGCTTCCTTGTCCATGCGGTCCCACACCTCGACGGTCTGCGCCTTGTCAGGCCGTTGTCGAGGTTGGAATCGGTTGCCATGGCTTTGGCGGCGTCGGTGCAGAAGGCGGTCTTGTTCCCCGCGCCGGAGCCGGAACCGGAACCGGAATCGGCCGAGGAGGCGGCGGTGGGGGACTGCGGTGCCGTGGCGGGCTTGCCGCCGCCCGAGGTGGCGGCCGAGTCTCCGGGACCCGACTCACCGGGGGCGCCTGGTCGTGCCGAGGTCGCCGATGCCGCCGGATGGTCCGACGAGGAACTGCTGCACCCGACGAGAACCGCGGCCAGGAGCGCGCAGCCCGCCAGGCCGCTGACCGCGGAAGTCCGAACCCTCATCACAGCCCCCCGTTCCTGTTGGCCGCAGTCACGCTAATCGTGGCTGCGGCCGTGCGCGCACGCGCTTGGGGGAACCGTGGGGAATCCAAAGGCAATTCCTAGCTACGACGACGCGGGGCCGGTGCGCCATTCCGGTTTGACGTCCATCATCCGCGCGGTCTTGGCCGGGTCGCGGTCGACCAGGTCGCCCAGGACGTCGTCGATCTGCTTCAGCACTTCGGCGTCCAGGCGCCTGCTCGAGGCCTCGGCGTTCTCGCGGACCTGTTCGGGGCGGGTGGCGCCGATGACGGCGGAGGCGACGCCGGGCCGGCTGAGCGTCCAGGCGATCGCCAGCTGGGCCATGGTCAGTTCGGCCTGTTCGGCGATCGGCTTCAGCAACTGGACGCGTTCCAGCACGGCGTCGCCGAGGACGCGGGCGATGAAGGCCGGGGCACGCCCGTCGGCGGTGGCCCGGGAGCCGGCGGGGGCGGCCCGTCCCGGAAGGTACTTGCCGGTCAACACGCCCTGGGCCAGCGGCTGGAAGACGATCTGGCCGATGCCTTCGTCCTCGCACAGCGGCAACACCTCGGGCTCGATGACGCGCCAAAGCATGTTGTACTGCGGCTGGTTCGACACGAACCGGCTGCGCAGCCCGAGTTCGTCGGCGATGCGCAGTGCCTCGGCGATCTGGTCGGCCCGCCACTCGGACACCCCGAGGTAGAGCACCTTCCCGGCGCGGACCAGGTCGTCGAACGCGATCAGGGTTTCCGCCAGCGGGACTTCGTCGTCGAAGCGGTGCGCCTGGTACAGGTCGACGTAGTCGACGCCGAGGCGGCGCAGCGAGGCGTTGCAGGACTCGACGACGTGCTTGCGGGACAGGCCGCGGTCGTTGCGCCCCGGCCCGGTCGGCAGGCAGACCTTCGTCGCGATCTCGACGGACTCCCGGCGCACGCCCTTGAGGGCGTGCTGGAGGACCTCTTCGGCGGCGCCCTGGGCGTAGACGTCGGCGGTGTCGAAGGTGGTCACGCCGGCGTCGAGGGCGGCGCGGACGCACGCCGTGGCGGCGTCGCGCTCGACGCCCTCGCCGTGGGTGAGCCAGTTGCCGTACGTGATCTCGCTGACGAACAGACCGCTGCGGCCCAAGGCGTGATGTTCCATCCTTCGGACCTTAGTGATCACGGGATCGGGCCGCCACGGGATTAGACGGCGCCTCGGCGGCACGCACAGCCGTCCAGGCGCCGCGGATCAGTCCTCGTCGACGGAGCGCCAGAAGTCCGCCAGCGCCTTGGCGGTCTCCTCCGGCTGTTCCTCGTTCGGGGTGTGCCCCGCGTTGGCGACGACCACATGGCGGGCGCCGAGTTCGGCGGCCATCTTGGCCTGGGTGGGCGGGGACCACGGGGTGTCGTTCTCGCCGTACATGACGAGGCACGGGACCTTGGTGGCGGCCAACTCCCGTACGCGGGACGGCTCGGCGACCAGGCCGTTGATGATGCCGATGAGGTTCGCCTTGTGGGTGTGCATGAGGCGGTGGTGCAGCCACGCCTGCGCGCCGACGGTGAGGCCGGCCTTGGCGAGCGGGCGGCGCATCAGCGTCCACATGCCGCGTACGCCGCCGACCTTGAGGACGAGGACCATCGGCTTGACGAACCTGCCGCCGTCGAAGTCGGTGCCGCCCGGGCCCGTGTCGAGCAGCGTGAGCGAGCGCACCAGGTCGGGGGCGGACGTCACGGCCCGCTGGGCGACGACGCCGCCGAAGCTGTGGCCGAGCAGGTGGACGCGCCCGGCGTCCAAGGACGTGACGACCTCGGCAAGTTCGGCGGCGAACCCGGTGACGCTGTAGTCCCGCCAGCGGGTCGGGCCCGGCGACTGGAACTGGCCGCGCTGGTCGTACGTCACGACCCGGTAGCCCTCGGCGGCCAACGCCCCCAGCATCGGGACGAAGTCCTCCTTCGAGCCGGAGAAGCCGGGCACGAGGACCGCCGTGCCGCGCGGCTCGGTGCCCTCCGGGGGCGCGATCTCGAGCGCCGCGAGCGGGCCGCCGGACGTGCGCAGCTCGAACCGGCGCGCGGCGGCGGGCAGCGGGGTGGGGTACAGCGACGGGTCGGCGCCGGCGACGGCCATGGGTCCTCCTCGATGTGCCGTGCCCCTGGGCGCTGAAACGTGTCAGCGAGCGGGGTCGGGGCGAGTGTACGGCGACCGGGGGACGACGCGGAAGACGGAGCAGGCGGCGGCGGCGACGCGGCCACGCCCCTCAAGGCCGAGCACCCGAAGCGCCCGCACACGCCAGAGGCCGTACCGGAACTCCGGTACGGCCCCTGGCAACTCCTACGCGGCGCGACGTCAGCCGACCTGCGCGACCCCCGGCGCCGCCGTCCCCTGCCCCGGCACCTCCGTGGTCTCCACACCCTCCGCCACCGCGAGGTCCGGGTCCTCCAGCACCTTCGGCACGCCCCGCAGCAGCACCAGCCCCGCGACGCCCGCCAGCAGCGCCAGCGCCGCGCTCGTCAGCAGCGCCATGTGCATGCCGTCCACGAACGCCGACCGCGCCGCGTCCACGACCCGCCCCGCGACGTCCGCCGGCATCGTGACGGCGCTGGTCAGCGCCGAGCCGATCGAGTCCTCGACGGACCCGCGCGCCGACTCCGGCACGCCCGCCGGGACGTCGATCTCGTTGCGGTAGACGCCGTTGAGCACGCTGCCCAGCACCGCCATGCCCAGCGCGCCGCCCAGCTCCGTCGCGGTCTCGGAGATCGCCGACGCCGCACCCGCGCGGTCCTTCGGCACCGAGGCGAGGATCGTGTCGCCGGTGACCGTCATCGCCATGCCCATGCCCATCGCGCACGGCACCATCGCCACGAGCAGCACCAGGTAGTCGGCCGAGGTCCCTGACAGCATGTAGAGCCCGAAGCCCGCCGCCGCGACCGCCATGCCGATGCCGACGACCCGGGCCCGGCCGAACGCCGTGATCAGCGGGGCGGCCAGCGCGCCGCCGATCATCGCGCACACGCCGCCCGGCAGCCCCGCGAGCCCGGCCTTCAGCGGCGACCAGCCCAGCACCAGCTGGAAGTACTGCGCGAACAGCAGCGACTGCGCGATCAGGGCGAACATCGAGAACATGTTCGCCAGCACCGAGCCGGTGAACGCCTGCTGCCGGAAAAGGCTCACGTCGATCAGGGGGTACGAGATCCGCTGCTGCCGCACGACGAACGCGATCCCCGCGAGCAGCCCGAGCACCAGCGAGATCGCGACGCGGCCCTGCATGACCCCGTTGGCCGCCGCCTCCTTGACCGCGTACACGAACCCGAGCACGCCGACCAGCGACAGCGGCACGCTGACCAGGTCGAAGCGGTGCGGGTTCGGGTCCTTCGACTCCGGCCAGATGAACAGCGCGAGCACGCACGTCACCGCCATCAGCGGCACGTTGATCAGGAAGACCGAGCCCCACCAGAAGTGGTCCAGCATGAGCCCGCCGAACACCGGTCCGAGGCCGACGCCCAGCGCGCCGACGCCCATGCCGATGCCGACGGCCGTCGTGCGTTCCTTCGGATCGGTGAACACGTTCCGGGTCACTGACAGCGCCGACGGCATGATCGTGGCCCCGGAGACACCGAGCAGCGTGCGGGCCAGGATCAGCGTCTCGGCGTTCCACGCGTACGCGGTCAGCAGCGACGTCGCCGCGAACGCCAGCGTGCCGAACAGGAACAGCCGCTTGCGGCCGATCCGGTCGCCGAGCACGCCCATGGTGATCAGGAATCCCGCGAGCGCGAACCCGTAGGAGTCCGCGATCCACAGGATCTGGTTGGCGGACGGGTCGAGGTCCGCCACCAGTCCCGGGATCGCCAGGTGCAGGGCGGTGAGGTCGATGCCGAGCACGACGTTCGCCAGGCAGCCGACGGCCACCGTGGCCCACTTGCGGGCCGGGGAGATCTGCGTGGAAGTCATGGCCAGAGCGTCGCGGGGGCCGCTGACCGTGCGCTGACCGAGCGCTGACCGCCCCGTGCGCGGGACGGTCAGCGGGCCCGGCCGGGGCCTGCGTGAAGGCCTACGCCTCCCGGGCGGTCCCCAGGAACGCCGGGACCTCGTCCTGCCCGAGCCCGGCCCCGTGCGCGTACGCCGCGTCGAAGGCCTCGTCGCCCAGCGCCTCCCGCGCGGCCGCCGTGACGCGGGCGATGTCCGGCTGGGCCGTCACCGCGCCGCCGCGCACCGCGACCGCGAGGCCGAGCAGCGCGGCGGCCTTGGCCGGGTCGTCCTCCTGGAGGGCGACCCCCGAGAGGCTCTCCATGCCCAGTGCCGAGGTCAGCAGGTTGTAGTGGCCGTACGTCAGTTCGACGGCGGCGTGGGCGAGGCCGCGCGCCTTGTGCGTGTCGCCCTCGGCGAGCGCCGTCCACGCCAGTTCGCTGAGGATGTACGCCACCGTGTCGTCGCTGCCGAAGCTGTGCCGCGGGCACGACGCCAGCGCCTGCTCCTGGATGCGCCGGGCCTCCGCGTACCGGCCCTCGTGCCGGGCCAGGACACCCAGCCCGCAGCGCGCCGCCGCGAGCGTGTGCGGGTTGCCGATGCGCTGCGACGACTCCACCGCGGAGGTGTAGTCGACGCGGGCGGCCGCCGGATTGCCCATACGCAGGTGGGCGTCGGCGCGGCGGACCAGCTGGTCGACGATGTCCTCGACGGTGCCCAGCTCGCTCATGAGCTGCAGCGCCTCGTCCATCAGCGCCATCGCCCCCGTCAGGTCGCCCGCGAAGTCGGCGAGCACCGCCAGCTGGTCGATCGAGTTGGCCATGCCCCACCGGTCGCCGAGCTCCCGGAACCCGGCCACCGCCGCCTCGAAGTGCCCGCGGGACTCCGTGGCCTGGCCGCTGAACAGCATCTGGAACGCCCGGCTGATCTCGACGATCGCCGCCGACCACGCGTCCTCGCCGATCAGCTCCCACACATGCGGGTCCTCGGCGCCCTGCGGGCCGAACGCCATGCCCAGCATGACGAACATCTGCGGCCGCTTCGGGGTCCGGTCGAGCGCGGCCAGATGGCTCGAGATCATCGCCAGGCGCTGCGGGTAGCCGTCGCTCGCCGGGTCCTTGCCCGACAGCGTCGTCAGCGCGCACAGCAGGAACTCCTCGTGCAGCCCCGGCGGCGCGCCGTCCGGGAACACCTCCAGCAGCTCCTCGGCCGTCGGCGACGCCTCGAAGCGCAGCCCGCGCAGCCACCAGTACCAGGCCAGCGCCGCGGCCAGGCGCAGCCCCAGCTCGGGGTCGGCGTCGATCGTCCAGCGCATCGCGGCCCGCAGGTTCGCGTGCTCGGCACTCAACCGGTCCAGCCACTCGAGCTGTTCGCCGGTGCGCAGCCGCGGCTCGGCACGGTCGGCCAGGTCGAGGAAGTGCCGGACGTGGGCGCGGCGGAACCGCTCCTCCTCGCCGGCCTCCCGCAGCCGCTCGACGGCGTACAGCCGGATCGTCTCCGACATGCGGTAGCGGTCGCCGTTGCCCGCGTCGACGAGCGACTTGTCGGCGAGGTCGGCGAGCAGGTCGAGGGCCTCGTCCTCGTCCAGCCCGCACACGTCGGCGACGGCGTCGAGCGACGCGCCGCCGGAGAACACCGCGAGGCGGCGGGCGAGGGTCTGCTCGGCGTCGTCGAGCAGCTCCCAGCTCCACTCGACGACCGCGCGCAGCGTCTGGTGCCGCGGGGCGGCCGTGCGGTTGCCGCGCGACAGCAGCCGGAACCGGTCGTCGAGGCGGGACGCCACCTGTTCGAGGGGCAGCGCCCGCAGCCGGGCGGCGGCCAGTTCGATCGCCAGCGGCAGGCCGTCGAGCGCGTCGCACACGCCGACGACGGTCGGCAGCGTCGCCGCGTCGACCGTGAAGTCCGGGCGGACGGCGGTCGCACGGTCCACGAACAGGCGTACGGCGGGCGACTCCAGCGCCGCGTCCAGCCCGCTGTCGGCGGACGGCAGCGGCAGGCGCGGCACCGGGCTCAACGACTCGCCGGTTATACCGAGCGCCTCGCGGCTGGTCGCCATCACGCGCACGCCCGGGCACGAGGCGAGCACGCGGTGCACGAGCGCGGCCACTTCGGCGACGATCTGCTCGCAGTTGTCGAGGATCAGCAGCACGTCGCGCGCCGCGAGGCCGGCGAGCAGCCGCTCGGTGCCGTCGTCGTGCGCGCCGGGCGGGCCGGGGAGCAGGCCGCCCTCGCGCAGCCCGAGCGCGTCGAGCAGCGCCTGCGGAAGCTCGTCGGCGCGGCGCACCGGGGCGAGGTCGACGAAGCACACGTCGCCGGACGCGCGCCGGCCGGCCTCGACCGACAGGCGGGTCTTGCCGGTGCCGCCGGGCCCGGTCAGTGTGACGAGCCGAGCGGTCGTCAGCAACGAGCCGATCCGGGCCAGTTCGGCGTCGCGGCCCACGAAGCTCGTGAACTGGGCGGGCAGCCCTCGGTGTTCGGACTGCGGCGCGGCGGCCGGCGCGGGGGCGGGGGTCAGGGACGGGGCGGCGCGCAGGATGTCCAGGTGCACGCGCGCCAGTTCGGCCGACGGATCGGTGCCGAGCTCGTCGGCGAGCAGCCGCCGGGTGTCCTCGTACACGGCCAGCGCGTCGGCCTGGCGGCCGGCGCCGTACAGCGCGCGCATCGACTGGGAGACGATCCGCTCGCGCAGCGGATGCTCGCCCACCAGCCGGTGCAGTTCGGGGACGAGGTCCTGGTGGCGGCCCAGCGCGAGGTCCGCCTCGATCCGGTCGGACAGGACGTCCAGCCGGCGCTCCTCCCAGGCGGCGGCCTGCGTGGCGGCGAACGGAGCGTCCGTCAGATCGGCGAACGCCGGGCCTCGCCACAGGGCGAGCGCGTCGGCGAGGAGGCGGGCGGCGTCGGCGTGCTCGCCGGCGGCCAGCGCCTGGCGGCCCTCCCGGGCGAGCCGCTCGAACCGGTGCGCGTCCACCTGCTCTGCCTCGACGGCGAGCCGGTACCCGGCGGCGTGGAACTCGACGAGCTTGTCCGTCCCGGCGTCGTCGCGCAGCCCGCGACGCAGCCGCGACACCTGCGACTGCAGGGCATTGGCCGCGTCCCCCGGCGGGTCCTCGCCGTAGAGCCCGTCCACGAGTGTCTCGGTGGGCACGATCCGCCCGGGGTCGAGCAGCAGAAGCGCGAGCAGCGAGCGGACACGCGGGCCACCGACTGCGACGGGGGTACCGTCGGGCCGGACGGCTTCGACCGGGCCGAGAATGCCGAACAACATGCTGCCGATTCTGGCGTATGGCCAGCACCGACGTATGTGGGGATCGGGCGGCGCGGTGACGCAGGTGTGACGCGAACACCCCCCGATGAGGGAGTTCTGGTGATTCGCATACGTGACGGCACAGTAAGCAGGGGTCGCGCGGTCGGGCTGCTCCGTCGGTTCGGGGACTGCCCGGGCCCGCACCGCCGCGGGCAGCCTCGCGGCGGGGACGGCCGGGACCTGCACCGCCGCGATCCGCATCGCGATGGTGGCGTCCTCCCCCTCCCGCGTGG
>NZ_JASAOI010000051.1 GCF_029953285.1 Yinghuangia seranimata | reverse complement strand
GCCACAGCCGCCGCTGACCGCGGCACCCCCTGACCCCCACGGGCCGGGGCCCCCCCCCCCCGTACCCCCCGGCCCGAGGCCCGGCATCACCCGCCCCCGGGCGGGCCGCCCGCACCCGCCGCCCGCCCGCCGGCACTGCCCTGGGCCGGGGCCGCCGCCCGGCTCCCCCCAGTCCCGGCCCAGGGCCCTGCACGACGCACGCCCACCGCATCGATCGCGCCGCCGCGTTCCCGTGCCCGCCCGAAGGAGGCGAACCCATGACCCGCAACCCGCCCGCCGCCGAGCCTTCCTGCGACCACGTGCCGCTTGGCACCCGTGCACTGTGCCGATTCCTCGGCGTCACCGACCCCGCCGAGCTGGCCCCGCCCGACGGCTCCGCCGGCCCCGTGTCGGCTGCGCTCGCCCGGTACCTCCTTGGTGCCGCCGGCGAAGTCGACGAACTCGACGAACGCCTCGCACGCGACGCCGCACGCCTAGCCTGGGATGTGGCCCCGTTTGCCGAAGCCACGGACGCCCACCGGCAGTTCTCCTGGGGACACCTGGTGGACCGCGTCCAGAATCTCGCCGCCGCCGACTGCTACGTCCGGATCCGCCTCGATGCCCTGCACGCCGCAGCGCAGATCTACGCCGGTGCCGCGCACAGCACCGGTGCGCCCGACGGCGCCCCCCGCCCCGGGCCGGAGAGCCGCCAGCCACCGTGTGCCCCCGCAAAGGCGGCCACCACGGCGCGCCCCGGACTCGGCGCCGTCATGACCTCGGCGCTGCACGGCACCACCTACACCGCACTGGGTCGCGACTGCACCGGCGCCGGGCCCCACGCGGTCCTCGCCGAGGTGATCCGCGACACCGCCCGCGAACTCGACCGCCTCGACAAGGCCCTCCTGCATGCCCTCCAGTACGACGCCGTCGAACTCGCCGAAGCCGCAAGCGACATCCGTCACCACCGTCGCGCCACGTCCAGTCCCGAGATGCGGGACCGCGGCGAGCTCCTCCGCGTCGCCGCCGCCCACGAAGCCACCCGCCGCCACCTCGCCCGCCTAATCGACGCGTGGGGCGACCTCGACCACGACGCGCCCGGCCCCACAGCCGCCCACGCCCCGCACCCCGCCGGCTGACGGCGCGCCGCGCGGTCCTGCGCCCACGCCGCCCGACGCCCCGGGCCGGGCCGCCGGCCGCACAAGCCCCGGCCGGGCCCGGAGCCCTGCACCGCCACCTCGTTCCCGAACCCGCGTGAGACAAGGGGGACTTCCCGATGGCCGCCGACACCTGCACCCGCATCACCACCCCGGCTTCCCTGCGCGACCGCGCCGTCGCGGCGCTGCGCGCCCGGGACGAGGCCGCCGCCCGCGCCGAACACGCCGACCGCGGGGGCGACCTTCCTCCCGACGCCGTCCGCGCCACCTACGCGTCGCGGATGGCGCTGGCCGGGATCCTCGGCGTAGGCGAGGCCGGCATCCTCGCCTCGCTCGCACCGCACGGCACGGTCGTCCTCACCGTCGTCGACCCGTCCCAAGGTGGCACTCTCGCGTTCCTCGCCGAACGAACCCACCCCGCCCCGGGTCACCGTGACGCGCCCGCGTTCCGGTTCCACGTCATGGCCCCCTGCCCGGGATGCCGCCGCTCGATCCCCGTACACGAGGTCCGCGAACTCGCCGACCTCGGCTTGTACTTCTCGCCCCGCAATCTCGACGAGAACGCGGTCATCGCCGATTACGTGTCCGCGCCGGGCGCACTCGACCCCGTCTGGCACACCGCCGAGTGCGCCCTCCTCCGCGCCTGCCACGACTGAACACCGGCCCCATGACCCCTGGGCCGGGGCGCCCATCAGGCCCCCCGCCCCGGCCCAGGGCCCGCAGCGCCCCCGCAACCCCGGCCGAACGCCGCTGGCACCCCGCCCGCTTGCCCATCGCACGACCCGCTTTCGGAGGTGTTCCATGACCGCTCGACAGCACGTTCCCTCGCGCACCGGCCCGCGCCGGGTCGTGCTCGCATGCCCACCGTGGCTCGCGGGCGACGCAGCCTTCGCCGTCGATGCCGCCGCCCGCGCGGCGGGGTGGCCGTGCACGCACGACGACGCCGGAAACACCCGCTGGCGCAGCCCGGACGGCCGGGCACGGCTGGGGTACGTGCCCGAGCCGCCGCGGGGGGACCCGTACCGGCGCCCCGCCGCCCAGGAAGGCACCGCCGACCACGTTCGGGGGATCTGGACCGTACGGGCGCGCCTTCACGAAGCCGCCGCCTGGTCGGGCTGGTTCAACGACGGCTGCCTGGTGCCCTCCGGCGAACACGTGCCCCAGGAGATGGTCGCCGCCGTCCTCGAGTCGCTCGCCGTCCCTGGCCGCACCGAACCCGATGCGCTCGCCGACCCTGGCAACCCCGAAACTGTGTGGCAGCTCCTGCGCGAAGCCGCTTGGCACATCGACCACTTCTACGACGACACCCGCGTCGCACGGTCGCCCGACGCCACGGCCGCACTCGAATGCGACACCCCGGAGGCGGGCTGGCGGCTGCGGGTACGCCGGGCCCCCACCGCGGGCCGGGTGCTGTGGAAGGCCCGCTTCACCCCCTCTACCCCTGCCTTCGTGATCGCCGCCGTCATGCGTGCCATGACCGCCCCGGGGCTGCCCCGCTGCATCGGTGACCTGCCCGCGTGGGCGTCCGTCCGCCCGTACATCGCGGCCCCCGCGCCGCGCAGTCGGCGCTGACTGTGCGCCCCGCCGTGTCCTGCACGCCCGTGCCCGATCCGAGGAGTCATGCCGTGCCGACCGTCCGCCTGCACTACGCCGCCGACGCGTTCGGCGCCCTGTCCGACCTCTACCGCGACCCCACGCGCACACCGCGGGTGCTCGCCGCGGACAGCCTCGCACCGACCGTCGACCCGGCCACCGGGGGAGGCCTGTCCCGCATCGCGGCGCACCTGGATCGCCCCGGCCTGTACGACGGACCGGCACGCCGCTTCACCGGCCGCGACATGATCGACGCCGCGCTCGGCCGCGCCCCGCGCGCGGCCGACGCGGGCCAGGCCCCCGGACCGATCGCGGTCCTCCACCTCGCCCCGGATCAGGACCCCGGCGCGGGCCCGCTCACCGACACCGCCTGCGCCAGCCTCGCCCGTACCGTGCTGTGCGCGCTCGGCCAGGACCGATGGCCCCGCGACCACCCCTGGCTCGTACTCCGCGCCGCCGACGGCATCCGGCTGCTCACCCACACCACCCTGCCGAACGGGGAGATGGACGACGCCCGCCGCGTCACCGAACCGCCCGCCGACAGCTCGGGCGCACCGCTCCGGCTGCCCCTGACACTCCACCCGCCTCACCGGCGCCCGGCCCTCGGGCCTGAAGCCGGCATCCGCACCGAAAGGACCCGTCGCCATGACCGCCAACACGACCGCCCCGCACACCACCGTCGCGCGCGTGCCGCTCGGCACCCGCATGGTCCGCGACCACGTCGGCGTCGACCCGTACGAACTGGTGCTCCGGCACAAGGACGATGAGGCGCTCGCCGCGCTCGCGAGCCTGCTCGTGACGACTGCGACCCGGCTGGACTTCTTCGACACCGAAGCCGCCCGCGACATCGCCCATGCCTCCACCGAGGCCGCCCGCGCCGCTGCCGACCCCGACACCCACCTCGGGCTCAGCGGAGCCTGGACCTCCTTGGCCCAGCAGGCCGGGCGCATCGACACGGGCCTGGCCCGTATCGCCGAACTTCGCCAGACCCTGAACGCCGAACTCGTCACCTACACCCGGGTCCTCGCGGCCCACCGCCCCGGCGGCCACCTGGCGCCGCCGCCCGCTTCCTGACCCGACCGCTGCCGATGCCCGGCACCGACGCACCACGCCTCGGCCGACGGTCTCCACCCGGCTGGCCCCCGCGTAGCAGGAACAACTCGGCGCAGGACGGCCAACAACGCCAGAAGCCGCACACCGGCCTCGCTGCCCGCACCCGCGCCGCCAGCAATCCGAACTTGTCCCCCCGTCCCGTAAGGAGTCTTCCGTGACCACCTCGACCACCAGCGCGATCCCGCTGCGGGACCGTGCGATCGCGGCGCTGCGCGCCCGCGACGAAGCCGCCGCCTACGCTGTTCCCCAAGGCGCATTCCGCGACGCAGCCGAGCGCGCGAGGACGGCACTCGCCGTTCTGCTCGGCCTGCCCCACGAGGCGGTCACCGCCTCCATCGGCCCACCCGGAGGGCTCGTCCTGCCGGTCACCGACCCGGCCTCGGGCCGCAGCCTCACGTTCTACGCCGAACACACCTGCCAGCCGCCGGAGAGTCTCCCCGCGCAGCAGGGAATCCGGTTCCACGTGCTGTTACCGTGCCCGAGCTGCGACCGGCTCGGCCCGCACGGTGTCATCCACCACCTCGCGGACCTCGGCGCGCACTTCGTCCCCCGCGATCCGGACGCGTACCCCGAGCAGGTAACGCTCGCACCGCACTTCGCCGACCCCGTGTGGCACGAGCCGGGCTGCCCCCTCGCCGCACACACCAGCGTGGCCGCGTCCTCGCACACGCATCCAACCCGCGCGGAACCAGTCGCGCCACAGGGCAGGGCTGACCGCGCGGGGTGGGCGGTGGAGTTCCGCAACAGCGCCGACCAGACCGTCGCGCATGCCTCCTACAACGTCCGCTACGACAGCGACGGCATCGCCGACCGCGTCACGGCCGACCTGGAGATCTACTTCTCCTGGCTCGTCAAGGACGCGCTCGTGCGCCGCGCGCACGGCGTGTGCACGGCCCTGGTCGTGGCCAATCCGGCGTACGCCCGCACCCTCGCCGACCAGGACCGCACCACCGGGCGGGAGCAGGGCGATGGGTGAGTGCCGCCACCTCGTCGCGCACTGGACCACCGCCGTGACGCGCGCCCAGATCCTCGACGGCATCGACTACGCCCGCCGCGTCCGCGACCTGGCCGGGCTGTCTTCTGCTGCTGTTGCTTGACCCAGCCGTGCGAGGCACGCGACGGCGACCTTGCCCTCGACCCGAACGCCGCGCTCGCCCGGCTGCGCGACCTCGCCACGCAATTCCTCACTGCCCACCCCGAGCCCGGCGCCTCAGACAGCGACCTGGCTTCGCAGGAGGCTGTTGAGCCGGTCGATGACGCAAACATCGTGGCCCCAGCCTGGCCGTCGGCCGGCCCGTCCGCGTCGCGAACTCCCCGCAGACGCCGCGTCCTCGGACACCGAGACAGCCGAAGCCCAAGCGGCCCTGGGACAGATCGACGCGGTCGTGCAACGCCTCACCCGGGTGTATCCACCGCAATCCCCGCCCACGGCCTGAGTCCACACTTCCAGTCCTCTATTCGCCGCCGAAACTGGGGCCGAAGGACTGCCCGCCCATGGTGAAGCTGAACATCAGGTCGAAGACTCCGGCGGGCCGGTCAGCGCTGTTGTCTACAGTGAGTTTCAGGGCGGTCATGTCGCCCGCCTTCACAACAGTGACCGCGACCGGCTTGTCGGGACGCTGGTGGGACCGCCACCAACCGGCGGCGCGCTCGGCGTCCGCTGGGTTGCTGTACACCGCGCACACGTCCTCGGACGATTTCGCCGCGCTCTCGGCGTGGTAGCCGATACCGATCAGAGACGCTCGTTCCTCGGGGGCGCGGAGGATGTCGGCGGCGTATACACCGTTGCCGAGGCAATCGGCCATGGCCCTCCAGGCGGGGCGCTCTGACAAGCGCGGCGACGGGATCGACTCCCGCGCAGCGAACACCGGGTTCCCGCTTGTCCATTCGAGTCGATCCGCGGCCACCCGATAGGCCTGATACATGCCGTTGGGTGCGCCCACCGACCACAGGTCGCCTTGTTGCGCGTAGCCTTTTGCGGCCAAGGCTGATTGCAGCTTTGCCGTGTCGAACGTTCCGGTGTAGTAGCCACCGGGCTTACCCATCGGGCCGACGCTGACGGCGGTGTCGACTTGGTCGACGTGCAGGTCCAGAACGTTCGGCGTGTCCCAGTTGGTTGCGGTCGTGCCGAGCGGACTCCATCCCAGAACCACGGCGACATACCCGAAGCGTTTGCGGTCGGCCGCCACGAGCGCACGGAGCCTGGCGGCGTCACGGAAGTGGAGCATCGCGCTACCGGATCCGTTGACGGACTCTTCGGTGACGGCGGCGAGCGCGGCGCGCAGGCCGTCCGTTCCGGAGCCGGGTTTCCCGATGTCCGTGCCGCCGGGGCCCTTGTCGTCGCCGCCCCCGCATGCGGTGAGGACGAGCCCGACGGCGGCAACGACGCCGATCCAGCGTGCGGTCATGCGTGCCATGAATCCCCCTGATCAGCTGGGCTGTTGGTGCGTCGCGGGCAGCGTGATCCTCGCTTGTCCCGCACCGGCGCGGCAACGGGCGCGACGGGGGTGAGCGGAAGTCGATGGTGATCCCTCGGCGACCACGTCGTCGCGGACGACACGGTCGGTGATCGCGGTGATGGTGGTCGCGGACATCTCGGTGTCGCGCGTCTCGGCCAGGTATGCGGCGATCTCCCGTGCGTGAGGCCCTCCGCGGACAGCGAGACCACTGGAGCGTCGACACCGGGGGGGCGGGGGGGGGGGGCGCGGGGGGGCGGGGGGGGGCGCGCGGGGGCGGGGGGGCTGACGAATCGTCAGCCGCCCGGTTCCGTGGGCGGGTCGGCCGGGTCGACGGCGGCCAACTGGGCGAGATGTCCCTTGGCCTGGCGTTCACACCAAGCGGTGAGGACGGGCGGAAGGTCGGGGAAGTACTTGTGCGGCGTCGCCCATGCCAGCGCGTTCGGCGATTCGTTGCTGGTGTGCATGTTGTGGTGACGCACCAAGCCACGAGGTCGCCCCCATGAGCAAGATCGTCAAGGTGCGTCGCCGTCACCACTGTCCATGGTCAATGGAGCCGGATCGCCCACTTCCAGCAGGGTCTTGAGATCGGCGAGGACACGCGGCCAGCCGCGGCTGATGCTCTCCAGTACCTTGCTGCCCGGCATGAAGCCGTCGTGGATGACGGTGAGTTTCACCAAGCCGCCGATGTCTTCCAGGTGGAAGGCCACCTTGGAACGCGGCTCGGGTGTCCCCCCATCGCACGTCGTCTTGTTGTGCCAGGTGTAGGCGAGGCGGCGAAACGGGTCGGATTCCAGGACGACCTGGTCCGGGTCATCGGCGATGCGGCCGTCGCCTGTCGTCACGACGATGGTCGAGCCGGGCCGCCAGTCCGACTCGAAGGTGTGTCCGGCCCAGTACCGCCGGGTGAAGGCGGGCTCTGTCAGCGCCTGCCACAACCGTTCCGGCGTGGTGCGTATATAGGTGGTGTACACGAATGCGGGGTTGCCGCTGGCGTCCAAAGGGGTCCCTTCCAGGGCTTGTTTCAGATCCGCCAGGGCCTCGACGCGGGCCTGGTCGTACCGGTTGATCCATCGCTGTGCGATCTCGTTGATCGGAACGGCGTTGAGATAGTGGATCTTCTCCCGCCCCTGCCACACCGCGGTGACCAGCGTGGCCTGCTCCAGGATCGCCAGGTGCTTGCTGACGGACTGCCGGGCCATGTCCAATCCGGCGCACAGTTCCCGCAGCGTCTGGCCATTGCGGGCGTTGAGACTGTCCAGGAGCCGACGCCGCGTCGGATCGGCCAGGGCCCGGAAGACCTCGTCCACGGGCGCGGTCAGTTCCAGCTGCTGGCGAGGGGCATCTCTGCGACAGGCTGCCAGCCGCCGTTCTCCAGCCCGTTCTTCAGGCTGAACAGGAACTGCCCCCACCGCGTGGAGCAGTGGTGCATGAACTCCACCGGCTCACGCCAGTTCGCGTGGGTGAACTTCACGACCGTCTCTTCCGCCGCGGGTCCGGGGTAGATATCGAACGTGATGGTGGTGCCGACCCACTCGGCCGGACCATCGACGCATTCCCACACCACCCGCTCATCCGCGACGAGCTCGGCCACCCGCACGGTCAGGACGGGCTTCTCCCCGCCTCCGAACTCAAGTTCCCTCCCGGCGTCACCGCTCGTGGGCATCCACCACTTCGACACCCCCTCGGGCGTGCTCACCGTGTCGTAGACCTTCTGCTGCGCGGCGTAGACGCCCACACGGTGCCGGATATCGGCCATGATCGTCCTCCCCTGTGATAGGCAGCCTTTCGGTTGCCTATCACAATAATGCAGCCGCGCGGCTGCATGTGCAAGCGTGACATCGTGCCCGCGCACCAGTCGCGGGCTGGGGTTGGCGCGCAGGTATTGACAAACGCCCGCTGAGCGCGCACCGGTGCCGCCCGTGTTCCCCGCGCTCCGGGGGAACGCGGGCAGCGCCGTGTTGGGGGCTCAGTTCGAGGGTTGTGCGCTGGTCGGGGCGTTGTTCACGCTGTCCGCCGCGTCGGTGGGACGCACGGCGCGGAACCGGCGGGGCTTCTCGCAGGTGAGTTCCACGCGGCTCTCGGCGGTGAGCTTGTCGCAGGCGTTGGCGACCGCGCCCGCGGACCTGCCGCCCAGCGCCCGGCCGATCTCGCCGGGGGTGAACGCCTGGCCGGGGTGGGTGGTCAGGTGTGTGAGCACCAGCTGCCGCAGCGCGCCCGCGCCCAAACGGGCCGCCGTGCCGCCGCCCGAGGCGGAAGCACGGCCGGTCGTGGCCCGCGCCGGCGGGGTGGCAGGATCGGCGACGTCGGGGGCGACGTGGGGCGTGTCGGGGCCGACGTCGGCCCCGGCGGCAGGGCCGGGGGTGTCGGGCGGGGCAGGGGCGGCCGGGCCCGTGTCGGGGCCGTTGTCGGCTTCGGTGCCATCGGCAGCCCCCGGGTCCGCGTCCCCGGCCACCGGCGAATCCGGCGTGGCTGCTGGCTCGTTCGCCCTGTCCGAGATCACCCCGGCCGCGCCGACGGCGGGCGCGGGCTCGTCGGGGGCGTCCGGCGTCTCGGGGCCGGGTTGCTCGGCGGGCGTGCGGACCGGGTGCCAGCGGTCGGGCTGGCGGCTGCTTCCGATGTAGCCGCCTGCCGCGCGTCGTGCGCCCTTGTGGGCGGCGAGGCGGGCGAGGGTCTTGCTGGTGGTGGTCCGTGCGATGTGGGCGGCCTCGGCGATCTCGGCGATGGTCATCCCGTGCTCGGGGGCGGCGGCGAGTACTGCGCGGACGCGGTCGAGGGCGTCCGCTCCGGGCGGGAACGCGGGCGGGGCGTCGGGGGCGATGCCGGGCAGCGTGCCGTCGTCGGACACCGGCGGCGCCGCGATGGTGGCGGCGGGTTCGGGCGCGGCCGGGGCGCGCTCGGGTGAGGGCTTGGGCATGGTGAATCGCTTCCTGAAAGGGGCCCGCGCACGGCGGGACTGGTGGACACGATTGATTCCCCGGCCGGGGGTGACCGCTCGGGTCGCATGTTCACGGCCCGTGCGGTTGTCTCGATCGACGCTCCGAAGCGCACTTCGCGTCAAGTCGGTGTTCTCTCGGTGTCGTTCGGCGCTTTGGCCGCTGTTCCGTGGACGTCGGTGGCGGCGGCGAGGTCGAGGGCGTCGCGCAGGGCTCGGGCGCGGGCCTGTCCGATCCGCAGTTCCGCTCGCAGCGTCCGGATGGCGGCCGGCCGCCCGGTTGCCGCGCGGGAGGCGCGGTCCACCTCGCGCGCGGGCAGGTACAACGGGTCCTTCTCCGCCTCTGCGCCTGTGGGCGGGTCCGGCGTCGGGACCTGGCCCTGCACGACCGCCGGGTCCGCTGTGGGCGGCGGGGGTTCTTCGGGTCGGGTCGGGTGCATGTGCTGGGCCGGGTCGGGTCCGTTCGGCCCGGATGTACCCGGTCGGACCGGGTGCACCTGGTGTGCGCCTGGGGCGGCGGGTACATCGGCCGTGTCCGCTGTCCCGGTCCCGGTGGCGGGTTCGTGGAGGAGGTGGCGGATGCGGCGGCGGTACGCGGCGACCGCTTCGGAGACCAGGACGAGGAGTGCGGGCGGGATCGAGTGGAGGGTGATGCCGGTCGGGTCGGCGTTCTCGGGTATGCCGCCGGTCGCGCCGGGCGACGTGGGCCAGACGGATTCCCAGATGTTGAGGGCCCACGCGGCGAGGCCGGCGAACCAGCGCAGGGCGACGGCCCATGCCGGTGGGGTGGCGCCGAGTTCGGCGAGGCGGGCATCCACGGTGAGGCAGGTGCCGAGCGCGAGGGCGAGCATCGGGTCGAGCAGCAGTGCGGTCGGCCAGGGGACGCCGTGGCGGACGGCGAGGCGGGTGACGTTGACGGCGGTGAACGTGAGCGCAAGGACTGCGACGGCGGCGAGCGAACGCGTGAGTGTCCGCAGCAATACCCGTGCCTCGTCGAGAGGTTCGGCGCCCGATCCGGCTGGCGGATGCCGCGGTGGCGTGCGATGGGTGTCCATGGCGGTCATCGGTTCCGGCTGATTCGCGGCGTGCGGCCGCTCGCACCCAGGGGACCTCGTCCACCCGGTAGGCGACGGACGCGTCGGCGGACCGCCGCGCACACGAGGCGCGTGGGCAAGGCGCTCGGTGGAGCGGTTCGCTGGTCCCGCGTCGGTACGCTGGCGCGTGCACGCAGCGGCCGCGAAGCCGACTGCACGGGGATGCAACGGGGGCGCACATGGCACGTCGCACGGCACTGCGCGGGACACGGGCACTGATAGCCGCAGCAGCGGTGCTGCTGGCGGCCGGGTGCACCAGCCCAGGCAAGGCGCCCGCGCCGCCGGCCGGTTCGGCGCCGTCGGCGGCCGGCCCAGGTGCGGGCGCATCCGCACCGCCGTCGCGGAAGGCCTACGATCCCCCGGTCGCGTTCCAGGCCGCCGGTCCGGTAATGCCGCCCGGCACGTCCGGCGGACAGGTCAACGGCCAGGGCGACGCCTATGGGCCGTTCCCGGTGCTGCTGTACGGGACGACCGCGTACATCGCGGGCGCGGACCGGATGGACGTCGTCGACACCGGCACCGGCCGGACCACCGCGACGGTGCGCCCCCAGCGCCCGCCGTTCCTGTACCAGGACCAGTTCGCGGGCAACAACACGATCCGCCCGCCCGTCCTCGTCAGCGCTGCAGACCGGCCGACCGTGCTGGTGCCGTTCACCGTCGCGGTTCCCGGGCAAGGGACGACGCCAGGCCACGACGCCGTCGAACTGCACGCCGTCGATACGGCAACGGGTGCCACGGTCTGGGTGGCGGTCATCGATCTGCCGCGGACGACACCGGTCGAGTACACCCGGATGGCGACCGCCTACCGCGAGTTTGCCACGGTGATCGGCTCCTACGGCACGACCGTTGTGCTCGGCGACGGGCGCAGCGGCGTGTACGCGTTGAACATCCTGAGCCAACAAGTGCTCTGGCACCGCGACGGGTTGCGGACGCCTGTGGTCGCGGGGCCCGTGGTGGTCGGAGACGTGCCGGCCGCTGCCGGCGGCGGCGCGCCCTACCGGCTCCTCGGGCTGGATCTGGAGACCGGTACCGAACGGTGGGCGTCCCGCGACGTCGGCGACCACCAGGTGTTCTACGCCGGGCCGACGCGGATCGCCGCCCTGGTCCGCCCGGACCGCGGCAGCAGGTACTTCACCCTGGTCGACACTGCGACCGGCGCCCTGGTTCCTGTCGCGAATCCTCCCCAGAACGCCACGCAGCCGCGCATGGACTGCCAGTACGACCGGGCTGCCGTCCTCGTCTGCCACGAAGCACTCTCCAGTGGCTGGTCGTTCGCCCTCGACCCGATCAGCGGCGCCGTCCTGTGGGAGATCCCCGGAGGCATGGGGAGCCGGCTTTCCCCCAGGATCACCACGGTGTGGCACGGCATGGTGTACGGGCGCACAGAGAACGGCCCGGTGGTGCTGGACGCCCGCACGGGTGCGGACCGCAACACCGCGCCGGGGGTGGCGCCGTACGCGGTCAATGAGTACGTGGGGATCGCTCAGATCCCAGACAGGTACGGCCTTTTCGCCTGCCCTGCCACGGGTTGAGTGGGCAGTGACGTGGAGGTCCCCGCGAGCCAGACGGGGCGGGCCTCCATGCGGTAGCGGTGTTATCGCTGCGGGCACCATGTTCACCTCCGCGAGGCGGGCCGGGTGGCGCCGTAGTAGTCGTCGCCGGGCCAGCGGAACCGTTCGGTGCGGACCAGGGCGCCGGTGAAGGGGGCGTCGATCATGAGGCCGTCGCCGATGTAGAGGCCGACGTGGTGGATGTTCCGCGCGGTCCCGTAGAAGACGAGGTCGCCGGGTTGCAGTGGGGCGTTGTAGGGCAGTTTGGGGCCTGCGGCGTACTGGTCCTGGGCGACGCGGGGGATGGTGATACCGGCGGCGGCGTAGGCGGCTTTGGTCAGGCCGGAGCAGTCGAAGCCGCCTTCGGCGGGTCCGTCGCCGCCCCACACGTACGGGGTACCGATCTGTGCGCGGGCGAACGCGATCGCTACCTGCGCGGCCGAAACCGGAGCCCCTACGGGGTTGTTCGGTGCGGGTGCGGCGTAGGCGGCTGCTTGGTCGAGGACTTTGTCCACGTACCAGTTCGCGTGGTTGTACGCGAAGATCGCGCCGCGCAGGTTCTTGCCGTCGCGGGCGCCGTTGGCGCACAGGTAGCGGGCTGCGGCGGGTATGGCGTCGGCCGGGTTCCACACGTTGCCGCCTGCGCCGTACTGGGTCCAGGTGGCGGGCATGAACTGCATGGGACCCAGCGCGCCGGCGCTGGAGACGAGGTCCCGGTCGCGGCCGTGGTCGGATTCGACTTTGCCGATCGCGGCGAGCACGGTCCACGGCAGTCCGGGGCAGGTGGCCGCGGCGTTCTGGTACAGGCCGAGGTAGGCGGGCGGGATGTCGGCGAGCGCGGACGCGCTGGGGCCCAGCGCGTTGCCGCCGCCAGTGCCGCCAAACGGGATGCTGAGCGGCAGGAGCGCGAGTTTGAGGATCAGGCCGATGATCACCGCCAGTATCGCGAGCAGGGCGAGGACGGCGGCCAGGCATCCGCCCAGCGCGGCGCGCAGGGCCTTCACCGCGTCCCCCTGGTACCGGGCGGTGGCAGGGGCGGGACGGCCTGCCAGTCGGGTGCGGGCGCTCCGGGTTCGTTGTCAGCGGCGGCGAGGTCGAGGGCCGGGACCAGGCCGCCGAAGTATGCGGCAAGGTCGCGGAGTTGGAGGCGATGTGCCCCTGACGCGATGTGCCGGGTGGCGGGGTGGAGTGGGAGCCAGACCGGGTCGGCGGCGGTGGGGCTCCTGTCGTGGTCGAACCGTTCGAGGTGGAGGGGCTGTTCGGCGGGGGTGAGGCCTGCGTGGGTGGTGGCGACGGGCAGGTCGAGGTCGGCCGTGTGGTCGGCGATTCGGGTGCGCAGGAGGTGCTCGCGGACCGGGTCGGGGGTGTGGATGAGGACCGGGGTGCGGGTGGCGGTCCCGCTCGCGTGGGCGGCGTACCCGACGAGTTTCGCGGCGACGCGCCAGGCGGTTTCGGTGCCGCGGTCGTACTCCAGGAAGAACCCCGTCACCCGTGTACCCGGGTGGACCGCGAGGTCCTCGGGTACGGCGCCGGGTGCACGCCGGGGTACACGGTTACCGGGCCGCGCTCGGCGGGGTTCGTCGGTGTCCTCTGAGTCGTGGTGGAGGCCGTAGGCGTCGGGGCGGATCCAGTCGCCCCACAGCTGTGTGCAGGCGTGGGCGGGGAGCCAGAGGCGCAGTTCGCGGTCCGGCCGGGTGCGGTGTTCAGCGGCAAGGCGGACCATGACCTCGTTTGCGCCGACGTTGTGCGCGAGCTGCGCGGAGTGCGCGATGCGGGCCGCGTCGTAGGCACGCCAGGGCAGTTCACGGACGGTCGTGGCGCGGCGGGCGGCGAGCGCTGCGGCCCCGGTGGGGCCGAGGACCAGGTGGGCGGGCGCGGACCCGGTCTCCTTGAGCGGGCGGAACGTGTCGATCACGCCGTAGGTGGCCAGCCTGGCAAGGCGGGCGGTGGCGGTGCGGCGGGCCGTGTAGGCGAGCCGGAGGACCTGGGTGGTGGTCAGCACGCGATGGGTGTGGAGCATCTCGATGAGCCACCAGTCGCGCGCGGTGAGCCGGGCGGCCAGTTGCGCCGCGGCGGTGCGGGCGTGCGCGGGCACGACGGTCTCCCTCCGGCATCAGTCAGGGCACCGGCGGCGGGCCGGGGCGTGGCGTTGTGGGCCGGGTGCGGGGGCCGGCGTGGTGGTGGGCGGCGTCGCGGAGCAGGCGGGTGCGGCCTGGGACGGCGGGCGGCAGGGGGCGGGTGGTCAGCGTGAACGCGGTGGTCTCCGCGCCGCCGACCAAGAGGCGTGCGGCTGCCTGGTAGCCGCCGAGGTGGGCGAGGTCGTGTTCGGTGAGGGTGGGGCGGGTGTGCTGCTGGAGGGCGTGGGCGTCTTCGGGTGAGGCGGTGAAGTAGACCTTGTTGCGGGCGTTGGCCGAGATGCCCTCGCGCAGGTCCGCGGTGAGTTGGGCGAGGTGCTGGTGGGCGAGGACGAGTCCGAGCCGGTAGCCGCGGGCTTCGGCGAGCATGTCTTCGAGCGGGTACGGCAGGGTGAGGAAGTTGTGGCACTCGTCGACGTACAGGCTCGCGTCGCGGCGCTCTGTTTCGCGGGTGTGGGCGCGGGCGGCGGCGGCCTGCCAGGTCTTGGCGACGACGAACGAGCCGAGGAGGCGGACGGTTTCCTCGCCGAGGACGCCCTTGGGCAGCCGGGCGAGCACGATCCCGCCGTCGAGCGCGGTGGAGAAGTCGAAGCTGGATTCGCCTGCGGCGACGGTCTGGTGGACGAAGGAGCGCAGCAGGAAGGCGCGGAGCTTGTTCATGAGCGGGCCGGTGACCTGGGCGCGGGCGGGGTCGGAGAGTTGCTCGTACCAGGTCCAGAACCCGCGCAGGACGCTGTCCGTCGGGTCGAGGCGGGCGACGGTGCGGCGGCGGTAGGCCTGTTGGTCGAGGAGGCGGGGGACGTCCGCGAGGGTGGCGGGCGGGGTGTGCGGGCCGGTGCGAAGCAGGGTGAGGCAGGCGGCGCGCATGACGTCGTCGGTGCGCGGTCCCCAGAACGCGGGGAAGATCCGGCGGAAGACGCCGGTGATGTTGTCGACCACCATGTCGACGTTCGCACCGTGGGTGTCCAGGACGTTCATACGCGGGGGAGTGCGCGGGTCGTCGGGGTCCAGGACGACGAGCCGGTCGGCCGCGGATGCGGGCAGGCGGGCAAGGAGTTCGGTGACGAGGTCGCCTTTGGGGTCGATGACGATCGCGCCGCGGCCTGCTGCGGCGTCGTCGAGGATGAGGTGGCCGAGCAGCGTGGACTTCCCCGAGCCGGTGGCACCGACGACGTGGAGGTGGTGGCGGGCATCCGCGGTGCGCACGCCGACGGCGCGGGGGTGCCCGGTGTCCGCATACCCGAGAGGCTTCACCCCGTTGCCGGGGACGGGGATCTGGGACGGCGGGATGACGGCGCGGGCTCCGGCCCGCGCGATGCCGGGCGCGTCCGGGTCCAGTGGCAGGTGCGCGAGCGCGGCCAGTTCCGGCACAGATAGCAGGAAGCCCCGTCGGGCGAAGCGGCGTTCGTCCAGGACGCGGGCGGGGCTCCGCAGGCGGGTGCGGGTGAGCCAGTTGCGTTCGGCGAACACCGACATCGCGGTGGCCAAGGCGTGCGCGCGAGCACGCAGGAGTGGCCGCACGGGGGCACCGTTGAGCGGGCCGGAAGTGCGGTCCTTGAGGAGGGTGACCGCGCCGCCGTCAGCCTGCGCGCCGTTGTCTGCCGTGTCGGCGGCAGGTGCGGGGTGGGTGGCGGCGTAGCGGATCGCGACTTCCCATTGGGGCCCGGCGGATTTGGCGACGAGTTGGCGGAGTTCGGCGGCGTGGGCGGGGTCGAGTTTGGTGGTCGCGGCGGGTGAGGTGGCATGGAGCAGCCATGCGGCAAGCGCGCGGAGCCGGTTCGGGGAGTGTCCGGCTTTGACGCGGCGGGCGGCGCGTCGGGCGCGCCGCAGCCGGGCGCCGACGGCCGGCCGGGCGAGGACCTGGACGAGGGCGGTCTCGTCCTGGGCCAGGCCGGTGGCGGCTTGGAGCAGGGGCCGCAGGGGGTCGGCGGGGTGGTCGGTGCGCAGCGGCAGGACGTCGGGCCGGGCGAGACGGAGCGCGCCTGCTTCGACGGCGTGGCCGGGCGGGCACACGGGGCTGGCGGGTTCGATGCGGGTGTGAGCGCCGGGCCAGGCCGCGTCCACGGCGCGCCGCACCAACGTCGTCGGCACTGACGCGGCCAGCCACAACCGCACGGTCAGCCCGCTGGGGGCGAAGGCGTATTCGAAGGCGAGGTGGGGCTGGCCCTCGCGCCATCGCCGCCACCACGGTCGGGCAAGTCCCGCGAGTTGTGCCCACAGCATGGCGCCGCCTGCGGGCTCGACTTTGGGGGGTGCGAGGACGGTGACGCACCGCGCGTCGGCGGCGAGGCGTCGGGCGCGGCGGTCTCTGATGCGGGCGCGGGCCGTCGCGGCGCCCACCGTCGCGGCGACGAGGGCGGGTGTCGACCAGGGCCAGGTGCCCGCGATCCAGGCGAGGGCGCGGCCGAGCGTGGCCCACAGCGCGTTCGGGTCGGTGAGGAACCGGCCGAGCGGCCCGCCGGACGGGTCGGAGGCGAACGCCAAGCCAGCAGTGCTCGGTTCGTGGTGGTACGGCATGGCGGGGCACTCCTGCGGGTCAGAGCGGTATCGGCACTGAGGGGTCGTCGTCCTGGTCACCGGCGGCGAGGTCGGCTCCGGGTTCGGAGGCTGCGGTCTCGAGTCCCTGGCACAGCGCGTCCTCGGCGTCGGAGGCGAGCGCGGCGAAGGAGACCCGGTGGGATCCGGCGAGCAGCAGCCCTTCCCCGCGTGGCGCGGCGAGGAGGAACTCGGCTTCCCCTGCGGAGAGTCCGAACGCGTCGGCGACGGCGCCGATGGCCTGGGGGGCCTGGCGCATGAGGATCTGGGTGGCGGCGTTCGCGACGACCGCCTGTCCGAGTTCGGTGCCCAGCACGTCGGCGGCGTCCTGGGTGACCACCGCGAGCCCCGCCTGCCGTTTGCGGGCGGCCTTCGACATGCGGAACAGGAACTTCGCTCCTTCGCCGTCGCGCATCAGCCGCCACGCCTCGTCGACGACCACCAGGCGCCGCTTGCGGTCGCGCGGGTTGTCGACCTGCCCCCAGATCGCGTCGAGGGTGAGCAGCATGCCGGCCGTCTTCAACTCGTCGGCCAGGTCCCGCAGGTCGAACACCACCAGGTGTCCTTGCGGGCGGGCCGTGGTGGGGCCGTCGAACAGGCCTGCCCACGACCCGGTGGTGAACGGTGCAAGGCGCGCCGCCAGGTCGTAGGCGAGGTCGGTGCCGTACTCGTCCAGGGCGGCTTGCAGGTCGCCCAGCAGTGGCGCCGGACGTGACCACGTGCGCGGGTCCGCCGTGATGCCCGACGCCCGGTACGCGGCGAGGATCGCCGTGTCCAGGACCGCGCGCTCGACTGCGGTGACGTCGCCGCCGAGCAGCACGGACAACAGCGTGTGCGCGAACAGCGCCCGCCGCGTCAGCGCGTCCGCTCCCGCGGTCGCCGCGTCCGGCAGGTCGAACGGGTTGAGCCGGACCCCCGGTGCGCCGACCCGGACGACCGTGCCGCCGACCGCGTCGGCGAGACGGGTGTACTCGCCTTCCGGGTCGACCACCAGCGCGTCGACCCCCTGGTAGAGGGAGCGCAGCAGGTCGAGTTTCGTCAGATAGGACTTGCCCGCACCGGACCGGGCGAGCGTGACGGAGTTGTGGTTGTCGGCGGCGAACCGGTCCCACAGCACCAGCGACGTGGACGCGGTGTTCGCGCCGTACAGCACCGCAGATTCGGTCACCCCGCCGGCGACCGGGTCGGCCGGGGGCAGGTCGGGGCTGGCGAACGGGAAGCACGCGGCCAGGGCCTGGGTGTCGAAAGTGCGCCGCACACCCAGCAGGTCGAGGCCGAACGGGAGCGTGGTCAGCCACCCGCGCAGCGCGCGGAACGTCGCCGGGGCGACGCGCAGCAGTATCGACTCGGCGACCGCCCGTACCGACGCCAACTCCTCGGCGAGCGTGTGCTCGTCGTCGGTGTGGACGGTGATGTACAGGCCGACGGAGAACAGCTTCCCCTCGCCCCGGGCGACCCGGTACGCCAGGTCCGCGGCGTCGGCTGCGGCGGCTTCGGTCTCGGGGTCGTCGAGCTTGCCGCGCCCGTACTCGACGCGCCGCGTGGATTCCAGGCGGGCGCGCTGGCGGCGCAGCCGCTGCACGGCGACCGGCACCGGGACGGGATCGATGTGGAGGGCGACGTCGACGCGGCCGGGGTAGGACAGCAGCGGCTCCAGCCAGCCGGGTGAGACTTCGGCGGGGTAGCCGGTGACGACGAGGGTGGCGGCGAGCTGATCCCCGACGGCGACGAACCGGGGCCGGACCTCCACCGCGTCTGGGCCAAGCCACCCAGCAAGTCCGGGGTGGGGGCCGCTGTCGTCGCTCGAGTCCGCAGAGCGGCGCCCGAACCAGCCTCGGAGAATGAGCCGTTGCCAGGTCACAACGCCCTCCCCGGAGCCTGCCCATGCCGACCCGCCAGGGCCGCGTCGGGGTTGAGTGCGGTGGCGAGCGCGACAGCGGCCGATTGCGCGTCGAGGGGGTGCACGGTCAGGTCGGCTGGGGCCAGTGCGCGGGCCGATTCGGCGGCGCGGGCTGCGGCGCGATCGGCTGTCGCCGCGGTGCGGCCGGGTTCGCGTACGGCCAGGAGGATCCGCCGCTCCAGCAAGTCGCGTCCCTCGACGAGGCGGTCGAGGAAGTCGGCGTGCGCGAGCGCCGCTTCCTCCAGCGCGGGGTGGGGCAGGCCGCCGGCGGCGTGCTGGAGCCGGGCGACGTGCTCGGTGAGGTCGACGGGCCGGGCGGCGACGAGGATTTGTACTGGGCCGGTGGCCGCGTTCAGGAACCGGGCGAACGCCCCTGTCAGGGAGGCTTGTTCGGGGCCGGTGCGGAGCGCGAAGTTGACCGTGGAGCAGACCGCGAGCGCGCACATCCCGTCCTTGCCCAGGCGTAGGACGCCGGTGTCGTCCATGTCCTCGACAGGCAGCGCCAGCGGCGCCGGATCCGGGCCTGCCGCATCCGACCAGGCGGGGTCGAGCCAGTCCGGGTACGAACTGGGGCGGTCCGGGGCGGGGGCGAGGCGTTTGGGGGCGCGGGCGTGCCGCAGCGCGGCAACGAGCATCTGGTCCAGGTGCATTCCGTCGCGGGAGACCAGCGCCGCGACCGCGCCCAACGCCGCGATTGGCACCGCACACGCGAGGTACACAATCCCGGGGACCCGGCTTCGGGCCAGTAGCCAGCCGACCCACAGGAGGAGGAACACGGCGGTGAGCCAGAGGGCTTGGCGGACGGTGAGCGGTCCGAGCACGCGGTCGTCCTGCTCGATCTTCGGGATCCGGACCGGAGGAGGGTTCTCGTCGTCGGGGTACAGGGGCGGGGCCATCACGGGTCAACTCCCTTCTGTGGGTGGCGGGGTGTCTGTCGGGTCCAGGGGTAGGTGGAGGCGGATCGGGCGGCCGGTCGCGCGCGGCGGCCGCGGCGGGGGCCGTTCGATCTGCGGCGGCTCCACTGGAGCTGCTGCGGGCAGTGGGCGGGGGGCCTGCGCCGGGGCGCGCGCGGCGGTGCGGGGCCGCGCGTGCCGGTCTCGCTCGTCACGGGGCCACGTGACAGGGGGCGGTGTGGCCGACGGGGATGCGGCAGGCGACGTCGGCCCCGCCGGCGCGGGCCGCGACGGCGGGGGCGACGTGGAGGGCGGGTGCGGGCGCGTCCTGTTCCCGGCGCTCGGGGCGGGCCGCGCAGGAACCGGCGTCGCCCCGGTCGGCGGGGGCGCCGCGTCACCGCGTTGCACCCGATGCGGGGGAGATGACTGCGCGCGTGACGCCGCTGCAGGACCACGCGGTCCTTGACCTGCGCGGGAGGTTGACGCCGGGATCGTGGAGAGAGGCGGTACGGCAGTGGGAGGGGGATTCGGACGAGCCGGTGCGCCGGCTGAGCGCGGCGGGGCCGACGTTCGCGCCGTTGCGTCGGCGCCGCCGGGCAAGGGCGGTTGGCGGCGGCCACGGGTCTCAGATCCGTGCGCGGCTGGCGTGGAAGCCGACGGACTTGGCCGTGCCGACGCAGCTGATTGCCGCGGCTCGGGAGCGGACGCCTGGCGTGCGGCCGGCGGCGCCGTCACGGCGCCGCGGGGGCGCCCCGCAGCGGGCGTGCGGCGTGTTGGGCTTCGCTGTTGCACCTGACCGGGCGTCGCGGGCTGCGCCGATACCGCTTGGTGCTGCACGGTCGGGCCCGGGGCAGGCCCTGCCGCCCGGGGGCCTGCGGCTGCCGCCTGGACCGGCGCCGTATGTGGTGTCCCGCCGCTGCGACCGCGCGCACGGCCGGCTCGTGGGCCACCCCCGCGAGGTCCTCGGCCGCGTCCGCCGGGTCCACCCCCGCGGACCGGGCCCGAGCCGGGGCCGCGTCCACGTCCGCCACCACGGGGTCCGCGGCCGCCTCCGGGCGGCCGTCCGCCGCCAGCGCCCGGCTGGCGTTGCCGCCACCACGAGGCGGCTTGGCTCCCGAGCCGCCAGTACAGCAGCCCGCGTAGCACGGTGCGGACGATGCCACCGCCGGAACGGCGGGGCGCGGCTTGGAAGATGACGCTGGTCGCCCACTTGGGGATCTTCAGCAGGATGTAGAAGAGGGTGAGTCCGGCCAGGACTGCGCCGATCCCGCCTGCGGTGGGGAACCCGAACGGGCTGGCGTTGGTCTGCCCGTACAGGGTCCGGATGCCGACGATGAGCGTGGTGGCCTGGGCGACCTGGATGGCCAGGCAGCCGCCGAACGCCCGCCACCACAACCGGGCGAGGCCGTCGGTGGCAGGTGAGGCGTGGCAGGCGATGGCAAGTGGCGCGCACGCGGCCAGGAGCATCACCACGGCGACGCGGACCATGAATCCGAGCAGGACCGCGATGAGCACGGTGAACTGAACGATCACCAGGATGAGGAAGAACAGCCTGCCGCTTGTGGGGTTGAACAGTTTCGCGACGATGCCGGCGCCGTCGACGCCTTGTCCGAGGATGGTCTGCGCGACGGCGTTGGACAACTCGACCGCGTAGTGCATCAGTTCCAGCGACGTCGCCGCGGTGAGGAAGGCCACGACCAGGCGCGGCCCGATCTGCTTGGCGGCATGGCGGGTCTGCACGGACTCGTACGCCATGACGGTGACGCCGCCCGCGACAATGAACAGCCCGTACAGGCTCGCCGTGATCCCCAGCGATGTCATCCACACGGCGCGGATCGACGGGTTCGCCGCCGGGTCGGGGGTGGCGAGGAGGGTGCTGCCGAGGAGGTCCAGCAGCGGCTGGGCGGCCTCTTCCACGATCTTTCCGAGCAGCGCCGTGATCGCGCTCACGACCAGCCCGGAGATGTCGGGCATACCCAGCCCGCCGGAACCGGTCAGCCAGCCGCCGATCGTGTTGATCCAGTCCCCGGGGTTGAACGGGTTGAAGAACGCTGGGGTGACTGGGGTGTTGGTATTCGGGTCCGACGGCACGGTGCCCGGCCCCGGAGTCCCCCCGGGCCCTGGCGCGCCGGGAGCCGGGGTCCCAGGCGTCGGTGTCGGCGTGGGCCCCGGTGTGGGATCGGGCGCCGCCGGCAGCAGGCTCGGCACGCTCGTGCCGTGCGCGTCGTCGGCCGGTGCGGCGAGCGCGGATGCGCCGCCGAAGAGAACCACCGCGGCGGCGACGAGCACAGCGGCCCACAACGCGGCCCGGGCGAGTGCGCTGCGCGCAGTAGACGGTTTCCGGCACATGCCGCACTCCGCTACGCGGGCTGGGGCGGAGGGCTGCTGGCGGGGGCTTCGGGGGTGGCGGGCGTGGTGTCGCCGACGAACCCTTGGAGGATCTGGAGGATGATCGGCGCGAGGACGGCGAGCATGTAGCCGATCCCGGCGGCCTTCAGCGCCGACTTGGCCTTCTCCACCTCGCCCGGATCGCCGCCGGCCAGCAGGTACCGCAGCCCGCCGATCGTCAGGAACAGGGTCGCCGTCGCGGCGAGGATCCCGGTGATCCAGTTGCGGGTGTTCGCGATCACCACCGGGATCGTGTTGACCGCGTAGGCGTACTTCGGGTCGGCGAGGACGAGCAGCAGTCCGGCGGGCAGGGGCGTCCACAGCGTGCGGACGGCGCGGATGCGCCGACGCCGGGCGGTCGGCGCGCGGCGGTGAGCGGGGTGCTTGCGGGGCATGGGATCGGCCTCCTCGACGCGGCCCGGACCGGGGCCGTGCGGACCATCGGCTGACATGGGTGCGGTTGGTGCAGGGCTCGTCGGTGCCGGATCCCGTCTCGGGTCGGGGGCGGGGCCTCGGGCGCCGGACCTCCATTCGCGAGGTGCGGCGGCCTGGCTGGGCTCGGGTGTCAGCGCGAGCCGGACACCCGCCCCCGGCCGAGCCGTGAAGGCCCGGCACCGACAGGCGACCGGCCGCGGGGCGGGAGCCTCGGGCAGGGCCGGTCACCTGTTACGGAGGATTTCCGTGCCGGAAACGACAGGCGGGCCGCCAATTCCTCGGGCCAGTCGCCGACTTGATTGGTCAGACGCGGTGGCCGCGCAGCGCGTCGGCCAGGCGTTCCTCTGCACGTCGCCGGCGTCGCTGCAGCATCCTGGGCGTCGTCCCGGACACCGAGGCCAATTGCGCACAGGAGTCCGAGCCGAGCCGGGTGGTGCCGATCAACTCGCCCTCGGCTTCGTCGAGGACCCCGGCGCGGACCGCACGGGCCAGGACCAGGTCGGGATGCCCCACGGGCGCTGCGCCCGCGAGTGTCCCTGAGCTTACGCTGCCACCAGCGAACGCGTCGGTCTGGCCGAGGCGTTCGGCGACGGCACGGGCCCGGTGCCGGTACGCCCAGGCATGGCCCGCCCGGTCGGCGACGCGCAGCAGGCTGCGCGCGACCTGCGGCGCATCGGCGTCGACGGCGTGCAGCGCGGCCAGGAACGCGGCCAGGAGTTCCTGCTGGACGTCGTCGCGGTCGTCCGCCGCGAGGCGCCCGAAGCGGCGCTCGATGCGGCGCAGACCCGGCAGTGCCAGCCCGGCCGCGGCCACCCCCCACACCGTCCGTCCCGCGCGCACCTGCCGCAGGATCTCGGCCCACACACGGTCCGCCCACTCAGCCGGCGTCTCCGCCCGCCCCGGTAGCAGTCCCCGCGCTGCCAGCACCCCGAGCGGCATGTTCGTGCCGTCCACGACGAGGACGAGCGGCACGGGATCGGCGGCCAGCGCCGTGAACGCGGCTTCCACATGCGCGAACGGCGGCCAGGGCGCCACCCCGTCCCAGACGGACAGCTGCGATGAAGTGTCAGGCACGGCAGAGGGCATGACCGGGACTCCTCCCACGAGCAGCGGATCGGAGTCCCAGGCGGCCACCTGCCCCCGCCACCGCCTCGCCGGTCCCCGCCCACAACCTCGCCGGCCCCTCGCCCCTCGCTTGCCCTGCCCTCGCACGTGGCTCGCCCGTTCCGTGCATCCGCGCCCGTCGCACCGTTCGTCGGCCAGGCCGGTGACCGGCCAGCCCGGGCCCCTGCCGTCCGGCTCGTCGGCGAGCCGTCCCCACCGTCTGTGCCGCTCGCCTGGCAGGGGCCGGTGACACGACGGAGCATGAAATCCGGTCGGGTTCGCCGGGCGACGCCTCCCGCGCCCGTCGGTTAGCGGACCGCGCTGGCGCAGCCGGGCCGCGCCCGGACGGGACCTGTGGCGGCGCTTCAGGCCGTGTCACCACGGCGGCCGGATTCCGTGGTCGCGCGCTCATTCGTGCGGTGCCCCGTGTCGTTTCCGGTCCGCGGATTCTCCGTAACGGGCGTCAGCGCGAAACCGGACGGCCCTCTGGTGCCGACCCGCTCATGCCCCACCCCACCGCCACTCCCGACCCGCCCGAGCCCGACGACCGGCTTGATGTGCCCGTCACCGTCTGGCTCGCCCCCCGCCCCGGCCACAGCAGCCGGACCAGGCAACCCGCTGTCGCACGCGACGCGTTCGCGTTGCCGAGCTGGGTCCTGACCCGCCTCGCCGACCTCTACACCACCCCCCTCGCCGGCCCTCACGCGCAGCTGCGGCTGTGGCGCCCGCCCAATGCCGGGCCCCTGGTCCCGCCTCGCTGGAGCGGCCTGGCGGCCGGGATCGTCGTCGACCTGACCACCGCCGGCCTCCCGGCGGACACCCACGCAGTGGCCGTGCTCCACGCCGCCGCCGAGAACCTCACGCCCGGCGGGTACGTGTTCGCGGTCACCGCCTACGACCCCGACGGCGCCGAGGAAGTGTGCGGGCCGCTGGTCCGCGCTGCCGTTGCCCTCGGACTCGCCTACGTGCAGCACCTGATCGCGGTCAACGGCCACGCCGACGGTGACCGCATCGTCCCCCACCCCGGCGACGCCCCGCCCACCACAGGCCGCACCGGCCGACCCGTGCACGTGCCGGTCCACACCGACCTGCTCGTCTTCCGCACGCCCCTGCCCGACACACCGTCAGGAACAGGCCGGTGACGGGGCGTCCGGCCGGCGGTCGTTGGTCGGTGTGGGCGACCGCGCAGCAGTCGTCTGCCGCGCAGCGCCGCGGCCGGTACACCCCCGGATCGATGGCCCACCCCGCCAAGATGCTCCCCGCGATCGCCGCCCACGCCGTCGACGCCTACACCCGCCCCGGTGACCGGGTCCTGGACCCGATGTGCGGCACGGGCACGACCCTCGTCGAAGCCGCCCACGCCGGCCGCCACGCCCTCGGTGTGGAGTACGAGGCCCGGTGGGCGCAGGTTGCCCGCGCGAACCTCGCCCTCGCCGGCCGCCAAGGAGCGCTCGGCAGCGGCCGGGTGCTGGTCGGTGACGCCCGCCACCTCGCCGAGGTGATCCCCCCGGAACTCCACGGCCTGTTCGCGCTAGTGGTCACCTCGCCGCCGTACGGGGCGTCCGTCCACGGACGGGTCACCTCCACCCGAGACAGCGGGGAGGCCGGGGTGCACAAGTTCGACTGGACCTACGGCACCGACAAGGCCAACCTCGCCCACCAGCCCCTCGCACGGCTGCTGGACGGATTCACCGCGATCCTCGCCGGATGCGCCGCCGTCCTGCGGCCCGGAGGCCGGGTCGTGGTGACCACCCGGCCGTGGCGTCGCGGCGGCGAACTGGTCGACCTGCCCGGCATGGTCGCCGCCCGCGGCCCCGACGCGGGACTCGAGTTCGAGGAACGGTGCGTCGCCCTCCTCGCCGGCATCCGCGACAGCCGACTCGTTGCCCGCCCGTCGTTCTTCGCCCTGCACAACGCCCGGAAAGCCCGCGACGCCGGACAACCCCAGGCCCTCATTACACACGAAGACGTCCTCGTCTTCCGCCGCCCGCAGAAGCCCGGAAGTTCCCGCGAATCCCAGGGTGTTCAGCGCGTACTCAGTCGGGCGGCACCGCGATGAACGCCCGCACCGCGCGGCGCCTGGTGCGCCGCACCGACCGGCCGCTCCAAGTCGGCTCGCTCTGCACCGGGTACGGGGGCCTGGACCTCGCGGTCGCCGCACTGTTCCCGACCGCGACATGGGCCTGGTGCGCCGACGACGACAAGCACATCGCCGCCGTGATCGCCGCACGCTTCCCCGGAGTTCCGAACCTCGGCGACATCCGCGCCGTCGACTGGCAGCACCTCGCCGCCACGGCCCCGGTCGACATCCTCACCGCGGGGTTCCCCTGCCAGGACATCTCACTCGCCGGATCACGGGAAGGGATCGAACGTGGAAACCGCAGCGGACTGTGGTTCGCCGTCCTGGACGCCGTTCGCCAGCTTCGACCCGGGCTCCTCGTCGTGGAGAACGTCGCAGCACTCCGACGACGGGGACTCGACACCGTCCTCGCCGGACTGGCCCAAGCGCGGTATGACGCGCAGTGGACGAGCGTACGCGCGAGCGACATCGGGGCGCCGCACCGCCGCGACCGGATGTTCCTGTGCGCGTGGCCCGGACCGCACCTGCCGCAGGCTGCCGACGCCGCTTGCCCGGGACGCGTTCGGGCCGGGACTGCGCGAGGACCTGCCTACCGTCATCACCGCGATCGCCTCCGGTCACGTCACTGCACCGCCGGCGCGCACCCGCACCTGCCCCACCGGGAGGCAACCCTTTCGCACGGAACCTGCTGCTCACCCCGACGGCGAACCTCGGCGTGTGCGGCGGCAGCCAGCCACCCGCCAAACGCCGCACCGCCGGCCACGGACCGAACCTGGCCGACCAGCTCGAACACTGGGACCCCACACCCCACCCGAACGACTGACCGGCGAGCCCCCCGGACAGACCCGCACGCCGCCACCACACACGATCGGCGCGGCAATCCCCGCACGCCGTCACGACACCGAATCCGGGCCCACACGCCGGGAGACTCGGCCTGCCCTGCTGCCAACACCCACCGCGAGCGAGGCCGCCAAGGGCTCACCACGCCAACGCGGCGGCCTGTACTCGGCGCTGACCCCCGAACCCCCGAAACCCCGCACACGCCATGCCACTCCGGCCAACCCATGTGGGACTGGGGCCCATACGACCAAGCCGTCACCCGCTGGACCACCCTCCTCGGCCGACAGCCGCCGCACCCCGTCCACCCCGGTCCCCGAGGCAAGCCCCGGCTCAACCCCGCCTTCGTCGAATGGATGATGGGCCTGCCCACCGACCCCGGCTGGGTCACCGGCGTCCCCGGCCTGCCGCGCACCGCACAACTGCGCGCCCTCGGCAACGGCGTCGTCCCCCGACAAGCACTCCACGCCATGCGTGAACTGGCGGCTGACACCGCTCGGTCCGGCGCGAGCAACCTCCTCACCTCGAACCTCGCGCGAGCACCGTGGCGCCACAGCCTCCGGGCCCGCCCCCACACCAGCCGGCCCCGGCCGCCGCCGCACGCCATCGAACTGCCCCACACCGCAGCACCACCGCGGACGCACCACCACCGCAGCACACCCTCACCCGAGAAAGGCACCACCATGACCCACACCGACGCCACCACCACCTGGACCGAGACCGACACCACCACCGCGGACGTCGCGGCGGTCGGCACCCACAGCCGCACGCCGCTGCTCCTCACCCCCGACGAGGCGGGCGCCCTCGTGCGCCGCAGCGGCGGCTGGATGCGCCGCAAGGCCGCCGCCGGCGACATCCCCTGCACCGTCCTCGGCCGGACCATCCTGTTCTCCGACACCGACCTCGGCGACCTCGTCGTCATGCACCACCGCCCCGCCAACCGCTGACCATCAAGCCGCGCTCGTGAACAGCCGCGCCCGGACCACGTCCGGGCGCGGCCGTTTCGTTCCTCCTTCTCCAAGGACGAACCGATGCCGGAAACCCCGCCCAAAAAATCGAACTACCCGACCACGACCCGGTACTGAACGAGGACACCGCCCGACTGCTGCTGCGCATGCTCACAGCCCTGCTGCCACAACCCGGCTCGCCTCCAGCGGACCCCACCCGGAGCCCAGCCGAAGAGGCGTTGCTGAGCTAACGGAGCTTGCAGCACCTGGAGAAGGGCTGGGCTCGTCCGGCGAGTCATCGCCTGGGTCTGACAGCGCCCGATGGCCGTTGTCCGGTCTCAAATAAGTCCGGGCAGCACGAGGCTGTGACCTGGGGTGCCCGGACTTGTCTGAGACGGCAACGACCGAAGCGTCTCAGTGAAGTCCGGGCAACTATTCATTCGTCATGTCGGGATGCGACGGGGGCCGACGCGGCTGCCGAACGTAGACTCGCGCGCCATGGAAGAGATCTTCAAGCTCGGCGACATCCGCTGCCCGTCCGGCAATCTTGTGGTGGTCGACGGTGGTCACCTGGGTGTCTGGAGCGGCGAACGCTCGCCGGCGGAGATCGACCCTGAGATCCTCGGCATCGACGACCCATCGCTGATCAGCGACGTCGCGAACGCGGTCGACTTCGCCGTTCTCGGCCTCGACGCCGAGGAGGCGGCCCGGTCCTTCGACCGCCAACCGGGCCTCATGATCTATGACATTCCGGCGTCCGGCGCTGACGGGATGCGGGCGGCTTTCGACGAGCACTGCCGAGCCGCCAGGCTCAACGCGTGGTTGGAACCGCTTGCTGACCGCGAAGCGCATGCCCAGCGAGTCCGCCGAATTGCGGCCGCTGGCAGCGGGGGCTTCTTCATGTTCGGGATCCCGGTCATCGCGATCGGCGGCATCCCGCGCGACCGCGACCTACCGGTATTCGCGTCCCGGGCGGATTTCGGCCCCGGGATCGGCGAGCGTTGGTCTCAGATCTCGGTCCAAATAGCCGACGTGCCGGTGGAGTCGTCGCGCCTGCTCGGGGAGATCCGAGTGGACTGGGCTCGCGTGCTCTTCGGCGACACCGACGCGCTCAACGCCTGGCAACACGATGAGCCGGTGGACGGCCTGGCGGACGTCGCGTTCTGGGGCGCTGCGGCCGATGAGGCAGCCTCCCGCTTTGGCGCCCCGGAACTCGGCGAGCCAGGCGAGGACGGCATCCGCGGCTGGAGCGGCCTCGCGCTTCCCGAAGCAATCGAGAAGGCCCGAACGCTGCTGCGCTGGAAGGAAGAAACAGGCCGCCGCCTGGCCGTGGACTTCCGACCGCACGCCCACCACTGGCAGGTCATGCGCCAAATCCGCGCTTCGGAACTGGAATCCGGGACCGTGGACTTGGGCGACGCCCGTGCGCTCTGCGCCATGACCAGTTGGGGCGACGGCTACTTCCCGGTGACAGCGGACATCGACTCGACTGGTGCGGTGGTGTCCGTTCGGGTCGACTTCTCCCCGGCACCGTGATGAGGGGCGGCGTGGGGAACCAGCTGTCGAAGCAACTGTGCCAGATGCTCGGCCCCATCAAGTGCCCGGACATGACTGAGACACCCGCCCATCTGCCCGAAGATCGTTGAGACTGCCCGGACTTAGCTGAGACCGGGCAGCCGTGCAGACGAGAGAGAAGGGGCTCTGGTCCACTTGTTTACGAGACGGCAGGGTAATGCCGGTTACCCTGCCGTTCCGGCGTGTTGCCCGGGTGCGGCGAAATCGGCGGCCGCCGCCAGCTCCTTCTACGCGCGCCGTCCGCCACCGCGCCGTGGAGGAGAGCCTTTTCGTGCAGGCGCGCGGAGCTCGGCAGGCACGGGCTTCCGTAGGCGGACCGTCAAAGCAAGTCCGCCCACCCGCACCGGACGGACGTGCCAGGACTCCTCGTGCTTCGTGCCTGCGCTCACGCTGCGGCGGTGCGGCGTCTTCTGGGCGTGCCGGTCGCGGTCCGGTGCTTGCTATGCCAACTCGACTGACTTTGGCGGAATTTGCTGGGCCAGGCCTGTGCATGTTGACCGCACTGCGCCAGGCCGCAGAGCCGAACCGGGGCATGCGTCCGTACGGCATGTCGTGACGTGCCCGGCCCCCTAGAGGATCCCGGCTAGCCTGGTCTCCGGCCCGTTTACGTTGCGGCGGTGGGCTTGGGAGACTTGGTCGAGGGGCCCTGCCCAGTGGCCGCGTCGATGGCGTATACCGCCAGGCCACTCGGTACGTACACCGAGCCGCCCGCCGCCGCGGGCTGGGGCATGGGCGTGGCAAAGGACCACTTCTTCTTGCCGGTTGCGGCATCCAAGGCATAGAGATTCTTGCGAGCACTGACGTACACCGAGCCGTCGACGACTGCAGGCGCCGTGACGAGGAGGTCATCGATCTCGGAGAACCAGCGCGAGGCCCCGGTAGCCGCGTCCAGAGCGTGGACTCCGCCTTTGCCGGGGACGTACACCACGCCGCCGACCGCGTTGGGGACCCACGCCGTGCCCCCGTCATAGGCGGCGTTGGCGATGGTCCACCTCTCCGCCCCGGTCGCGGCGTCCAAAGCATGCAGGTGCTCTCGGTCGGTTGCGTAGACCACACCGTCGACCACCGGCGTGCGGACGGCGAGTGTGCCGTGCGCGTTGAACGTCCACTTCACTTTCCCCGTCGCGGCGTCCAAGGCCAGCAGGACTCCGTCTCCCGCTGGCCCGACCCTAAGGTCGGTGAACGCGAAGGCCGGCGTGTATACGACCCCGGCCGCCGCGGAGGGCGAGTAGCTGTTCGCCCCCTCCCCCCACGTTCTCTGCCCAAGGCGTGGATCCGCTTGTTGTTCTGCGGGCCGGAACGACCATCGGTGCCGTCCCGTCGTGGCGTCCAGCGCGTGCAGTGTGGAGTTCTCGCTGTTGACGTACACCGCCCCGTCTGCCACTGCCGGCGAGCCGTTGATCGGGCGGTCGGCCGCGTACGACCACTTCTCCGTGCCTGTGGCCGCGTCCAGCGCGTACACACTCTTGTCCTTGCTGCCGACGTACACCGTGTCGCCGACGGCAGCCGGCGGGAGCTCGATGAAGTACCGGGCAGTGAAAGTCCACTTGGTCGCGCCGGTGGCGGCGTCCAGTGCGTAAAGGGTGCTCTGGAGGTTGCCCACGTACACCGTCCCGTTCAACACCGCCGGGCTCCCGAATTCGACAGGGCTCCCCGGGGCAGCACGCCAGACCGGCCCTACGGGCGGCGAAGATGCAGCAGGGGTGTTGTCGCCGTCGCGAAGCAGCGCGGCCGCCACGCTGCCGCCACCGACGGCGGCGGCTAGGCCCGCCCACAGCACCCAACGCCGGGTGGGCCGAGACGGCTGGTCCTCCGGCCGGTCGAAGTCGTCCAGGGCTCCCCACGGATCGTCGTCCGCGGTCCACCGGGGCGGCGTACGCGGCGCGGTGGCGGTGGGCGGTTGGGGCCGGCCCACCGGCGGTCCGGCGCCCCGGTCGCGCTCCGTTGCCGCGTCGTGGATGCCGGCGGCGGTGTCGGGGTCCTTCGCGCGGTCGCCGGCTCTCTCATCCCCGCGGGGTCCGCCACCGCTGGCGTCGGTGGACACAAGATCGACTGGTGGCACTGGGGGTGGCGCTTTAGGCCGGTCGGAGAACCCGGCTCCGACGGGTGTTATGGGCTCGGGTGCCGGTCGGGTGGGCGACTCCAAGAGACCAGCGGGCTCGGGTTCGGCGTCGAGGGCGGTGGTGGCGGCGCTCAGCAGGGCGTGGGTGACCGGGTTGGGGAGCCATCCGGTCGCGAGTCCGGTGCGGACCGCAGTGGCGGCGTCGGGGAGGCGTTCGAGGACCTGGTGCGGGGTGGGGCGGTCGCCGGGTTCCTGGCTGAGGCAGTCGCGCAGGAGGTCGGTGTAGGCGTCGGGGACGTCGGTCAGGTCGGCTCTGCCTTCGATGATGTTGGTGAACACGACCGTCCACGGGCCGGATCCGAAGGGCGCCCGTCCGGTGGCGGCGTAGGCGAGGACGCAGGCGTAGGAGAAGACGTCGGCGGCGGCGGTGACGTCGGGGGTGCGGAACTGCTCGGGTGCCATGAACGCCACGGTGCCGACGGTCTGGCTGGAGCCGGTCAGGGAGGTGGCTCCGGCGAGGGCGGCGATGCCGAAGTCGATGACGCGCGGGCCGTCGGCGGCGAGCATCACGTTGGCGGGCTTGATATCACGGTGCACCAGTCCGGCGGCGTGGATGTCGGCGAGCGCGACCGCCAGCCCGCCGGCGAGATGCAGCAGCGTGCGTTCGGGAAGCGGCCCGAAGGCGGTGACCGCCTCACTCAGGGACAGGCCAGGGACGTACGCGGTCGCCAGCCACGGTTCATGCGCGTCGGGATCGGCGTCCACCACCGGCGCGGTGAACCGCGGATCCACCTCGCGGGCGGCTTGCACCTCGCGCGCGAACCGGGCCCGGAGCCTGCCGTCGCCGTCGTCTGCCAGTACATCCGCGCGGATGGTCTTGACGGCCACCGCCCGCCCCGACGGACCGCGGCCGAGATAGACACGGCCCATCCCGCCGGCGCCCAGCCGCCCGACGATCCGGAACGGCCCGATACTGCGCGGATCTTGCGGATGCAGCTGCTGCACAGGCCCCCCACGCCCCAACCGTCAACAAGTCAAGCGTGCCAGAGATCGTGCGCTGGTCTCCGGCAAACAGTCCACCCGGACAGCGCTCAGACGCGCCGCATCAAGCCACGCTTCCTCGGAACACGGGCCGATGTTGCGGTGCCGCCCAGGTTGGTCCGGAGAATTCCATTCGCCCCATGCCGGGTTTACGGTGGTGCGTCCCAGGGAGGCCGGCTACGACGCGCGCACTAGTAGGGCTCTTCACCCGCGCCCCCACCCGGCACGCGGCTCCCTGACGACGGCCCCGCTCGCGTCCCCCGGTGAATTCCAACGGAGGCGTCGGCCGGCAGCGACCTCACAGCGCCTCTCACCCGCTCGGATGGACTTCTCGGCACCTACCGGGTGCCCGGTTCGGTGACGAACGCGGCGTACAGCCGCTTGAGCGTCACGGTATCGACGTGGAAGAAGTCGACGGCGAGGAGTGATTCGGCCGTGCCCGCAGGAATGTGCGCCAGGTGTCGTCGCGCCGGCCGGGCGGTGGAATCTGGCGGGCCCGCAGGATCCGGCGGATCGTGGACGCGGCGACGCGGGGGCCCAGACGCCGTAGTTCGCCCTGGATCCGCACGACGTCCCAGGTCCGGTTCTCGGTCGCGAACCGCACGGTCAAAGCGACCACAACGACCAGGTCAAACTGGCATCCCCGTTTACGACCACTACAGGGATCACGCTGCACCGGATGGGTCCGAAGGCCGACTGCGTCGGCCGGTTCCCCAAGGCCGGGCCGCTGCTGAGCCGCCGCGCCGACCTGGACATGATCGCCGAGCACGGGGACGAGCTGCTCCGGCTCGCCGCGCCGCCGTCCACGTCTGCGCGACACGTCACGCGGGATCGAAGACCCACCACGTGGTCGCGTCCGCGGGGGCACCGGTCACCAGGACATGCCCGTCCCGCGAGACCGCGCGAACGGGGGTCGAGCCGATCGCGGCGTCCTTTCCGGTGGTGAGGTCGATCGCGATGGGCGCGCGGTTCATACCGTAGACGAATCGCAGGCCCACGACGGGCTGTTGCACACCGCGTTCAGTGGTGTATCGCGTCCAGGAACGCGGACCCTTGTCCAAGTCCAAGGCATTGGGTACAGCGCCGGAGTAGGCGTCCAGCGTGAGGGAGCCGGAGGTGTCGGGACTCAGTTCGACCGCGGTGTTTCCGTCAGGGCCAAGGAGCAGTATGCCGCTGGACTCTCCTGCGGGCAGGTCGCGGATGTGGGCACCCGTGAGCGGGTCGTACACCGACATCATCGGGCCATTCGCCCAATGCACGAGCAGTTTCCCCTGGAGGTCGGCGGGCAGGGGACCCACCAGATTGCGCCCGTACGCGAATACCAGCGGGGCCAAGCTGGACGCGCCTGCGGGCTTCTGAAGGTCGTTGACCGTCCAGCGGGGCGTGCCTGTTGCCAGGTCGTAGCCGCGCGGCCCGTTGCCCGCGTCCTCGACGGCGACAGCGTCGCCGAGCACCACGGCCACGTCCGTGCAGCGGCCGATGGCCCTGCCTGGGCCGCAGATTGCCGGGTTGAGTGCGCCCGCTAGGCCGGACGGGGTGATCAGGTAGCCGTTGGTGTATCCCAGCGGGCCTTTGGCGGCCGGGTCGAGCTGGCCGGCCACCTCGCCGATCTTGCGCGCCTGGGCGTCGTACGCGGTGAACTTCGCTGTCTCCTGGGGGCCGGTATGTTCCGCGGTGACGATTGCCGGGTGGTCATGCCAATAGCCTCGGAACACGTTCGCATGGTCCGACAACGGCACCGAGCCGAGCACCTTGCCCGTGGCGGACTCGAAGAAGGTCAAGGACTGGCCCGGGTTGCCCGGCTCTTCCACGGCCACTGCAAAAGTGTTGTCCAGTTGGGCAACGTCTTGGACTGCGGCTGTTCCGCTACGTCCCCAGGCTGGTTGTGCGGCGGCACCGGGGACTTGTGCTGCGGTGAAGTCGGGCACCCTCTGCCCGGCCGCGTCGGCCGATGCAGGGCTGCTTTGCGCGCCCGACGGAGTGTTGGCCGTGTCGGACCCGCCGCCCCCGCACCCGACCAGCGCCATCGCGAGAACCGCAGCTCCGCATGCACCAATTCGTTGCGCCATCAAGCTATTTCCCCCGTCGAAGGTCGTGAATTCCGGAGCAAAATACATGTGTTGGTCGACTAGGTGATGCAGAGATCGCGCGCCTCAACCGGTATGGCGACCGATTTGGTAACCGGACACCGTGTTTCATAGGTGTCGCATGTGAAGCACCGTCAAGCTCGAGGCTCGGTGCAGGCATTCGCCGTTTCATGGGCCGGCGCAAACGGCACCTGCGTTTGCCCCGACCCATGACCGCTTCCCGACGTGAACCCCGAGCCGTACCAGCGCGCCGAAGCGCACGCCTGCCCGATGTCCACCCCGCCCCCGCGCCGGCGCAGAGCCGGTCGGGCACGTTCGCATCGACTACGCCCACGCCTCCGCCGCCCGCCAGTCACTCGGCACCCAGCTCGACTCCCTCGCAGGGGTCGGTGTTGTCCGGATCTTCTCCGAGAAGATCTCCACCCGCGCCACCCGCCGCCCCGAATTCGACAAGGCCGTTGCATTCACACGCGGATCATCAGACCTGGCGAATGCCCAGGACGATGTCCCCGTTTTCGACTAACCGGCGCCGTTCGTCGGGTGTTGGCTGGTGGCGGGTGCGTGGCCGTCGATGGCGGTGAGTTGGAAGGTGCCTGTCGGCGGGCGCAGGACCACGTAGACGGCGTTGCCGGCCGCGGCGAGCCCCGAGACCGGTTCGCCGGAAAGGGCGATCCTCCCCTTCACCGTGCCGTGGTCCGGGTCGATGACGAGCAGTGTTCGCGATCCGTTGCCGGCATAGACCGTGTCGCCGGCGCCGGCCGCGATGATCTCCGCCGCGTCGTGGGCAAAGCCGGTCACGTCTACCTTCCACCGGACCATGCCCGACACCGTGTCCAGGGCGTACAGCTTGTCGGATTGGCCGCCGCCGATGAACACGCTGCCGTTGCCGACCAGGGGTTGCTCCTTGCTCTCGGCGTGAAGCTTGGCGTGCCACTTCTCGGATCCGGTGCGGGCATCGAGGGCGTACACCCCGCTGCTGCCCGTGTTCACGTACAGGACGTCCTGCATCACGGACGGCGGCAGTTGAGGTTCGCTGTCGACCTTGCTCCGCCAGCGTTCCTGGAACGATGTGGCGTCGAACGCCACGACGCCGGTGGATTCGGCGCCGACGGCGATGATCAGGCCGTCGTGCCCGATCGGCGGGAAGTCGTAGGAATCGCCTTTTCCGAACGTTCCTTTGTCCTTGCCGGTCGCCAGGTCCACGGCTTGGAGTCCGCCGGGCGCCGTGCCGAACACCACGGTCTGGCCGATCACACCCGGTTGACCGATGCCCCCGTAGACCCCGGCCTCGTACTTCCAGCGGACCTCGCCCGTAGCGGTGTTCAGCGCGTACACAGCGTCGGTGTTGTTCACCACGAGGGTCCGGCCGGCGAGCACCGGCTTCGTTCCCGATCCGACGCCGGGCACCGACGCACTCCAGCGTACTTTGCCGCTGTCGGCCTCCATGGCGATGACGCGCCCCTGATGCCCGTCGAGTTCGTAGGCGACGTAGACGGCGCCGTCGCCCAGTACCGGGTCGGTCGGCCGAGAGCCGTCGATCGGGACGGTCCATGGTGTGACGTGCCCACCTCCGCCCGAACCGCCGCATCCGGTCATCCCGGTCACGGCCAGGAGCAGCACTGCGGCCACGGCCCCCCGGAAGGACCGGTGGGCCAGACGTCGGGTCCCCAATGCGTTCCCCCCTTGCTGTCGAGTGCGGATGCCTTCACGGCACGCGACTCGGCTGTCGAGTCGGTCCCTCCATGGTCGGCGGGCTGCGATTTGTCCGCGTGGACGCACGCGCAACATCGAATATTTCTCGGATAATTGGGCGCCCGAAGCGGCGTCGATGCGTGGCTGACACGGGGGATGGGCGATGGGAGAAGATTCGGGTGAGGTCGGCGGGCGGAATGCGGAGTCTCGGCGTCGGGGCAGGCCGCCCAAGGAGATCGAAGGGGACAGTCCTCGGCAGGAGTTGGCGCGCGCCCTGACCGCACTGCTGGCCGGCCGGGGCTTGACACGGGCCGCCCTGGCCGAGCGGCTCAACTACCGCAGCAGCACCGTTTCGGAGGTCTTCGCGGGGACGAAACTGCCGTCGCGCGCGCTCATGTCGGCGATCGTCGTGCAGCTTGGGGAAGATCCCGGAACATGGCTTGCGCGCTGGAACGCGGTCCGGGAGTTCGAGGAATCCGTGCGCGACGCCTCTCGTGCCGGCTTCCCGCGGCAGATGCGGCAGCGGGAGGCGGCGCAGGGCGTCCTGAGCGTGGTGGCCGCATCCGCCCTCGCGGTGTCCGGCCGGACACCGGTTGCCGCGTCCGGTTCAGGCCCGCACCGGGATCGGCCGGCCTGCCAGCTGCTGGAGCGCGACGCCGAGATCCGGCTGCTCCAGGACCTGGTGGACGGCGCAGAGGCCGGTCGCAGCGGCGTTCTTGTCGTCAAGGGCGAGCCTGGCATCGGGAAGTCCGCTCTCCTGGCTTCCCTGCGGCCGTCCGCGGGTGTGGCGCGGCTCGCGGTGCGCTGCGCGGAGAACGAAGCCGAGTTGGCCTTCTCGGCGCTCAGTGCGCTCCTCCAGCCCATCGTCCACCTCGTCCCCGGCCTCCCGGGGCCGCAGATGCGCGCGCTACAGGTTGCTCTCGCCTTGCGCGACCCGGACGCGGACGAGGCGGCGCCTCGGCAAATCGCCATCGGTCTGGGCACGTTGGGCCTGCTCGCCGCGGCGGCACCGGTTGTGGCGGTCGTGGACGACGCCCAGTGGATGGACGAGGCATCGGCGGCCGCGCTCTCCTTCGCCGCGCGCAGGATGGGGGCCGAGGGGGTCGCACTGCTGGTCGGCGTGCGGTCGAACGAGTCCTGCGCCATGGACCTGAGCGGATATCCGCACGTGTCGCTGACGGGGCTGTCGCCGGGCCCTGCGAAGGATCTAGTCGACCGAGTCCGCGGCGGCCGTTCCTCGAACGCTCCGTCACTGGAAAGGCTGCTGCGTTGGACAGGCGGCAACCCGCTTGCCCTGAGGGAGCTTTGCCGGTCCGAAACGCCGACGGATGCGACACACGGGGAGAGTTCTCCGCTGGCTCTGCCCGAGATGCTGGACGGCGTCTATCGGAAGCGTCTGGCGCCGCTGCCCGAAGGCACCCGCCGGGCTCTGCTGATCTGCGCCGCCAGCTATACCGGGGACATTGCCGAGATCGCCGCCGCTGTGGGGCCGGCCGCCCGGGTCGGCCTTGAAGTTGCCGAAACCGCGGGCCTCATCACCCTGTCCGACCGCACCGTGGACTTCGTGCATCCCTTGATCCGCTCAGCCGCCTACCACGCGTTCGCCCCTGCGGAGAGACGCAACGCCCATAAGCTGCTTGCTCGTTCCGTCGCGGAAGTCGGCACGGACCCGGATCATCAGGCGTGGCACATGGCGGAGGCCGCGTTCGGGCCCGACGAGCGGGTGGCCGTTGCCCTGGATGCCGTGGCCGAGCGGGCACGCCGACGCGGGGCCCTCGATGCCATCCGGCATGCGTATCACCGGGCCGCCGAGCTGACGCCGCGTCCGGAGGACCGGGCGAGGCGGCTCCTGCAGGCTGCGGTCGGCGCCAGGCTCGCCGGTCTTCCCGACGAAGCGCTGTCACTGCTTTCGCAGGCGCTCGACCTCACCCGCGATCCCCAACGGATCGGCGAGATCCAGCATGCACAGCATCAGATCCGGCAGATTCGGTCGGCACCGCGCGATGTGGTGGCCGAGTTGGCCCGGACGGCCGCCGCCCTCCGTTCCGAGGCCCCGCGCGCGGCCGCCGAGCTTCTCGCCACCGCGACCTCGGCGGCGGGCATGGGCGGTCAGATCTCCCAGGCCGTCGCCATGGCGGAGGAGGGCCACAAGCTCGCCTGCGCGGCGACGGGCTCGGGGACTCCCGCGACGACGGTGATGTACGCGTACGCCCTGCTGGCCTCAGGGCGTACCGCGGCAGCCTCGGACCTCCTTCGTGCGGGAAACGAGGCGTTGCTCGCCGCGGACCCGCTCGCGCAGGGCCCGGAGGTGTTCGGCTATGCCTGCCTGGTGCTCACCTTCCTCGACGAGTACACCGCCGCGGATCGCCTGGCGGCGCACGCCCTGGACCGGATCACCGCCGTCGGCGCGTTGGAGCAGTTGGCCGTCCTGGCCAGCGGCATCGCGGAGTTGCGCTTGCGGCAGGGCCGGTGGCGGGCGGCGTACGCGAGCGCGGCACGGTCGGCGGCGCTCGCCGACGCACTGGGGCAGTCGGCGATCACCGGCTATGCGCTCGCCACACTGACCCGCATCGAAGCCGCCCGGGGAAGTTGGCGGCGCTGCAAGGAGTACGCGGCGCGAGCCGAGTCCCTTCTGGAACCGGGCGGCTTCCACATCGTCGCCGCGTTCAACCGCTTGGGAGTCGCGCAGTCAGCGTTGGCCCACGGCCAAAACGCGTTAGCCGCCGCAGAGTTGGAGTCCATCGGCCGACGCGTCGACGAATCCGGTCTGCGTACCGCAGCGGTGATTCCCTGGCACGGCGACCTCGTGGAAGCGTTGCTGGGGGCCAACCGCCGCAAGGACGCCGCTCGGGCCGTCGACGCGCTGGCAGCGCTGGTCGACCCCGGCTCGCCGCCGACCTCACGCGCCACACTCGCGCGATGCCGGGGCCTGCTTGCCGAGGACGGCCGTTTGGCGCACGACCACTTTGCCGTGGCGCTGCACCTCCAGGCGCAGATCGCGGACCCGTACAGCCTGGCGCGGACCCACCTCGTCGTCGGTGAACGGTTCCTCCGCGACCAGAGGCGCGCGGACGCCGACCGGCATCTCACCGCGGCGTGCCGGCTCTTTCGGCGGGTCGGCGCCGAACCGTGGGCGCGCCGGGCCGAACGCAGGCTCGACGTGACCGATGCCAGGGGAGCCGAAGTCGATGGGTACAGCACCCTCACCGCACAGGAGGCGCAGGCGGCTGCGCTCTTCGCCGAAGGAGCGTCCGAACAGCAAACCGCGGACGGGCTGTTCGTCTCGGTGCCCACGGCCGAGGCTCATCTCGAGGCTGCGGCCGCCAAGTTGGCTCTGCCGTCGAGACACGATCTCACCCATTTCCTGACGTGACCAAAGGCGGCGGCGAACGGTTCGGGCGTGACCCTGTAGGTGCCGACAAATACGTCCATGCAGGTCACGCGGCATGTCGGTATTCGTGGAGGGTTCCGCCGAGCCGGTCGTGTCGGCGTATGTCGAGGTGCGCGATCCGGTCGGGTTCGGTGATCGGTTCGGGCAGCGCGCGCAGCGGCGCGGCCTGCAGGAGTGTTCGGTGCGGGCGGTGGTTGTTGTAGTGCTGTTCGAACTCGCGTAGCGCGTGGAGCAGGTGGCGTTGGTTTCAGATGGGCGTGTGGTCGAGGAATTCACGGCGGCAGGTGCGGACCCAGCGTTCCATGAGCGCGTTCATCCGCGGGGTGCGCACCGCGGTGAGAACGGCGCGGATGTCGGCGTCGATAGGACCTCGTCGAAGAGCACCGGGAACTTGCCGTCCCGGTCACGGATCAGGAACTTGACGGTGGCGCCGGCGTCTTCCAAATCCATGATCAGGCTGCGGGCGGCCTGGGTGACCCAGGCTGCGGCGGGGCGCGGTGTGGCGCCGAGGATGCGGACGCGGCGGGTGGCGTGTTCGATGACGGCGAGGATGTACTGGCGCTGCCCGGTCAGGGTGACGGTCTCGATGAAGTCGCAGGCGAGGATGGCGTCGGCCTGGGAGCGCAGGAAGTCGGTCCAGGTGGTGGCGCCGCGTCCGGGTGCGGGATCGACGCCCTCGGTCCGGAGGATCTCCCAGACGGTGGACGCGGCGACGCGGACGCCGAGCAGGGCGAGTTCGCCGTGGATGCGGCGGTAGCCCCACGACGGATTCTCGCGCGCGAGCCGCAGTACCGGGAGCCGGATGGAGCGGACGGTGGGCGGGCGTCCGGGGCGTTTCGGGCGGGATGCGGCCGCGTGGCGGCGGCGCATCAGGTCGCGGTGCCACCGCAGGACGGTGTCCGGTCGGACGGTCAGCCGCATGCTGCGTAGCGCCGCGCGCGGGAGCGGGTGGAGCAGGGCGGCGAGCCAGGCCCGGTCCGCGGCGGTGAACGGCGGACGCGTGTTCCCGAGCTGTCGTTCGAGGACGGTCAACTGATGCCGGAGCGCGAGGATTTCGGCGTCCTTGGCGCGGTCGCTCATCGGGAGCAGCCGCAGGGCGGCGAACGCGTTCGTGACGGCGGGGTAGGCCACGCGGAGAAGCACGGGTGATCATGCTGCCGCAGCGGTGATCCCGCCCCTGACGCGGACCGGTGGCACCGTCCGGTAGCAGCCCCTACAGGGTTCTCACCTGCGCGGACGAGTTTTCGGCACCCACACCGCCGTCGCGGCCCACTTGATCCGGTCCCGGCGGGGCATCCCTAGGAACCCGGCGACGAACCTGGCCGCGAGCAGGGCGACCAGGACCGCGACCGTGAGCCCGAGGACAGCGACGAACACAGACAGCGTGATGGCGTAGCGAGGCATGACGGACTCCAGCCGCGGACCGGACGCGGCAGCCGGAAAGCCGTTCCTACGCTGCGAATTCGTAGGCGGACGGGGCAGAGCCGGTCGTCACCACCACCACGTGCCGCGCCAAGGCCCGGGCAGGCGGCGCGTGTCGGGTCGCTGCGCCGGTGGGACGGCCAGCGCGAGGCGGGGTGTGAGAGAGGTGGTGCCGCGTACCCGCGCCGCGTACACGGATGGCTCGCTGCACGGCCCGGCGCACCCGCAGGACAAGCGTGTGCCACAGGCGCCGGGCCAGCCGGGACCGGCAGACGTCGAGGAACCGACGGAAGCTTGCGAGCACGACGGCGACGGGCGAGGACCTGAGCTCGGCCGCGAAGGCGCCGGCCAGAGCGTCGGGGCGCGGCGTGCGGTACGGCGCGGTCGGGGTCTTCATCAGGTGGACGTGGTGCAGCCGGCCGTCGCCGTACGCGAGGATCTCGAAGTTGCCCGAGCAGAGTGCGCCGGTGAAGCGATGGGTCTCCACGAACTGCCCCCGCACGAGCGACTCGACCTCGATCGACGTCGCCCCTCGGAAGACCTTGAACCACTTCGCGGCCACGGCCGCGCGACAGACGGGCCACCGCATGCCCACCCGCTCGACGACCAGCCGCAGATGCGGCACGTCGTGCTGCGCGTCCAGAGCACACGCGACAGGGGTGGGCTGCAGGCTGGGACAGGGGACGTCGGCGGAGGTGACGTCGGGCCGGTCGGGCCCCGCGTCTCTCGCCGGACAGAGCATCGCCGTCACGCACCCCGCGGCATCGGTGGACGCTGGCCTATCGTGCCAAAGTCCTCGGCGCCCCACCGCCCCTTCGGCCCGATACATGGCCTACGGGGCTACAGCCCCAGCCCGAGGGCGGCGTTGTCGGCCCACTCGTCGACGATGCGCATGTACCCGTACAGCGCCGTCGAGGTCGGCGACCAGCCCCCTTGGTCCGCGATGGACTTCGCGTCGTGTCCGGCGCGGCGGGCCGCGGTGGCGAGCCCGGCCCTGATCGAGTGCCCGGTGATCTTCTCGACGCCGGCGTTCTTCGCGATGCGTTTGAGGATCTCGCCGACGGCCTCGGGGGACAGGCCGCGGGACGGATCGAGGTTGCCGTGCCGGTCGATGGGCCGGAAGGCCGGGCCGCCGGTGTCGTCGGCGATGCCGGCGGCCTCGATCCAGGCGCGCCAGGCCCGCACTGGGCAGGTGAGTGGGTGGGTGCCGTACGGCGCCGAGGCGGTGCGGGCGCCGGTCTTGACCCACCGCAGGTGGACGAGCAGCCGCTCCCGGGCGCCGTCCTCGTCGTCAAGCACCTGGTGCACGACGTCGCCGACCCGCAGGGAGGCGGTCTCGCGGCGGCGCGCGGCGACCGGGAAGCCGACCAGCAGCAGGGCGCGGTCCCGCAGCCCGGCGAGGGTGTTGCCGGGCAACGCCTGGCTGATGCGGCGCAGTTGGGTGACCGCGAGCGGTGGGGCCTGGCCGCGGCCGCGCCGCTCGCCGGTCTGGGACAGCCGCCGTGCGACGGCCTTGATGGCGTCGCGCGCCATCGCGCCGGCGCGCGGGTCGACGGCGGCGCCGCGGTGACGCAGGGTGACCGTGGCGCCGGTGACGCGGCGGTTCATGGTGGAGACGGCGGCGCGCTTGGCCTGGTCGAGCCAGGCGACGAAGGCGACCATCGCGCCCGGTGTGCCGGTGAGTTCGGGGATGCCGAGGAACGTCGTGTACTCCTGCCACACGCGCCAGTCGTCGGCGTAGCCGCGCGCCGTGTTGGGCGGGGTGTGCGCGGCGACGTAGTCGGCGGCCGCGGTGTCCAGCAGGGCGAGCCGGGCGGCGGTGTCCAGCCCGGACCAGCCGGGCAGCGCGAACGCCGGCGCCGCGGCGGTGTCGTCGCGGTGGTCGGGGACGGCGAGTGCGCTTCCCGGAGCCGCGTGCGGTGCGGTGGTCACGTGCCGGCCCCCACCTTGGCCGCCGCCGCAGCGACGGCGTCGACCGCGCGGCCGGCGGTCTCGACCACGGTCTTGCGGGAGCTCTTCTCCATGCCGAGGAACCGGAACGCCCGCTTGCTCTCCTCCGCCGACCCGTGCAGCGCGGTCCGGACCACCAGGGAGTGGAGCCGGAGCCGGCCGACCTTCACCACGCCAACCACCACGACGGCGATGACGAGGGCGGTGCCGATCTTCTTGCCGAGCGCCGTGCCGAGCGCGGTGCCGAGTGCGGCGTGGCGGGCGGCGCGGTCGGCGGCCGCCGCCGCGTCCTGGTCGGCCTTCGCCTGTGCGGCCGGGTCGTCCGCCGCGGTGTGCTTCGTGGTTGCCGTCCGGCTGGCCATGCCGCCCCCCGAGTGCGCTGCTCTGGTCCCGGAGCGGCGCTCCGGGATCCGGTATCCGGGGCAGAGCCCTGACCCGTGATATCGGAGGTTATGGCGGGCCAGCGCGCCCGGAAGGCCGACGCGCCCGCCAAGAACGGCGGAACGGTCATGAAGTTCTTGGGGGAGACCGGGGTCCACTTTTGGGCCTCTGCGGGCGGCCCGGACGTAGCCGGAGTCGATCACCGCTCGCGACCAGTCCAGCTTGCCGGCACCGTGGAGCTTCTCCAGCAAGACCGCGCGCAGCCCGTCCCACACGCCGGCGTCGTTCCACGCCCAAAGGCGCCGCCAGCAAGTCATTCCGGACCCGAACCCGAGCTCCTGGGCAACTACTCCCACTGGATCCCGGTGTGCAGCGCGAACAAGATCCCGCACAACGCCTGCCGGTCGGGCACAAGCGGCCTGCCCGGCACCTTCCTCAGCACCGGGACCGGCAGCAGCGGCTCGACCCACCCCCGCAACTCGTCCGAGACGATCGACGGAAGCAACTCCCCTTTGCGCCCACACCGTTCAACGACGCCAGCACGTCGAGGTCACGCTCGCAAACGACGTTCTGTTAGGACCTGTAAATGCCGCGCACTGATCCGCCCTAAATCCCGGACCGGGGTGTCGAGACCGTACGAGCCGCATCGCCTCCCAGCACATCGGTGGGTGGGCACCATCCAGCCCCAGTTGGGGACCCCCTGAGGTTTCGTCAGATCACGGTCCAGCCCGCCAATCGTTGTTGGCCCTGTCGATATGCTCACGCCTCACGTCCCCCGATTTTCGTGTGAGGCTTTGCATGTCTGTGCTCAATCGCAAGCGGTCAGCGGCATGGGCTGCAGCCCTTGGCGCGGCCGGGCTCTTTACAGCGGTAGGTGCCGGCTCCGCCGGCGCTGACGAGGCGCAGACCCTGATCGTTCGCCCGAGCCCGGGACAGGTGAAGTTGCAGCTTGCTCCCGAGCCTGTGGAGCTTGGGTTGTACTGGCCTTACTCCCCGTCGGCGCACGGCGTGGTGCTTGAGGTCGATTACAGCGACGTCGCTTCGTTCGCCCGCTTCGAGTTCGCGAAGGTCCACGAGCAGGTCTGCCACCCTGCCGGGACCAAGATCAGGTGCGACATCGGCGATGTGGCCGGAGGCGGTCCGATACTGCGCGGGCTTGTCGTCCCGGTGCAGGGGGGCAAACCGGGAGACCACGGCCGGATAACCGTCTCGCTGTCTGCTTCGAACGTTCCGGTGCAGCCGACGCAGAGCGTGGAGGTCTCGATCCCGGGCCAGAAGCCCGACCCCACTCCGACCGGAAAGCCGTCTCCCGCCGCCCCAAGCACACCGCCCCCAAGCACGCCGAACTCATCGGCGCCGGCCGCTGGGCAGCCATCAGGGGCCGTCACGACAACACCAGCAGCCGTGTCCGCTCCCTCGGCGGACCCGGACGGCAGGACAGCAGACACCGCCCATCTTGCGGAGACCGGCGGATCCTCCACCACGCCGTGGATCGCCGTAGCCGCCGTCGGCTTGCTGTTGTCCGCTGGTGGCGCCTTTGCCGTGGCGCGTCGGCGGAAGCCGGGCGGCAGCGCCGCAGTCTGAGCCGCCACTGACGGCAACGATTGAACTCGGCCACTACGCGCCAAGGACAGCCACGCAACCTCCGCATCAAGCCGCCCCGGGCCGTTCAGCCCGGGGGGCTTGCCGTGCGCGTGCCTCGCGACCGCTCCGCGCTCGTGGCATCGGCACCCCGAGGCCGCGCGGGCGCCACCTTCGACAAAGCCGCGCAGGGCACGGCAGCTGTCAAGCAAACTCAAAGGTTCCTCGCCATCGCAGCGCTCTTGCGTCGAACGTCACGACACTCCCGGGCGATAGCCCCGACCTCGCCGCACGTCCGCCGCGTTGGCGGGACGCGCGGCGCGGAGCCGGCGGGGCTTGTCGCGGACGAGTGCGGCGTGGCCTCCGGCGGTGAGCTTGTCGCAGGCGTCGCCGACCGCGCCGGAGGACCTGCCGCCCAGCGCCCGGCCGGTCTCGCCCGGGGTGAAAGCCTCGTCCAGGTTGCCGGACCGCCAGGCGGTGCGCGCGTAGTGGGCGGCGAGCTGGGTCTTGCCGACCCCGCCCATCCCGGACAGAACCCGGCCCGCCGAGACCGGTCCGGCGGATCCGACCACCGCAGTCCCGCCCTGGGCCAGCACCGCGGCCAGCCGGTGTGTTTCGGCCCGGTCCTGGAACCACCGGGCCTGCGGCGGGATCAGCCCGACCTGGTGCGGCCACGCCGTACGGATACGCGGGGCGGCGTGCTGGGGACTCAGGTCGGCGACTTGCTGGAACCAGCTGTGGGGTTCGGGCGGGGTCGTCCACGCCGAGGCCGCCGCCGGCCGCGAGGTGTTGTTCGGCTTGGGCGAGGACACGCTGGATTGTGGTCACGGCGGCGCGTGCCGTCGGCCTGCTCAGGTGCGCGGATCACACGACCGTCGCCCGCTCAGCGGAGGATGCGGGAGCTCGTCGACAGGTCCGAGGGAGCTGTCCAGGTTGCGACCTAGCGTCCCTCGACGACGCGGCCACCACATTCCCGATTTGATTCGCGACGGAGACACCACGGTGCTGCTTGTCGCCAGACGACGTGGCCGACGCGGCCCTCGGTTCGGCGGCCCCGGTCGCGGCCGCTACCCGGCTGCTCGGACTTGGGTGCTAGCGCGCTGACACCCGCACAGTCACCTCCTGGTACTGCGGCTTTGGCGTCTGCCGCGCAGGTACGCGGCGGCAAACAGAGCTGCGTAGAGCACGAAGACGGCCGCGCCGACCGCGAGGAATAGCGTGTCCCACCGGGAGTTGCGAGTTGCTGGATACAGCATGGCGGCCAGGGCTATGCAGACTCCGAGCCCTCTGAGCAAGTTCACAGTTTCCTCTTGTTGGCGCCCTGTGGCGCCCGTGTGGTTCGGGCCTGCGGACCTGCTCGTGTCCCCGCGCGCAGGGCATCGACGGCGAGCCGGTCATCGCTGGTGGCGTACTTTGCCGACTTCGGTACCACCAAGGACTCGGGCCAGGCGGCGAGCCGCGCGGCGGCGCTGCCTGGCCGGCGATGCCCCAGCGGGAGCGGAAGGCCGACGCGTCCGAGGCCGGTGACCACCAGCTCAATGCCTCTGCGGGTACGAATGAAACACCAGACCCCCAAATCATCCACCAGCGGGGGAGAAGCGAAGCGGGACGCCCGAAATCCGTGTCAGACGCCCGCATGAACACGGCCAACCGGAATGTCGAGAGCTTGGCTTGGTGCACACGGCGCGGGGGCGCGGGTTGATGCTCGCGGCTCGACGCGTGCGCTGCGCAATCCCTGCTCCTCGCAATTGCGGGGCCGCATAACATGATCGAAGCATGTCCGACTTTCTGTATATGTGCTGATATGTTAAAAGGAGAGTCTTGTGTGGCGCGGGTGACGGGTGGGGCCGCCGGGCCCGTGACGCCCGTCGCCGTGAAGACAGACGCCTGCGAGATCGCTTCTGAGGCCGGGAACTGCTATAACGGCGATCAGTTTTGACACAACGCCGATCTCAGTTGATCCACCGGCGACGCTGAATGGATCGTCCGCGTCCTTGAAGAGGGACGCCTGGAATCGGGTGCCTTGCCCGCCAGCGCCGCGCAACATCGCTGCTGCGTGGTCGCCCTGCGGGTCTGTCCCGCGTTCCCGATGAAAGCGCAACCCTATGACTGGCTCTGAGGCCGCGAACACCATGCCGCAGGTGCCTGCACCGTCGGAAGGCAAGGAGGCCGAGGCTGAGGCTGAGGTCGTGCGCTCGGCGTTCCACGCGGCTCTTGCCGGGCTGGCGGCGGTGCCCGACCCCATGGTGCGCGTCCGCGCGGCCGGCCTGCTGCAGGATGTGGTGCGGGACCTGCAGGGTGAGCTACGGGCAATCCGGTACCAGGCGGTCGCGGCTCTCCGCGAGACGCGGACTCTGCAGGAGATAGCTGACGAACTCGGTGTGTCCGTTGCGCGCGTCTCGCAGCTCTCCGCCAGCGTGTCGCACCGCCAGATCTCGACGGCGGCCAGAAGCCGGCCGTCCGCGGCACGGGCATCCCGGCGCGCACCGGCTGCAGATGACAGGGACTCCTGAGGCAGCCCCGACGATGCCACGCACCGCGCGTCGCCGGTGAAGCCGGCGGCCAGTGTCGACGGAGACGCTGATCGCTCGGGCGGGCAAGGGCAAGGGCACCAACCGAGGCGAGGTGTGGGGCAGACACTCCACGGCGGCGGTGGCGTCGTCGCTGGCGGCCACTCCTCACGTGAAGTGGGACATCGCCTCGCCGACCGTGAGGACGGGGATGCCGCGCGCGGCTATGCCGTCCATGACCGCGGCGAAGCCGGCCTGGCTTATCTGCGTACCGGCGGTAGGGGGTCCTGGGACGAGTTGATGGAAGGCGAGGATCAGCCAGTCGCCGTTCTTCGCGCATCGGTCCAGCTTTCCACCCGGCTCGAGCATCAACGAGAGCGGTGAGCCGTCGATGCCGACGCCGTCAGTAAGCCCAGTGAGTGCCTTGAGCCGGTGGGGCATGGCGGGCACGAGCGACTCGACGGTTTCGGCGATGATGCTCCGCGCGGTAGTGAAGTGCTGGGCGGCGATGTGGTCGACGGGCACGCCGTCACTGGTCGCTTGGAACGCGCCGTGGGGATAGGCGAAGTGTGTGCTGTGCAGGCGGTTGGCGTCGAGCCAGCTGCGGAGCCGTCCGAAGTCAGCGTCGACTTGCCGGGACGTGAGTTGGCTGTAGCTGGCGTCGTGGGCTGAGGTCGAGTATGCGTGTCCCGCCATTTCCCAGCCCGAGCGGTCCTGCATGTCCCGCATCTGCTTGAGGGTCAGGTAACGGCTCGTGCCGACCGCCTCGGCAATGTTGTACATCGTGCCGGCGAAGCCGTGGGCTTGCATCACGGGCTGCGCGAGATCGTAGACAGACGCGAAGGAATCGTCGAAGGTGATCGACACCACCCCGCGGGGAAACTTCGTGCTGGTGTCCGGTAGTACCTCGACCGCTTGGAGGCGGACGGTGACAGGGCCGGCATTGTCGTCGTAGGCCGCGAACGACATGTCGGTAAAGCCTGTGGTGACGGAGGGAACGCCGGTCTCAGATATGGAGAACGCCCCGCTGGCCTTGGTTATGTCCGCCCACTGCAAGTGGATGACCACCCATTCCCCGGACTGCACGTAATTGGCGCCTTCGGCGGAGTGGGTATGGAACTCCCAGCTGAAGTAGTTGGAGAATGCGCGGGTACCGACGTAGAAGGCGAGCTGCCGCAGGTGTGCGACGTCCTCGACGCGCAGGACGAGCCGGATCATCTTGGCGGTCAGGTCGATTGCGGGCATACCGGCCCTGCGTAGAAATGCCTGGCGGCCCGATCCGTCGGTGGTGACCCTGGCCGACTGAGCGCCTCGCGTGAACATCGTTCGGTCGTTAACGTCGGCGGAGGCGGTGCCGACGCCGCCCGCGACCCAGCTGTGTCCGGGCTGGAACTGTTCAGACCAGACGGGGGCGGGGCCACCAGGGGGCGGTGGCGGCGGGTTGTGCGACACAGCCTCGCTGCCGGCCGGAGACGACCCATCGTTGAGCAACCACGCGGCGCCGCCTGCTGCGCCGCCGGCAAGCAGCAAGCCGCCTGCTGCGTAGCGCAGCGCCGAACGCCGTGGGATGCCACGCGTTCCAGCCTGGGGGCTCACACGATGAGCCCTGCGGCCCGTCGGCTGTGCCGACCCGTTGACCGGCTCCACGCCAGACTCGTCGCTCATAGAGGTGTCTCCTGCATGTCCAGAACGGGTGCGGCGCGGCCGCGAGGAAGACTCACGACTGTGCGGCGGACAGACGGTAGCAGCCGGGCTCACGCCGGCATCACGAGCGGGTAACCGGGAGCCGTGGGTCGGGAGCCGTGGGTCGGGAGACCGGAAATGAACCCGCGCCCACTTGTTCCGAGCTTTCGGCTGAAGGATTGCTGTGCTGTCCTCGGTTGCGCCGGAGCGCCCAGCGCCCTCAGTTCTTGGGCATGGTGTCTATGTAGTGGGTGTTCTGTGCATAGAAACCGTCCACGGCCTGCTGAATGGTCTTCAGCGGGACGGCTTCGCCGGCCTTGCAGTAGACCCAGTTGACGTCCATGGTCCAGGTCCGATCGCCGGTGAAGGGCAAGTCGATGAGCCAACTACTGAACTGGATACTCGTGGGTTCGCGGGGGAATTCCTTGCCATGGCTTCGAAAGAGGACTTTGTCGTCCACGGTGTAGCTGACCGTGCCGTTCATCGCGGTGATGACCACGGTGTGCCAGCCTTGGAAGGTCTTCTTCTCGGCGTGGGTGATGCGGTCGCCGTCCTTGGCGGTTCGCCAACTGGTGGTGTCGAGCTTGGGTCCGGGCGCGCCCCACCCACCGTTGGGCAGGTACTCGACGTCGAGTTCGGTGTATTTCGCGGGCTCTGCGCCCTTTGGAGATATCAGGAACATGGCCTGGTTGATGTGGTCGCCGTCGCGTCCTGTCGCGGGCTTGTCCGTGAAGTAGACGCGGGCGGCGAATGTTCCGGTGAAGAACTTGGTTCCAGCAGTGGCGAGCTGGGCCTGCCGGGTGCCGGCTTTGGTGCCGTCGCTGGTGAGCTGCAATTGCAGTGCCTTGCCGCCTTGGGCGGTGGGCACCTGAGGGAAGCTGATGCCGGAGGACGCCCATGTGCCCTCGATTCCAGGGCCGCCGCCGCCGTCGCGTGCCTCCCAGCCGTGGGCCTCAAGTGTGGGGTCGCTGGGACCGGCGTAGTCGAAGCTGTCGAACAGAATGCCCGGCGGGTGAGTGGTCGTCGGGATGGGGGTCGGTGGGGAGGCGGGCGGCGCGGGCTGTTGCGCGGCCTCCCCGGCCGTCGGCCTCGAGCCGCCGTCCTTCAGCTGAGTGGCCGCGAATGCCGTACCGGCGGCGATGACTGCCACAGCGACGAGCGGGCTGAGGACCGGCAGGCCACGGCGGCGCCCACCGGGGCGGGGATGGTTCACGGCAGAAGCTCCTGGGATCTGTGGCTGGAAACGTTCCTTGTCCGCCGGACGCGGCAGGTCACGCTCGCCAGCAGATTGTCCGCCACGTTGGTCGGCGCAGCCGTGGTGGGGGTGGCATCAGGCGGGCCCGACGCGGCTGCGGGTTCAGTGCGTCCGGTGCCGCCCGGCTTGGCCGCTCAGCGGGAGTCGGCGGTACGGGTCTCCGCGCGCGCCGGGCGGTCCGAGGCGCGCTTGCGGCGCCGACGGCCCTCGCCGGCCATGCGACGGTCCCAGCGATGGCGCCATACGGACGCCAGGAGGGTGGCGACGGACGTTGCGGCCATACACACCGCGATTGTGAGGAGGACATGGTCCACCCTGGCGACGTGGGCCACAGTGAACGTGGTGGCTGCGAGCAACAAGCAGACACCCAGGCCTTTGAAAACGTTCATGTGCGCTGGTGCACCGCTACTTCCAGGCCGAGACGCGGGTGACGTAGGACTTCCAAATCGATGACACGAACCAGTACGCCCGGATCAGTGTGTAGAGCATTTCCGGGACGACGAGCGCTTCGATGACCATCGCTTTCCAGCCCAGTGCGCGCACGCACAGCACGGGATAAATGACCAGGAACCATGAGGCGAACAGCAGCCATAGGAAGGGCCATTGGGAGATTCCGTGCCTGGCGATGGCCGCGGCCTGGATCGTGCCCCACCCGGCAAGGTAGACCAGGCTGAGCAGCCCCAGATTGATGCTGACGATGGAGGGCCAGGTGTGCTTGGTCCAGCCACGGTCGCGTAGCGCGTCCATGGTGCCGCGGATCCAGCGCTGGCGTTGCTGAATGAGCTCGCGCAGCGTCGGCATCAGGTCGGTGTGGGCGACGCACAGCTGGTTGGCTGTCACCTTCCAGCCGCACTCCTTGAGGGTGAGCGTGGTCTCGTAGTCCTCGACGAGGTTGCGGTGGTCCTCCCAGAAGACCTCGCCACGCCAGTCGATCACGGACTGCAGTGCTTCGCTTCGGTAGAAGGAGCCGGCGCCGGCCATGGTGTGGATGTTTCGCCGGTAGCGCATCGTGGTCGCGCGCCCGTACTCCAGTATCTGCATGCCGAGCAGGTAGCGCTGCCACCAAGAGCGCCACAGACCGGTTTGGCCCAGACAGGACGCGCTGACCCCGCCGATCTCCGGGTCCTGTTCGAGGATTGTGGAGGCCCGCTCGATGAATTTGGGGTGCAGTTCGGTGTCCGCGTCCATGACGAGCACATGCCGCGCTGTCTCGGCGAGCCTGCCCTGGGATTCGTTGCGCAGCCAGTCGATGGCGTAGTTGAGGGCGCCGGCCTTCTTGTGCGGGTTGCTGGCCAGGTTGAGGACCACCGTGAACGGCGTTGTCGGATCCTCGGCGAACTGCAGGGCGTAGTCCTCGGTGCGGTCGGTCGAGTTGTTGACCACAACGAGGACGAGGTCAGGGCGCCGGGTCTGCCGGGCCAGCGAGTTCAGCGACGCGAGCACACCCGCTTCCTCGTTCCGGGCGGGTATGACCGCCACGGTGTCGAGAACCCGGGGCGCCGCGGTGTCGGACCCAGCTCTGCGCCGACGATGCTCGCCGCGGCGCACGCCAGCGGCCTCCAGCTCGTGCACTGGCACTGCCTGCCCCCTGCTCAACGGGCTCCCACCAGCCCCCACCAATCGCATGCAGGAGCAGAATTTATCTGAACAGACGTACAGACACCCAGCCGACCGGCGATCGGAATCTGCCGCTTTGGCCGATTTTCGTGGGCGCGGCGTGGTGTAGATCACGGCGGCACGGCTGAAATTGTACTTGCCAGTATGCGCGGGCTGTGACGTCCCGTGATCGCTGCGGTACGACGTGGTCGTGCGGTGCGTGCGGCCGGGCGGATACCGGGAGAGCCGAGCGTCGAAAGCTGTGCTTGCTTGAAGTTGTGGACGTATCGATGGCCGGCAAAGAACCGGAAGCGGCCCACCTAGCTCCCAGGTGGGCAATTGGAGCTAGGGCATGTCTGGTGAATCACGGCTTGGACCAGAGGAAGATCGCAGCGACGTGCAACGCGGCCTGGTAGTTCGTGGCGAGTTTGTCGGTGCGCATTGCGATGCCGCGCCACTGCTTCAGGCGGTTGATGCAACGCTCAACCGCGTTCCGTGAGCGGTAGGCGTCCCGGTCCAGGCGGCGCGGCCGGCCTCCGCGCCGGCCGCGCCGTCGTCGGTTGGCCTGCTGGTCGGCGGGTTCGGGGATGACCGCGCGGATACCGCGTCTGCGCAGGTGGGCGCGGATCGCCGCCGGTCCGCCAACACGGTGTGCGGGCGCACGCGCGGTCGGCCAGCCGCGCGTGGGACGCGGATCCCCGCCATCCGCGGTGAAGTGTGGTGCGTCGTTCGCCTGACCGGCTGTGACGACGAACGCGAGCGGGCGGCAGCGGCCGTCGGCGGCGAGGTGGACCTTGGTGGTCAGCCCGCCGCGGGACCGACCGAGGGCATGGTCGGGCGGCTCGCCGTCGGGCGCCCCCTTTTCGGGGCGTCGGCGGCGTGCTGGTGCGCACGGACGATCGTCGAGTCGACCCCGACGAGCCAGTCCAGGTCGCCTTCGGCGTCCGCGCGGGCCTGCAGCGCGACCAGGATCTGGTGCCAGGTGCCGTCGCGGGCCCAACGGGTGAACCGGTCGAACACCGTCTGCCACGGCGGGCATTCGACCGGCAGGTCCCGCCACGCCAGGTTGTTGCGGTATTTGAACGCCACCGCGTCGATCACCTGGCGGTGATCCGTCCACTGACCACCTCGGCGCGGCGTCCGATCTGGCAGCAACGGCTCGATCAACGCCCACTGGCCATCAGTCAGGCCCCCACGAACACCCACATCACATCAAACGACGATCACATCCATCAGACACGGCCTAGTTGTACGGCCGTCCGCAGAAGAATCCCTGGACACCTTGCTCACCATAAACCGCGGTCACATGGACTCCGTGACTCGCAAGCGCGAAGACAAGCAGTCCGGCCCGTCCAGCCCGGACCTTGACTCGCAAGCGCGAAGACAAGCAGTCCGGCCCGTCCAGCCCGGACCTCGCGGCACAGCCAGGCTCAACCTGGCCTCGGTCGATGGATGATGCTGCCCAACCACCCGGGCTGGGTCACCGACCTCCCCGACCTGCCCCACAGCACGCAACTACGCGCCCTTGGCAACGGCGACGCCCGGGAAAGGCGAACAGCGTGACCTACACCGAGGACACCTCCACCTGGACCGAGCCCGACCTCGCCGCCGACACGGACACCACCTCCGCCGTGCACGCGCCCGTTCGGTCGCTGCAGACCCCGGAGGAGGCCGGCGCCCTCGTTCGCCGCAGCAGCAGCTGGATGCGCCGCAAGGCCGCCCTCGAGATCCCCCTGCACGGTTCTGGGCCGCACCATCCTGTTTTCTGACACGGACCTCGGGGGCCTCATCGTGATGCGCCACCGGCTGACCCTCTGGAACCCACCACCCGCGCCCGGACGACGTCCGGGCGCGGCCCTCGTCGGAGGCGAAGGCGCGTTGCGCCTGAGCGTTTGCCCTGCGTCGACCTTCCCGGGACCGGGACCAGAGGACGGCGCCTGCGACTGCGCGTGCTCGCCAGGCCCTCGCTCCGGCCGGTGGGTAGGTCGCACGCGACCCAGCAGCTGTCACGCGACTCTGCGAATCGATGGACATCGTCGTGTAGGCACGCGCCCGGCGACATGCGGCATGTCACGGCGCAAATCTGGCGCGATTAAATGTCGACTAGTCGGCTGGTCTCTTGTGCTACATGATCACTTTGCGTTTGGATCTGCCAGGCTCTTAGTTGGTTAGTTTTCGGGGGGGAAGCCGCGTGTCCGGCCTGCTTCGTGTGTCTGCTTGGCGTTCCATGTCTGCGGCGGTGGCGCTTGCGTTGGTGGCCGGTCTGGCCGTGAGCGCCGACGCCGCAACTGTCGCCAGTGCGGCCAGCGGACCGGAGAAGCCTCGAAAGCCCCGCCCCGTGCAGCAACTTGGGTCGGCTGCGGGTCTGCCACATGAGGTGGATTCCGACACCACGCGATTCAAGGAGGGCGAAGGCGGCGCACTCGGAGCGCCCGCGCCGGGTCAACTTCCTGCGCAGCAGTCACTTCTTCCGGTCCCGGTGGAGTCCAAGGGCCACACCCCGGAAGCAGGACCTGCCGAGACCGTGCAGGTGCAGGACCGTACTCAGCAGCCGAAACAGGGGCTGAGCGACGCAGCCGCAGCCGCCCCGGCTGGTCAGCCGCCGGGCAAGAGCAGCTTCGACGCCGCCACCAGCCGGGAGGTGCCCACCGAACGCGGCGAGAACACACAGGTGTTTGCCAACGCTGATGGTTCCAAGACCCTGCGGGTCTCTGAGGAACCGGTCAACTTCCTCACCCCGCAGGGCCAGTGGCAGCCCGTTGACAGCACCCTTGTGCCGGCGGCCGCACCGGCACCTCCAACTGCTCCCATTGCGCCGCCATCAACCCTGGTACCCAACGTCACGGCTGACGCGGCAACGGCTGGTCCCGCTGGGTGGCAGACCAAGGCCGGGGCGCTTCCGGTGCAGATTGCGGCCGACGCGGCAGCGCCGACCGTGGCTTCGGTGAAGGTTGGCGACGGCCAGTCCATCGGATTCGGTATGCAGGGCGCGGCACCGGTCCAGGGAAAGGCTCAGGGCGACACCGTCGCCTTCCTGGGCGCGCGCGAGCACGCCGACGTGGCCCTGGACGCGGGTGAAGGCCGCATCAAGGAGACCATCACCCTCCAGAACGCACAGGCCCCCGACACCTGGATGTTCCCCCTCGCATTGGAAGGCCTCGCGCCTGAGATCGACGCCGGCGGCAACGTCGTCTTCAAGAACACCGCAGGCGAGCCGAAGGCGGTGATCCCGCACGGCTGGATGATGGACTCCGCCGTCAACCCCGAGTCGGGCGACGGCGCCGCGTCTGGCGCGGTGTCGTATGAAATCGTCCGGCAGGACGACGGCCGCCAGGCGCTCAAGGTAACGATCGACCGCGCTTGGCTAAACGATCCTGCTCGCGTGTTCCCCGTCAAGGTCGACCCGAGCGTGCTGCCGTTCACTCCGGCCGCGAACTCCGTGAGCATCGTCGAGAACCGCAACTACTTCCAGACGGACGTCTACCGGCTCGGCTACAACTGCGACAAGGGCGTCTGCAACAACGCGGCGATCATGCTCAACACGAGCGAGGTCTCCAACGTCCTACGCAACAACAGCATCACGGGCGCGCGCCTGAACCTGTGGAATGTCCACACGTACGACTGCCAGAAGCCTCGCGAGGTGACCGTCCACGCCAACACCGCGCCGTGGAACCCCCCCACCGTCCGCTACCCCGGACCGGCATATGGCCCCGTGCTCGGTTCCGCGACGTTCGGAACGGGCAACGAGGCCGACGGGTGCGGCGACGGCTGGGGAACTATCAACCTGGGCCAGAGTGGCGCGGACCTCATCCAGGGGTGGGTGACCGGTCAGCCCAACTACGGCCTCACTGTGCGTACGGCGCTCAACGACCCCAACACGTGGAAGAAGTTCGACACCGCTGCCAACAACGGTGCCAAGCTTGACATCGACTACACGCCGTGGCGTGCGTCCTACCGAGTCAACTCCGTGGTCCGCCCGGTGACCGCGGCTCAGGACGGTGCGGTCAACATCACGGTGACGAACACCGGTGCGACCGCCTGGACTGCAAGCTGGGCTGCTGGGGCCAACTCCCTGCACTATCGGCTCTTCGCCGGAACGACTGAGCTTTCCAATGTGGCGTGGACGCCGCTTCCGAACAACGTCAACCCCGGTGAGTCGGCGACGTTCGAAGCAAGGATCGCCAAGCTGAATCCCGGCAGCTACACGCTGTGCTGGGACATGGACGTCAACCAGGTAGCGCCCTTCTCGCAGCTCGGCGCACCGCCGTTGTGCCAGGACCTGGCCACCGCGAATCAGATACCGGTGCTGACTTCGATGACGCCGGGCAGTGGATACCAGTCGGAAACGGTTACCCCCACGCTGACGATCGCCGGGTACGACCCGGACAACTACCCTCGGAACTACGTCGAGTACCGCGTCGAGGTCTGCGACGTGGTCGGCACTGACTACCGGGTCAACTGCATCACCTCGGGTTGGTCGCAATCGCCTTCATTCACGATCTGGCCGCTCACTCGAGGCAAGACCTACGCCTGGTACGGGTATGTCGCGGACAGCTGGGCTGAGAGCGCGCGCCCGAACCCCGCCATCCTCAACATCGTTAACCGCGACCCCGTGCTCGATGCTGCCTGGCCGCCGAACGGTTACACCGCGCCCACGCTGACCCCGATGCTGTACGCCGCGGGCCACGACCCTGACAACTGGCCCAACCAGGGGCTCGAGTACAAGTTCGAGGTCTGTGAGGTCGACGGCGCCGACGCCCGGAAGAACTGCAAGGACTCCGGCTGGACCGCGTCGTCGACATGGACAGTTCCGAGTGCATGGAACCTGCGCTGGGCGAAGTCCTACGCCTGGTACGCGACCATCGGGGACAAGGGCGGCGGCGCGGGCAGCATTGCTAGGCCGGTGTACTTCACCCCGCAGGTCCCGCAGCCGGCGGTGACTTCGCACCTGGCCTCGGGAACGGACGGCAAGGACTTCAACGTCCAGGTCGGCAACTACACCACGTCCGCGACCGATGCCTCCGTCGGCGCCGTCGGTCCCGACCTGACGGTTCGCCGCACGTACAACTCGCTGGACCCGCGCGCGAAATCGGCCTTCGGTGAGGGTTGGTCGTCGCGCTGGGACATGCGGGCTGTGCCGGACCAAGACGGCTCCGGCAACGTCGTCGTCGTGCTCGCGAACGGGCAGCAGGTGCGCTTCGGCCACAACAGTGACGACACATATGCTCCGCCCAGCGGTGGCTTCGCCACTTTCAAGAACGCTGACGGTGGCGGCTGGATCCTGGCGGACAAGACAGGCATTCGCCATGCATTCGACGCAGCGGGCAAGCTGACCACCGTCACGGACAGCTCTGGCCGTAGCCAGACCTTCGCGTACGACGCTGCCGGCCAACTCACCCGTGCCACGGACGGGACGTCGGGCCGGTACCTGGACTTCGCCTGGACCGGTGCCCACGTCACGACCGTGACCACGAACCCGACCGGCGTCCAGGCACCAGGCCTGGCATGGTCGTACAGCTACGACGGCGACCGCCTCATAGCCGTCTGCCCGCCGGCGGCAAGCGGCAGCGGGCCGTCCTCGACGTGCACCAAGTATGAGTACGGCAACGGCTCCCAGTACCGCAGCATCGTCACGGACGGCGCCCCGCGCTCGTACTGGCGGCTGGGTGATGCGGCCGGGACCACGGCGGCGAGTCAGTCGGTCGTGCAAGGCGGTAGGGACAACGGCACCTACAAGAACGTGACCGCGGTCGCGCAGGGTGCTCTCGGCGGAACCCCGGACGGGGCAGCGCACTTCAACGGGACTTCGTCCTACGTGGACCTCCCGAAGGACCTGGTCCGCGCGAACCAGTACACCAGCGTGGAGCTGTGGTTCCGCACGACCGCCGGCGGGACGCTGTACAGCTACAGCCAGAAGCCCGTCGACGCGCAGGACGACAGCACCGTCGGCGTGCCCGTGCTCTACGTCGGCTCCGACGGCAAGCTGCGGGGCCAGTTCGGCAACGGCAACGTCTCCCCCATCACCACCGCTGGCGCGGTCAACGACGGGCAGTGGCACCACGCCGCTCTCGTCGGGCAGGGCACCACGCAGACCCTGTACCTCGACGGGGCGAACGTGGGCACCCGTAGCGGTGAGATCCGCAACGTCGATCCGTTCAACAGCATCGGCGCCGGCGGCGCGAATTCGCAGTGGCCGAACCGGTGGAACAGCGACCCCAAGGGGTTCTTCAACGGCGACATCGACGAGGTCGCCGTGTACGACCGGCCGCTGGGCGCCGTGACTGTCGCCGAGCACTACGCGGCTCGCCGCGTCGCCGCGCAGGCCGTCAAGCTGTTGCTTCCCTCGGGTCGTACCAACACGCAGGTGGTCTACGACGCCGCGAGCGAGCGGGTCAGCCAGCTGACTGACGCCAACGGCGGTGTCTGGAAGCTCTCGGTCCCCAGCTTCGAGAGCTCGTCTGCGCCGTACGCGGCAGCAGTGGCTGCGACCGCACCGAAGGGCTACTGGCGGCTCAACGACCGCGAAGGATCCACCGGCGTCAACGCGGTCGCCGGCGGTGCAGCGGCGTCCTACACCGACGTGCGCCTTGGTGACGCAGGCGCGTTCGCCGCAGGCGACGACACCGCAGCGGAGTTCAACGGACGCACGTCCGTGACCCGCCTGCCTGACGGAAGCCTGGGCGCCTCGGGCAAGTTCTCGGTCGAGCTGTGGTTCCGCACGGAAACCGCCGGCGTGCTCGCGGGCTATGCGACCATGCCGCTCGCCGACGCCGACGTCAACACCCCCGGTGTGCCCATGATGTACGTGGGCACGGACGGCAAGCTCCGCGGCATGGTGTGGAGCACCGGGCCGACGCCGGTCACCTCGGCGAACTCGGTGATGGACGGTCGCTGGCACCACGCGGTTCTGTCCGTCCAGGGCTCCGGGGCGGCGCAGACGCTCTATCTGGACGGCGCCAAGGTCGGCTCCAGCGTCAACCAGACGGTGTACGTCGACCCGTACGTGACCGTGGGTTCCGGCCTCTTCAACGGCACGGCCTGGCCGGCCAAGCCGGCCGACGTCAAGGGCGCCATCCGGGGCACCATCGACGAGGTCGCGGTCTACGACAAGGCGCTCGACGACGCCGCGGTCGCCGATCACTTCACCGCGCGGGGCAAGCTGCTCTCCAGCCCCGCCCCCGCGTACCGGGCGGCGGTCGCCGGGACGGGTCCCTGGTCGTACTGGCGACTTGACGAACCCAGCGGTGGCCAGGCCGCCTCGCAGCAGGCTGTCCACGAGGGTGTGGGCCAAGGCAGCGCGCACAACACCACCCCGGCCGCGGGTCTGATTCGCGGCGACGAGGCCTTGCACTTCAATGGCCAGAGCTCATACGTCGAACTCCCGCAGGACCTGATCCACGGGTCGTCCCAGGCATCCATCGAGCTGTGGTTCAAGACGGCTAAGCCAGGCGTCTTGTTCGGCACCCAGTCCGACCTGCCCGGCGCTGCCACTCAGGCCAGTTGGGCGCCGCTGCTCTACGTCGGCACCGACGGCAAGCTCCACGGCAAGTTCTACAGTTCCCCCGGCCAGCCACCGCAGATAGTCTCCACGGCGTCAGTCAACGACAACGCCTGGCACCAAGCCGTGCTGACCACGGACGGCCAGGTCCACACCGTCTTCCTCGACGGCGTCAGTCAGGGCAGCTCATCCGCGCCGGTCTTCCACGAGAACAACCTGCGCAACTTCGTCGGCGCGGGACACACCGACGCCTGGCCGAACGCCCCCGCAGGCGAGGGCTACTTCGACGGTGACATCGATGAGGTCGCCGTCTACCGCAAGGCCCTGGACCCCGCGACAGTCGGAACGCACTACGGTCTCCGGACCGACCTGCTGCCGCAGTACCGCAGCAGCGTTGAGGCCGCCTCACCGATCGGCTACTGGGCGATGACCCCGTCCGACAGCGGCGTCGTCCCGAATCTGGTTCTGCCGCCGACCACGGACGCGGCCGGCGTGTGGAACGTCCAGTACGGCGTGGACGGCGCGTTCGGGCGAGACGGCAATCGCGCGATGGGCTTCAACGGCACCTCGTCCTACCTCCGCCTGCCCGAACCCCGCTTGGGCCAGCTGAACCAGTTCTCCGTCGAGATGTGGTTCCAGGCCAAGGGCCCGGGCGTGCTCATGGGCTACTCCTCGGTCGAACTGCCGTACATCCAGGCCAACAGCCCCTCCACCCCGATGCTCTACGTCGGATCGGACGGGCACTTGCGCGGCCTGATCGCCTACGGCTCGACCACGACGATGAAGTCGCCCGACACCGTCATGGACGGGCAGTGGCACCACACCGTGCTCACGTTCGACAACACCGCCAAGAAGCAGAAGCTGTATTTGGACGGCAACGACGTCGGCACCATCGACTTCCAGACCGCCTACTTCGACCCCTACGTGACCATCGGCGCCGGCGGCGTGAACACCTCCTACGGCTGGCAGGCACCCCCGCCCAACTACAAGGGCTTCTTCACCGGCTCCATCGACGAGGTCGCGCTCTACCACCAGACGCTGACCCCTGACACCGTCAACGCCCACTACGCCGCAGGCACCGCGCAGACCAACTCCTCGCTGACCTCGACGATCAGCGTCACCGATCCCGGCGGCAAGATCGCCAAACGGACGTTCGACGCCCTACGCGGACGGGTGCTCACCTCCACCGACGCGGGCGGCGCCACCACCGCCTACGCCTACGACACCGGCGGGTTCCTCCACACGGTCACCGACCCCAATAACAACGCAGTGGTCAGCGGACACGACGCCCGCGGCAACGAGATATCCCGGACCACCTGCCGTACCAGCAACTCCTGCTGGACCGGCTACCAGGAGTTCTTCCTCAACGCCGGGGACGACCTCGACCCCCGCAACGACCGCCTTATCACGACCCGCGACCCGCGTTCCGTGGACGCGCGTGACAACACCTTCAAGACGCAGTACACCTACACCGCGGTCGGCCAGGACGACACCGTCACCAGTCCCGACGGCACCAGCACCAGCCGGACCTACACGACCGCCACGACCCCGGCGCAAGGCGGCGGCGTGACGCCCGCGGGCCTGCTCGCGAGCGTGACCCAACCCGGCAACCGCACAACCTCGTACACGTACTATCCGAACGGCGACCTCGCCGCTGTCACCGGCCCCACGGGCCTGGTCACCCGATACCTGTACGACAGCATCGGCCGCAAGTTGACCGAGTCCGTGTTCTCGGACTCGGTCCCCGCCGGCGCGGCCACGGTGTACAGCTACGACACCTCGTCGCGCGTCCTGACGGCTACAGACCCGCAGGTGAAGAACGAGATCACCGGAGTCACCCACCAGGGCCAGACCAAGCGCGAATACGACGCTGACGGCCGTGTCCTGACGGAGACCGCCTCTGACCTGACCGGTGGCGACACCGCGCGGACGACCACCTACGTCTACGACCCGCACGGCCTGCTCACCTCGGTCACCGACCCGGAAGGCGACATTACGGCCTTCGGCTATGACGTCTTCGGCCGCCAAGAGCGCCAGACGAACGCGGTGGGGGACACCACGCTCTTCAGCTACACCCCCACCGGCCAACAGGCCACAACCACGCTCGTCGCGTGGAAGAGCGACCCGAATGCGACTCCCCGCGACCTGATTATGGAGTCCCGCGCCTACGACCCGGCCGGACGCTTGGCCTCCGTCACCGACGCCGCCGGTAGCACCACCGTCTACCAGTACAACGACGACGACACTCTCGCCCGCACGATCGCCAAGGCGGTTACCCAGAAGGACGGCAGCACGCACGACATCGTGCTGACCCGCAACTGGTATGACGGCGCGCAGCACGTCATCCGCACCACGACCGGGAACGGGCTCACGACCGTCGAGACCCAGCTCGACGCCATGGGCCGGCCCGTGCAGGAAATCCTCGACCCGGGCGGTCTGCACCGGACCACCAGCTACCGCTACAGCACGGCCGGAGACCTGATTCAGACCCAGCTCACCGGTCCCGGCATCACCATGCCGGAGACCGTGGACGTCGAGGTCGACGCGGTGGGTCGCCCCGTCAAGCAGACCGTCCGCAACGACGACGGCAGCGGCCGCGCCGACGCGAACCTGGTCACCACGACCGCCTACGACCAGCGCGGTCTGGTCACGTCCGCCAAGAGCCCGAACGCCAACGCGGGCTGCACCGCCCCGTGCGACGTGACGACGACGTACGACATCCTCGGGCGTGCCGTCACCACCCAGCAGCCCCAGGTGACCGTGACGGTCAACGGGCAGACACCGACGACCGCACGGCCCACCACCACGGTCGGCTACAACACCTTCGGCGAGGTCACCCACGCTCGCGACGCGAACGGCAACATCAGCGTCACCCAGGTCGACAAGCTCGGCCGGGCCACGGCGACCACGCTCCCCAACTACACGCCGCCCGGCGCCACCGTTCCGCTGACGGCCACGCGGAGCCAGGCCTACGACAAGCTCAGTCGGCCCGTCAGCGCCACCGACGCCCTCGGCCGCACCAGCACGATGAAGTACGACCAACTCGGCAATGTCATCGAGCAGGTAGCGCCAGGCACTGATACTCCGACCAGCAAGTTCACCTACACCCCGACTGGCCTTCAGTTGTCGGCGACCGGGCCGTCGGGCGAACTCGTCGAAGCGACCTACGACCAGCTCGGCCGGAAGCTCACCTCGTCGGTGCGCGACCGCCGGCCGATCACCGAGTGGTTCGTGACCGACTACGCCTACGACGACGCATCCAACGTCGTGTGGGAGAGCTCCCCGCTGGGCCACGCCACGTCCACCCAGTACAACCGCGCTGGCCAGCCCATCGCGGTCTGGGATCCCCAGGACCACGTCACCACCTTCGACTACGACGGCCTCGGACGGCCCACCAAGACCACGCTGCCGTCCGGCCGTTCCACCAAGACCGCTTACAGCCCTGCCGGGCGCGTCGACTCCACCCAAGACGTCGGGCGCGACGGCGGCGTGCGCACGGCGACCGCGAAGTACGACGCCGACGGCAATGTGCTCACCAGCACTACCCCTGGGGCCGGTCAGACCAACGCGACCTACGACGCAGCGGGCCGCCTGAGCGCGCGGACAGAGAAGGTCAACACCACCGACAGCATCACCACGTCGTTCGCGTACGACGCGGCGGGCAACCGCACCCGGTTCGTTGACGGCCGCGGCAACCCCACCGTCTACACCTACAACACGTGGGGTCTGCCCGAATCCACTATCGAGCCCTCCACGGCCGCGCACCCGAACGCTGCGGACCGCACCTGGACCACGATCTACGACGCCGCCGGACAGATTGTTCGCCAGCTCGCGCCCGGCGGCGTGCAGACCGACACGACCTACAACCCGCGAGGCCAGATCACCGCGCAGACAGGCAGTGGAGCGGAAGCGCCCACGACAGCCCGCGGCTTCACCTATGACGTCTCAGGCCGCATGCTGTCGGCAACGGCGTCGGCAACGAACACGTACACATACAACGACCGCGGCCTGCTCCTGACTACCTCCGGCCCGGCGGGCGCGAGCAACTATGACTGGACCGCCGAAGGCCAGTTGTACGAACGCACCGATGCTGCAGGCACCTTCACCTTCGAGTACGACGAGAACGGCCGCTTGGCCAGCTCGATCGACGGACTTAGCTCCACCAAGGTCATCTACGGCTACGACAGCGACGGCAACCTCGAGCGCGAGAACTACAGCATCTACCTCCAGCCGCTTCAGGCGGGGGGCGCGTCAGCGCAGTCCGCTCAGGTCGCCCCCGCCATGGCCGGTGGCTCGCAGCGCACGTACACCTATGACCAGTTCGGCCGCCTGGTGACCGACAGCGTCTTCAACTCGTCCGCTGTCCGCCAGACCTCCGTCAGCTACGGCTACGACGCGGACAACCACATCACCACCAAGACGACCACCGGCGTCGCCGGTGCGTCGACGAACACCTACACCTACGACCTGGCCGGGCGGCTCACCAGCCACAACAACGGCACCGCGACGACCCCGTACCAGTGGGACGCCGCAGGCAACCGCACGAAGGTCGGCGGCACCACCGCAACCTACGACGAACGCAACCGCCTCACCCAGGCCGGCACGTCCACGTACACCTACACATCGCGGGGCACGCGGTCCTCGGTCACCGTTCCCGGCATGACCCGCAACCTGAAGTTCGACGCGTTCGAACAGATGGCCAACGACGGCTACTCCGACTACACCTACGATGCCCTGGGGCGCGTTGCCAAGCGCGGTACCCAGAGCGGATTCAAGTACGAAGGAACCAGCAACAACCTGATCGCAGACGGCACATCGCGGTTCGCCCGCGCCCCCGGTGGAGACCTACTCTCCACCGCGACCGGCAGCGCGTCCCAGATCGCCATCAGTGACCAACACGGCGACGTCATCGCCTCACTCGACTCAAGCAACTACAGCCTTGCCGGTTCAAAGACCTACGACCCCTACGGCAAGGTCACCGCACAAGCCGGTACCAACACGAGCATCGGTTACCAGGGCGGTTACACCGATTCCGCCAGCGGTCAAGTCAACATGGCCTCCCGCTGGTACGACCCGGACACGGCGGCCTTCGACAGCCGAGACACCTGGACTCTTGACCCGGATCCATCGGGGATGGCTAACCGCTATGCCTACGCGACTGGCGACCCGCTCGGCAACACGGACATAGACGGGCACAAGCCATGTTGCTGGGGAGTCCCGGTTCCTAAGCCCAAGCCCCCCACAAAGCCTGGGTCGCCGAGCAAGCCGACCAAACCCACCAAGCCCGAGAAGCCCAATAAGCCGAAGGACCGGGACGACGACGACGATTCAGAGATCCATGGCGAGTTGCACATCCCGCCTACCCAGGCTCAGCTTGAAGCGACCCTGCGCAGCTACTGTGCCGAATATGCAAGCCGGGGGGTGTACGCGAACGAGTGTTGGAATGACGTGCCGCATGGGACGTACGGTCGGCTGACCAAGCTCAAGTGCTGCGTCATCCACGGGCCATCGTGGGGGCCGGTTGACCCGCCGCCCGTGGCAACTCCGCCAGGTGGAGGCGGCCGCGGTCCTGCTCCCCGCAAGCCGATCATCGAGCCGAAGCCGCCGCACCGTCCCACCGCACCGTCAACGCGCCCGCCGACCGAGGCCACGCCCGTCCTCGATCAGGCGCTCAACATCCTTGCCCTGGTCCGCGCTGGCACACTCGTTCTCGATGTTCTCCAGTCGGTGGATGCTGCACCCCAGCCCGGGGCCGTCGCATACACCCCCCCTCAGGAGCAGCTCGACCAGCAGCTCAGCGAAGAGGAAGTGCAGGAGCTCGCTCAGCAAATGCGCACAGAGGCAGCGGCATGGTCTCCTGATGCCGACATTTCCAGGGGTGGGGGAGACATCTGTGCCGCGCCGCAGTCGTGGCGATTCCACTACGGCCCTTTGCTGTACAACGCGCGTGCGGATGGCAAGGTCAATTCGGGTGCGGTAGCGATAGCCTGCCCAGGTGACACAGGATCGGAGGCCGATCGGGGCATCTCCCCCCCAGGCTGGCCTAGCAACGGGCAGGGAGCCGACTGGGTGTTCGCCCGGTGCCATCTCATCGGCGACCGGCTAGGGGGGACTGGCGACTCGGTGGAGAACCTGGTCACGTGCTATCACCTGGCCGTCAACCTTTCATGGATGGCAACTGTCGAGAATCGAACTAAGCGTCAACTGATCAACAAGCAGAAGGCCGCGCTGTACATTTCGGTCCCGATATATCTGAATCCTGGAGACCAGAAGCCGACGGCGATCTCCATGCAGGTCTATGAGATCGACCGGCGGACCGGCGCCTTGACAAGTTTCTGCAGCAAGGTGATACCGAACGTTCCGGGCGACAATAAGGGAAAGAACCAACCGATTACAGACTATGTGAGGGCTGGCTGTGGATATAAGGCTATGGCACGTCCTTGACCTCCCCGGGCGTGAACCCGCTGCGGTTGACTGGGGAGAGGTTGAAGCCGCTCTGGGGACAGCTTTGCCTGCAGATTACAAGCAGGTTGTGGGCCGCTACCGCGAACTGGTAGTAGGCGGGTTCATTCGGATCCTCCACCCCCATGGGCGCCGTCCGGGAATGGACATCGTCTCCGAAAATGAGAGCAATCGCGCCTGGATTGAATTCCTGGCCGAAGAGGCGGAACTCGAAGACGAGCAGAGCCCGCCCTATGCTTCCTTCCCGCATCCCGGCGGAATCTTGCTATGGGGTGTCACAACCAATGGTGACTATTGTTACTGGGTCACCAATCCGCAGGGCCCGGATAGCTGGAACGTGGTTGTCTCAACACACAAAGGGGAGCAGTGGACCGAGTTCTCGGGAGGATTTGAAGAATTCCTCAAGGCGCTTTTCCTGGATAGAGACAGCGTGTCTTGCTTCCGTCGGGACTGGCCGGGCACGGATAGCATAAGCCACTTTCGGGAGTGAGTGAGGCGTCCCTGGGTTGTTGAGGGGACGAACGGTTGCAGTCGTGCGGTCCGAAGTTCCAGAGGTGCTGGCGCGGTGGTGTTTGAAGGTCGAAGACCTGTCAGCGCAGTTCAGGTTGGATGTCGATACTCGTGTATGGCGTCGCCGAGTTGGTTATTTCTCATGCACCGAAGCGTTCGACGTGGCCAGGATCGGTGATCAGTTCGGGCAAGGTTGGAGTGGCGCCGCCTGCTGGATCGTCAATGGTGACTTCCGGTACTGGCGTACCGGGTCCGACACCCCGGACGAGTGGTCGTGGTTCAGCCTGGAAAGGGCCCAACGTTTGGGCAGAATTCCGGGCGGCTAGGTGAATTCATCGAGACCCTATTCCGCGCGGGTCCCACGGGTCGTGCTCTCTCACGAAATTTCGGAACTGGCACGGCGAACGGGCATGGGGCAAGCGCGGCGATTTCCTCACGAAGTGGTGAAGCAAGACCAGCTAGGTCAGCGAACCGTCCGTGATCACCACGGTGTCAGGCTTGGGCCGCGACCAGTGTCCGGTCGCGGCCGGCGTGCCGTTCGCCAAGCCGGTCGACAAGCGCACCGTTGGCGTGCGTCGATGGCGGGTTCGGGCTGTGCGACGGCCCGCCGCCGACGTGGCGTTGAACGCGCTGCCCATGCCGGGCTGACGGAGTGCCAGCGGACAGCGACACGGATCGATGCCGGAGCGCTCGCAACAGTAGGGGCGTTCGCTGGTTGGTGGCTCTCAGGCTAGGTGCTTGGGCCAGCGCCCCGCAGCACCGCGACCGGCTGTCTTCTGTCGTTCCATTAGCTGCGCGAACGCGTCGCGCTGATCTGCCCCATAGGCGAACTCCGGGAACTCGACGACACCTTCGACGCGATGCTCGACCACCTGGCCCCAACCCGCCCGCCAGGTCGCCGACGCTGGACTGCCTGGAATCCGCGGCCGCGGCCGCGCAGCGCGGCCATTGTTTGCCCAGCGACGCTTCTAGAACATGATCAACTTCAATCGATCCAGCACCCCGCAAGATCGTATTTGATGGTGGATCTGGCAAACTCCTGGCTGGTTCTCCTCCCGGGAAGTCGCTGGTCTCGTCCACGTCGCACGTGGCGTTCCGTGTCCGTCGCGGTGCCACGTCGCGCCCCGCCTGTCGAATGGTTCTTTGGGTGAACGGCTTTCTGGTGCGCCGCATTACGGCGGTTCTTGCGATACCCGTGCTGGCTCTCACCGGGTGCACGTCAGGTTCAAAGGGCGGAGGCGCCGAGCCACGAGACCCCGCGGTGGTCGGCGGGACCCCGGAGCTGCGCGCGTTCTACGAACAACGACTCGACTGGCATCCTTGCGCCGACGACGCGGGCACCGAGAACGATGACTTCCGGTGCACGACGCTGCGCGTGCCACTGGACTACGCGAACCCGACCGGCCGCACCATCGACCTCGCCATGGCCATGCTGCCGGCCTCGGAGAAGGACGAACGCATCGGTGCGCTGGTCACCAACCCCGGCCCAGGAGCGTCCGGTGTCCAGTGGCTCTTCGGGGCCGCGGACAGCTTCGCGGGCACGCTGCATGCCCGGTTCGACGTCGTCGCGTTCGATCCGCGCGGGGTGGGCGCCAGCAGTCCGGTGCGCTGCCTGGACGACGCGGCGCGCGACGCGCGCAACACCGCCGACGGGCCGACCGCCGACAGCGAGCGCGCCGCCTACAAGGACCGGCTCGACCGCGAGTTCGCCGCCGGGTGCCGGCAGAAGTCCGGCGACCTGCTGCCCTTCATCGGCACCCGTGACACCGCCCGCGACATGGACGTCCTGCGCGGCGCTCTGGGGCAGGCGAAGCTCGACTACCTCGGTCTCTCCTACGGCACCTACCTGGGAACCCGCTACGTGGAGCAGTTCCCCGACCGCGCCGGACGCATCGTGCTGGACGGTGCGGTCGACCCGGCGCAGGACCGCCTCAGTGCGTCCGTCGAACAGGCCGTCGGCTTCGACATAGCGCTGTCCCACTTCGCCAAGGACTGCACCCACTACGCCGACTGCCCGCTCGGCAACGACCCGGACAAGGCCCCGTCGGCCGCCGCCGACTTCCTCGACGGACTGCGCGACGCCCCTCTGCCTACCCACACCCCCGGCCGACAGCTCACCGCCAACCTGGGGTGGAGCGGCACCATCGGCATGCTCTACGGCGACGCCACCACCTGGCAGCCGCTGCGCGACGCCCTCACCGCCGCCATACGCGACCACGACGGCACCGACCTGCTCTCCTTCGCCGACCAGTTCAACGGACGTGCCGAAGACGGCCGTTACGACAACTCCGCGGACGCCTTCGAGGCCATCAGCTGCGCCGATTCGCCGGGTGACACCCCGTCCGCGGAGCGCGTGCAGCAGGCCTTGGACGAGCTCGGCGAAGACGCCCCCCTGTACGCCCGCGGCACCACCGCGGCCGAACTGGCCCGCCAGGACTGCGCCTTGTGGCCGAGCAGGGCCAACGAGCCGCCCCATCCGGTCAAAGCACCGCCCGGCACCCCGGTCCTGGTCATCGGAAACTTCGGGGACCCGGTCACCCCACCCGCCGCAGCCAAGCGCTTGGCGGAACAACTCGGCAACGCGGTACGGATATCCCTGCTCAGAGGCGGCCACACCGCGTTCGGAACCGGGAGTTCGTGCATCGACAGGGCGGTCGCCACATATCTGATACACGGGACGGTATCGGCCGAACTGGTTCAGAAGGGCTGCATCTGATGCTTGCGCCTTCAAGGCACGATGCGCTCTGTCACGAGGCAGTTCTGCACCGCAGGTTCTAGCCGCAAGGCATGTCCGGCGTGGCGGTCTTCGCCCGCGACAGCGACTGCGGCCCACGGGCGGTCGGCATCGTGCAGGAGCGCGGCTTAGCTGACGGACCCAGCTCGTTGACGGTGCTACCGTTCCCGACCTTGCCGCGTTGGCCGTGCAAGCACGCGCCATCGTCCGGCAACTCCTTGGGCTGCCCCAGGCCGGGCTGCCTACGCTGCCCGACACTGAAGACGCAACCGGCCTGGCGACACCAGTGGGGCGGATTATGGGTGCCGAAAAAGCCATCCGCGCACCGCGCACCCCACCGCCGCGTGGGTCACCGAGGCAGTCCGGAACCTGGTCATGGACCTGGAAGACGCGGGCGTCGCCGGAGTCCACGCGTTGCGCGAGTTCGGGCAGCACTGCAACACGCATCGGCCGCACCGAATCCTCCACCAGGCGGCGCCACTATGTGCGCTGCCCGATCTGATCACCGACCCCGATCGGATCACGCACCTTGACATACGCCGACACGACAGACTCGGCGGCACCCTCCACGAATACCGACATGCCGCTTGATCTGCACGGACGTAATAATCAGCATCCACAGGGTCACGGCTTGGTAGTTCCGGCGGGCCGCGCGAGCTGGGCCACGATCTCCTGGATCCGGCTGGGGAGTTCGGTGCTGCTCCCGGAGACGACACTGATGTTCGGCGTGGTGTTGGAACTCGTGTCGCTGATGCTCAAGAACTGCTGAGCGGCGTTCGCGGCTGCGGCGCTGTGGACGGCGGTGTCGAGGGGAGTGCCGACGGTGGCGATGAGTCCGCAGCGGCGTTGGGTCATGCCGGCGACGTAGGTGGCGAGGTCGGTGGAGCCCGGCGGAATCGTCACGCGTTCGGCGTTGACGGTTCCTGTGGCAGCCGTCTGCTGGAGTGCACGCCATGTGGCGTCGGATGCGGCGGCGCTGGCCGTGTCGTCGGGGTAATCGACGAAGCAGACCTTGAAGTTGAGTGAATAGTTGTTGGCAACGACGGGCTCACCATGGTTGCCGGTTGGCCACCATATCCAGGCTGCGACTGCCGCAGCGGCAAGGGTGCCGATTGCGCCCGCGATGACGAGGCGGGTTCTGCGGGAGGTCGACCGGACGATGCGAAGGACCGGATTCGCGGCAGCGGTCTGGGCGTTACGGGGGGTCATCGGCGGCGCGCCTTCGTCTTGGACTTGGAACGTTGTCGTGGTGGCGATGCGGCTGGCGCCCGGGGGCTCCGCGGCTTGGATGCGATCGGCGCGGGAACCGGAGCCTTCGCACGGCGGCGCCTGGTGAGCCACCACCCCCCCGCGGCCGTCATCACGACGGCGGAACCCGCGGAAACGATGAGGAGCACGGGCGACGACGACCCATCCGCGTTCGGCGCCGCAGTGAGCGGGTTGTCGGTGTGGACCGTGTCCGGTGCGCGGGAAACTGCGTTCAGCGGATCGAGGATGCCGTGGCCGTACTGATCATGCGGGCCTTGTGGCTTGGCTGTGTCGACGAGCTGGCGGACCACCTGGGCTGCAGTGAGTTGCGGGTAACGCGCTCGGACGAGGGCTGCCGTCGCGGAAACGTAGGCCGCCGAGTAGCTCGTGCCCTCGGTTCGGACGTACTGCCCCTTGTTGTTCGCCGAGCGAATGTCGGTTGCCGGCGCGGCGATGCTGCTGCCAGACCCTGACTGACTGCGGGGCCAGAAGCGGTAGTCCGTTCCGACGCCGGTGACATTGATGACGCCGGGGAACGACGCCGGATACATCGGCTCGTTGGATTCCCGACCGGTGTTGCCGGCGGAGGCGACGATGACGCAGTCGCGGTCTTGGGCGTACTTGACGGCGGCGCGCAGGGCGGGGTCTGGGTCGGGGGTGCCGAGCGAGATGTTGATGACCTTGGCGCCGTGGTCGGCGGCGTAGGCGATGGCCTGTGCGACGGTGCCGGCTTCGACGTCGTTCTGCAGGCTGACGCGGATCGGCAGGATCGAAGCTCGAGGGGCCAGGCCTTTGACCCCGCTGCCGTTTGACGAGGCGCCGGTTCCGGCGATGATCGCGGCTACGGAGGTGCCGTGGGAGTCGGCGGAGACGTCGGTGGTGCCCTGGTCGCCAGCGAGGCCGACGAACCCCGTCCCGGTTCGGACTTGCCCGGCGAGGTCGGGATGGTCGGCGGCCACACCGGTGTCGACGACGGCGATGAGGACTCCGTCACCCTGGGAGATCTGCCATGCCTGTTCGGCGTGGAGGTGCCGGTCGTCGAGTGGCCATGCCGGATCGGCGAGCGCCGGGGTGGTGAACGCCAGAACCGTCAACACGGCTGTGGCGCAAAAGAGTCTGCGGCCGGCGCGGTGTGTGTGCGCGCGTGGGAGTCTCATGGTCGTCACCTGAGCGTTCCTGGGTCGGCGACCGGCGTCGCGGGTTGGCGGTGGAACTCACAGGCCTGGACGGAGCCCAGACCTGACGGGGTAGCCATGCTGCGGTCCTGCGCCGCCCTGTCCGCGTGGCGAGCGTGCCAGAAGCGAACACTTGCCCGGAGTGCGACGTGATCAGCAAATCGGATTGTCGCCAAAGAACTTTCGGGCTTTGGTCATGCGAATGAAAAATCCATCAGACTCAAACCGGGCCAACGGTGAGGTTTGCTGACGATCTGTCATCTGCGGATCCCGCCCGTTGGTTGCTGTCATGTCCCGTGCCCGGATAGATCTTCGATCGCCGTGTGCGCTGCCCACGGAAACTTGCTCGTCTGTGGGGGAGTTGCACGTGCTCGGGGTGGATGCTGCGAAGAACGCGTCAGGGGCTGAGCGCAGGCGTTCCCCGTGGCGGACTGGGCGGCGTTGGCGTGCGGCGGGCCGCCGGGCGGTGGCGGTGTTGGCTATGGGCGCGGTGTTCGCGGTCACAGCAACGGACGGCGCCACGGCGTGGGCCGCGCAAGGCGGACCAAGCCACGGCTCGCCGTCGACACCTCAACAGCGCGCGGGCAGCGCTGCCGGGTTGCCGCACGAGACCGACGGCCCCGCGCGCAAGCTGCGGGTGCAGGGCCCGGCAAATCCGCGAGTTCCGGGCGAGGGGGAGCTGCCGCCGGATGCGGACGCTCCGGACCCGGCGCCGCCCGCGCCTGAGCCGCGCACGCCCACTGCCGTCACGGACACGCGCAGTGTTCCCGACGGGGCCAAGCCCGCCCGGGCATGGCAGCCAGGCGACGGCACGGCACCGCAGGCTCCCGCCGATGCCGCGAAGTCGGAGGCGTCACCCGCAGGCATGCCGGCGCCGGGCCCGATGCTGGGCAAGGAGAGCGCGGCAGACCGGTCGGTGTTCCAGAACCCGGACGGCACACGTACCGCCCGCCTGTACACGGGCACAGTGAACTTCCAACAACCGGACGGCTCGTGGGCGCCGATCGACACGGCGCTGGTCCAAGAGCAGAGCGGCCGTTGGACGCAGAAGCAGAACAACGCCAAGCCCACATTCGCCCCCAACGCCGCCGACCCGCGTCTGGTCGCGTCCGGGCCGGACGCCCAGCACCAAGTCGCGTTCGGGCTGCGCGGCGCGGCCGCGGCGAACGCTTCAGTGGACGGCAGCACCGTCACCTACGGGGGCGTCCTGCCCGGAACGGATGTGGTGTTCGAGGCCCAGCCGCGCCAGGTCAAGGAGACCCTCGTCCTCAAGGAAGCGACCGCGCCGACCAGCTTCACCTACCCGTTCGCACTGACTGGGCTCACGCCGTCGCTGGACGCGGACGGGAATGTGCTTTTCAAGGACGCCGACGGGGTGGTCCGGCAGACACTGCCGCACGGCTACATGGAAGACGCGCACGTCTCTGCGATATCCGGTGAAGGCGCGGTGTCGACTGGCGTGACCTACAGCCTGACCACTGTCGACGGGGCTCCCGCGCTGCAGGTGTCCCTCGACGAGGCATGGCTGCACGACCCCGCTCGAGTGTTCCCGGTGAAGGTGGACCCCACCACGACGACCAGCGGCGCCTCGGTCAGCACGTACGTGGAGAGCCCGTACAACCAGAACTTCTCCACCGGATCGGACATCCGTGCCGGCTCGTGGGACAACGGCGGCCACAAGGCCAACGCCTACCTGTGGTTCGGGAATTGGGGCGGCGAACTCTCCAACGCCTACATTGAGTCCGCCACCCTGTGGCTGTACAACACCCATTCGGGCGGCTGCACCAACCAAGGCGTGACCGTCTCTCCGATCACCAGCGACTGGCAGTACAACACGATCAAGTACTACCCGGGTGTGAGTATCGGTGCGGCCGTCGGATGGAACGCCTTCTACGCGGGCGACACCTGTGGCGGTGCCCGGTGGAAATCAGTCAACCTGGGGGTCTCCGCCCGCGAGGCCGGCGTGCAGCTGGTCGAGAGCTGGGTCCACGGCGGCTCCAACCTCGGGCTCGCGGTCACCACGGACGTCGGCAGCGTCGCTGCGTGGAAGCGGTTCAAGTCCGTCAACTCCGATGCCCCGCCGTACCTGGCTGTGACCTACAGCCCTGTCGGCGCGGACTACAGCGTGGGCACGGCCGTATTCCCCACCTCGAGCCTCGCCGGGTCGGCGCAGGTGACCGTCACCAACCGCGGCAACAGCACCTGGACGACGGATGCCTTCAGCGTCGTCCCGTGGATCTACGACACCTCGTGGAACCTGATTAGCAACACCATGCCGCGCACCGCTTTGCCCGGCAGCGTCGCACCCAACCAGTCCACGACGGTCAACGCGACGATCCCGTCCATGCCAGCAGGCAACTACATCATCTGCTGGAGCATGTGGGGCCCCGCAGGCGAGTTCTACACCCAGTACGGTGTGCCGATCAGCGCGCCCTGTTCGGTGATCCCATCGGGAAATACGAAACCGCGCATCTACGCAATGTCACCACTCACCAACAACACGGTCGGCAGCACGACGCCATTGCTCAGCGTCGACGGGGACGACCCGGACCATTATCCGCAGGCCAGCCCCGGCTACAGCTTCCAGATCACCGAGGTCGGCGCGACCTCCCCGGTGGCCTCGTCCGGTTGGATGGCAGCCAACGCCTGGAGCCCGCCCGCTGGCGCGTTGAAATGGGGCAAGAAGTACGCCTGGACCGCGTCGGTCGGCGACGGCCAGGACGTCACCACGTCCGCGCCCTCCTATTTCACCCCGGTGATCGACCAGCCGCTGGTCACCTCGCATCTCGGCGGCGGCTCCGACAAGCAGGTCGACCCGCTAGTCGGCAACTACACGACCTCCGCCGTCGACGCCGATGTGGCCGTGGTGGGGCCGGCGCTGCGGATATCCCGCACCTACAACTCGCTCGACCCGCGCACGGACACCCTGTTCGGGGCCGGCTGGATCACTGCCTACGACATGCAGGCCCTCCCGGACCAGGACGGCACCGGCAACGTCGTCGTCACCCTGGCCAACGGACGCCAGGCCCGATTCGGGGCCAACAACGATGGGACGTTCACCGCTCCCGAAGGCCAGACCATCGTCCTTGCCGCGCGCAGCGGTGGCGGGTACACCCTCACCGACACGTCCGGTACCGTGTTCACGTTCGCGCAGCAGAACGGGGCCGGGTGGAGGCCCACCGCCATCGCCGACCGGGACGCCCGCTCCGTGACGCTTGCCTACAACCCGGACGGCACCCTAGCGACGATCACCAACACCACCGCAGGCCGCAGCCTGCACCTCGCCTGGGATCCCGTCGCCCACCACGTAGCCACCATCACCACGGACCGGGCCACCCCCCAGGACCCGAACAGCGCGCTGGTGTGGACGTACACCTACAACGCTGACCAACTCGCTAAGGTGTGTCCGCCCACCTCGTCGACCGACTGCACGCAGTACGCCGGGACTTCGGGCGAGAGCTCCGGGTCGCACTTTCGAACCATGGTGATGGACGCCGGCCCTGCCCACTACTGGCGCCTGGACGCTGACTCGCAAGGGGCGGTACGGCAGGTCGACGAGACGCTCATCGACCTGGACGAGTCACGGAACGCCGCACCGATCTACACGGGGTCGGCAGCTGGGCCGCTGGCCGGCGTACCGACCAAGGCAGCAGTCTTCAACGGCACCACCTCGTACGTCGGCTTCCCCTACAAGCCCCTGGCGGACAAGACCCGGGCGACTGCTGGGGTGTGGTTCAAGACGTCCTCGGCCGGGGTGTTGCTCAGCGAGGGAAGCCCCCCGGACGGATCAGGGACTTACAGCGACCTGCTTCTGTACGTCGGCACGGATGGAAAGCTCTACGGGCACCTGCCAAACGGGCAGACAACCCGCATCGTGTCCAGCAGCCTCGTTAACGACAACAAATGGCACTTCGCCGTGCTGACCGGAGTCGACTCCACGCAGTCCTTGTACCTGGACGGGGCCCTGGTCGGCACGCAGTCCGGCATGCTCTCCATCACGGGTGCCTACTACTACCTGGGGGCGGGTTACACCACAGACCAGCCCGCGCACCCTGCCGATCAGTGGGGGCACCTGAACGGCCAGATCGGCGAATTCGCCCTGTACAACCACGTGCTGGGCGCGACCGCCGTCCAGCAGCAGTACACCGCCGCCACGAAGGCCGCGACCGAACTCTCCAAGATCACGCTCCCTTCGGGGAAGATACAGATGACTGCGCAGTACAGCGCGAAACAGGACCGGGTTGCGAACTACACCGACGAAAACGACGCGACCTGGACCGTCGAGCCCCCCACAAGCAAGACCACAGACGCAGGGGGCTACACCGCCGCTGTGTTGAGCGGCCGACCGAGCGGCTACTGGCCGCTCGGCGACGCGGACGGGGCCACTGCCCAAGACCTGACCTGGCACGCGCCCGTGCGCCCCGCGTCCGGCACCTACCACGACGTCACATCCAACGCCGCCGGACCGCTGGCATCCGGTAGCACAGCCTCAGCGACATTCAACGGCACGAGCTCATTCGTGCAGCTGCCGTCCCAGGCAGCACCCACCCAAGGCCCGGTGTCCATCGGCCTCTGGTTCAAGACCACGGCGCCTGGAGTGCTCTACTCCTACCAGTCCTTCCCGCTGGGCGGAGCCGCGTCAGGAACGAGGAACTGGAATCCGGCCCTGTACATCGGCACGGACGGGAAGCTGTACAGCCTGCTCTGGGGCGGCCAGTCCCAGACGCACACCAGCGCGGCTGTGAACGACGGGCAATGGCACTTCGCCGTGCTGTCCGCCGGCGTGGACACCCAGAGCCTCTATCTCGACGGCGCGGCCGTCGGCACACCGGTGGACGGCAAGCTGGCCTACAACGGCAACGCCTACGCCTACCTCGGAGCAGGCACCGCCGAAGGCTGGGCCGCGGCGCCCACCGATCCCGACGGACACTTCAAGGGCCAGATCGCCGAGACGTTCAACCTCCCATACCAGCTCGGTGCTCCATCCATCGCCAGCCTCTACGCAGCCGCAACGACCAATCCCGGACCGGACACCACCGCCGCCGACCTGTACCAGGCTGCGGTCGTCAACAGCCGGCCCACCGGCTACTGGCGGCTGACCGACGCAGGGGGCGCCGTCGCGGCGGAGCAGATCTCGGTGACCGCGGCGAACGGCTCCTCGGGGTCCTACCAGAACGTGACGCTCGGCGGTGCGGGGCCGATCGCCTCGCCGGCGAGCAAGTCCGCCGGCTTCAACGGCACCACCTCCGTTCTCCAACTCCCCGTCTCCGATACCCCCACGCGCGGTGCGAGCTTCGAGCTGTGGTTCAAGGCCACCGGCCCCGGAGTGCTGTACGGCTCGCAGGACCGGCCCCTCGGCTCCCAGGCAGGGAGCTTGAGCGGGAGCGGGACCGTGCTGTACATCGGCAGCGACAACATGCTCTACGCCGGTCTGCAGGGCAGCTCTATCGGCTCGAACACCACGGTCACGGACGGTGCCTGGCACCACGTGGTCGTGACCACCGGGCAAGGCTCGCAGCGCATTGCGAGCCTCTACCTGGACGGAGTCGAGCGGTCGGGGACCGCCTACGTCCGCTGGGAGGACCGCCCGTACGTGTATGTGGGGGCGGGCAACGCCACCGCCTGGTGGCACGGTCCCACCGACGTGGAAGGCCGCCTGCCCGGAGCCGTTGCCGAGGTCGCGCAGTACGACGCGGTGCTGTCACCGGAGACCGTCCAGGCCCATTTCGCGGCGGCTACCCAGCCGCGTACCGACGGCGTAGACCTGTTCGCCGCCTACCGGGCCACAGTGATGGCGTCCCAGCCGCGCGCCTACTGGCGCCTGGACGACGTGGCCGGCGCGACCGCTGCTGGCTCCGAGCTGAGCATCCCGCTGCCCGGCGGCAGCTACGGCATCAACAACAACCTCGCCGGCACGGACTCCCACAACGGCCCGGGCGGCGCCAACGCCGACATCTTCAATGGGACCTCCTCCTACGTGCAGCTCCCGTCCAGCGCCGCGCCGCAGCAGGGCCCGAACAGCATCGAGCTGTGGTTCCAGACCAGTAAGCCCGGAGTACTGCTCTCCTACCAGGACTTCTCGCTGAGCAACCCACACTCGGCCACCGACATGTGGAACCCCGCCATGTACGTGGGCACCGACGGCAAGCTATACGGCCGTTTCTGGGGCGCCCCACAGCTGGTCACCCCAGGGCAGGTCACCGACAACAAGTGGCACCAGGTCGCACTGACCTCCAACGGCAACCAAGTGACCTTGTACCTCGACGGCAAGCCGGCCGCGGGCCCCGTGGCGGGAACCCTGCAGTACAACGGTGCGGCCTACGTGTACCTCGGTGCGGGCACCACCACCGGCTGGGCCAACGCCCCCTCGTCCGGCTACTTCACCGGTGAGATTAGCCAGGTCGCCGCCTACCGCAGCGAGGTCAGCGCTGCGGATGTCGCCGCCCGCTACAGCCGCCTCGCTCCAGTAGGCGAAACCGCGAACACCAAGCGGGCACTCACCTATGTCGAGGTCCACGAAATAAGCCCGCACAGCCGGATGTACCAGTACGACCCGAAGCACGGCGGCCGCTTGGTCTCCGTTACCGACGAGCGGAACCACTTCACCGCCTACGGGTACGACACCGGGGGGTTCGTCAACGCGGTCACGGACCAGAACGGCCACACCACCACCATCGGCCACGATGATCGCGGCAACACGGTATCGACGACCACGTGCGAGGACACGACCAAGTGCTCCACGGCGTACGCGTCGTACCCGGCCGCCGGTGCCTTCCCTGACGGCGACGTGCGCAACCACTTGCCCACCTCCCGGGCGGACGGCCGCTCCAGCGGGCCCGCGGACTCGACATACGCAACCACCTTCACCTACTCGGCGCGCGGTGACGTGCTCTCCTCGACGACGCCGGCCACACCGGACTTCCCCAGCGGCCGCACCAGCACCGCCACCTACACCACAGGAACCGAGGCGGCGCCTGGTGGCGGCACGCAGCCTGCGGGCCTGTTCGCGTCCACCCAGGACGCGAGTGGGCAGACGACCCGCTACGCGTACTTCGCCAATGGTGACCTGGAAAGCAAGACCGCTCCGTCAGGCCTGGTGACCAAGTACACCTACGATGCGCTTGGCAGGGACACGACCACCACCCAGGTGTCGGACACCTACCCGGCGGGCGTAATGGTCGCGGTCGCGTACGACAAGCTCGGCCGCATCACCACGCGCACCGACCCCGGCACCGTCAACGCCGTCACCGGCGTGACCCACACACCGAAGACGACCCGGACCTTCGACGCCGACGGCAACGTGCTCACACAGACGGACGCAGACACCACCGGCGGGGACGCACCGCGGACCACGATGTGGACATACGACGCCTACGACCGCGTCGAATCGGTAACCACAGCGGCCGGGAAAACCACCTACGCCTACGACCAGTACGGCAACAAGACCGACAGCACCGACCCGCTCGGCAACCACCTCACCTACACGTACTCAGCGACAAACCAGCTCGAGACCACGACGCTCACCAACTACACCGGCGACCCCAACCACCCCAAGTCAGCCGCGGCGCAGATCCTCGAGTCCCGCGCGTACGACCCTGCGGGACGCATGGCCACGGTCACCGACGCGATGGGCCGGACCAAGCACTACTACTACAACGACAACAACACCCTGGCCGAGATCGACCAGGACAACTTCCGCAACCCCGACGGCACCTCGCGCAGCGTCGTCCTCGAGCAGGACTTCTACGACGGCGCCGGACACGCCATCCGCCAGACCACCGGTGGCGGAAGGACCACGACCACCGCGGTCTTCGACGCCGCAGGCCGCACCACGTCCACGATGCTCGACCCCGGCGGCCTCGAGCGCACCGCGACGTTCACTTACGACGCGGCCGACCGGCCGACCCGCGTACTGCGCACCGCCCCCGGCACAGCCAAGCCGGAGGAAACCCTCTACGCCTACGACGCAGCCGGGCACACCACTGCCGAGAGCATCACCACCGACACCGCGGCCCCAGCCGGTCCCGCCGGCTGGTGGAAGCTCAACGACGGCTCCGGCACGATCGCGGCCGACGCAACCAGCCACCAGTCGGGGACGCTCGCGCCGGGTGTGAGCTGGTCCAGCGAGCATGGTGGCAGCGCCGCTTTCAACGGCACCGGCGGTATCAACACCGCAGGCCCGGCGTTGGACAGCTCGAAGAGCTTCACGGTGTCCGCGTGGGCCAAGCTCACCGACACCACATCGTTCAACACCGTGGTGGCGCAGGATGGTCCGACCTACAGCGGGTTCTACCTGCAGTACAACAAGTTCGCGGGCACCTGGGTGTTCAGCAGGCCGTCCGACAGCAGCAACAACCCGCCGGACTGGCCGGTAGCAGCCGCGACCGCACCCCCGCAGGTCGGCGTGTGGACACACCTGACCGGTGTGTTCGACGCCTCGACCAACCACATGAAGCTGTACGTCAACGGCGTGCTCCAAAGTGACGTGGTCGACTCCACCCCGTGGAACGCGACCGGCCCGTTCACGATTGGCAAAGCCACCTACAACGGTGACCTGTTCCACGGCGGCATCGCGGACGTCGAGGCATACGACCGTGCCCTCACGGCCGCCGAGGTCCAAGCGCTCGTCGACCACCCTGGCCTGGCTGGCGTCGACGGCCGGCTGACCACCACGCACACCTATGACCAGCGGGGCCTGCTGACCTCCACCACGGACCCACGCGGCAACGCAATCGGCGCCAACGCGGCCGACTACACCACCCGCTACGTCTATGACCAGGCCGGACAGCCCACCCAGGTCATCGCCCCGACCGTGGCGGCGGAAACGGGCGGCGGAAGTCCGCAGAATGTCCACCCGATCACCCTGACTGGCTACGACACCTTCGGCGCGGTCACCGCCGTCGACGACCCGGCCGGCAACATCGCCTCCTTTACCTACGACGACGCCGGCCGCCAGATTGCCGCCGCCGCCCCCGCCTACACCCCGCCGGGCAGCACCACGCCGCTTACCCCCGTGACTACGCGGGAGTTCGACGCACTCGGCCGCCCGACCAAGGTGACCGACCCGCTGGGTGGCGTCAGCACCTCCACTTACGACCAGTTCGGCAACCCCGCGCGGCAGACCGCCCCCGCGGTCGCCAGCGGCACACCGACGACCACGACGACGTACGACCTGGTCGGCGAGGCGCTCGCGGTCGTCGGCCCGACCGGCGCGCGGACGGAGAGCACCTACGACGACCTCGGGCGCCCCGTCACGACCACCCAGGTCGTCCGGCAGCCGACAACCCAGGCATTGACGACGTCGTTCACCTACGACAACGCCGGGAACCAGCTAACCGTCAAGAGCCCCTCCGGCGCGGTCACAACGGCCGCCTACAACGCGGCAGGCGAGCAAGTCTCCACCACCGACTCCCTCGGCCGCACCACCACCGCGGCCTTCGACCTCGGCGGCCGGCGCACCAAGCTCACCATGCCCGACGGCACGGCGACCACCAACGCCTACGACACCGCCGGACGCCTGATCGAGGCCGACGAACTCGACTCCGTAGGAGCCCTGCTGGCGGCAACCAAGTTCGGCAACGATGCAGCTGGACTGCTGACCAGCCGCACCGATTCGTCCGGCGCGACTTCCCGCTGGGAGTACAACGCCACCGGGAACCGGACCCGCCAGATCGAACCCGTCACCGCGACCGGCTCCATCACCACCACGTTCGGCTATGACGCCGCCGGCCGCAGGACCCGCTACACCGACGGCAACGGCAACCCGACCTACTACGGGTACAACACCCTCGGCCTGCCCGAGTACACGACCGTCCCCGCCACGACTGGCTTCACGGCCGTTGGCGACCGCACCACGACCATCGGCTACGACGCGGCCGGACGCTCGGTCAAGAGCACCCGTCCCGGCGGGGTCACGGTCAGCTCGGTGTACGACGCGCTTGGCCGCCTGACCTCCCAGTCCGGCACCGGCGCCCAAGCCTCAACCCCCACCCGCACGTTCGACTACGACCTCGCCGGCCGAACGACCTCCGCCGGCACGCCGAGCGGCACCAACACCTACACCTACGACGACCGCGCCCTGCTGCTGACAGCCGCCGGGCCCGGCGGGAACGCCACCCTCGGCTACACCGCCGACGGCGACCTCGCCACCCGCACCGACAAGGCGGGCACCGCCACCTTCACCTGGGACGCCGCAGGCCAGCTCAAGACCGCCAACGAACCCCAGACCGGCACCACGCTGACCTACGGCTACAACCAGACCGGCGACGTCACCTCCGTCGCCTACGGCACCGGCTCGACACGCACCCTCACCTACGACGCACGCCACCAGCTCGCCTCCGACACCCTCAAGGCACCCGGCGGAACAGTCCAGGCCCAGACCACCTACACCCGCGACAGCAACGGCCGCATCACCACCCAGACCACCGGCGGCCTCGCCGGATCGGGCACCCAGACCTACACCTACGACCAGGCCGGCCGCCTCGCGACCTGGAACGACGGCACCACCCAGACCGGCTACGGCTACGACAACGCCGGCAACCGCACCACCGTCACCACCCCCGCAGCCACCATCACCGCGGTCTACAACGCCCGCAACCAGCTCACCGCCGCAGGCGGCACGAGCTACACCTACGATGCCCGCGGCACCCAGACCAGCCGCACCAGCGCCGGCGTGACACGCACCAGTGCCTTCGATGCCTACGACCAACTCACCAGCGCAGGCACCTCCAGCTACACCTACGACGCACTCGGTCGCATGGCCACCGGTCCCGGCGGACGCACCTTCACCTACGCAGGCGCCAGCACCCAACTCGTCAGCGACGGCACCGAGACCTACAGCCGCGGCCCGTCGGGCAACTTCCTTGCCCTCGGCAACGGCCAAGGCTCGGCGCTTGCCTACACCAACGCGCACGGCGACCTGCTCGCCACCTTCAACGCCAACGGCAGCGGGCTCGCAGGCAGCACCGCCTACGACCCCTACGGCCAGAAGCGCGTCACCACCGGCAACGCCTCTAGCCTCGGCTACCAGGGAGGATGGACCGATACCTCCACCGGCCAGGTCAACATGGCCGCCCGCTGGTACGACCCCGCCACCGCCGCCTTCACCAGCGCCGACACCATCGCCCAGGAACCCACCCCGTCCGTCAACGGCAACCCCTACGCCTACGCCAACGACGACCCCCTCGCCAACGCCGACCCCACCGGCCACTTCTCACTCTCCTGCGGGCCCATGATGGGCAAGCGGAAGAACCCGCCGCCGGGCCCACGCAGCGGCAGCCCGGGGAACTTCGGCAGGCGCACACCTCACGGAAACCCCGGCAACCCGTCCGATCCCCCCGGAACCGGCGACCCGGTTCGGGTCCCTGTCCCCAACCTGTCGCCGGCCCGCGAGCGCTACATGCTCGGCGAACGCGGCTGGGCCATCCCCAACCCACTGCCCGGCCGAGTCTCCAACAGTCAGCTGGCCGAGGACGCACTGCGTGACTACCTCAAGAACAGGTTCGGTCATGACTCCTGGGAAGACGCGGCCTTGGCAGGTCTGACCCTCGTGGCTCCCGAGATAAGGATCCCTCAGGCGGCACGGGGGCTATGGGGAGGGTTGAAGGGGCTGGGGTTTGCCTCGCTCTTCAGCTGCGACGAGACCGTTGACCGTAGCCACACCGACAACGGCGACGGACACCTGACGGACCACGGATCGACCGGTCCGGACGGAGGGGCGGTTGACGGCAGCGGGACAGCCCAGACTGAGGATCTACCGATTTACGAAAACGCCCCAGGTGTGGAGGACGACAACGGCTTCGGGATCCCCAACGAGCTTCTGCAGGAGTACAACCGCAACGGCCAGAACTGCCTCCAGAGAGCTGGTGACCGATACGATTACAAGCCGCTCGACGCATACGGCCGTGCGACCGGCGCGCAGGCGTGCCTGGTTGATGGCGAACTTGAGAAAGGAACAGCACCCAGCTCGGATCCGACGGGCTACGGACCCGCGCAGGACCTGGCCGATCAGGAAGGTCTTGACGAAAAGGCAATCAATGCATGCCACCTGATTGCCAGTACGCTGGGAGGCCGGGGCATCCAGAGGAATCTTGCGACATGTCCACGCCAAACCAACGCCTATGTCAGAGGGGACGGGCGGATCAGCGAGAACATGCGCTTCTACGAGGCGCAGGTGGCGGCAGCGGTAAAGGCCAAACAGATTGTCGACTACAGGGTGACCCCAAAATATGCGAATGGTGACCCAACAAAGAACCCCGTGCCCGTTTCTTTTGAGATGATGGCTCTCGGTACGGATGCCCAAGGAAATGTTGGGTTTACGCTTTCCGTGGTAGTGCCAAATAGTATCTACTCTCCCAAAAGGAAGAGTTGGATCAATCTGGGCTTCGCGGTCAACAAGTACTGAACGGAGTTAATTCGGGTGAATTCTTTTGTCGCGGAACTGCTCGCGCTGATGCCCCCACTGGGCGGGTCTCCCGAGCGCGTCGAGTGGGAACCTGTCGATGTGACCACCGGAAAGCGTCTACCCGACGATTACCTGGACTTCCTGGCGCACTACGGGCCGGGGTCCATCGAACGCTTTCTGGGTGTGGCGGTTCCTGACGCGATGCCGGACCCGGGTCGTGTCTCCGGGTGGACGTCCGAGGAAACCGCGAACGCCCGGGGGGCGTGGGAGGACAACGGGGGCCCCGCAGAAGTCGATGATGCCACTGAAGAGTCGGTGGTGGCGTGGGGCGCCGACGGGTTCGCCGACATCTACTGCTGGATTACCTCGGGCGAGGATCCCAACGCATGGCCCGTACTCGTGTGGCGCGACACCTATCTCGATTGGTGCCTCTACCCCATGGGCATGGCGGAGTTCCTGCTGAAAACACTGCGGGCCGAACTCCCCGACGATCGTCTAAACGAACTGCGGATCTGGGGTAAGTCCAATCCGCGGTACATCAGCTACAAGGAGTCATCCCGTCTTCGTGTACTCGGGGTCAATGCCTGGACTGGTGAACCCATGTGACTGGGGGTCAAGGGGTCGCAGGTTCAAATCCTGTCGTCCCGACGGTGCTTATGCAGGTCAGGCCCATGATCACCTCTGGTGATCATGGGCCTGACTGCGTTATGGGAGCCGGTTGGGAGCGACCCCCGCTCCCACGGCGATGTCAAGCCGCCTTTGACCTGCCCTGACGCCTCTCCCGACCGCTTGACGACTCCGCGCGGGGGTCGTCGGTCCGGCGCGGGACTCCGCCGCGTTGTCCCACTGCGCCTTTCGCGCGTTCCTTTTCTTTCTTGTCGTTCTTCTTCTTGTCGTTCTTCTTCGTGGTGTTCGGCGCGGCGGTGGTTGACCAGGGAACGGGATCGCCGGGGTGGGCCCGGCTCCAGGTCTTCCTCCAGCGTTTCTCCAGGGCTTTGACGAGGCGGCGGTTGACGCGGTCGGCGACGTGGCCGTAGACGTCCTGGATCTTGTCGGGGACGTGGTGCCCGAGGCGCCGCGCCCGCACCACGTCGTCGCATCCTTCGTCGATCATCCAGGTGTTGTGCGAGTGCCGCAGCCCGTGGAACGTCAGCCCGGGCTTGACCGGCCCCCACCCGCGGCGGGCCTCGCCGTTGACCGCAGGCCGCCAGTACCGCCGCGAGAACGTGGACCGGCGCCACCACCCACCGTCCGGGCTGGTGAACACCACCCCGTCCACGACGCGTTCGGTGCCGTCCGGATGCGCGGTCTTCAACCCGCATCCCGCATGCTGCCGTTCGGCTTGCAACAGGTCGGCGAGGAACGGCGGGATGGGGATCTCCCGAGCGGACTCCGCGGTCTTCGGCGGACCGAGGAAGCACCGGCCGCCGATCTCGTGCAGCGACCCGTCAGGCTGGACGGCGACGACCCGGCGGTCCGTGTCGATGGCGGTCCACCGCAGGCCGGTGGTCTCGCCCCACCGCATCCCGGTGTAGGCGGCGGTCAGCACCATCACGTACGCGTTGGACCCGGCCAACTCCCGGACCCGTTCGGCGATGGTGAGGACGTCCCGGGTTCGGCCCAGACCGGGCCGGGCCTTCTCACCCGTGGCCGGCGTCCCCGGCGCCGTGTGGAGGCGGGGTTGGCGCCGATGAGCCCCTCGTCGACGGCGTCGGTGAGGATCATCGAGAGCAGCTTGCCGATGTGCGCGACCGTGGCCGGGGCGTAGCGCGCGTCGAGGGAGATCTTCCACGCGCGGACCGCGGACCGGGTGATGCCCGCGAGTTCGAGCTCGCCCCACCGCGGCAGGAGGTGGTTGCGCAGCAGGCTCTCGTACATGCCGCGGGTCTCCTCGCCGATGTCCAGGGTGGTCCGCCACACGGCGACCCAGTCACCGAACAGCGTGCCGGTGGGGGCCGCTTCATCGGCGGATTCCCCCGCAGGTGGGACCGGGGCCGGGGTGTGCTCGGCCGGTGCGTCGACCCGTTCTGCGGTGGGTGGTGCGTCCGGCGGTGTGGGTGGTGCCGGGATGCCATTGGAGGGGCCGACGGTGCTGGGTGTGGCGCCGCCCGGGGCGGTGGCGTCGTGGGCGGGCTGGGTGTTGAGCTGGGTGACGCGTTCCTCGGCGGCGTCGCGGTCGGCGAAGCCGCTCTCCGAGGCGAGGGTGCCGTCGCCGGCGGGGTAGCGCACCCGCCAAGTGCGTCCGTGTTTCTCGGACCAGGCCATCGGGGCTGGTTCCTCCCTGCGTGTCGGGGTCGCCCCACCCCCGCACGGCAGTCACGTGTACGGGTCCGGGGCCGGACGACGTCGATGGACGCTCTCCACCGCACCCCGGTCAAGTCGCCGCCCACGCTGCCCGGTTCGGAGCCCGCACACGATGGCCCGAGCGATGCACCGGGCCGCCATGGACACGTGACCGGGCCGCGGGAGAGAGGCCGTTCACCCCTATACGGAGGATCCGCGGTGCGGAAACGACACCCGGGCCACGCAGACCGCAAACGTCGGAGGGTTCCACCGACAGAGCGAGACCGGACTCCGGTGCACACCACCGGACGGGCTCGTTTTCGCAGGCCTCATAGCTCAGCAGTAAGCGCTTCAGGGGGATGAGGTGTCCAAAGCGTTCTCGATTGCGGCCGCAGCCGCATCCAACCGGGTGAAGATCTGGACGCTGCGCCCCCGTCGGTTGACCCCTCGGCCCAGCGCGCTGCCCATATGGCGTTCGCAAACGACGAAATCCGCGTACCCGGCCGCGCAAGAGAGATAGACCATGTCGGTGACGTCGTTGGTGACCCATGACGTGCCGGTGGGGATCGCCTATCCAACGGCACAGGGCAGCATGTATTTCGTCGCGGCGCACCTGCAGAGGGTCGAGCATCTGCCAGCCTCGGCTGAGCTGAAGCATCGTCACGCCAAGCCGGTAGCGACCGGCGGAGTCGGACCACTTCGTCGTCTCGAAGTAGTGCGCAGAAGACAGCGGAAGAACGATGTGCCGCTGGTGCACCCACAGGACGAACTGCTCGGCCGCGGCTGCGGTCTGCGCGGGCACCGACGACGGATCATGTAGGGCCCGGCTCAGGGCGCTCCACTGACTCTGGTCAAGGTAGACCACCAGACGGCCGCCCAGGCGGTCACCGTCGCCGTGTCGGGCCATCTCGAAGAGGAACTCGTATCCGTCCTCGGTAGCCACCAAGAGTGCACCCACCAGGGGCGCGAAGTGGAAGCGTGCTACAGGGCTGGACTGCGGAAACGCTCGTTCAGGCATCGGGAACCGAGCCTCCTTGCCGTCACATCGCGTCAGGATGACCTCACCCAATGCGCGGTCCCACGCATGCATCACCACGGTCGGCTCGTTCGCGCCTGTCACCGCATGGGCCCCAACTTGCAGCTCAGGCAGAGGGTGTCGTCGCTGTCCGTAGCACCAGGTGTGGTGGACGGACCGGGGCAGCCGGTCAGAAGGGCGGGAACAGGTGACGGGCTGATCGACTGGAGCGCAACGGATCCACCCGGCGGCCTACGGCGCACTCAGCGAGGCGCTGGCCTGCGCCCCGCAGGGCCCACCCCCGATGCTCACGCCGCGCTCCAGGTCAGCCTGGCCGGTGCCGAAGACAAGCTCGCGCAACTCGACGCACGCCGCCCCTCCACCGTCACCGACCGCGGCTTCCCGTCTTCGCCCAGACCTCCGAATCCTTCGGGCCGTAGCGAGTGCTCCCACCGGCCTCGAGGAGCCGCCGCGGTTCACCGATATGCGCTCACACCCAGGACGAGGGGCCGACTCCCCGTCCGATCGGCGCGAGCCCGTTCCGCACCCGTCGGCGCTGGCCATCAACGGCGCTTCGCCACGGCGCGCCACCCACCCCTTGGTGTTGAGGTGGTTCTCGGGCGGGTAAGACCCGCGCGGCCGGCGGTCCGGCGGTGTCGGGGGGCGCCATGAGGCGTGCACCCCCGGGAGGCGAAGGGGGCGGGTGGCGTGGGACGGGACCGTTGCGCGGACTGGGCACCCGCGGCCTCCTTGTGCCTGCGCCGGACTGCCGCCGCATCCTGCCCACTCGCCTTACCGGGGGTCCATTGATGAGCAGCACCATGGCATCGCAGGACGAGCGCATCGCGCGGCTGACCGCACAGTTATCCGGGGGCGCCGCCCGGACGGCCGCGGGCGCAAAGGTGGACCGGCGGCTGCGGCTGTCGGAGAACTCGGGGTTCCTGTACGGGCACATGCTGCGCGCGGCCGCGAAGACCGGTGCCGGGCTGGAGCTGACGGACCTGGAGTCCTCGCTGGTCGGTCTGCTGCGGGTCGCGGACATGTCCGACGGGCAGATCGCCGAGGTCGGCGCCGTCTACACCGACGCGGTCGCCGCGAAGACCACTGCGGGGCTGCTGCCGCAGGCCGTGACCTCGACGCCGTTAGAGCAGGCGTACAGCTTCGAGGACCTGGCCCGCGACCTGCCCGCGATGGCCGAGGAGATCACCGCGCTGCCCAACTACCGCCTGGTGGACCTTGCCGAGCTCGGCGAGGGCGCGGGCGACCAGGTCGACTCGGAGGAGGCGGCCGCCGCGCGGGTGGAGTACGGCGGCGGCGCGATCGCGGTCGTGTGCCGCCGGGAGGGGCGCGCCGCGCCGCCCGTCGACGCGATCATCCCGGCCCCGGTGCGGGTGGAGTACCAGCGGTTCCACGCCATCCGCGTCGGCGACGTGGTGCTGGCCCCCAGCGCGGAGATCTACTGGTCCTCCGGCGCCGGCACCGACCAGGGCGAGCAGTCCTTCAAGTCCCGCGAGTACGGCGGGGTCGACAGCGGCGAGACCCACTCCTTCGACAGCGGCTCGAACCTGTTCGACGGGCAGATCAAGCACAGCTTCACAGCCGGCATGCAGTGCTGGGAGGCCGACCAGTCCGACGACCAGTTCTACGACGACCTGCGCGGCTCGATGAACGACATCGCGCGCTGGTGCTTCGGGGCGTCCGAGAAGCTGATAGACCAGAACGAGGACATCGAGGGCTCGTCCGCGTTCCTGTCCCTGGTCGGGCTGATCGCCACCCTCATCGGCGCGATCCTGGGCTGGCTCAAGAACGAGGACGACCTGTTCGGCGAAGTCGAGATCGCCTACACCGCCACCGCCCTGCACGAACTGTCCACCCGCAACGAGCAGCCCCGGCTGCATTTCACCGACGGCGGGAACAAGGTCGACCTGTACCTGAAAGTCGTCATGCCCAACCTGCCGGCCATCGACCCGTCCTACGTGGTGTGGCGCAAGCTCTTCCGTCTCTTCCCCAGCTTTCCCCCGCTGTGGGGGGACCGGATGTACCCCGGCTGGCAGGCCGCCTGTACCCCAACCCTGGGCACCAGCTTGTCCGGGCAGCACGTCTTCCGGAACGCGGCCTTCCGCGACCGGGACAACCGGGTGAATGTGGCGGAGAGCTACTCCGACAGCGGTTTCTACGGGGGACGCCGCGTCCGCGGGGAACCGCGCAGCAGCACGGACCCCGTCGTCGCGGTCCACGAGAACGCGGTGTTGGCCTGCTTCACCAACGCCGAGGACGGCCTGTTCCATATGGTGAGCACCTTCGGCGACACCGTGACCCTGGACTACAAAGGCCCTGCTCCCACTGGCCCGTACACCCTGGTCAGCCACGGCGGCGCGCTGTGGCTGATCAGCGTCGACAGCGACGGCAGCCTCGCGACCCAGTGCGGCCGCTCAGCCCCCGGCCCCTCCGGCCTCAAGGAATGGCTCTGGACGGACGGCCCGCGCATCCCCGCGCGGGCAACCGGCCGCCCCGCGGGCCTGTCATACAACGGCAACCTGCTGATCGCCTACCGCGGCACCGACAACGACATCTACATCGCCCACGAAAACGGGATGGGGGTCAAGGTCATCGAGGGCCGAAACTTCACCTCCGGGCCCGCGATCACCAACCACGCAAACAAGATCACCCTCGTCATGCGCGACGCCGCGGGTAACCTGGTCTGGTCCGCGAGCGACGGCACGACGACAGACGCCTGGCCCGTCTACACCATCCCCGACTCCGCCTGCGTCGGCGAGCCCTCGGCGATCTCCGTCAACAACGTGCTGCACGTGATGTACATGCCCCGGTACTGAGCCACTGGGCCAACTGACCCCCTTCGGATTCACGACACGGCGAACTCCCGTGCCGCGGCCCGCAGACCGGCGGGCCGCGGCCAACATCTACCAGCCGCAGACGAAGGTGCACGACTAGTTCGGAGAACGCTCCGCGGACCAGGCCGGTGGCGTGGTCGTGGTCGACGACGACGGAGGCCGTCGTGCAGACCATGCACGCGGGATGCTTCTTGATGTACTGGTCCTTGGCCTTTGAGGTCATGGCTGCGTACTGCATGGGGGACCTCCGGAGGGGGTTTGCGCGATCCGCGAGCTGCGTGTGGAGGCGCAGGACTTCAGGGGAGGACGAAGGCCAGCAGCGCGGCACCGGCCAGCAGCCCTGACGTGATGAGACCGGGGTGGGACGCGTCGGTGGCGAGCAGGACCGCGAGGGCCGCGAGGAGCAGCACCACCACGACGGCGTTCCTGCGGGCTCGGGGTGCGCGTCCCGGGGCCGGGGTGGTCTTGTTCTTGATCTCGGCGGACAACGCGTTGCATTCGGCGAGCGTGTTCGTCCACGCTGGTGTGCCCTCGGGGAGATTCTTCAGGAGGGCAGCGCGGTCGGCGAGTTGCTGTCGCATGGCGGCGATGTCGGTGCGCTCGTGCGGGCTGGACATGTCGGCCGTCCCTGTCTCGGTTGGGATTGGCAGGTGCAACTGCTCGGGAGGCGCAAGGGCCAAACTGCTCACGTTGCGACGCCGTCTTCGAGGTAGGCCGTTCTCCCGGTCGCGGACATGTCGGCCGCCGCGTGGAGTTGCGCGGCATTGGGCGGGTCCATCAGGGCGGCGGCCGCGCTCGTGTCGTGCCAGGCGAAGGCGGCGATCTCGCCGGTCGGCACCCGGATGCGTGGCACCTGGTCGGCCGTGAGCGATGCGGCGAAGGTGTGCACCGTGTAGCTCTCGTCGCGGCCGTACAGCCGCGAGGCGAGCGCGGCGGAGAAGAACTGGACGACGAGCAGGCGCCCGAGGTCCGGCTCGACGCCGACCTCCTCGCGTGCTTCGCGCCGCGCGCATGCCTGCGGGGATTCGTACCGCTCGGCCTTGCCGCCGGGAAGCACCCAGTGCGGCCGGCCGACGTTCCGGACGATCAGGACGCGCCCTGCGGCGTCTGTGATGTAGACGCCGCTTGCGCTGATGCTGCGGGCCGTGTCGTCCGCTACCGAGGCGATGCGGGGGCTGGGCGTTCCGGCTGGCGCGGCTGCGGGTGTCGGGTTCATGTCCGGTCTCCTTCGGGTCCCAGCACGAGCGGTGTCTTCCCGACGGTGGCTGTCGGCGCGGCTGAGGCAGCGGCGTCCGCCGGGTTCGTGTCGGCGAGGACGGGCTGGATGCGCAGAGCACGGACGGCGGGGTCGACGAGGGGAAGGAGCGCCGCGGCGAACAGAAGCGCGGCGGCTGCGGCGAGTGTGAAGTTCAGCCCCATGTGGGCTGCGGCGGGTCCGGCGGCGAGGTAGGCGGCGGGGACCAGGAGCCGCTGGCCGGTGCCGCTGATGGAGGTGATCCGCGCGAGCATGCCGGGCGGGTAGGCGTGTTGCAGCCAGGTGCGCCAGGTGACGATCGCCGCGTTGATCGCGACCCCGGTCCCGAACGCGACGGCGGCAAGCACCACCGGCGGTGCGTCGGCCGCCATCGCGGCGAGCGGCGTGGCCATGGCCAACGCCGACAGGCAGCTCGCCCATCCGGGCCGGCGCGGGTTCACGACCAGGAACACCCCTGCGCCGAGCGCGAGGCCGAGCGTGAATGCGGCGAACACCAGTCCCCACGGGGCCGCGCCGCCGAGCACCTGTTTCCCGTACGCCGGGCCGAGGACGTGGAAGCCCGCAAGCCACAGCGGGACGGCGACCATTCCGGACAGGGTGAGGACCACCATCGCACGGTTGCCTGCGAATGCCTGCCACCCGGCGCGGAACGCGGCCCGTGACGTCGCCTCGGCGCGGACCGGCACCGCGATGCGCAGCCGGGCGGTCAGCGCTGCCGCCGCGAAGAAGCTGGCCGCGTCCACGGCGATCGCCCAACCGGGCCCAGCGGCGGCGATCAACACCCCTGCCAGGGCAGGACCTGCGACCTTGGCCGCGTTCAGGCCGGTGGACTCCAGCGCGACGGCGCGGCCGCGCAGATGCTCGGGCACGGTGAGTGGGACGACGCCAGCGCCGGCCGGTCCTGCGAGCGCGAAGACCGCCCCGGTGAGCACCGAGGCGGCGACGAGGTAGGCCACCTTCATGGCACCGGCCAAGAGCAGGACGGCGCATACGGATTGGAGCAGCGCGAGCGCGAGGTAGGCGCAGGTCTGCACCCGGCCGCGCGGGTGACGATCGCCGAGCACCCCGCCGACGAGCGGCAGCACGGTCTCGGTGACCATCCCCGCCGCGAGCACCACCCCCAGGTCGGCAGTCGACCCGCCGACCTGGAGCGCCGCGAACGCCAGCGCCAGGTTGCCGACGCTGCTACCGGTCGCGGACGTCCACCGCGCCGTAGCCCACAGTCGGAACTGGAGATAGGCGAGCGGCTCGATGGCCGTCCGCCACCTTCTCCTGGTTGCGGTCATGCCTCCTCCCTGCGGCTGGTGCCGTGGGCGGCTGCTGCGTCGTGGCGCGGCGCGGGCAACGGGCCGCGGTCGAGCTTGGTGCCAGGTGAGTGGCCGTTGGTGCCCGGTTTGGGGGCGGCCAACACCACCAGCGCCGCCCGGGGGTCCGCTGGCCAGGCCAGCGTGACGGCCCTTTTCAGAGAGAGGGGGAGCGTGCGGGCCATCTGCCGCAGCGTCGCGCTCTGCCACGCGGCGAGGTGTCGGCTGTATCCCGACTCGTATTCCAACTGCCCGTCGAACAAGGCCTGGGCGCTACGGCCCGGAACCCGTAACGACCGCGCGTGACCCCGCCGCACGTGCCAACGCGCCATGCGCCTAGGGCCCGGGCCAGGCTCCTCAGACCCGGCCGGGGCGGATTCCGTGGTCCGGGTCATGATCGCTCCTCCCTGCTGGAGAGGTCGCGACGAGCGCATGACTGGGGCGAACGCGCCTGGGGCAGCGCAGAGTTCATGGGATGCGCAATCGCCGAGGGAGGGGCGGTACAGGTGTGGGCGGGGGCGGCGGGATAGCGCATGGCGGGACCTCCGTGGGGCGTCGCGGGGTGGGGATGATCAGCTTCCGGGGTGTGGCAGGTGTTCTGGTAGAGCGCGCGGAGGCGCACCCCGGGCGCCCGAGTTCGAACATGCGCTCGACCAACCGTGCGTCTGTGTGGCCGTTTCGGGTCTTGCTGTGGAACCTGAAGGAATGCATGCAACGGGCGGCCGAATGACGAGAGTCCAACCAGGGTCTTAACCGGCCGTCCGAGCAGAGCAGCGCGTCCGCGAGCTCGCACAACGCATCGCCGGGCCGCGTGAAGCATGCGCGCAACTCGTGTCGCAGGGAGGAGAGTTCGATAGGCGAGCGGTGCGCATGGGGTCGACTGCCACGACGCCAAGGGTGACCGCCGAGCCGCCCTGCGCTCGCGGATTGCCACAAGCCGCCCGCTTGTGAGCGGCCCGGTCAGGAACGCGTCGGCTTCACCCGCGGAACCGCGCGCGGTCTTCGTGGATCCGCAGCAGCATGCCGGTGATCGGTTCGCTGCCGTCATCGGGAACGAGCGCCATCTGCTGTGCCGCGATGTCCTGATCGGCCCGCGCCCGTTCATCCGTCCCGCCGTGCTGCCACGCGACCTTCAGCGCCTCGAACAGGGGGCCGATCTCGTCCCAGCCCGGCCCCGGCTCGAACCGGCAGTCCGTCCAGAACATGTCGACCTCGTCGAGAACCAACGTTCCGACATGCGTGTCACCCCGCCTGAGCTGCCACGATCCCGGTGCCAACCCGATCCCCTCGCTCTCCCGTACGAGGAACGACGGTAGCGACAGGCCCGTGCGGAGAGCACAGCACCCGACGAGTGCCGTCGCTCTCGGAGCCCCTAATCGGTGACGCCCGCCCAGCGCTCACCGCCGTACCGGACGAGGGCCTCGGTCAGCTCGCCCCATTGGGTCTCGCTCATCGGCCCGAAGATGCAGGCGTGAAACCCGCCGTCCTCGACGATCAAGCTCTTGTCCTCGTTGGGGTGGAACCATCCGGTCGGCCGCATGTGCAGTGGTCGCCGGGAGTCGTCCGTGAGCCGAATCTGGACGGTTTCGTAGGAATGACTCGGCGCGAACTCCGGTGTTACCTGAAGATGCCCGATCGTGACGCGCTGCACATGTTCCCAGACGAATCGACGCTCTGGTCCGCCCTCCTGCCGGGTCGCGATGTGCTGCGGCCCGACGTGGAGCGACCATCCGGTCACACGCCGGCGTAGTGCCCACTCCAGCAGCCACATGGGAAGGAAGAACGCGTTGGCGATGTCCGCAAAAACCAACAAGGCCAGGACGCCCTCGGCGGGGTTCCTGCCATCGCCGCCCGGTGTGCGGGCGACGTACGTGATGGCTGCCGCTGTCGCCACTGCGCAGAGAGCGATCCAGAGCACGAAAAGGCGGCCGCCGAGTGCGGAGGGCACGATGTCCGCCCGAGTCCAGGCCACGTCGAACCCGCGGCGCGGTTTCGGCGGTTTCTCCACGGGCCGACGCGGCTGCGTGCGTGCGGCGGCGTCCTCCCGGAGGCGGGTGAGGATCTTGTGGACCCGGTGCGCGGATCGGGGCCGGTGCTCGGGGTCGCGTTCGAGCAGGTCGGCGACGAGGCCCGACACGGCCGGAGGAAGGTCGGGGCGCAGTCTGTCCAAGCTTGGCGCGTCCTCGTCGATTTTGTGGCGGACGATCGCGAGGCTGTTGGGTCCGGTGAAGGGCGGGTGTCCGGTGAGCATGGCGAACAGCACGCCGCCGAGCCCGTACAGGTCGGAGCGCTCGTCGCCGCGCTCGGTGAGGAACTGCTCCGGCGCGCTGTACTCCGGGGTGCCGGCCGGGAGCAGTTGGGAGGACGGCGCAAGTGCGGTCGGCCTGTCGAGGAACCCGGCGATCCCGAAGTCCACGACCTTGACTCGCCCGTCAGGGGTCAGCATGACGTTGTGCGGTTTGATGTCGTAGTGGATGACGCCGGCCTGGTGCGCGGCGGCAAGCGCCACGCAGATCCCCTCCGCGATCGCCAGCGCCCGGGCCAGGCTCATCGGGGCTTCCCCGGCGATGTGCTCGGTGAGGGTCGCGCCCTCGACCTTCTCCATCACCAGGAAGAACGCGCCCTCGTGGACCCCGAAGTCGTGCAGGGCCACCACGTTGGGGTGGTTGATCTGCGCGGCCGCCACCGCCTCACGCTCGAACCGCTTCGCCAGGTCCGCCGACGCCGCACCGGCGAGGTCGAGCACCTTGACCGCGACATCGCGGCGCAACGTCCGGTCCCTACCCGCCCACACCTCGCCCATGCCGCCGCGCCCGAGCCGCTTGGCCAACTCGTAACGGCCGCCGAGCACTTCCCCGCGTTCCATCCGCCCCCCGTATGAAGCACGCTCGTTGTAGAACAGCGTACGGGCGGGCCAAGGCCGACCACAGCGCCTTGAAGTCAGGGAGTCCGCCTTGCTGATGGACGCGGTGAGAACAGAGCCTCAGAGATACGCAACCGCCGGTACCCGGTGGGGCCGAGCTGGGCGAGTTCGCCGTCGACGTCGACCTCGATGGCGCCGAGGACGTCGATGTTCTCGCTGTGCGCCGACGCGATGTGGGCCAGGGGCTCATCATCGACGCGCTGCATCGACTCCACGGCCGGCCCGTAGTACTCGGTGGTTAGCTGACTGCGGCTAACCCGGCCGTCGGGCAGCGGGACCCAGGTCGCGGCCGTCGAGGACTTCGATGGCGGTGATGGTCGTCGTGGTGGGATTTAGGCTCAGCCAGATCACGGCCTCCCCGTCACGCTCCAGCTGGGCCAGCAGGTGGCCAGACGAACCCGGCGGCGCGGTCAGCAGGTTGGAACACGTCGGCGAGCATGTGCACGGCCCGAAGTACCGCAGGTCACCGACCACGACGGCGAGGGCGTCATCACCACCGGCGCGCAACAGCTCGACGATTTCGGCGGCGAGCAAGGGGAAGAGCTCTGCCAACCTCGGAAGCCGAACTGCCGTCATGGCAAAGCACCGTACAGCCGTGCGTCCCCCCCCGGCCTGAGGTCAAAAGACAAACTGAGAGGCTGTGTCAGAAGTCGTTGGCAGGCTCTGGCGGATGAGCACAGCCACGGCAGCCGACTACGGCTGGATACGTTCCTCGACCTCGGCGTTCTCCCATGCACAGGAGGTCGGATACGGCCTGACGCTGGTGCGCGGCGTCACGCCCGCACAGGTGATGCGGGTGATGACGGCAGAGCACCGGGGGGAGTGCGTCGGGGCCGCCGGCCTGAGCCAGCGGCAATCCGAGGTGCCCTGGGGCGATCCGTTCGTCACGGGCGCCTTCACGGTGCCGGGTGAGGGCGGGGACTGGACCCTCGTGCTGCACTTCGACGGCGGCGTCGCGATGCAATCGCAGTTCCTGAAGGCCCTGTCCGCCGGGACGCGCACGGTTACGCACTCGGACAACGGCGGCAAGCCCATGCGGTTCTTCTACTGGTACGAGAACGGCGTGCTGCGCACCGGCTTCGAGAGACCCCAAGAACGCCACGGCAGGACTCCCGACGAGCTGGTCCCCATCATGCGCGCAGTCGGATTCGATCCGTACAAGGACTCGGAGCTCACCGCGCTCGACACCACTGCGCGGTCCCTGGCACTGGCCGAGCGCCTGACCGGCGTGCGGGTGACCGACGAACTCCTGACCCGGTCCGTATATCAAATCGGGCACGTCCCGTGGAGCTGGACGCCGTGACCTCCAGAGCACCAGCACGGCCAGCTCGATCTGCCCCGGACCCAGGCGACCCATGCTCCACGGCTTCGATGACACGACGCGCCCGCGCTGCCGACCGGGAGCGCCCAGGCGCGTGCACGGCCGTGCACGCGAAGGTGTCCGCGGGCCCTGAGATCACCGCCGAAGACGATCCGAGGAGAAGACATGGGCACGTGGGGCACCGGTCCGTTCGACAACGACACAGCCGCGGACTTCGCTGCCACGCTGGACGAAGCCCGACCGGAGGAACGCGCGTCAATCGTCCGGGGCGTCCTCACCCGCACCGTCACGGCCAACGGCTATCCCGCCGAAGCAGATGAGGCCATCGCCGCCGCCGCGCTCATCGCCGCACAATGCCCAGGCGGACAGCCCGTCGACCCGATCTAAGGTCCCGACGAACCCATGCCCACGTTTGCCACCGACCTTCGAGCGCTGGCCGTTCCGCGACCTCAGCAACGTGCTGGTCCCGCCGCCGCCATCGATGGACGTCCCGCTCCTCGATCTACCGACGTGACGTTGTAGGTGCCGATAAATACGTCCAGGCAGGTCACGCGGCATGTCGGTATGCGTGGAGGGTTCCGCCGAGTCGGTCGTGTCGGTGTATGTCGAGGTGCGCGATCCGGTCGGGATCGGTGATCGGCTCGGGGGCCTCGCGTAGTGGCGCCGCCTGCTGGAGGGCCTGGTGCGGCCGATGTTCGTTGTAGTGCTGTTCGAACTCGCGTAGGGCGTGGAGCAGGTGCCGTTGGTTCCATATGAGCGTGCGGTTGAGGAGTTCGTGGCGGCAGGTACGTACCCAGCGCTCCATGACAGCGTTCGTGCGGGGTGTGCGCACGGCGGTGAGGATGGTGCGGATGTCGGCGTCGGCGAGGACCTGGTCGAACAGGGCCGGGAACTTGGCGTCCCGGTCGCGGATGAGGAACGCGGCTTTGCTGTCGGCGTCGTCGAGGTCCATGGCGAGGTTGCGGGCGGCCTGGGTGACCCAGGCGGCGGTGGGGTGCGGTGTGGCGCCGAGGGTGCGGATGCGGCGGGTGGTGTGCTCGATGACAGCGAGGACGTACTGGCGCTGCCCGGTCAGGGTGACGGTCGCGATGAAGTCGCAGGCCAGGACCGCGTCGGCCTGGGAGCGCAGGAAGTCGGCCCAGGTTGTGGTGCCTCGTTCGGGGGCGGGGTTGATGCCTGTGTCCTTGAGGATCTCCCAGACAGTGGAAGCGGCGACACGGATGCCCGGCAAGGCGAGTTCGCCGTGGATACGGCGGTAGCCCCAGGCTGGATTCTCCCGGGCGAGCCGTACGACGAGGACGCGGATGGAGTGGACGGTGCGCGGTCGTCCGGGGCCCGTCCGCTGCGATGCCGCCGCATGGTGGCGGCGCACCAAGTCGCGGTGCCAGCGCAGGACGGTGTCCGGGTGCGCGGTCAGCCGCAGCCGTTCAGCACGTCACGCGGCAGCGGGTGGAACAGTGCTGCGAGCAGGGCCCGGTCAGGCGCCGTGAACCGTGTTCTCCGGTTACTGAGTTGGCGTTCGAGGACGGTGATCTGATGCCTCAGGGCCAGGATCTCGATGTCCTTGTCTCGATCACTCTTGGGTAGCAGCCGCAGCGCGGCGAACGCATTCGTGACGGCAAGGTAGGCGAATCGAAGCAACACAGATGATTATGGGGGCTGTTGAGGCCGTTTGAATCTGGCTGTGTCCTCAATTTCGTGACGGCCACTTTCGATCATCAGCCCAAGCCCGTGGCTGCGGCTTTTTCGGCAGCTGTCCGTGCCATCCCCTAGGTTCTGTCTTCAATGTGGTCGGAGCCAGAGGAGTGTTGCGACGAGGGTGACGGCTGCTTCATACGAGCGGGCGGTCTTGTCGTAGCGTGTGGCGATGCCGCGGTAGTGCTTGAGCTTGTTGAAGCAGCGTTCGACGACGTTGCGGCGACGGTAGGCGGCCGGGTCGAAGCCGCAGGGGCGTTCGCCCCTGCGGATCCGGCCGTTGAGCTGGTCGATCCGTTCGGGGATGGTGTGCTTGATGCCGCGTCGGCGTAGGTAGGCGCGGATCCTGCGCGAGCTGTAGCCCTTGTCGGCGACCACACGGTCGGGTCGGGTGCGCGGTCGGCCCGGGCGCGTCGTGCCACGCGGATGCGGTCCATGACGTTCTCGAACTGGGTGCAGTCGTTGCGCTGGCCGCCGGTCAGGACGAAGGCGAGCGGTCGTCCTTTGCCGCCGACGGCGAGGTGGAGTTTGGTGGTCCATACTCCTCGGGATCGGCCGAGGGCGTGATCTGCCGGTTCGTCCCCGCCCGGGTCCCCCTTTTCGCGCCGGCGGCGTGCTGATGGGCGCGGACCAGCGTGGAGTCGACCGCGACCAGCCAGTCCATGTCCGCCTTGGCGTGCCGGTCTGCTTGGACGGCGGCGAGCATGCGGGTGAACGTTCCGTCGAGCGCCCACCTGCGGAAACGCGTGTACACCGACTGCCAGGGTCCGTACCTGGCGGGCACGTCGCGCCACGCGGTTCCGGCACGGAGCTTCCACACGATCCCGTTGAGGACCCTGCGGTCGTCCAGCCGCGGCCGCCCTTTGGGCGGCCGCGGCAACCACGGCTCCATCAACGCCCACTCGTCGTCGGTCAGTTCATAACGCCGAATCACAAACCACATGATCCCGCGTCACCGCTTTGAAGACACGACCTAGGCGACGGCTTCCAGAGCTTCTGCGCCCCGGGGCACGTGCTGGTCCGGTGTGTCCTCGACGCCGGCAGTACCGAGGACCGTGCCGAGCTGGCGGGGAACGGGGGTTGCGGCCCGGAAGTCCTTGCGTCGCTCGCGGAGTTCGGCGAGCCGCGGATCGCCGTCGAGCTGTACCACCACCCCTTCGCGACCCGTGAGGTCATGCTGCGCGCGATGGCGTCGACGTCGGTCTCGGAGCTCAAGCCGTTCGAGTCACAACGGTTCTTGGATAAGGACGTCGACGCACAGCGGCGGCTCTACCCACTGGTCGAGCTGGACGACGCCGACCTGACCGCCACGACGTTCAAGGCGCTCGACTGGCGCGTGAACTTCCCCGGGCTGTCGGCCGTGATCCTGCGCGGCTGCCTCGGTCTGCTGGGCACCGTGGGCGCCGACGCCACCCGAGCCGCCGCGTCGGGGGTCATCGCGAGACTGCCCCCGAACCGGGCCGTGCCCGACGTCGTACGGGAGGCCTTCGCCGACCCCGGCGACGCCGTGCTCGTCAAGCGCGCCCTGGAGCACGAGCGCAGTATGCCGGTGATCATCGACCGGATGGCCGACCACGACTATGGCCCGCGGGCCGTCGACCTGCTGCTCGTGGCCCCGCGGGAGCCGTTGGACTGGACTCTGCTCGCCAAGGCACACCGCGCCAAGCCGTTCAACATCGAAGCGTCGTTGGCGCTCACACACCAGCACGGGTGCCCGCCGGAGTTGCGCAGCCGACTGTTCGCGCCGAGTCCCCGTAGTAGGTTCGGAATGCCCCTGATGGCACGTCGAGCACGCCGCAGACTTCCCTCGCTGTCCACCGGGTTGACGAACCCCAATGCGCGTACGACGATCCACGTGGCCCACCGCAAGGGCCTGCTCCCGGCGGCGGCGATCCTCGCCGAGGGAGCGCCGGCGATCTACACGCTGATGGTGTTCAGATCGACGCAGCAGGACCGCATGCGCGACGTGCGCGCGGCCCTCAGCGCCATCACCAGGACGACGCTGGGTGATCAGGTCGAGGCGTGGTCCGTGGCCCTGGGCCTCCTTGCGGGGTTCACCGGAACGACACCGGAACTGTGCGAGGTCGCGCGGGCGATGACCGCGTGACCGCACCGGTCGCCGTCGAACCGCGCACTCGATCGCCTCATCCGCAACCGTGTGCACCGACGCCCGGGAACGGCGCTGGAACCGACACCCGCCTGGCGCACCGCTCCCAGCGCCGAGTCAGACGCCCTGGGCCACACGGTCCCAAGCCTGGCCGCCGGAGTTGTTCCGTCACTGCCCGCCCCCAACTTTCGTCGGTAACTCTCGTAGGCAGGATGTGGCGCTACCCACGTGTGGCCTCACGAAATGAAGGCCACAGCCTTGAATCTCCCCAGACCTGCTGATCCTCCTCAGTCAAATCTTGGGTTCAACCAAGTGAGGAGCATGGGGAGCACTGGCGGCGTTGTGGGTGCCCGACTGTACGGTTTGCGACGCACCGACGAACACGAGAGGCACTTCATGGGCTTTTGGGGAGAATATGTCGTCGCTCGCAGCGACAAGCCGCTGCTGGAACTGGAGCCGCTGAGCGCCGGTGTCTGTCAAGACGGGCACGACTCGTGCATCGACTGCCTCAGCGCCCATGGTGACGACGGCTGGCAGACGGTCGCCGTGCACCACGGACTGCCCGGTCGCACCCCGGACACCCTGAAGGCGATAGCAGCGCAGACCGGCTCCCCCGCGTTGATCGTGTACATCTGCGACAGCGACACCGGCCACGTCCAGGGATGGTCTGCCCAGGGAGGGTTCTTCGGGACCTGGTTCACGCCTGATCTCGCGGCCGAGTACGAGGTCCCAAACGACATCGCCTACGAGGACGAGACAGGAATGCCGAGTACGGCATACCAGGCGGCGTGGGATTCCGCCCACAGCCGCATCGTCGGTGAGATGCCGCAGCGCGCCCGCGACGCCTGCGCCTGGGCAGAGGCATCGGGTTGGCACTCGGATCCCGAGAAGGTGCTGGAGATCCTGCTCGCCGACCGCATCGAGTACGCCGAGCACCACTTCTTCGAGCTGTTGCGGGCCATGGGCCTGCCGGCGGCCGGCATGTGACATCGACAGGGGTCACGTCGACGGCCCGCCGACCTCCCGATCGGCGGGCCGTCCTTGGGCAGGGGACCCGGCGGATGGGGACGATGTCGGGGACCCGGCCGGCGGTGCTGGGGCGGGCTGCCTCGGGTGTGGCCAGCAGCGCGACGATGGTGATCGGCTGGTGGCAGTGCGGGCAGTCCTGGGGGCAGCCGGCTCCAACAGGTCTCGGACAAGGGGCTGTTGGCGTGCCGGCGCGGTGCGTGTGGGCTCGGCGGTCGTCCGGTTCACCGATCTGGGTTCGCCGAGCCGGCGGGCCCGGTCTTGTTCGCGGGTGTGGTCGCGCTGGCGCTCGGCCCGCCTACGGCACTCGGCCGCGCAGTAGACCTGGCGGACGGTGACGCCGGCCTGGAAGGTGCCGGTGGGTGCCGAAAACCCTATCCGCCCACGTCAGGCGGCATGCCGGTATTCGTGGAGCGTGCCGCCGAGTCGGTCGTGCCGGCGTATGCACAGCCGTTTGAGTTCGTTGGGATCGGTGATCGGTTCGGGCACGGCACGTAGTGGCGCCGCTTGGTGGAGAGTTCGGTGCGGCCTGTGTTGGTTGTAGTGCTGCTCGAACTGGCGTAGCGCGTGGAGCAGGTGGCGCTGGTTCCAGATCGGGGTGCGGTCGAGGAGTTCGTGGCGGCAGGTGCGGACCCAGCGCTCCATGACCGCGTTCATGCGAGGGGTGCGCACGGCGGTCAAGACTGTGCGGATGCCGGTGTCGGCGAGGATCTCGTCGAACAGTGCGGGGAACTTGGCGTCCCGGTCGCGGATCAGGAACGCGGCCTTGGTGCCCTCCTGTTCGAGGTCGGTGACCAGGTTCCGGGCGACTTGGGCCACCCACGCGGCGGTCGGGTGCGGTGTGGCGCCGAGGACGCGGATGCGCCCCTCGCCGGGTCGATGCCCGCGTCCTTGAGAATCTCCCAGACCGTGGACGCGGCGACGCGGATCCCGAGCGCGGCGAGTTCGCCGTGGATGCGGCGGTAGCCCCAGGCCGGGTTCTCCCGCGCCAGACGCACTACGAGGACGCGGACGGAGCGGACCGTCGGCGGGCGCCCGGGCCGCTTCGAACGGGATGCGGACGCGTGGCGACGACGGACGCGGTCGCGGTGCCACCGCAGCACCGTGTCCGGGCGCACGGTCAGCCGCAGCTGGCGCAGCACGCCGCGCGGCAGCGGGTGCAGTAGCGCCGCGAGCAGCGCTCGGTCCGATGCTGTGAACCTTGGTCGTCGGTCGCCGAGCTGCCTCTCGAGGACGGTGATCTGATGGCGCAGGGACAGGATCTCGGCGTCCTTGTCACGATTGCTCATGGGCAGCAGTCGCAACGCGGCGAACGCATTCGTCACGGCCAGGCAGGCAAGTCGGAGCAGCACGGATGATCATGCTGTCGTGGTCGTGATTGCTTCCATGGGCTCAGTTGGCGGAATCGGTCATGCGCAGCCGTAGCGGCCGTCACCTGCACGGATGGAGTTCTCGGCACCCACAGGGTTGACGACGCGGCCGACGGCGAACACGCCCAGGAGGCGGCGAACCCGGATCTCACCGGTGGCCGGGTCGACGGCGACTTCGGTGAACACTGCGCTGTAGGCGTGGCGTTCGGCGTACGGGAGCGCGGCGAAGGCTTCGCTGGTGCCGGCCGAGACGGTGAACGGCCAGGTGGCCGGTGTGCCACCGGACCGCTTAGCCGTCCGACCCGCCCGGCCTCGACGCACACCGGCGCCGAGGCCGGGCCTCGCGGGCTATTGCCGTACGTGCCGTGCCACGGTCACCGGCAGTAGCCGTCCCCCTGGCTCCCCCCGTACGTGCCGATCGATCCATTGGTCTTGATCTTGACGCAGATCCCGACCGACTCGGCGTACTGGGCTTCGTAGTGGAGATAGAGCTGATAGATGGCGAGCAGGAAGTTGAACGGCGCCGGCACGAACCAGCCGGCCAGGGTCAGCCAGTTCTCGTAGGCGGCGATGTAGCGCGTCTCCGCCCGGTTGAAGTACAGCGTGCCGGTGACGATGCCCCACTTCCAGTGCGGGTCGGCGACGACCGGGTAGGCCGCACCGCGCGTATCGATGTGCTGCGTAATGGTGTTGCCGCTGACGACGAACGATGTGGGCAGGCTCCGCCCGCGGGCGTCGTACGCCCAGGGAGAACTGATCCGACTGTCGACCGCGCCGTCGGCACCGACGAGAACGACTCCGCCGAGCGGGTCCGCGACGAGGTGGGTCCCCGCCTTGTTCACCGTGAAGGTGGCACTCGACGGCGCCTTGCGGTCGCGCAACACTACGATGTGGGACGTACCGGTGGCATCGGTCCTGACCGCCGCGTCGACGTGGGGAAGGGCGTCCGGAGTCACCGTCAGGCCCGCGGACGGGCGAGTGGTGGTGCCGTGCGCGCCGTTCAGCTCGATGGACACCCCCGACGACGCCGCCGATGTCGCCGCCGATGTCGCCGGGTTGGCCGACGGACCGCCCAACAGGTCTGGGATCGCGGCCAGTTCCGTGACGACGCGTTGGGCGGGCGACTGGCCTGATGGGGCCCGGGCCGACGCCGACGCCGACGGCGCCGACGCGATGGACAGACCTGCGAGCACCAGGCCGGTAGCGGTGAGGCCGCGAGCGAACCTTCGGAAACCGTGCACGTTGAGCCCTTTCCTGGCACAGCGACGGATCGAATGCCGCAGGCGCGGCCTCCGACGTGGCGCGGGGACGGGAAGGAAGCAGAGGAGCACTCCCCGCGACGCCAACGAGCTTGTGTCGAGGTCAAGTTCGAGCTGAAGATGATTCGAGGAATTCGAAACGTTGACGGGGGTGCTCGTTGATCCGTGTCGAGCTCGGCGCGGAAGGCGCGGCCGGTACCCGGTTCGTGGTGTCGCCGTTGAAGATCCTGTCTGAGCTGCTGCTCACGCTCGGCCGGCATCCGTACGCCCTGCCCCGCGTATGGCGGGACCGCTCGGCCGCGGCCCTCGCCGCCCGGGACCTGCCGTCCGTACACGCCCTGGTCGCACACGCCGCCACCGGGTACGTCCCGGACTTCATCTCCCCGGTGCCGGTCCACTTCGCCGAGGCCGTGGAGGAGCAGCTCCACCGGGTCGCGACCGCTCCCACGGAGCGGATCGGCTACGAGGCGGCGATCATCCTCCAAGGGCATCCCTGGTGCGCGGAGGGCGTGGACGGCACGCCCGGCCGGTTCGCCGCGATGGCGGAGGCGATCCAACGCGGCGAGCGGGCGCTGGCGGACCGGGCCGCCCAGGAGCTCGAAGTCTTCTGGAAGCGGGTGTTCGCCAACGACTGGCCGCGGATCCAGGACCGGATCCAGGCCGACATCGCACTGCGCGGCGCACAGTCCGCCCGCGACGGGCTTGGGGCGATGGTCACCGGGCTGGCGCCCCAACTGCGATGGCGCGACGGCGGGATCGACCTGACGGCGCCATTCGCGTCCCCGGCGCGCGCCGAGGCGGACGGGCTGCTGCTGACACCGTCACTGTTCCGGGGACCGGTGGGCTTCGCTGTCGACCCGCCTGACGCGGTCCGGCGCCAACTCCCGCTGATCACGTACCCGATCGCCGACGTCACACAGGCCCGACCGGCCGGTCGACCACGGCGGCTGGGGGCGACCAGAGCCCAACTGCTGCAGGCACTGGCCATGCCGGCGTCGACAACAGAGATGGCCAGACGGCTCAAGCTCTCGCAGAGCACCGTTTCCTACCACCTCCAGGCCCTGTACGACAGCGGGTTGGTCCAGCGCACGCGCCAGACCCGGACCGTGCTGTACCAGCGCGTGGAGCAGTAGAGCCAGCCACAGCAGCCCGTCACGGCAGCCCGCCGCGGACGGGTTCGGTTCACTGGCGGTCCGTGTAGTCCGACAACCAACGCGCCCGCCCCCGCCCGTCCTTCGGTTATGTACGCGAGCGCTACATCGGCTGCCTTGCGGGCGGCGCGGGTGCGCGGCAGCGCCTCGAAGTCGAGCTTGTCGCCTGTCCAGGCGCACAGTTCGCCGCCCAGCACCGTCCCGGTCGGCAGGGCTGCGACCGCGCGGGCGATCTCGGGGAAGTCACGGGCGAGATCGCGGCCGACGCGGGACTGGAGGACGGCCGGCTCCGGGCCGCGGGCGAAGGCGAGGGCGCGGAATCCGTCGAGTTTGACGGAGTACTGGACGCCGCCCGGCATCGCCTGCTCCGTCGGCACGGTGGTCGCCTTGCGGGGCCGCATCACCTCGAGCGGTGGTTCCAGCCCCGGCGGCGCCGCCGATGCGCCCGTCGGCCGGTGCGCCGATGGCCGGTCCGGGCGGGGCGCGGGGCGTCGCGCCGGTGGTGGTGTGGGCAGAGCGCCGGCGCGGTTCGGGTTCAGCAGCGGGGCGAGGAGGTCGCCGAGCGCGGCGATGCGGCCGGGGACCTGGTCGATGGTGAACGAGAGGTCGTCCGGGTGCTGGGCGGCGCACCGGGGGCGGTCGGCGCCGCGCTCAGTTCGAAAACCACTCATCACGGTGGCGGGTTGTCAGCAGGCAGTACGTCTCGTCGTCGTCCCAGGTCCCTGAGGAGGGGAAAGCCGGCATGCCGCACCCCGTCGCCGGGAACTGGTTGGTGTCCACGCCGAGACAGGAGGACTCGGGATGGAAGCCGACGAACTGCTGGACCGCATCCGGGAGGCGCGGGAGTGGGCCGACGGGCACAGGGCGAGGTTCGAGGAGCAATTCGGGGCCGGGGAAGACCTGGGCCAGGTGCTCGTCGTCGGCCAGTCCGCCGCTGCCTTCACGACCGTGGTCGCGGTGCTTGGGTCGCAGGTCAGGCCTGCCCGGCGTCCGGGGCCCGGCCGGTGCCGAGGCGCCGACGGGGGCGGGGTGCCGCTGCTCCGGGTCGTCGCCGTCGGCGGCCGCGGGCGGTAGCGGTTGAGGGCGCCGGTCAGCCCCGCGCGCTCGAACTCTCCGGCGTAGACGTCGAGGTCGTCCTCGGTCAGCCAGGCCTGGAGGACGTAGGCGGGGAATCGGTCACGCAGACGTCCGCCGCGGGCGACGAAGTGCGGGTCGGGTTCGCCCTGGGCGGGCATGGTGTCGGTGGACAGGCAGCGTAGAAGCCCGCCAGCCAACCGTCTGGAGTATTAGTCTGTCACCGGCTCAATCAGGAGACCAGGCTGACAGACGGGGGCACATGCATGGGTTCGCCAAGTTTCCAAGTCGACGTCGACGGTATGAAGTCGATGGTCACCAAGCTGCGGAACGCCGAGACGGCGATGCGCGACGCGATGAGCGCGATGCACTCGACCGGCGGGGCGGAGAACATCGGCACCGCCAAGCTCGACGACGCCTGCAACACCTTCCAGAAGAAGTGGAATTACGGCATAGGCGAGCTGCACAAGGACATCGAGGCGACGGTCAAGGGCCTCGACGACGTCATGAACGCGTACGCCGAGGTCGACAAAGGCCTCGCGGACGCCTTCCCCGCGCAGGGGAAGTGACATGGCTCCCAACTCGTACCCCAGCCTCGGATTCAACCCGGCGCCGGGGTCCCAGGATTCCATCGAGCACCTCGTCGACATGCTCGGCAAAGCGAAGGCCGCCCTTGAGGAGGCGAAGCAGGGCATCGTTCAGGTCTCCCAAGGCAACAGCGAGCTATGGAAGGGCAAGGCTGCCGAGGAGTTCCGCAAGGACCTGTCCGGCAAGCTGCCTGGCAAACTCGACAAGGCCATGCAGTCGATCGGGCAGGCGGCCACCGCGCTCTCCGGCTGGAAGGCGGACCTGGCCGGCTTTCAGGACACCGCGAGTCGTCTCGACGGCGAGGCGAAAGCAGCCAAGGACAAGCTTGACGGCGCCGGACAGCAGGCCGCGACGGCTCGGTCCAGCCCCGACCTGGCGCTGGCCGGCGTGAAGGCGGACACCGACACCGAGCTGGCGAACCTTCAGAAGCGCTACGACGACGCTCAGCTCGCGGTGTCGAACGCCGACAAGGCGGTGAACGAGGCCAAGGCCGCATACGACGCGATCATGCGCCGCGCGCACGAACTCGAGAAGACGCACGACGACGACGCCAAGGCCGTCGCGGGCAAGCTGGACGACGCCGACGACATCGCTCCACACAAGCCGAAGAAGAGCTGGTGGAAGAAGTTCCGCGAGAACGCCGGAAAGATCGGCAACTACCTCGCGCTTGCGTCCGCCGTGGTCGGCCTCGCCGCGATCGTGTTCTTCAGCGGTGGGGCGGCGCTGGTGCCGCTGTTGGCGCTCTCCACCGCGCTGAGCGCCGGCGCGCTCGCCTCGCACGCCGCCGACCCGAAAACCTGGAACGCCTTGAAACAGGGGCCGATGTCCGGGGACTTCTGGGCCGCTTCCATGACGCTCGCCGGCGACGCGATCGGCGCGATACCCGGCGTCGGCATCGCCGTTCGCGGCGTGAACGGCACGGTGCGGGGGGCGATCGCGGCAACGAACGGCGCTCACGCCATCGGCCCCTTCGCGGCCGCTGTGCAGGCCGGGCGAAACCTGCTCCCGACCATCGGCAGGGTCGGCCCGCGCGTGCTCAAGGACGAGGCGACATGGCTCGGCACGAAGGTCGCCGACATATCCCTCGACGTCGTCAACTCGCGCCGCACCCTGCCGATTATCGGCAGTGCCGCGGACGACTTCAGGAAGATCGCACAGAACACCACCAACGGCCTCGTCGCCGCCGTGGGCGTCAACCAAGCCGCGTCGGACGTCGCCGACGACCCCGGGTGGTGGGGGTCGTCCAACAACAAGACCGCGGGCGACGCCGGCCTGAACGCCGTCAACTCGCCTGGCGCTTACGACGTCATAAAGTCGACGATCAGGGCGGTGCGCTAGGCGATGGATGTGTCAGCTTTGACATCGAACGCGCCCTCCGCCTCGCCATCCGGAACGCGAGACCCCGCCGAAACGTTCCCGCCCCCGTCGGCGCGGATCCGCTTCACCGAACCCGACGGTTTCCTCAGGGTGGACCTCGACCCGGACCTTGAAGCGCTCCGCGAGGTCTTCCAGCAGGGTTCGGCGTTCCTCAGCGCCGACGAGCAGTACGCCATGGCGGAAGGCCTCGCCGCCATGAACGTCACCCTGCGCGCGCTCCGCGAGCGCCACGCCGTGTACTTCGCGGCGGGCGCGCACGACGACGGTGCGGGCGGCGTCGCCTCGGCAACACTCACGGTCTTCGTCCAAGAGCCGTTCATCCCGGGCATGAACCCCTTTGAGCTGGCCCGTACATCGCTTAAGGCCATCGAGGCGCCGTTCGGCCCCGACAGCGGGGCGCTGATACACCTCGCGAGCGGAGTGGCCGCGGCCGCGTACGGGGTGGTGGCGTACGCGGGGGCTCCCAACGACACGGTGCCCCAAGACCCCGAAGGGAAGGCTGTGTTCGCCCAGGCGCGGATCGGGCTGCCGCATCCGGACGGCGAATGCCTGCTGCTCCTGGAAATGGCCACGCCCTACCTCGAGCACGCGGACAGCTACGGCGACATACTGCTGGGCGTCGCCGACACCGTCAGGTTCGGGTCGGCGTCCGACGCGGTTGCGGAACCGGAGCCTGGCGGCGTGATCGCGTCCATCACGAGCGTCCTCGGCTGACAGCCGACGCCGACTGTCCCAGGGGGACGGCAGAGCAACCCAGTCCACAACCTGCTACACACGCTGCGAAGCCGCGGCACGGCCCCTGGTCCCATGTGGCACCGGGAACCGTGCCGCGGCCAGGCGATCGACCAGGGCGAGGGGCCCTGCCCGAGGAAGGGAAGCGGATGGTCGGCCAGAGTGGTGCCGAGGAGCACGCGACTGCGGGCGCAACGCCTGCCACCGCCGCCGAGCTCACGCGCGTGCGTGTCGCAGCGGCGCGTCGCGCGAAGTCCGCGCGCCTGTTGGGATGGAGCTGGGGCGCATTGACAATGGCCCTGGTCGTCCGGCTGGCCATCTCAGGGTTCGGGCCGGTCGCCGGTTGGGGCGCGCTGATCCTGATCCTGACAGGGCTCACGGCACTGGTGTCGCGAACCACCGCCATGTCGGCCATGAAGGTGGCGGGGGCGATGCGCGCGGTGGCCGACGAGTACCCGTGGCAGCCGTACACCTGCACGGTCGGGACAGCGCCCGACGAGGAGGGCACGCCCCGGAGAGCGCTGATCCTCACCGCCGCATCCGGTTCCGACGGCGTCGTGCTGCGGCTACCGCCCGGCTCCTCCGAACTGCGCCGCGCGCTCGTAAGCGGGCCCCACACCGACGTGTGGTTCGCGGGCGACACCCGGTTCGGCGGGCTGATCGGCCTGCCCGGCGGCTCGCCCGTGGAGTCGACCACAGCCGTCGACACCCGCCTCGAACGCCGCACCGTCCAGGCCGACGAGCGTGCCGCGCGTGCCGGACTCCTGAGCGCCGAAATCCGGGCCGAACTGCTGCCCGCCTCCCCAGGCGACGCCACTCGGCAGCACGGCGCCCGACCTGTCTCCCGTGAACTCCCCGCCAAGTCCGCACAACTGGCGGCCGCCCGAGGGCGCGCCCTCCTGGTCGGAGCATGCGCGGCACTGACGACGGCAGTCACCCTCGGCTGCGTCGTGCTAGGCGTCGCCGGGATCACCGAGGGCGACTGGTCGGCCCTGGTCCTCGTGGTGTTCGGCGTTATCGGCGCCGTGTTCGCGGGAGCTTGGCTTTACAGCGTCCAGGCCGGCGCCCGGCAGGTCCACCGCGTCCTGGACCTGTACGACTGGGCCGAGTGGGACTGCAAGGTTCAACGACTCGACAGTTTCGACCGCCTGGTACTTCTCGGCACCAACGGAGACGCACTCACCGGAATCCTGCCCAGCGGCGGCACGGGCAGCGCCCTGCGCACCGCAGCATTGCGCGAACTCGACGCCGTCCTGTTCGCCGGCGACCCGCGCTACGGTGGCGTGATCGCCCTCTCGGACGGCACCCGAGTCACGCCGGTCCGCTGCCAGCCGATCGGCCGCCGGCGCCCGGACGGCGACACCGCCCTCGCCCGCCGCGCCGGCCTCACCACCTGACCGACCCTGTGGGTGCCGAAAACTCCACCCATGCAGGTCAGGATGCATGTCGGTACTCGTGGAGGACACCGCCGAGTCGGTCGTGTCGGCATATGTCCAGGCATGTGATGCGTTCGGGGTCGGTGATTGGTTCGGGTGCTGGGCGCAGGGGTGCTGCCTGCCGCAATGCCTGGTGGGGTTGGTGGGTGTTGTGGTGCTGCTCGAACTCGCGGAGGGCGTGGCGCAGGTGTTGTTCGTTCCAGATCAACGTCTGGTCGAGGAGTTCGTGGCGGCAGGTCTGGACCCAGCGCTCCCTGATGGAGTTCATGCGCGGGATGCGAACGCCGGTGCGTACGGTCTGGATTCCGGCGTCGCCGATGATCTGGTCGAAGAGGGCGGGGAACTTCGCGTCCCGATCGCGTATCAGGTACGTGGCGGAGGCTCCGGCGTCCTGAAGGTCTATGAGGAGGTTTCGGGCGGCCTGGGTGACCCTGTGGGTGCAGATGAATACGTCTGCGCAGGTCAGGCCGCAGGTCGGTATTCGTGGATGGTGCCGCCGAGTTGGGCGTGTCGGTGTGTGCGCAGTCGTTGGAGTTCGTCGGGGTCGGTGATCGGCTCGGGCGTCGCGCGTATACCACGACATGTCGAGTTCGGCGTGGCCGGTGGGCACCGCGATCAGCGTCTGGAACGGATCACCCAACGTCCACCTGACGTGGAGTCCGAATGGCTGTCCGGGCTACACCGGAACGCACTGCGTCAATGTCTACAGCGGCAACTACGGGTACATCTATGCGGGCAAGTTCACCGCGGACTACGACTCTCAGAGCCACTACCTGCGCGACGGAACGAACGCGGTCATGCTGAACGACAACTTCGTGTCCGCGTATCCGACCGCCGCCAGGCAGCTCGCGTGCCATGAGATCGGGCTCGGACACAACAGCAGCCCGGCCAGTTGCCTGTACACCGGTAATACCCAACCGGGATGGACACCGACGGACGACGACTTCCAGGAGATCATCCGCTACGTCTACCCCTACTGACCCGCGGATTGCTTCTTCAGGCCGCGGGCGTACGCCTGGACGGTATTCGGAGACCTTCGGATCCGCCGCGAGGTATGCCGCGGTCACCGCCGGGTCACCGCCGGGCCGCCGCGCGTCGTCCGAGATGGCGCCGAGAGACCACGCCGCGTCGACCTGAGTCCGTTCTGTCGACGCCTGCAGCATCCAGCGGATGCTGTTCACGTCGAGGTGACGCGCATGCCGCCCAAACGAGTGGGGATACCTGCCCGACCCGGACGTTCCGTATGAGAACGATGCCACCAAGTGGCCGGGCCGCTGCCTGGCGAAGGGACATCCCTGCGCGCCGCCAAGATCGGTGTCTGCGAGCACAGCCCTAAGGGCCAACGGCTGTACGAGCACGGCCGGAACGGCTGGGTCCAAGTCGAGACGCTGCCGCGTCGCGCGCCCGCTTGGTGTCAGGTCGCCCCCGCCAGCTCGACCCGCACCGTGGCCGGGGTCGTCGCGAACCTGCGGAGTGTGCGGGCGTGGTGGGCCGGGAAGGCGGCGAGGCGGGCCGCGACGTCGTCGTCCGGGACAAGGGCGGCGACGCCGGGCCGCCAGCGGCCGCGCAGGTGCACACGGACGTGCGGGTCGGCCACGAGGTTGCGCACGTAGCCCGCGCGCGAGCCGTGTTCCGCGACCAGCCACAGGACCGAGTCCGGGTCGCGGCGAACGCCGACCACCGTGCGGCGGCGGCGACCAGTGGTGCGGCCCGTGGTCTCCAGCACCGCGTAGTGGGGGAGAGCGCCCGAGCATGCGACCAGCCGCATCGGCGGGTTGAGCACCCAACGCTGGAGGCGTCCGTTGCGTACCTTGCGGTGTCCCGCGTCGGCGGCGTCGAGGGCGGCGGTCTGCTCGGGGCCGGTCGGAGCGACGGTCATGGGGCCGGCGCCGAGCACGCGGCGGCTGACGACGGGCGCGTCGGCCGTGCCGCCGCGTACGCGCCGCGCTGCCGGAATGTGCAACACCCCCCACGCGAGGAACGCGACGCCCGCCGCCACCTGGGCGGCACCCCCGGTGACCGTCTCGGACCACGCGAACTCGCGTGCGGCGACGCACCACAGCACCCCCGAGCCGCCGATCACGGCGGTGTCGACGACGACGGTGCCCCGCACGTAAGCGCGGGACTTGCGGCGGCGGCCGGGGCGTACCCGCAGGACGCGTTCGCCGACCCGTCCGAGCGGCGTGCCGTGGGCGAGGCTTTGCCACACGGCGAAGAGGGCGCAGAGGGCGAACCCGGCGGCGGCGGGCAGCGCCGGGCTGCCTGCCCAGTCGATCAGGAATCCCGGCCAGGCGGAGACCGCCCAGGCGGCGCCGACGAGGGCCCAGGCGGTGCCCTCCCAGCGCAGCGTCTCGGAGCGCGTGGCGTGTGTGGTGCGGGATGAGGCGGCTCGCGTCGTGGTCATACTCATTAACATAACGACCGTCATGTCAATGGACAACGGCTTGATTTCAGCCAATTACCGTTCCAGGCAAGCCACTTGAAGATCGCCGAGGCGGCGGGCGAGGCGCTGTGCGGCCCGGCCGAGGCGCTCGCGATCGCCGGTCGCCAGCAGGTCGAGCAGCATTCCCGCCAGCGCTGACGCCGCAACGGTCGCCTCGGCCTCCGCTTCCTCGGGCGCCACGCCGGCGCCTGTAAGGTCGCCCGCCAGCAGGTCGACCCATGCCGACATCAGCCGTGCCCGGAAGTCTTGCGGCAACAGCTCGGAGACGCGCGGAATCGTCAGCGCCTCGAACACCAGGCGGACTCGTCCCAGACGCGCCGGCTCCGTCACCCACTGCCAGTACGCGGCGACCGTCGCGCCCACGTCTCCCCCGGCCGCGCCTCCGGCGACGCGGGCAGCGCCGACCTGCTCAGCTTCCACGAACTCCAGTACCGCACGCAGGAGTTCCTCCTTGGAACCGAACTGGTAGGTGAGCGTGTACGTGCTCACCCCAAGCGCCCCAGCGAGCGGCCGCAGAGACAGATCGCCGAGGCCCGTGCGCGCCAACTCGTCCACGACCGCGCGCAGGATCTCCGCCCTCCGCTCGGGATTCGGTTTGCGTCCCATGGCGCGGAAAATACCTCACGGCCGGGAGCCCCGGCTGGGGGTCAAAGGGGCGCAGGTTCAAATCCTGTCGTCCCGACGGTGCTTATGCAGGTCAGGCCCATGATCACCTTTGGTGATCATGGGCCTGTCTGCGTTATGGGAGCCGATTGGGAGCGATCCCCGCTCCCACCGCGATGTCAGGCCTGTGGGTGCCGAAAATTCCATCCACCGGTTGCCGCTGGACGACCGCACCGCCCTGGAACAGGCCATGGCCGAGCGTCCGCACGGATCCCCGGAGCGCGACCGCTACGTGTACTACCCCGACTGTGCCGCCGTGCCCGAGCAGTCCGGCGTCATGATCAGCGGCCGCTCGTACACCATCGCCGCTGGGGTCGACATCGCGGACGGCGACGCCGAGGGCGTCCTGTGCGCCAGCGGCGGCGTGGCCGGAGGCCACAGCTTCTACGTCAAGGACCACCGCCTGCATTACGCCTTCAACTGGGTGGGCACGCGTCTCCAAGTCGTGGACGCGGACCGGGACATCCCCTCCGGCAAGCACGTCTTCACCGCCGAGTTCACCACGAACGGCCGTGCCCCCGACCCGCAGATGCCCCGGAGCCGAGCAGCGACGACGACGTGCCATGGTGGCTCGCGAGAGGTAGTCCTGGGCGATGACTTGCCGCCGGGGTGGGGGAAGTCCAGGGCTTGATCGACGCGACGACGCCTCGCCCGTCACCCCCGTCCCGAGGCGAAGCACACGATTCCGGCCCGGACCTCGAGCCCCGCTCTGCTCCGGTCGGGTGCCGCAAGGCTCCGCACCGGCGCGGCGTTCTGGCCCCCCACGCGCGGGCGGGTAGGTTCTCGGCACCTACGGCGGTGCGCCGCGCGGCACGCACGGAGGCAGGTTGGGTTCGGTGGCCAATGGTTTCGACTCGTCCCCGCAGGGCGTGGCAGCGCTGGCGCGGCTCGCGCGTGCGCACGCGCAGGAGGTGGTCGGGTGCGCCTGCGCGGCACTCGTCGCGGCAGTCGATGTGCCCCGGGCAGCGCGGGATCCCCACACCGCACCAGGTGCCGATGCCCCGACCGGCGCGTGACCGCTGGGCATCGGCGGTGCCCCGGACAGCCGCACCGCGGCCCGAGGACACGCGGTGAGCGGCGGCAGCGCATGGGCGGGCGCCGCAGGCGCCGCTGTGACGGCCGGGTATGCGCTGTGCTCCCGTCGCCTGTCGGCGACGCCGGTCACCTCCCCGATGGTCTTCACCGGCTTCGGCCTGTTGATCGGGCCGCTCGCGCTGGGGCTCGTCGACCTGAAGCACGACGCCGGGCCCGTGCTCACGCTGGTCGAAGCGACGTTGACGCTGGTGTTGTTCACCGATGCGATGGCGGTGCGCCGCGCGGACCTGCGCACTGAGGGCTTTGTCCCGGTGCGGCTGCTCACGGTCGGGCTGGTGCTGACCGTGGGGGCGGGCTGGCTGCTGGCGTGGCCGCTGCTGCCTGGTCTGAGCGCGTGGGAACTGGCTCTGGTGGGCGCGATCCTGGCGCCGACCGATGCCGCGCTGGGGAAGACCGCCATTGCCGACATGCGTGTTCCCGGGCTGGTACGCCACGGGCTGAACGTCGAGAGCGGCCTCAACGACGGCATGGTCCTGCCGTTCTTCCTGGTGTTCCTCGCGGGGCTCCCCGGCACCACGGCGGCCGAGGAGGGCACAGCCGGAACCGTCTGGCGTGTACTGGTGCTCAGCGCGGCGCTGGGCGTGGTGGTCGGGTGGGCCGGCGGGCGGCTGCTGCGGTGGGCGCGGAACACCGGATGGGCGGCTCCCGGGTGGCTCCAGGTGTACGTGCTCGCGGTGGCGGCGGGGGCGTACTTGCCGGCCGTCGGGTTCGACGGCAGCGGGTTCATCGCCGCGTGGACGGCGGGCTTCGCGTTCGCGGCCGTACTTCGCGCCGAGCCCTCGGCCGGACCACGTCCTGACCCCGGGGCAACCGCCGACTTCGCGGAGAAGCTGGGCGAGCTGCTGACGGCGGTGACCTTCCTGGTCTTCGGTGCGGTGCTGCTGGGCCCGACCCTTGAGCATCTGACCTGGCAGATCGTGGTGTACGCCCTCCTCAGCCTGACCGTGGTGCGGATGATCCCGGTCGCGCTGTCCCTCGCCGGCACGCGGTTGCGGACGCCCACGGTGCTGTACATCGGGTGGTTCGGTCCGCGCGGCTTGGCGTCGATCGTCTTCGTGCTGCTGGTCGTCGAGGAGCCTGTGCCGGGCGTGGTAACACTCGGCCGGGCGGTCGCGGTCACGGTGGGGCTGAGCGTACTGCTACACGGACTCACCGCCCAGCCGCTCGCCGCACGGTACGGCGCCTGGCACGACCGTGCGGCCCGCACCGACCCCTCCCTACGCGAGGGGGCCGCCACGCCGACCCCGACACGGAGGCGCGAGCGCCTCGGCGGCACGGGATGAGCGGCCGCGGGCGGGCGTCCGCCGCGCGTGTGGCGGCTCGACGACCGCGGCATACCGGCGGGACAAGGCCTCGGGGCACCGGGCAAGAAGCTCAAGTCTGCTTCCTCAGCAGCGTCGTGATCTCGGCGCCGATGTCCTCGGTGAGCGTGCCCCCGCAGGAGATGCCGAGGGTTTCCGCAAGCCCCCGGCCGTACAGGTCGACGGCGGACTCAGCCAATTCCGCGAACGCTGCACCGGCGATCCGCGCCTGGTGCCACGCCGTGGCAGCCGTCGCGGCGCCGGCGACCGCCGATGGCCACCACATGGCGCCCACTACGAGATAGCCGACGGCCCACGCCACCATCCTGGTCGCGGCGGCGAGCCTCGTGCGAGCCGCGCCGATCTCGGCTCGGACGTCCTCGGGCAGCGTGAGCCAGAGCCGTGGCCACGCAGAGGCGAGGTCGAGCCGGTAGGTCACCCAGACCCGGGTGTCGACGGCGGTGATCCGGTCGCCCAGCCAGAACGGGTGGGCCGGTGGCGCGAGGCTGATCCGGTTGCGCCGGGAGTTGAGCTCACGGGCTCGCGCGGCCGCCGCTTTCGCTTCGGGAGTGCCCTCGGCCCTGGCCGCCTCCAGCAAGGCGTGGTTGAACCTCTCATGCGCGTCGTTCCACCGCCGTCGGCGCCGCTCGGCGAGCCATCTCGGCCGGGTCGCGAGCCACAGCCGTTCCACCGCCGCACCCAGCGCGGTGGCGGCCAGTCCCAGACCCGCCGAAGCCGCAAGGAGACCCGCCAGAACGACAACCACTGTGCCGGTGCTCCCCAATGCGGGCTTCGCCGACAGCCCGTCGAGTCGAGTGAGCAGCAGACCGAGGTCATGCCAGTGCGTGTGTCCGAGCGTCATCCCGGCCGCGGTCGCACTCATCAGCAGCACGCTGGGCCCGAGCAGCAGGGCAAGCCAGCGTTCGGCCAGCTTCCCGCCCAGCGCCTCAAGGAACCCTGTCACGATCGCAGCCTCATGGCGACCATCGGTTGCCGATGCACCAAGCAGGGAGCCAGCTCCGCGCCGGGTGCCTCGATACGGGCGCAGGTGCCGCCTGGGCATGCCAACACCTCGAGCACGCGGTGCCCGTCACCCGCGTTCAGCAGCCTTTCGTACGAACGGACCGGACTCAACCCTGCCGCGTGTCCCGCCCGCAGCAGCCGCTCCTCCAACACATCGAAGTCATGAGCAAGTTCGGCCATCGTTACGCCGCTGCGCACTCGGGCAACGATCGACTCCGCGAGCCCGCGGATCTCCGGCGAGGTCCGCACCGCGTCACTGTCGTCGGCCAAGCGCCTGCACAGCACGGCCAGTTGGTCAACGGTCATCGCACCGAGGATAGCCTCGAGGGGTGCCCCCAACACCCTTGGACAGCGCAATCATGCGAAGCCGGCGGCAAGCGGCCCAAGGTTCGGTGAACGCGATGAACGACCTGGCGATGGGGTTGCGTGACCGCTACCGGCACACGGGCAACCAGGCGGACCTGCTGGAAGGGATCGCACAGTTGCGGACCGCCCTCGAATACGTGCCGCATCACCCGATCAGGCACGCTATGACGGCCAACCTGAGCGCGTTGCTGATGGACCGCTTCGATACCTTAGGCGACGTCCCCGATCTGCACGAGGCACTGGCCGGGTTGGACGAGGCGATCCCCATGCTGGATGGGGAGAATCAGCTCGTGGCGGCGATGATGCGGGCCGAGACGCTGACCAAGCTGGCCGAGCACGTCCGCGATCCCGCGTGCGTCGACGACGCCGTCGAGTCCGCCTCTCGGCTGCCGCGTTTGCCTGCCGCGCAGTTCGTGCTGGGCAGGGCCCTGCGCCTACGGTACGAACTGGCCGACGACCATGCCGCACTCGTCGACGCAGCGGACGTCATGGCGCAATGCGTCCGTGCGGGGCGCGCCGACGACCCGAACTACCCGGTCTGGCTCAATGAGTTGGGCAACGTGCTGCAGCGTTCCGCGGAACACTCGCGTGACGAGTCCGTGCGGCAGTCCGCCATTCGGCACCTGCGGGAAGCGGTGGCGGGCTCGCCGAGCACGTCGGTCCACATGCCGAAGTTCAAGGTCGACCTTGCCGCCGCACTACACGACCGCGGGCATTACACCAATGACGTTGCTGCCTTGCGGGAGGCCGTGAATTTGCTGCGCGAAGTACTCGCGACAACCGAACCGGACACACGGAGCTGGGGCAACTACTGTGAGCTCTACCTGAGTTCCGTCAGCGCGCTCGTCGAACGGACAGGTGACATCGAACTACTGGACCGTGCCGTACAGATCGGCCGGTCCGCACGGGGCCGGGGCAGCAGGGACGCCACGATCCCGCTGCTGCTGGGGATGTTGCATCACACGCGGTTCGAACTCACAGGGTTCCAGCCTGGTCTGGCGCAGGCGATCAACGCGTTCACCGAGGTCGTCGAGTCGGTGCCGTACGGCGAGCAGGACCACGTGGTGGCGTTGGGCAACCTGGGCCGATCTTGTTTCGCCGCGTACCGGTTCAGCGACGATCCGGAGGCGTTGCGCCGGTCTGTGACCGCGCTGGCCACCGCCGTTCGGGCGAGTGCTCCCGGAACCCCTCAACGCAGCGAGTGCCAGGTCAACTACGGTGAGGTCCTGTACGCGCAATACCAGCTCAGCAGGGACCCCGCGGTCCTTGCCGCGGCCGCGCACGCCTTCCGCGAGGCCGCACAGAACGAGGCCGCGCCACTGGGGGTTCAGATCGGCGCGGCGCGCTCATGGGCGCGGATCGAGGCAGAGGCGGGGAACTGGCGCCGGGCCCGGGACATCTACGCGTTCGCGGTCGGACTTCTGCCGCTCGTGGTGCCGCGGAGTCTGGCCCGCGTCGACCAGCAGCGGTTGCTGGCGAACCTCAACGGCCTCGCGGCCGACGCGGCAGCCAGCGCGTTGTGGGCCGACGACCCGGAAACGGCGGTACGGCTGCTCGAGCTCGGCCGTGGTGTGCTCGGCGGGCAGGTGCTGCAGAGCCGCAGCGACCTGTCGGGTCTGCGTGCCGTGGCGCCCGAGCTCGCCGAACGGCTGAGGGCCGCGTTCGCCGGGCTGGTCCCGTCTGGTCATCGTGTAGGCGCCGCCGCAGACGAACGGCACGATCGGGACGCCCAGTTGCGGCACGTGGTCGACGAGGTGCGTGCGCTACCGGGATTCGAGGACTTCCTCGCCCCGCCAAAACTGTCCCACCTGCTGGCATGCACGATGGACGGGCCGGTGGTGCTGATCAACGTCAGTCGATTCCGCAGTGACGCGTTGATCGTCCGGCCTGCGGGTGTCAGCGTTGTCGAACTGCCCGGCGTCACACCGGACTCCGTCGCCGACCAGGCCGCCGCCTTCGGCGCCGCGCTCGCTGCGTCGAAACAGCCGGGTCAAGGCGAGACCGATGCACAGGCCGTCGTCACGGGGGTACTCGGATGGCTGTGGGACGTCATCGCCGAACCGGTGCTGAAGCGACTCGGGCACCTCGGCACGCCGTCGGGTGCCTGGCCGCGGGTGTGGTGGTCGCCGGTGGGACAGCTGGCCTTGCTCCCGATCCACGCAGCCGGCCGCTTCCCGGGCGCCGCGACCGTCCTCGACCGGGTGGTCTCGTCCTACACACCGACGCTGCGGGCGTTGCAGCACTCCGGCACACGGGAGACGCCGACGGGGGACACTCTGGTGATCGTGGCGCTCCGGGATGCACGCGGCGTGAAGACATTGCGCGGCGTGGAGCGAGAGGCGAGCAAGATCGGCGAACTGAGGGCGGCCACACGGCTGGATGGCGCCGAGGCAACGGTCGACGCGGTCCGTACCGCGTTGACGTCCCACGCGTCCGTGCACTTCGCCTGTCACGCGGCGAGCGATCCCGACGACCCCTCGGGCGGTCATCTGCTGCTGTACGACGGCCCGCTCTCGGTTCTCGACGTGTCCGCGCTGGACCTCTCCGGTGCCCGGCTCGCGGTACTGTCGGCGTGCGAGACGTCCCTGGGCGCCCACCGGATCCCAGACGAGGGTCTGCACCTGGTGTCGGCCTTCCAACTCGCCGGCTACCGCCAGGTCGTCGGCACGCTCTGGCAGGTCAACGACCTCGTCGCCCGCCTGGTCGCCGAGGACCTGCACGAGGGCGTCGTCGCGGGCGAGGACGTCGCGACCGCGTTGCATCACGCCGTACGCCGCTGCCGTGAACGTTTCCCGAAGACTCCGACCCTGTGGGCCGCCCACCTCTGTTCCGGGCGATGAGATGTGCTGGACACTGAGCAGCGAACGTGCGTACCTGCAGTGGTGTGTGACTGCGACGGGGGTAGCCGCGTGGCGTTCTGGAGGAAGAAGAGGACGCGGCCGAAGCGCGCCGACGACTACGTCGGTGACTTCGGCAGCGCCGAGATCAAGGTAACCGAGCGGCGCGGTGAGCCGCTGCTGGTCGACATCAACCTGACGATGACCGCAGAGTACGCCTACAGCCTCGACTTCCAGCACAAGCGTATGGAATTCGGCCTGCACCACCCCGAGACCCTGCACGCGCTGCATGTGTACGCGGTCGCCCTGGGCGATGTCGTCGGCAGACGGGACGACGCCATCGAGCTGCTGAACTGGCTGGTCGCCGCCCGCACGGACGATCAGGAGAACCAGCTTCTGGCGTTGAACGACCTCACCAGGCTCCTCCAGGACAACGGAGACTTCGCGCTCGCCGAGGAACGGCTGCGCGAAGCGCTGTCCGGATGGGAGCGGCTGCGCGGCCAGAACGACGGGCAGACCTTGCAGATCGCGTCCAACCTGGCGATCGTCCTGATCGAGCTCGGCCGCCGGGAGGAAGCGGAGGGACTGATGCGGGACACCGTTGCCCGCCGCACCCGCACCCTCGGCGCCACCCACCCGGACACGTTGAACAGCAGGAACACCTTGGCGGGAGCACTGCGCGGCTCGCCCGCCCGGCTCACTGAGGCCGAACGCATGTACCGGGCGATCCTGGTCGATAGCGACGGCGCCGCGGACCTGGCCCTGACCGCGCGGCACAACCTCGCCGCCGTGGTCGCCTTCCAGGGCAAGCACGACGAGGCTCTGCGGATGTACCGGGAGCTGATCGATGCTCGGTCACAGCGGCTGGGCGACGACCATCCGGACACATGGGCCGCCCGGCACAACTGCGCGGTCGTACTCGACGCCCTGGGCCGCGCCGCCGAAGCAGAGACGCTTCTTACCGGGGTGCTCCAGGGCTACCAGCGTGCGCGTGGGCCACGGCACGTCGAAACGCTTGGCGTTCAGGTCGACTTGGCAGCCATGAGGGCCAACCTCGGCCGCAACGCCGACGCCGTGCCGTTGCTGCGTGACGCAATCGAGGGCTACCGCGGCATATACGGTCCGAGCCACCCGCTTGTGCGCGAGCTCAACAGCGTTCTCGGCCGGCTGAGTACGTGATCGTGTCATCGCGCTGGGGGTCAAGGGGTCGCAGGTCCGCGACGCCGAGATAGACGTCCGGGGAGAAGCGGCGGTTGAGCTCGACCTCGGCGCGGCAGGCGGCCTGCCGGGCCTCGCGCGTGGTGAAGTCGACGAACCCGAAGTCGACCGGCTTCTTGAGCTTGGCGGCGCGGTCGCCCGCGAAGAACACGACGCCGCAGTGGGTTTCGACCACATCCGACCACGGGATGGTCGCGCGTGGGCCGGACGCAGGGACTGCGCTCATCGCCAGGCACCTCCTCAGCTGCCGGGGCCGTGCCGCGCGGGCAGGTGCGCGAGGGATTCGTGGTACTCGTCCGCGCCGATCTCGCCGCGTGGACACCACGCCGGTGGTCTTCACCAGGGCACGGAACAAGGCAGGGCCGAACGGCCCTGCCCCGCCCTGCGCCCGACCGGTCAGTATGCCAAGAACGTTCCACCAGGCGGAGCTTCGCGAGGAGGCGGTGATGGAAAATGTGACTCCTGCCGCGCCGACGCCGGACCCGGCCACGGTGCTCGACCGCACCGGGCTCGACGCCCTGATCCGCGAGCTCGCCGCCCGCGGGTACACCGTGGTCGGCCCGACGGAACGGAACGGCGCGGTGGTCCTCGCCGAGCTCGCCGGGGCCGACGAACTGCCGTGGGGCGTGGGGACGGACACCGATGCGGGCCGCTACCGGACGACCGCCCGCGCCGACGGCGCGGCGTTCGCGCACAGCGCGGGCCCGCAGCCTTGGAAGCGCTTCCTGCACCCGCCCCGGGTCCGCGAGTGGAGCGCCGAACGCACCGATCAGGAGCTGGTGTTCCGCGCCGAGACCAGTCCCGCGCCCAGCTACGCGTTCCTCGGCGTGCGGCCGTGCGACCTGCGCGCGATCGCCGTCCAGGATCGGGTGCTGGCATACGGCGCCCGCCCCGATTCCGCGTACACGGCACGCCGCCGCGGCGCGTTCATCGTGGCGGCCGAGTGCACCGAGCCGGGCGCCGCGTGCTTCTGCGTGAGCGCGGGCGGTGGACCGGCCGCGGGCCCCGGCTACGACTTGGTGCTCACCGAGGTCGCCGAGCCCGGTGACCACCGCTTCTGGGCCCGTGCGGGCAGCGAGCGGGGCGCCGAGGTGCTCGCCGTCCTGCCCGGGCGCCACGCCGATTCGCGGACCGTCAACGCGGCGCGCACCGCGGTGGACGCGGCGCGGGACCGCATGGGCCGCAGCCTTCCCGACGTCGACCTGCACGCACTGATGGCCGGATCGAGGGGATCCGCGCACTGGGATGACATCGCGCAGCGCTGCCTGACCTGCGGGAACTGCACGCTGGTGTGCCCTACGTGCTATTGCACGACCAGCGAGGAGGTCACCGACCTGACCGGCGACCACGCCGAGCGGTGGCGGCGCTGGGACTCCTGCTTCGACCTGGACTTCTCCTATCTGCACGGTGGCCCGGTCCGTTCGACGGGCGCCGACCGCTACCGGCAGTGGCTGACCCACAAACTCGGCACCTGGCACGACCAGTTCGGCTCCAGCGGCTGTGTCGGCTGCGGGCGGTGCGTGGTCTGGTGCCCGGTCGGCATCGATTTGACGAAGGAGATCCCGGTGTTCGCGGCCGAACGGGCCGAAAGCGCGGCAGCCACGGGCACCGCGCCCGAGCCCCGCACGGCCGCGCCCGAGCACGACGGGGGACTCGCATGAGCCACACGCCCGCAGCTGTGCGGCACGCGCTCACGTCAGCGCCCCCGGCCGACGCCGTGCCCGAGCAGGCCGCCGACCACCCGCCGGCCGTCTACCGCGTCCAGTACCGGAACATCGAGAACGACGACACCGTCACCCTCGCGCTCGACCCGGACGGCTCCCCGTTGCCGCCTTTCGCACCAGGCCAGTTCGCCATGCTGTACGCGTTCGGCGTCGGCGAGGTCCCCATCTCCGTGAGCGGCATCCCGTACGGCGCGGGCCCGTTGCGGCATACGATCCGCGCCGTCGGCCCGGTGTCGTCCGCCCTGCACCGGCTGCGCCCCGGCGACCGGCTCGGTGTCCGCGGGCCGTTCGGCACCGGCTGGGACCTGGACGGCGCCGCCGGGGGAGATGTACTGGTCGTCGCCGGCGGTATCGGCCTGGCGCCGCTGCGGCCACTGGTGCACGCCGCGTTCGCCGCACCGCGCCGATTCCGGCGGCTGTCCGTGCTGGTGGGCGCCCGCAGCCCGGCCGACCTGCTGTACCGGCATGAGCTGGACCGCTGGCGCGAACGCGCGCACGTCGCCGTCACGGTCGACCGTCCTGACGACGGCTGGACCGGGAACGTCGGTGTTGTCACCGCACTGCTCAACCCGGTCGTCACCGATCCCTCCCACACGACCGCGTTCGTGTGCGGGCCCGAGGCGATGATCCGGCACACCGCGCGCGACCTGCTGGCACGCGGCCTGCCGAGCCGGCGCATCCGGGTCTCCCTGGAACGCAACATGCGCTGTGGCACCGCGACCTGCGGCCACTGCCAGCTCGGCCCGCTGCTGCTGTGCCGCGAAGGACCCGTGGTCGGCTACGACCGTGCTGCGGACCTCATGAACGTCAGGGGGCTGTGACATGGCGACCGCCGCGACTCCCGCGCCACCGCCTGACGCCGCGCGGAGGCCCTCGCTCGCGGTGTGGAAGCTCGCCTCGTGCGACGGCTGCCAGCTGACCCTGCTCGACTGCGAGGACGAACTCCTGGCGCTCGCCGAGCGGATCGACATCGCGCACTTCCCCGAGATGTCCCGCCGGTCGGTCGACGGCCCCTACGACGTGTCCCTCGTGGAAGGCTCGGTCACCACGGCCGCCGACGCGGAGCGCATCCGGGAGATCCGGGCCGTCTCGCGGCATCTGGTGGCGATCGGCGCGTGCGCGACTGCCGGCGGCATCCAGGCGCTGCGCGACTTCGCGGACATCGACGAGTTCGTATCGGTTGTCTACGCCCGCCCCGAGTACATCGACACGCTCGCGCGTGCCACCCCGGCCGCCGCTCATGTGCCCGTCGACTTCGAGCTGCGTGGCTGCCCCATCGACCGGCGCCAACTCCTCGAGGTGATCGGCGCGTTCCTCGCCGGCCGCCGCCCCCAGATCCCCTCGCACAGCGTGTGCTTCGAATGCAAGGCGCGCGGCACCACATGTGTGACCGTCGCGCAAGGCACCCCGTGCCTGGGGCCCATCACCCACGCCGGGTGCGGCGCCCTGTGCCCGGCGTACGACCGCGGCTGCTACGGCTGCTTCGGCCCCAAACCGGACGCCGACCTGCCCGCGCTCCTGCCGCTGCTGCGCCGCGACGGGATGGACGCGCCCGCAGTGACCCGCTTCCTGCGGACCTTCAACGCCACCGCGCCCGGATTCGCCGTCCCCGACGGCCCGGGCGACGACGAACCGGACCGGGAGGCGGCACCATGACCCACCGCGGTGCGCGCATGCTGCGCGTGGAGGGCCTCGCCCGCGTCGAAGGCGAGGGCGCGCTGCGCGTCGGCGTCGAGGGAGGCACCGTCACCGACGTCGAACTGCAGATCTACGAGCCGCCCCGGTTCTTCGAGGCCCTGCTGCGCGGGCGCGCGCACACCGAGCCGCCGGACCTGACCGCGCGGATCTGCGGCATCTGCCCAGTGGCCTACCAGATGAGCGCCTGCCGCGCCGTGGAGGACGCGTGCGGCGTCGCGGTGTCGGGGCCGATCGCCGACCTGCGCCGCCTGCTGTACTGCGGCGAGTGGATCGAGAGCCACGCGCTGCACGTCCACCTGCTCCACGCCCCCGACTTCCTCGGCCTCGACGACGCGGTGGCGCTGGCCCGCGCCGATCGCGCGTCCGTCGAACGAGGGCTGCGCATCAAGCAGGCGGGCAACGCCCTCGTCGAGCGCATAGGCGGGCGCGCGATCCACCCGGTCAACGTGCGGCTCGGTGGCTTCCACCGCGCTCCCGACCGCGCCGAACTGGCCGGACTGGTCCCGGCGCTGCGCAAGGCGTTGGACGACGCCCTGGAAACCGCCGCCTGGGTCGGCGGGTTCGACTACCCCGACGATCGCGGCGACCAGCCCTTCCTGGCCCTGTCCGACCCGGCGCACTATGCCATCGACGCGGGCACACCGACCGTCCTGCGCGCGGACGGCCGCGAGGCCCGCCCGTTTCCGCTCACCGAGTTCGAACAGCGCGTCGTCGAGACCCAGGTGTCCTACTCGACCGCTCTGCGCTCGACGCTGGACGGCGAGCGGCATCTGACCGGGCCGTTGGCCCGCTACGCGGTCAACGGCAGGCAGCTGTCGGCCCCGGCGCTGGACGCGGCGCGGGCGGCCGGGCTCGGCGACATCCGCGAGGGAGAGGTGTGCCGCAACCCCTACAGGTCGATCGGTGTGCGGGCGGTGGAGACCGTGTACGCACTCGGCGAGGCGCTGCGCATCATCGAGGCGTACCGCCCGCCGCCGCGTCCGTACGAACCGGTGCCGGCGCGTGCGGGCACCGGCCGCGGCGCGACCGAGGCGCCGCGCGGACTGCTTTACCACCGCTACCGGCTGGATGCCGACGGCCTGATCGAGGATGCCTGCATCGTCCCCCCGACGGCACAGAACCAGGGCGCCATCGAGGATGACCTGCGCCGCATCGCGCAGGCCGGCCTCGACCTGCCCGACGAGGCCCTGACCCGGTGCTGCGAACGAGCGGTGCGCAACCACGACCCGTGCATCTCGTGCTCGACGCACTTCCTCGACCTGACCGTGGAGCGGAAGTGAACGGACGCGTGGTGGTGGTGTGCGTCGGCAACGAGTACCGGCGCGACGACGGTGCCGGGCCCCGTGTGGCCGCGATGATCGACCACCGGGTGCCCGAGGGCACGAAGGTGGCGCTCAGCGACGGGGACCCGATCAGGATGCTCGCGCTGTGGGAGCCGGAGGACGTGGTGGTCGTCGTCGAGGCCGCACACGTCCACCCGTCCCACCCCGGCAGGCTGCACCGCCTCGACGCCGACCGGGCGGCGTTGACCACCAGAGCGGCGTCCAGCTCGCACGGGCTCGGGCCGGGCGAGGCGGTGCAACTGGCCGACGTGCTGGGCCGACTGCCGCGCCGACTGGTCGTGCACGCCGTCGAGGGCACCGACTTCGGCTGGGGCACCGAGCCCAGTGCGCCCGTCGCCGCGGCGCTGCCCGCGCTCGCGGGCCGGGTCCTGGACGAGGTCGCCGCCGCATGGCGCGGCGTCCGGGCCCGGGATGCGGACCCCGTCGCCGAGAGCGCGTCATGACCGGCACTGCCGTCGCCCGCCGCATCGAGGTGTACGGGACCGTGCAAGGCGTGGGATTCCGACCCTTCGTGCACCGGCTCGCCACCGCGCTCGGCCTGGACGGACGGGTCAGCAACGCCGGAGGCCACGTCGTCATCGAAGCCGGCGGCGGCGCACTGGAGTTGGCCTGTTTCACCGAACGGCTGGTACGTGACGCACCCCCTGCCGCCGAGGTCACCGCGGTGCTCACCGGCAGCCTCGTCGGCGCCGCCCCCGCACCCGGCAGCGGCTTCGCGGTGGCGGCCAGCAGCGACCGCACCGACCTGCCGCGCACCGTGCCACCGGACCTGGCGACCTGCGCGGCGTGCCTCCGCGAACTGTTCGCCCCCGCCGACCGCCGCTACCGTTACCCGTTCACCAACTGCACTGACTGCGGGCCGCGCGCCACGGTGATCGCCGCGCTGCCGTACGACCGGGAGCGCACCGCGATGCGCGGGTTCCCGCTGTGTAGGCGTTGCGCTCGGGAGTACGCCGACCCCGCGGACCGGCGCTTCCACGCCGAACCGCTCGCCTGTCCGGACTGCGGCCCCACGCTCGCCTGGCGGCAGGACGGCGGCGCGGCGGCGTCCGGCGCGGCGGCCCTGCTGCGCGCCGAACTGCTGATCGCCGCCGGGGGCATTGCCGCGGTCAAGGGCCTCGGCGGCTACCAGCTGGTCTGCGACGCCCGTGACCCGCTGACCGTCGCACGACTGCGCCGACGCAAGGGGCGTCCGGCCAAACCGCTGGCCGTGATGGTGCGCGACCTGGATGCGGCACGCCGCGTTGCGGACCTGACGGACGCCGAGGCCGTGCTCCTCGCCGACCGCGCCGCGCCGATCGTCCTGGTCGACGCCCGGGCCGACACGCGGCTGCCCGCCGAAGCGCTGCACCCGGGCACCGACCGCATCGGGCTGATGCTGCCCACCACGCCGCTGCACCACCTGCTGCTCGCCGACCTGGACCGCCCGCTGGTGGTCACCAGCGGCAATCGTTCGGGCGAGCCGATCGCCATCGACGACGCGGACGCGGCGGCCCGACTCGCCGACGTCGCGGACGGGTTCCTCGGCCACGACCGGCCGATCCTGGCCCGCTACGACGACTCGGTCGTCGCGGTCCAGGCGGGCACCGGCCGCCCGCTGCGACGGGCACGCGGCCTGGCCCCCGCGCCGGTGCGGCTCCCGGTCCCGGCCCCTGTGCCGGTGCTCGGCGCGGGCGCACACCTCAAGCACACCCTCACCCTCGCCCGCGACGACTTCGCCGTGGTCGGCCCGCACACCGGTGACCTGGGGGACGCCGACGCCGCCGACAGCCTCGAACACAGCTACCGCAGACTCTCCACGGTCCACGCGTTCACCCCCGCCGCGGTCGCGCACGACCTGCACCCCGGTTACCTCTCCACCCGCTGGGCGGCGAGCCTGCCGGTCGCCCAGCGGATCGCCGTGCAGCACCACCACGCGCACGTGGCCGCCTGCGCCGCCGAGCACGGCCACACCGGCACCTTCGTCGGCGTCGCCTACGACGGGCTCGGACTCGGCGACGACGGAACCCTGTGGGGCGGCGAGATCCTCGTCGCCGACCTCGCCGGATACCGGCGCGTCGCCCGGTTCGCCGCCGCGCCGCTACCCGGCGGGGACGCCGCCGTCCGCCACCCCGCCCGCGCCGCGCTCGGCCACCTGCTCGGCGCCGAGCCACTGGGCGCACCGCCCCAGGATCCCGCGCTGGTCGCCGTGTTCACCGGCGGCCTGGAGCCGACGATGGTGGACCGCATCACCGCGATGCTGCGCGCGGACGTGCGATGCCCGCGCGCGTCCAGCGCCGGACGCCTGTTCGACACCGCGGCCGCGCTCCTCGGCCTGCGCCACAGTGTCAGCTACGAGGCCGAGGCGGCGATCGCCTTGGAGACCGAGGCCTTGCGGGACCGCTCCGCCGACCGCCCCGAACTGCCCTGGCGCATCGCAGAACACGCCGGGCTGCGGGTGTACGACCCGGCACCGACGCTCGCCGCGCTGCTCGCCGCCGCCGCAGAGGGCACACCCGTGCCTCGCGTGGCCGCCGCGTTCCACCGCACCCTCGCGGCGGTCACAGCGGCCCTCGTCGAACCCGCGGCCCGCGCCGCCGGCACCCGCACGGTGTGCCTGGGTGGCGGCTGCTTCGACAACCGGCTGCTGGCGCGCGAGGTCACCGCCGCGCTGTCCGCCCTCGGCCTGACCGTCCTCGCACCGCGCCTGCTGCCTGCCGGGGACGGCGGCATCAGCTACGGACAAGCCGCGGTGGCGGCGGCCCGCCTGCGAAAGGAGCATTGAGCATGTGCCTCGGAGTCCCCGGCCGGATCGAACGGATCCTCGCCGACCCCGGACTGCGCACCGGCGTCGTCGACTTCGGCGGCGTGCGCCGCGAGGTGTGCCTTGCGTACACCCCGGATGCGGAGGTGGGCCACTACGTCGTTGTGCACGTCGGCTTCGCGATCAGCCTGGTCGACGAGACCGAGGCCATGCGCACCCTGGCCCTGCTGCGCGAGGTCGACGGCCTGATGGAGGCCGAGCTCGGCCCCGAGCGGGCACCGGCGCCAGGAGGCGAGCGACCGTGAAGTACGTCGACGAATTCCGCGACCCGGTGGCCGCGCGGCGTCTGCTGGACGAACTCCGCATCACCGCGACCCGCCCCTGGCGGATCATGGAAGTCTGCGGCGGCCAGACCCACACCCTGGTCCGCCAGGGCATCGACGAACTCCTGCCCGCCGGCATCCGCATGATCCACGGGCCGGGCTGCCCCGTGTGCGTGACGCCTCTGGAGACCATCGACCGCGCCCTGGCACTGGCCGCACGTGACGACGTCGTCCTGGCCAGCTTCGGCGACATGCTGCGCGTGCCGGGCAGCGACGGCGACCTGCTGTCCGTGCGCGCCCGCGGCGGCGACGTCCGGGTCGTCTACTCGCCGTTGGACGCGCTGCGCCTGGCCGCGGCGGAGCCGGGGCGGGAAGTCGTGCTGCTGGCGGTCGGGTTCGAGACCACCGCGCCGACCACCGCGATGGCGGTGCTGCGCGCCGCCGAACTGGGGCTGGAGAACTTCTCCCTGCTGGTCAGCCATGTGCTCGTGCCCCCGGCGATGACCGCGCTGCTCGACGCGCCGGACTGCCAGGTCCAGGCCTTCCTCGCCGCCGGGCACGTCTGCGCCGTGATGGGGTGGACAGAGTACGAGCCCATCGCCGCCCGCTACCGGGTGCCGATCGTGGTCACCGGGTTCGAACCGCTCGACCTGGTCGAGGGCGTGCTCATGGCCGTGCGGCAGCTCGAGGCCGGGCAGGCCCGCGTCGAGAACCAGTACGCCCGCGCCGTTCGCCGGACCGGCAACACCGCCGCACGCGACGCCGTCCGCCGCGTGTTCCGGATCGCCGACCGGCCTTGGCGTGGCATCGGCCCCATCCCCGGCAGTGGGCTGGAGCTCACCGACGAGTTCGCGCACTTCGACGCGCTGCGCCGCCTCGCACCGGACGTGCCCGCCAGCACTGAACCGGCCGAATGCCTGGCCGGGGCGGTGCTGACCGGGACCGTCGTGCCGACCGACTGCCCCGCCTACGGCGTGCGCTGCACACCACGCCATCCACTCGGCGCCCCCATGGTCTCCAGCGAGGGCACATGCGCCGCCTACCACGCGGCGGGACGGGAAAGGAGCCCGCGATGAGCACGAGGACCACCGGCAGCGAGACGCCTCAGGTCGGCGGAACCCCGACGAACGCACGGCGCACGGCGGCGTCTTCGCCGGCGCCGAACCGGGAAACGCCTTGGGAACACCTGCCCGACGTACCGTCGGGACTGCGCCCGGTCCTCGGGCACGTCGCCCCCGCACCGCCCACCGTCCATCCGGGCACCGCGCTCGCCCAGGGCGGCTGCCCGGTGCCGCACGCCGAATCGGGGCACGTGCTCCTTGGCCACGGAGCGGGGGGACGCCTCCAGGCGGAACTGCTCGAGCGCGTCCTGCTGCCCGGGCTGCGCACCGACGGCCGACCCTCCGGCCGCCCGCTGGAGGACGCCGCACTGCTCGACTGGCGGCCGCGCGAGGAAAGCACACCGACCGCGGACCCGGACGCGGAGGCAGGACCCGACGCCGACCTGGTGATTTCCACTGACGGCTTCGTCGTCCACCCGCTGTTCTTCCCGGGCGGCGACATCGGAGCGCTCGCGGTGCACGGCACCGTCAACGACCTCGCGATGCGCGGCGCCATGCCCGTGGCGCTGGCGCTCGCCGCGATCATCGAGGAAGGCCTGCCGATCGCCGACCTCCAGGCGGTGTTCGCCTCGGTCGGGCGCGCGGCCCGCGCCGCCGGCATCACGGTGGTCACCGGCGATACCAAGGTCGTCGAACGCGGCGCCGCCGACCGGCTGTTCCTCACCACCACCGGCATCGGCCGCCGGATCCCGGGGCTGCGGCCCTCTGCGGGCGCGGCCCGCCCGGGCGACGTCGTGCTGCTGTCCGGGCCGATCGGCCTGCACGGAATCACCGTGCTCAGTGCGCGCGGCGACCTGGGGTTCGAGGCCGACATCGCGTCCGACACCCGGCCCCTGCACCGGGTCGTGCGGGCCCTGGCCCCCCTCGGCGCGGACGTGCACACGCTGCGCGACCCCACGCGCGGCGGCGTCGCCGCCGCGCTCACCGAGATCGCCCGCGACTCGGGCGTCGAGATCGCCGTCGACGAACTCGCCCTGCCCGTCCCGCCCGCGGTCGCCGCGGCCTGCGACCTGCTCGGCCTGGACCCGCTCCACGTTGCCAACGAGGGCTGCCTGCTCGCGATGGTCGCGCCGGACCGCGCCGATGCCGCACTGGCCGCGCTGCGCGAACTGCCCGAGTCGCGCGACGCCGTGGCGATCGGGACGGTTGCGGCGGGTAGACCCGGGCGGGTGGTGATGCGGACCGGGCTGGGCGGGATCCGCCCCGTCGAGATGCCGATCGGCGAGCAACTCCCGCGGATCTGCTGACCGGTACGGCTCCTGAGCCGGGGCGTCGGGCGGCCGCCCCTGTGCCGCCCGGCACCCCCGACCAGCCCGATCGGCTTTGGGGGGCAACAGCAGGAGACGGGAAGGACCGATCCGCTTCTCGCGGATCCTGATTGCACGGTGCGCGGTTGTGGTCCGCTGCTCCGTGCCGGAAACCCGGAACGGGCGTGGTGCGGTGAGCGCGGCGTCTTCCGAGGCCGTGACCAGGGCCCGGTGGCGGGACGGTTGACGACCTCCTCGGTGACGGCCACCGCCGGATACCGCGCGCGGAACGGTGCGACGGTCCGGGTGAGCATGCCCTCGGCGGCGTACTGCGCGGTATAGAGGATGTCGTTGGCAGGCGGGATGGGGACCGACGCCATACCGAACGCCGGGATGGGCGGAAAGGCCCAGGCGTGCACGGCTCGCAGCGGCAACGCGCGGAGGGAGGGGAGCGGGCACCGGCAGCGCCCGGCGAGCTTGCGGCTGACGGAGCCGAGGAGCATGCCGGTGAATCCGCCGAGGCCGCGGCGGCCGACGACCAGCAGGGCGGCGCGGTCGGACGCGTCGCACAGGGCTGTGGCGGCCTTGTCGTGGACGGTGTCCGTGGTGACCGTGAGGCCGGGATGGCGGGCGCGGGCGTGTGCGGCGTAGCGCTGCAGCGCTTCGACCCCGGCGTCGTGGAGGAGTTCGCCGTACCAGTCGTGGGATTCGAACGCCTTGGGTTCCCAAGCGTGCAACAGCTCGAGGTCGAGGTCGCGCAGGGCGGCTTCGTCGGCGGCCCAGTCGACGGCGTGCCGCGCGAAGTCCGAGCCGTCGACGCCGCAGATCACGGGGCCGCTCGGGGCCGGGGCGTCGGTGCTCATGGCCTGCTCCTTCGGTCCGACGGCGACATCGGCCACCCGGTGTCACATGCCGAGTCCTTTGCGGGCGAGGATGCGTGCCTCGCGTTCGCCGGACTCGAACAGCCGCGACGCGGGACCGGCAATGCGTGCGTCGGGTCTGCCCACCACGCCCGCGTCCTTGTCCTCGTACGCGAATCGATCGAGCACGAAGCGCATGGCCTCGATGCGGGCGCGCTTCTTGTCGTTGCTCTTGACCACGGTCCAGGGCGCGTCGGCGGTGTCGGTGTGGAAGAACATCAGTTCTTTGGCCTCGGTGTAGGCGTCCCACTTGTCGAGGGAGGCGAGGTCGACCGGGCTGAGCTTCCACTGCCGGACGGGGTCGATCTGCCGGACGGCGAACCGGCGGCGCTGCTCACCGCGCGATACGGAGAACCAGAATTTGACGAGCCGGATGCCGTCCCGCACCAACATGCGCTCGAAGTCCGGTGCCTGCCGAAGGAACTCGATGTATTCACGGGGCGTGCAGAAGCCCATGACCCGTTCGACGCCGGCCCGGTTGTACCACGAGCGGTCGAACATCACGATCTCACCGGCGGAGGGAAGATGGGCGACGTAGCGCTGGAAGTACCACTGCGTGCTCTCGCGTTCGGTCTGCTTCTCCAGCGCGACCACGCGCGCGCCGCGCGGGTTGAGGTGCTCGGTGAAGCGTTTGATCGTCCCGCCTTTGCCGGCCGCGTCCCGGCCCTCGAACAGGATGACGATCCGCCCGCCCGACGCCTTGACCCAGGACTGGAGCTTCAGCAGCTCGATCTGGAGGTCGCGCTTGACGGCCTCGTAGTCTCGGCGGGACAGCTTGCGGCTGTAGGGGTAGTCCTCGCGCCAGGTCTGTACCGGGCGGCCGTCAGGGCGTAGCAGGGCTGGGTCGTCGTCGCCGATTTCCTGGACGACGAATCCGTCCAGCGCGGTGCCGCCGAAGCGGGCGCCCGCGGCCAGGGAATCGTCGTCGCCGGGTATGGATACGGCCTTGGAAGTCGGCATGCCGCCGCCCCTCTACGGTCGGGTCTGGCCCTGTCGGCTATCCGTCACTGGACCAGCGATGGGTCAACTACTCGGACCGCGCTGCTCGCGAAGCTGCGCGCGCGCCTCGCGGAACTCGTCGGCGCCGATCTCTCCGCGGGCGAAGCGCGTCGCGAGGATCTCTTCCGGAGATCCGGGGTCCTTGCGGGACGACACGGTGGCGGCTGCGGCACGGCGGTTCACGAGTGTGACGATCCACCAGACGAGAAGGGCAAGGAGTGCGAACCACACGGTCATCGCGAGCGGGCCCAGGAACCACATCCATTCGGAGCCGTCGTCGTCCATGTGTCCGCGGTATGCCGCCGCGCTCTGAGCGGCGGCGCCGACAAGGTTGACGAGTACGGTCACGTGACCCACCTCCTAGGTTGTTCCTCACTGCCACTTTGCGCTGCGGCTCCGATCGGCAACAGGGCCGAAGTGCCCAGTGGGCAGCACGTGTTGCCGTGATCCGATGGGGGCCGGACGCGGTGGGGCGCCGCCTCGCCGAGGCGGCGCCCCTGTCTCCCCTTGCCCGGCTCCTCTCAATGTCCGACGGCCGAGCCGCGCTCGGCACGTCCATCCGACGCTCCGAACGCACCGCGCCGGTCAGTCGGTCTTCTTGACCTTGATGGTCTTGCTGCCGCGCTTCTTCTCGTCGAAGGGCACCGTCACAGTGAGGACGCCGCCCTTGTACTCGGCGGTCGCCTTGTCCTCGTGGGCACCCTCGGGGAGGCGGACACCGCGCGTGTAGGCGCCGTACCGGAACTCGCTGCGGTGCTTGCCCGTCGTCTGGGACTGCCGTACGGCGTGAATCGTGAGGACGCCGCCGGAGACCGACAGTTCCAGATCCTTGTCCGGGTCGATGCCCGGGATCTCGGCGCGTACGGTGTACAGACCCTCGCCCACCGACTCCTCGATGCGCATCCCGCGCGCATCGGCGACGTCGATCGGGAGGCCGACCTCAAGCCAGTCGATCAGCTCGGGGAAGCCGGACCAGAAGGTCCGGCGTGCGGGTGCGTTTCCCATCGCCGTTCTCCTTTCCGCCCGCCTTCCGGGCGCTTCCAATCTCCCGCCGCGGTGAGCGGGCGGGCAGGGCCGATTGGCCCTGCCAGGCGGTCCGTTCGGGGAGGAATGGCGACGCGCCGAGGACCGGCCTGAGGGAGAGCAAGGGCGCGGTGAACGGATCCCCTTGCCCGGCTATTCGGCCGGCTGTTCGATCTTGGGGCCGTATTCGCCGCGGGACGCCTTGACCCAGATGTAGACCGGGATGCCGACCAGCAGCAGGATCAGGCTCTTCAGGACGGCGTCCGCGCCGGAGCCGTAGACCATCCACAGCGTGAACGCGAAG
>NZ_JASAOI010000050.1 GCF_029953285.1 Yinghuangia seranimata | reverse complement strand
CGGCGGGGGGCCGGCCGGCGGCGGGGGAGGTGCGGTCGGCCGCGGCGGCGGGGCCGCGCCGGGATGCCCGGGGGCCGCAGGCGGCTGGTCGGCGTGCCCGCCGGGCCGGTCCCGGTCGGTACGACGGCCTCGGCCGCCGGCCGACGTCCGGTCTGTGCTCACGCGTCACCCTCCTGCCCGGAGGGCACCGCCGCGGCGCCCTCGGTTTCCGGGTCGCCGTCGACGTCGCCTTCCGGCTCCGGCTCGGCGTTCCGGGCGATGCCCACCACCGCATCGCCCTTACCCAGGTTGATCAGCTGCACGCCCATCGTGTCACGGCCGGTGTCCCGAACTTCGGAAACACGGGTCCGGATCACACCTCCGCCGAGCGTGATGGCCAGGATTTCATCTGTTACGTCCACAACGAGCGCGCCGACGAGCGACCCGCGGTCCTCGACGATCTTCGCCGCCTTGATGCCGAGGCCGCCGCGACCCTGGACGCGGTACTCGTCCACGCTGGTGCGCTTCGCGTACCCGCCGTCGGTGGCGGTGAACACGAAGGTGCCCTCGCGGACCACGCTCATGGACAGGAGCTCGTCGCCTTCGCGGAAGCTCATGCCCTTCACACCGGACGTCGCGCGGCCCATCGGGCGCAGCGCCTCGTCCGTTGCGGTGAACCGGATCGACTGGGCCTTCCGGCTGACGAGCAGCAGGTCGTCCTCAGGGCCGACCAGTTCGGCGGCGATCAGCTCGTCGTCCGCGCCGCTCTCGTCCGCGCGCAGGTTGATGGCGATGACGCCCGCGCTGCGGTTGGTGTCGTACTCCTTGAGCGCGGTCTTCTTCACCAGGCCGGCCTTGGTGGCCAGGATCAGGTACGGCGCCACCTCGTAGTCGCGCAGGTCGAGCACCTGGGCGATCTTCTCGTCCGGCTGGAAGGCCAGCAGGTTGGCGACGTGCTGGCCGCGCGCGTCGCGGCCGGTGTCCGGCAGCTCGTAGGCCTTCGCGCGGTACACCCGGCCCTTGTTCGTGAAGAACAGGATCCAGTGGTGGGTGGTCGTCACGAAGAAGTGATCGACGATGTCGTCCTGCTTCAGCTGCGCGCCGCGCACGCCCTTGCCGCCGCGCTTCTGCGAGCGGTACAGGTCGGTGCGGGTGCGCTTGACGTAGCCGCCGCGCGTGATGGTGACGACGATGTCCTCTTCGGCGATGAGGTCCTCGATGGACATGTCGCCGTCGAACGGGATGAGCTGGCTGCGCCGGTCGTCGCCGTACTTGTCGACGATCGCCGCGAGCTCCTCGCTGACGATCTGCCGCTGCCGCTCGGGCGACGCGAGGATCTCGTTGTACTCCGCGATCTTCGCCATGAGCTCGTCGTACTCGGCGGTGATCTTCTGCCGCTCCAGGGCCGCGAGGCGGCGGAGCTGCATCTCGAGGATCGCGTTGGCCTGGATCTCGTCGATCTCCAGGAGGCCCATCAGGCCGCTGCGCGCCTCGTCGACCGTCGCCGACGCCCGGATGAGCGCGATGACCTCGTCGATCGCGTCGAGGGCCTTCAGCAGCGCGATGAGGATGTGCGCGCGCTCCTGCGCCTTGCGCAGCCGGAACCGGGTGCGCCGGACGATGACCTCGATCTGGTGCTCCACCCAGTGCCGGATGAAGGCGTCGAGGGGGAGCGTGCGCGGGACGCCGTCGACGAGCGCCAGCATGTTGGCGCCGAAGGTGTCCTGCAGCTGGGTGTGCTTGTAGAGGTTGTTCAGGACGACCTTGGCGACCGCGTCGCGCTTGAGCACGATGACGAGCCGCTGGCCGGTGCGCGAGCTCGTCTCGTCGCGCACGTCGGCGATGCCCTGGATGCGGCCGTCCTTGACCAGCTCGGCGATCTTGAGGGCGAGGTTGTCCGGGTTGACCTGGTACGGCAGTTCGGTGACGACCAGGCACTGCCGGTTGTTGATCTCCTCGACCTCGACGACCGCGCGCATGGTGATCGAGCCGCGCCCGGTGCGGTACGCGTCCTCGATGCCGCGCCGGCCGACGATGAGCGCGCCGGTCGGGAAGTCGGGGCCCTTGATGCGCTCGATGAGTGCCTCGAGCAGGTCCTCCTGCGAGGCCTCCGGGTTCTCGAGGTACCACTGGACGCCCGACGCGACCTCGCGCAGGTTGTGCGGCGGGATGTTGGTCGCCATGCCGACCGCGATGCCCGCCGAGCCGTTGACCAGCAGGTTCGGGAAGCGCGACGGCAGGATTTCGGGTTCCTGCTGCCGGCCGTCGTAGTTGGGGCCGAAATCGACGGTGTCCTCGTCGATGTCGCGCATCATCTCCATGGCCAGCGGGGCCATGCGGCACTCGGTGTAGCGCATCGCGGCCGCCGGGTCGTTGCCCGGCGAGCCGAAGTTGCCGTTGCCGTCGACGAGCGGCATGCGCATCGACCACGGCTGGGCGAGGCGCACGACGGTGTCGTAGATGGAGGTGTCGCCGTGCGGGTGGTACGAGCCCATCACGTCGCCGACGACGCGGGCGCACTTGTAGTAGCCCTTCTCGGGGCGGTAGCCGCCGTCGTACATCGCGTACAGCACGCGGCGGTGCACCGGCTTGAGGCCGTCCCGGACCTCAGGGAGCGCGCGTCCGACGATCACGCTCATCGCGTAGTCGAGGTACGAGCGCTGCATCTCCGTTTCGAGCTCGACCTCCTCGATGCGGTCGGTCGTGGGAGGGGGGGTCGCGTCGACCATCTCTGGTCCGGTTCCTTTCGCACTGCGGCGTACCGCGTTCGGGTCTTCAGGGGTGGGTACGCCGCGTGACCTGTCGAGGCGTCAGACGGAGGCGGGGGACGGGCCGGTTGCATCTGGGAGGCAATTGGCGAAGCAACCCCGGGCAAACCCGGAGGAGACGCACCGGCCTGTCCGTCGCCGCCGGTCAGATGTCCAGGAAGCGCACGTCCTTCGCGTTGCGCTGGATGAACGAGCGGCGGGCCTCGACGTCCTCGCCCATGAGGATCGAGAAGAGGTCGTCGGCACGGGCCGCGTCTTCGAGGGTGACCTGGAGCAGCACGCGGTGCTCGGTGTCCATCGTGGTGACGCGCAGCTCCTCGGCGTTCATCTCGCCGAGGCCCTTGAAGCGCTGGATCGCGTCGTCCTTGGGGAGCTTGCGTCCCGCCTCGCGGCCGATCTGCAGCAGCGCGTCGCGCTCGCGGTCGGAGTAGGCGTACTGGACGTCGTCCTTGCCCCACTTGATCTTGTACAGCGGCGGCTGGGCGAGGTAGACGTGGCCGGCCTCGACCAGCGGGCGCATGAAGCGGAACAGCAGGGTGAGCAGCAGCGTGCGGATGTGCTGACCGTCGACGTCGGCGTCGGCCATCAGCACGATCTTGTGGTACCGCAGCTTCTCGATGTCGAAGTCGTCGTGGATGCCGGTGCCGAACGCCGAGATCAGGGCCTGGACCTCGGTGTTCTGGAGCACGCGGTCGATGCGCGCCTTCTCGACGTTCAGGATCTTGCCGCGGATCGGGAGGATCGCCTGGAACATCGGGTTGCGCCCGGACTTGGCCGAGCCGCCGGCCGAGTCGCCCTCGACGATGAAGATCTCGCACTTGGTCGGGTCGTTGCTCTGGCAGTCGGACAGCTTGCCCGGCAGCGACGCGGTCTCGAGCAGGCCCTTGCGGCGGGTCAGGTCGCGCGCCTTGCGGGCCGCGACGCGCGCGGTGGCCGCCTGGATGGACTTGCGGACGATGTCCGCCGCCTCGACCGGGTTGCGGTCGAACCAGTCCGCGAGGTGCTCGTTGGTGACGCGCTGGACGAACGTCTTGGCCTCGGTGTTGCCGAGCTTGTCCTTGGTCTGGCCCTCGAACTGCGGCTCGGCCAGCTTCACCGAGATGATCGCGGTCAGGCCCTCGCGGATGTCCTCGCCGGAGAGGTTGTCGTCCTTCTCCTTGAGCAGCTTCTTGTCGCGCGCGTAGCGGTTGACCCACGAGGTCAGCGCGGCGCGGAAGCCCTCTTCGTGGGTGCCGCCGCCGTGCGTGTGGATGGTGTTCGCGAAGCTGTAGACACCCTCGGTGTACTGCGAGTTCCACTGCATCGCGACCTCGACCGAGATCTTGCGGTCGGCGTCCTCGGACTCGAAGTCGATGACCGACTTGTGGATCGGCTCGCCCTTGCGCGAGTTCAGGTACGTGACGAAGTCGGAGATGCCGCCCTCGTAGTGGTACGTGACCGAGCGCTGCTTCTCGTCCTCGTCCAGGTGGTCGGGGCGCTCGTCGGTGAGGACGATCGTCAGGCCCTTGTTGAGGAAGGCCATCTCCTGGAAGCGGCGCGACAGCGTCTCGAACGAGTAGACGGTCGTCTCGAAGACCTCGGGGTCGGCCCAGAACGTGACCTTGGTGCGGGTGTCGGCGGTGGCCTCGTGCTTGGCCAGCGGCTCCACGGGCACGCCTCGCTTGTACTCCTGCGTCCACCGGTAGCCGTCGCGGCAGATGTCCACAGCCAGGTTCGTGGACAGCGCGTTGACGACCGAGACGCCGACGCCGTGCAGACCGCCGGAGACCGCGTACCCGCCGCCGCCGAACTTGCCGCCGGCGTGCAGGACGGTCAGCACGACCTCGACCGCCGGACGCTTCTCCACGGGGTGGATGTCGACCGGGATGCCGCGGCCGAAGTCGAGCACGCTGACCCCGCCGTCCGGCAGGAGCGTGATCTCGATGCGGTCGTTGTGGCCGGCGAGCGCCTCGTCCACCGCGTTGTCCACAACCTCGTACACCAGGTGGTGCAGGCCGCGCTCGCCGGTGGAGCCGATGTACATGCCGGGCCGCTTGCGGACGGCGTCCAGACCCTCGAGAACCTGGATGTTGCTCGCGTCGTACGACGCGCCGTTCGGTGAGGGCGCCCCGCTGCCGGTCGGCTCGGCCACGTCATTCTCCTTGGGGTTGCCGGGGTCGGCCACGAAGCGCCCTTTCTGGCACAGCACGGCTCCCTGCCCTGGGAGCACGGTCCGAGAGACCATGCGACCCGGCACGAGGCCGGGCCGGAGTCACCCCGGGCACGGAGCCGCGGAAGTCGACACTGGATCCGCCGTAGCGGGATTGCCTCCATAGTCTACCGGTCCCGGCGACACAAAGACGGGTTACCAAGGCCCCTGTATTCGCGTGTGGCGCTCTGGAAGGGCTTTCCACAAGTCCCCCCATGCGCTAGGGGGTCTTTCGGGGCTCACATCGCCGCTGGCGGATGTGCCGACCGAGTGTCCATGACAGCCTGTCAGCCCGCTACGACACTCGGTCGCGAGGCCGCCCGACCGGGGTTACCTGCGGTACGCGCGGCGGCCGCGCCGAGCTCAGCGACCCGCACTCCAGCGGCCTCCGCCGCGCCTCCGCTCGCCCGCCGGACCGCGCACCTCGATATAGGTGACCGTGCCGTCGCCGAGCTCCTGGTTGATCCGCGCGAGCAGCTTCGGCGCGAGCCAACGCACGTGTGTGGCGTAGTTGTCCGAGTCGGTGCGCACCACCAGCCGCCCCTCGTCGAAGCGTTCGGGCGTGCAGTGCGCGGCGATGCCCGGACCGACGATCTCGGGCCAGCGCCCCATGACCCCGTGCACCGCGGCCGGGGTCTGCCAACCGCGTTCGGCGATGAGCCGTCCCATCACACCGCGCAGCGGCTGGGGGTCGCGGTCGTCCGGGCCGGAACCGCTGCGGCGCAGCCCGCGCCGGCCGTCGCGGCGCTCCTGCTGCTTCTCGTACCGGTTGCGCGCCTGCGCGCGCGCCTGCATGAGCGCGGCGCGCGCGAGGTCGATGCCCTTCTTCTCCACGCCTGCGTCCCCGGCGGGCGCGGAGTTGTCCACAGGCTGGGGACCGGACGCGGCAACCGCGCGTGCGGAGCCGGGGAGTTGGGGGTCGCCGGGGGAGGGGGCGCCGGACGGCGTGCTCACACGGTCCTCCGCACTTCTCCGGCGGACACCGCGTACCGCGCGCCGGCGAGCACCGCCGGGACGTCCTCGGCGACCGCGGCGGTCACCAGCACCTGTTCGCCGGGCGCGACGAGCTCGGCCAGCCGCTCGCGGCGCCGGGCGTCCAGTTCGGCGAACACGTCGTCCAGGACGAGGACGGGCTCGCCGCCGTCGGCGCGGAGCAGTTCGTACGACGCGAGCCGCAGCGCGAGCGCGTACGACCACGACTCACCGTGGCTTGCGTAGCCCTTCGCGGGCAGCGCGCCGAGTTTGAGCAGCACGTCGTCGCGGTGCGGGCCGACCAGCGTCACACCGCGCTCGATCTCGCTCGGACGCTGCCGCTCGATGGCCGCCATCAGCGCGTCGTGGATCAACCGCCGGTCTGCGGGCAGCGGTTCGTCGCCGATCGACGCGCGGTACTCAAGCACCGTCGGGCCGCCGCCGGACGACACCTCGTCGTACGCCTTGTCCACCAACGGCTGCAACGCGCCGGTCAGTTCGAGGCGGGCCGCGGTCAACTCGGCACCGGCGACCGCGAGATGCGAGTCCCACACGTCGAGCGTGCTCAGCGACGCGCCGCGGCCGCCCGCCCGGCGCGCCATCGCGGCACTGCGCAGCAGCGCGTTCCGCTGCTTGAGGACGCGCTCGTAGTCCTGCCGCACGCCCAGCATGCGCGGCGCGCGCGCCGTGAGGAGCTCGTCGAGGAAGCGCCGGCGCTCACCGGGGTCGCCCTTCACGAGCGCGAGGTCCTCGGGCGCGAACAGCACGGTGCGCAGCAGGCCGAGGATGTCGCGCGGCCTGGGGACGGGGGAGCGGTTGATCCGGGCGCGGTTGGCCTTGCCGGGATTGATCTCCAGCTCGGCGAGCGTGGTGCGGCCCTCGCGCACGATGCTGCCGCGCACATAGGCGCGTTCCGCACCGAGCCGGACCAGCGGCGCGTCGTTGGCGACCCGGTGGCTGCCCAGCGTCGCGAGGTAGCCGACCGCCTCGACGAGGTTGGTCTTGCCCTGGCCGTTGGGGCCGACGAACGCGGTCACGCCGGGGTCGAGGGGGACCTCGACCGAGGCGTACGAGCGGAAGTCGGCCAGGGACAGGTGCGCGACGTGCATGGCGGTGGCGCGCGGTGCGCCGGCCTCCCCTCGTGTGGCCTGTGGTGTGCGTGGTCTGTGCACACCTGTGGACAACTGCCCGGCACATACCGGGCACCTGTGCCGGACAACGGCGGCCGCCGACCGAGCGGATCGGTCGGCGGCCGTGGAACACGTGCGGCGCCGCCCCTTACGGGGCTTCGCCCGCGGTCACCGTCGCGTCACTTGGACTCGACCGCGTGCCCGCCGAACTGGTTCCGCAGCGCGGCGACCATCTTCATCGACGGCGAGTCGTCCTGGCGGGACGCGAACCGGGCGAACAGCGACGCGGTGATCGCGGGCAGCGGCACCGCGAGGTCGATCGCGGCCTCCACCGTCCACCGGCCCTCGCCCGAGTCCTGGGCGAAGCCCTTGAGCTTGTCGAGGTGCTCGTCGTCGTCGAGCGCCCGCACCGCGAGGTCGAGCAGCCACGACTTGATGACGGTGCCCTCCTGCCAGCTGCGGAAGACCTCACGGACGTCGGTGACCTCGTCGGACGCCTCGAGCAGCTCCCAACCCTCGGCGAAGGCCTGCATCATCGCGTACTCGATGCCGTTGTGGACCATCTTGGCGAAGTGGCCGGCGCCGATCTTGCCGGCGTGCACGAAGCCGAAGTCGCCCTCGGGCTTGAGCGCGTCGAAGATCGGCTGGACCTTCGCGACGTCCTCGGCGCCGCCGCCGCACATCAGCGCGTAGCCGTTCTGCAGGCCCCACACGCCGCCGCTGACGCCGCAGTCGACGAACCCGATGCCCTTCGCGGCCAGCTTCTCGCCGTGCGCGATGTCGTCGGTCCAGCGCGAGTTGCCGCCGTCCACGACGACGTCGCCGGGGGACAGCAGCCCGGCGAGTTCGTCGATCGTCGAGGCCGTGGCAGCGCCGGCCGGGACCATCACCCACACCACGCGCGGCGTGGCCAGGTTGTCCACAAGCGCCTTGAGACTGTCCACATCGGCGACGTCGGGGTTGCGGTCGTATCCGACCACGGTGTGGCCAGCGCGGCGGATCCGCTCGCGCATGTTGCCGCCCATTTTGCCGAGGCCGACGAGTCCGAGCTCCATGTCCTGCATCCTTCGTGTCGCTGCCCTGATGCCGATGGTTTCGGCACCGTCCTCTGGTGCCCCTTGTGGGGGCGTTCAGACATCGGTGCGCCGGGTGGCCGTCCGGACGGTGCCCGGACGGCCTACGGATCACGTCAGCGGGCTCAGCCGGAGAGCCGGACCGGCATGATCAAGTAGCGGTACTCGTCGGTGGCCTCGGCGTCCATGTCGGGCTTGCCGGTCATCACCGCGGGCTTGGTGGAGGTCGTGAACGACAGCTGCGCGACGGGGGAGTCGATCGCGCTCAGGCCGTCGAGCAGGAACGCCGGGTTGAAGGCGATGGAGATCTCGTCGCCGGTCAGCGACGCGTCCAGCGCCTCGGAGGCCTGCGCCTCGTCGCCGGAGCCGGCCTCGAGGACCAGGCGGCCGTCGCTGAAGGTCAGGCGGACCGGGGTGTTGCGCTCCGCGACCAGGGACACACGCTTCACCGCGTCGACGAACGGCGCGGTCTCGACGGTCGCGACGCTCGCCGCACCGTCCGGGAACAGCGCGCGGTACTTGGGGAATTCACCTTCCAGCAGGCGCGTGGTGGTACGCCGGCCGGCACCCTCGAAGCCGATCATGCCCTCGCCGAGCTTGTCGCCCGCGAGCGCGATCTGGATGCTGTCGCCGTTGGTGAGCGCCTTGGCGGTGTCGTTCAGCGTCTTCGCCGGGACGAGCGCGATCGACGACAGCCCGGCCTGGTCCGGCTTCCACAGGAAGGTGCGGACGGCGAGGCGGTAGCGGTCGGTCGCGGCGAGGGTGACCGTGTCGCCCTCGATCTCGATGCGCACACCCGTCAGCATCGGCAGCGTGTCGTCGCGGCCGGCGGCGATGGCCACCTGGGCGACCGCGGCGGCGAAGACGTCACCGGCCACCGAGCCCGCGGCGGTGGGCATTTCGGGGAGCGCCGGGTAGTCCTCCACAGGCAGCGTGGGGAGGGTGAACCGCGCGCTTCCACAGACCACGGCGACCTTTGCACCGTCTGTGGACACCTCGACGGGACGGTTCGGCAGGCTGCGGCAGATGTCGGCGAGCAGCCGGCCGGAGACCAGGATGCGGCCCTCGTCCTCGACCTCGGCCTCGATGCCGACCCGGGCCGAGACCTCGTAGTCGAAGCTCGACAGCGTCAGGGTCCCGCCGTCGGCCTCCAGCAGCAGGCCGGCCAGCACGGGGACGGCGGGCCTGGCCGGGAGGCTGCGGGCCGTCCACGCCACCGCGTCGGCCAGAACGTCACGCTCGACCCGGAACTTCACCGGTCACCGCCTCCTGCTGCTGCCGCTTGCCTGATGTCTGGCACTGGATGTGTGACCCCAGTCTGACGCACCGGGCCGACAGCCCGCTCACACCCCTCTCGGCGGCGTGGTCCACAGATCGGCGCCCACCCCACCTTTAAGCGATCAATCCCAGGGTTATCTAGGTAGTCGTAGTAGTAGGGGGTGTGGATACCGTGGATAACCGTTGTCCGCGCAGGTCAGAGGCGATTTTTTGTCCACTTCAGGGGTGTGGGTAACCGGTGGACAAACCCCGTGCCGCTGTGGACGAGCGAAACCGCTCCACAGGCCGTCCCCAGCGTTACCCCCTGTTGTCCCCACTCAATCCCCAATCTCACCCCGAGTTGTCCCCAGCGTTTTTCGGGGCCTCGGCGCGCGCTTTCACTCGACCGAGTGAAAAGCCTTGTTCCTGTGGACAGTTCGGTGGAAAACCTGGGGACAACAGCGCCGAACCCGTGGACAAGCGGTGGACAACCGAGCGGCAGGTTGGTCGCCCAGAACCCCCTCCCGCTCTGTCCACAGAGTGTGGACAGTCGTGATGCACAGATCCCCAGGGGTGTGACCTGGCTGTTCGACTCCGCCGTACCCAACGCCTGTGCATAAGCCGGGTGTTGACCAGTGTTCCCCATGATGTGGACGGCGGGTGCGCCGGTTTCCGGTGGAAAACCCGGCCCGCCGCGGCCCGATGAGATGAACGTCACACCGCCGCACGGCGGTTGGTGGTGCCGGGGAGCCGGCTCCGGGTATGCAGAAGGCCCGTCCCCAGGCTGGGGACGGGCCTTCGCGAACGGGCTTGCGGCGGCTAGCTCTTGATCCGGTTGGTCAGCTCGGTGACCTGGTTGTAGATGGACCGGCGCTCGGCCATCAGCGAGCGGATCTTGCGGTCGGCGTGCATCACCGTGGTGTGGTCGCGGCCGCCGAACTGCGCGCCGATCTTGGGCAGCGAGAGGTCGGTGAGCTCGCGGCACAGGTACATCGCGATCTGCCGCGCGGTCACCAGCACGCGGCTGCGCGAGGTCCCGCACAGGTCCTCGACGGACAGCCCGAAGTACGAGGCGGTGTGCGCCATGATCGTGCCGGCGGTGATCTCCGGGCCCGCGCTGTCCGGGATGAGGTCCTTGAGGACGATCTCCGTGAGCTGCAGGTCCACCGGCTGCCGGTTGAGGCTCGCGAACGCCGTGACGCGGATGAGCGCGCCCTCCAGCTCGCGGATGTTCCGGGAGATCTTGCTGGCGATGTACTCCAGGACGTCCGGCGGCGCGTTGAGGCCCTCCTGGATGGCCTTCTTGCGGAGGATCGCGATCCGCGTCTCCAACTCGGGCGGCTGCACGTCGGTGATCAGCCCCCACTCGAAGCGGTTCCGCAGCCGGTCCTCCAGGGTCACCAGCTGCTTGGGCGGGCGGTCCGAGGAGATGACGATCTGCTTGTTCGCGTTGTGGAGCGTGTTGAAGGTGTGGAAGAACTCCTCCTGCGTCTGCTCCTTCGTCTCCAGGAACTGGATGTCGTCGACGAGCAGGACGTCCACATCGCGGTAACGGCGGCGGAATCCGTCGGCCTTGCCGTCGCGGATCGAGTTGATGAACTCGTTGGTGAACTCCTCCGAGCTCACGTACCGCACCCGGGTCCCGGGGTAGAGGCTGCGCGCATAGTGCCCGATGGCGTGCAGGAGGTGGGTCTTGCCCAGCCCGGACTCGCCGTAGATGAACAGCGGGTTGTACGCCTTCGCCGGCGCCTCGGCGACCGCGACCGCGGCCGCGTGGGCGAACCGGTTGCTGGAGCCGATGACGAACGTCTCGAAGAGGTACTTCGGGTTCAGCCGCGCGGCCGGCTCGTTCTCCTTGCCGGTCGAGGCCTGCTCGCGGCCGGTTCCGGCGGCCTCGCGCCCGGTGCCGGGGCGGGGGTTCGGGCGGGCGCTGGGAACCGGCGAGTTTCTGTCGTCGGATCCATGAATCGAATTGTCCACAAAGCTGTGGACAGGCGGTGTGGAAAAACCCGCCGGTGCGTTCATCAGATCATCGCGACCGGAGAAAAGCGTACCGTCGTCCGTCGCGATCGACGCGGATCCGGAAACCCCGTGGTCGGAATGCTCCTGGGGATAACGCACCTGTGCCGGATAGCGGTCCTGCGGATAGCCGTGGTCGTACTGCGGCTCACCAGGGTCGCGGCGGTCCCGCAGGCCGTACTGCTCGCGGGGGTCGCGCGGGTCGTACTGCTCCCGCGCGTCCTGGGGATAACGGCCGGGGCCCGGCGCCGCGGGGTAACGGTCCTGCGGCGGGTAGTCCTGCGGATACCCCTGCGGTGCGTGCTGTGCATAAGGGTCGCCGTACGGCTCCGGGCGGTACGGCGGCTGGCCGTACCCCTCCTGGGGATACGGCGCGTACTGCGGCTGGGGGAGGCCCTGCTGGGGCGGCACCTGCTGCGGGGCCGCCGGGTAGCCGCCGGGGGCGCCCGCGTAGCCCGGCTCACCCTCGTCGCCCGCGCCCGGCTCGACGGTCACCGCGAAGGTGATGGCCCGCCCGAAGCCCTGGCTCAGCGTCTCCGTCACCAGCTGCCGCAGACGGCCGTCCAGCACCTGCTTGGCGAACTCGTTCGGCGCGGCCAGCAGCACGGTGTCGGAGATCAGTGCCAGCGGCTGGGTGCGCTGCAGCCACCCCTTGTCCTTGGCCTCCACACTGTCGTCCGTGGCCAGGCGTTCCAGGAACCGTGCCCAGACTGCGGCGAGGTCGCTGGTGATGTCAGCCACGGTTGCACGCTCTTTCTTGCGTCAGATTCGGGGCGGCGGGTGGAGCCGGGTGGATCGCGGGGCGCGGTCGCCGGGACGGGGCGACGGCGAGCAGAACCCACCACGGTAGTCGTCCTGCGGCCCCCCGCTCAACCTGTTGTCCACAGCCTGTGAATACAACGTCTTCGCAGCTAGAAGGCGTACACTGCGGCCTTGGAAGCCCCTGGGGCGACCAGCCGCGACACCCGGGCGGGGGCAGCCGGGCGTCCCCCATTTGACCGCAGCGGGCGTTCGTACGTACCGTAAGCCGGTCTAGTTGTCGACGACCGCTGCCGCATGTCCGTAAACACCAGAGACTGCATGTTGCGGACGTACGGTGATGGCCGGCGGCGTCAATCCGCCAGCCTCCGAGTCAATCCTGGAGCCCCCGAGTGAGCAAGCGCACCTTCCAGCCGAACAACCGTCGCCGGGCGAAGACCCACGGGTTCCGGCTGCGCATGCGCACCCGCGCCGGCCGCGCCATCCTGGCCGCCCGCCGCCGCAAGGGTCGCGCCGAGCTGTCCGCCTGATCTTCCCTAGGGAGAAGGAGTCGGTTCACCGTGCTCCCTCCCGTCAATCGGCTGAGGCGCCGCGACGAGTTCGCGATCGCGGTGCGGCGTGGCCGCCGCACCGGTCGACCGCTGCTCGTGGTGCATCTCGCGCAGCCTGGCAGTGCCACGGACCCGCACGCGTCCCCGGGGGAGACCCCGCCGGCGCGTGCGGGTTTCGTCGTGAGCAAGGCCGTCGGTCCGGCGGTGGTGCGAAACCGCGTCAAGCGGCGGCTGCGCCACCTGGTCCGCGACCGCCTCGGGCTGCTGCCGGAGGGTAGCCTGGTCGTGGTACGGGCCCTGCCGCCTGCGGCGGAAGCGGAGTACGCCGACTTGGCCTCCGACCTCGACGCGGCGCTGGGCCGACTGCTCAGCCGGTCGGGAAGGCCAGGGGCGAGGCCATGAAGTACCTGCTCATGGGGCTCATCAGGCTCTATCAGTGGACGATCAGTCCGATGCTGGGCCCGGTGTGCCGGTTCTATCCGAGCTGCTCGCGTTATGGGTACGAGGCCATCTCGACACACGGCGCGATCAAGGGCACGTACCTGACCGTGTGGCGCATCCTGCGCTGCAACCCCTGGAACCCCGGCGGAGTCGATTTCGTGCCGCCGCGTACCCGCCGCCCATGGCGTCTCCGGTCCTCCGGGGCAGCCCCCGAGGCGCAGCAGACCTCCCGTACCGCCTGCACCGCTGATCACGAGCACGACGATCACGTGCACGGTGCGCACACCATCGCCCGAGGAGCCTGACCGTGGGGATCCTGAACCCCCTCTACGACGCCGTTTCCTGGATCATCGTCCAGTTCCACAAGCTGTTCGGGCCGATCTTCGGCAACGACAGCGGGTGGGCCTGGGGCCTGTCCATCGTCTGCCTCGTGGTGCTGATCCGGATCTGTCTGATCCCGCTGTTCGTGAAGCAGATCCGGGCCACCCGGAACATGCAGATCCTGCAGCCCAAGATCAAAGAGATCCAGCAGCGCTACAAGAACGACAAAGAGCGCCAGTCCCAGGAGATGATGAAGCTCTACAAGGAAACGGGGACGAACCCGCTTTCGAGCTGTCTCCCCATCCTTGTGCAGATGCCGTTCTTCTTCGCCCTGTTCCACGTGCTCAGCAACGTGGCGAACGGCAAGACGGTCGGCGTCATCAACGAGAGCCTCGTCCAGAGCGCGCAGAAGGCGCACATCTTCGGTGCCCCGCTGGCCGCCAAGTTCACCGACTCCGCGTCGAAGATCGAGTCGCTGGGCGCGAACGTCACGACCGTCCGCGTCGTCACCATCGTGATGATCGTGATGATGTCGGCGTCGCAGTTCATCACGCAGCGCCAGCTGATGGTGAAGAACACGGATCCCACTGCCATGGCCGCGAACCCGTTCGCGCAGCAGCAGAAGATCCTGATGTACGTCTTCCCGATCATGTTCGCGGTGTTCGGCATCAACTTCCCCGTGGGTGTGCTCATCTACTGGCTGACCACCAACCTGTGGACGATGGGCCAGCAGCTGTTCGTCATCCAGCGCAACCCCACGCCGGGCAGCATCGCGTTCAAGGCCCGCCAGGAGCGGCTCGCGGAGAAGGCCAAGAAGCAGGGCAAGGTCCTCACCCCCGAGGGCGACGTCATGGACGCCGCCGAGTACGAGGCGAAGATCGCGGAGGAGAAGGAGCGCGCCGCCAAGCGCGTCCAGCCCACCCGCACCTCGAAGTCGAAGCGGAAGTCCGGCGGCACGCAGGGCTCGCCCGCGCAGCGTCCGGCGGTGAAGGGCTCCACGGCCCGTACGCCTCCGTCGAACGGCACGGCGTCCGGCTCCGCCAACGGGAACCGGCCCTCCGGCGACCGTCCGCAGGCCCCCAAGAACCAGGGACGCAAGAAGTCCTGACCGGGTGCCGAACCGCGCCTCGGGCCCGTCCCGGCCCGTGGGCGTCCCGGTGTGACACCTGGGCCCGACCACACCGCGGTTCGGCCAGTCCGGCCCCCGGAAGACATAAAGCGTTAAGGAGTTCCCCTGTGACGGAAGGCACGACCCCCGCCGTCGAGACCTCGCCGCGGAAAATCAGCCTGACCGCGGAGGACATCAGCCGTCTGGAGCAGGAAGGCGAGATCGCGGCCGACTACCTGGAGGCCCTGCTCGACATCGCCGACCTCGACGGCGACATCGACATGGACGTCGAGGGCGGCCGCGCCTCGGTGTCGGTCATCCCCGGCGAGGGTGAGGACACCGCCGGCGGCGACCTCAGCCGCCTCGTCGGCCGGGACGGCGAGGTCCTGGAGGCGCTCCAGGAGCTGACCCGCCTCGCGGTGCACCGGGAGACCGGTGAGCGCAGCCGCCTGATGCTGGACATCGCCGGCTTCCGCGCGAAGCGCCGGCAGGACCTGGCGGCGCTGGCCACCGAGGCGGTCGAGAAGGTCAAGGAGACCGGCGAGCCGATCAAGCTCAAGCCGATGACGCCCTTCGAGCGCAAGGTCGTGCACGACACGGTCGCCGAGGGCGGGCTGCGCAGCGAATCGGAGGGCGAGGAGCCGCAGCGCTGCGTCGTGGTCCTGCCCGCCTGACCTGAGGGCCCGAACCCCAAACACACACCGTCCACCGTCGTGACCCTGCCTGTGGAAAGGCGGGGTCACGGCCGTTCCTGGGAAGATGTTTCACGTGGAACACGACACAGCGGGTGAAGCGGGCCGGGAGCGTCGGTCGGAGGGCCGGGCGGCGGCCGCGGCGGAGCGTGCCCCCGAGGCACCCGCGGCGGCCGAGCGGCTGTTCGGCGCCAACCTCGGCCTCGCGGTCCGGTACGCCGACATCCTGGCCGACGCCGGGGTGCGCCGCGGCCTGATCGGCCCGCGCGAGGTCGAGCGGCTGTGGGAGCGCCACCTGCTCAACTGCGGCGTGCTGGCCGAACTGGTACCCGAGGGCGCCGTCGTCCACGACGTCGGTTCGGGCGGTGGCCTGCCCGGCATCCCGCTGGCCCTGGTGCGCCCGGACCTCCACATCACGCTGGTCGAGCCGCTGCTGCGGCGCACCACGTTCCTCGACGAGGTGGTCCGCGAGCTCGGCCTCGGGCACGTCACGGTGCTCCGCGGCCGCGCCGAGGAGGTGCGCGGCGAGATCCGCTCGGACGTCGTCACGGCGCGCGCCGTGGCACCGCTGTCGAAGCTGGCCGGCTGGGGTCTGCCGCTGCTTCGCTCGGGCGGGGAGATGTTGGCCCTGAAGGGTGATTCCGCGGCGGCCGAGCTGCAGGAGTCCGAGGCCGACCTGCGCAAGCTCGGCGCCGTCGAGTGGGACGTGGTCCAGGTCGGCGAGGGCATCGTGGATCCGTTGACCACCGTGGTGCGGGTGCGCATCGGCGAGGTCCAGCCGCAGCCGACGCGCGGCGGCCGCAAGAGCACGCGGAACGGGCGGACGGCCCGCGGCGGACGTTCGGGGCGGCGCGGCTGACCCGTCCGTTAGGCAGATGCACTGATTCATAGTGAATTGCCCGGTGTGTCGCGATGATCCATCGCGATCATGCCGGGCATCGTGTTTCACGTGAAACGACGTCCGTGGAAACTGAAGTGGGGGCTCACCCAAACCGGTGGCCCGGAAGCCGTAAAGATCCAGCAGGTTCCCTCCTCACGTACGCATGCGGCCCCGAACATGGCAGGCTCTGTGCATACCGGTCTGCACACCGGTGGCGCGCACGGCGCCGTCGGGGCACTGGCAGCAGAGGAGAGTGGACCGTTGTCGTCGTCCGACGTCACCGCGGAGCCGGTCCCGGCGCCCCGCGATCCGTATCCTCCCGGACTCGACAGCCTCGATCCGGACGACGTTTCACGTGAAACCGAACCGGAGTTGGTCGACGACACGCCGATCGCCCGCGCGGCCCGGCAGGCCGTCGAGACGATGGGCCGGGCCGCCGAGGGGCTGCCCCGACCGGCCGAGACCCGCGTCATGGTCGTGGCGAACCAGAAGGGCGGGGTCGGCAAGACCACGTCGACGGTGAACCTCGCGGCGGCGCTCGCGCTGCACGGCGCGCGCGTCCTCGTCGTGGACCTCGATCCGCAGGGCAACGCGTCCACCGCGCTGGGGATAGACCACCACGCGAGCGTGCCGTCCATCTACGACGTGCTCGTCGAGGGCAAGGACCTGGCCGAGGTCGTGCAGCCGGTGGTGGACGTCGAGGGGCTGTTCTGCGCGCCCGCGACGATCGACCTGGCCGGCGCCGAAATCGAACTCGTCTCGCTGGTGGCCCGGGAGAGCCGGCTGCAGCGCGCCATCGACGCGTACGAGCAGCCGCTCGACTACATCCTCATCGACTGCCCGCCGTCGCTCGGCCTGCTCACCGTCAACGCGCTCGTCGCGGGGCGCGAGGTGGTCATCCCGATCCAGTGCGAGTACTACGCGCTGGAAGGACTCGGCCAGTTGCTCCGCAACGTCGAGCTCGTGCGCGGCCACCTCAACCCGAGGCTGCACGTCTCCACGATCCTGCTCACGATGTACGACGCGCGTACCCGGCTGGCCTCACAGGTCGCCCAGGAGGTGCGTGACCACTTCGCCGCCGAGGTGTTGAACACGTCGATCCCGCGTTCCGTGCGGATCTCCGAAGCGCCCAGCTACGGGCAGACGGTGATGACCTACGATCCGGGATCCAGTGGTGCCTTGTCGTATCTTGAGGCGGCGCGGGAGATCGCGCTTCGTGGAATTGCCGCAGAGGCGAAGGGGGCACAGTGAGCGCTCGTAGAGGACTGGGGCCGCGGGGGCTCGCATCGCTGATCCCCTCCGCCGAGGACGGATCAGGGGCGGCTTCGGTATCCGCGCTCACGAGGCCGCTGCCGCAACCGGCGGCCCCGACGTCGTTGCGGGTCACCATCTCGGACCCCGCGTCGCCCGTCGGCGTGCCGGTCATCCCCGAGCCCACGCCGGAACCTGAACCTGTCGCGCCCCCGACGGTGAACGGCGCATGGTTCGCGGAGCTGCCGCTCGACGCGATTACGCCGAACCCGCGGCAGCCGCGCGAGCACTTCGAGGAGAAGGCGTTCGCCGAGCTGGTCACCTCCATCACGGAGTACGGCCTTCTCCAGCCGATCGTGGTCCGTCCTCTCGGCGACGACCGCTACGAGCTCATCATGGGCGAACGGCGATGGCGGGCCTCGAGGGAAGCCGGGCTCGATCCGATCCCGGCGATCGTGCGGGACACCGACGACGACAAGATGCTCGTCGACGCGCTGTTGGAGAACCTGCACCGCGCGGAACTCAACGCGATCGAGGAGGCGGCCGCGTACGAGCAGCTCCTCAAGGAGTTCGGCTGCACGCAGGAGGCGCTTGCCGATCGCATCGGGCGCTCGCGTGCCCATGTGACCAACACTCTGCGGCTGCTGCGTCTCCCCTGGGAGGTGCAGACGAAGCTCATTACAGAGACGTCGTTGTCCGCGGGCCATGCTCGAGCGCTGCTCAGCCTCAAGGACCCGCAGGCTCAGATCGAGCTCGCGCAGCGGGTGATCCGCGAGGAACTCTCGGTGCGTTCGGTCGAAGAGATCGTCCTGCTCCGGAAGCTGGAGGAGGAGCGCAACGGCCCGCCGAAGGAGTCGGCGAAGAAGGCCAACACGCCGAGGGCCGGCAAGCACATCTCGCCGGCCATCTCGGTGTTGGCCGAGCGACTCAAGGACCGCTACGACACGAGCGTCAGCATCAACATCGGCAAGGACAAGGGGAAGCTCATCGTCGAGTTCGCCTCGGTGGAGGATCTGGAGCGCATCGTCGCGATGATCGCTCCGGGGGACGAGCGCGCGCTCGCGGAACTCCTGAAGCGCAAGCCGGGCGAAGCGCCACTCGGCTGACCGCGCACGGACACACCGAGGGCCCCGCAGAAGTTCTGCGGGGCCCTTCGTGTTTCACGTGAAACAACGCGCGATGCGTCAGCCGCGCTTCGCCGCCCGGTGCAGCAGTTCGCGGTAGAGGATCCCCGCGTCGAGGCCCGCCGCCGCGATGGCGAGGGGGAGGAGGCTGGTCTCCGTCATGCCCGGGGCGACGTTCGCCTCCAGGAACCACGGGGTGCCCTCGGCGTCGACGATCAGGTCGGTGCGGGACACGTCGCGCAGCCGCAGCACCTGGTGGGCCGTCAGGGCCGCCTGGACGGCCGCCTGAGCGGCTTCCGGGGCGAGCCGGGACGGGGCGAAGAACTCCGTCATTCCGGCCGTGTAGCGGGCCGTGTAGTCGTACACGCCGGTGTCGGGGACGATCTCGACGACCGGCAGGGCGGTCGGGCCGTCGCCGGTGTCCACCACGGACACCGCGACCTCGGTGCCCTCCAGGTACGTCTCGACGAGGGCGACGTCCCCGTAGGCGAACGCGCCGACCATCGCGGAGGACAGCTCGTCGAGCGTGCGGGCGACGGACGCGCCGAGCGCGGACCCTCCGCGGGCCGGCTTCACGAAGAGCGGGAGGCCGAGCCGCGCCACGATGGCGTCCAGCACCGCGCCGGCGCCGAGGTCGCGGAAGGTGTCCTGGGGCAGCGTCACCGAGTCCGGCGTCCGCACGCCCGCGGCGCGCAGCGCGGCCTTCGCCATCGGCTTGTCGAAGGTGAGCCGCGACGCGTCGGGGCGCGATCCGACGTACGGGATGCCGAGCAGTTCGAGGACGTCGCGCACCGCGCCGTCCTCGCCGTACGAGCCGTGCAGCGCCGGGAACACCACATCGGGCCGGTCGGCGGTGAGCGCCGCGAGCAGCCGCCCGTCGACATCCAGCACCTCGACGTCGACGTCGATCGCGCGCAGCGCGTCCGCGATGCGGCGGCCCGAGCGCAGCGAGACGTCGCGCTCGTGGGAGAGCCCGCCGGCGAGTACGACGACGCGGCCGAGGTCGCTCATCCGTGGTCCTTTCGGGAGAGGGGGCATGGGATGGATATACCCCTCGGAACGAGGAAGCGGGGGGAGGGGGTGGACGGCGCGCGGTGTTTCACGTGAAACACCGGCCCGGCGCCACGGGCCGATGACAGGCACCGGCCCGTGGCGGGTCCGTGTTTCACGTGAAACAGCGCATGCCGGGGGAGGGGCCGGCGCGGGCGGGGCCCGGGCAACCCCGGCCCGGGCGCCCCGGCCCTTCCCCCCCCCCCGGCCCGTGGCGGGTCCGTGTTTCACGTGAAACAGCGCATGCCGGGGGAGGGTCAGGCGAGGTCGGGCCCAGGGGCCAGCGTCGTCGGCGATGCCGCGGGCGGCGTCTGGCTCTGCGGCGTCCCGAACATCGTGCGCAGCTCCAGCTCCTGGGTGATGACGCCGGCGAGCCGGCGCACTCCTTCGCGGATCCGCTCGGGCGTCGGGTAGCAGAAGGACAGGCGCATCGAGGAGGCGCCGAAGCCGTCCGCGTAGAAGGCGGTGCCGGGCACGTACGCGACGCGGGCGGTGACGGCGCGGGGGAGCATCGCCTTGGCGTCGAGCCCGGCCGGCAGCGTGACCCACACGAAGAAGCCGCCCGTGGGGTTCGTCCACGTGGTGCCCTCGGGCATGTAGGTGCGCAGCGCGTCGAGCATCGCGTCGCGGCGCTCGCGGTACATCTCGCGGTAGTTCTTGATCTGCGCGCGCCACGGCTGCGTCTCGAGATACGCGGAGACCGTCATCTGCGAGAAGACCGGCGGGCTCAGCACCGACGCCTCGGCCGCGAGCACGAGCTTCTCGCGCACCGCGTGCGGGGCGACCGCCCAGCCGACGCGCAGGCCCGGGGCGAAGGTCTTGGAGAACGAGCCGAGGTACACGACCCCCTCGGCGTCGTCGGCGCGCAGCGCGCGCATCGGCTCGTTGTCGAAGCCCAGCAGACCGTAGGGGTTGTCCTCGATGACGAGGACGTCGGCGGCCCGGCAGATCTCCAGGATCCGGCCGCGCCGCTCGGGGGACAGGCACACGCCCATCGGGTTGTGGAAGTTCGGGATCGTGTAGAGGAACTTGATCCGCCGCCCGCTCGCCCGGACCGCCGCGATGGCGTTCTCCAGGTGCTCGGGCACGAGGCCGTCCTCGTCCATGCCGACGTGCACGACGTCGGCCTGGTAGGAGGCGAAGGTGGAGAGCGCGCCGACGTAGCTGGGCGCCTCGGCGAGGATGACGTCGCCCGGGTCGATGAAGATCCGGGTCACCAGGTCGAGGGCCTGCTGCGAGCCGACCGTGACGGTGATGTCGTCGGGGTGCGCCTCGATGCCCTCGAGACGCATGACCTCGCAGATCTGGCCGCGCAGCGTCTCGTCGCCCTGGCCCGAGCCGTACTGCAGCGCGACGGTGCCGCGCTCGACGACGAGGCGTGCGACGGTGTCCGCGACCGCGTCGAGCGGAAGCGCGTTGATGTTCGGCATGCCGCCGGCGAGTGAGACGACCTCGGGCCGTGATGCCACGGCGAACAGAGCTCGGACCTCGGAAGCCGTCATGCCCGCGGTGCGGGCTGCGTAGCGGTCGACGTAGTTGTCGAGACGGGATCCGGGTTGGCTCTGCGGGACGTTCACGTACCAGCCTCCTTGAGGCGATGCGGGCGGGCACCGAAATGTGCCGTGTCAACGAGTATGCGAAACGGAGTAGCGATCGCGCGCTGTGATTCCGCCGACAGGGTGGCAACCGGCTGCGACGTACAGGCGCATTGGCCGCTCCCGCCGGGCCGGGACTACCATGCGGCGTGGCGTAATCCCCCATTCTGGAGGCCCGGATGCGCTCGGTGCGATGGGTTGTCGCCGGTCTCGGCCTCGGCGTCGTCGGTGGTTTCGTGGGCGGCCTGGTGTCCGCCTCACGACCGGAGACGCGCCCGGACCGTGTCTGGTTGCCGGACGGCCCGGCGGTCCCGCTGCGTGTGCTGACCGCCGCGGCCGACGACGTTTCACGTGAAACACCGACGGCGGTCGGGGAAGGCGCGCTTCCCTGACCGCCGTGTGAGGTGTGCGCGGTGCCGGTGGTGTCCGGCGTGCCCGAGTGACGCGGGCGACTCAGATGAACGCGGGCAGCCGCAGCATCCCGGTCGGCTCGTCCTGCTCCGGCGGCAGGTACAGCCGCTGCAGAGCGACCACGATCGACTCGGCGGCCTGGTCGCGGAACGTCGCCTCGGTGAGCAGCGCGGCGTCCTCGGGATTGGTCAGGTAGCCCAGCTCGACGCGGACGGCCGGCATCCGCGTGCTCCGCAGCAGCGGCCACGCCTTGCCGTGGGTGCGGCAGTCCACCATCCCGGTGCGCGCCACCAGCTCGCGCTGCACGAGGCCGGCGAAGCGCTCGCCGGTGGGGGAGCGGAGCCCGAACCGGTCGCTGCCGCTGCCGTAGTAGAAGGTCGCGACGCCGCGCGCCTGCGGATGGTCGTTGCGGTCCGAGTGCAGCGAGATGACCAGGTCCGCGTCGGTCGCGTTGGCGAACGCCGCGCGCTGCTCCTCGTCGACGAGTCCATCGCCGTCCAGCCCGCGGGTCAGGTACGCCTGCACGCCGAGGGCGGAGAGCCGGCCCTCGAGGCGGCGCGCGAGGTCCCACACGACGTCCGCCTCGGCGAGCCCGTGCGCCACGACGCCCGGGTCTCCGCCGCCGTGCCCCGGGTCGATGACGACGACCTTGCCGGACAGCGCGGGCCCCGAGCGGTGGATCAGCTCGGACTCGCGCATCGCGTGCGGCTGGCCGCCGACCACGGTGCGGGCCAGCCGGTCGAGCGCGCGGAAGGTCGCCGGTCCGCACGTCCCGTCGGCGCGCAGCCCGTAGTTGCGCTGGAAGTCGCGCAGCGCGCGCTCGGTGCCCGCGCCGAGGATGCCGTCGACGCGGCCGCAGTCGAAGCCCATGTCGAGCAGCCGCTGCTGCAGCGTCGCGACGTCGTCGCCGACGATCAGGTGGCTGACCGAGTAGCTGAGCACCCGGTCGCCGAGCCGCCAGCGCGCCTCGTCGAGCTGCCGGTAGGTCTCGGGGCCGACGACCCCGTCGACGGTCAGCGCGCGCTGCTGCTGGAAGTGCCGGACGGCGCGGTCCACGTCGTCGTCGAAGACGGCCTCGTCGCCCCGGTCGGCGTCCACCGGCCCGCCGGGGGAGTCCACCGCGAGCAGACCGAGCAGGGTGAGTTTCGACCTGATCTCGGCTACGGCAGGGCCGGTGTCTCCGCGTCGGTACTGCCGCTGCAGGGTCATGGAACGGAATCCTCCCGAGATTGACGCAACACTCGATCGTACGCGCGCAGAGCAGGAATCAAACGGAACATGGGAAGACCCCGAGCGCTCCCCCGAGCGCGGGCTGCGGCCCCCCACGGCGCCGCATCGGGTATCCCCCCGGAACCCGGAATCACAGACGTCCGGCCCTCTACACGCGGAAAAGGCGCCCCCCGGTTCCGGGGGGCGCCTTCGTGAGCACCCGGGATCAGATGAACTCCGCGAGCTCCTTGAGCATCATCGCCTTGGGCTTGGCGCCGACGATCGTCTTCACGACCTGGCCGCCCTGGTAGACGTTCAGCGTGGGGATCGACATGACCCCGTACTGCGTGGTCACCTCGGGGTTCTCGTCGGTGTTGAGCTTGGCGATGGTGAGCTTGTCACCGTGCTCGGCCGCGATCTGCTCGAGGACCGGGGCGATCTGGCGGCACGGGCCGCACCACTCGGCCCAGAAGTCGACCAGCACCGGCTTGTCGCTCTGCAGCACGTCCTCGGTGAACGTCTTGTCCGTGGTCTTGATGATGCCCGAGGCCATCGGGGGCTCCTTCGTCAGTGGGCGGGAGTGGTGGGGGAGGGGGCGACGCGGCACCGCCGTCAGGCGGCGGCCTCTTCGCGGTGCTTCAGGTCCGTCAGGTACCGCTCGGCGTCCAGGGCGGCGGCGCAGCCGCTGCCGGCCGCGGTGATCGCCTGGCGGTAGATGTGGTCGACGACGTCGCCGCACGCGAAGACGCCGGTGAGGTTGGTGTGCTGCGTCGGGTGCGAGACCTTCACGTACCCTTCCTCGTCCAGATCGATCTGGTCCTTGAGCAGCTCGGTGCGCGGCTCGTGGCCGATCGCGATGAACAGGCCGGTGACGTCCAGGTCGCGCAGCTCGCCGGTGACCGTGTCGCGCAGCTTGACGCCGGAGAGCTTGCCGTCGCCGACGATCTCCGCGACCTCGCTGTTCCACGCGAACTTGATCTTCTCGTTCGCGAACGCGCGGTCCTGCATGATCTTCGACGCGCGCAGCTCCTCGCGGCGGTGGATCACCGTGACCGTCTCCGCGAAGCGGGACAGGAAGGTGGCCTCCTCGATCGCCGAGTCGCCGCCGCCGACCACCGCGATGTGCTGGTTGCGGAAGAAGAAGCCGTCGCACGTGGCGCACCACGAGACGCCGTGCCCGGACAGCTCCTTCTCGTTCGGCAGACCGAGCTCGCGGTACGCGGAGCCGGTCGCGAGGATGACCGCCTTCGCCCGGTGCACGTTGCCCGAGCTGTCCTTGACGACCTTGACGTCGCCCTCGAGTTCGGCCTCGACGATGTCGTCCGCGACGAGCTCGGCGCCGAACCGCTCGGCCTGCTTGCGCAGGTTGTCCATGAGGTCCGGGCCCATGATGCCCTCGGGCCAGCCGGGGAAGTTCTCCACCTCGGTGGTGTTCATCAGCGCGCCGCCGGCGGTGACCGCGCCCTCGAAGACGAGCGGGTTGAGGTCCGCGCGTGCGGCGTAGACGGCGGCCGTGTAGCCGGCCGGGCCGGAACCGATGATGATCACGTTGCGGACGTCGCTCACGCTGGACCCATCCTGCTTCTAGTCGAGCCGACCGAGGGCGTTCGGTTCGGCGTTGCCGGCGGTTGCGGGGCCACCCCGCGAGCTGCGGGGTGCGGCACGTTCCGCTCAACCGATCCTAGGCGCGCGCCATTCCCGCGCTGACCACTACCACACCTTCGTGGTCAGGGCAGCGGTACCGAGATGCGCAACAGGACGTCCGACGGCTGTGCCTTGGCCAGGACGCCGGAGCAGCCGTCCGCGACCACGACGGCGTTCGCGCTGGTGCTGCCCGGCGGTGCGTAGACGAGCAGATAGGCCGTGCGGCCCTCGAAGCGGACCCGCTCCGCCGCCGTCGGCGTCGCCGACGCGTCGGCCGCGGAGGTCACGCACTGCGGGAGCTGCCCCGCCATCGCGGCGGCCGTCGGACTGCCGCTCGTGGCGGGGGCGCCGCTGCCGAACGACGTCGAGCCCGACGTCAGCGACTGGCCCGGGGCGGCCAGGGCACGCACCCGGTCCGGGACGCCAGCGCGTTCCAGCGCGCGCGGCGAGGCGGCCGGGCCCGTCGGGGCCGGCGGGACCGCAAACGTCCCGTCGGGGGCCAAGGACTTGGGCGTCGCCTGCGGAGCGGCCGGGGGTACCCCCGCCGCTCCCGCGCCGCCCTCGGTCCTGACCGCGGACCGGTCGGCGCCTGCCGCGGGCTTGGACGCGGTCTTGTCGTTCGAGGACCCGACGCCGTTGCGGGCGATGACCCCGACACCCACCGCCATGGCGGCCACCGCCGCCGCGGCCAGCAGCAGGCCCGCACGGCGGCGCGGCCGGTGTGGGCGCACGGGTTCCAGGCGCTCGGGGTGCGCGAGCGGCACCACCGGCGCGACGCTCGGCCGCGGCGGCGGACCGGACTGCTGACGCGGCACCGAGGGAGCGGACGGCAGCGGTGTGACGGTGGCGAGCGGCGCCTCGGGCCCGGCGTCCTCCGCCGCGGCCTCGGCGAGCGCCGCCTCGATCCGCGCGAACACGTCGTCCGGCATGGGCTCGTCGGGCTGGCCGCGCAGCAGCGCCGCGACCTCGGCCAGCGCCTCGTACGTCTCACGGCACTCGGCGCACGCGGCCAGATGCGCACGCGCCTCGGCGGCCCGGGCGTCGTCCAGGAGGTCTTCGGTGAGGTCGGAGAGGACGTCGACATCCACGTGCCCGTCCGGGCCCACCACAGGGTTCGTTGCGGTCATCGCGTCACACCTCCGTCCTGGTGCGCGGTCCCGTCGTCCGTCGGTCTGACGGGCGGCCCGGCGACTCGGTTCCCTTCCCGCATGTGCCGCACGAGGGGCAGGAGCCGGGCCCGGCCGCGGGCGCACCTGCTCTTGATCGTCCCGGGCGCCACCTCGAGGACCCGCGCGGCCTCGTCGACCGAGTAGCCCTCCATGTCGACGAGCACCAGCGCCGCCCGCTGTTCCGGCGGCAGCGTCGCCAGTGCGGCCAGCACCTGCCGGCGGGTCTCCCCGCGCACTGCGGGGTCCTCGCCGACGGGGGCGGGCAACCGCTGGTCGAGATCGTCCGGCAACGGCACGGCCGGCCGGGAGGCCTTCCGACGGGCCCGGTCCAGGCAGGCGTTCACCACGATGCGATGCAGCCACGTTGTGACGGCCGAGCGGCCCTCGAAGCGGTCGGCGGCCCGGTAGGCCGACACGAGGGCGTCCTGGAGGGCGTCAGCGGCCTCCTCGCGGTCGCCGAGCGTCCGCAGGGCGACGGCCCAGAGCCGGTCGCGGTGACGGCGTATCAGCTCGCCGAACGCCTGGGCGTCGCCGGAGGCGTGCAGCGTGAGCAGATCGGCGTCGCCGACGTCGGCGTACGCGGACTCCGTGCTCATGCTCACCCCCCGACGGCCGTGGCTTTCCGGGGGTCATCCTGGCACGGCGGGAGTAGCGACGTGACGGGGATCAGCTGGTGAATCGGATCTCGGTGATGCCGGTCTTGAGGCCGACGCCGCCGTTGCTGTCGCCGAACACCCGGGCCAGATCGGTGAACCAGATCAACACGTATTGGGACTTGACCGGCTTTTCGGCGGTGACCGTGACGGTCTTGCCCGACCCGGACTGACCGGTGCCGAGCACCGTGGAGAAGCTGTTCTGCGTGCCCTTCTTGGTGACGTCCGGGAGAGCTGTGCCGGCCGGGAGCGCGCGGACCTCGAACGTGGTGCCGGGATCGCCGAACAGGAGGTCGACGTTCACCGAGCGGACGTCGACCGGCGCGCCGAAGTCGTAGACGATGCCGACGCCGTCGCGGTAGGGCTGCAAGTGGGTGTCGGAGTAGGTCTTGGTCCGCCACGTCGTGTCTGGGTTGCCGTCGAACGTCAAGCGGGGGTTGGTTTCACCCCTGGCCTCGCCCTGCGGGTCGAACTCGATCCCACGCTTGATCTCCAGCGGCGTGTTGGGCGCCGGCACCGGCGCGGGGGCCTGCGGGCTCGAAGGCTGCCCGCCCGATGCCGAAGGCGAAGGCGCGGCCTCGTCCTTCTTGTTCACGTGCGCGGCGATCTGCCACGTCGCCAAAACCACCGCCACCAGGACGATGATCGCGACGACGACCTTCAGCAGTCGGCCGAAGCCGCCGCCGAGCGCGGGCGGCGGGGCCGTGTGGAAGCCCGTCGGGGTGCTGGGCGGGGGGCCGCCGACGAGGCCCTTCGGGGAGAGCACCGCCGTCGGGGTGTACTCGTCGTCGAACTGGGCCCCGGCGGCACTGACCACGGGGTCGGGCTCCGGCGGCAGGACGGTGGGTATCGCCGCGATCGCCGCGACGACGTCCTCCGGTGCCTCGAACGGCGGCTGGTGCTTGTACTCGTAGCCCAGCGCCCGCATCGCGACGGCCTCCAGCGGCCCGTGCACGTGCGCCTTGACCTGTCCCGGCGTCAGGAGCCGGTCGCCGTTGCGCGGGGCCCGAGGGAGGCCGTAGCGCTCCGCCTCGGGCCACCGCCGCGCGAGGCACGCGTACAGCAGCGAGCCGATCGCCCGGGTGTCGTCGAGCGCCGCGTCGGTGGTGTCGTGCCCGTAGAGGGCCGCTTCGACGGACAGACCGACGATCTTGTACTGGCCGGTGTGCATCCGCAGGACGTTCTCGGGGTCCAGGCGCAGGTGCGACAGCCCGGCGCGGTGCGCGACCGCCATGGCGTCGGCGATCGACCGGACCATCTCGTACGCCTCGTGCGGCGGCAGCGGGTTGGTGGCGAGCAGCGACGCGAGGTTGTCGGCGTCGGGCAGCCACTCCTTGACGACGTAGACCAGGCCGTCCTCTTCGGCGGCGTCGAGCACCTGCACGAAGCGCGGGTCGCCCACCAGCGCGGCGGCGCGTGCCGCGGCCATGACGCTGCGGGCGTGGTCGCTGCCGGCCACGACGATGTGGATGCCGACGGCACGCCGGAGTTTCTCGTCGACGGCGCGCCAGGTGGCGCTCTTGCCGTTCGAACTGAGCCTGTCCTCAAGGCGGTAGCGGTCGGCGAAGCGCGTGCCGCGCTCGACGTCCGCGACCGAGCGGCCCTGCGGTACGGGCTCGGGATCGGGCCGCGGTTCGGGCTTGGCCTGCGTGGGCTCGTCGGGTTCTTCGGCTTTGGCGTGCATGCCGGTGTCGTCGTCCGCCCGTGTCTCGTCCGGGACTTCGCCTGAGGCTTCCGCGGCGTCCGGGGCGTCGGCCGCCGGTGTCCCCGTGGGTTCGTCGGTGACCGAGTCCGTCGCGACGGTCTCCACCGTGACGTCCGACGCCTTTGCGTCGTTGTCCTTCGTGGAGGGGTCGACGGTGGTGGAGCCGGAAGGATCGTCCGCCATCAGGTGGACGGAGCCTGCGGTTCGGTCCGTCACCGTGTACTCACCCTCCTCGTAGCCCCGCCCCATCGTACGAGCGGTCGCAGGGCGCCCCTGGTCGTGTCCCGAGCAGTACTACCCGATTCCGCTTCGGGACACCGTCCGTATGCCCCATCGTGATCCATACCACGGATTTCCGCTCGTTGGACCGCGATGTCGACTCGTACTCACCACTTGTGTCCGGTGAACCACCATCGTCTCATCCGACGCATGAGACGGGGAGGAGGTTCCGTCAGCGGCCGAGTCGGCCCTTCACCATTCCGGTCATCGCTGACAGTTCCTCGATGCGCATGCGGCTCGCCGCGATGAGGAACACCACGAACATGACCACGAGTCCGGCGAGTACGGCGGCGAGCGAGCCGCCGAAGTTGCTGCCGAGCGCGTTCGTGCAGACGCGGGCGACCGCGAACGCCGCGGCGCCGCCGAGGCCGGCCGCGACGATCAGGCGCGTGTAGGTGCGGGTGACGCGGCGTCCGTCGAGGTCTCCGATGCGCGCCTTGAGGCGGCGCCCGGCGAGCATCACGCCGATCAGGTACGCGGCACCGTACGCGCCGGCCATGCCGACACCGGCCCACTTGGTGGGCAGCGCGACGTACGCGAGCCCGGCCAACGCGGCGTTGCAGGCCGCGACCCACACGGTGTTGAGGAACGGCGTCCGCGTGTCCTCGTACACGTAGAAGCCGCGCAGCAGCACGTATTGGGCAGAGAACGGGATGAGCCCGAGGCCGAGCGCCATGAGCATGTACCCGATCCAGTGCGCGCTGTCCTGTCCGGCGGGCGCGAACAGCAGGCCGCCGATGTCGCGGCCGAGCGCGACGAACAGCACGGCGCACGGCACGATCGCGACCGCCGAGAGCCGAAGGCCCGCGGAGATGTCGTCGCGAACCGACGTGGTGTCGCTGTCCGCTGCCGCGCGGGACATGCGCGGCAGCAGGGCTGCCATGACGGAGACGGTGATGACCGCCTGCGGGAACTGCCAGACCAGCAGGGCGTTGCTGTACGCGGTGAAGCCGACGCCGTACTTGATGCCCTGGGTCTGCGCGTCGCTGTCGATCGCGTTGCCGAGCTGCGTGACGACGAGGTAGCCGGCCTGGTTCGCGAGCACGAACAGGAACGTCCACTTCGCGAGTCCGGCGGCCTTGCGCAGGCCGTGCCCGCGCCAGTCGAAGCGCGGCCGGAAGTGGAAGCGCGCCGCCCGCAGGTACGGGATCATCGCGAGCGACTGCACGATCATGCCGAGCAGCGTGCCGATGCCCAGCAGCCGCGTCTCGTCCGGCGTGATGCGGGAGGCGGTCATGCCGGTGCTGTTCTGCGTGCCGGCGACCCAGATGTACAGGCCGAACGTCGCGATGATGACAAGGTTGTTGAGGACCGGGGTCCACATCATCGGGCCGTAGCGCTCGCGGGCGTTGAGGATCTGCCCGAACATCACGTGCAGGCCCATGAAGAAGATGATGGGCAGGCAGTAGCGGGCGAACGTGGTCGCGAGTTCGAACTCGGCGTCCTGCTTCGCGAGCGAGTTCGCCATTATCCGGATGAGCCACGGTGCGGCGACGACCGCGAGCGCGGTGAGCGCCAGCAGGCCGGTCATCACCAGCGTGAGCAGCCGGTTGGCGTACGCCTCGCCGCCGTCGTCGTCGTTGCGCATGGCGCGCACGAGCTGCGGCACGAAGACGGCGTTGAGCGCGCCGCCGCCGATGAGGATGTACAGCAGCGTGGGCATCGTGTTCGCGACGTTGTACGTGTTCGCGAAGACGGTGGTGCCGAGTGCGGCGGCGATGACCAGGCTGCGGACGAAGCCCGTGATACGGGAGACGATCGTGCCCGACGCCATCAGGGCGCTGGACCGCATCATCCCGGAGAGCTTGCCGCCCTTCCCGCCGCCGGCCGGGATGCCGGCCATGCGCTCCTCGGCGCCGGAGCCGGGGAGCCGGTAGACGGGCGACTGCGAGGGGCCGGGGAGCGGCGCGACGTCGGGTTCGAGCAGGCCGACCGAGGCGGCGGCGGCTTCCGCGCGCTGCTTGCTCTCGTAGCGCTGGTACGCCTCGGTGTACGTCGGCATGCCGATCTCGCCGGTGAGGCCGAGGTGGATGCCGGTGAGCGTCTGGTCCATGAGCCAGCCGCCGGGGCGGTCGTAGTCGCCCCATCCGCCGCCCGAGCCGTAGCCGCCGCCCGAGCGGCCCGAGCCGCCCGATCCTCCCGAGCCCGACGACGCCTGGCGCGGTGCTTCGGGGGCCTCGGCGGCGCCGAGCGGGCCGGGCGTGTCGGGGTGGCCCTGCTGGTAGCCGGCCGCGGGGGCGGACGGCGTGTAGGGCGGCGGGACCTGCGCCGCGGCCTGGGCGTACTGCTGCTGGCCGTAGCCCTGCTGGCCCTGCTGTTCGTAACCCTGCTGGCCCTGCTGGTCGTAACCCTGGCCGCCGTGCTGCTGCTGGGGCTGCCCGCCGTACGGGTCGCCGGCGTAGCCCTGCGGCGCGTAGGCCTGGTGCTGCTGCGCGTACCCCTGGTCGTAGCCCTGCTGGTAGCCCTGCTGCTGGCCGTAGCCCTGCTGGCCCTGCTGCTCGTAGCCGGCCGCCGGGTAGCCCTGGCCGCCCTGGTCGTACGAGGGCGCCTGCGGGGCCTGCGGGGTGGGGGTGAACAGGCCGTCCAGGCCCGCGCCGCCGCCTTCGTCGTCGCGGAACCAGGCGTCCGCGCCGCCTCCGCCGGGCGCGGGCTGCGCGGGCGGGTAGGGGGCGTACTCCTGCGCCGGGTCCGAGTACTGCTGCCCGTATTGGCCGAGGTAGGGGTCGGAGTGACGATCCTCCCGGCGCCGCCGCTCGTACGGCTCGCGCCCGTCGCCCGGGTCGTCCGGGCCGCCGCCGTACGGCTGCCGTTCGTCACGCCGGTCGCTCACGGGAGGTTCCTCGTCTTCCGCTTCGGGTTGCTGGTCGGGTCGGCTTCAGGTGCCCACTTTCTCATCCGGGGCGCTTGGCGGCGGCCCCCCGGCGCCGTGTGTCCGCTGATATGTACACATAAGGGGCTAAAAGCTTCAAGCCACGGGAATCAGGCGGGCGCGTGATGGCCCTCCGGCCGGTCCCGGCTCGTGTGCCGTGTGACCTCCCCCTCATCCGCCCGGCGCTCCCCGTCGGGCATCGGTCCCTCCCCGTCGCCGGGTTCCGCGCCGTCGTCACCGGAGGCGTCGCCGCCCCCGGCCTTCCCCGCCCTGCGCCTACGGAGGTAGGCGCGGAGCGAGAACAGCGCGAGCAAACCCGCGATGACTCCAATGATGCCCAACGTGATGCCGTCAATGCTGGTGGTGTTCACATAGAACGTCTGTGCGGGGCCGAACGCGTGTGTGCCGTCCGGTGTGAGCATCCGCACGTCGACCAGCACCTTGCCGTTCGCGGCCGACTGCGCGGGCACCGCGATGGCGGACGTGTGCCCGGCCGGGATCGTCGTCACCTCGGGCTCGGTCAGCTTCAGCCGGTTGGGCTGCCGCGACGTCACCTCGATCCGCACCGTGATGGCCTGTTGGAGGCCGTTGATCACGGTGATCGGGATGGTGCCCTTGTCGCCGGACAGCGTCACCCCGGTCTTCGGCGCGATACGCACCAGCTGTTCCAGGACACGGAGGCCGCGCGAGACGCCGAGCCGGTAGACGTCGGCGTCCATGCCCTCGCCGCGCCACACCGTGGACAGCGTCCGCAGCACCGCCGGGTCGTACGGGCCGGTGATGCGCTCGGGCTTGCTCAGGATGCCGGCGAACGTGTCCACCGACTGCTGCAACTGGGGGATGGTCTTCAGGTAGCGGTCCGACGGCTCCGTGCGGCGCAGGTCCTGCGGGTACGAGCGCAGCACGCGCTCCTCGCCGAGCTTGGACTTCGCGAGCGTGTCCAGGGACGCCAGCTCCGACCAGCCACCGACCGGCATGGTCGCCTCGCGGACCGCGGACTCCACGACCTTCGCCGTCGCGACGCTCATCTGCCGGGGCGGCGCCAGCAGCACCGCGCGCGGCGTCCGGTTCGGCTCCTCCATAGCGATGGTGAACAGCTCGGCGATCAGTGCCTGCTGGAGCTGCACCTGCTTGCCCGGAACGCTCGCGTCCTCGTTCAGCAGCGCGTCGACGCGCGGGTCGGTCACCAGCGCGCTGGTGCCCTCGCCGATCTCCGCGCGGGTGGACGACGTGTAGTTCAGGTCCTTGCGCGGCGGCATGCTGTCGCCGGACACCACCACAAGGTTGCTTCCGGCCGTCTTCGCGGTCGCCAGCACCTCGTCGTCGACGGCCCCCGCGACCGGCCACGACACGTTGGAGCGCACCTGCGTGGGCTGGCGGCCGAGCAGCTCGGCGGTGAGCTGCCCGCCGCGTGCGACGGCCTCCGTGAGCTGGCGGTTCAGATCGGTCTTCGACGGCCCGGACAGCGCGTGCGCGATCGTGGCGATGTCGGTGTCGGCGTACGGCAGCGCGACCACGTCGCTCGCGCCGACCCCCGTGCCGACTGCGGCGCGCAGCGCGTTGAGCCAGTCGGCGGCGGCCTGCGACCCGGTTCCGGGCGTGGTGTCCGCCTCGGTGCGCGGCGCCGCCTTGGCGGTCGCGACGTCGACGGCCTCCTCTTCGTCGTCGTCGCCCTTGCCCTTCTTCCCCTTGTCGGCCTTCTCGGGCTTGTCGACCGTCTCGGGCGGGCGCGCCGGCGCGACGCGGTAGCCGTTGCGCATCGCGGCCGCGGCGTCGAGGAGGTCGGGGTCGACGACCCAGCTGATCTTGTTCCCGAGTCCCTTGCCGATGCCGACCAGCGTGTTTAGGCGACCGGTGCCGCTGAGTTCGTTGGTGAGGCCGTCGTCCTGGAAGACCGGGGTCTGGGTGTTGTCGCCGATCGTCGTGCCGTCGCGGCGCGGCCGGTCGATGAGCGGCCACAGCACACCGATCTGGGTGCGCGGGAAGTCGGGCTGGAGCTTGGGCACCCATGGCACGAGCACGCGGGCGGAGCCGACCGTGGCGCCGCCGCGCTGCGCCTGCACGGCGAACGCGTACACGCCGCCGGCCTTGTCGGACAGCGGCAGCTTGTCCGCCGCGACGGAGAACGTGTACGACACCCGTCCGCCGGCGGGCACCTTGGCGATCGTGGTGGTCGCCCCGGTGACCGGGTTGTCCGGGGCCTTGTCGTTGGACAGCTGGTCGCGGAGCGTCAGCCGCTGGCCGATCCGCAGGTTGAGCGTCACCCCGTCGAGGTCGTGCCCGGTGGTGTTGATCACGTCGACGGCGATCTGGAGCGGCGGGCCGTTCTTGTCCCGGAGCACGGCAGGCGTGACCGACGTCGGCGCCACCAGGACCGGCGTGGTGTCCGCCGCTCCCGCGGGCCGCGCCACGCCGATCGCGACCAGCCCCGCGAGCAGGGCGAGCACGATGCCGAGGACCGGCAGGGGGAGGAGGGCGACGGGGAGAAGGGCGCGGGAGCGGAGGGGGCGTTTCACGCGGTGTCCGCCAGCAGCTCGGGGGCCCGCACCGCGAGCCGACGCTCGTCGGGATAGGCCAACCGGGCGGACAGCGCGCCCAACGGCACCCAGGCGACCGCCTCGACCTCGATGTCGTCGTCCGACAGGTCGCCGCCGGCCGCCTCCATCAGGTAGTGCTGGACGGTCTTGTGGACCCTGCGGTCCGGCGCCGTGAACCAGTAGTCGATGACCCCCAGCGGGGCGAGGACGCGGCCCACGATGCCGGTCTCCTCCTCGACTTCGCGGAGCGCGGCCTGCACCGCGCTCTCACCGTCTTCGATGTGCCCTTTCGGCAACGACCACACCAGCCGGCCGCGGCGATCGCGGCGCGCGATCAGTGCGGCCCGCAGAGTGTCCCGGTCCACGACGAGGCCGCCGGCCGAGTGCTCCTCGACCGCCTTGAGCCTCCGCCGCGACGGGGTGGTCTCAGAGGGCATCCTGAAATCCTAGTGCGCGCCGCCGCCGAGATGGGCGCCAAGATCACCCCATCGCAGAGCGGCACTCGGCTAAAGCCCTCAGATAAAGGTGACGATCCGCCCGCACGCTCCCCGTACCCTTGTACGTCGTGCCGAACGCGAACAACTCCTCACCCTCTGCCGAGCCGGACTCTCCGGTGGAGCCCCAGGTCGCGCCCGCCGACCGGCTGAGCGCCGTACAGCGCCGCGCGGTCGCCGAACTGCTCCGGGTCGCTCCGGTCGCGGACGACCTCGCGCGCAGATTCGCGGCGGCCGGGCACCGCCTGGCCCTGGTCGGCGGCTCGGTGCGCGACGCGCTGCTCGGCCGACTCGGCAACGACCTCGACTTCACCACCGACGCGCGCCCCGAACAGGTCCTCGCGATCGTGAAGCCGTGGGCGGACGCCGTCTGGGAGGTCGGGATCGCCTTCGGCACCATCGGCTGCCGCAAGAAGGCCCCCGGCGGCATGAGCTTCCAGATCGAGGTCACCACCTACCGCTCCGAGGCGTACGACCGCACGTCGCGCAAGCCCGAGGTCAGCTACGGCGACTCGATCGAGGACGACCTCGTGCGCCGCGACTTCACGGTCAACGCGATGGCCGTCGACCTGCCCGGCACCACGTTCGTCGACCCGTACGGCGGCCTGGAGGACCTCGCCGACCGGGTGCTCCGCACCCCCGGCACGCCCGAGGACTCCTTCAGCGACGACCCGCTGCGGATGATGCGGGCCGCGCGCTTCGCCGCGCAGCTCGACTTCGACGTCGCCCCCGAGGTCGTCGCGGCGATGACCGCGATGGCCGACCGGATCGACATCGTCTCCGCCGAGCGGGTGCGCGACGAGCTCAACAAGCTCGTCTGCGCCGACAACCCGCGCAAGGGCCTGCTGCTGCTCGTCGAGACCGGCCTCGCCGCCCGCGTCCTGCCCGAGCTCCCGACGCTGCGGCTCGAGCTCGACGAGCACCACCGGCACAAGGACGTCTACGAGCACACCCTGACCGTGCTCGAGCAGGCCATGGCCCTGGAGACCCCCGGCGAGCCGGACCTGGTGCTGCGGCTCGCGGCGCTGCTGCACGACATCGGCAAGCCGCGCACCCGGCGCTTCGAGGAGGACGGCCGCGTGTCGTTCCACCACCACGAGGTGGTCGGCGCGCACATGACCAAGAAGCGCATGAAGGCCCTGAAGTACCCGAAGGACCTCACGGACGACGTGACGCGCCTGGTCGAACTGCACCTGCGCTTCCACGGCTACGGCACCGGCGAGTGGACCGACTCCGCGGTCCGCCGCTACGTGCGGGACGCCGGTCCGCTCCTCGACCGGCTGCACAAGCTGACCCGCTCCGACTGCACGACCCGCAACCGGCGCAAGGCGTCCGCGCTCGCGCGGGCGTACGACTCGCTGGAGGTCCGCATCGCGAAGCTCCAGGAGCAGGAGGAGCTCGACGCGATCCGCCCGGACCTGGACGGCAACGAGATCATGACGATCCTCGACGTCCCGCCGGGCCCGCTGGTCGGACGCGCCTACAAGCACATGCTCGAACTCCGCCTGGAGAACGGCCCGATGGACCACGACACGGCGGTCGCCGAACTCCGCACGTGGTGGGCGGCCCAGACGGGGCAGTGAACGTGGAAACGGTTCGGGCCCACCGGGAAATCCGGTGGGCCCGAACCGTTCGCACGTCGGTGCCGCGAGGCTTACTTGACGCCCGCGATGCCCTTGCTCGCGAGGTCGTCACGCAGTGCGTCGAGGTCCGACTGGTCGGCCCCGGACGCGTTGCTGAAGCCCTTCAGGTCGGCGAGCTGGGTGTGCTTGGTGATCGTGAGGCAGAGAACACCCTTGCCGGCCCCGGTCCAGTAGATCGCCGCGACCGACCCCTTGTCCTCGTCCGCGTCGCACTTCGAGGTGCTGGACGTGTCGGCGTACTTCTGGATCACCCGGAACGCAGCGTTGGACTCGTCGCACTTGACGATCTTCATGTCGTTGACCTTGCCATTGCCGCCGGTCAGGCAGTCGCCCACGGCGGCTTTGGTCGCCTCGTCGCCGCTTTTGCTGGCGAAGTAGCCGATGATCGCGATGATGATCACGACCGCCGGAACTATGAAGCGCAGCAGCTTCTTCCATGGCTTCCGTGCCGGGGGCGGCGGCGGGGGCATGTACGGCTGCTGGCCGGGGAACGGCTGCTGCTGCGGGAACGGCTGCTGCCCATACGGCTGCTGCCCATACGGCTGCTGCTGGCCGTAGGGCTGCTGCGGCTGCTGGCCGTAGGGCGGCTGGTCGGACGGACCCTGGGGGCCGTTTCCAAAGGGGTTAGACACGGGACAGATCTCCGTCTATTCATTGCGCTTGGTTGGGACAGGCAAGCGCTGGAGACCTTAGAGGGTCGGACGGACGCGGTGCATCCCCTAAAACCCTCATCCATGGCGCATTACTTGATGGTCATGATGCAGAGCACATCCCGTCGCCCGCCGTTGTCCGCGACAAACGGGACATTCGCCCCCGTAACCGATGCGCACACGCCGGTGTCGACGGTGTCCTTCACGATCGTGACGATCGTGTAGCGCCCTTCGGGGCTGTCGCAGGGCACGGTGTGCGGCGTCGTGCCGGACAGCTGGTCGAGGCAGTCGCCTTCGGCGAGCGGCCGTTCGGTGCCGGTGTTGGCGTACATGTACGCGCCGCCGCCGATGACGGCGAGCAGGAGCGCGCTGAGCCCGAGCACGAGCGGGCTGAGCAGGATGCTGCGTTCCCGCTTCGCCGGGGCGGCGGCGCGGTGGCCGGGCTGCTGCGGCGCGGGGGCGCCGAGGGGAGCGCCGACGGGGGCGCCGACAGGTGCGCCGACCGGCGCGCCGTGGGTGGGGACGGCCTGGTGGCCGTACGGCGGCGTGCCGTCGGACCAGGCCGGCACGTAGGGGACCCGCTCGGGATCGGACGCACTCGGGTAGTTGGTCATCGACGGTCTCCGATGGGCATAAGTCGGCGCAAAACGACGCGTGAACGGAATTGAGCGAACGCTCGTTGAGGCAGGCTAGAGGTTCGCGTCCCTTTGCGCACTACTTGATGCTAAGTCGATGTTTGATGACTTTCCGACCGGTGGGTGCCTGCGCACCGCCAGCGCGTACCAGGCCCCCGTCACGGCGTAGCCGACCGCGACGGCGGCCAGTACCGCGGGGGAGCGGCCGTTCGCCGGGAGGGCGACGGCGGACAGTGCGGCGGCGCCGACGAAGGCCACGTTGAAGAGCACGTCGTAGAGCGAGAACACCCTTCCCAGGTACGCGTCGTCGACGGTGGTCTGGACGATCGTGTCGACGCCGATCTTGGCGCCCTGGGACACCAGACCCAGCACGAACCCGGCGGCCAGCATCGGCACGAGCCGGAACGGCAGCCCCAACCCGAGCTCCGCGACCGCCCCGACGAACGCGCACACGACGATCCACCGCGGCACCCCGATCCGCGGCGTCACGATCGGCGTGAGGACCGCGGCGACGAAGAATCCCGCGGCGGTGACGCCGACCGTCAGGCCGAGGGTGCCGAGCCCGGCGTCGGTGTCCTTCGGGTCGTTGAACCAGTTGCGGCACAGCAGCAGCGTCATGACGGTCAGCACGCCGAAGCAGAACCGCATCGCGGTGATCGCCGCGAGCGCGTGCGCGGGAGCCCGCCGCTCCCAGACGTGGACGGCGCCGTCGCGCAGGCCGCGCGCGACGCTCAGCAGCGCGTCCCGGACCCGCGGCACGACCCGGTCGGGGTCGGGGCCCAGCAGGTCGACGTCCATCGTCGCGGCGACCGCCGCCGAACACAGGTACAGGACCGCCGAGATGAGGATGACCAGCGCGGTCGCGGTCGACCCCTCCGAGAGGAAGAGGTGCACCACGACGGCCGCGAGCGCGCCCGCCGACGCGGCGACGGTCCCTGCCGTCGGCGACACCGCGTTCGCGACGACGAGGCGCTCCTCCGGCACGACACGCGGCAGTGAGGCGGACAGCCCGGCCAGCACGAAGCGGTTCACGGACAGCACGGCGAGGCAGGCGGTGTAGAAGACCGCGTCCGGGGCGTTCGCGAGCACCAGGCCCGCGGTGAGCGTGACGAGCACCGCGCGCAGCAGGTTGCAGCGCACCAGCACCTGCCGCCTGCGCCACCGGTCGAGCAGCACGCCGGTGAACGGGCCGACCAGCGAATACGGGAGCAGCAGCACCGCGAACGCCGTCGCCACGTCGGACGCCGAGGTCTGCTTCTCAGGGGTGAAGAACACGTGCCCGGCCAGCGCGACCTGGAAGACGCCGTCGGACAGCTGCGACGTGAGGCGCGTGCCGAACAGTCTGCGGAAGTCGCGCAGCTTGAGGAGCGAGGCGAGGTCGCGGGCGAGGGACACGGCGCAAACGTACCGGGGAGCGGAAAAGCCGGCGGCCCGCCCCCCCCCCCCCCCCGGCGGGGGGGCCCCCGCGTCGGGGGGGGGGGGTGGGGACCGCCCCCGGTAGCCGGGGGGCGGGCCACCGCGGGCGGCCCCCCGCCGCACCCGCCGGGGGGGGGGGCCGCCGGATCGTGCGTGGGTCTAGGCGACCGGCCGCGTTTCCGCGGGTCGGGTCAGCGCTCGACCTCGCCCTTGATGAACGCCTCGACGGCGTTGCGGGCTTCGTCGTCGAAGTACTGCACGGGCGGCGACTTCATGAAGTACGAGGACGCCGACAGGATCGGGCCGCCGATGCCGCGGTCCTTGGCGATCTTCGCGGCGCGCACGGCGTCGATGATGACACCGGCCGAGTTCGGGGAGTCCCAGACCTCGAGCTTGTACTCGAGGTTCAGCGGGACGTCGCCGAACGCGCGGCCCTCGAGGCGGACGTACGCCCACTTGCGGTCGTCGAGCCACGCGACGTAGTCCGACGGGCCGATGTGCACGTTCTTGGCACCCAGGTCGCGGTTGACCTGCGAGGTGACCGCCTGCGTCTTGGAGATCTTCTTGGACTCCAGGCGCTCGCGCTCGAGCATGTTCATGAAGTCCATGTTGCCGCCGACGTTCAGCTGCATGGTGCGCTCGAGGATGACACCGCGGTCCTCGAACAGCTTGGCCAGCACGCGGTGCGTGATGGTCGCGCCGACCTGCGACTTGATGTCGTCACCGACGATCGGCACACCGGCCTCGGTGAACTTGTCCGCCCACTCCTTGGTGCCCGCGATGAAGACGGGGAGGGCGTTGACGAAGGCCACGCCGGCGTCGATCGCGCACTGGGCGTAGAACTTCGCGGCCGCCTCCGAACCCACCGGCAGGTAGCACACGAGCACGTCCGCCTCGGTGTCCTTGAGCACCTGGACGACGTCCACGGCGGCCTCGGGGGACTCCTCGATGGTCTGCAGGTAGTACTTGCCGAGACCGTCCAGGGTGTGGCCGCGCTGAACGGTCACGCCGGTCGGAGGCACGTCGCAGATCTTGATGGTGTTGTTCTCGCTGGCGCCGATGGCGTCCGCCAGGTCGAAGCCGACCTTCTTCGCGTCCACGTCGAACGCGGCAACGAACTTGACGTCACGCACGTGGTAGTCGCCGAACTGCACGTGCATGAGGCCGGGTACGCGGCTGTTGGGGTCGGCGTCCTTGTAGTACTCGACGCCCTGCACCAGCGAAGCGGCGCAGTTGCCCACGCCGACGATGGCTACGCGAACCGAACCCATTCCGGTTGCTCCCTGTGGTCTCAATGAGAACCGCCCGAGGACGGCTCTCAACTGGTTGCTGCGGACGGGTCCGAGGCCGCGTCCTGCTTGGTCTGCCGGGAGGCCCCGGCGTCGTTCTTCTTCTCCGCGCCGTCCGGCTCGGGGTTGTCCCCGGCGTGCCGTTCGGCGGTGATGAGCTCGTTCAGCCAGCGCACCTCGCGCTCCACCGACTCCAGGCCGTGGCGCTGGAGTTCGAGCGTGTAGCCGTCGAGACGCTCCCGTGTGCTCGACAGCGAAGCGCGGACTCGTTCGAGTCGCTCTTCGAGCTTGCTGCGGCGGCCTTCGAGGATGCGCATGCGCACCTCGCGGTCCGTCCGGCTGAAGAAGGCGAAGTGCACCCCGAAGTTCTCGTCCTCCCAGGTGGTGGCCCCGGATTCCGAGAGCAGCTCCTGGAAGTGCTCCTTGCCTTGCGCCGTGAGCTTGTACACGATGCGCGCCCGCTTGCCGCCGGCCAGCGCCGCGGCCACCTGCTCGGGCTCCTCCTCCGTGATCCAGCCCCGCTCGAGGAGGGACTTGAGGCACGGGTAGAGGGTGCCGTACGCGATGGCGCGGAACGGGCCGAGCACGGTGTTGAGCCGCTTGCGCAGCTCGTACCCGTGCATGGGCGTGTCGTGCAGCAGTCCGAGGGTGGCGAACTCGAGGACGCCTCCGCGCCTGCTCATCCGCTTCCCTCCAACCTGGGCGTTCCGACCGGCCGAGCGCCGAGCGGAACCGTGGGATACGGTCGCCGACGGCCCTGCGACCGGGAGGGATCCACAACGTTCCACGACCACCCACGGGCGGTGGGTGTGAGGTGGGACGTGGTGCATCCCGGCTGTCATATCGGCTCGATGTATCGAGTCGATACATCGGAACGATAGGTCTACTCGGCATGTCGTGCAAGAAGGGGTCTCGTGACGGAAGTCACAGGAGGGTTACGCGTGCATTGCTTATCGGACAACGTGCGGCCATTCGAGGTGTGCCGGAGACGGATCGCGGGCCGGGCTCATGGCCGGTTCACTCGGGCGGGTATGTCCGAAGCCGTCCGTCTTTCTGGCGTTGCGTCCGCGCGTAGTCTGGTCCGCCGTGCAACCGATCGCGGTCGCCGGACGTCCTGGGGATCGGACAGCCACGACCCGTGCGGCTCACCCCCGCCGCGCGGCCGAGGAGCAGCGAAAACATGAGTGAGCACCGTCGCAGGTCGTCACAGCCGCGTCCCGAAGGGAGCGGCGCTTCGCATGTTCGGGGGAGCATGCCGTCGGCGAGCGAACCGGGGCCCGCGCCGCGGCCGGCCGGGCCGCGTCCGTCCGCGCCCTCCGCGCCTTCCGGTCCGTCCACGCCTTCGGGCCCGTCGGCCGCACCGTCGGCCCCGCGGCGCGCGGCGTCCTCGGGAGCCGAACCCGCCGACCGGCCCATGACCCGGATGGAAGCCCGTCAGGCTTCCCGTTCCGGTGGCGGCACGGGCGGCGGCGGTGGCGGACGCGGTGGACGCGGGCGGGGCCGCGGCGGCAGCGGACCGGACGGGCCCGGCGGGCGCGGACCCGGGCGGGACGGCGAGGGCGCGGAAGGCAACGCGTCCGGCCCGCGCGGCAAGAAGGTCAAGAAGAACGGCAGGCGCCGCTTCATCGACTACCCCAGGTACGGCAAGAAGGGCGTGCGGCGCTGGCTGCCGTCCATCAAGCAGATCCTGGCGATGTTCCTGTTCTTCATCGGCTCGCTGATCGGCCTGGCCGGGCTCGCCTACTCGCTCGTCGACGTGCCCGACATCAACGCCGCGACGCAGATCCAGTCGAACATCTACTACTACGCGGACGGCGTCACCGAGATAGGGCAGTCCGGCAAGTACAACCGCCAGAACATCACGCTGGACCAGGTGCCCAAGCCGGTGCAGCACGCCGTGCTGGCCGCGGAGAACCGCACGTTCTACTCCGACTCCGGCGTCTCGCCGAAGGGTCTGACGCGCGCCGCGCTCGCGATGGCGAAGGGCGGCCCGACGCAGGGCGGCTCGACCATCACGCAGCAGTACGTGAAGAACGCGTTCCTCAACCAGGAGCAGTCCTTCGAGCGCAAGTTCAAGGAGATGTTCATCGCCATAAAGGTCGACCGGCAGATGAGCAAGGACGACATCCTCGCCGGCTACCTGAACACCTCCTTCTACGGTCGCAACTCGTACGGCATCCAGGCCGCCGCGCAGGCGTACTACGGCAAGAACTCGAACGAGCTGACGGTCGGCGAGGGCGCCTACATCGCGACGCTGCTCAACGCGCCGAGCATCAACGACGTGTTCGTCAACGGCGAGGTGAGCGAGACCCGGCTGGCCCGTGTGCAGGGCCGGTGGAAGTGGATCCTCAACGGCATGGTCGAGATGAAGTGGCTGACCCAGGCCGAGGCGGACGCGCAGCAGTTCCCGATGCCGATCAAGCCGCAGCCCTCGGCCAGCAAGGCGGGCCAGGCCGGCTACCTGATGCAGGTCGCCAACAACTACCTGATCAACAACAAGATCCTCACCGAGGAAGAGCTCGCGCTCGGCGGCTACAAGATCATCACGACGATCGACAAGGCGAAGCAGGACGCCGCCGTCGCCGCCGTCGACTCGCAGCTGACCTCGCAGCTCAAGCCGGACAAACGCGAGGCGGACAAGTACCTGCGCACCGCGATCGCGTCGGTGATCCCAGGGGACGGCGCGGTCGTCGCGCTGTACGGCGGGCCCGACTTCCTCAAGCAGGAGTTCAACGACGCGACCCGCCGCGACGTGCAGGTCGGCTCGACGTTCAAGCCGTTCGTGGTCGCGGCCGGGCTGCGCGACGGCAAGTTCGACGGCAAGCCGATCACCATCGAGGACCTGTACAACGCGAACAACAAGATCCCGGTGCTGCTGCCGCCCGACGGCAAGCCGTTCAAGGACAACAAGGGCGTCTACCTCGTGCCCAACGAGGACGGGCAGGACCACGGCCAGCTGAGCATCAGAAAGGCCATGGAGCAGTCCCTCAACCCGGTCTTCACGCAGCTGGCCGCGGACATCGGCTTCACCAAGGTGCGGCAGTCCGCGATCGACGCGGGGCTGAGCCCGAAGACCCCCGGGCTCGACGACAAGAGCCTCACGCCATCGATGGCGCTCGGTTCGAGCACGCCCACCGCGCTCGACATGGCGGACGCCTACGCGACGTTCGCGGCGCGCGGCAAGCACGTCGACACCTACGTCATCAAGGAACTCCGCAGGAACGACAAGAAGGTCGACCTGCCGGCGCACGAGAGCAAGCAGGTCTACGCGGAGGACGTCGCCGACACCATCAACGACATGCTCCAGGGCGTCATCCAGAACGGCACCGGCAAGAAGGCCAAGGAACTCGGCCGCCCCGCGGCCGGCAAGACCGGCACCACCGACGAGAACCGCTCGGCGTGGTTCGTCGGCTACACGCCCAACCTGGCCACCTCGGTCGGCCTGTTCCGGCAGGACCAGTACAACACCCGGTACGACCTCAAGGGCCTGCTCGGCCAGGCCGAGACGCACGGTGGCGCCGTCCCGACGGCGATCTGGACGGCGTACATGAAGGCCGCCACGAAGGACCTTCCGGCCGCCGACTTCGTCAAGCCGGAGAACCCCGCGCCGGTGCAGACCGCGTCGCCCACGATGTCGTCCGCCACCAGCACGGCGCCGCCGACCACCGCGCCGCCGACCGAGCCCGGCGGTCCGACCACCCCGACGCAGGTCCCCGAGACGACGGCGACCGCGCCGACCGGCTCCGGTACGCCGACGCCGACCGGGACCCGGACCGGGCTGCCGACCTTCTTCCCGACCGGACGGCCCACCACCTCGGGGCCGCCCACCGGCGGAGGACCGGGAGGCGGCGGCGGCAACAACAACGTGCTGTTCCCGCCCGGACAGAAACCCTGACGGGCGCCGCGCCCGTACGATCGCTGTGCCCCTCCGCGTCGCGGCGGGGCACAGCCGTTTCCTGCGAGAGGATTGGCGGCATGAAGCCGACCGCGCCCGAGCCCGTCCTGCCGTCGCGTGACGACCCGGTGATCCGGACCGGCAGCGAGGTGGTCGGCGGCCCGGCCGGCCGCCGCATCAGCTTCGGCCGCGGCACCGCCTGGTGGAACGCCACGCGCGTGCTGATCCTGCTCGCGGTCGTGACCTTCGCGCTCGGCCTGGTGCAGAAGAAGCCCTGCTACGACGGCGGGTGGTTCGGCCACGGGTCGCAGTACTCGAAGGCCTGCTACAGCGACATGCCGCACCTGTTCGCCGGGCGCGGGCTCGACAAGGGGCACGTCCCGTACTTCGACGAGACCGGCGACCCCGGCATGAAGTACCTGGAGTACCCCGTCATCACCGGCGGCGTCATGTACTTCGCCGGGACGCTCGCGAACGCGTTCGGCGGCGGCGAGAACGGCGACCTGCACGACCGGCAGCTGTGGTTCGTCATGATCAACGCGCTGATCATGATGGCCTGCGCCGTGGTCGTGGTCGTCGCGGTCGCCCGCACGTCAGGGCGAAGGCCCTGGGACGCCGCGATGGTCGCGGCCGCGCCCGTCCTCGCCCTCAACGGGATCATCAACTGGGACCTCGTCGCCGTCGCCATCACCGCCGTCGCGATGATGGCGTGGGCGCGCCGCAACATCGTGCTCGCCGGCGTGCTGTTCGGCCTCGCGACCGCGGCGAAGCTGTATCCGGTGCTCCTTCTGGGACCGTTGTTCCTGCTGTGCCTGCGGGCGGGCCGGCTCAAGGACTTCTGGAAGGCCGGCGGCGCCGCCGTCGGCGCGTGGCTGGTCGTCAACCTGCCCGTCATGATCTTCGCGTGGGACGGCTGGAAGCTCTTCTACACGTTCAGCCAGGAACGCGGCGCCGACTTCGGCTCCTTGTGGCTCATCCTCCAGCAGCGCTACGAGCCCATGGACATCGACACCCTCAACACCTGGGTGTCGGCCCTGCTGCTCCTGATGGCCGCCGGCATCGCGGCACTCGCCCTGTGCGCGCCGCGCCGGCCGCGGTTCGCGCAGCTCGCGTACCTGATCATCGCGGCCTTCCTGTTCACCAACAAGGTCTACTCGCCGCAGTACGTGCTGTGGCTGCTGCCGCTCGTGGTGCTCGCCCGGCCGCGCTGGCGCGACGTGCTGATCTGGCAGGCCTGCGAGGTCATCTACTTCCTCGGCGTGTGGCTCTACATCGAGTCGTACAGCGGCGGACCGCACGCCAAGGGCCTGTCGCAGAACGCGTACCACGTCGCGATCCTGATCCACCTCATCGGACTGCTGTTCATCGCGGCGCTGGTGGTGCGCGACATCCTGTGGCCCGACCACGACCCCGTGCGCGCCGACGGAAGCGACGACCCCTCAGGCGGTGTCCTCGACGACGCCCCGGACGTTTTCACCGTGGGGCGCGGCCGCGACCTGTACTACGGGCCGGATTACGACGACGAGTTCGGGCCCGGCGGCGCCCAGGACCTGCCCGGGAAGATCTACAAGTAGCGGGCCGCGCCGCGCGGTCGCCGGTCCCGCCGACACGACTGGAGGCCGGGGCGCGTGACCAGCACCGACGCCGAGCCCGTGACGACCGCCGCACGACGCGGCCGGGCCGCCGGGAACGCCGCGTCGATACTGGCGGCGCTGCGGCGCCCGCGCCCCGTGCCGCGCGTGCCGCGGAAGTTCCGCGAGGACCGTGCCGCGCTCGCGTTATGGCTGCTCACCCGCCCGGCGATGATGCTGGTCGTGGGCTCGGCCGGATGGATCCTCGCGGCCGACGGGGCGACGCGACCGGCCGGGTTCCTCGACACCTGGGACCACTGGGACTTCAAGCACTTCCGCACCATCGGTGAGTACGGCTATCAGGGAAACCCCAAGTCCGGCCCGCCCGTTCCGCTTGAGGCGTTCTTCCCCGGCTTCCCCTACACGCTCAAGGCCGTGCACCTGCTGGTCGGCGACTGGGTGGTCGCCGGGCTGCTGATCTCCTTCGTCTGCGGCGGCGTCGCGGTGGTGCTGCTGTCCCGCGTCGCCGGGCTGGAGAACCCGGCGGGCGTCGGCGAACGCGCCGTGCTGCTCCTGCTGTTGTCGCCGCCGGCGGTGTTCCTGGCGGCCGGCTACACCGAGGCGCTGTTCCTCATGCTCGCGCTCGCCTCCTGGCTGTGCGCCAAGCGCGGCGCGTGGCACTGGGCGGGCCTGCTCGCGGCGGGCGCGCTGTGCGTCCGTGTCAGCGGCGCGTTCCTCCTGGCCGCGCTCGCCGTCGAGTTCCTCACCGCGACGGACGGACGCCGCCGCTGGCGGGACGCGCCGTGGCTGGCCGTCGGCGCGCTGCCGGGCCTGGTCTACATGTGCTTCCTGTACCGGCGCACCGGCGACTGGACGGCGTGGAACAGCGCGCAGATCACCGGCTGGGACCGGCACCTGGTCGGGCCGGTCGACGCGTTCCGGAACACGTGGGGACTGGCCGGCCGCACCGGGACGGGCACGATCCTCGGGTTCACGTGGATGTACCGGTGGGAGATGCTCGCGGTCGCGGTCGGGGTGGCGCTGACGGCGTACCTGCTGCGCCGTCGGCGCTGGTCGGAGGCGACGTACGTAGGTCTGACCGTGCTGTCGCTCGGCGTCTCCAGCGCGTACTTCTCGGTGCCGCGCGCGACGCTGCTGTGGTGGCCGCTGTGGATCGTGCTCGCGCGGCTGACGCTACGTCACAAGGCACTGTTCACCGCGTACTTGGCGTTGATCGCGCCGTTCGCCGTGGTGTTCGCCCTGCTGTTCGGCGCGGGGCGCTGGGCGGGTTAGTCCTCCGGCTCGGCGGTCGGCGCCGCGTCGGCCGCGGGGCCGGCGGCGTCGGGCGTCAGCAGGAACACCCGGATCGGCCGCCCCGCGCGTGCGGCATAGGTGTCGTACGCGGGCCAGACCTTGAGCAACGCGCCCCACACCAGCTCTCGTTCGGGCCCGTCCTCAGTGATGAGGCGGGCCCGGACCGAGGTCTCCCGCCCGTCGACCGACACCACCGCGGCGGGCTCGGCGATCAGGTTGGCCGTCCACGCCGGGTGGTGCCGCTGCCCGAAGTTCGTTCCGGCCAGCGCGAATCCGCCTTCGACCGGCGCATAGATGAGCGGCGACACGCGGGGCAGCCCGGAGCGGCGCCCCGTGCTCGTCAGCAGCAGCGGGTGGAAGTCCCGCCCCATGAGCGAGACCCGCCCCTTGGTGCGCTGCTGCAGCCGCCGGTCGGCGCGCACGAGGTGCGGGCCCAGGCGCGCCATCCACCGGTAGTGCCCGAGCTTCCGCAGGCCACGCGTGTACAAGCCCATGGCGTCCCCTTCCCCAAGCTCGGCGTCACCTCAGGGTAGGGCCGCGCTCAGCGCAGCACGACCCGGTCGAAGTGCGTCGTCGTGTGCCGCAGTTCGGCCTCCAGCTCGGTGCCCGGCTTCGGCGGCTCCACCTCGCCCGGCAGGAACAGCAGGCTGACCTGCATGTGCGGGGGCTCAGCGAACCAGCGCTGCTTGCCCGCCCACGAGAACGGCGACAGCGTCCGGTTCACCGTCGCCAGACCCGCCCGGGCGACGCCCTTCGCCCGCGGCATGACGCCGCGCACCGTCTTGGGCGCCTCCAGGCCGACGCCGTGCGCCGTACCGCCGCTGACCACCAGCAGGTGGCCGTCGGCCGGCGCCTTGCGCTGCCGGTAGCCGAAGCGCTCGCCGCGCGCGACCGGCACGACGTCGAGCACCGTGCCCTTGGCGACCAGCGAGTCGTGGTCGCCGAGCCACAGGTCGGTGCCGATGCGCGGCCGGAACCGCGTGTCGGGGTGCTGCTGTTGCAGCGCGGCCAGGCCCGCGGCCGGCACATGGCTGACGAACATCGTGTGCACCGGGAGCCGTGCGGCCTTGAGCCGTTCGACCCACTGCGCGACCTCGGCCACCGGGTCCTGGCCGTCCGGGTGGTCGAGCGGCAGGTGGACCGAGAAGCCCTCCAGCCGCACGCCCTCCAGCGAACCGCGCAGCGTCACCAGGTCCTCCGGGGTGACGCCGTCGCGCTTCATGCTCGTCATACAGCTGATCACCACACGGCTGCCGACCAGGTCGCGCGCCGACTGCACGGAGGAGACGGTGCGGATCGCCCGGTCGGGCAGCGGCACCGCGTCCTCTCCGCGCAGGTACGGCGTCAGCACCATCACACGGCCGTCGAAGTGGTCCTTCAGCCGGGCGGCTTCGTACGTCGTGCCCACGGCGACGATGTCGACGCCCATGCGCGACGCCTCTTCGGCGAGGCGCACGTTGTCGAACCCGTAGCCGTTCCCCTTCATCACGGGAACGATGCCCGGATAGCCGTCGCGGACCTGGTCGATGTGCTTGCGCCAACGCGCGGCATCGACGTAAAGCGAAAGCGACATCAGCAGCCCTCTCCCCGGCTCCGGCGGCTCTAGCGGCGCGACATGTACAGGTCGAGGGCCTTGTGCAGCACCTTGTTGAGCGGGAAGTCCCACTCACCGAGGTACTCCACGGCCTGCCCGCCGGTGCCCAGCTTGAACTGGATCAGGCCGAACAGGTGGTCGTTCTCGTCGAGCGTGTCGCTGATGCCCCGCAGGTCGTACACGGAGGCACCCAGCGCGTACGCGTCCCGCAGCATGCGCCACTGGATCGCGTTCGACGGCCGGACCTCGCGCTTGTGGTTCGCGGACGCGCCATAGGAGTACCAGACGTGGTCCCCTACGGTCACCATCGTCGTCGAAGCGAGCACCTCGCCCTCGTGCTTGGCGAGGTAGAGGCGCATGCGCTCGGGGTCCTCCGCGTTGAGGACGTCCCACATGCGCTCGAAGTAGGGGAGCGGGCGCGGCGTGAAGTGGTCGCGCACCGCCGTGACCTTGTAGACCTCGTGGAAGGTCTTCAGGTCCTCGCGGCCGCCCTGGACGACCTCGACGCCGGCCTTGGCGGCCTTCTTGATGTTGCGGCGCCACAGCTGGTTGAAGCCGGAGTGCACGTCGTCGAGCGAGCGGCGCATCAGCGGCACCTGGAAGACGTACCGCGGCTGGACGTCGCCGAAGCCGGCGCCGCCGCTCTCGTCCTGCAGCCAGCCGAGCCGGCGCAGCTGGCGGCCGACGTCCGCAGCGCGCTCGTCCGTCTGGTCCGGCGTGAGGTCGCGCAGCCGGCGCGCCGACTTCGCCGCGATGGCCTTCTTGATGGTCTCCGACTCCCAGCGGTTGACCACCACCGGCGGGCCCATCTTCACCGAGAACGCGCCCTGGCTCTTCAGGTGCGCCAGCATCGGGTCGAGCCAGCGGCTGAGGTTGCCGTCGTACCAGTCGATGACCGGGCCCTCGGGCATGTACGCGAGGTAGCGCTTGATCTTGGGGAGCTGCCGGTACAGCACCTCGGCGGCGCCGACGACCGACCCCGTCTCGTCGATCCAGCCGATGCTCTCGCTCCGCCATTCGCTCTTCACGTCGCCCCACGAGGGGCACTGGAGAAAGCTCACGGAGGGCTTGCCCTTGATGAAGGCGAGGTGCTCATCGCGGGTGAGCGTCCTCAGGCGCAGGGTCATCGACTAGCTCCTCGGATCGGTTCGGACCGTGTCAGAGGGTACTTCGTTGCACCCTTCGGTGTCCGTTCCGGCCGCGGCGCGGCCCATACGAACCCTCCGCGCGGGCGTCCGCATCACGCCGGACGGTCGGTAATCAGCCATGCGCGTATGGCAATAAGCGGTTAACAAACGCGAATCAGCCGGGAAACCGCGCGTCGCGACACTCATGGCGTCATCCCTTGGAAAAGGAGCCCCGAGCGTTGCGAAAAATATCTCTTGGTAGACGCACCGCAAGACTCGCCGCCGTTTCCCTCGCGGTCCTGCTCGCCGGCACCGGATGTGCCTCGGACAAGAGCACGGCCAAGACGGGATCGGCCGGAGCGGATACCAGTGGGGACACCGTGAAGGTCGGCGTGCTGCATTCCCTCAGTGGCACGATGGCGATATCCGAGGTCACCGTGAAGAACTCCGTGCTGCTCGCGATCGACGAGATCAACGCGAAAGGCGGAGTACTCGGCAAGAAGATCCAGCCGGTCGTCGAGGACGGGGCCTCGGACTGGCCGACCTTCGCCGAGAAGGCGCAGAAACTCATCTCGAACGACAAGGTCGCCGTGACCTTCGGCGGCTGGACGTCCGCGAGCCGCAAGGCGATGCTGCCGGTCTTCGAGAAGAACAAGCAGTTGTTGTTCTATCCGGTGCAGTACGAGGGCCTGGAGAGCTCGCCGTACATCTTCTACACCGGCGCGACCACCAACCAGCAGATCGTGCCCGGCCTCGACTACCTCAAGGCGCAGGGCAAGAAGAAGATCTTCCTGGTGGGCAGCGACTACGTCTTTCCGCGCACCGCCAACAAGATCATCAAGAAGTACGCCGAAGCCAACGGAATGCAGATCGTCGGCGAGGAGTACACACCGCTCGGCCACACCGAATACAGCACGGTCATCAACAAGGTCGCCGACGCCAAGCCCGACGCCGTCTTCAACACCCTCAACGGCGACAGCAACGTGGCGTTCTTCAAGCAACTGCGCGGTACCGGTATCAAGGCCGCCGACATGCCGGTCCTCTCGGTGAGCATCGCCGAGGAGGAGGTCCGCGGAATCGGCGCCGACTACCTGGCAGGGCAGCCGGTGGCCTGGAACTACTACCAGACCACGGAAGGCCCCAGGAACACCGAGTTCGTCGCGGCCTACAAGGCGAAGTACGGCGCGGACAAGGTCACCTCGGACCCGATGGAGGCCGGCTACAACTCGGTCTACCTGTGGAAGGCCGCCGTCGAGAAGGCGAACAGCTTCAAGCCGGACGACGTGAAGAAGGCGTGCGACGGCGTCTCGATCGACGCGCCGGAAGGAAAGGTCACCATCGACGGCGCGACGCAGCACGTCTACAAGACCGCGCGTATCGGCGTCGTGCAGCCCGACGGCCTGATCAAGGAGGTCTGGGCGTCGCCCGGGCCGATCAAGCCGGACCCGTACCTCAAGGAATACCCGTGGGCGCAGGGGTTGTAGGCGCAGGCCCCGCCCGGTCCGCGGACTGACGCGGCCGATCCCCACGCGGACTCCGCGCCCGGCACCCGCCCGGCGCGGAGTCCGCGCGACCCGACCCGACGCACACACGCACAAGGGGGGAGCCACGGTGAACGCCTTCCTGAACCAACTGCCGATCGGACTTTCCATCGGCGCGGTACTCCTGCTCGTCGCGCTCGGCCTGACCTTCACCTTCGGTCAGATGGGCGTCGTGAACATGGCGCACGGCGAATTCCTCATGGCCGGCGCGTACACCGCCTACATGCTGCAGAGCTGGGCCGGCCGGCAGGCCGTCCTGGTCGCCCTGCCCGTCGCGTTCTTCGTGGCCGGACTCATGGGCCTGGTCCTCGAACGCACCCTGATCCGCCGCTTCTACGGGCGGCCGCTCGACACCCTGCTGCTGACGTGGGGCGTCAGCCTGATCCTCCAGCAGGTCGCACGCGACCTGTTCGGCGCTCCGAACGTGCAGGTCAAGGCGCCGACCTGGCTCGTGGGCGGGGCCGAGTGGTCCGGCATCCGCATGCCGTACGCGCGCATGTTCATCCTCGCGCTCGCGGTCGTCTGCGTCGTCGCGATCTGGTTCTACCTCGCCCGCACCAAGCAGGGCCGCCGCATGCAGGCGGTCATGCAGAACCGCGAACTCGCGGCGTGCAGCGGCATCGCGACGTCGCGGGTCGACCAGCGCACGTTCTTCATCGGCTCGGGCCTCGCGGGTGTCGCGGGCGTCGGGCTCACCCTCATCGGCCCGGTCGGGCCGGCCCTGGGCACCTACTACATCGTCGACGCGTTCCTGGTGGTCGTCGCGGGCGGCCTCGGCCAGTTGCGCGGCGCGGTGCTCGCGGCGTTCGTGCTCGGCCTGCTCAACAGCTACGTCGAGTACTGGTCCGACGCCTCACTCGCCAAGGTGGTGGTCTTCGCCGTGATCATCGGATTCCTCCAGATACGGCCGCAGGGCCTGTTCGTCCTCCGCTCCCGGAAGCTGACATGAGGAGGCTGCGCGAGGCGGCGGACGCCGTCGCCTCGGCCGCGGTCCGGTGGCGCGGGCCGGTCGTCTTCGTCGCCGTCGCCCTCCTGCTGCTGGTCGCCGCGCCCGCCGCGTTGTCCCCGTTCCGGCTCGAACTCCTCGCGAAGTACCTGTGCTTCGCGATCGCCGCACTCGGCATCGGACTCGCGTGGGGCAAGGGCGGCATGCTCACACTCGGACAGGGCGTGTTCTTCGGCCTCGGCGGCTACGCCATGGCGATGCACCTCAAGCTCGCCGAGGCCGGGCCGGGGCAGCTGCCGGACTTCATGGTGTGGAGCGGCGTCGAGACGCTGCCCGCCGTCTGGGAGCCGTTCCGGCAGCCGTGGTTCGCGCTCCTGATGGTGGTCGTGCTGCCCGGCGTGACCGCGTTCCTGCTCGGACTCCTGGTGTTCGGGCGGCGCGTGCGCGGCGCGTACTTCGCGATCCTCACGCAGGCGCTGGCCGCGGCGTTCGTCATCTGGCTCGTCGGCCAGCAGGGGCTGACCGGCGGAACCAACGGACTGACCAACTTCACCTCGTTCTTCGGCCTCGACCTCGCCGACGAGAACGACCAGCGGGTGCTCTACTCGGTCGTCGCGGTCGTGCTCGGGCTGCTCTACCTCGCGTTCCGGCAGGTGGTGGCGAGCCGGTTCGGGCGGCTGCTGGTCGCGGTGCGGGACGGCGAGGACCGCGTGCGGTTCCTCGGCTACGACCCGGCGCTGGTCAAGACCGTCGCGTTCACGCTGTCGGCGATCTCGGCCGGTATCGCGGGCGCGCTGTTCGTCCCCGTGGTCGGGATCATCTCGCCGGCGCTGCTGGGCGTCGTGCCCTCCCTGGAGTTCGTCTTCGCCGTCGCGGTCGGCGGGCGGTACACGCTGGCCGGCGCGGTCCTGGGCGCGGTGCTGCTCAACTACGGCAAGACCACGTTCTCCGAGCACTACGCGAACGGCTGGCTGTACCTGCAGGGCACGCTGTTCATCGCGGTCATGGCGTACGCGCCCAAGGGCGTCATCGGAGTCGCCGGGCAGGTGCGCGACTTCGTCGCGGCGCGCCGCGGTCGCGCCGCGCCCGCCGTGGTGCCGCCGGCCCGCGTCGAGGAAGGGGCGGCGGCATGACCGGCGTCGTACCGGGCGGCCGGGAGCCGCTGCTGCGTGTCACCGGCCTGTCGGTGGTCTTCGACGGGTTCCGCGCGATCGACGGCGTCGACCTCACGGTCGCGGAAGGCGAACTGCGCTTCCTCATCGGCCCCAACGGCGCGGGGAAGACCACCCTCATCGACGTCGTCACCGGCCTCACCCGGCCGACCGAGGGCACGGTGCACTTCGCCGGGCGCACGCTCAACGGGCTGCGCGAGCACCAGGTCGTGCGGCGCGGCGTAGGGCGCACGTTCCAGACCGCGGTGGTCTTCGAGGAGTTGACCGTCGAGGAGAACGTCGACCTGGCGGCGAGCTTCCGGATGCGGCTGCCGGCCCTGCTGCGCCGCCGCAAGGGCCGCTCGGACGAGGTCGCGGCCGTGCTCGACCGCGCCGGGCTGCTCGCGCTGGCGGAACGCCCGGCCGGAGTGCTGTCCCACGGGCAGCGCCAGTGGCTGGAGATCGCCATGCTGCTCGCGCAACGGCCGCGGCTGCTGCTGCTCGACGAGCCGGTCGCGGGCATGTCCCGCGACGAGCGCGAACGCACCGGCGAACTGCTCGTCGAGATCGCCCGCGAGCACACCGTGGTGGTGGTCGAGCACGACATGGAGTTCGTGCGCACGTACGCGTCCGCGGTGACGGTGCTGCACGAAGGACGGGTGCTGACCGAGGGCGACATGGCGTCGGTGCAGGCGGACCCGCGCGTCCAGGAGGTCTATCTCGGGCGGTCGCGGGACACGCGTGCCGCCGAACCGGTCGGGGCCGACGCCGACGCCGGACGCGAGCGGGAAGGGGTCGCGTAGTGCTTGAGGTGACCGGGCTCGAGGTCGCGTACGGCCGCGCCCAGGTGCTGTTCGGCGTCGACCTCGCGGTGCCCGACGGCGGCCTGGTGTGCGTCATGGGCCGCAACGGCGTCGGCAAGACGACCCTGTTGAACGCGGTGATGGGGGTGCTGCCGACACGCGCGGGAAAGGTGGTGTTCGAGGGACGGGACGTCACCAGGCTCCCGACCCACCAGCGCGTCCGCCTGGGCATGGGCTACGTACCGCAGGGCCACGAGACGTTCGGCCAGCTCACCGTCGCCGAGAACCTGCGCGTGACGTGGGAGGCGAGCGGATCCAAGGACCGCGGCGTCGTCGACGAGGCGCTGGACGTCTTCCCGCGGCTGCGGCCGCTGCTCAAGCGCCGTGCCGGCTTCCTGTCGGGCGGCCAGCAGCAACAGCTCGCGATCGCGCGGGCGCTGGTGACCGGCCCGCGCATGCTGATCCTCGACGAGCCGACCGAGGGCATCCAGCCGTCGATCGTCACCGAGATCGAGGACGCCGTGGAAAGGCTGCACCGCGAGCGCGGTCTCGCCGTGCTGCTGGTCGAGCAGTACCTCGACTTCGCGATGCGTCTCGCGGACCGGTTCACGGTGCTGGACGCGGGCGTCGTCGTCCACGAGGGCGCGGGCGCCGAGCTGCGGGACGAGCGGGTGCGGGGCCTCCTCGCGGTGTGACCACCGCACCCCGCCGCGTCAGTAGAGGCCGCCGTGCGCCATGTTGATGAAGAGGCCGACGGCGGACATGCCTACCGAGATCACGATCACGATGCGCTCAAGGGTGGTCACGGAAAGCATCTGGGCGGTCAGTCCCACGAAAACGCCGGCGAGGCCCGCCCAGGAGCCGAGGATGTGCACGCTCGGGAAGAACGCGCAGATGATCGCGATCACGCCGAACACGGCGGTGACGCCCGCGAGCGTGTTCTCCCGGGTGTGGGATTTGTCGTCGTGTACGCGGTTGATGTTCGAGAGGTTCAGTGCGGCCATAGGGCCGCGGCGCATCGTCTGAGCCATCACGCACCTCCGGTGGGCGACCACGGGGCACGGACGATTTGTCCGTGATCTCCCTACCACAGGGTGCAACGGGGGTGTCGCGATTTCAACAGATAGGGCGCCGCCGGGTACGCTGTACCGTCCGCAGCGACATGGTGTCCGTCCTCGTCCCGAGGCTCGGCCGGGTCGCCGCGGCTTACGCAAAGCCCTCCTGTCACGGATCGTCCGTGGCCGTACCAGTCCATAGGAGGTGGGTGTTTACATGCGTAACTACGAGCTCATGGTCATCCTCGACCCGGACCTCGAAGAGCGCGCGGTCTCCCCGCTGCTCGAGCAGTTCCTGAACGTCGTCCGCAACGGCGGCGGGAAGGTCGAGAAGATCGACACGTGGGGCCGTCGCCGGCTCGCGTACGAGATCAAGAAGAAGTCCGAGGGCATCTACGCCGTCGTGGACCTTGCCGCGGAGCCCGCGGTCATCAAGGAGCTCGACCGCCAGATGAACCTCAACGAGTCGGTCATGCGCACCAAGGTGCTGCGTCCCGACCAGCGGTAACCACACCGCGGACACCGACGACACCGTCATCAGGCGCAGGGGAAGGTAAGGCATGGCAGGCGACACCGTCATCACCGTGGTCGGGAATCTGACCGCCGACCCCGAGTTGCGCTTCACCCCCAGCGGCGCGGCCGTCGCGAACTTCACCGTGGCCTCCACGCCGCGGACGTTCGACCGGCAGACGAACGAGTGGAAGGACGGCGAAGCGCTGTTCCTCCGCTGCTCGATCTGGCGGCAGGCGGCCGAGAACGTGGCCGAGTCCCTTCAGAAGGGCATGCAGGTCATCGTGCAGGGGCGGCTGAAGCAGCGGTCGTACGAGACCAAGGAAGGCGAGAAGCGGACGACGTACGAGCTTGAGGTCGACGAGATCGGCCCCTCGCTCAAGTTCGCGACCGCCAAGGTCACGAAGGCCGGCCGCGGAGGCGGCGGCGGGTACGGCGGCGGTGGCATGGGTGGTGGCAACCGGGGCGGTTACGGCGGCCCGCAGGGCGGCAACCAGGGTGGCTACGGCGGTCCGCCGCAGCAGGGCAACTCCGGTCCGTCCGACGACCCGTGGGCGTCCCCTGGTGGCAACCAGGGCGGCGGCGGGTGGGGTCCCCAGCCCGGTGGTTACACGGACGAACCCCCGTTCTAAGACGCCTTCGGGGCCGGAGACGGCCCGGCGTCTTGGCGAAGACTTCTTGATCTGGAGAAAGAGCAATGGCGAAGCCGCCTGCGCGCAAGCCTAAGAAGAAGGTTTGCGTGTTCTGCAAGGAGAAGATCTCCTACGTCGACTACAAGGACACGAACCTGCTGCGGAAGTTCATTTCCGACCGCGGCAAGATCCGTGCCCGTCGCGTGACCGGCAACTGCACGCAGCACCAGCGTGACGTCGCCACGGCCGTCAAGAACAGCCGTGAGATGGCGCTGCTGCCGTACACCAGCACGGCGCGCTGAGAGAGGGTGGACTTGATATGAAGCTCATCCTCACCCACGAGGTCACCGGGCTCGGCGAGCCCGGCGAGATCGTCGAGGTCAAGGACGGCTACGGCCGCAACTACCTCATCCCCCGTGGTTTCGCGATCCGTTGGACCCGCGGTGGCGAGAAGGAGGTCGCCTCCATCCGCCGCGCCCGCAAGGTCCGCGAGATCAAGAACCTCGACCAGGCGAACGAGGTCAAGGCGCAGCTCACCGGTCTCAAGGTGAAGCTCGCGACCCGTGCCGGCGAGAGCGGGCGTCTGTTCGGTTCCGTCACCGTCGCCGACGTCGCCTCGGCGATCAAGGCCGCCGGTGGCCCGGACCTGGACAAGCGCCGTGTCGAGCTCGGTGCGCCGATCAAGACCCTCGGCACGCACCGGGTCACGGTCCGCCTCCACCCGGAGGTCTCCGCCGCTCTCGACCTCGACGTCGTTTCGGCCTGACCTGACCGCAACACCAGAAGGCCCGAGGCTCCTACAGGAGCCTCGGGCCTTCGGCCTTTCCCGCTCGTTGTGACAGGTGTGGCCAGGGGCGCCGGAAGGCGCGGCGCCTCCGGCTTGCTTTATACCCCCCAGGGGTATACTTTCGATCGCAGAGGGGTCGCGGGCGTGTCCGCGGCCCCGGGACCACCCGCGAAAGGGGCACTGCCATGAGCACCGCGACCTTCACCGTCACCGGGATGACCTGCGGCCACTGCGTCTCCTCCGTGCAGGAGGAGGTCTCCGAGGTGCCGGGCGTCCAGGACGTCCGGGTGGAGCTGGCCACCGGCCTGCTGACGGTGTCGGCGGCCGGAGAGGTCGACACGGAAGCGGTGCGCGCGGCCGTCGTCGAGGCGGGCTACCAGCTCGCCTGACGGGGCGTACGGGTCCCGCACCGGGGTACCCGGGATTCTGCCCCCCGGGTACCCCTACCCCGTAGGGATATATGAGCGGCACGAAGACGACAGTGGAACGACAATGGCACGAGGAGGACCAGTGAGCACCCCGCAGGCAGCACCCGCCGCGCCCTCAGCACGCATCGACCTGGTACTGGGCGGCATGACCTGCTCCTCGTGCGCGAACCGCATCGAGCGCAAGCTCAACAAGCTCGACGGCGTGCAGGCCACCGTCAACTTCGCGCTGGAGACCGCGACGGTCAGCTACCCGCCCGAGCTCGAGCCGGCCGACCTGGTCGCGGCGGTCGAGGCGGCCGGGTACACCGCGACGCCCGTACGCGACGAACCCGCGGCCGCCGACGGCGACGCGGACGAGGGCGACACCCGGGGCGACGGCGAGCTGCGCTCCCTGCGCGACCGCCTGCTCTACAGCGCGGTACTCGCCGCGCCGGTGATCGCGCTCTCGATGATCCCGCCGCTGCAGTTCCGCTTCTGGCAGTGGCTGGTGCTCGCGCTCGCCGCGCCGGTCGTGGTGTGGGGCGGCTGGCCGTTCCACAAGGCGGCCGCCAAGAACCTGCGGCACGGCACCGCCACGATGGACACCCTCGTCTCGCTCGGCACGCTCGCCGCCTTCGGCTGGTCGCTGTACGCGCTGTTCCTCGGCGGCATGGGCGAACCCGGCATGACCATGTCCTTCAGCTTCACGGCGGGCGGCGGCCACGCCGAGATCTACCTCGAGGCCGCGTCCGGCGTCATCGCGTTCATCCTCGCCGGCCGCTACTTCGAAGCCCGCTCCAAGCGCAAGGCGGGCGCCGCGCTCAAGGCGCTGCTCGAACTCGGCGCGCGGGACGTGTCGGTGCTGCGTGCCGACGGGCGCGAGGAACGCGTTCCGATCGACAAGCTGGCCGTGGGCGACCGCTTCGTCGTGCGGCCCGGCGAGAAGATCGCCACCGACGGCGTGGTCGTCGAGGGCAGCTCCGCCGTCGACGCGTCGATGCTCACCGGCGAGTCCGTGCCCGTCGAGGTGCGGCCCGGCGACCCCGTCACCGGCGCGACCATCAACGCGGGCGGCAGGCTGGTCGTGCGCGCCACCAAGGTCGGCGCGGACACCCAGCTCGCGCAGATGGCCCGGCTGATCACCGACGCGCAGACCGGCAAGGCCGCCGTGCAGCGGCTGGCCGACCGCGTCTCGGGCGTGTTCGTCCCCGTCGTCATCGCACTCGCCGTCGCGACCCTCGGGTTCTGGCTCGGCACCGGGGAAGGCGCCACCGCGGCGTTCACCGCGGCCGTCGCCGTCCTGGTCATCGCCTGCCCGTGCGCGCTCGGCCTGGCCACCCCGGTCGCGCTGCTCGTCGGCACGGGGCGCGGCGCGCAGCTGGGCGTCCTGATCAAGGGCCCCGAGGTCCTGGAGAACACCCGGCGCGTCGACACCGTCGTGCTCGACAAGACCGGCACCGTGACCACCGGCCGCATGGCGCTCGTGGACGTCGTCCCGGTCGACGGCGGCGACACCGACGAACTGCTCCGGATCGCGGGCGCGTTGGAGAACGCCAGCGAGCACCCCATCGCCAAGGCCATCGCCGCCGCGGCCGCCGACCGGTTCGGCACACTGTCGGCGGTCGAGGGCTTCGCGAACCGCGAAGGGCTCGGCGTGGAAGGCGTCGTCGACGGCCACGCGGTCGTCGCGGGACGCCCGGCCTTGCTCGCCGACTGGGCGCTCACGCTGCCGGACGAACTGGTCGCGGCGCTCGACGCGGCCGAGGAGGCCGGACGTACCGCCGTCGCCGTGGCCTGGGACGGCGCGGCGCGCGGGGTGCTGGTCACCGCCGACACCGTCAAGCCCACCTCGGCGGCCGCCGTCGCGGCACTGCGCGAACTCGGGCTCACCCCGGTGCTGTTGACCGGCGACAACGAGCGCGCGGCACGGTCGGTCGCGGCCAAGGTCGGTATCGACGAGGTCATCGCCGGCGTGCTGCCCGCGGGCAAGGTCGACGCGGTCCGCGAACTGCAGGCGCGCGGCAAGGTCGTCGCGATGGTCGGCGACGGCGTCAACGACGCCGCGGCGCTCGCCACGGCGGACCTCGGGCTCGCCATGGGCACCGGCACCGACGCGGCCATCGAGGCCGCCGACCTGACGCTGGTGCGCGGCGACCTGGGCGCGGCGGTCGACGCGATCCGGCTGTCCCGCGCCACGCTGCGGACCATCAAGGCCAACCTGTTCTGGGCCTTCGCCTACAACGTCGCGGCGATCCCGCTGGCGGTGGCGGGGCTGCTGAACCCGATGATCGCGGGCGCGGCGATGGCGTTCTCGTCCGTGTTCGTGGTCGGCAACTCGCTGCGGCTGCGCGGGTTCGCCTCCACCGCGCCCACGGTCGGTGAACTGGACGGGGCGGCCGCGGGCGAGCCGCGGCGGGAGCTGGTGGACGCGAAGTAGCCGCCTTCGGGCCGGTGGTCGTGGGGCCGCCTCGGGACGAACGGGTCCCGGGGCGGCCTTTCCGTACGTGCGTTCACGGGCCGGACGCGCTCACTCCAGGGCTACTTGGCGACGGTCGCCCCGGTCACCATCCACTTGTCGCCCCGGGCACGCCAGCCCAGCAGGACGAGCCGGCTCGCCATGAACGCGCCGATCGCGCACCACCACAGCGCGATCAGACCGCCGCCCAGACCGAGGACCGCCGCGACGGTGCCGGCGAACACCGCGAGCACCACCGGCATCGTCAGCGCCAGGAACCGGCCGTCGCCCGCGCCGATGAGCACGCCGTCCAGCACGAACACCGGACCCGCGATCGGCTGCAGCGCGGCGGCGGCGAGCAGCACCAGGCCCAGCAGGTGCCGCACTTCGGGATCGCCGGTGAACCACGGGATGTACAGCGGGCGCGCCGCGACCAGCACCACCGCGAACACCACGCCCGTGCACACGCTCCACAGCAGCATGCGTCGGGTCGCCTCGCGCGCGCCTGCCGTGTCGCCCGCGCCCAGTGCGCGGCCCACGATCGCCTGCGCGGCGATCGCGAGGGCGTCGAGGGCGAACGCCGTCAACGTCCAGATCTGCCAGGCGACCTGGTGCGTGCCGATCTCCGTGTCGCCCATCCGGGTCGCGGCGACCGCGGCGATCAGCAGGATCGCGCGCAGGCTCACCGTGCGGACCAGCAGCGGGAGTCCGGCGGTCGCCGACCGGCGGATGCCGCCGAAGTCGGGGACGAGCGGCACGTCATGGCGGCGCGCGCCGCGCACGACGACCACCAGATATCCGACGGCCATCGCGCACTGGGCGATGACCGTGCCCCACGCGGAGCCCGCGATGCCGAGGCCCGCGCCGTAGACCAGCGCGAGGTTGAGGACGAGGTTCGAGGCGAACCCGGCGACCGCGACGTAGAGCGGGGTCCGGGTGTCCTGGAGACCGCGCAGTACGCCGGTGGCGGCGAGCACGACCAGCATCGCGGGCACGCCCAGGCTGCTGATCCGCAGGTAGGTGGTGGCGTGCGGCGCGGCGGTCGCGCTGGCGCCGAACGCGTCGACGATCCACGGCGCGGCCACCACGCCGACGGCCAGCAGGCCCGCGCCGATCAGCGCGGCGAGCCACAGGCCGTCCACACCCTGGCGCAGCGCGCCGCGGCGGTCGCCGGCGCCGAGGAGGCGGGCGACGCTCGCGGTGGTGGCGTACGCCAGGAACACGCACAGGTTGACGAGCGTGCCGAGCACGGCGCCGGCGATGCCGAGGCCGGCCAGCTGCGGAGTGCCCAGGTGCCCGACGATCGCGGCGTCCGCGAGGATGAACAGCGGCTCGGCGACGAGGGCGAAGAAGGCCGGCACGGCCAGCCTGAGGATCTCCCGGTCCTGGGCGCGCCGCGGCCCGCCACGGCTCTGCCGGGGCGGGCTGGGGGCTGCTTCGGGGGCAGCGGTACGGGCTGCTTCGGGGACGACGGCCACGTGCCCACGGTAGTCATCCACAGGTAATGATCACAACAGGGATTTGGTCATTACCTGTGGATGCGGGCGGTGGTTGTCCACATACGTGGGGCGATTGCCGGTCGATCGGACCGGAAGTTTTTCACATGCACAGCCGGTGGATAGTGAAACCGCAGGTCAGAGGCGGTTTTGCGGGTTGTGCACAGGCTGTGTGAGGGGCTTCGCGCACAGGTTGTGCACAGCCGGAGTGGTGCCTCTCCACAGGTTGTCCACAGTTATCCACAGGCCCTGTGTATGACCGCGTTGGTCGAGACCGGGACCACCCGTACGGTGAGGGACTGCACAACGCGTGGTGCGGCCGATTTGTCGGCCCGTTGCCGTATGAAAGAGCAGGACCCATCAGGCGCCCCGGAGGGGCCGGGCGCACGCCGTGTCCCGACGTCGAGGAAGGAAGCGCGGCATGAGTGTCTCGGAGTACGAGGACGCTCCACCGCCGAGCCGCGAGGGCTTCGAGCGCACCCCGCCCCAGGACATCGCGGCCGAGCAGTCCGTCCTCGGCGGCATGATGCTCTCCAAGGACGCGATCGCCGACGTCGTCGAGAACCTCAAGCCGATCGACTTCTACCGGCCCGCCCACGAGATGGTCTACAACGCCGTCCTCGACCTCTACGCCCGCGGCGAGCCCGCCGACGCCGTCACCGTCGCCGCCGAGCTCACCAAACGCGGCGAGATCGGCCGCGTCGGCGGCGCCCCGTACCTCCACACCCTGATCTCCTCGGTCCCCACCGCGGCCAACGCCGAGTACTACGCCCGCATCGTCCGCGAACAGGCCGTCCTCCGCCGCCTCGTCGAGGCCGGCACCCGCATCGTCCAGATGGGATACGCCGCCGACGGCGACGTCGACGAAATCGTCAACGGCGCCCAGGCCGAGGTCTACGCCGTCACCGAACAGCGCACCAGCGAGGACTACGCCCCCCTCGCCGACATCATGGAAGGCGCCCTCGACGAGATCGAGGCCATCGGCTCCCGCAACGGCCAGATGTCCGGCGTCCCCACCGGCTTCACCGACCTCGACTCCCTCACCAACGGCCTCCACCCCGGCCAAATGATCGTCATCGCCGCCCGCCCCGCCATGGGCAAATCCACCCTGGCACTCGACTTCGCGCGGGCGTGTTCGATCCACCACGGGCTTCCGAGTGTGATCTTCTCGCTCGAAATGGGGCGCAACGAGATCGCGATGCGTCTGCTCTCGGCCGAGGCCCGCGTGGCGCTCCACCACATGCGGTCGGGCAACATGACGGACGAGGACTGGACCCGGCTCGCTCGTCGCATGCCTGATGTGAGTGCGGCGCCGCTCTACATCGACGACTCGCCGAACCTGTCGATGATGGAGATCCGCGCCAAGTGCCGAAGGCTCAAGCAGCGCAACGACCTTCGTCTCGTCGTCATCGACTACCTCCAGCTGATGACCGGCGGCGGCAGCCGCCGTGCCGAGAGCCGGCAGCAGGAGGTCTCCGAGATGTCCCGAAACCTCAAGCTCCTCGCCAAGGAGCTCGAAGTCCCGGTCATCGCCCTGTCGCAGCTGAACCGTGGTCCCGAACAGCGAACCGACAAAAAGCCGATGGTCTCGGACCTTCGCGAGTCGGGATCGATCGAACAGGATGCCGACATGGTCATCCTCTTGCATCGCGAGGACGCGTACGAGAAGGAGTCGCCTCGTGCCGGTGAGGCGGACTTGATCGTGGCCAAGCACCGTAACGGTCCTACGGCCACCATCACCGTGGCGTTCCAGGGGCACTACTCGCGGTTCGTGGACATGCAGCAGGGCTGACACGGCAGGAGCTCGGTCGGTTGTCGATTGGGCGGGGAACGATGACCTCGGCGGCGTGTCCGACGGGTGGTGTGTCACACCATGCAGAGCCGGTCCACCAGCAGTTCCACCCTCGGCTCGGCGTACTCGGGTAGCAGGCGGCCCGTGCGGGTCAGGGTGGCGAGGCCGTGCAGGGATGCCCAGAACAGCTCGGTGAACAGGCCCGGGTCGATGCCGTTCCCGGCGACCTCGGCCAGGCTTTCCATCAGCGCGGCGAAGGCGTCCTTCAGCGGCGCCGGGGTGTCCTCCTGCGCGTACGCCAGCCCGCCGTCGAGCTGGAAGATGGCGTCGTAGACCGCCGGGTTGTGCTCGGCGAAGTCGAGGTAGGCGCGGGCCAGGGCGGCGACCCGGGCACGCGGGCCGTCCGCGGCGGAGGTCGCGGCCCGTACCGCTACTGCTAGTTCGGCGGCTCCCTGAAGGGCGACGGCGCCGATGATCTCGCGCTTGCCGCGGAAGTGGCTGTAGAGGACGGGCTGGCTGTATTCGATGCGCTCGGCGAGCCGGCGGGTGGTGACCGCGTCCCAGCCCTGCTGCTCGGCGAGTTCGCGGGCGGTCGCCACGATGAGGCGCTCGCGCTCGGCCCGTTCGCGTTCTTTGCGTTCCTGTACCGACATGATTCGAATCCTAGCACTGCTAGACAATCGAGCGGCAGTAGTACTAGCGTTGCATCGCCAGCTAGCAGTGCTAGTTCATCGGAGGGGTCATCATGCTCGCAACACTCGAAGTCGTCACCACCGTCGTCGTCGGCCTGATGGTGGGGGTGGAGTTCTGCGTCGCCGTCTTCATGAAGCGGATCCTGGACGCCCTTCCCGAGGAGAGCGCTCAGCTCGGCCACGCCCACGGCGGTCGGATGCTCGGCGCCCTGATGCCGTTCTGGTACATAGGCTCGCTCATCCTCAGCGCGATCTGGGCCGTCGCCGGATGGCACCACCAGGGCACCGGCCTCGTCGTCACCGCGGCCGGCCTGCTGATCGTCAGCGTGGTCATGTCGGTGCTGCTGCTCGTCCCGATCAACAACCGCAACAAGACCTGGACCCCCGAGAACCGGCCCGCCGACTGGAAGGAGCAGCTCGACCGCTGGAACCGCTTCCACTACGCCCGGGTCGCCGTCATCATCGCCGCGTTCACCCTGCTGGTCGCCGCCCTCGTCTGATCCCACCGCTGCCCCGGCAAGACCCGCAAGGAGAAGAACAGTGTCGCTGAAGAAGATCAACACCGTCCTGGTCGCCACCTTCATCCTCTTCATCCTCTGGTTCGGGACGGAGTACATCCTGAGTCCGGAGACGACGGCGCCGGGCTACGGCCTGCCGAGCTGGCCGTCCGGCGACGGCGGCGGCTTCCTGGTCGTCAAGGGGATCCGCGACGTCGTCCTGGCCCTGGTCCTGGGCGTCCTGCTGGTGACGGGCCACCGCCGGGCGCTGGGCTGGGTGCTTCTGACGGAGGCCTTCGCCGCGTACGGCGACATGACCAACGTGCTGGCCCACCACGGCTCCGTGGCCACCGCCCTCGGCGTCCACTGCCTGACCGCGACACTGATGGTGGTCAACGGCCTGCTGTTCCTGCGCGAGACCCGCAAGGTCGCGGCCGCTCCGGCAGCGCCCGCCCCGCAGCCCGTCCTGGCGTGATCGCGGGAGACGAGGTGCCGTCAGGCGGTTGAGGCGCGGGCCTTGGTGACGGCTTCGCGGACGGCGGGGGCGATTTCGTTGGACCAGACGGCGACGGCGTTTTCGGGCGGGGTGCCGCCCACGGTGAAGTGGACGAAGCCCGAGGCGTCGTGGTCGAGGACGGCTTCGGTGAGGGCGTCGGTCCACTGGGCGACGGAGCCGCCGCGCCAGGTGCCGTCGGGGTCGCGGGGGTTCGGGCGGTCGGTCGGGGTGATGACGCCCGGGATGTTGTAGATCGTGGCGATGTCGCGCGGGTCGCGGCCGGCGGCGTGGGCGGCCTCGTCGATGATCGGGCGGGATTCGCGGTAGCGGGGGCTGAGCCAGTCGGCGGCGTGGCCGGGGAACCAGCCGTCGGCGAGGCGGCCGGTGGCGGCGAGGGACTTGGGGCCGACGGAGCCGGTCCAGATCGGGACGGCGGGTGCCGCGGCCGGCTGGAGGTCGGTGACGTGGTGGAACTCGCCGTGGAAGGTGACGGGTTCGCCGCCGCCGGACAGGGCGCGGATCAAGGGGATGGCCTCCTCGAAGGCGCGGACGGCGGCGCCGGGGGAGAGCTTGGGAAAGCCCATCCTGGCGATGTCGTCCCAGAGTCCGCCGACGCCGAGGCCGAGGGCGACGCGGCCGCCGGTGAGCGTGCTGAGCGAGGTGATGGTGCGGGCGAGCATCGGCGCGGGGCGGGTCGGGAGGTTGCTGACGGAGACGGCGGCGCCGATCGAGGAGGTGGCTCCGAGCGCGGTGCTGACGAGCGCGTAGGCGTCGAGCCGGTCGCCGAAGTAGGGGTGGTCGGAGACCGTGAACAGGTCGAGGCCGTCGCGGTCGGCCTGGGCGATGAGGCGGAGGGTGTCGGCGGCGGCGTCCACGGCGGTGCTCGCGCCGAATCCGAAGAGGGGGGATTGCACGTGTGCTCCTTGCCGGTATTTCGGTTAGTTCGTAGTGCGAATGTAGAATGCGGGTATGGCCAGGAATGTTTCCGACGGGGAGATGGGGATCGTCACCGCGCTGGTGCGGTCGTCGTTCCTCGTGGACGCGGTGTACGCGGAGGCGAGCCGCGCGTACGGCATCACGCCGCAGCAGGGCCAGCTGCTCTGTGTGCTGATGGCCCAGCCGTTCGGGATGGGCGAGCTCGGCGGCATGCTGCGGCTGGCCAAGTCGAGCCTGACCGGGCTGGTGGACCGTACGTCCAAGCTGGGCCTGGTGCGTCGTGAGCCGGATCCGGTGGACCGCCGGGCGGTGCGGATCGCGTTGACGGACGAGGGCCTCGCGGTGGCCGACCGGTTCTACACCGACACGTGCCGCAGGATCGAGGCGCTGGCGGACGGGCTCAAGGCGTCCGACCGCGCGAAGCTGGCGGAGCTGCTGGGGCGCGTGGTCACCGAGAACCAGGTGCCCGTGGTGTTCGCGGACGCCGAGTAGGCGGGCGAACGGTCAGGCGGTGCCGAACTGTTCGGCGAAGCGTCCGGTGAACAGGTCGGCGCCCTTCCATTCGGCGACCTGCTGGGCGGTGAGCGGCATGGGGCCGTCCTCGCCGGGGATCTGGCCGACGCCGCCGGTGGTGCCGAGCGGCAGCATGATCATGGGCGCGTCCGCGGGGCGGTAGGTGGCCTCGGGGGCGGAACCCGCGGCGTGGGCGAGGATGTTGCGCGCCACGACGTCGGCGTGCTGCATCGCGTACCCGGCCATCTTGGCCTCGGCGAGGTCGGTCAGGTCGCCGATGGCGTAGATGTGCGAGTGGCCTTCGACGGCGAGGTGTTCAGTGACGCGCACCTGGCCGGACGCGGTGCGCGCGGCCTCCAGTCCGCCGGCGAGGTAGTCGCTCGTGACCTGGACGCCGTGGCAGCGGAACCAGATGTCGGCGGTGAGCGGTCCGCCGTCGGTGTCGACGGTGAAGGCGCCGGCGCGCCCGGGCTCGGTGGCGGGCGGCGCGGACAGCGTGGTGTTCAGGCGCAGTTCGACGCCGAGGTCGTCGAGCTGCCGGTGTAGTTCCTCGCGTACGGCCGGGAGGAAGCCGGGCAGCAGTTCGCCGCGGCGGTCGACGACCGTGACGTGCTTGTCGGGCCACACCGCCTTGATCTCGCCGGCGAGTTCGAGCCCGACCGGCCCGGCGCCCAGCAGCAGGACCCGTTCGGCGTTGGCGAGTTCCTTGTGGGTGCGGTGCAGCTGGGCGAGCGCGTCGGCGGTGCTGCCGGTGGCCGGCTTGGCGGGGTACGGGTAGGCGGAGCCGGTGGCGAGCACCACGTAGTCGGCGTCGATCCGCGTGCCGGACGCGAGGGTGACGCCGTCCGGGTCGACGGAGACGGCGCGTTCGTGCACGACGGTGCCGCGCCGGAGCAGCCGGTCGTACGGGAAGAAGGCGTTGTGCGCCCAGTCGGGCCGGACCAGTGCGCGCAGTGACGCGGCGGCCTGCACGAAGCCGTCCTTGGGTTCGACGAGGACGACGTCGGTTTCGGCGTCGAGCGCCTTGGCGACCGCCGCGCCCGCGTATCCGCCGCCGACGACCGCGACCTTGGGAGAAGACATGCGTACCTCCTGGGAATCCACCGGCGTACCGGTGAGTGGTTCGTATTACGAACTATAAAAGTTCGTAGTGCGAACTTCAAGCGGAGGTTGATGCAACTAAAAGGTTGGCGATCCGGTCCGCCGAGGTCGTATTGCAGGCTCCGGCAACTTATTTCCGCTACCAGGGAGTTGGGCAGCGCGAGGGGCTAGCGAGGAGGGGATCTCATCATTACGTTGTCGCCAGCAACATAACCGGCAAGGCCCAGAAGGGACGTTGCATGACGCGCAAGAGAACCCTGGCCATGGCCCTCCTCCTCACCGCCACCGGTGTCGGAGTCGCCGCGTGCGGGAGCGACTCCGACAGCGGAGGCGACAAGAAGCCGAAGATCGGCGTGATCCTCCCGGACAGCAAGTCGTCCGCACGGTGGGAGACCGCGGACCGGAAGTACCTGACGGAGGCGTTCAAGGCGGCGGACGTCGACTACGACATCCAGAACGCCCAGGACGACAAGACCCAGTTCCAGACCATCGCCGACCAGATGATCACCAACGGTGTGGACGTCCTGGTGATCGTGAACCTGGACAGCGGCACCGGCAAGGCCGTCCTGGACAAGGCCAAGGCCCAGGGCATCGCCACGATCGACTACGACCGCCTGACCCTGGGCGGCGGCGCGCAGTACTACGTGAGCTTCGACAACGTGAAGGTCGGCCAGCGGATCGGCGAGGGCCTGGTCAAGTGCCTCACCGACATGAAGGCGGCCAAGCCGGTCGTCGCGGAGCTGAACGGCGGCCCCACGGACAACAACGCCGCCCTGTTCAAGCAGGGCTACGACGGCGTGCTCAAGCCGAAGTACGACTCGGGCGAGTACGTGAAGGGCCCCGACCAGTCCGTCCCGAAGTGGGACAACACCGAGGCCGGCACCATCTTCGAGCAGATGCTCGTCCAGAAGCCGGACATCGCGGGCGTCGTGGCGGCCAACGACGGCCTCGGCAACGCCGCGATCGCCGCGCTGCGCAAGCAGAAGCTGAACGGCAAGGTCCCGGTGACCGGGCAGGACGCCACGACGCAGGGCCTGCAGAACATCTTGGCCGGGGACCAGTGCATGACGGTCTACAAGCCGATCAAGCAGGAGGCGGACGCGCTCTCCAAGCTCGCGATCGCGCTCGCCAAGAAGCAGACGCCGACCGCGCCGGACAAGGTGCACGACCCCGACGGCAACCGCGACGTGCCGTCCGTGCTCCTGGAGGCGCAGAGCATATTCAAGGCCAACGTCAAGGACGTGGTCACCGACGGGTACGTCACCAAGCAGGAGCTGTGCGCCGGGGAGTTCGCCGCCAAGTGCGCCGAGGCCGGCATCAACTGACGCACCCGTACCCGTGGTTCCAGCCGTTTCGCAGCGCCGGCCCGGTGCCGTCCGATGATCGTCGGCACCGGGCCGGCGGCCACCTCGCCAGGAGGGTCCGCAGTGTCCCCAGCCACCTCGATATCCGAGGGTTACTCCGCGTCCGCGTCGCCGGATGCCCCGCCGGTCCTCGAACTGCGCGGTATCAACAAGAGCTTCGGCCCGGTACACGTGCTGCGCGACGTCGACCTGACGGTCCGCGCGGGCGAAGTCACCGCACTCGTCGGTGACAACGGCGCCGGCAAGTCGACGCTCGTGAAGTGCATCGGGGGCATCCACCCCGCGGATTCCGGCAGTTACCTGTTCGAGGGCCAACCGGTGAAGGTCGACAGCCCGCGGGCCGCCGCCGAGCTCGGCGTCGAGATCGTGTACCAGGACCTCGCGCTGTGCGACAACCTCGACATCGTCCAGAACATGTTCCTCGGCCGCGAGACGACCAAGCGCTTCGTCCTGGACGAGGTGACGATGGAGCAGTTGGCGGCGGACACCCTCGCGAGCCTGTCGGTGCGCACGGTCACGTCCGTGCGCCAGCGGGTCGCCAGCCTGTCGGGCGGCCAGCGCCAGACCGTCGCGATCGCCAAGGCCGTGCTGTGGAACAGCAAGGTCGTGGTCCTTGACGAACCCACCGCAGCGCTCGGCGTCGCGCAGACCGCGCAGGTCCTCGAACTCGTGCGCAGGCTCGCCGACAAGGGCCTTGCGGTGGTGCTCATCTCGCACAACATGAACGACGTCTTCGCGGTCGCGGACCGCATCGCGGTGCTGTACCTCGGACGGATGACCGCGCAGGTCAGCACGTCCGACGTGACGCACTCGCAGGTCGTCGAGCTGATCACCACAGGGCGGGGCGCGGCGACGCGCCGCGAGGCCCCGGACGAACCGAACGGCACCGCGGGCGCCGACGGCACGAGCGAGTGGAAGAACGGAGAACGGCCATGACGACCGGAGCGCTGAGCGGGACCGGCGCGCGCGATTCCGCGTGGACGCCGGTGGTCGACCACTTCCGCGATTACGTGGCCCGGCTGCGCGGCGGCGACATGGGCGTGCTGCCCGCGCTGCTCGGACTGACCGCGCTGTGCACGGCCTTCTCGATCATGCGGCCGCGCTTCCTGACGTCCGGCAACTTCGCGAACCTGTTCACGCAGGGCGCCGCCGTCACGATCATCGCGATGGGCCTGATCTTCGTACTCGTACTCGGCGAGATCGACCTGTCCGCGGGCTTCGCCAGCGGCGTGTGCGCCGCCGTGGCCGCGGTTCTGATGGACAGTCACGGGGTGCCCTGGTACCTGGCGGTGGCCGCCGCGCTCGCGACCGGTGTCGTGATCGGCCTGGGTATCGGCTTCTTGGTGGCCAAGCTCGGCATACCGTCGTTCGTCGTCACACTCGGCGCGTTCCTGGCCTTCCAGGGAGTGCTGCTGAAGATCGTGCAGGACGGCAAGAACATCTCCGTGCACGACAGCACGATCCTCGCCATCGCGGGCAAGAACGTGACCCCGTGGTTGGGCTGGCTGATGGCCGCCGCGGCTGTCGGCTGCTACGCCGCAGTGCAGTTCACCCGTGCGATCAGTCGCGCGAAGCGGGGCCTGGCGACGCCGCCGACGGCGGTGACCGCGTTGCGCGTGGGCGCGCTGGCGGTGCTGGTCGGCGCCGGCGTGTACGCGCTCAACCTGGAGCGCAGCCGCAATGCGGCGGTCGCGTCCCTCAAGGGCGTGCCCATCGTGGTGCCGGTGATCGTGGTGCTGCTGGCGCTGGGCACGTTCGTGCTGCGGCGGACCGCGTACGGCCTCAGCCTGTACGCCGTCGGCGGCAACCGCGAGGCGGCCCGCCGCGCCGGTATCAACGTCGACCGGGTGCGGATCTCGGCGTTCGTGATCTGCTCGACGCTGGCCGCGGTCGGCGGCATCGTCGCCGCGTCGCGCGCCAACTCGGTGGACCCGAACACCGGCGGCAGCAACGTGCTGCTGTACGCGGTGGGCGCGGCGGTGATCGGCGGCACGAGCCTGTTCGGCGGCAAGGGCCGGGTGCTCGACGCCGTGCTCGGCGGCGCCGTGGTCGCGGTCATCGACAACGGCATGGGACTCATGGGGTACAGCGCCGGCGTGAAATATATTGTCACCGGCTCCGTTTTGCTCCTGGCTGCCGGCGTGGACGCGCTGTCGCGGAAGCGGGCCGAGGCCTCCGGTCTCCGGTGAGTTCCGGTGGACGCCAGGGACACGGCCGAGAGGAACGGGGACCGCGAGGGCATGCGCGCAGCGCCGACGCAAGAAGACATCCGCAGACAGAACCTGGGTGCGCTGCTGCGCCGGGTACACATCCTCGGACCGGTCTCGCGCGCCCAGCTGACCGCCGGCATGGGCCTGAACCGCAGCACGATCGGCGCGCTGACCACCGACCTGACCGAGGCCGGCCTGGTGCTGGAGGAGCAGCCTCGGGATCCGGGCGGCGGCCGGGGCCGGCCGTCGCTGGTGGTGCGGGCACGTTCCCAGCGGGTGTACGTGCTGGCGTTCGGCGTCGGCGTGGACCGGCTGGTCGCGGCCCGGGTCGGGCTCGGCGGGGCGATCCTGGACCGCCGTGAGATACAGCGTCCCGGGGGGCCTTTCGGCGTCGACGAAACCCTGGAACGGCTCGCCGAGTTCGCCGCCGCGCTGAGCGAGGCGGCGGCGCCCGAGGCGCGGTGCGTGGGGGCCGCGGCGGCGGTTCCGGCGATGGTCGCGCGGGACGGCGGCGAGCTGCGGTACGGGCCGAACATCGGGTGGCGCGCCGAGCCGTTCGGCGCGCGCCTGTCGGCGGCGGCGGGCCGCGAGGTGGTCATCGGCAACGACGGAGACCTGGGCGCGTTGGGCGAGCACACGCGCGGTGCGGCGGTCGGCTACGACGACGCGGTGTACATCCACGGCGACGTCGGCATCGGTGGCGGCATCATCGCGGGCGGCCGCCCGCTCACCGGTGCCGACGGATGCGCCGCCGAGATCGGGCACATGGTGGTGAATCCGGACGGCAGGCCGTGCCCCTGCGGCTCGTACGGCTGTTGGGAGACCGAGATCGGCGAGGCCGCGCTGCTGCGCGGCCCGGGGCGCGGCGGCACGCTCGGCCGGGACGCGGTGCACGCCGCGGTCGACGCGGCCTCGCGCGGTGACAAGGACGCCGAGGAGACGCTGCGCACGGTCGGGGACTGGTTGGGCATCGGTGTCGCGAACCTCGTGAACCTGCTGAACCCGCGGATCGTGGTGTTCGGCGGGACGCTGCGGATCGTGTACCCGGCGACGGCGGCGCAGGTGCGCAGCCGCATCAACCGCACCGCGTTGGCCACGCACCGCGAGCATCTGCGGCTGCGCACGGCGGTGCTGGGGGACGACGCGCCGCTGCACGGTGCGGCGGAGCTGGCGTTCACGGGGCTGTTCGACAACCCGCTGGAGTTCACGTCGTCCTGACCCTCCGCCGGCTCAGGAGCGGGGGCCAGGACGACGTGTCCGGTCGGCTGCGGGGAGCGCGGCCGATCCGTTTCGCACGGCAGGGAACCCGGCGTGGGGACGGTGCTCCCTGCCGCGGCCAGGGGATCGACGGGACTACTCGCCGTCGAGGAACTCGCGGACGAGCCGGGTGAACTCGGCCATGCGCTCGTAGACGACGATGTGGCCGGTGTCGAACTCGGCGTAGCGGCTGCCGGGGATCGCCTTGTGCATGTCGTGCTGGTTGCCGACCGGGATGGTGGCGTCCTGCGCGCCGCCGACGACGAGCGTGCGGGCGGTGATGTCGCGCAGGTGGGCGCGGGCGTCGAAGGTGAGGTTGAAATCGATCTGACGCAGCGTCGGCGGCGTGGGCCGCATGAACGCCGTCGCCTGCTCGACGGCTTCGCGGCCGATGCGGTTGAGGTGGTCGCGGCTGAAGGCGGTGAACGTCGCGAACCGGCCGAACGTCTCGGGCTTGTCGGCGAGGTCGCGCCAGACGGTCATCATGTTGCGGATGTACTCGTCGTCGGGGCTGGCCCAGCCGGACACGAGCACGAGGTTCTCGACCAGGTCGGGGCGGGCGGCGGCGGCCGCGGCGGCGACCGCCGCGCCCAGCGAGAAGCCGAGCAGGTCGACCGGGCCGCGGGTGGCCTCGATCGCGGCGACGACCTGTGCGGCGAGCAGGTCGAGGGTCAGCGGGCCGCCGTCGTCCTCGGCGGTGTCGCTGCCCGACAGGTCCGGCAGCACGACCGGCCCGCGGTCGGAGAACCCGCCGAGCAACGGGTCCCACATGCCCGAGCCGCCGCCGGTGCCGTGCACCAGGACGAGCGGGCGGGCGGCGCCCGCGGACGGCTGGGTGCGGACCTGGATGCGGGTGCCGGCGACCGCGAGGGTCGCGGTCTCCGTCTTGTAAGTCTCGAGCGTGGCGGTCACTCGTTCACCCTCTTTCCTGTGGCCCCCGCAAGGGGGGGCATGGTGGCGGCCGGCGTCCGGGCGGATGCCCGGTGGTGCGTGCTGCGCTTCCTGACAGGAACGAGTCTGTCGGCGTGCCACTGGGCTGAGGAGCGGAGCGGTGTGGCTAGGACCGGGAGTACTAGTGACCGCCGAAAGGGACCGCCCGAAGGGGACTTCGCGCCCCGGAAGTCCCCTTCGGGCAGCAGGTCGGAGACCCCCCGCCGGGTCAGCGGGCGGTGAAGCCGCCGTCGATCGCGAGTGCGGCGCCGGTGATGAAGGACGCCTCGTCGCTGAGCAGGAACGCGACGGACGCGGCGATCTCCTCGGGCTGCGCGATGCGCTCCATCGGGTGGAGCGACGCGATGTGCGCGACGGCCTCCTCGGTGGTGCCCATCGACGCGCGGAACAGCGGGGTGTCCACGCCGCCGCTGGTGATGGCGTTGACGCGGACGCCCTGCGCGGCGGTCTCCAGCGCGGTCGCGCGGGTCAGGCCGACGACGGCGTGCTTGGCGGCGACGTACGGCGCGACCATGCCCATGCCGACGACGCCCAGGTTGGACGCGTTGTTGACGATGGCGCCGCCGCCGTTCGCGAGCATCGCGGGGATCTGGTGCTTGAGGCTGTAGAACACCGAGTTGAGGTTGTGGTCGAGTTCGGCGTTCCAGCTCTCGGTGGCGACGTCCTGGATGTCGCCGTAGGCGTTGACGCCTCCGACGTTGTTGAACGCGGCGTCCAGGCGGCCGAATTCGGAGACGGTGGCGGCGACCAGCGCGGCCACCTCGTCTTCGACGGTCAGGTCGGTGCGGACGAACGTCGCCCACGCGTCCTGGGCGCGGAGCTTGGCCACCACCTCCTCACCGACGTCCTTGCGGCGTCCGGCGATGACGACGCGGGCGCCTTCGGAGGCGACGCGCTCCGCGACGGCGAGGCCGATGCCCGACGTGCCACCCGTGACGAGAACGACCTTGGCGTCGAAGCGAGCAGACATGGTGGTGCCTTTCCTTGTGGGGGAGGGGTGTTGGGGTGTCTGCCGGGCCCGGCGTGTCGATCACCTGACCTCAAGACTGCGGCATCGTGTGGGTGGCGGCTGGCGGTAATCGGCCATCGCGTGGCGGGCCCGCGGGACCCCGCAGAACGCACGCGGGGCCCGGCCGAAGCCGGGCCCCGCGCGGTGTCTCGTCCGGTCAGGCGACCAGCGCGACCTCCTGCGCCGTGTCCGCCTCGTCGGCGTCGTTCTCCTCGATGGTGGCCGGCACACCGCGCAGGGCGTACGTCGCGGCCACCGCGGTCAGCAGGGCCAGCCCCGCGCTGACCAGCGCGGCGACGTGCATGCCGCCGACGAAGGCGTGCTGCGCCGCGTCCACGACCCGGCCGGCGAGGTCGCCGGGCAGGTGCGCCGCGCCGACGACCGCGCCGCCGAGCGAGTCCTTGGCGCCGTCCGCGCTCTCGGCCGGGACGCCGGCGGGCAGCTCCAGGTTGCCGCGGTAGGCGCTGTTCAAGACGGAGCCGAGGACCGCCATGCCGAGCGCGCCGCCGAGTTCGGTCGCGGTCTCGGAGATCGCGGAGGCGGCACCGGCGCGCTCCTTCGGCACAGCCGCGAGGACCATGTCGGCGGTGACGGTCATCGCCATGCCCATCCCGAAGCCGACCGGCAGCATCGCGGCGACCAGCGTGGGGTAGTTCGAAGCGGTGCCGGTCAGCGTGTAGAGCGTGAACCCGGCGGCGGAGACGGCCAGTCCGAGGCCGATGGTGCGGCCGCGGCCGAGCTTGGTGATGAGTCCCGCGGCGAGCGCGCCGCCGGTCATCGCGGCGACCGCGCCGGGCAGGCCGGCCAGGCCGGACTTGAGCGGCGACCAGCCCAGCACGAACTGGAAGTACTGCGCGAAGATCAGCGACTGGGCGACGAGCGCGAACATCGCGAACGCGTTGGCGGTGATCGCGCCGGCGAACGCCCGCTCACGGAACAGCCGGACGTCGATCAGCGGCTCCTCGACCCGGGTCTGGCGGACGACGAACAGCGTGAGCGCGACGGCGCCGATCAGCGCGGAGACCAGCACGGAGTTCTGGGCGACGCCGCCGTGCGCGGCCTCCTTGACGGCGTAGACCAGGCCCAGGATGCCGACGATCGACAGCGGGACGCTCGGCACGTCCAGGCGGCCCGGGCGGGGGTTGCGCGACTCGGGGAGCACGATCAGGCCCGCGACGAACAGCACCGCCATGATCGGCAGGTTGACCAGGAACACCGAGCCCCACCAGAAGTGGTCGAGCATCAGGCCGCCGAGGATCGGGCCGAGCCCGACGCCCGCGCCGCTGACACCGCTCCAGATGCCGACCGCGGCGGTGCGCTCCTTCGGGTCGGTGAAGACGTTGCGGATCAGCGACAGCGTGGACGGCATGATCGTGGCACCCGCGACGCCGAGCAGGGCGCGCGCCGCGATCAGCATCTCCGGCGTCGTCGCGTACGCGGTGAGGACCGACGCGACGCTGAACGCCGCCGTGCCGGCGAGCAGCAGCCGCTTGCGGCCGATCCGGTCGCCGAGCCAGCCCATGGTGACCAGCAGGCCGGCGAGCGCGAACCCGTAGCCGTCCGCGATCCACAGCAGCTGGGTGGAGCTCGGGTCGAGGTCGTTGATCAGCCCGGGGATCGCCAGGTGCAGCGCCCCCATGTCGATGGTGAGCATGAGAGCGGCCAGGCAGCCGATCGCCAGCGTGCCCCACTTGCGGCCGTTCGAGATCCCGGTGGCTGTGGTGTTCGTCGTCATGGGAAGGACTGTGCCGGGGGCCGCTGACCGGGTGCCGACCGTGCGCTGACCGTGTCCGGCGCACCTCGGTCAGCGGCGGTCAGCGGCAGTCAGCGGTGGGGGTGGGCAGCCCGGGGGAAGGGGTGGGTTCAGGCCCACCCCGGATCGGGGGCGGGAGCCAGTGCCCCCGGAGCGGGGCCTCGGCAGACTCTCTGGTGTAGGAAGAAGCCCGAGGTCAGGGCAACATCGCCGAGGAGGAACGATGAACGGCAAGGGGATCGGGGCGCGGATCCGCGCGGGCGGCGTCGACGCGGTGCGCGGGCTCGCGCTGGTGCCGTCGATGGTCCTCGGGCTGGTGCTGTTCTGCCTGACGGTGACGTTCCTGCCGCTGATGATCATCGGTATCGGCGTTTTGGTGGTGCCGGTGCTGGTGAGCGCGACCCGGGGGCTGGCCAACCACGCGCGGCGGCGCAGCGAGGCGTGGACGGGCGTCCGCATCGCCGAGCCGTACCGCCCGCGGCCGCACTTCGACAGCGGCATCCCCGGTGTCGTGCAGCGTCTGCGCTGGATGCTGACCGACCCGGCGACGTGGCGTGACCTGCTGTGGACGCTCGCCGACCTGGCGGTCGGGCTGGCGCTGGCGATCATGGCGCTCGGGTTCATCGCCGAGGGCGTGTTCGGGATGCTGCAGCCGTTCCTGTGGAAGCCGATCACCGAGGCCGGGGACAGCGGCTGGTACACGTTCCTCAAGGTCGACAGCGACAGCCGCGCGGTCATGGCGGTGTTCCTCGGTATGGCGTACGTCGTGGTCGGCTTCGCGATCGCCCCGGCGATGCTCAAGGCGCACGCTCTGTTCACGCGTTCGCTGCTGGCGCCCACCAAGAAGGCCGAGATGCTGCTGCGGGTCGCCCACCTGACCGACACCCGCTCGGCCGCGGTCGACGCCTCGGCCGCCGAACTGCGGCGCATCGAGCGCGACTTGCACGACGGTGCGCAGGCCCGGCTGGTCGCGATGGGGATGAACCTGGGTGCGGCCGAAAGCCTGATGGAGAGCAACCCCGAGGCGGCGCGGCAGCTGCTGAGCGAGACCCGTGAGGCGTCGGCGAAGGCCCTGCACGAACTGCGCGACCTGGTGCGCGGCATCCACCCGCCGGTCCTGGCGGACCGCGGCCTGGGCGACGCGGTGCGGGCGATCGCGCTGGAGAGCCCGCTGAACGTCGAGGTGACGGTGGCGCTTTCGGGTCGTCCGCCGGCGCCGGTCGAGTCTGCGGCGTACTTCGCGGTCATGGAGGTGCTGACCAACGCGGCCAAGCACTCCGGCGCCCGCAACGTGTGGGTCGACCTGCGCTACCGGGCCGGGCGCCTGCACATCGACGTCATCGACGACGGCCGCGGCGGTGCGTCGCTCAACAAGGGCACGGGACTTCGCGGCATCGAGCGGCGGCTGGGTACATTCGACGGGACACTCGCCCTCGACTCCCCCGAGGGCGGCCCGACGACGGTGACCATGGAGCTGCCGTGCGAGTTGTCCTCGCCGAAGACCTCGCCCTCCTGAGGGACGGGCTGGTCCGCCTGCTCGAAGCCCACGGCTGCGACATCGTCGCGGCCGTGGACAACGGGCCGGAACTGCTCAAGGCGCTGGTCGAGCACAAACCCGATGTCGCGGTCGTCGACGTACGACTGCCCCCCACGTTCACCGATGAGGGCCTCCAGGCGGCGCTGGAGGCCCGTCGTCGTGTTCCCGGGCTGCCGGTGCTGGTGCTGTCGCAGTACGTCGAGCAGCTGTACGCGCGGGAGTTGCTCGCCGACGGGTCGGGCGGGGTCGGCTACCTGCTGAAGGACCGGGTGTTCGACACCGGCCAGTTCGTCGAGGCGGTGAACCGGGTCGCGGCCGGCGGCACCGCGATGGACCCCGAGGTCATCTCGAAGCTGCTCGCGCACAACACGCAGAAGGCGCCGCTGGCGCAGCTGACCGAGCGCGAGCGGGAGGTGCTGGAGCTGATGGCGCAGGGCCGGTCGAACGCGGCGATCGCGAAGCAGCTCTTCGTCTCGGAGGGCGCGGTCAGCAAGCACACGACGAGCATCTTCGGGAAGCTCGGCGTCCACGCGTCGGACGACGACAACCGGCGGGTGCTCGCGGTGCTGGCGTACCTGAACGCCTGACCTCGGGGGCGCGGGGACCACGGAACCGGGGGCCCGTACTCCCGCTGTAGTACGCCCCGGGGGCGGCTTCTGCGAGGGGCGTGCGGGTGCCTCGTTCAGCGGGTGGAACTTCTCTGACCTGCGGGTTCTGGGTTTGTGTATAGCACACATATCTCCCTACCTTCGAACGTTGCCAGCCGCAGCGGTCGAAGGAGAGAGAGCATGTTCGGACGACTCGGAAGGCTCGTCGTCCACCATCCCTGGAAGGTCATCGCCGCATGGCTCGTGGCCGCGGTCGCCCTGGTGGCGTTCGCCCCGAAGCTGTCGGACATCACCAACCAGGACACGGCGAGCTTCCTGCCCGACAAGTACGAGTCCGTCCAGGCGGCCGATCTCGCGGAGAAGCAGTTCCCGCAGTCCAAGGACCAGAGCGCGCTGACGATCTTCAAGCGCGCCGACGGCGCTCCGCTGACCCCGGCCGACGAGGCCAAGGTCCGGGAGATCGCCGGCAGGCTGCACGACGCCACGGTGACGACGGCGCCCGCCGACCAGCAGAAGGTCGGTGACATCACGTCGCTGGCCGCCGGGCAGGTGTCCGAGAACAAGAAGATCCACTTGATGAACGTCACCATCAAGGGCAACGCTCAGGACACCAAGGTCAACGACGCGGTCAAGGACCTTCGTGAGAAGACCAAGCCGCTGCTCCAGGGCACCGACCTGAAGGCCGGCTACACCGGCGGGCCCGCGATGATGCTCGACAACCAGGACGCCTTCAAGAAGGCCGAGGCGATCGTCGGCATCGTGACGATCGTGCTGATCCTGGTCCTGCTGCTGCTCATCTACCGCAGCCCGGTCGCCGCGTTCCTGCCGATCGTCGTGGTCGGCCTGGTCGCGATGGTGGCCCCGGCGGTGATCGCGATGGCGGGCAAGGCGTTCGACTTCCAGGTCGAGCAGTCCTTGCAGACCATCCTCATCGTGGTGCTGTTCGGCATCGGCACCGACTACATCCTCTTCCTGTTGTTCCGGTACCGGGAGCGGCTCCGGGCTGGCGACGACAAGAAGCAGGCCATGATCGTCGCGGTCGAGCGCGTCGGCGAGGCCATCGCTTCGGCGGCCGGCGCGGTCGTCATCGCGTTCGGCGCGATGCTGCTCGCCACGCTCGGCAGCTTCCGGTCGATGGGCCCCGGCCTCGCCATCGCGGTCATCGTCATGGCGATCGCCGGCCTCACCCTGGTCCCGGCCGTCGTGTCGCTGCTCGGCCCGAAGGTGTTCTGGCCGTCGAAGGGCTGGCAGAAGCAGCCCGAGGGCACCACGTTCGCGAAGCTCGGCGCGCTCACCGGCCGCAAGCCGGTCGCCGTCGCGGTGGTCTCCGGTGTGATCATGGTCGCGCTCGCGTCCGGCCTGCTCGGCTTCAAGGCGGACTACGACCAGATCGGGCAGCTGCCGAGCAACACCGAGTCGGCCAAGGCCATGAAGGACATGCAGTCCGGCTTCCCGGCGGGCATGCTCAACCCGACGCAGGTGTACGTCTCGTCCAAGACCGACCAGCCGCTCGACCACGAGGTCGTCGACGCGTACGCCGACTCCCTGGGCAAGGCGGACGGCGTCGGTGCGGTCAAGGCGGTCTCCAAGCCGGACGAGCCCAAGCGGTACGTCACGTACAGCGGCGACGGCATGTCCGCCGAAATCCAGCTGGTCCTCAAGGAGAGCCCGTACACCAACGCGGCGCTCGACGCGATCAAGCCGCTGCGCGCGACCGCGGACCGGACGGCCCCGGCCGGCACGGACGTCGTCGTCGGCGGCGCGACCGCGCAGTTCACCGACGTGCGCACCGCGACCAACCACGACATGAAGGTCATCTTCCCGGTGGCCGGCTTGCTGATCGCGCTGATCCTCGGCCTGCTGCTGCGCAGCGTCGTGGCACCCTGGTACCTGATGCTCGCGGTGGTGCTCGGCTACGCGTCGACCCTCGGCGCGACGGTGCTGGTCTTCCAGGGGCTCGCCGACAAGGCCGGCGTGATGTTCTCGCTGCCGATCATGATCTACATGTTCGTGGTCGCGATCGGGACGGACTACAACATCCTGATGGTGGCGCGCCTGCGCGAGGAGGCGCAGGAGGGGCACAAGCCGCGCAAGGCCGCGGCGCTCGCCATCGAGCACGCGGGCCCCTCGATCGCCGCTGCGGGTGTCATCCTTGCCGGGACGTTCGCTTCCCTGATGTTCGCCGGCATGAGCATGATGACCGAGATGGGCTTCGCGGTCTCGGCCGGCATCTGCATCTCGGCGTTCGTGATGTCGATGTTCCTGGTCCCGGCGGTGACCGCGCTGATCGGCAACCGCGCGTGGTGGCCGGGGCACGGCGCCGACCCGCGGACCGGGCACGGCGGCGGGCACGGCGACGAGGACCGCGAGCCGGTTCTCGCCGGGCGGTGACGCACGGCGGATGATGGACCGAAGGACCACTGAGGAGAAGTGATGCAGCAGCAGGAGGGCCCCGTACGCACCGACGCGCGGGGCCCCCTGTCTCCTGTCGGGGCCGGGGCGGACGTGCGGCCCGCTCCGGATGGTGACTCGCGCCGGGTCGACAGCGCTGTCGGCACGGCCCCCGACACCGCGCCGACCGACACGACGCCGACCGACACCGCGCGGTGCGACAGCGCGGCGGGCGGCGACACCAAGACCCTCGCCGCGCGCTGGCAGCGCTGGTCGCAGTGGGGGAGCGCGCTGCGCCGCCACCCGTGGGCGTCCGACATCGTGCTCGTGGTGTTCCTGACCGCCGCCGTGATCGGCGGGGCCATCGCGCCGACCCAGAAGCACAACGTCAGCGGCCACCCGAACGCCCTCAACCTGACGATCGCGGTCCTGACCTGCCTGGTGCTGCTGCGCCGCCGCCAGCACCCGCTGCTGGTGCTGGCGCTCACCGAGCTCGGCCAGCTCGCCTATCTGGCGGCCGACGGCCGGGACGGCTCGATCCTGATGCCGACCCTGATCGCCCTGTACACGGTGGCGTCGCGCGAGCGGCTGCGCCGTTCGCTGTGGATCGCGTCCGCGATCGCCGTCGCGCACACCGTGATCCGGCTGTCGGTGCTCGGCTCGTCGTTCCTGCGCCCGGAGAACTACCTGGGCGTGGTGTGGCTCTACCTGCCCGTCGCGGTCGGCGAGGCGGTGCGCGCCAAGCGCGCCTACTGGGCCGAGGTGCAGGCCCGGCTCGCCCGGGCCGACCACGACCGCGAGGAGGAGGCGCGCCGCCGGGTGACCGCGGAGCGCATGCGCATCGCGCGCGAGCTGCACGACGTCGTCGCGCACAGCATCGCGATGATCAACATCCAGGCCGGGGTCGCGGCGCACGTCATCGACCAGGACGTCGGCCAGGCCCGACAGGCGCTCGTGCACATCAAGGAGGCCAGCCGCGACGCGCTGGCCGAGCTGCGGACGACGCTCGGCGTGCTGCGCCAGGACGGCGAGACCGACCATCCGACCGAGCCCACGCCCGGCGCGGACGGCATCGGCGCGCTGGTCACGTCGTACCGCACCGCGGGGCTGCCGGTGCTGCTCGAGGTGTCCGGCGGCGAGCGGGCGCTGCCCACGCCGGTCGGCCTCGCGCTGTACCGGATCGTGCAGGAGTCGCTGACCAACGCGGTCAAGCACGCCGGGCCCGGCGCGAGCGCCACCGTGCGGATCGCGTACCGGCCGAAGGTCGTCGAGGTCGAGGTCACCGACGACGGCCGCGGCGGGTCCGAGGCGGCCGGCTCGGGCACCGGGCACGGCGTCCTCGGCATGCGCGAGCGGGCCACCGCGGTCGGCGGGACCCTCGAGGTCGGGCCGAGCGCGCCGCGCGGGTTCGCGGTGCGGGCGCTGCTGCCGGCCGACGGCCTGCCCGTACCGCCGGGCGCGCTGCCGCGCGAGGCCGGCGCGGAAGACCGTTCACCGACGGAAGGAATCCCATGGTCCGGGTGCTGATCGCCGACGACCAGCTGCTGGTGCGCGCCGGCTTCAAGGTGCTCATCGGCTCCGATCCCGAGCTGGAGGTCGTCGGCGAGGCGGCGACGGGCGCCGAGGCGGTGAAGCTGGCCCGCGAGACCCGCGCCGACGTCGTGCTGATGGACATCCGCATGCCCGAGATGGACGGCCTGGAGGCGACCCGGCGCATCGTCGGCGACGAGGACCTCGCGGGGGTGAAGGTGCTCGTGCTGACCACCTTCGAGGTCGACGACTACGTCTTCGAGGCGCTGCGCGCGGGCGCGAGCGGCTTCCTGGTCAAGGACACCGAGCCGGCGGACCTGCTGCGGGCCATCAAGACCGTCGCGGCGGGCGAGTCGCTGCTGTCGCCGGGCGCGACGCGCGCGCTGGTGGGCCGCTTCCTGGCGCAGCCCGAGCCCAAGGTCGCCACGCCGGACCGGCTGACCGCGCTCACCGACCGCGAGCGCGAGGTGCTGGCGCTGGTCGCGTCGGGGATGAGCAACGACGAGATCGCCGAGCACCTGTTCGTGTCGCCGCTGACCGCCAAGACGCACGTCAGCCGCGCGATGGTGAAGCTCGGCGCGCGGGACCGGGCGCAACTCGTGGTCATCGCCTACGAGTCGGGTGTGGTCCGGCCGGGCCCGGGCGCGGCGGGGTAGCGCCACCCCGGGGATCTTGTCCCGGAGCGCGCGCATGAACGCGGCCGCGGATCGGAATGATCCCTTCAGGTAATCCGGCTGCCCTCTGGAGTGCACGATGCGGGAAGTGGTCAAACGGACGGCTCGCGCGATCCTGCTCGACGACGAGGACCGGCTGGTCCTGATCAAGCGCACCAAGCCGGGGGCCACCCCGTACTGGATCACGCCCGGCGGCGGCGTCGAGCCGGGCGACACGACCGTGGTGGAGGGGCTGCGCCGCGAGGTGCTGGAGGAGCTCGGCGCGAAACTGGCGTCGTGCGTACCGGCGTTCGTCGACACCGTGCCGGAGACCGGCGGCGGTGTGAAGGTGCAGCACTTCTTCGCGTGCCGCCTCGAGTCGATCGACCCGTCGCTGCGGCACGGGCCTGAAGTCGAGGAGCCGAACGGCACCTACACCGTGGTCCGCGTGCCGTTCACGCCGGAAGGGCTGGCGACGGTCGACGTGGTGCCGGCGACCCTGGCGGCCTATCTGACGGCGAACGTCGAGGGCATCCTGACGCTGCTCGCCAAGGACCTGGACTAGCCATGGGCCGGGTCACCAGTCGGCGGCGCGGGCGAGCAGGCGGCCGTGCAGCTGTGCGAGGTGCGGGCGGCTGAGTTCGCCGGTGCGTACCGCGAGGAACAGCGTGTTCAGCGGCGGGATCTCGGGTTCGAGCAGGGCGACGATCGAGGCCGCGGCCAGGTCGTCATCGCACAGGTAGCGGGGCAGCACGGCGATGCCGGCGCCGGCGCGCACCGCGTCGAGGACGGCCCGCAGGTCCGGCACCACGACGCCCGCGGGCGCGGTGGGCTTGCTGTCGAACACGCTGGCCCAGTACCGCTCGACGAGCGGCTGGTCCTCGCTGTCGGAGATGAGCGGGGCGCCGTCGAGGGCGACCGGGCCGCCCGCCTCTATCCGGCGGCGGGGGAGCCGTTCGGCCCACACGGGAGCGCCGACGAGCACGTACTCCTCGTCTGCGAGCGGGGTGGCGACGATGCCGCGGCCGCGTGGGCGCACGTCGGACACGACGATGTCGTGGCGCGCGGCGGCGAGCCCGGCCAGCAGGTCGTCGCCGTGCCCGAGGGTGATCCGCAGCCGCAGACCGCGGCGCACCAGGTCGGCGAGCGCGGGCAGCACCCGGCGCCCGGTGATCTCCGGCGGGCCGGCCAGGTGCACGGTCTGCTGGAACGGATCGGTGCCGAGCACGTCGCGTGCGGTGATCTCCTCGAGCGCGTCGAGGTGCGGGGCGAGTTTGGCGGCGAGTTCGTCGGCGATCGTGGTCGGGGTGACGCCGCGCGGCAGCCGTTCGAACAGCTGGCGGCCGACCTGCTTTTCCAGGCTGCGGATCTGCGCGGTGATCGCGGGCTGCGACAGGTCGAGCAGGTGCGCGGCACGGGTGAACGATCCCGCCCGATGGACCGCCAGGAAGGTGCGCAGCAACGTCAGATCCACTGACCCCCCCTGTACCGATCGACCCCGCCCCGTGGGCCGCCCCGTTGTGCCCTGTTGCAGTTTCGGCCCGCAAGGGGCCGCTGTCATCCTTGACGCGCCCAAGGGCGCGAACAAGTCGTTGTGCACCGGATCCTGGGGTATTGACCGGAAACCGCCGAGGGTTGACGTGATCTTGTGACGGCCGGCGCTCCGCCGCTCAGGGCGGCCGCGCCCGGCCGACTACCCGTCGGCGCGCTCGGCCGCCGTGCCGAGGGTCTTGTCGAGGGCCTGCGCGACGTCGGCGAGCAGGTCCGCGGTGTCCTCGCAGCCGACCGAGAAACGGATGAAACCGGGCGGGATGTCGTCGCCCGGCCAGCGGCCGCGGCGCTCGGCCATGCTGTGCACGCCGCCGAAGCTGGTGGACTCGAAGACCAGCTCCAGCGCGCCGAGGAAGCGCTCCGCGGTGTCCTGGTCGGGCAGTACGAACGCCACGACGCTGCCGAAGTACCGCATCTGCGCGGCCGCGACGGCGTGTGCGGGGTCGCCGGGCCGGCCAGGGTGCCGGACCCCGGTCACGCCGGGGCGGTCGGCCAGCAGCTCGGCGAGTGCGAGCGCGTTGGCCGCCTGGCGTTCGAGGCGCAGCTGCAGGGTGGCCAGCGAACGCTGCGCGAGCCAGGCCTCCATCGGCCCGGGGACGCCGCCGGTCAGGGTGCGCCACGCGCGGACGCGCTCGGCGAGTGCCGGGTCCGCGGCGGCCACGTACCCGAGCAGGACGTCGCTGTGCCCGGTCAGCGCCTTGGTGCCGCTGGCCAGCGAGATGTCCGCGCCGAGCGCGAGGGGGCGCTGGCCGAGCGGCGTGGCGAGCGTGTTGTCGACGGCGACGAGCGCGCCTTCGCTGTGCGCGAGTTCGGCGACGCGGGCCAGGTCGCACACCTCGAGGCCGGGGTTGCTCGGCGATTCGAGGAGGACGAGGGTCGCGCCGCGGACGGCCTCGGCGAGGGCCTCGTTGTCGGTGCGGCACGGTCGTACGGTCACCCCGCGCGCGGCCAGGTGTGCGCCGACGCCGCGGGTGGCCGGGTAGCCGTCGGAGGGCAGCACCACGGTGTCGCCGGGCTCGGTCAGCCCGATGAGCACCGCCGAGATCGCCGCCATGCCGGACGGGAACACCACGGTGCCGGCCGCCTCCTCGAGCTCGCCGACGGCGTTCTCCAGCCCGACCCAGGTCGGGTTGGCGAACCGGCCGTACTGGTACGGCCCGCTCGGGTCGCCCGAGAGGTGGTACGTCGCGGCGAACACGGGGCCGGCCGCGAAGGAGCCGCCGGGCCGCGCCGGGGGCAGCCCGGCGTGTACGGCGCGGGTTCCGTCCGAGGTCATGGCTTCTCCTTGCCGCGGGCCGTCCACCGTGGTTTCACGTGAAACATCCGACCCTGTGGTTGGGTGCCGCCGCCGGCGGTGCCGGTCAGTCGCGGTCGAGGATCGTGTTGAGCAGCCAGCTGACGATCGAGATGACGAACGCCCCCAGTAGCGCCGGCCAGAACCCGTCGACGTGGAAGCTCAGATCCAGCTTCCCCGAGATCCACGAGGTCAGCCACAGCATCAGCGCGTTGATCACGAAGGTGATCAGGCCGAGCGTCAGCAGGAACAGGGGCAGCGAGAACAGCTTGACGATCGGCTTGATGAGGACGTTCACGGTGCCGAAGATCAGCGCGACCAGCACCACCGTGCCGGCCTTGTTGCCCGCTGAGTCGCCGGTGATGTTCACGCCGTTGACGACCACGGCCGTGATCCAGATGGCCGCCGCGTTGGCGAGCAGCTTGATGAGGAGGCTCTTCATGCCCGCATCGTGTCAGGTGCGGAACGCTGGCGGGAGGCGTGGACCGGCGTGACCTCGGACTGTGTCTGATCTGTCGTATCTTCGCTGCCGACAGGTAGCACGGAGTGCCCGGGGCAGCACCGGGACGAGTGGAAGGAGCAGCGCCCCGTGAAGGTGTTCCGTCTCGACGACCTCGACCGCGAGCGTGCCGAGGAGCGCGGCGCGTACCTGCGCTTCCTCAACGAGAAGTACTTCTCGATGGGCCTCTACGCGCTCGAACCGGGCGAGACCGACACGCAGAAGCCGCACGGGCAGGACGAGGTGTACGTGGTGATCAGCGGCCGTGCCGGCCTCACGGTCGGTACAGAGGTCACCGAGGTCGCGCGCGGCAGCGTGGTCTTCGTGCCCGCTCACCAGGAGCACCGTTTCCACCGCATCACCGAGCCGCTGCGCGTGCTGGTCTTCTTCTCACCGCCCGAGGCGTGATCCGCCGGCAGGGTTCGACAGGGTTAGGGTGAAGCGCACCTGCGGACGGGATGAAAGGGACAACGCCGTGGCGTTCCGTGACGAACTGTGGTCGGCGATCGACGACGTCTACGCCGAGATCCTCGCGCACCCCTTCCTCCAGGGCCTGACCGACGGGACGCTGCCCGCCGAGGCGTTCCGGCACTACGTCGTGCAGGACTCGCACTACCTGCGGGACTACGCCCGCGCGCTCGCGGTGTGCGCCGCCAAGGCCCCCGACGAGGCGGCCGTGCGCCAGTTCGCGACGGACGCGGCCGGCGCGATCGCCGCCGAGCAGGCCATGCACGCCGACTTCATGAGCGCCTACGGCAGCTCGGCGGCGGAGGCCGCGGCGGAGCCGGTGCTGCCCGCCACCCGCGCCTACACCAGCTACCTGCTCGCGGCGGCGTACGGCGGCTCGTTCGCGGAGGGCCTGGGCGCGGTGCTGCCGTGCTACTGGATCTACGCCCGGGTCGGCGAGGCGTTGCTCGAGAAGTCGTCGCCGAACCCGCTCTACAAGCGCTGGATCGACACCTACGGGGACGAGGAGTTCCAGTCCACCGTGCGCGCGGTGCTGGAGCTGACCGACCGGGTCGGCGCCGATCTCGGGACGGCCGAACGCGCCCGCGTCATCGAGCACTTCGTGACCACGTCGCGGTACGAGTGGATGTTCTGGGACGCGGCGTGGCGGCGCGAGGCGTGGCCGGTCTGAGCCGACCGTGTTCCGGGGGAACCCGGAAACCGCGTGTCGCGTCCCCGGTAGCGGGCAGATGACGAGTGCTGTGACCACCGTTGAGACCGTGTGGGGGATGCCATGGGTTCCGTGCCTGCGTGGCTGCGTATCGGCGTACCGGTCCTCATCCTGCTGATGACCGGCGCGCTGTTGATCTGGCTGATCGGCACGTTCCTGGGATTCATCGTCAAATTGCTGATCGGTTCGCTGGTCGTCGTGGGATTTGTCGCGCTGATCAGGGGTGAGCGCTCGTCCAGGGTGTGACGTGCGGGTTTCCCCTTTGTTTCGGCGAGATAAGGGAAATCTCGCGGTGTCGGGACCGGCGAGGTTCACAATAATTAATGGGCGATCCGCCCCGGTATATTCCCACCCGGGATTGTCACACCAATACCTGTACTGATTTCATTCCCGGCGTGCGGAAAAACCTGCTTCCCGCGTCGATCCGCGGGCGCCTGGTCGCCGTGCTGGCGGTGTCGCTGTCGGCGGTGCTCGTCCTGCTCGGTGTGCTGGGCGCGGGCGAGCTCGGCGCCTACCGAGACGCGGAGCGCACCGCGTCCGATGTCGGCCTGGCCCTCGACGTCCAGCGCGCCGTCCACGAGCTGCAGCGCGAACGCGGCCTGACCAGCGGCCTGTTGGCAGGGCAGAGCGGCTATCGGGGGCCGCTCGACGCGCAGCGCCAGGACACCGACCGCGCGCTCGCCGCGTTCGCCGCCGCCACCCGCGACCGCGACACCGCCGCGCTGCGTGACGCCCGCGAGCACTGGGCGCGGCTCGCGCGGACCCGTGCCCAGGTCGACGCGGGCGAGGCGCAGCGCGACACGACTTTCGCCTACTTCACCGACGGCATCGCCGGGCTCATCCGGGCCGGCACCGCGCCCGAACGCACCCGGGACCGCGAACTCCTGCGCGGCACCGCCGCATTGTCCGCGCTCGGCGACGCCAAAGAGGCCACCGCGCAGGCCCGCGGCTTCCTCAACGGCGTGCTGAGCGCCGGACGCTTCAAGAACGACGAATACCAGTCCTTCGCCGAAATGCGCGCCGAAAAGCAGGCCGGGATCGCGCAGTTCCAGCGCAGCGCGACACCGGCGCAGCAGGAGCGCGCCGACGCGGCACTGCGATCACCTGCGGCGGTGCAGGCCCAGCGCATCGAGCAGACCGCGCTCGGCGCCGCCGACGGCCGCGCGCTGGCCGGCCTGGACGCGCCCACGTGGTGGGCGTCGATGACCACCGTGATCGACGCGATCCGCGCCGTCCAGCTGTCCCTCGGCGACGAACTGCGGGCCCGCGCGGGCGAACTGCGCGACCAGGCGGAGACCCGGCTGCTGGGCTACCTCGCCGCCGCCGTGCTGCTGGTGCTCGGCGAGATCGTGCTCACCGCGTTCGCGGTGCGGTCGATCACCCGGCCGCTCACGCGCCTGGCCGCCGAGGCGGAGGCGCTCGCGTCCACCCGGCTGCCCGAGGTCATCACCCGCCTCCGCGTCGGTGAGCACGCTCCGGCGCCACCCGCCGCGGTGCCGGTGCGGCGCGGTGCGGGACGTGAGATCCGGGCGGTGGCCAAGGCGTTCGGCAAGGTGCAGGACACCGCGGTGCAACTGGCCTCCGAACAGGCCGTGCTGCGCCGCAACACCACCGACTCGCTGGTCAACCTCGCGCGCCGCAACCAGAACCTGGTGCGCCGTCAGCTCGGCTTCATCAGCCGCCTCGAACACGAGGAGACCGACCCCAACGCGCTGGGCAACCTCTTCGAACTCGACCACCTGGCCACGCGCATGCGGCGCAACGCCGAGAGCCTGCTCGTCCTCGTCGGCGAACCGGCACCGCGGCCGAGCCGGGCGCCGATGCACGTGAGCGACGTCGTCCGCGCCGCGCTGTCCGAGGTCGAGGACTACCGGCGCGTCGTGCTGCGACGCATGGACGACACCGCGGTCGTCGGCCAGGCCGTCGCCGAACTCGCCCACCTCGTCGCCGAACTCGTGGAGAACGCCCTCGCGTTCTCGCCGCCGGACGTCGAAGTGGAGATCTACGGAAGGCGCATCGGCAACGACTACCTCGTCGCCGTCATCGACCACGGCGTCGGCATGACCGCCGCCGCGCTTGACGCCGCCAACGCGCGGCTGTCGGGCGAGGTCGACTTCCTCGACGCGCCGAGCCGCAGCCTCGGCCACCACGTCGTCGGGCGGCTCGCGCGCCGGCTCGGCGCCGACGTGCGGGTGGGGGAGTCGCCGGTGGCGGGCGTCACCGCGCGCGTCCTGCTTCCGGCGGCGGTGCTCGCCGACGCGGTGGGTGGCGCCCCGGCGACGACACGTGTCGCGTCCCCTGCGGGACAACGCCCGGTCGCGGCCGCGCCCTCGGGGGCCGCCCCTGACGGCGGGTACACGACAGTGGGGACGGCGGTGCTGACGGTGCCCGTACCGGCGGGGAGCGGCTATGCGGCCGGTCCTGATCCGGGCGACGCGCCTGCCCCGGCCGCCGTACCCGACACCGGCGTGCGGCGCACCCGCAACGGCCTGGCCAAACGCGTGCCACGCGCCCAACGCGCCCCTGCCGCGCGTCCCGACGCCGCACCCAGGCCGCAGGCCCCCGCCCCGGTGTTCGACGAACCCCTCGGCGAGCGCTCGCCCGACGACGTGCGCAGCATGCTCTCCGCCTTCCGAGGCGGCCATCTCCGCGGCGAGATCGCGGAGTTCGCCGGCCTCTCCGAGCCGAGCGGCGGCATCCCACCCGCCGCGCCCCCGTACGACTTCCCGCCCGCAACGCGTGAGGAGGAGCTCCCTTGACCACCGAACTGCACACCGGCCACCCGCAGGCCTTCAACTGGCTGCTCGCCAACTTCGTCCGGGACACGGACGGCGTCCGCGACGCGGTGGCGGTGTCCTCCGACGGCCTGCTCATCGCCATGTCGGCAGGCCTCGACCGGGCCGAGGCCGACCACCTGTCCGCCGTGGTGTCCGGCCTGACCGGACTCGCCCGCAGCACCGCGCGGCGCTACGACTTCGACGGCCTCAAGCTCATCATGATCGAGATGCGGCGCGGCTTCCTGCTCGTGTCCACCATCGCCGACGGCAGCTGCGTGGGAGTACTCGCCCACCGCGGCGCCGACATCGGGCTGGTCGGCTACGAGATCGCGGTGCTGGCCGACCGCGCGGGAACGCTGCTCACCCCGGCGCTCATCACCGAGCTGCGGCGCGGACTGCCCAGGTGAGTGCGGCATGACCGACCGTGGTTGGTTCGTTCCGCGGCACGCCAGGCCGGCCGCGCCCGCGTCGGAGGCCGGCGGCGCGTGGTCGGCGGCGGAAGCGGACGACGGGGACGCGTACGTCCGCCCGTTCATCATGACCGGCGGCCGCACCACGCCGGTCACCGACGGCCTGCGCCTGGAGACCCTGGTCCGCGCCCTGCCGGCGGCGCTGTCGGCACCGCTGGCCTTCGAGGCCCGGCGCGTCGTCGAGCGGTGCCAACAGCCGTGCTCCGTCGCGGAGATCGCCACGGCGCTCGGCGTGCCGGTCGGCGTGGCCCGGGTCGTCATCGGCGACCTCCTCGCCGGAAACCTGGTGTTCCGTCTGGAGTCACCGGAGCCGGGAAGCATGCCGCTGCACACCATCGAGAGGATCAGGGACCTTGTACGGGCACTATGAGCAGCCCTACGGGGCAGGGCCGCACGCGGAGGCCGCCGCGCCGACCTCGGTCAAGATCGTGGTGAGCGGCGGCTTCGGGGTCGGCAAGACCACGTTCGTCGGCGCGATCTCCGAGATCGAACCGCTGGCGACCGAGGCGGCCATGACCGAGGTGTCGATCGGCATCGACGACATCACCGGCGTGGACGGCAAGACGACGACCACGGTGGCCCTCGACTTCGGGCGCGTCACGCTCGATCCGACGCTCATCCTCTACCTGTTCGGTACGCCGGGGCAGGACCGGTTCGCGTTCCTGTGGGACGACCTGGTCGAGGGCGCGCTGGGCGCCGTCGTCCTCGTCGACACCCGGCGCGTCGAGGACTGCTTCCCGGCGGTCGACTACTTCGAGGAGCGCGGCATCCCGTTCCTGCTCGCCGTCAACACGTTCGACGGCGCGGCGCGCTTCGACCTCGGCGAGGTCCGGGAGGCGCTCGGCATCGACCCGTCCGTCCCGATCGTCGACGTCGACGCGCGGCACCGGGAGTCGGTCAAGGAGGCACTGGTCGCCCTCATCGACCGGGTCCTCATGGTGCACGCGGGCCCGGCGTACTCGGCCCGCTGACCGCCGCTCCAGGGCGGCCCCCTTGCGGGATTGACCTGCCAATCAGGCCTCGGATTGACCCTCATCAGGGGTCAGATGCGCTCGTAATGTTGTCCGTGTCGCCAGCCGCAGGACCGCGGTCCCGGTGATCCGCACAACGCACAGCACACCATGAGGAGACCCCTGATGACCGCGAACGCCCAGCCCCAGCGCCCCGTCCTCGTCCGCGCCCACGACGCCGAGTCGCTGCAGGACGGCGCCACGAGCCTGATCACCCTGCTGGCCGACGCGGGCGACACCGGCGGCGCGCTCACCGCCAACAAGGCCACCTTCGAGAAGGGCTCCCCGGGCGCGCCCGCGCACTTCCACACCAAGGCCACCGAGATGTTCTTCGTGCTCGACGGCACGATGCGCATCCTCGTCGACGACGAGGTGCACATCCTGGAGAAGGGCGACTTCCTCACCGTCCCGCCGACCGTCCCGCACGCCTTCGCGCCGGCCCCCGACAGCACCGCCGAGATGCTGGTCGTCTTCACGCCGGGCCTGCACCGGTTCGACTACTACCGGCTGCTTGAGCGCGTGTACCGCGGCGAGGCCACGGTGCAGGACATCCGCGACAGCTCGCTGACGTACGACAACCACTACTTCGAGAGCCCGGTCTGGCAGAAGTCGCTCGCCGGGAACTGAGCTTCCCGGCGGGCGGTCAGACCGCGGGGCGCGGCACCGGGTCGACGCCGAACACCCACGGCGCCAGCACGACGACCCAGCCGTCCGGGTCCTCGAAACACAGGCAACCCCGCTCGGGCCAGTACGGATTGGCCGCCTCCACCGGCTCGTGCCCGTGCTCCCGCATCCGCGCGGCGGCCTCGGCGACGGCGTCCGGACCCGTCATGTAGAGGACCAGCTGGTTCTCCGGATGCGGCTCGGGAATAACCGGCGGACTCCCGTGTTGCGTGACCTCCAAGTGCACCGGTGTGCCTGGCAGACCGATGAGCACGCCGTCGTACCCGGCGTGCCCCTCGTCCCCTCGCCAGCGCCCGAGCACGGGCAGGCCCAATGCGTCTTCGTAGAACGCCACGACAGCGTCGTAGCGGGCGGTCGGCCGGGCGAACCGGACGGCTCCGACGGACAGGTGCGAAGGCCATTCAGGGTTCATAGCGGGTCAATCTACAAGTCGGTGATCCGGCCCCCCACGCCGGACTCCGACGCGGACGCCTGGAGGCGCGGTATGCGCAAGTCGTACGTCGCAGCGCACGTGTACATGATCGTCGGTGTCGTATCCGGGCTCTACTACCGGGAGTTCACCAAGCACCACGACTACGAGGGCGACACCCAGCTCGCCCTGATGCACACCCACCTGCTGGCCCTCGGCATGCTGGGCTTCCTGATCATCCTGGGCCTCGACAAGGCCTTCGACCTGTCGGGCTCCCGGCTCTTCACGTGGTTCTTCTGGTTCTACAACGCGGGGATCGCCGTCACCGTCGGCATGATGTTCGTCCACGGCACGCAACAGGTCCTGGGCAAGCACACCCCGACCGCGGTCTCCCTGACCGCCGGCCTCGGCCACATCCTCCTGACCGTGGGCCTGATCCTCCTGTTCGTCCTCCTCGGCAACCGCCTCAAGGACCACGAACGCCCGGCCGCCGAGCCCCTGTTGGCCGCCACCAACGACCCGGCCCGGCAGGACTGACCCCAAGGCGCGGCGCGGCCCCCAAGCCGCGCCGCCCATCTCTGAGCTCAGCCGGCCTGCAAGACCCCATCCACATAGAGATCCACGTTCCAAAACGCGACGAGCCCCGCGATCCCCGCGCTCTCCTCGGTGATCGGCTCGGGATACGACCAGGCCACATCCGCGTACACCCGGTCCCCGACCCGCACCGACCAGTACTCCGCATCCCCCTTGTACGGACAGTGGGTCGACGTGTCCGTCCCCTCCAACAACTCCATCCGCACATCCCCCTTCGGCAGGTAGTACCGCGCCGGCAACCCCGTCTCGAACAACACCCGAGGACTCCCCGACTCGGCAACCACCACCCCACCCACCTCAACCCGAACCCGCTGCGCGCCGACCTCCACCCGTATCCGCCCACTCGCCGTGGACTTCGCCTGAGCGGGGACGGTGGTGCCGGTGTCATCGATAGTCATGCCTCGAAGAACTCACCACGGCACACCTGGTGTTCCGTCCATGATGAGAACGACGAGATCTGCGGTCGAGTTGTGGTGGTGTTGTTCGTCCCGCGCGCCCGCGGCCGCGCGCGCGGTACTGGATGAGGGACTTCCATCGAGCCTGTATAGGACGCGTCAAGATGGGGATTTCCCCCTGTCAACGCCGCGTCGGGGAGGCGCACACTTCCCTCGCGCCACATGGTCTGCGAGCAGCCAGCCGCACAGTGGCGGGTAAAGGGGGAAGGTCCGATGACCATCGGCCTCATCGTGGCAGCGGTCTTGCTGCTGCTCGTGGTCGTCATCGTGTTCAAGCTCATGTGGCGGGTCGCGGAACCCAACGAGGCACTGCTGATCTCGGGTGCCCGGCACAGGACCGAAGGCGTCGCCGACGGCCTCGGGTTCCGCATCGTCACGGGTCGCGGGACGCTGGTGCTGCCGGGGGTGCAGGCCGTCCGCAAGCTGTCGCTCGACCTGTACGCCGCCGACCTCGCCGTCGACTGCGTCACCAAGCAGGGCATCCCGGTGCACCTGCGCGGCGTGGTGATCTTCAAGGTCGGCGACGACCTGATCTCGATCGCCAACGCGGCACGGCGTTTCCTCGACCAGCAGAAGAAGATGGTCGACCGGGTGCACAACGTCTTCGCCGGACACCTGCGGTCCATCGTCGGCGGGCTGACCGTCGAGGAGCTCATCCGCGAGCGCGAGAAGCTCACCGAGCAGACCCGCGCCTCGTCCGGTGCCGAGATGGAGAAGCTCGGGCTCATCATCGACTCGCTGCAGATCCAGGAGATCCTCGACCCGACCGGGTACATCGAGAACCTCGCCCGGCCGCACGCCGCCGCCGTCCAGCGCGACGCGCGCATCGCGCAGGCGCTCGCCGACCGCGAGGCCACCGAGGCCGAGCAGGAGGCCGCGGCGCGCAAGGCCGAGGCCACCCGCAACAGCTGGGTGCAGCAGTCCGGCTACCAGGCGGAGATGGACAAGGCCGCGGCGCAGGCCAAGCAGGCCGGGCCGCTCGCCGAGGCCGCCGCACGGCAGGAGGTCATCGTCCAGGAGACCCGCGCCGCCGAACTGGAGGCGCAGCGGCGCGAACAGCAGCTCCAGGCCGACGTCCGCAAGCCGGCCGACGCCCAGGCGTACCAGACCCGCACCATCGCCGAGGCCGAACGCGACGCGCGGATCTCCTCCGCGCAGGCCCAGGCCCGGGAGACCGAGCTCAAGGCCGCCGCCGAGGCCACCCGCGTCAAAACCGCGGCCGCCGCCGAGGCGGAGTCCAACAAGGTGCGCGGCCTCGCCCAGGCGGAAGCCACCCGCGCGCTCGGCTCGGCGGACGCGGACGCTGCCCAGGCCCGAGGCGTCGCCGAAGCGGAGGCCGCCCGCGCGAAGGGCCTCGCCTCCGCGGAGGCCGCGAAGGCCCTGGGTCTCGCGGAAGCCGAGGCCATCCAGGCCCGCGCGTCGGCGCTGCGGGAGAACCAGGAAGCCGTCATCGCGCAGCAACTCGCGGAGAACTGGCCGGACATCGTCCGCGCCGGGGCCGAGGCGTTCGGCAACGTCGAGCACATGATCCTGCTCAACGGCGCGGACGGCATGGCCGACATGTTCGCCAAGGCCCTGACCCTGGGCGGCACCGGCCTCGGCCTGGCGCGCCAGCTCCTCTCCTCGATGAACGCCACCCCGGAGAACGGCACCGGCGCCGCGAACGGCGTGGCCCAGGCGATCCCGATCCAGGTCGACACCGACAAGAAGTAGCCCTCCGGGCATCCCGGCCCGGAAAACGAGCGCGGCGCGGACCCTCGGTCCGCGCCGCGTTCGCACACCCACCGCGCCGCCACGTCGGCGACGCGAAGCGCCTCTCCTACCCCCGGCCCATCCGATCCTGATACGCCTGATACCTGTCGATCGCCTCCCTGAGCGTGCACTGCTGCACCTCACGGATCACCGCGATCGCCTGAATCGGACTCCACGGCCGACCGTTCACATACCGCCCGAACTCCTGGTGATCGTGCCCGCCTTCCCAGACAGGACGGGCCTGCTCCACGGCATCCCGCACCCACCTGTCGTCATCCACAGCGCCCACTCCCATGCCCGCACACTGCCACGACGCACCCACAGGACTCCATGCCTTTCACCTGAGCCGTACGCACCGTGACCAGAACGGGAACAGCCGCACGCACAACCCGGCCGGAACGAGGGACGGCGGAGGAGCCCGGCGCCTCGAAAGTATGTGACGGGGGTCACATGAAGCCTTGTCACGTTCGGGGGAGGCGGCTTGTCCTATGGGCATGACCGACACCAAGAACGTGCTGCTGGCAGGGGCGACCGGCGTCTTCGGGCGTCACGTCGCCGAGGAACTCACGAGCGCCGGGTACACCGTCCTGGCGCTGGGGCGCGGCGTCGAGAACGACGTCCGGGCCGACCTGATGGACCGCGAGCGTCTGCTGCGCGCCGTCGAGGGCGTGCGGGCGGATGTGGTCGTGCACGCCGCGACGGCGCTGCGCGAGGCGCCGATGCGGCACAAGGACATGTACGCCACGGACGCCCTGCGCGTCGACGGCACCGCCAACCTCGTCGAGGCGGCCCGGGCGGTCGGAGCCCGTCGCCTGGTCGCCGAGTCCATGGCGTTCGGATACGGCTACGGCGACCACGGCGAGCAGGTCCTGACCGAGGCCGATCCGTTCGGCGCGCCCGGCGCCGACAAGGAGTGCCAGCGCCACGTCGACGCCATGCGCGTGAAGGAGGCGCTGATGCTCGGCGCCGACGGAGTCGAGGGCGTCGCCCTGCGGTTCGGCCTGTTCTACGGCCCGGGCGGCACGGAGAACATCGTCGAGCTGCTGCGCAAGCGCAAGCTCCCGGCGGTCGCCGGGCACGGCCGGGTGCTGCCGTGGATCGAACTGCGGGACGCGGCGCGGGCCGTGGCGCTGGCGGTCGAGGGCGGCCGCCCCGGCGAGGCGTACAACATCGTCGACGACACGCCGTTCGGGTTCGGCGAGCACGTGAAGGCGGTGGCGGAGGCGTTCGACACCCCGAAGCCGATGAACGTGCCGACGTGGCTGATGCGCCCGTACTCCTACGCCTACAAGATGGCCACCACCAGCATGCGGGTGTCCAACGCGAAGGCGAGGGACGAGTTGGGCTGGGCTCCCCTCTACCCGGACTGCGTGTCCGGCCTCGCGGACCTCGCGCTTGCGACGGCGTGACGGATGCTGCCACGGTGACCGGCATGACCGACGTCTTCGAAGAGCACCGGCGACTGCTGTTCGGCACCGCCTACCGGATGCTGGGCAGCGTCGCCGACGCCGAGGACATCGTGCAGGACGCGTGGCTCAAGTGGCACCAAACGGACCAGGGCGCGGTGGAGCACCCCAAGGCGTACCTGGTCCGCACCGTCACCAACCTGAGCCTGAACCGGCTGAAGTCGGCGCAGGTCGTCCGCGAGGCGTACGTGGGCCCGTGGCTCCCCGAGCCCATCCTCACCTCGCCCGACGTCGCCGAGGAGGCGGAGTTGGCCGACACCGTCTCGATGGCCTTCCTGGTCGTGCTGGAGACGCTGACCCCGGCCGAGCGCGCGGTGTTCATGCTGCGCGAGGTCTTCGGCTACTCGCACGCCGAGATCGGCGAGGCCATCGGCAAGCCGGAGGCGACCGTGCGCCAGCTCGCGCACCGCGCCCGCGAGCATGTGCAGGCGCGCCGCCCGCGGTTCCGGACCGACGAGGCCGAGCAGCGCAGGATCGCCGACAAGTTCATGTCCGCGTGTACGAACGGCGACCTCAACGGCGTCATGGCGCTGCTCGCGCCGGACGTCACCTCGTGGTCGGACGGCGGCGGCGTGGTCACGGCGGCGCGGCGTCCGCTGCACGGCCCCGACCCCGTGGCGCGCTGGATCCTGGGCGTGCTCCGGAAGCCGGAGGTGGCCGGCCTGGAGATGCGCGTCGCCGAGATCAACGGCGAGCCGGGCGTTCTCATGCACCTCGGCGGGACGCCGGTCGGCGCACTCACCTTCGAGGCGGTCGACGGCCGGATCACGGCGCTGCGGTACGCGGTCAACCCGGAGAAGCTGAGCGGTCTGCTGCCGCCGGGAGCCGTGCCGGAGCCGCCGGCGTAGCGCCGCGGGAGAACGGCGTGGCTATAGTCGCGGGCGTGTCCGTGATGCCCGTTTCGCTCCCGCCGCCGCGGGTGCCGTCGCCGCTCACCGAGCTGCGCGACGACCGCTTCGCGGCCCGGGGCCTGCGCCTCTGGCTGAAGCGCGACGACCTGATCCACCCCGAACTCCCCGGCAACAAGTGGCGCAAGCTGAAGTACAACCTCGCCGCGGCGCGGGCCGGCGGACACGGCACGCTGCTGACGTTCGGCGGCGCGTACTCGAACCACCTGCGCGCCACGGCCGCCGCGGGGGCGCTGTACGGCTTCGCCACGATCGGCGTCGTCCGCGGCGAGGAACTGGCCGGGCGCCCGCTGAACCCGTCCCTGGCCTACTGCGCCGAGCGCGGCATGCGCCTGGTGTTCGTCGACCGCACGACATACCGGCGCCGCACCGACCCCGGCCTCGCGGCCGAACTGTCCGCCGCCCAGGGCCCGTTCCTGCTGATCCCGGAAGGCGGCAGCAACCCGGCCGCGGTCCGCGGCTGCGCCGAGCTGCCCGCCGAGATCGACGTCCCGCACGACGTCGTCGCGGTCGCCTGCGGGACGGGCGGCACCCTCGCCGGCATCGCCGCAGGCCTGGGAGCGGGACGCCGCGCACTCGGGATCGCGGTCCTGAAAGGCGGTTTCCTCCCCGCCGAGGTCGCCGCGCTCCAACGGCGAACATACGGCGCACCCAGCGGGAACTGGCACGTCGCCGACGGCTTCCACCACGGCGGCTACGCCCGCACGAGCGAAGAACTCCAGGCGTTCCTCGCCGACTTCGAACACCGACACGCCGTCGCGCTCGACGAGGTCTACGTCGGCAAACTCCTCTTCGCCCTCACCACCCTGGCCGAGCGCGGCGTGTTCGCCCCCGGCACGGGCATCGTCGCCGTCAAGACGGGCTGACCCGCCGCGCCACGGTCAGCCCGGGATGAGTGCCAGCGGTCGGACCGGGGCTCCCGTGGCGCCGACGACGGGCAACGGGGCGAGCATGAGGAGGCATTCGCCGACGCGGGCGTCCAGGAGTTCGTGGAGGCGCATCGTTTCGACGATGTTGATGCCGGACTCGACGAGCAGGATGCGGTGGACCGGCAGGGTCGCGTGGCCCATGCCCGGGGCGATGCGTTCGAAGGCGATGGTTTCGCCGCCGACCACGCGGACGCGGCGGGAGGCCAGCCAGTGGGCGGCGTCGGCGCCGGGGCCCGGGACGCCGTCGCGGAGGCCGGTGAAGACGTCGTACTGGTGCCACAGGCGCGACCAGCCGGTGGCGATGAGGACGGCCTGCCCGGGGCGGACGTCGGAGCCGGCCAGCGCCTCGGCGCGGGACAGGTCGTCGGCGGTCACCTCGTAGCCGGGCGGCAGGATGTCGAGGCCGTGCAGGCGGGGCACGTCGAGGACGACCGCCCGGCCTACGTACGGGCGGAAGGTGTCGATGCCGAGCGCGGACAGCCCCTGGTTGCTCTGCACGTCGGCGGCGGCGAGACCGCCGTACACCCGTCCGTCCTGGGAGACGTGGCCGAGCGCGTCGACGTGCGTGCCCACGTGGCCGCCGGTCACGATGATCTCGTTGGCCGCGGAGCCGCCGTCGGTGCGCACGTAGTCGCCGTGGCGGCGTTCGAGCGCCATCCGGAACGGGGGGTGGTTCGCCGACTGCGGCATGCCCTGGCGCATCGGCTGAGCGAGGTCGAGGACCCGTGAGTCGGCCAGGCGGTACCCGTCGATGTACGCCATGTACCCCTCCACATCGAGCGCGGCGGTAACGGCAATTTACCCACAAACACTGACGGAACCGGCACCCCGCGCGCTTCGTGGGCTTCCGCGTGTCCTGGGGGCTTCGCCCGTTCGGCACACCGCGACCCGCCTCAGAATGGAAACATCGTTCCGTTGCGCGGCGCAATGCCCCGGGCACCGGGCGTCGCGCGCCGATACGCTTCGAGCCGACGCCGATTCCTCGGAGGACCGCATGCCGCACGCGTCCGAGCACCGTCCCGATCTGCGCGACCCCGCCGACAACCTCGAGTCGTTCGTGCGCGCCCGCGCGAGCCTCGGCCCCGAGGACACCGTGGTGTGGTGGACGGGCCACGTCCACACGCAGGCGCCCGGGGAGAACCACCGCACGCTGTTCCGCTTCGAGGGCTTCAACGTCGGCCGCACCGTGGCCGTCGACGGCGGCCACCGCTTCCTGGCCCGCGAGGCCGCGTTCTACCAGGACCCGGCGACCGGCGAGATCCTCGACAGCTGGGCCAACCCGTTCACCGGCGAGGACGTCGAGGTCCTGCACATCTGGAACGACCCCGTGAACATGGAGCTGCTGCTCGACGGCCCGCGCGGCCCGTGGCGGGCCCCGGTCACCGAGCTGGGCGACGACGTCATGTGGGCGCAGGACATCCTGCTGGCCTACCCGTCGCCGCTGCCGGTCGCGAAGTTCCCGGAGAACTCGGCGGACGACGTCTACCGGGCGATGGAGCTCTTCCAGTTCTTCTGCCGCCGCTCCGACCTGGACCGCCCGGACCTGCCGTCGGTGCCGTGCCACTTCTCGTGGGCGCGCCTGTCGCCGTGGCTGCCCTGGATGCGGATGGGCGCGCGGCCCGGCGGACTGGTCTTCCACTGCCACGGCAAGAAGCTCGGCGGGTACGACGAGCTGCCCGAGCGGCTGCGCGCGTACGTCGCCGAGCACGAGCCGCACTTCGCGTCCGCGCCCAAGGAGTGGTCTGTCCCGAATGTCACGAGTTGGTCGTATTTCCGGGACAGAAACTGCGGAGGAATTGGACAGATGCCGCCTTCGTAAGGGATCAAGGATCAGTGCAGCAACCGTCGCAGCGGTCGTCTCAGGTCGCACCCATACCCGTCCCGGGGCAGCGCGGGGAGCGTGATCCCGGCCCGCCCCGGGACACGCGCCGGTCCCGCATACCCGGCGCCTCCCGCGTCACGCGGGAGCTCGCCGCCCGCCCGACGCCCTACCTGCTCGGCATCGCGTTCTTCGGCCTGTACGCGCTCATCTCGCTGCTGCGCTTCCGGCACGTCGAGAACCCCTCGTGGGACCTCGCCATCTTCGAGCAGGCGGTCAAGGGGTACGCGCACCTGGACGCGCCCACCATCGACGTCCGCTCGCCGGGGCTGAACCAGCTCGGCAACCACTTCTCCCCGATCCTGGCCGTCCTCGCGCCGTTCTACCGGATCTTCCCGTCCCCGCTCACCCTGCTGATCGCGCAGGCCGCGCTGTTCGCGCTCGCGGTCGTGCCGATCACGCGCATGGCGTCCACCGCGCTCGGTACGGCGCGCGGCGCCGCGATCGGCATCGCGTTCGGCCTCTCGTGGGGCGTGCAGCGCGCGGTCGAGTTCGACTTCCACGAGGTCGCGTTCGCCGTGCCGCTGCTGGCGTTCTCGATGGAGAAGCTCGTCGAACGCCGGTGGACCGCCGCGGTGTTGTGGGCGCTGCCGCTGCTGCTGGTCAAGGAGGACATGGGCCTCACGGTCGGCGCGCTCGGCATCTACCTTCTGACGCAACGCCGATGGCGGCTCGGCGCCGCGCTGATGGTCCTCGGCGCGCTCGCGATGGCGCTGACCGTGTACGTCGTCATCCCCGGGATGAACCCGGACGGCGTGTACGAGGAGGGCGAGAAAGCCGGCGGCGGCTCGCTGTTCGGGCTCTTCGGCGGTTTCCCGCAGGACCTGTTCTGGCCGTTCCTCAAGACCAAGACCTACCTGTGGGTCTTCGGCGTCGTCGGGTTCCTCGCGCTGCGCTCGCCCATCGTCATCCTCGCGGTGCCGACGCTGGCCTGGCGCATGCTCTCCGACACGCCGAACCACTGGGGCCAGGACTGGCACTACAACGCCGTCCTCATGCCGATCGTGTTCGCCGCGCTCGTGGACGCCGTCCGCGCCGCCGGCGAGTCGCCCGCGCCCTGGCAGCGCACGTACGCGCGCAACCTGCCCGGCGCGGTGCTCGCCGCCTCGCTCGCGCTGTGCGCCTACATGCCGGCCGCACACGTCATCGAACCCGACGAGTACAAGGCCTCACCGCGCCTCGCCGCCGCGAACCAGGCGGTGCGGCTGGTGAAGAAGGGTTCCACGGTCGAGACCGACCTCGGGCTGATATCCCAACTGCCGTCCCGCGCCACCGTGTACTGGATCGGCGCGACCGGCAAGGTGGTCCCCGACTACGTCGCGGTGAACCGGCCCGACGTCTGGGACGCCGAGGCCCGGCGCACGCTGGAGGCGGACGCCGCGCAGCGCCACCCCGGCGCGAGGTACACGGTCGTCTACGACAACGTCTTCGTGATCCTCAAGCGGGTTGGCTGAAAAGCCCCGCCCTCAGGCGCAGTCCTCGCGCTTGACCGAGCCGAGCGCGACCAACGGCGCCGTGCACCGGCGCGCGACGTCCGGGGCGGCCCGCGCGCACCAGGTCCGCACGTACGCCGTCACCAGCGCGTCGATCTCGGCCACCGTCACATGCCGCCAGCACGGCATCTGCCGCGCCCACGTCTCGGCGTCGGACGCGGTGTGCCCCTGCTCCATCAGCCGCATCGCGGCGTCCGCGACGTCGATCCACGCCGGGCCGCGCGCCGGGGTCGCCCAGTCGACCACGTAGGCCCGGTCGCCGGCGGACAGCAGGTTGTGCGGGTTGAGATCGGTGTGCAGAAGGCTCTCGCCGGCCAGCAGCCGGAGCGCGGCCGGGTCCAGGTACTCGGCCCAGCGCGCGGACACCGGCTCCAGCGGCACGTCCGCCCCGGGCGGCTCGGCGGCCCCGATCCCGGTCAACAGCGCGGCCAGCCGCGGCAGATCACGCGAGCCGGGGGACAGGTCGGCGTGCACGGCGTCGATGTACTCGAACACCAGGACGTCCCAACCGCATTCGCGAATGTGCCGTATCAACCGCGGTGAGAACCGCGTGACATACGGCGCGACCGCGGCCTCCATCCACTGCTGCCCTACCGCCGGATGCCCCGACGGCACGCCCTTCACGAAGAAGCTGCCCAGCGCGGTGCCGAGCGCCGCCGCGAAGTCGCAGCTGAAGCCCGCCCACACGGTCGCCGAGTCGCCCACCGCGCCGACCGTGTCCTCAACGTACGCGCGCACCCTGGGATGCAGGTCGGCCCAGGCGACCCGCGGCGCGGTCTGGAAGCCGGGCGGGGGAGGGGGCGGGACCCGCAGGGTCACCGCTCGTCGTCCCCGTCGGGCGGGGGCGGGGGAGCGGGGCGCAGCGGCGCCATCGTCGTCCCGCACCGGCGGCAGCGTTGCTTGCCGCTCCAGTTGACCCAGTCATGCGGCGGACAGGTCGCCTCGGACACGTGCACCACCCCCTCCTGTGTTCCGGCCCTGCGGCTGGTTACGCGTCTGCTTTCGGCCATTCGAGCATGACGGGCCCCGGGGGCGCGCAACAAGGGCGCGCGGAGTGGTCGGAAAACCGGTGGCTCCGGGGCGAATCGCCGCCGGACACTGGGGCGCCATGAACGAGAACGAACGACCGGCAGAGACGACCGGCCCGACGGAACCGCCGCGCCGCCAGATCCGCGCGCTCCACACCTCCGACACCGTCACGGTGTACCAGGCGTACAAGCCGCAGATCGCGGGCGTCGCCGCGCGCACCGGGCGGTTCCCGACCACGTGGAGCCGCGAGCGCATGACCTGGGTCAAGCCGAGCTTCCTGTGGATGATGTACCGCTGCGGCTGGGCGAGCAAGAAGCTCCAGGAGCACGTGCTCGCGCTGGAGATCACCCGCGAGGGCTTCGAGTCGGCGCTCGCCGGCGCGTGCCTGAGCCACTACGACCGCGACGTCTACCCCGACCGCGACACGTGGGGCAGCCGGCTGCACCGCACGACCGTGCGGATCCAGTGGGACCCCGAACGCGACCTGCACCTGCGGCCGCTCGCGCACCGCTCACTCCAACTCGGCCTCGCCGGCTGGGCGACCCGCGCGTACGCCGACGAGTGGCTGGTCTCCGTCACGGACGTGACCGGCCTCGCGCATGAGATGCACGACCTGGTGCGGAACGGCGACCTCGACGGCGCGGCGGCGCTGCTGCCGGACGAACGGCCTTACCCGCTCGGCGCGGAGCTGACCGCGACGATCGGCGCGACCCCGGCCGAGCCGGTCTGACGCTCAGTCGCCGTCCGCGTGCGGGAACTCCGGCGGCGCGGCGGGCACGTGCGGTGCCTTCGGGGGCCGTTGCTCCATCGCCTCGCGGCCCCACATCGCGAGCGGGACGAGCGTCACGAGGAACGCGAGGATCGTGAACACCAGGCACAGCCAGGCGCCCGCACCCAGTTCATAGGTGGCCAGGCCGCGCGTGAAGCTCTCGATGACCTCGGTGGTCGTGGTCATGATGATGATCACGACGAGCATCGCGGTGAACGCCGGGATGGCCGCGAAGCCCAGGAATCTCGGCCGCCGCGACGCCAGCGCGTAGGCGGCGATGCCCGCGACGGCGACGAACATGATCACCAGGATGACCGGCGCGGCGGGCAGGATGCTGCGGTCGAACCCGTCGTCGGTCACCTTCACCCGGCGGGCGCGCAGCACCGACCAGTCCAGGAACATCATCACGAAGGCGAGCACCGTCAGCAGCAGCACCGCGGCGGCGGGCCAGTCGCGGCCCACGTCGACCACGGACTCCTTGCGGGGCGGCGCCCCGTAGCCGGCCCCGTACGGCTCCCCGGCCACCGGGCCGGGAGGCTCTCCGCCGACCGGGCCGGACGCACCGGGCGGCGGGGGCGTGCCGTGCGGCGGCGTTCCGGGAGCGGGCGGCGGAGGCGGCACAGGCGGTGCGCCGGCCCCGGGCGGGGGAGGCGGCGGCGCTCCACCGGCCGGCGGACCCGTCGGCGGCTTGGGCGGCTCGGGCGGCTGCGGTGCCCCGCCGGCACCACCACCACCACCGGGTTCCGGCGGCTGCTGGGGCTCCTCGGGCTCCTGCGGACGATCGGTATCCATACCGTCCACGCTAAATCGGCCCGCCGAACCGCGCCTTTCGAGTCCTTTGTCACGAAATACCCGCGGGCGTGGACGGCGGACCGTCCACGCCCCCTGGGCCGGGCTCAGGCGCCGTTGCGGCGCCGAGCGAAGAGCACGGAGCCCGCGCCGGCGACGAGGACGGCGCCGCCGATGGCGCCGTACAGCGTCATGTCCGAGTCGGAGCCGCCGGTCTCCGCGAGGTGCGGGGCGTTGGTGTCGGGCTTGGGGCTGGGCGGGGCCGGCGCGGGGAGCGGCGCCCCCTCCGCCGGCGGGTGGTCGAAGGACGCGCACTGCTTGGCCGCGTCGCGGTCGGCCTTGGGGAAGGTCTTGAAGGTCTTGACACCCTTCACCAGCGTGTCGGGACCCGTGGTCTCGATGCCGAAGTTCAGCGTGAGGTCGGTGCCGACGGGGAAGTCCATGCCGATCGCGGCACGGTACTCGAACACCCGGTCCTGCGGCGTGCCGGACTGGTAGTCCTCCCACAGCACCTGGAAGTTCGTGGTGGCGTCGACGGTCTTCCACTCGTCGGTCTTCGGGTTGCGGATCTGCAACGCGGCCTGGCAGGTGTTCAGCGGCGTCTTCCCCGCGGAGAGCACCGAGTTCAGGTAGCGGAAGCCGATGTCCATGGCCGGGTCCGACGTCAGGTGGACCCGGAAAGAGACGTGTTGACCGCCGGCGGTCAGGAAGACCGAGGAGTCCTCGACCTTCATCGTGACCGACTTGGGCGTGTACCAGGCGAGGCCGGTGGCGATCTGCTGGTGCCACGGCGTGGCCTCGTACTCCGGGGCGACGAGCCAGGCGCTGAGCGCGCCCTTGGTGATGTCCGCGTAGCCGGGCTTGGCGAGCTTGTAGCCGAAGCGCGCCTTGATCTGGCGCGTCTCGCCGGGGGCGAGCGTGGTGTCGGCGCCGAGCCATCCGCCGACGCGGCTGGCTTCCGGGATCAGGTTGGACATCATGTCCGCGGACGTCCAGGCGCCCTTGGCCGTGTCGTAGTACTCGAAGAAGGCGCCCATGTCGCCGGGTGTGTCGACCTCGACGGACACCAGGACGCGTCCGGAGACGGGGCCGGTGCCCGGGTTGCTCACCGTCACCGTGAACTCGTCAGGTGCGGCGTTGTAGGTGATGACGTCGGCGAGGCCGTCGACGGTGACGAAGGGCTTCGCCGCGGCGGCCACCGCCGTCGAGGTGAGGGCCGGTGTGACGGCGATCGGGAGTGCGAGTGCGAGCGCGGCCACCGCTCGGTGGGACAGACGTATGCGCACGGTGTTTCCCCCAAGGTCTGATTTCTGGTCAGAGCCGGCTGAGACTACCGACCGGCCCCGACCATCCAACCGGCGGGGTGGCGAGGATCGCACCCGTCCGGAGATGCTTGATATTGACAAGCTCTTGCCGGGTGGGAGAAATTCGACTCTGCCAAGTACCTGCGTGGTGCGCGGGCTGCTCGGCCGGCGGGTCGCGCGGGCCGGGCCCGTTGTAAGGAGCCGATGACGTGCATCTCGCCCCAACACCTGCGCAGGACGCCCTGCGCGCCGAGCTGCGGGAGTATTTCACCCGCCTGATCACCCCCGACGTGCGGGAGGCCCTGGAGGCCGAGGGCGAGTCGGGTGGGGAGACCACCCAGCGCATCCGGCGGCAGATGGGGGCGGACGGCTGGCTCGGGATCGGCTGGCCGGTCGAGTACGGCGGCCAGGGCAAGGGCCCCGAGATGCAGTTCATCTTCTTCGACGAGGCGTACCGCGCCGGCGCCCCGGTGTCGATGGTCACGCTCAACACCGTCGGCCCCACGCTGATCAAGTACGGCAGCGAGGAGCAGAAGAAGTACTTCCTCCCGAAGATCGTCTCCGGCGAGATCATCTTCGCGATCGGCTACAGCGAGCCGTCGGCCGGCACCGACCTCGCGTCGCTCCAGACCAAGGCGGTCCGCGAGGGCGACGAGTGGGTGATCAACGGGCAGAAGATCTTCACCAGCACCGCGCAGGGCGCCGACTGGATCTGGCTCGCCTGCCGCACCGACACCGAGGCGCCCAAGCACAAGGGCATCACGATGATCCTGGTGCCGACGAACGACCCGGGCTTCGCGTGGACGCCGATCGTCACGGTCGGCGGCATGACCACCACCGCGACGTACTACGACAACATCCGCGTCCCGTACGGGAACCTCGTGTACGAGGAGAACCGCGGCTGGAACCTCATCACCAACCAGCTCAACCACGAGCGGGTCGCGCTCGCCGCGCTCGGCATGCAGGCCGAGGACTTCTTCAACGAGGTCCTGGAGTGGGCGCGCGCCACGGAGATCGAGGACGGCGTACGCGTCATCGACCAGCCGTGGGTGCAGCTGAAGTTCGCCGAGACGTACGCGCGCCTGTCGGCCGTCCGCATGTTCAGCTGGCGCCTGGTGCACGACGTCGGCAACAACACCCTCAACGCGGGCGACGCCTCGGGCGTGAAGTTCTTCGGCACCGAGGGCGCCATCGAGGTGTACCGCAACCTCATGGAGATCGTCGGCCCGGACGCCCTGCTGCGGCCCAAGTCGCCGGGCGCGTTCAGCGGCGGCCACCTGGAGGCGATGAACCGGCGGGCGCAGATCAACACGTTCGGCGGCGGCGTCAGTGAGGTCCAGCGCGAGATCGTCGCCATGGTGCGGCTCGGGATGACGAAGGTGAAGCGGTGACCACAGTGGAAGAGACGGACGCGCAGGCCGCCAAGGCGGAGTTCCTGGCGCGCCTCAAGGAGTTCGAGGGGCTGCACTGCGAGTCGGGCGTCCTCGCGCTGGACCCGGTCAACGGCCCGATGATCCGGCACTGGGCCGAGGCCATGGGGGACACCAACCCGGTCTACACCGACGCCGAGTTCGCCAAGACGACGCACTTCGGCGAGATCGTCGCGCCGGCCACCATGCTCCAGGTGTGGATCATGCGCGGCCTGCACGCCGGCCAGCCCGGCGGCGACAGCCCCGTGCAGCGGCTGTACGACCTGGTCGTGGAGGCCGGCTTCGGCTCGGTCGTCGCGACCAACTGCGAGCAGGAGTACATGCGCCCGCTCAGGCTGGGCGAGACGGTCGAGTACGACCAGCTGATCGAGACGGTGTCGGAGGAGAAGACCACGGGCCTCGGCACCGGGCACTTCATCACCACGCTGGTCAACATCTTCGTGCGCACCGGAGAAGGGGCCGAGGAGCGCGAGCTCGTCGGCACCCACCGGTTCCGCATCCTGCGCTACACGCCGCACAAGCGGAAGCCGAAGCAGGAGTTCAAGCCGCGTCCGCGCCGCGTGGTGAACCGCGACAGCAAGCCGTTCTGGGACGGCGTCGACGAGGAGAAGCTCCTCATCCAGCGCTGCACCGAGTGCGGCACGCTGCGCCTGCCGTTCGGCCCGGGCTGCAACAACTGCGCGTCGCTCGAGTGGGACACCGTCGAGGCCGGCGGCCTGGGCACGATCTACTCGCACGTGACGATGCACTACCCGAAGTTCCCCGCGTTCGACATGCCCTACGCGGTCGCGCTGATCGAGCTGGACGAGGGCGTCCGCACGCTGTCCAACATCGTCGGTATCCCGCACGACGAGGTGCGCATCGGCATGCGCGTCGCCTTGGAGTTCGTGCAGCACGACGCCGATCTGAAGCTGCCGGCCTTCCGCCCGGTGGACCAGGAGGCCTGACCCATGGACTTCAACCTCACCGAGGACCAGCAGGCGCTCGCCGGACTGGCCGGGGAGATCTTCGAGGCGCGGTCGACGCACGACCGCATGAAGCAGCTCAAGGCGGCCGGCCAGGAGTTCGACGCCGACCTGTGGCGCGACGTCGTCGCCGCCGGCCTCATGGGCGCGGTCATCGACGAGAAGCACGACGGCGGCGGCCTCGGCACGGTCGGCCTGGCGCTGCTGCTCGAGCAGCAGGGCCGCTTCACCGCGCAGGTGCCGCTGCTCGACACGCTCGTGTACGGCGTCCTGCCGCTGCTCGAGTTCGCCCCCGAGCCGGTGGTCGAGGCGCAGCTGCCCGCGCTGCTGGACGGCTCGCGCATCGTCGTGGGCGCGCTCGCCGAGACCGGCGCGGGCCTGCCCGGCACGCCGAAGGTCACGGCGCGCGAGACCGACGGCGGCTACGTGCTGGACGGCGTGAAGCGGTCGGTGCCGTGGGCGCAGATCGCCTCCGGTGTGCTGGTGACGGCGAACCTGGCCGGACGTGTCGCGGTGTTCGTGGTCGACCCGGCGGACGACGGCGTCACCGTCGAGGCCGCGCCGACGACGGCGCCGTGGGCATCCGGCAACGTGATCCTGGAGAACGCCCCCGCGGTCCCCGTCGGGGACGTCGCGGACGGCCCGGCGACGGCGGCGTGGATCGTGGACCGGGCGCGCGTCGCGCTCGCCGCGCTCCAGGTCGGCGTGTGCGCGCAGGCGCTCACCCGTACCGTCGAATACGTCACCACCCGCGAGCAGTTCGGCAAGCCGCTGTCCACGAAGCAGGGCGTCATGCTGCGCGCCGCGGACGCGTACATGGACACCGAGGCGATCCGCGTCACCGCGCTCGAAGCGGCCTGGCGCATGGACCATGGCGAGGCGGCGACCGAGCAGGCGCTCGTGGCGCGCTGGTGGGCGTCGGAGGGCGGCAAGCGCGCCGTCCACGCGTGCCAGCACCTGCACGGCGGCATGGGGTCGGACATCGACCACCCGATCCACCGGCACTTCCTGTGGGGCCGTCAGATCGATGTGACGCTCGGCAGCGGAATCCAGCAACTCGCGGCGCTCGGCGCGCTGTTCGCGCAGGGGGCAACCGGCAAGGGAGCAGGGGCATGACCGACCGCACCAGCCTGACGTACGACGACGTCAACGTCGGCGACGAGCTGCCCGAGCTGGCGATCCCGCTGACCGCGACGCTGATCACCGCGACGGCGATCGCCACGCGCGACTACCAGGACGTGCACCACGACCGCGAGCTGGCGCAGGCCAAGGGCTCGCCGGACATCTTCATGAACATCCTCACCAGCAACGGCCTGGTGGGCCGGTTCGTGACCGACTGGGCCGGCCCGGAGACGGAGCTGCGCAAGGTCGCGATCCGGCTCGGCGCCCCGAACTACCCGGGCGACACCATGACGCTGACCGGCAAGGTCACCGCCAAGACCGACGGCCTCGTCGAGGTGGCCGTGGTCGGCGCGAACAAGCTCGGCAACCACGTGACGGGCACCGTCACCGTCGCGCTGGGAGGATCCAAGTGAGCCTGAAGCACGCCGACTCCCTCAAGGGGAAGACCGCGATCGCGGGCATCGGCGCGACCGAGTTCTCGAAGGACTCGGGGCGCAGCGAACTGCGGCTCGCCGCCGAGGCGGTCAAGGCCGCGCTCGACGACGCCGGCATCGCGCCGTCCGAGGTCGACGGCATGGTGACCTTCACGATGGACAACAACCCCGAGATCAGCGTCGCGCGCGCGGCCGGCATCGGGGACCTCACGTTCTTCAGCCGGGTCCACTACGGCGGCGGCGCGGCGTGCGGCACGGTCGCCCACGCGGCCATGGCGGTCGCCACCGGCATCGCCGACGTCGTGGTCTGCTACCGCGCGTTCAACGAGCGCTCGGGCCGCCGCTTCGGATCCGGCGTGCTGGAGCGCACGCCCACCGCCGAAGGCGTCGAGCTGGGCTGGAACATGCCGTACGGCCTGCTCACCCCCGCGTCGTGGGTCGCCATGTTCGCGCAGCGCTACCTGTACACCTACGGTGCGACCACCGAGGCGTTCGGGCACGTCGCCATCGCGGACCGCGCGCACGCGGCGAACAACCCCAACGCGTACTTCTACGGCAAGCCGATCACCATGGAGGACCACCAGAACTCCCGGCCGATCGTCGAGCCGATGCGCCTGCTCGACTGCTGCCAGGAGACCGACGGCGGCCAGGCCCTGGTGATCGTGAGCGCGGAGCGCGCCAAGGACCTGAAGCAGAAGCCCGCGGTCATCAACGCGGCGGCGCAGGGCGCGGGCCGCAACCAGGAGCAGATGTCCAGCTTCTACCGCGACGACATGACCGGCCTGCCCGAGATGCAGGTGGTCGCCAAGCAGCTGTGGCAGACCTCGGGCCTGACGCCGGACGACATCCAGACGGCGGTGCTGTACGACCACTTCACGCCGTTCGTGCTGATGCAGCTGGAGGAGTTCGGCTTCTGCGGGCGCGGCGAGGCGCCCGGGTTCGTGGCCGACGACAACCTGCTGATGGGCGGCAAGCTGCCGACGAACACGCACGGCGGGCAGCTGGGCGAGGCGTACCTGCACGGTATGAACGGCATCGCCGAGGCGGTGCGGCAGATCCGCGGCACGTCGGTCAACCAGGTCGAGGACGTGCACAACGTGCTCGTGACGGCCGGCACGGGCGTGCCGACGTCGGGGCTGGTGCTCGGCCAGGCCTGATCCACCGGTATCCACTGCCGTTCGCCGGCACCAACCGGCATCCACCGGCAGCGAGGCGCCGGGGCCTTTGGCCCCGGCGCCTTTGCGCTGTCCGCGTGACACCGCGGCGTGTCACGGCGGATTAGTCGGATTGTCCGTCTTTCTCCCGCGCACCGTGGACGCACGTGTGTGGAGAGAAAGGGGCCGGCCGTGCGCCGCATCCTCCGCGTCGGCACCACTGTGGCGCTGACCGTCCTGCTGCTCGCCTACGCAGTGCCCTCCGCGGACGCCGCCCGGGCCAGGCCCCGGGGCATGCGCACCGTTGCCGGTGCGGCGTTCGACACGTGCGAGGCCCAGCCGGTGGACGCCATGCAGGCGTGGCGGGCGTCCCCGTACAAGGCGGTCGGCATCTACGTGGGCGGCGTGAACCGCGGGTGCGCCAACCGGGGTCTGACCCGCGAGTGGGTGCGCCGGGTGCACGCGCAGGGCTGGGAGTTCCTGCCGATCTACGTCGGCGCCCAGGCGTCGTGCTCGACCTCGCGCAAGTCGGTCCGCATCGACCCGGCCCGCTCGTGGGACATGGGCAGGGCGGACGCCGACGACGCGGTGGACCGGGCCGCGGCCGTCGGGTTCGCCCGGGGCAGCGCGATCTACTTCGACATGGAGCACTACGACAACCGCAACGCGGACTGCCGCCGCGACGTGCTCAACTTCGTGTCGGCGTGGAGCGAGCGGGTCCGGGCGCGCGGCTACACGGCGGGCTACTACAGCAGCCTCAGCTCCGGCATCGCCGACCTCGTGCGGTTCGCCGGGACGCGCGCGATGCCGGACGCGATCTGGTACGCGCGCTGGGACGACCGCGCGAGCACCGCAACCGACGACATTCCGGACCAGCTGTGGCGCGGCCGCCGGGTGCACCAGCACCACGGCAACGTGCAGGAGACCTACGGCGGCGTGACGGTCAACATCGACCGGAACGCGCTGGACGGCCCGGTCGGCGTGCTCTGAGCCAGCGCCGCGGCGTGCCGCGGGCCGGGGAGCAGGGCCCGGACGGCCGGGGGCGCCGTGAGCCCGCGGCTCATGTCGCCGACCAGCAGCGCCAGCTCGGTGGCCAGGTCGACGGCGTGCCCGTGCGCGGGGTGCTCGCGCATCCACCAGCACATGACCTGGACGATGGGGCCCGCCGCCTCGGGGTGGCCGAGGATCGCGGTGCGCGCGCCGACGGCTCGGGGCGGCAGGTCGCGAGGCAGATGGAACCAGGTGCCGTCGCGGAAGCCGAGCACGGGGTGGCCGAGTGCGTCGCGGATGACCACGTCATACATGCGGATCATTCTCCGTGCGTATTACTCCAAAAGGTGGAATTACACATGGATTTCACCCGTACGTGGTCCTTTTGGGGACTTGCAGGGCGCGAGTCCCGGCTCACACCCGCCGCCGGGTAATTCTGTTGCTTGCTGCAACTAACGCAGGCTATCGTTAGTTGCGCGAAGCAATGCTGGTGGCACGTCGAGTGCGGGGCGGGAACCATGGCGATCACGGAAAGCGACACCACGTCAGGCGGCAGATCCCAGGCGGTCGACCTGGCCGGGCCGGCCGAGTCGACCGACACGGTCGAGCCGCTCGACCCGGAGTCGGACGAGACGGCCGCCGCGGGGGAGTTCACGCACCGTCAGATCATGCGCGTGATGAGCGTCCTGCTCGTCTCGCTGTTCGTGGCCTGCATCTCCGGCACCGTCATCAGCACCGCCCTCCCGACCATCGTCGGCGACCTCGGCGGCCAGAACCAGCTCGCCTGGGTCGCCAGCGCAGGCCTGCTCACCACCACCGCGTCGACCCCGCTGTGGGGCAAGCTCTCCGACCTGTACGGCCGCAAGCGGCTGTTCCGCGTCGCGCTCATCCTGTTCGCCGCGTCCTCCGCGCTCGCCGGACTCTCGCAGTCCATGAGCCAGCTCATCGCCGCCCGTGCCGCGCAGGGCGTCGGCGTCGGCGGCATCACCGCGCTGACCCAGGCGATCATGGCCGACGTCACCACGCCGCGCACCCGCGGCCGCTACTCCGGCTGGATCGGCTCGGCGTTCGGCGTCGCGACCGTCGCCGGCCCGCTGATCGGCGGGTTCCTCGTCGGCTCAGAGGCGCTCGGCTGGCGCTGGTGCTTCTACGTCGGCATCCCCTTCGCGGTCGCCGCGCTCGTCATGGTCGAACGCGTCCTGAAACTGCCGTTCGTGCGCCGCGAAGCGCACGTCGACTACCTCGGCGCGGCCCTCATCACCGGCGCCGTCACGTCCGTGCTCCTCGCGCTCTCGCTCGGCGGCCAGAAGTGGTCGTGGAACTCCGGCACCACCTACACGCTCGCCACGCTCACCCTGGTGCTCGCGCTGGGTGCGGTGTGGCAGGAGCGCCGCGCGACGCAGCCGATCCTCCCGCCGCACCTGTTCCGCAGCCGCACCTTCCGGCTCGCCGGCGCCGGGTCGTTCTTCGTGGGCTTCGCGATGTTCGGCGCGATGATCTACCTGCCGCAGTACCTGCAGATCGTGCGCGGCATGAGCCCCACCCGCTCCGGCCTGATGACGCTGCCGATGGTCGTCGGCATGCTCGGCGCCTCGATCGTCTCCGGGCGGCTGATCACCCGGTTCGGACGGTGGAAGGGCTTCCCGATGGTCGGGCTGCCGCTCATCGCGACCGGTCTGTTCCTGCTCTCGACGCTGACCGTGGGCACGCCGCTGGCACTGGCCGGTGCGTACATGCTGGTGCTCGGCGTCGGGCTCGGGCTGTCGTCGCAGGTGCTGGTCCTGGCCATCCAGAACGACGTCGACAAGTCCGACATCGGCATCGCGACGTCCGCGGCGTCCTTCTTCCGCTCGATGGGCGGCGCGGTCGGCGTCGCGGTGCTCGGTGCGATCCTCAGCAACCGGCTCGGCGCGGCGCTGCCCGAGCTGATGCGCGAGCGGCACGTCGCCCCGCCCGCGGGCGGCGGCCTCGACCGGCTGCTGGGCAGCCCGTCCGCTATCCACGGCCTCGACGCGCCGCTGCGCGGTGTGGTGCTCGACGCGTTCACCCGCGGCCTGCACACCGTCTTCCTCGTCGCCGCGCCCGTCACCCTGCTGGGCTTTCTCGCCGTGCTGGCGATCCGCGAGGTGTCGCTGCGCGGCTCCGAGCCCGCGAAAGCCTCGGACACGGGGCTGACAACGCCCCGGGTTCGCAGCACAATCCTGGGTACCCGCCGGTAAGTAACCGCGAAGGACGCCCCCAGGAGGACTGGATGCTGAGCACGATGCAGGACGTGCCGCTGACGATCACCAGGATCATGCAGCACGGAACCACCGTGCACGGCAAGGCCGAGGTGGTGACCTGGACCGGTGCCGAACCGCGGCGCGCCACGTACGCCGAGGTCGGGCGCCGCACGGCACAGCTCGCCCACGCGCTGCGCGGCCTCGGCGTCACCGGCGACCAGCGCGTCGCCACCTTCCTGTGGAACAACCAGGAGCACCTCGAGTGCTACCTGGCCATCCCCTCGATGGGCGCCGTCCTCCACACCCTCAACCTGCGGCTCCCCGCCGACCAGCTCATCTACATCGCCAACCACGCCGACGACAAGGTCCTCGTCGTCGACGGCAGCCTGGTCCCGCTCTTCGCGCCCGCCCTGCCGCACCTCAAGACCGTCGAGCACGTCGTCGTCACCGGCAACGCCGACCTCGCCCCGCTCGAGGGCGGCGACAAGCAGATCCACCGCTACGACGAGCTCATCGCCGGGCAGCCCACCGAGTTCCCGTGGGTCGAGGACATGGACGAGCGCAGCGCCGCCGCCATGTGTTACACCAGCGGCACCACCGGCAACCCCAAGGGCGTCGTCTACAGCCACCGCTCGACCTACCTGCACAGCATGCAGGTGTGCATGGTCGAGGGCTTCGGGCTCGGGCCCGGCGACACCGTGCTGCCCGTCGTGCCGATGTTCCACGTCAACGCGTGGGGCCTGCCGTACGCCGCGATGCTGTCCGGCGCCTCGATCCTGATGCCCGACCGCTTCCTGCAGGCCGAGCCGCTCGCCGCGATGATCGGCCAGGTCAAGCCGACCATCGCCGCGGCCGTGCCGACCATCTGGACCGCGCTGCTCGACCACCTCGACGAGCACCACACCGACGTGTCGTCGCTGCGCGAGGTCATCGTCGGCGGGTCGGCGTGCCCGCCCGCGCTGATGGAGGCGTTCGAGAAGCGGCACAGCGTCCGCGTCATCCACGCGTGGGGCATGACCGAGACGTCGCCGCTCGGCACGGTGGCGCGCCCGCCGATCGGGCTCAGCGGCGAGGAGGAGATGGCGTACCGCGTGACGCAGGGCCGGCTGCCCGCGTCGGTGCAGGCGCGCCTGGTCGGCCCTGACGGGGCGTTCATGCCGCACGACGGCGTCGCGGTCGGCGAACTCGAGGTCCGCGGGCCGTGGATCGCCGGCGGCTACGTGGGCGGCGAGACCGGCACCGACTCGGTCGAGGGCGACCGGTTCCACGACGGGTGGCTGCGCACCGGCGACGTCGGCACGCTCACCCCGGACGGATTCCTGCAGCTGACCGACCGGGCCAAGGACGTCATCAAGTCCGGCGGCGAGTGGATCTCGTCGGTCGAGCTGGAGAACCACCTCATGGCGCACCCGGACGTCGCCGAGGCGGCCGTCGTCGGCGTGCCCGACGAGCGGTGGGGCGAACGGCCGCTCGCCACCGTCGTGCTGCGGCCCGGCGCGACGACCGGGCTCGAGGAGCTCAAGGAGTTCCTGGCGGGGCGGGTCGCGCGCTGGCAGGTGCCGGAGCGGTGGAGCATCGTCGCGTCGGTGCCGAAGACGAGCGTCGGGAAGTTCGACAAGAAGGTGATCCGGCGGCAGTACGGCGAGGACGAGCTGGACGTCGTGACGCTGTGACGCTGTGACGTGCCGGCGTCTGACGTCCGTTGACATCGTGGTGCCCTGACACGGCGAAGGGCCCGGCCGAGCGGCCGGGCCCTTCGTGTGCGTGTGCGTCTGTCAGACCACCGAGGCGATCTTGCCGAGCAGGTCGACGACCCGCTGCTGCACGTCGTCCCGCGTCGAACGCTCGGCGAGGAAGAGCACCGTCTCGCCGGTGCGGAGGCGGTGCACCTCCTCGGGAGCGATGTCCACCGTCGTGTAGACGACGATCGGAGTCGAGTGCAGCCGCTGGTTGTTGCGCAGCCAGTCGACAATGCCGAGCCGGCGTCGGCGTACCAGCATCAGGTCGAGGACGACGAGGTTCGGCTCGACGCTCGACGCCTTCGACACCGCCTCGCTCTCCGAGGTCACGTGCACGACGTCCATGCCGCGCCGCGCGAGCGAGCCCGTGAAGGCCGCCGCGATGTCCGCGTCGCCCTCCACCAGCAGTACCCGTGACGCGTGCGCCGGGCTGTCGGCGGGTGCGAGGGAACGCAGGAGCACGGCCGGGTCGGCGCCGAACGCGGCATCGCGCGTCGCCTGCATCAGGCCCGCGGTGACCAGCACCGGGATCTCGGCGGCGGTCGCGGCGGTGCGCAGACTCTGCAACGCGGTCCGGGTGATCGGCCCGGTCAGCGGGTCGACGAACAACGCCGCGGGATGCGCGGACGCGCTCGCGTCGACCTCCTCACGCGACCGCACCAGCACCGGGTCCCAGCCGCGCGCCGACAGAGCGCCCGCGGTCGGGCCGTCGGGGGCGGGCCACACCAGGAGACGGCGCGGGCGGCCGTCCGGCGTGGGGGCGACCATCGCGGGGTAGTCCGGGTCCAGCGCGGCGAGTTCGCCCGGCGGGGGCGTGTCGACGTCGACGGCGCCGGGGTATCCGGGGTATCCGGGGTGGCCGAGGTGCCCGGGGTACGGCTGTTGGTCCGGCTGTCCGAGGTGGTTCAGCTGCCCTGGCTGCATCGGGTGACCCGGTTGACCGGGGTGTCCCGGTTGTTCCGGGTGACCCGGGAACGGCGGCTGGGGCGCGTGCTGTTGCCGGCCCGGCTGCTGCGGCTGCGGGACCACCGAACGGCGGCGACGACCCTGCAGCGCCTGCGGGTCGGCTGGGGGAAGCCCGAACTGCTGTGCCGAGCTGACGCCTCCGGGCAGCAGCGGCGGCGGCGGCGTGCTCGGCATCGGCGGAAGGGCCGGGAAACCGCCCGGCGCGGCCGGGTCCGCGGTGTCGCCCGGCATACCGGGGTCCGCCGGGCCGAACGGCGGGGTGGGCGCGGACGGTATCTGCGGCATGAGCGCGGTCGGCGCGTCGGCGTCGAACGCGGGCGGGACAGGGGGTCCCGGCAGGGCCGGGGGCGTGGCGTCGGGGGTGGCGTCGGGGGACCCGGGGGTCCCGGGTATGCCCGGGACCGGGCCGGCCTCCGCGCCGTCCTGCGACTGCTGCGGCGTCTCCTGCTGCGGGAACGGCGCGTCCGGACGGTCCTGCACGCTCGTCGAACGGCGGTGCGCGCTCGCGTGCGACTGGGACGGTATCGACGCGGGCGGCGTCGACAGGTGGTGCCGGGCCCGCGCCATATGGCGGGTGTGGTGGCCGTTCGCCTTGGCGGGCACGGAGGGCACTCGCGGCACCGGTGCGGCCTCCGCGGCCGCTTCGGGCGCGGCCGCCTCCGGCTCCTCGGCGGCGGGCAGACCGCGGCGCGCGCCACGACGACCGCCCGCGGCGGGCACCAGCGGCACCGGGCCGGCGGATTCCGGGGTCTCCGCCGCCGATTCGCCGGCGGGCAGCGCGATCGGCTTCGTCGGCGCGGGCAGCGGCGGGACGGTCGGGAGAGGCGGCACCACCGGAGTCGCGGGCGCGAGGCGGCCGCGCGCGCCGTCGGCGTTGTCGTCCGAGCCGTTTCCGGGCGCCTGGGCGCCCGGCGAACCGGCCGACCCCCTGCGTCCGTTCGCGGGGACGACCTCGGCCGCACCCCTGATCGCGGGCAGGTGGGACGCGCCGGACGACGGCTTGTCCCCGTCGTCCTTCTTGTCCGCGGAGTCCTTCGCGTCCTTCGAGGCGTCGGCGTCCTTGTCGGCCGCGGCGCCCTTCGAGTCCTTCGACTCCTCGGCGTCCTTTTCGTCCTTGCCGTCCGCCGTGTCTTTGGCGTCGTCGGCGTCCTTCCCGCCCTTCGACTCCTTGGGGTCCTTCTTTTCGGCGGCGTCCTTCGCGGCCGTGCCCGGGCGGACCGCGGGGCCGGTGCGGGCCCGCTTGCGCGCACGGGGGCCCTCGACGGCCTCGCCGGGCCGCTCCTTGGCGGCCTCCTCGTCGGCGGGCAGCTCGACGACGTACGTACTGCCGCGTCCCTCGACGGTGTGCGACTCGACCGTGCCGCCGTGCGCCTCGATCACCGAGCGGGCCAGCGGCACATGCACCGAACTGCCGCGGCTCGCGGGGCCGCGCACCTCGATCCGGGCCACCTCGCCGCGCTGCGCCGCCGCGACCACGACCGTCGAACCCTTCGGGCCGGCCGCGACGGTGTCGGCGATCAGGTGGCCGAGCGCGCGCGTCATCGCGTCGACGTCCACACGCACGCCGACCGGGGCGGCCGTCACCGTGAACTCGACGCCCGCCGCCCGCGCCGGGTACGTCACCGTCTCCAGCGCGCGGTCCAGCAGGTCGTCCACCGTCGCCGCGGCGCGGTCCTTGTCCTCCGTGCCCGGCTCCGCACCGCCGCGCTGGTGGTCCAGCACCTCGGTGGTCAGGCCGGCCATCTCCTCGAGCTCGCCGGCCACCTGGCGCACCACGCGCCGGGCACTCGGGCCCAGTTCGCCGATGCTGCCGTCCGCGAGCGTCTTCAGACGGGCCCGGGAGGCCTCGATGCGGGCGAGCAGCTCGCCGTCCAGCAGCTCCGCCAACTGCTCGCGGTGCTCGGCCAGACCGCGCTCGCGCGTCAGGTCGGTGAACGTCATCACCGCGCCGACGACCGCCTCGCCCAACAGGATCGGCGCCGTCGTCATCTCGACGTGCACGGGCTCGCCGTCGCCACGCCACAGCACCTGGTCGCGCAGCCGCTGCTTGCGACCGGAGTTCAGGGTGACCAGCGGGGGGCACTCGTCGGCGGGCATCGGCGAACCGTCCGCACGCTTCGACTGCAGCAGCTCGTGCAGCGACCGGCCGCCCAGATCGCTCGCGCGGTGCCGCAGGATGCGCGCCGCCGCCGGGTTCGCCAGGACGATCGACCCCTCGGAGTCGATGCCGATGATCCCCTCGGTCGCCGCGCGCAGGATCATCTCGGTCTGGCGCTGCTGGCGCTGGAGCTCGGCCTCGACGTCCACGGAACCGGTCAGGTCCCGCACCACGATCATGAGGAGCTCGTCGTCGTACGCGCCGGGCAGGTTCGCGCTCGTCACCTCGACCGGCATGAGCGAGCCGTCGGTGCGCCGCGCGGTCATGCGGGTCGGCTTCGTACGCGGCTCGACGTCCATCGCGCGCACGGACCCGGGGATCCGGCTGCGGTCGAACGTCGGCAGAAGATCGAGCAGGCCGCGGCCGACGATCGGAGTGCCGGGTGCTTCCAACGCCTCCAGCGCCATCGCGTTCGCGTTGACGACCGTGCCGTTGCGGTTCACGAGCAGGAGCGCGTCCGGCAGGGCGTCGAGTATGGCGGCGAGGCGAGCAGCGCCTCTGGATGGCCTGCTGCTCACGAAGCGCGTACCTCCTCAACGTCCCCTGGACTGCGCCGACGGCCCATCTTGCCCGCCCCCCCGAGGCATGTCACGACGACTATCCCATTGTTTTTGCCTACGTGTTGACCGGGCGGGTAATCTATCCGGCGTCGGGGAACACCGATGGAGGCTTCGCCTAGTCTGGTCTATGGCGCCGCACTGCTAATGCGGTTTGGGTAACCAACCCCATCCCGGGTTCAAATCCCGGAGCCTCCGCAGCTCACGTACGGCCCGCCCGGTCCCCACCGGGCGGGCCGTACGTCGTTTCCAGCGCCTCCCCACGCCCTTCCGGCCCCCCACCACCCGCGGCTCCCGGCCCCGTCTCGGCCCGATCCCGCCCCCACCACGGCCCGATCGCGAACCCACCCGCGCCGCCCCCCGGCACCCAAATCGCCGCCACCCCCCTCCACGGTCGACCTTCCGCGCCCCACCCCCGATGTGATCTATGCCGCATCCCACCCCCAAGCCCCACGCACCCCTCCACCCCGGCATTTCGCTCACAGCGAACACCGCCCGGCTCTGATGCGCTCCCGCCGTGACCCGGCCCTCCCCAGCCACCCCGCCAGATCCCCCTCCATCCCCCTTTCCACCCCGCTCCCACAACCCCGGACCCCCAGCTCAGACCCCCTCCCCTCGACCGGTCACACAATCGATTTCAGCCCCGGGCGCGGATCCTGTATTGTTCTTCTCGTCGCAACGACAAGCGCTCGTAGCTCAACGGATAGAGCATTTGACTACGGATCAAAAGGTTGCAGGTTCGAATCCTGCCGAGCGCACCAGCTCAGAGGCCCTCCCGAGATGATCGGGAGGGCCTCTTGCTTTGCGTTGGGAGCCAACTTGGGAGCCACGCTCAGGAGTTGGGCTCCCGGGGCAGTTCGCCCGCTGCCTTCTTGGGAGCAGGAGGCCGGCAACGCTCGGCCCGTCCTCGCCGCCGAGGATTTCGCGGGTGCGAACCGACTTGCCGAACTAGCGCGCGCCTACCGACTGGAACCGACGTTCGAGCACATCCCGCTCAGCGGCGCCATCGACCTGAACCGCGACGGCCTGATCGTGGTCTGCGGACCCCGGCTGTCCCAGGACGTCGCCGGAGTCCTCGCCACCGACCCGCGCTTCCGGTTCGAGAAAGCCGCCGATGGCCCGTGGACGCTCCGCGACCTCACTACCGACGAGGTCCACCGTGCGGGCATGGACTCTGACCCTGCGACGAACAGCGACGTCGCGTACTTCGCACGCCTGCCCCGCCCGGACGGCAACGGCCTGCTGCTCGTCCTCACCGGCATCCACCCGCAAGGGTCGCTCGGCGTGATCCACCTGATCACCCACGACTTTGAAGACCTCTACAAGCGCGTCGGCACCGGCCGCTTCTCGTGCCTGGTCGACGTCGAGTACGACCCCGAATCGAACGAGCCTGTCAACGTCCGCGTCCGGACGCCGTTCTACAACCACGACGAGGAGTAGCCCGTGCTGCGAGTGGAGTTCGCCACCCCGCGCCGCCGGCCGCCCAGATCTCTCGCTGACCGACTGCCTGGCCGAGGCCGTCGACGCCACAGCCCCAGGTCATCACCGACGACCGCGAAGCCCAGACCGGCGCCCGCTAACGCGCTCCCACGGACAACACCCCGACCGGCACTGCCGAACACGTCGCGGCTCACCGCGCCTACGTCGAGGCCATGCGCGCCCACCGCAACCAGCCCGGCGGCTTCTGGGTAGCCGCCACCAACCCCGACGCTGCCGCCGAGGCCCTCACCGGCCGCACCCCACTCGCCGACGTCCGCTCCTTCATGGCCCTGAGCGACGGCGCGTCCCGCCTGGTCGACCGCTTCGAACTCACCGACTGGCCCGGCGCCTTCAAACTCATCCAGGAAGCCGGCCCCGCCCACCTCATCGAACGCGTCCGCGCCGCCGAAGACGACGATCCCCGCTCCACCCGCTGGCCCCGAGGCAAAGCCAAAGACGACGCCACCGCGGCCTTCTACCGGCGATAGCCATCAGGCAAATCTCCGAGGACGCACCGAGTCGCCGTACGTACCCTCACCCTGTGAACACTCAAGAGCCGTACCTCAGGTACGACGGGGACTCAAAGGTGCTGGCAGCCATCGGAGACTCTGTCGAGGCTCAGATCGGTCGGGTCACCGTACGTCTCCCGAAGGCAGTAGCCGAAGCCGCAGTTGCCGCCTGGGACCGCGACGAGCTGGACCCGATCGGCGAAGAGACCCACGAGCAGCGCGCCCTGCGCAACGACGCTGCGGAACTGGCGTTGATCGGCCTCGCGATCTCAGAGCGCGGTCGCTGGGAGAACGACGAACTCATCGTCGACGTGGATGTGGCCTCCGCAGGGGCAGCGTTGCGAGCAGCACAAGAGCGCCACTGACATACCGCCGCGCGTGGTGCCGGTCCGTGGACGCGTACCGCGCCGACCGGCCTGTCGGCCGCTCCGGGGGAAGTTCCGTCCTTCCCCCGCCCCCCTTCGCGGTCCGTGACGACGCCTGCCACTCACCACGCGTCCCCGACTTGGGTGCCCCCGGTCGCGGCTTGGGTGCCACTCGCCCGCGTGTGATCGGCGCTCGGACGATCGACTGCCGAATTAATCTCTACTGGATCAAGAGCGCGCCCGCGAGCGGGCGCGCCGCCGCCGCGCCGTGGGGGGCGGCCCCCCCCCGGGGGGGGGGCGGCCGCGCCCCCCCCCCCCCCCCCCCCCCCCCCCCCCCCCCCCCGCCGCCGCGCCGTGCGGTCCGCACCGGGCGTGCGGCGTGGCCGCCGGTCCCGGCGCGGCCCGCCCGGGCGACGGCTGGGCTTGTAGTGTCGGCCGTCGCTCGCTCTGGTCGCGAATCATTAGCCGTACTACCGTCGGATGCTCGCCTACGGGGAGGGCTTCAGTGGGGCACATGCCATGGGACCGACGCCGCGAGGGCGGGGAGCCCGCCAAACCGAGCCCCGAGGAAATCATCGGCTGGATCAACGCCGCAGGCAGACTTGACGCGCAGGGCCGCGAGGACGAAGCCATCAGCCTTCTCCGCCGCGCGGCCGACGCGGGCGACGCCGACGGGGCCGCTCTGCTCGGCATGATGCTGTTCCAGCGCGGCGCCGAGGACGACGGAGAGGCCTGGCTGCAGCGAGCCGCCCTGGCCGGGCACGTCAAAGGTTGCCTCTGGTACGGCCTGCTGCTCAAGAAGCGCGGGGAGTGGACCGCCGCCGTGCCGTGGCTCAAGCAAGCCGCAGAAGCAGGCGACGTCCTCGCAGCGTTCTCTCTCGGGATGTCCCTGATATCTCAGCCGCAGGAAGCCGAACCCTGGTTCCGCAAGGCCGCCGAGGCAGGCCACCACGCAGCCATGCACTTTCTCGGCCAGATACTCATGCGCAACGGCGACGTGATCGGCGGCATGGAATGGATCGCCCGCGCCGGCCCTCCGGATGCCTTCCTGCCACCGGCAGGCTGAGCCATCCAGCTTCCGGGAGGACGCCGGCCAGGACCACCACAACACCGACCCGTTCGCGGGCCTAATAGCAGTCTCGGCCCCACCGAACTTCGTCAACATGGGCGCATGCGCCGAGCGGTGCACCCAGTTCGTACGGGCACCCGAACGTCCCGAGATCCCACGGCCTAGCAAGATCGTGAAACTGGCACGAAACGGCACCCTGCGAAACTTCCCCGAACTACGGTTACGCCGCAGGTCAGAGCCCTGAAACCCACACGGCGGCCGTGTGCCTCCGGAGCCGTTCGCCGCTGCGGAACCTGGAGCGAAGTCGAGGGCGGGAAGGCGGGGGCGGTAGGCGCGCGGCCGGCGCTAGCAGGCTTCACTCTTGGCCATCAACAGGGCCTGGACGTCGGTTAGGCCTCCGGACTCAGCCGAGGACCGCCCCCGGACAGATCCAGGGATGCAACTGCACTACAGAGCTGGGTGCCTTGGATGCCGGCCGCGCGCCGGCAAGCCTAGGTCCCGGCGCCGACACCCGGCCTGGGGTCATCTACGGCCTGGGGTCATCTACGAGTAGAGACGGCTCGTGGACTGCGGCGCTCTGGTCGGCGGTTAGCCAGTAGAGGAACCGCTGTCGCTCGTTACGGATGAAGCCGCCGCAGACATGTCCGGGGATGTATGAGGTGAGGGCCTCCACGGCATCGCCCACGCCCTGGAGGGTGTCACCGCGCTCGGCGGCCATCTCGATGCGGAGCTCCCACATGCTCACGAAGTAGCCGACAGGGTCGGCCGTGGCCTGGAACTCGAAGTGTGCGCCAGCGTCGAGGGCGTGCTTTGCTTCCAGCGCGTGTCGTGTCGCCAGGCTGCCCAGGAGGGCGGAGAGCGTGTCACGGTCCATGTGGCGATCATGCCGGTGAAGGCGATGGGGCGGGCCGCGCTGTACAGCGCTCTACTGCAGCAACGCACTTGGTCGAGTTCGGCTCGCTGTGGCGGGCAGCGGTGTCCGTCAGTCCGTATTGACCGGTTGCGCCCGGAGGGGCGCGAGCTACGGACCAAATGCTGTCGTCCGTCGGGTGGCTGTGTGTCACGCTCGCAGGTATGCGGATCGTGGCGGACGGCTCGGCGGTGGTTGGGCGGATGGTGCTCGCGAACGAGTTGGTGAGTGGGGACCGCGCGTTCGTGTTGGACGAGCCGTTGTTTCTGCGTGCTGATGATCGCGTGACGTTCGCGTGGAGTGCCGTCATCGTCACGACGGCGACGGGGGAGACGTTCAGCCCGGCCGGCCAGGGGGAGCGGCGTTGCTGGGGGCGGTGGGTTGGGAGCCGGATTGGGAGTCAACAGGGCTGAACGGCGGTGGACCGGCTCGGACGGCCTGAGACGCAGGAGCGGTGTTCTGGTTGGTCAGCGGGACTGTGGCGGACGACGTCGGACGAGGCTTGATCAGCTACGGATCAAAAGGTCGCAGGTTCGAATACCCCGTCAACGCACACCTCCCCGCAAGACCACGGTGTGTCGGAGGTCAGCGTTAGGGTCGCCGGAGATGGGCCGGTCAGAGCACCCTTCGAGGTCCGCGGTCATGGGGGGTGGGCGTAGGCGAGTCCCGGTGACAACTCAACAACGGCAGGAACCCCGAGGCTTCGGGGACGCCGACGGCACTTGCAATCCACACCTCACCCCCCTTCCGCGGCCAACAGGCCCCACGATCCGCCACTGTGACGCAGGCGCGCCTAGATCGGTTTGATCGGCGCTGCTGATTCCCAGGTTGGGCGGCAACGACGATGCCGGTACGTTCCGTTCGGCCTGGTGTCAGCGCCGCAACGGGTATGTGGCTAGGGGACGTTCCACGCCGCGATGCACGGCTGCCCGTGCTCGGTGGTCAAGACGCTGAGGGTGCCCGGGTGGGGATGGCCGAGGAGTCGGCTGGCGGACGGGTCGAGGCCGAGCCAGCGGACCGCGAGTATGCGCGCCAGGTGGCCGTGTGCCACGAGCGCGACGTCGCCGTCGGCCAGGAGCGGGCGGACCCGGGTCAGTACGGCGTCGGTGCGTGCGGCGACCTGGGGCAGTTGTTCGCCGGGATGGTGGGCGTCGCCGGGAACGACGCCGTCCCGCCACAGGTCCCAGCCCGGCCTCGTCTCGTGGATCTGCTCCGCGGTCAGGCCCTCGTAGCCGCCGTAGTCCCACTCCAGCAGGTCGGGGTCGGGCCTCACGTCGGTGAGGCCCGCCAATTCTGCCGTTCGCATCGCTCGGCTGAGCGGGCTGCTGAACACCGCGGCCAGGCGACGTTCAGCCAACCTCGGAGCCAGGGCTCTGGCCGAGTCCTCACCTGCCGCGGTCAGCGGAACGTCGGTTCGGCCGGCGTGCCGGCCCGACACGCTCCATGCGGTCTGGCCGTGCCGGATCACTATCAGCTCACCCATGGCTGGGCACGGTAGTTGATCTTGCATCGGTTTGTCGTGGCCACTTCGCGCAGAGTACGACCGGAGGCTCCCCGCAGCTCACCAGACATCCGTCGAGGGCGAGTTGGCGGGCTTGGGACTCTCTTCCACGACGGCGGTGGCCGCTCGTGGTGCTTGCGCCGTACGCAGGACGGCGTCGTGGTCCTGCGTGGTGAGCGTGTTGTGTCAGTGGGCACCGGTAGCGTGCGGCGGATGAGCATCGAAGCATCGTCCGCAGGTGTTGAAGTCTCCGTTCGGCTCTCTCCTGCGGCTGTTCATCGTGTCCAGGAGCTGATGGGCCTGGGCCTTGCGGCGTCGCTGGAGCACTACGTGGCCGACTCCGTCCGGAACCGGCTCGCGGGGTTCCAGGAGATCGTCGGCACGGGGCAGCCGGAGGGGGACCCCAAGGACTGGGTCATCGTTCCGAGCCAGCGCGCCTGAGGTATGACGGGAGGCGCCTACCCCGCGGGGTAGGCGTCGGCCCACGGGCCGGTGGACTCGTGGCGGACGGTCCCTCGGGTGGGTTACGGGCGGCGTGGCTAGCCGCTGGCGGAGGGGCCGGGTGGGGTAGACCTGAAATATGGGCGGCCTTGGGTCCGGGGACGGTGGCGGCGGGGCGGGGCTTGCTGGGCGGATCTATGGGGGATGGCTCGGGCGGGTTGCCGGGAACATGCTCGGGAAGCCCGTCGAGGACGGGGACCACTGGACCCGCGAGCGCATCGATCGGTATCTGCGGCTCACGGGGGCGCTGCCGCTGACCGACTACATTCCCGTGCCGGATCCGCCGCTGGATCCTGTGGAGTTCGCGTTGCGGCCGGAGTGGCCTGAGTGCACGCGGGGCCGGATCCATGGGAGCTGCCGGGACGACGATGTGGACTATGCGGTGCTCGGGCTGCACCTGTTGGAGACCTACGGTCGTGGTTTCACGACGCAGCAGGTGGGTGAGCTGTGGCTGTTGGGGTTGCCCTATTTGCAGACGTTCACCGCGGAGCGGGCCGCGTACCGCAACCTGGTGGCGGGACTGGTGCCGCCGCTGTGTGCCCGGGTCGACAACCCGTATCAGGACTGGATCGGCGCGCTCATTCGTGCCGATGTGCACGGGTGGGTCAACCCCGGCGATCCGGCCGCGGCCGCGGAGTCCGTTCGGCGTGATGCGGTGTTGTCGCATACGAACGAGGGTGTGTACGGGGCGATGTGGGCGGCCGCGTTGATCGCCTCTGCGTTCACAGCTGATGGTCCGCGGGACGCGGTTACTGAGGCGGTCGGGCACATTCCCGGTGACTGCCGGGTCGCGCGGACGGTCGGGCAGGTGCTTGAGCTGCACGCGTCCGGGGTCAGCTGGGAGGACGCGCTCGACGCGATGGAGCGGGAGACCGGGCAGCTGCACTGGATCCACGTCGTGCCGAACGTGGCGGTCATCGCGGCCGGGTTGCTGTACGGGGACGGGGACTTCACTCGCACGATCGCGTTGACCGTGCGCGGTGGGCTGGACACCGACTCGAACGGTGCGACGGCGGGATCGGTTGCGGGCGTGTTGTGTGGTGCCGCTGCGATTCCGCGGCAGTGGACCGAGCCGCTTGAGGACCGGCTGCGCAGTGCGGTCTTCGGTTTCGACGGTGTTCGGATCAGCGACTTGGCGGAACGGACATATCGGCTGGCTGTGGCGGGGGATGGCGGTGGCGGGGCGTGATGGTGGAGCCCCAGGCGAGTCGTCCTTATATGCCGGGTTACGGCGTCCTGCCGCCTGAGGAGGGCACCGGGCTGTTGCCGTGGTCGTGGGCGCGGGAGCGCTTGGCGGCCTCGCACGACTACTGGGTGTCGACCGTGCGTCCGGATGGTCGGCCGCACGCCATGCCGGTGTGGGGTGTGTGGCTGGACGCGTGCCTGTGGTTCAGCAGCAGCCTCGGGTCGCGTAAGGCCCGCAACATCGCCGGGCGTGCGGACTGTGTGGTGACGACCGATGACGCGCTCAACCCGGTCGTGGTGGAGGGGCGCGCGGAGGTGGTTGCGGATCGGGCGGGGATCGCGGCCTTTCTGGATGCGCTCAACGGCAAGTACGAGACGTCGTACGGCATCGATTTTCTGGATCCGGACGTGAACGGGACCTTCCGCGTGCGTCCCGTGCAGGTGTTCGGCCTGCGGGAGGGCGACTTCACGGGGTCACCGACGCGGTGGCGCTTCACGTCGGCGGGTCCGGCAACTTAGGCGCTCCTCGTGGCGCGCGGGCGGGCGATTACGCGGGCGGCGCGGGAGGGGACGAAGGTGACGTGGCGCATGCGCGGCTTCTCGTCGGCCGCCCGGACTGCCGTGAGGTCGACCCGTTGGAGGACCTCGCGGAGGATCACCCGCATTTCCAGCAAGGCGAGTTGCGCGCCGACGCAGTAGCGGCGGCCGCCGCCGAAGGGCATCCACGACCTGTGGGCGGCGGTCGTGTCGCCGTCCAGGAAGCGTTCGGGGCGGAACGCGTCGGGGTCGGGGTAGACGGCCGGGTCGCGGTGGATGAGGGCGATCATCGGCGCGGCGTACCAGCCCGCGGGGATCTCGACGCCGCCGACCCGCAGCGGGGTGTCGACCAGCCGCGGTACGTCGTACACCACCGGCCTGGCCCGCAGGGTCTCCTTCACCACGGCCTCGAGGTAGCGCTCCTCGCCGCCGCCCGTGGTGCCGTCGAGCTCGGCGCGCAGCTTGGCGAGCACCTCGGGGGTGCGGACCAGGCGTTCGACGCCCCAGGCCAGTGCGGTGGCGGTGGTCTCGTGGCCGGCTTCGAGGAGGGTGATCAGCTCGTCGCGCAGCTCCTGGTCGCTCATCGGCTCGCCGTGCTCGTCGCGGGCGCGAAGCAGCCGGGACAGCACATCCGTCGCGTCGGGGTCCGCGTCCGCGCGGCGCCGGGCGATCTCGTCGTACAGCAGTTCGTCGACGGCGGCGCGGGTCGCGAGGAACCGGGTGAACGGACGGGACACCGCACGGTGGAGCGGCCCGACGCGCTCGATCCAGCCCATCGCCTTCGACGACGCCAGGATCATCACCGCGGGCCCGCCGGTCTCCGCCAGGGCCGGGAGCAACGCCCTGAGTGCGTCGAGGCGTTCGCGCTCGCGGATGCCGAAGACCAGGCGCAGGATGACCTCGAGCGTGATGTCCTGCATGCGGTCGCGTAGCGCGAACGGTGTGCCGTGCGGCCAGCGTTCGACGTCCTCCGCGGCGATCCGGGCGATCTCGTCGCGGTAGTCGGCGATGGCTTTCGCACGCAGCGGCGGGGTGAGCAGTTTGCGGTGCCGGGCCCATGGGTCGCCGTCGAGGCTCAGCAGCGAGTTGCGGCCGACGAGCGGTTCGAGCGCCATACGGCGGACCTCGCCGGCCCGGCCGCCGCCCGCGTCGAGGGCGTACGCCGCGGCGGCCGACTCGGGTGTGGTGAGGAAGACTTCCGGCGGAAACCCGACGAAGTTGAAGCGGAACACCGGGCCGTAGCGGCGACGTGCCGCGTCCAGGACACGGGTGGGGGCGGCCAGGTACGCGGCGGTCTGCACGACTGCGGGGAGGCGCGGCCCGGGCGGCGGCGGCAGGGGTGGCGGGGTCTGGGCGTCCGTGGGCGCATCGGGTGCGGTCGATGTGGTTTCGGTTGCCGCGGAGGGTGCGGTCGGCGCGGGGTCGGTCGGCGCTGCGGGGGCGGTCGACGCGGCGGCCGTGTTCGCGGCGGCGCTGCTTTCGGCGGTGCGCTCCGTGGGCTTCATTCGCTGCTCCTCGCGGCGATATGTGCACCGGGCATGCCTGTTGCGACAACGCTACCCGCGTGCACCCCGCACTGGTCAGGAGGCCGGACCAAGTCCCGCTTCGTAGGCGAGGATCACCAGGTGCACGCGGTCGCGTGCGTCCAGCTTGGTGAACAGGCGTGCCACATGCGTCTTCGCGGTGGCGGTGCTGATGATCAGGTGCGCGGCGATCTCGCTGTTGGACAGCCCCCGCGCGACCAACGCCAGGACCTCGCGCTCGCGGTCCGTGACGCCGTCGAGCGTGCGGCGTACAGGCGCTGCGGCGGGGGACACAGGAGCGTGCGGCGCCGTGAAGTCCGCGATGAGGCGTCGGGTCACGCCCGGGGCGATGAGTGCGTCGCCCGCGGCGACGACCCGGATCGCCGCCAGGATGTCGTCCAGCGCCATGTCCTTGACCAGGAATCCGCTCGACCCCGCGCGGAGCGCCGCGTACACGTTCTCGTCGTCGTCGAACGTCGTCAGCACGACGACCCGCGCGGTCGACTCCGCCGTGATCCGCCGGGTGGCCTCGATGCCGTCCACGCCCGGCATACGGATGTCCATCACCACGACGTCGGGCCGCAGCCGCGCGGCGAGCGCAACGGCCTCGGCGCCGTTCGCCGCTTCGCCGACGACCACGAGGTCCGGCGCCGCGGTGATGAGCATGCGCAACCCCGAGCGCACGAGCGGCTGGTCGTCGGCGAGCACGACACGCACCGGGGCGAGCGGTGGGGCGGCGGGGGCAGGCGCGCCGTCGTGCCCGACGTCCGGTGCGCTGCCGGACACACCGCCCGACATGCCGTCGGACGCACCGTCGTACGCCGCGTCGGGGCCGGTCATGCCGGAAGCCTCGCGGCCACCCGGAACCCGCCCTCAGGGCGTGGCCCGGCGGAGAACTCGCCGTCGAGGAGGTGGACGCGCTCGCGCATGCCGGTGATGCCGTAACCGGGGACGACGGCCTCGGCCGCGCGCCCGTTGTCGGCCACCTCGACGACGAGTTCGCCCGGCGCGTACGTGACCGTGACCCGGCAGCCCGGCGACGCGGCGTGCCGCACCACGTTCGTCAGGGACTCCTGGACGATCCGGTACGCGGCGAGCTCGATCTCCGCGGGTAGCGGCCGCGGTTCGCCGCACCGTTCGAGCTCGACCCGGACGCCGCCGCCGCGCGCCGTCTCGGCCAACCGGTCGAGGTCGGCGAGTCCGGGTGCGGCCGGGCCCGTGTCGCCGGGATCGGCCTGGCGCAGCGCGACGAGCATCCGGCGCATGCCGGCCAGGGTCTCGCGGCTGGTGGTCTCGATGGCGCCGAGCGCCTCGCGCGCGTCGCCGGGCTGCACGTCGATGACGCGGCGTGCGGCGCCCGCCTGGATGGCGATGATGCCGACGCTGTGCGCGACCATGTCGTGCAGTTCCCGTGCGATCCGCAGGCGTTCGGCGACGACGGCGCGGGCGGTGGCGTGGTCCTGCACCGCGGCCGCGTACTCGCGGTTGCGCGCCACCGCGTTGCCGGCCAGCCACATGACGGCCACCGCGAGCGCGTACAGCGACGCCTCGCTCAGCACGTCGCTGAACTCCATCGACCCGGGCGGATCGGCGGCCCATGACACCGCGCGCTCGGTCGTCGCGACGGCGATCGCGGCGGCCGCACCGAGCAGGCCCGCACGGCGCGTGCGCGTCGCGGCGAGGTAGCCGACGAGCACCGCGGCGGCGACCAGCGACGGCCAGGTGGCGATGGTCAGCACCGACGCGGCCGCGGTCTCGGCCAGCAGCAGCGCGAGTGTGAGCGCGGGACGTTGCCGGCTCAGGGTCAGCGGCAGCGCGAGCAGCACGGATACACCGAGCCAGACCGGCGGGGGGACGGACGCGAGCCGATAGGGCAGCAGGTGCGGCGAGATCCGCAGCGGGAGTGTGCTGAACATGAGCGCGGTGAACCCGCCCACCGCGCAGCCCAGCAGCGCCGTCCACCCCAGCGGGGGCAGGCGGCGCAGCAGCGGTGCGCGAGGCAGGACGTGATCCACATTCGGGATCGTAGACAGCGGGCCCGGTGGTGCGCGTCGGCCCGCGGGCGTACATCCGGGGGCCGATCGGCGTCCTGCCGGGGATGTGCACCACTCCGAAAGGTTCGCCCCGCGGTCCGACGCTGCGGCCGGGCCCCGGGCGGCAGCGTTGTCCGCGTGATCGAAGTCAACGAACTCACCAAGCGATACGGGCACACGGTCGCCGTGGACGCCCTGACGTTCACCGTGCGCCCGGGCCGGGTGACCGGCTTCCTCGGCCCGAACGGATCCGGCAAGTCCACGACCCTGCGCATGCTGCTCGGCCTGTGCGCGCCGACCAGCGGCACCGCCCTGATCGACGGGCGGCCGTTCCGCGCCCGCGGCGTCGCGCTGCGGCACGTCGGCGCGTTGCTGAGCGCGGACGACGTCCACCCGGGCCGCACGGCGCGGGCCCATCTGGCGGCCCTGGCACGGGCCAACGGCCTGCCGCGCGGCCGGGTCGGCGAGGTGCTGCGCGACGTCGGTCTGACCGAGGTCGCCAAGCGCCGGGTCGGCACGTTCTCACTCGGTATGAAGCAGCGGCTCGGCATAGCCGCGGCCCTGCTCGGCGATCCGCCGGTGCTGCTCTTCGACGAACCGGTCAACGGCCTCGACCCGGAAGGCGTCCGCTGGGCCCGTGAGCTGTTCCGCGGGCTCGCGGCGGAGGGCCGGACGGTGTTCGTGTCCAGCCATCTGATGAGCGAGATGGAGAACACCGCCGACCACCTGGTCGTCATCGCCGACGGCACGTTGGTTGCCGACGAGCCGCTCGCGGACTTCGCGGCCCGCGCGGGCGGCGGCCTTGAGGAGGCCTTCATGAAGCTGACCGGCGATCGCGTCCGCTACCGCGCGGGGGAGGTCCGATGAGCCTGGTCACCCACACACCCGTCCCGCGCCCGCCGGGTCGCTCGGGCACCGCCGACCGGGCGCGCTGGCGCGATCTGGTGGGGGCGGAGTGGATCAAGTTCTGGTCGCTGCGCTCGACACCCGTGACCCTCGGCGTGCTCGCGGCGCTGTACCTGTACCTCGCGTGGCGTTCCGGAGGTCAGGAGTACCGCTCGTGGCCGCACTACACACCGGAGATGCGCGACGGGTTCGATGCCGGGCACACGGCGTTCCCCGGCCCGGAGTGGTTCGCGATGATGGTCGGCGCGGGCACGGTCGGCGCGCTGACGGTCGCGGGCGAGCACGCGGGCGGCCTGATCCGCACGACGTTCACTGCCGTGCCGGCACGCGGCCGCGTCGTGCTGGCGAAGGCCATAGTGCTGACCGGCGTGATGACGGTGCTCGGGTTCGCGGTCGCGGTCGGCTCCTACACGTTGAGCCAGGCCGCGCTCGGCGACCGTATCCCGCACCACGCCGTCACGCAGCCAGACGCGATGCGGGCCGTGGCGGCGACCACGCTGCTGCTGCCACTGTGCGCACTCGTCGGCATGGGCCTGGCGGCCGTGATCCGGGTCACGGCGGGCAGCGTGTTCGCGGTGTGCGCGCTGTTCGTCCTGCTGCCGCCGGGGCTCAGAGTGACCGGGCGGCAGTGGCTCGACCCGGTGGTGAACGCTCATCCTTGGTTCGCGTGGGGTCGGCTGACCGGCACGGGCAACGGCCATATCGTCGGCAGCGTCCCGTCGTTCACCGCGGCGTGGACCGCGATGGCGGCGTGGCCGGTGGCCGCGGTGGCGGTCGCCGTCGTGGCGATGCGTGTGCGCGATGTCTGAGTCGGCGCTTCGAGGGCCCGAACGCGGCGGCTTCGGGGACCTGTTCGCCGCCGAGTGGATCAGGATCGCCGCGGCGCGGTGGGCCCTGCTCCTGCTGGCCTGCGGATCCGCGGTGACGGTCGCGTCCGCGTGGTACTTCAGCCGCCGCGTATTGCTGACACCGCTTGGCAGGGCCGACTTCGACCCCCTGCACAAGGCGTTCGACGCGGGCGCCTGGTCGCTGGTGTGTGCGGGAGCCGCCGTGCTCGGCGTGCTGACCGTGGCCGGCGAGTACGCGTCCGGGTCGTTGCGCACCACGTTCGTCGCCGTCCCCGCACGCGGCCGTGTCGTCGCGGCCAAGGCGGCGGTGGTCGCCGTTGTCGCGCTGATCGCGGGGAGCGTGACATCGGTGACCGCCTTCGCGACGAGCCAGGCCCAGCTGTCCAACGTGGGGCTCGGCGTGTCGATACGCGACGCCGGGGCGGCGCGCGCGGTCGTCGTCTCTGCCGTCTTCCCGGCCGTGTGCGGGCTCATCGGTATCGCGGTCGGGGCTGTGGTGCGGCATCTCGCGGGCGCGGTGGCGACTGCCTGCGGTGTGCTGGTGCTGCTGCCGTCGTTCCTCCCGTCGGACAACCACGGCTGGTCAGGGGCACTCAGCACGGCCATGCCCACCCACGCGTGGCTCGGCCTGGCGCGCATCAGGCCACCGGAAAACGGCAGTTACCCGACACCCACGGTCGCGGCGGTCGTGCTCGCGGCATGGGCCGCCGGTGCGCTCGCCGTCGCGGTCGGGGCGGTCGTGCGCCGCGATCAGTGACCCCGTCGTGTCACGAGGCCGCGTGATCCTTCACGGCGGGGAACCACGCATGTCCGCGAGCCGTAACGAAGGCCCGGCGGACGCGCGCCGGACCCGTCGGGGGCGCCACCTTGGTGTCAGCAGCCGGACCGCAGGTGGCCCGGCAGCCCACCCCGTGGAGGTCATCATGAACGCCAAGCGCACCGCCGCCGTCCTCACCGCCTCCGGCCTGCTCCTCGCCGGGCTCACCGTCGGTGCCGCCGGGACCGCCGGCGCCGCCCCCGCGAGCGCGCCCGCCGCGGCTCCGAGCATGCTGCCTGCCTCGGGCCTCGGCATGTTCGGCCACGTCGTCAACGCGCCGAAGGGCCTCAACATCCGCAGCAAGCCCAACGCCGGCTCCAAGAAGCTCGGTTCGCTGGCCAACGGCTACCACGTCGAGATCGCCTGCAAGGTGAAGGGCCAGAACATCAAGGGCAACAAGATCTGGTACGCGATGGAGAGCCGCACCAACGGCCCCGCCGGCTGGATCTCCGCGCGCTACGTGGTCAACGAGACCAACATCCCGTGGTGCCCGTGACCTGACCGGCACCCCGCTTGAAGGCCTGCCACGGCCCACCTGACGCCGCCCGCGTCGACTCCGCTCCCCGCCCTGTGCCACCACACACGGCGTACGCTCGGCCTCCGATCTTCATGAGGAGGGCCGAGTGGCGGAGACGATGCGGGCGGTCGTGCTGAGCGGACCGGGCCCGGTGGAGAACCTGGCGGTCACCGAACTGCCGGTCCCCGAGCCGCGGCCGGGTTGGGTGCGGATCGCCGTCAAGGCGTTCGGCCTCAACCGCTCCGAGCTGCACACCCGCCTCGGGCTCGCGGTCGGCGTCACGTTCCCGCGCGTGCCGGGCATCGAGGCGGTCGGCGTGGTGGACGCCGTCGACCCCGCCGACGCCGCGAGCGGCCTGGTCCCCGGTCAGCGCGCCGCCACCATGATGGGCAACATGGGCCGCGAGTACGACGGCGGCTACGCCGAGTTCACGCTCGTCCCCGTCGGCCAGGTCGTCCCGTTCGACTCGGAGCTGCCGTGGGACGTGCTCGGCGCCGTGCCCGAGACGCTGCAGACCGCGTACGGCTCGCTGACCACCGGGCTGGACCTGGCCGCCGGCCAGTCGTTCCTCGTCCGCGGCGGTACCTCCGCACTCGGCTTCGCCGCCACCGCTCTCGCCAAGGACATCGGCGCGACCGTGCTGGCCACCACCCGCCGGCCCGAACGCGCGGACGCGTTGCGCGCCCAAGGTGTCGACCACGTGCTGGTGGACGACGGCCGGATCGCCCCGCAGGTCCGCGAGCTGTTCCCCGCCGGCGTCGACGCCGCACTCGAACTCGTCGGCACGCCCACGCTGCCCGACACACTCGCCGCCACCCGCGTGCACGGCACGGTCTGCTTCACCGGCATGCTCTCGAACGAGTGGACCGTCCCGGACTTCTACCCGATCGGCTACCTGCCCAACGGCGTGCGCCTGACGGCCTACGGCGGCGAGGCCGACGACCTGCCCGCCGCAGTGCTGCAGGGCTACCTCGACAAGATCGCCGACGGCACGGTGCGCCTCGGCCCGGTCACCACCTACCGGCTCGACGACATCCGCCAGGCGCACGCCGACATGGAAGAGGGCCGCGCGCTCGGGAAGCTGGTCGGCCTGACCGGCCGCTGAACCGGACGCACCGGAGTCCGGGAAGCACCGGCCCACCGCGCGGGTTGTGCCCCCGAGGACGAACGGGCACGAGACCGGCGAGGCGGGGCACATGCGCGGCGACGACAGGCACGAACCACTGGTCCCGGCCAAGCTGCGGCCGCCCGCCGCGCCGGGACCGGTGGTCGCGCGCCCACGCGTGGACGCGTTGCTCGACCGCGCGGCGGAACGGGCTTCGGCCGTGCTCGTGCTCGGCCCCGGCGGCATCGGCAAGACCGTCGCCCTCGCGCGCTGGGCCGAGGCGCGCGGCGGCGTCGCCTGGCTGACGGCCGACCGGCGCGACAACGACCCGGTGCGGTTCTGGGCGCACGCGGTCGCCGCGCTCAGCGGGACCGCCGAGCGGCCGTGGACGGCGTCCGACGGGCTGCCGGTCGCCAGTGACGCGTGGGTCGCCGACCTGGGGGAGTACCTCGCCGACCGCGGGCAGGGCGGTCCGGCGGCGGTCCTGGTCGTCGACGAGCTGGAGCGCGTCGTCGAGCCCAGGATCCACGAGCAGTTGGAACTCCTCGTCCGCACCGCCGGACCCGGCCTGACCCTGGTGGTCGGCACACGATCCGCCCCGGCGCCGGACTCGCTCGGGAGGCTGCTGCTGTCGGGGCGAACCGCCGAAATCGGCTGGCGCGACCTGCGGTTCACCGACGACGAGGCGGCCGTCCTGCTCGCCGCCGACACCGGTGCCCCGAGCGCTCCGGAGGAGGCGGCCGCCCTGAACGCCGCCGCCGACGGCTGGGCGGCCGCGCTGGCCTCCGCGGCACTCCGGCAGACGCTCGGCGCGGACCCGGTCGGGCCCACCGGGCCGACCGCCGCGCCGTGGCACGACGACCACGTGCTGTCCGAGAGGCTCCTGGACCACGTATGGCAGGAACTCGACAGGGAAATACGCGAGTTCCTGCTCGACACCGCCGTCCTGGACACCGTGCACGCCGACGTCGCGGATGCGATCCGCGGCCGCACCGATTCGCTCGGCCACCTCGACCGGCTCCGCCGCGACGGGCTCTTCCTTACCCCGGACGGCCCCACCGCGGGCAGGTACCGCTACCAGCGGCTGTTCCGCCGCGCCCTCCTCGACCGCCTCGACGCGCAGGGCGGCGACCGCGCCCGCCGCCTCCACGCCGCGGCGGCGCACTGGCACAGCGCCCACGGCACGGCCGAGGACGCCATCGAGCACGCCCTCACCGCGGGCGAAAACGGGCTCGCAGTACGTCTGTTGGACACCGTCTACGACGACCACCTGGCGTCGGGCCGGCTCACCACACTCGAACGCTGGCTGTCCGCACTGCCGGACGACGGCGTGCGCGAGGCCCCGAGGCTCGCCGAACGCGCCCTGCAACTGTGGTGCGCCCTAGGCCGGTTCGACGAGCGGGACCGCTGGTCACGGCTGCACCGCACCGCCCCCGACGGACGGGTCCGCACGCTCGGCGAGGCCTGGCGCCTGTGCCTGCCGCGCGAACGCGGCGACCTGGTCGCGGCGGTACGCGGCGCCCGAGCGTTCGCGGCCCGCACCGAGGCGCTGCCGGCGACGGCGACCGCGCCGAGCCGCATCGCGCTCGCCCGCACCCTGCTGGTCGCGGGCGAGCCGGACACCGCCCTGGCACAGGCCGGCGCGGTGCTGCGGCACGCCGACGACCTGCCGCCGGAGCTGGCCGTCCTCGCGCACGGCATCGCTGGGCTCGCGGCCCGGCTCGCCGGCGACGACGGCAAGGCCGAGCACCACGCGGCGGCCGCCGGACGCCGGCTGGCCGCGTCCGTGCACCCGCCGAACGCACGCGCGATGCCGGAGTACGTCCTGCTCGCCGCACTGCTGGAGAACGAGCGCGACGGCGACGCCCACGCCCGGGCCGCCGCGTTCCTCGACGTCTCACCCGGCGTCGGCGACGACCACTCCATGGCCGCCTTCGCGGCACTCCTGCTCGCGGGCGCACACGCCGCACGCGGCGAACACCAGGACGCCCGAGCCCGGTTGGCCGAGGCCGACACCCGCCTGGCGCGCTGCCCAAGCCCGCTGGGCCTGACCGATCTGCGCAACGAGGTCGCGGCAGGTCTGACGGGCGGAACGGCCGCGGAGCCGTCGCCCGCCGACGCGGGCCTCAGCGCGCGGGAGGTCACGATCCTGCGCTACCTGCGCAGCGGCCTGACCCTGCCGGAGATCGCCGCCGACCTGTATATCTCGGTCAACACGGTCAAGACGCACGCAAGGCACGTGTACCGGAAGCTGGGCGTCGCGAACCGCACGGAGCTGGCAGCGGTCGACGCGCCCGGGGGGTGAACGTGGCCGAGCCCGCGAGCGTGCTCTGCGCCACGATCGCGGCCAACTCGTCCGGCACGCCGTCGATATCCGGTTCCTCGTGCACGACGCGGTACAACACGTCAGGTCCCGAACCGCCGCCGAACGACTCGCGGCCGGTCGCGGCGTACGCCGGCACGGCCCCGAGCGCGGACACGTCGGACGCCGGGCCGACCTCGCTCCCTCGTGCCTGGTCCGGCGACATGTATCCGGGCGACGGCTTGAGGTCGCGGTGTACGAGCCGGCAACCGGCAGACACCACGCGGTCGACGCCAAACGATCACTCGACGCCGGAGACGGCGCGGGATGGCTGCAAGACGGCTCCGGGCCCGGCGCCGACACGATCCCCCCGGACAGGCCCCAGACGACTCACTCGCCGATGAGCACCTTCGGGTCGCCCGTGTGCCAGATGTTCTCCACATACAGCCGGTCCATGACCCACCGGTCGCCGTCCCGGACCGCCGCGACGGCGTAGCGGTTCTTGAGCAGCAGGTGCCGGGAGTGGTCGCCGTGCGGGAGGTGCTGGGCCTCGACCAGCGCCGTGAGCCCGGCGAGGTCGCCGTCGATACGGATGCGGGCGTTGGTGACGGTGTGCGTCGTGTCCAGCCGCACGTCGGGGTTGAAGTGCACGGCGGTGATGACGTCGAGGCCGACCATGACCGGCACCTCGAGGCCGATCGCGGACGCCGCGGGCCGGAAGTCGAACTCGGCGCCGGGGGCGAAGGCGGACTGGAAGAGGTCGCGGTCCTGGATGTCGAAGCCGAGGCCGAAGCGCAGGAGCGCGTCCAGGACTTCGGCCCGGTCGCGCAGTTCGCGGACGACGGCGTCGGACTCGGTGGCGGCGAGGGCGTTGGGGCGGGTGACGTGCATGGCGGGCTCCCGGTGGAGTGGGCTTCCGGCGGCCGCGGGTGCGGCCGCCGTCCCGTCAAGCGTCCGTCGTGGGGAGGGGTGAGAGCAGGGGGTGAGAGGGGTGATCCGGATGAGCTAGCCCATGCTCTTCAGCACCGTCAGGAAGAACACCACCAGCGCGGCGAGCGCCAGCAGCAGGACGACACCCCACACCATGCCGTGGAGTGTTCCGGGCTGGGGGCGTTGGGGCTTCCGCCGGGTCCGGGACGCCGGTTCGGGCGCGGCCGCGTCGGCGACCGACAGGGCGAGGCTGGCCAGCGACGCGGCGCCGCGCTGCTCGTCGAGGGGTGGCCACCCGGTGGCCCGTTCGACGAGCCGTCGCCACCCCGCTTCGGGCAGCCCGGAGTCGGGTTCGCGCGCGACGACCCGGCGCAGTACGTGGTGTCCGACCGGGTCGCGCTCCCACAGCCACGCGACCACCTGTTCCGCGTGGCCGTCGGGCACGAGGCGCAGGTGCGGCGCGACGAGGCTGCGGTACACGTCGTACGCGACCTCGTCGGGCGCCGCGTTCCGCAGCTCCCAGCGCTCGTAGTACAACCCCGCCGAAATGGTCTCGACGCACAGTTCGTCGCGTTCCGGAATAATCAAGCGCGGCCACCGCGCACGCAGTTCGCGCAGGACGACGGCGGCGACGGGCAACGGGAGCTCCTGGAAGGCGAGCCAGCTCCGCAGCGTCGCCGTGTCGATCCGCCGCATCGCGTGCCGGGCTTGGGCCCACAGCTTGGTGGCGTAGCCGTGGGCGGTCCACTCCTCCAGGTCGCGGTAGACCTCGCGGACGGTCTGCGGGTCCGGCGGCACGGAGCGTCCGACCCGCTGGCCGCGGACGCCGCGGGCCACGCTGTGCCGGAACGCGGTCATGCCGGCGGTGACGGCGGAACGCGGCCGCGGCGGCTGGTGGAGGTCTGCGGCGCAGGCCCGCCACCACACGACGGCGTTGTCGAGGACCTGGTCCGCGTCCGCCGCACTCGCGGCCGCGTCCTTCGGGGGAGGCAGCGGTACGACCTTCCCCTCGGGCCCCTCCGCGTCCGGAACCACGGCCGGCTGCACGGAAGTCGGAGGGTGCATCCGTTGCGCCGGAGGCCGGTGGGCAGGCGGCACTGGCGGCGTGCCCGCCGGCGGGCTCTGCGGATGCGGCGGCAGGACGCCGCCCGAGGCCGGTCCGGCGGCGGCCCGCGATTCCGAAGAACGCGTCGGCGCCTGGGGCGACCGCGTCGGCGCCGACACGATGGGGGCGGACGTCGCGAGCCCGAACAACGGCGCCAGCACCGCCATGCGGTCGGGCGCCGGCATCGACCACAGGTCGGTCTGTTCTTTGAGGCACTCGTAAAGGCGGTCGTAGGCCAGGAACTTCTGGTGGACCCAAGACTCCATCATCGCGTGGGCGAGCCGGTCCTCCGGGCCCGCGATCGCGTGCGTCGGATCGACGTGCAGGGACTTGCTCCCGGACGCGCCGGAAGGCGGCCAGCGCCGCACGAACGCCAGGCCGAACGAGGCCGACTCCACCGTGGTGTGGGTGCAGTACTGGTCGACCACGGTGCCCGTCGCACCGAAGATGTCGATGAGGACGGCGAGCACGGGGAACACGTCGCCAGCGTTCGCCGTACGCACCAGCAGCCGGCGCCTCGGGGTGCGCAGTACCTGCGCGATCATGTTGGTGACGAGCGACGTCCGTTCCGGGACGGCGTCGCGGTGCGGCTGGAACGACTGGTGCCAGCCCTCGGTGATCTCGCGGCCGTTGAGGACCGGCAGATGCGGCGAACCGTCCGCGGTGTCGTCGAGGCTGGGCCACCCGGCGGTGAACAGACCGAGCCCCGCGTGCGCGGACAGTTCGGCCGACGGCCCGATGAGCGCGTGGGTCTCGTGGGATGTGTCGCCGCCGGGCAGCAGCCGCCGGTGCAGGATCGCGGCACGTCCCTTCTCCCCCTCCAGCCGCACCCGCGCGAGGCTGGCCCGCGGCTCGGTGCCCGGGTGCCGGACGATGCCCTTGAGCTCCTGGTACAGGTCGGCCGCGTACTGCGCGTCGGTCGAGTACGCGACCGGCCCGAAGCCCGTGGTCCGGGCCGCGTTGCGCGGGTCCCACCGGAACACGATCTGGTCGACCGGCACCCACTCCGGCGGCTCGTGGCCCGGCCCGCCCGGATCCGGCGGATCGCCATGGTGGTACGGGAACTCGGATTCCGGCATGGCGGTCAGCCACCTCCCGCGGCGGACGGTGAGCCGTCGATGAGCCCGCACATCCCGAAGACGGACAGGAGCGGTTCGAGGACCCGGCGCGGCCGGATGCCGTCCGAGGTGTCCGGGCCCGGCGGGGCCCCCGTCGTCGAGACGAAGTGCAGCGAGCAGCGCCGGGCGTCCTTGACCGGGCGCAGCCAGGACGGTTCGGCGTGGCGGTGCAGGAACGCGTAGACGTCGCGGTTCTCGGCGTGCCGCATGACCGGGTCGAGGACGGTGCCGTCCTCCTCCCACAGCCAGCGGTCCACCGGCGGTTCGTAGGGCATCAGGTCGCATTTGTTGACGACCACGGCGACGGCGGCGTCGAGTGCCCCGTCGGCCTGGGGCATGCGGTCGAGGATGCTGGCGAACGCCGGGTCGGCGGTCAGCGTGCCGGGCACTCCGGCCCGTTTGCGGGGCTCGTCGAGCTGCGGCAGGTTGAAGGCGGTCAGCGGGTCGACGACGAAGATCAACGCGTCGACGCCGACCAGGAACGTGGTGGTCCGCGAGTCGGTCACCAGGTCCTCACCGGCGAGGTCGAAGAAGGTCACCGAGCGGCGCTGCCCGCGCGGGCCGGTCAGGAGCAGGGCGTCCGCGAACTCGACGACGCCGTCGCCGCCGAGCGGGTCGGTGCGCCGCAGCGTTGCGCCGCGGCGCAGCGGCAGGATCGCGTCGTCGAGGAAGCGGCGGTGCCATTCCGGGTTGGCGGAGCGCCACTTGATGCCGAACGCGTCGAGGTCTCCGCCGTCGACGGCGGAGACCATGGCGGTCAGCAGGTGCGTCTTCCCGGCGCTGGACCCGCCCACCATGGCGATCGTGAGGCCGGGGCCGTGCCGCAGGTAGGGGACCGGCAGGTAGTGCGTGCCGACCCCACCGGTGTCGGGGCAGCGCTGATAGGCGCGACGCAGTGTGTCGTCGCGCCGCTTGGGGTTGAACTCGCGGCTGATGTCGAGGGGTTTGTGCTCGCCCTTGCCGGTGATCTCGTAGAGCGCGCTCTCGTCGTAGGCCACCGGGTCGAGGCAGTGCGGGCAGGTGATCCGCAAGCGCTCGCCGCCGCCGTCGTGGTTCATGTCCGTCACCCGTCCCGCCTCATCCACTTGAACAGGCCAGTGCCCTGCGTCGGCGGGTCGGCGGCCGGTGGATCGGCCGGCCTCGGCGGGATCGGCGTCCCCGTCGGCGGCGTGCCTCCCGGCCGGTGCGCGCGGTGCCCGCCCGACCGCCCTCCGAGCCGTTGCGCGACCAGGTCGTCGTACGCCTTGCGGCCCTCGTCCAGCGGGTCGAACGGCCGCCGGTACTCGTCCACCGGATCGGAGACCCGTAGTGCGCGCAGCAGTTCGGCGGTGCCCGGCCGGTGCTCGGCGCGCACCTCGAAGAGCCTGCTGAGCGGCCCGCTGAGCTGGCCGCGCCGCTCGAGGTCGTGCGGCGCGCGGTCGGCGGGCCCGTCCTGGCCGGTGTCGAGCCGGTACAGGATCCGGCCGACGCTCCACAGGTCGTCGCGCGCGTCGACCCGCCCGGACCCGGCCCGCTGTTCCGGCGACGCCCACGGGCCGAGCCCGGACGGGCGGCGCCTGCGGCCGATGCGGTCGGCGGCGGACGGGCGGCCGAGCGTGACGGTCGCGCCGTCCCACGTGGTGGTGTGCGGGTCGATGCCCCGGTGCGCGATGCCGACGGCCTCCAGGAGCCGGACCAGGCGCACCAGCGCCGCGGCGACGGCGTTCTGTTCGCGGATCGCGAGGGCGTTGAGGCCGGCCAGCGCGGGCGCGTCCGCGGCGGCGTAGATCACGAACGGCTCGCGGGCGACGGTGTTGTAGCCGATCAGCGAGGTGAACGAGCGCTCCCACACGGTGCCGTCGAAGGAGCGCGCGATGAGCATCGCCGCCGCGACCTCGCGTTCCAGCGCGGTGCGCTGCTGGGCGTCGCCCTGTTCCGCCGACAGCTGGTGGTAGACGCAGCGCCGCTGCGAGCCGTCCGCGACGGTGACGGTGGCCGCACGCCGCCGCCACGCGCCGACGGTCGCGACGTCGGTGCCCATCTCCGCGAGCGAGTCGACGCGCACGCCGTCGGTGCCCCAGAACGACAGGGACTGCTTGTAGCCGAGCCACGAGGGAGAGCTCACGGGGTCCTCCGCTGCCGGTTCCGGAAGTCCCGTCCGCCCCGGGTGTCTTCGCCGCGCCCTTGGTCCTGCCCGCCGTCGCGGCGGTCGCCGAGCTCGTCCTCCTCGGGGGGCAGGGTGTCGCGGAACAGCTCCACCGCGCCCGACCCGCACGGTGTGAGCTGGACGACGCCGACGAACGATCCGGCCGCGCTCCACACCAGCCGCCGCCGTTCCTCGGGCAGGCGCAGTTGGATGCCCGCGCACGCGGCCGGCGCGAACCGCACGGTCCGCGCCGCGACGGGGTCGCGCGACAGGGCGCGTCGGCCCAGCATGTCGGTCAGCAGCACCGGGCGGTCGTCGCCCGGTCCCTCGTCGCCGCCCAGCAGCCGCCGGACCAGGTCGGCGCGGGCGCCGAGCAGGTCGTACGACAGATCGCGGGCGTCGGCGGTGTCGGTCGCGGACAGCCCGCCGATGTCGCGGTCCCCGGCTTCCGCGAGGGTCTCGGAGACCAGCTCTCCCGTGTACTCCGCGACCAGGTCGGGGAGTGCGCCGGTCCGGGTGTACACGGCGCCGTCCCACAGGTCGAGGACGACGCGGACGACGGTGGCCGACACCGTCTGCGTGAGCGTCCCCGCCAGCGCCGGACTGCCGTGCGCCACCTGGCGGGTGAGCCACAGCGGGCGACGCGGCGCGGTCTCGTCCCCGGCCGCGCCCTCGGCGTTCGCGACGCCGATAGCGCGCGAGGTCTCGTCGAGGCTGTCCGCAACGAGGCGCAGCAGCAGCGCGGCGCGGCGCGCGACGTTGCTCGCGTGCGTGCGCTCGTCGATGAGGTACCACTCGTTGATCACGACGTCGGTGACCAGGGCGTCCAGCCGCTGCGGGACGCCCAGCGCGGTAGGCGCCTGGGTGGCGATCCACCAGCGGTCCACGGCGGCCCGCCACTGGCGCACGCTGAGCGCCGCGACGAGCCCGAGCCCGACGACGGCGCCGAACGCGCCGACCAGGGCGGGTGGTTCCAGCGACAGCGCGACGCCCGTGCCCGCCGCGGCGCCCGCGACGCCCGCGACGATCAGGCCGGGGAAGCCGATGTCGACGCGCTCGCCGTCGAACCGGCCCGGGCGGTTGCTCTGCGCGAGCCAGGCGCCGGCCAGCGCGGCAAGCATGACGAGCGGGCCCAGCACCAGCCCGACCAGCGGCCACAACGCGGCCAGCGCGACGCCGACCGCGGTGCCGGCCACCCGCCCGGGGGCCGCGGTGCGCAGCAGGAACGGCTGCGGCGTGCGCAGCGCGGCGAGCAGCGGCTTCGGGCACAACTGGGCCAGCCGCGCGAACCGTTCGGAGCTCGCGGACGGTCCCACCCGGCCCGCGTAGTCGTCCAGCATCGCCGCGGTCTCCCGCAACGCCTTGCGGGCCTCGCACAGTTCGCGGACGGACACGTGCAGTTCGCGGTCGATGCGCGCGTTGGTGACGGAGTGCTCGGTGGGGAGCACCACGCCGACGGCCTCCAGTGCGACGGCGCGCTGCATGCCGTCGTCGCCCGGTTCGACGCGCTCGTCCAGCGCCTGCTCGACGGCGTTGCGGTAGTCGTGGAGGGCGTCGGCGACCGAGCGCAGCATGCCGGGGAGCACGGTGGAGTCGGCCTGCCCGATGAGCCCGCGTACGCCCGCGACGCCGACCTGGGCGTCGGCGGCGCGGGCCAGGAGGTCGTCGCACCTGCGGTGCGCGACGTCGAGCGGGCCGCCGGCCGCCCGGCAGCTCGCGCGCGGCCCGGGGCCGGCCTGACCGGAAGCGAGCGCGGCGAGGTCGGCGAGGACTCCGGTGAGCGCCGGGGGTGCCCCGCGGCCCGCCGTCGCCGTGTCGCCCGAGACCGCCGCCAGCGCGGACCGCTTGGCCTGTGCCAGGACGCCGTCGGCCAATCCGAAGCGCAGCACGCGCAGCCCCGGGCAGGCGACCGCGTACGGCATGGTGATGAGTTCCTCGAAGACCGCGTCGAACACCTCAGGTGTGCAGAGGAGTTCGACCAGCTGCTGGAGGGCGAGCGGATCGTCGGGGCGGCCGCCCGCGCCGCCGGACAGGTCGCGCACCCACAGCACGCCGCTGCCCGGCGGCTTCAGTACCGCGGGCAGCGCCAGAACGGGTGCGTCGTCGCCCTTCGCGACGGGGTCGGGCGCGGGGTCGTCGCCGGACGGCACGACCAGGCAGACCAGTTCGACGTTGGCGGCGCCGCCGGCCGTGATCGTCCTGATGCGCTGGTACACGTCCGCGTGCTTCAGGACGCCGGTCGGCGTGTCGATCACCAGGTAGCGCAGCACCCGCGCGCGGGGGTCCTCCGGGGCGCGCAGCTGCGCGGTCGCGTCGGCCGGTGTCCCGCCCGCGTCGGGGTCGTCCGCGACGGCGTGCGGCCGGCCCTCCGGCCGCAGGTCGAGGACGACCGGCGCGAGGCCCGCGGTCACCACGTCTCCTCCTCCGGGGTCGGCCGGGCGGTGCCGCGCGGCTTGCGCGTCCGGCGGCGGAACGGGCTGACCGGGTCGGGGTCGTCGCCCATGTCGTCGGCGAACCCGCCCGAGCCGAGCGCGTTGCGCGCGATCTCCGCGAGCGTGCCGCCGGCCCGCGTGCCCTGCCGCCCGACCGGGCGGTGCACGGCGGCGTTCCACGTCTCGCCCCAGAACTCGCGGGGCACGCGCAGCCAGGCGTCCGAGCCGGACGTCAGCTCGCGCTCGAGCTCGTCGAGCAGGCCGCGCTGGTCCTCGTACACGTCCGCGAACAGCGCGCGGAACTGCGGCGACGGCGGTCCGGTGGGGTGGGTGTTCATCAGCTGTGCGGCGAACGCCTTGGTGGTGGCGTCGGTGCCGAGCAGCATGCGCCGCTCGTACGCCTGCACAAGCCCGCCCCACGACGAGACGCCCTCGGGGTACTCGGGCAGCCGCAGCGTCAGCACCGCGGCGTCCGCGTCCCGGATCCGCAGCCGCACCTCGTCGGGCGACGACGGGTCGCCGAGTACGTCGATCTGCCCGTTGTAGAGCGCGCACAGCAGCCGGAACAGGATGTACCCGCGGTCGTCGGGCGTGCTGGCCAGCCAGTCCTCCCGGTAGCCGAGCCGCTGCCGCCACGTCAGGTGGTCCTCGATCCGGTCCTCGTCCTGCGCCTGCACCCACTCCTGCATGACCGAGCGCACCTCGGGGACCTCGGCCAGGCTCATCGAGCTGCGCAGCTGCACGACGGCCAGCGACTCGGCGGGCACCGCACGGAACTCGCGGATCACGCCGTCCTCGCGCGGCAGCAGCAGCTCGTGCTCGAGGAAGTCCTCGATGCCCTCGTCGCGGCTGTCGGCCGGGTAGACGATCAGGATGTGCAGCCGTCCCGAGCCCTCCGGGACGAAGCCGCGCGGGAGCAGGCCGGCCAGCGCGGACTGGAAGACCTCGCTGGTGCGTTCGTCGACGGCGAGCCCGGACTGCTCGCCGCCCGCGGCCACCGCGAGCACGTCGGCCAGCGACGGCAGCAGCGGCTTCTCTCCGTGCGGGCCGCTGGCCACGAACAGCAGCTTGACACGCTCCTTGATGATCCGCTTGACGTGCGTGACGGCGAACCCGCTCTGCTGGCGGCCGCCTTCGTAGACCTGCCGCCAGCCGTCCGCGCCCATCAGGCGCAACAGCAGGTCGGACTCGTCGTTCTGGTCGCTGAGCGCCTCGTCCTGGAGCAGCCTGCGCACGACGTCGTTGTAGAAGTCCTTCAGCGACCGGCGCGCGGGCAGCAGGTACGACACCCCGGTGCGCTCGCGATAGAGCGCCTCGGTGCGGTTCTTGAACTCGACCGCCTCGCTGTCCGCGAACGACGCGAACTCCTCGACGAGCGCCGCTATCTCGTTCGCGAACCGGGTGACCGGCGGCCGCCACTGGTTCTGCTGCTCGCGCCAGGCCTCGGCCCACTTGACCCGCGCCTGCCACCGGTACCACTCGTCCTGGTGCTCCAGGACGCCGAGCACGGCTCCGTCGCCCCAGCGCGCCTTGCTCATCCCGAGCATCCGGTTGCGGATGTCGGGGATGCGCGGCGGGTTCGGGTCGAGGCCCGGCGGTGGAGGCGGCGGCACCGCGCGCCGCCCGACCATGCCCGCGAAGCCCTCGCGGACCACCGGGTCCGGGTCCTCGGGGGAGCCCACGACCAGGCGCGCGAGCCGGAACAGGTCCATCGCGCGCAGCGACTGTTCGGCGCCGCGGCGCGGCTGGAAGCCCTTGGTCAGTTGCGCGCAGGTGACGCCGAGGAAGCCGTCCATGCGGTGCACCAGGTGCCGGATCTCCTCGATCCGGTCCGACAGCGCCTGGACGATCTCCGCTCCGCCGCGCGGGACCTGCGACGGCTCGCCGGGAGTGGGCTCCTCCGGGTCGCGCGTCCAGATGCGGCCGATCCCGGAGTCCTCGAACAGCCGCTGCACGAGCAGCCGGTCGTCCTGCCCGCGTGGCCGCCGCGGATCGGTGAGCCGGCCGATCGCCCGGCGCAGCAGGCGTCCGGCGATGAGCTCGGCGAGCTCGTCGACCGGCACGGTCATCGACGCGACCAGACTCGTGGAGACGCCGCAGTGCCCGATGCCGGACGGGGCGCGCGCCGCGCGCGCGGTGCCCTTGTTCACGAAGCTGGCCGCGAAGGTCTGGTAGTCGTCGTTCTGGTAGCGGTCGCCGCTGAGTTCGGTGCCGATCAGCGAGATGATCAGCGACACCATGGAGCGCCGCAGGTCCTCCTGCTCGACACCGGCCCGGCCGCTGAACAGGAAGCCGGTCTGCACCGTCGAGGTGCGCAGCCGCACGGGGGTGCGGGACACCCCCGGGTAGGTGACGGACAGCTTGCCCTGCCGGCTGCCCTCGCCGAGCTCGGCGTCGGCGTCGGGGACGTTCTGGTCGTCGACGAGGCGGAACAGGTCCACCACGGCGCGGCCCGCGTTCAGCCGCGCGTCACGGCCGCCGCCGCGGCCCTCCGGGAACGCGGACGGCATGACCACGAGCGGATAGATCTTCACGCCCTGGTAGTCCGCCTGCTGGAACTCCTGGCCGATCAGGTGCAGGTAGTCGTAGAAGATGCCGGTGCCCGTGCCGCCCGCGATCGAGAACGCGACGAAAACATCGCAGCCGTGGATGTGCTGGCCGCTGTGGTTCATCAGGTCGGCGTTGGAGCGGTTGAGGCGCCCGATCGCCTCGCGGATCGGGTCGACGACCGGACTGAGCCCGTTGGTGAGGGTCTGGAACAGCGCCGCCCGACCCACCGTGGGCAGTTGGCCGGCGCCGTCGCTGAGCGGCGCGACCTTCGGCTCGCCGGCCCGCTCGGGCAGCCACGAGCGCAGCTCGGGATCGGTCTCGACCCGGAGCATGCGGCTTACCTCGGGCGAGCTGTCGAACCGCGGCAGCAGGTCGTGCGTCGCGCGCGCGGTCTCCCGCAGCGCGGCGCGCTGCGGGTCCTTCGCGCTCAGGTGCGGCAGCCTCTTGAGCGAGGTCTCGTCGAAGTCGGCGTACACGAACTGGAGGAACCCGGGCAGCTGGAACGGCTGCTTGTCGCCCCGCTCGGTCAGCGCCTTGCCGTCCGGGCCGCACAGCTCCTCGCGGAGCCGCCGTTCCAGCTCGGTGCCGACCAGGCAGCCGGTGCCGCCGAGTCCGACGAACATCATGGGCTGGTAGATCTTCATCTCACTCGTTCCCTTCCGCCGTCGGCGGTCGGCGGTGCGTCACCGGGCTCACCATTCGGAGTCGTACGGGGTCGGCGGGGCCTCGACGTCGACCGGCGCGGCGGTGGGGCCGCCGACCGGTCGGCCGCGTCCCGGGGCGTCGGCGCCGGGCGCCTGCCGCCGTGTCGTCCGGCCCTGACCGCCGGGCGCGCGGCCGCCGAACAGCCGCGAGCGGCCCTTGTCCACCAGCAGTTCGCAGTCCTCGCCGACCGGGAACGCGCCGCCGCGCCGCAGGTTCTCGGTCCGGCCCTCCGGCGTGCGGACGGCGAACCCGCCGTCCTGCAGCCGACTGATCCGGTAGCACGGCGCCGTCGCCGACAGCACCACCCGCGGCCGCGGGGTGCGCACCCCGTCGATACGGAACGTCGCCTCGCCGTTGACCGACCGCCGGATGGTCACCCGCTCGACCTCGCGGCCCTCGCGGCGCAGCACCAGGTCGTGCCCGCGCGGGTCACGCGCGTCGCGCCGCCTGCGGGTCGCGATCGCGACGACGATCACGGCGACGAACAGCGCGACGACGCCGATGATCACGAGCGTGCCCCAGTCGCGCCACCAGAGCGTGAAGGCGGACGGCCGCGCGTCGATGTGGATCGTGACCGGCGCGCTGCCGATCTGCTGCCCGTTCGCGGCGTCCACGTACTTGAGGGTGAACTGCCAGTCGCCCGTGCGTGCGTCGCCGTCGAGCTCGAGCGTGACCTTGTGTGTGCTGTTGCCGGGCTGCGCGTCGAACTCCGCGGCGGTGACCCGGACATGCTGGTTGTCGCGAGGGTTCACGACCTCCGCGCGGACGCGGTGCGGCTGGTCGGTGCCGTTCGTGACGGCGACCTGGCCGGACACCGAGTCGCCCTGCTCGCCACTGAGGTACCGGGTCACGCCGACGGCCCGTACGACCGCGCGGTCCGCGGAGATCTGCCCCGGGGCGGTGCGGACGTCGCCGACGATGCCCGGCGCGCTCACGTCCGCGGTCGCGGTGTACGCGCCGGACGCCCCGACGGGAACCGTCAGCTTGGCGGTGAAGGTGCCGTCCGAGGCCTCGTCGTCGGGATCTTTGCCGTCGTCGGCGGCCGGGGCCGACACGGTCTGGAAGCCGCCGGTGAGCTTCACCGCGACCTGGATCGCGCGCAACTCCTTGGCGCCGCGCACCGACACGCCGCGGCGGGTGAGCAGCGCGACGCGGACGAGCACGTCCTCGCCGGCGGTCGGCGCGGTCGGGTTCACGTACACCTGCGACTGCAGGACGCCCTGCCAGATCGCCGTCACGCTCGCCTGGCCGCCGCCGTTCGTGCCCGGCGCCGGTGCGATGCGGACCCGCCAGGTGCCCGGCTTGGGGTCGCGGACACGCAGCGACTCGACCGAGCCGATCTTCCCCGTCACCTCGAAGTGCGATCCCTCGAAGTCGCCCTTGTCGAGCTTGTCGGCGGGGATCTCCTTGTTGTCGGGGTCGATGTAGGTGACCCGGGCGTCGTCCGGCTTGAGCACCTGGATGGTGCCGTCGGTGGCCACCGAGGGGATGGTGACGCTCAGTTCGGTCGGCACGGTGCCGGAGTCGCCGATGACGACGTCCGCGCACCGGGCGACCGCGAGCGCCTGCTCCAGCGCGGTGGTCGCCTCCACAGCGGTCCGCACCACGCTGGCGTGCGGCTTGGAGTCGGGGCGCTGCGAACACGGCTGCTGGTAACCGCCCGCGGCGATCGCGGACAGCGCGTTCAGGTCCGCCTGGCCGAAGCCGAGCGGCCAGATCTGCACGTGCGCCTTCACCGCGTCGGGAAGCACCAGGTCGTTGAGCCGCCGCAGCGCGGCCGCGGTGCGGTCCGTGCCGGGCGGGCCGTAGCCGGGGCTGTCGCTGACGTCGGTGACGCCGTCGGTGAGCAGGAAGACCAGCCTGGGCCGCTCGTTTCCACCGGCGTTCCGCAGCCGGGACACCGCTTCGCCGATCGCGTTCGGGATGTCCGTGCCGTTGCCCTCGGTCTCGGCGCGCTTGTGGATCGCGTCGGGGCCGTCCGCGCGCCCCGCGCAGGCGCTGATCGCCTCGCGGCCCGCGCCGTTGAGCACGGTCAGCGGACACACCTCGTGGACGGCGGTGTTGCCGTCGCGGTCGGCGCTGCCGAACCCGAGGATCAACGCCCGTGACTCGTCGGCGATCTCGCCCTGCACGACGAGCTTGGCGGCCTGGCGCTCGCGCACCACGTCGTCCGCGCTCAGGCTGCCGGACTCGTCGACGACGACGGCGATGTCGATCGGGGAGTTCTTGTCGCTGGGCGCGCGTCGCGCCGCCGTTTCGTACGCCGAACGTGCCGCCGACGTGCCGTCCGCGGCCTGGTACGCGGCGGCCGAGCCGGGGGCGGCCGCCGCGAGCAGGGCCAGCACGGCGGCCGCCGCGACGCTCGCGCGTCCGGCGGCCCGTGCCGCGACACGTCGGCGCGTGGGGCCTCCCGCGCGGGGCCGGGGCGCCCCCGCGCGGGACACCGCACGCGCCCTCCGTCCGGCGCCGGGCGCGCGGGCCGGGCCGTCCCCGCGCC
>NZ_JASAOI010000049.1 GCF_029953285.1 Yinghuangia seranimata | reverse complement strand
CGCGGCGCGCCGGGCGCGGCGCGCGGTCGGCGCAGGCGGCGGTGAGCCAGGTCGCCGACGGGGTCGACGGGGCGTCCGACGGTACGGACGCGGGCCCCGAGGACGCCGTCCCGGTGCGTGAGCGCCCTGCCCGGGTGCGGGCGCTGGGCGCCGCGCCGGAGGCCGGCGAGACACCCGGCGGCTCCCGCGGGCGTTCGGGGACGCCGGGGCTCGGCCTGCTCGCGGGCGCCCTCGGCGGCCTGGCCGGCGGCGCCGTGCGCGGCCTCGCCGACGGCCTCGCGGGGCCCGGCTGGGAGGACAAGGCCGCCGACGGGCTGGCGTTCCTGCGCCGCCGGATCACCGGCGACTACGAGGTCGACGAGTTCGGCTTCGACCAGGAGCTGACCGACCAGCTGATCATGTCGCTGCTCCGGCCGTTCTACGACACGTACTTCCGGGTCGAGGTCAAGGGCCTGGAGAACATCCCGGGCAAGGGCGGCGCGCTGATCGTCGCGAACCACTCCGGGACGCTGCCGCTGGACGCGCTGATGACGCAGGTCGCGGTGCACGACCACCACCCCGACAGCCGCAACCTGCGGCTGCTCGGCGCCGACCTGGTGTTCCAGCTGCCGCTGATCGGGCAGCTGGCGCGCAAGAGCGGGCACACGCTCGCGCACCCCGCGGACGCCGAACGGCTGCTGTCGCAGGGCGAACTGGTCGGCGTGTGGCCGGAGGGCTACAAGGGGCTCGGCAAGCCGTTCAAGGACCGCTACAAGCTGCAGCGGTTCGGGCGGGGCGGGTTCGTGTCGTCGGCGCTGCGCACCGGCGTGCCGATCGTCCCGTGCTCGATCGTCGGGGCCGAGGAGATATACCCCATGATCGGCAACGCGCGGACCCTCGCGCGGCTGCTGGGGCTGCCGTACTTCCCGGTGACGCCGACGTTCCCGCTGCTCGGCCCGGTCGGGCTGCTGCCGCTGCCGACCCGCTGGCGCATCGAGTTCGGCGCGCCGATCCGCACCGACCGGTACCCGGCGCACACCGCCGACGACCCGATGGTGGTGTTCAACCTGACCGACGAGGTCCGCGAGACGATCCAGCACACCATCTACCGGGTGCTGATGCAGCGCAGGTCGGTCTTCTTCTGAGCCGGCTTCCGGCCGGGCGCGCCACTGGGCACCCGGCCGGGCACCGCACGTGAAACGGCGCCGCCGCGGACCACTGGTCCGCGGCGGCGCCGTCGTTCGGTACTCCCGAGACGGGCTCAGGGCTGCTGCGCGCCGCCCTCCGGCGGCGCCGACTGCGGCGCCCCGCCGATCGTGATGCCGATGCCGGGCAGGCCCGGCAGCAGCGGCGGCACGTTGAGGTTCACCGGCGGCAGCGCGGGCGCGGGGACGTCCACGCCGAGGGGCGCGGGCGAACCCGACGGCGAGCCGGACCCGGACGGGCTCGGCTCGAGCAGCGGCACGTTGACGTTCGGCAGTGCCCCCGAACTCGCCGACGGCGAGGGTTCGCCGCCTTGGCCGGTGCCCGGGACGGCCCCGAGCAGCGGTGGCACGGCGCCGGTGAGGCCGCCGGCCGGGGACTGCGGTTGGCCGCCGGGCGCCGCCGGGGCGCCGCCGACCGGGGCGCCGCCCCGCCCGGCCGGGCCGGGGAGCGTGCCCCCGGTCCGTGCCACGTCCTGCGCGTTGACCGCGCCGGGGATCGGCGCGACCTGCCGGTGGATGTCGTACAGCAGGTTCCACACCAGGTCGCGCTGCTCGGCGACCTCGCCGGGCAGCCGGTCGTTGATGAGGTTCATGCGCTCGGTGCCGGTGCGGGCGAAGTCGGCGAGGTCGCGCATCGGCCCGACCTTGCCGTTCTCGTGGTAGGTCTCGGTGAGCAGCGCGCGGCCGTGGGCCGTCTCGTCGCGCATGTCGTCGAGGACCTCCTTGAGGTGCCCGATGGTGCCCTTGCCGACCGTGCCGTCGCCGGACCGGTCGAGGAGCGTCTCGGCCTCGGCCAGCCGGGTGCGTGCCTGGCTCAGGTACTCCTCGCCGCGCTCGCGGTCCGAGTCGGCCATCGAGACCCGCAGGTCCTCCAGGCCGCGCTTGACGCCGTAGGTCATGTCGCCCGGCACCGCGTCGGTGCTCGCATAGGCGACACCGCCCAGGCCGCCCGCGGTGATGACCACCAGCGAGCCGGCCACCGCCCACCGCCGCCGCCAACGCACGGAGCGCTGGCGGGGGATGGCGGCGGGCCGCCGGTGCGCGCCGCGCGGGGCGGGCACCGCGGCGCCCGCGGCGGGCAGTGCGGACGCTTCCTCCAGGAGGCGGCTGCGCAACGCCGCCCGGAAGTCCGCCGACGGAGCGGGGCCTGCCGCCCCCTCCTCGCGCAACAGGGCCACGGTGGCCAAGGCCGCCGAGGTCTCCACATCCCCCTGGTCGCCCCCGTGGGTCTCCCCCCGGCTGGGCGCGGGGCCGGATTCCATCTCGTCGACGGCCTGCGCGAAGGCCAACGCGCGCCGCCGGTCCACAACCGCGATGCTCACGGGCCGCACCTCCTCTCCCCGGAAGCCCGTCCAGGGACGTCTACGGGTCGGGGGCCGTGAGTCGGCTCCCCGCCGCGTGGCGCCCCCGAGGGGGCCGCTATCTGGGAGAACGAGCCGATGCCCTCGGGGGTTACGGAGGTGTGATTCACCGCACGTCCTCCGGAAGCAGGCGGGCCAGCGTCCGGACGGCGCGGTACTGCAGTGTCTTGATGGCACCCTCGTTCTTGCCCATGATCCGGGCCGTCTCGGCCACGGAAAGCCCTTGCAGGAAACGCAGCGTGACGCATTCCTGCTGCTGCGGGTTGAGCCGCCGCACCGCGTCGAGCAGCGCGGCGTTGGACAGCGACTCGAGGACGCAGTCCTCGGGGCTGCTCTCCACCTCGTTGGCGTCGAGCATCTCGCCGGTGGTGACCTCGAGCCGGAACCGGCTGGACTTGAAGTGGTCGGCCACCAGGTTGCGCGCGATGGTCACGAGCCACGCCCCGAAGTCGCGGCCCTGCCAGGTGAACGTGCCGATGCGGCGTAACGCGCGCAGGAAGGTCTCGCTGGTGAGGTCCTCGGCGATCGCCCGGCCCCCGACCCGGTAGTAGATGTAGCGGTACACCGTGTCGAGGTAGTTGTCGTACAGCTGGGCGAACGCGTCGCCGTCGCCGTCCTGGGCGAGTTCGACCAGCGCCATGATGCGCCCGGCCTCGCCGTCCGGTGCGGTGCCCCGGGTGTACCCGGAGCCGCGTGCGGGACGGCCCTGGTCGGTGGTTCCGGTACGGGCGGCGCGGCTGACCGCTCCGGCGAACACGCCTTCGCGGGTCGGTCCGGCGTCCGTGACGGCGGCCAGAACAAGGTCGGTGGGCCAGGGGTCGAGCGAGGCGACCACCGCCGCTCGCAGCGTCGCCAGCCCGGTCACGTCAACCCGGACGATTCGGTGCACGGGACTCCCTGTCGCGTCGGCGTCATCATCATTCGGCTTCATGACTCAATGTGCGGGGACGGTCACCCATCGTAGGGACAACGGGGACTGCCGTGCGCCGATCGAGAATAACGCGTAGTAAAGGAAGGAATACCAAGTGTGCTCATCGGCGTAGCGAAGCTACCCGGATGGCCAGCGGAAGTGTGCTGTTTGAGCCATTCCTGGGACACCGCGACCGTGTGGTGCTACAAGCCGCGATTCCGCGCGTGTTGGGCGTGTTCGGACGCCATGGGGCGGATCGCGCGGATGGGTGCGACTAGACGGGTGCAGGCGGGGTGGTCAGACGAGCGCCGCACGCCGGCGCACGGCGGTGCCGGCGGCGAGCGCCCCCGCGACCGCGCCGATTCCCGCGGCGGCCGGGATGCCGATCCGGGCGGCCTTGCGTCCGGTCCGGTAGTCCTTGACGCGCCAGCCGTGTTCGCGCGCGTGTCGGCGCAGCTTGGCGTCGGGGTTGACCGCGCACGCGTCGCCGACGAGCGACAGCATGGGGATGTCGTTCGACGAGTCGCTGTACGCCGAGCAGTCCGCGAGGTCGAGGCCTTCGCGCACCGCGAGCCCGCGCACCGCCTCGGCCTTGGCCTCGCCGTGCAGGAGTTCGCCGACCAGGCGGCCGGTGTAGACGCCGTCGCGGGTCTCGGAGACGGTGGCGAGCGCGCCGGTCAGGCCGAGCCGGCCGGCGATGGTGGACGCGATCTCGATGGGCGCCGCGGTGACGAGCCAGACCTGCCGGTCGGCGTCGAGGTGGAGCTGGGCCAGCGCGCGGGTGCCCGGCCAGATCTTGTCGGCCATGTACTCGTCGAAGATCTCCTCGCCGAGCGCGGTGATCTCCTCGACGGTGTAGCCCTTCACGAACGACAGCGCGGTCTCCTGCGCGTCGCCGACGTGGCCCATGTGTTCGCCGCCGAGCCGGAAGCGGACCTGCTGCCAGCCGAAGCGCAGGATGTCGCGCGTGTCGAAGAAGCGGCGGGCGTGCAGGCCGCGGGCCATGTGGAAGATAGACGCGCCGCGCATGACGGTGTTGTCGAGGTCGAAGAACGCCGCGCCGAGCGGGCGCTGTTCGTCGGAGGGCGGCGCCTCCGCGGCCTCGCCGGGCGCGGCGTCCGCGTCCGGGAGTATGTCGGGGTGCGCTGACGCGTGGGCCGCCTCGGCGGCGGCCTCACCGGCGGTCACGGCGCGGGTGAGCGCGCCGCCCGGGACATTGCGGAGACTCCGGCGCAGCAGGGCCATACCGCGAGCGTAACGGCCTCGCGTTGCGTCTGTGTGGCGGTCTGCTTGCGCTTGTGTGATGTGGAGGTGTTCGGTCCGGATACGCCGCTGATCGAAGCTGATCGAGCAGGTCGGGTCCTCGACGGCCCGGGCGTGTCGCGGTGGTCCGAGGGGGACCCTCGGGAGGGGGACAATCGGGGGTATGGGCATCTTCCGCCGGCGGGACGCCGCCGTACCGCGCGCCGAGCTCGTGACGCTCCTGACCCGTCCGGGCTGTCATCTGTGCGACGACGCGCGAGCCGTCGTCGAGCGGGTAGCCGCCGAACTGGGGGTGCGGGTCGAGGAGGTGGACATCACGACGGATCCGAAGCTCGAGGAGGAGTACCGCGAGCAGATCCCGGTGACGCTCATCGACGGGCGCCAGCACGACTTCTGGCGGGTGGACGAGCGTCGGCTGCGGGCCGCGCTGGGCTGAGGGGGACCGGTGCGCGAGCGAAGTGCCAGGTCCGGCGGGTCCGGTGGGTCACGGAGCGCTCACCTCCGGGTCACCAACTGTGGTCGAGCTCACAGGGTCGACCGGGAACCGTCGCGTGATGCATGTCACGGCAGGTGCGCAAAACGGACATCAGCTTTGTGCACACGTTCACAAAAGCCTAACCTGGCATTCGAAACCGCAGGTCCCACCCACAGGAGCACCGTGGCTACAGGCCGTACCGAGCGACCGGCGCACCGGGGACGCGGTATTCCCGAGGCGACGGTGGCGAGGCTCCCGCTGTACCTCCGAGCGCTGAGCGCGCTGTCGGAGCGCGGCGTGCCGACCGTGTCCTCCGAGGAGCTCGCGGCCGCCGCCGGGGTCAACTCCGCCAAGCTGCGCAAGGACCTGTCGTACCTCGGGTCGTACGGCACCCGCGGCGTCGGGTACGACGTCGAGTACCTCGTCTACCAGATCTCCCGCGAGCTGGGCCTCACGCAGGACTGGCCGGTCGCCATCATCGGCATCGGCAACCTGGGCCACGCGCTCGCCAACTACGGCGGCTTCGCTTCCCGCGGCTTCCGCGTCGCGGCGCTGCTGGACGCCGACCGCGCGGTGGCCGGGCAGCGGATAGCCGGGATGGTCGTGCGGCACATGGACGACCTCGAGCAGATCGTGCGCGACGACCGCGTGTCGATCGGGGTCATCACCACCCCCGCGCCCGCCGCGCAGGGTGTGTGCGACCGGCTCGTCGCGGCCGGCATCACCAGCATCCTGAACTTCGCGCCGACGGTCCTCGCCGTTCCCGAGGGCGTCGACGTGCGCAAGGTGGACCTGTCGATAGAGCTGCAGATCCTCGCCTTCCACGAGCAGCGCAAGTCGGCGACCGACGCCGGCCCCACTCTTCCCCCGACCGCTCCTCCGCCGGCCGGCACCGCCGCGCGCGGCGACCGGGGCGGCGACCTGCCCGAGGTGATGCCGGCGTGAACGTCCGGACCGCATACGCCTTTACGCCTGACCACCGGGGGGACGCATGAGCGTCCTCGTGGTCGGGCTGAGCCACCGCACCGCTCCCGTGAGCCTGCTGGAGCGGGTGGCGGTGGCCGGTGACGCCCAGGCCAAGCTGCTGCAGGACATGGCGGCCGCCGAGCCGGTCGCCGAGGCGATGCTGCTCTCGACGTGCAACCGCGTCGAGCTGTACGCCGACGTGGACCGGTTCCACGGCGGCGTCGACGGCCTGTCCGGGCTGCTGTCCCGGCACACCGGCGTGACGCTGGAGGAGCTGACCCCGCACCTGTACGTCCACTACGAGGAGCGGGCGGTCCACCACCTGTTCTCGGTGGCGTGCGGCCTCGACTCGATGGTGGTCGGCGAGGGCCAGATCCTCGGCCAGCTGAAGACCTCGCTGGCGCTCGCGCAGGAGTACGACACCGCGGGCCGGGTGCTGAACGACCTGGCGCAGCAGGCGCTGCGGGTCGGCAAGCGCGCGCACTCCGAGACCGGCATCGACCGCGCGGGCCAGTCGCTGGTGACCGTCGCGCTCGAGCAGGCCGAGCTGGTGTTCGGCCCGGTGGCCGGCGCCCGTTCGCTGGTCGTCGGCGCGGGCTCGATGAGCGCGCTGGCCGCGACGACGCTGGCCCGCCAGGGCGACAGCAACGTCGCGCCGAACATCGTCATCACCAACCGCACCTACGAGCGCGCCGAGCACCTCGCCGACCAGGTCGGCGGGCGCGCGGTGCCGATCACCGCGCTGCCGGACGCGCTGTCCGCCGCGGACGTGGTCATCTCGTGCACCGGCGCGACCGGCCTGGTCATCACCAAGGCCGACGTCGAGCAGGTGCTCGCGGCCCGCCGCGAGCGCGGCGCCGAGCGGCCGCTGGTGCTGATCGACCTGGCGCTGCCGCGTGACGTCGACCCCGCGGTGCGCGGCCTGGACGGCCTGCACCTGGTCGACCTCGAGCTGCTCGCGGACGTCGGCAGCGGTGCCTCGGGCACCGCCGACGTCGACCTGGTGCGCCAGCTGGTGGGCGCCGAGGTCGCCGAGTTCGCCGCCGCGCAGCGCGCGCAGGTGGTCACGCCGACGGTCGTCGCGCTGCGCGCGATGGCCGCGGACGTCGTGCGGGCGGAGCTGGAACGGCTCAGCGGACGCACCCCCGACCTGGACCCGAAGACGCGCGGCGAGCTCGAGCAGACGGTCCGCCGCATCGTCGACAAGCTGCTTCACGCGCCGACCGTGCGGGTGAAGCAGCTGGCCGGCGAGCCGGGCGGGGCCTCCTACGCGGAGGCGCTGCGCACGCTGTTCGACCTCGGTTCGGGCCCGATGGCGGCGGTCAGCCGCGCGGACCTGCCGAGCCAGGCGACCGGCGAGGGGGTGCCGCATGAGTGAGCGCATAGCCGACGGCGACAAGCCGCTGCGGCTCGGCACGCGGCGCAGCGCGCTGGCGATGGCCCAGTCCGGGCACGTCGCGAAGGCGCTGACCGAGGCGACCGGGCGTGCCGTGGAGCTGGTGGAGATCACCACGTACGGCGACACGTCCCGCGAGCACCTCGCGCAGATCGGCGGCACGGGCGTGTTCGTGTCGGCGCTGCGCGACGCGCTGCTCGACGGGTCGATCGACTTCGCGGTGCACTCGCTGAAGGACCTGCCGACCGCCGAGCCCGAGGGCCTGGTGCTGGCGGCGGTGCCGCCGCGGCAGGACCCGCGCGACGCGTTGATCGCGCGCGACGGGCTGACGTTGGGCGAACTGCCGCCGGGCTCCCGGATCGGCACCGGATCGCCGCGCCGGGCCGCGCAGCTGCGCGCGCTCGGGCTCGGGCACGAGATCGTGCCGATCCGCGGGAACGTGGACACCCGGATCGGGTATGTCACGTCCGGCGAGATCGACGCGGTCGTCCTCGCCAAGGCGGGCCTGGCCCGTCTCGGCCGGGCGGACGAGGCCACCGAGGTCCTCGATCCGCTCCAGATGCTGCCGGCCCCCGGTCAAGGGGCGCTGGCCGTCGAGTGCGCGTCGTCGGACGCCGCGCTCGCCGAACTGCTCGCCGTGCTCGACGACCCGGACACCCGGGCCGCCGTGCTGGCCGAGCGCATGCTCCTCGCCGAACTGGAGGCCGGTTGCTCGGCCCCGGTGGGCGCTCTCGCGGACGTGTCCGTGGGGGAGTCCGGCGGTGTGGAGGTCACCGAGCTGTACCTCAGGGCCGTAGTCGCGAGCGAAGACGGCACCATGAACGTACGGTTGTCCGCCACCGGACCCCTGGACGAGGCGGCGTCGCTCGGCCGATCGCTGGCCGCTGAGATGCTTGCCCGGGGTGCCGCCGGTCTTATGGGGGAGCGCGTCCCTTGAGCCCCAGAGCGAAGAAGAAGCCCAGCGGAACCGTCACCTTCGTCGGTGCGGGCCCCGGCGATCCCCGTCTGCTGACCCTGCGTGCCGTCGAGGTGCTGGCCGAGGCCGACGTGGTCGTCGCCGATGCCGCGACGAGGGCGCAGGTGCTGTTCCACTGCCGTCCCGACGTCGAGGTGGTCGACCCCTCGGCCGGTGAGGACGGCGAGCCCCTGGCCGCCGCGGGCCGGGCCAAGCTGATCGTCGCGGCCGCGCGTGCGGGCCGCGTGGTCGTGCGTACCGTCGACGGCGACCCGGTCGTGGACCAGGGCGCGGTCGAGGAGATCGCGACGGTCGCGAAGGCCAAGGTGCCGTTCGAGGTCGTGCCGGGCGTTCCGGCGTGCACCGCGGTGCCGGCGTACGCGGGTGTGCCGCTGCACAGCGCGCGAAGTGGTGCGGGGGGCGTGCGGGTCCTCGACATCGCCGAGCCGTCGACCGACTGGGCGACGGTCGGCGCGACCGACGGCACGCTCGTGCTGCGCGGCGCGGTCGACCAGATCGCGGAGATCGCGCAGGAGCTGGTCGCGGGCGGCCGCAAGCCGGCCACGCCGGTGTCGGTGACGACGCAGGGCACCACGACCGAGCAGCGCACCATCGTGTCGACGCTGGCGAACGTGGCGGCGGACCTGAAGGCGGCGCGGGTCGCGCTGCCGGCGGTGATCGTGGTGGGCGACGTGGTCGCGCAGCGCGACACCCTGTCGTGGTTCGAAACCAAGCCGTTGTTCGGCTGGCGCGTGCTGGTGCCGCGCACCAAAGAGCAGTCGGCCTCGCTGTCCGAGCAGCTGCGCTCGTACGGCGCGGTGCCGCACGAGGTGCCGACCATCGCGGTCGAGCCGCCGCGCACTCCGCAGCAGATGGAGCGGGCCATCAAGGGCCTGGTCACCGGCCGCTACGAGTGGGTGGCCTTCACCTCGACGAACGCCGTCAAGGCGGTGCGCGAGCGCTTCGAGGAGTACGGCCTGGACGCGCGCGCGTTCGCGGGCATCAAGGTGGCCGCGGTCGGCGAGCAGACTGCCCGTGCGCTGGTGGAGTTCGGCGTGAAGCCGGACCTGGTGCCGTCGGGCGAGCAGTCCGCCGCCGGGCTGCTCGAGGACTGGCCGCCGTACGACCCGGTGTTCGACCCGATCGACCGGGTGTTCCTGCCGCGCGCCGACATCGCGACCGAGACGCTGGTCGCGGGCCTGGTCGAGCTGGGCTGGGAGGTCGACGACGTCACGGCGTACCGCACGGTGCGCGCGGCGCCGCCGCCGGCCGACACCCGCGAGGCGATCAAGGGCGGCGGCTTCGACGCGGTGCTCTTCACGTCCTCGTCGACGGTCCGCAACCTGGTCGGCATCGCCGGGAAGCCGCACGCGGTGACGGTGATCGCGTGCATCGGGTCGGCGACCGCGAAGACCGCCGAGGAGCACGGATTGCGCGTTGACGTCATGGCGCCGGAGCCGTCTGTGGCAGCCTTGGCGGAGGCGCTGGCCGAGTTCGGGGCCGCGCGGCGCACGTCTCTCATCGAAGCGGGCGAACCGGTGACGAAGCCCAGTGAGCGCCGTCCCGGGTCGCGGAGGAAGGCGAAGTAGTGATGGCTGACGCACCGTCAGGGTCCGGTTTCCCCTTGGTCCGACCGAGGAGGCTGCGCCGGACCCCGGCGGTGCGCCGCCTTGTCGCGGAGACGCGACTGCACCCGGCCGAGCTGATCCTGCCGCTGTTCGTGCGGGAGGGCGCGGCGGAGCCGATCCCGGTGTCGTCGATGCCAGGCGTCGTCCAGCACACCCGCGACACGCTGCGGAAGGCCGCGCACGACGCGGTCGCGGCGGGCGTGGGCGGCCTGATGCTGTTCGGCATCCCGGCGGTCAAGGACGCGTGCGGGACGGCCGGCACCGACCCGGACGGGATCCTGCAGGTCGCGCTGCGCGACGTCGCCGCCGAGGTGGGCGGCGACGCGGTGATCATGTCCGACCTGTGCCTGGACGAGTTCACCGACCACGGTCACTGCGGTGTGCTGCGCGAGGACGGCAGCGTCGACAACGACGCGACGCTCGAGCGGTACGCGGAGATGGCGCTGGCGCAGGCCGAGGCGGGCGCTGACATGCTCGGCCCCAGCGGCATGATGGACGGTCAGGTCGGCTACGTGCGGCGGGCGTTGGACGCCGCGGGCTACCAGGACACGGCGATCCTGGCGTACAGCGCGAAGTACGCGAGCGGTTTCTACGGCCCGTTCCGCGAGGCGGTCGAGTCGACGCTGCAGGGCGACCGCATGACGTACCAGCAGGACCCGGCGAACGCGGACGAGTCGATCCGCGAGGTCCTCCTCGACATCGAGGAGGGCGCGGACATGGTCATGGTGAAGCCGGCCATGGCGTACCTGGACATCGTGCGGCGCATCGCCGACCTGGTGCACGTGCCGGTGGCGGCGTACCAGGTCAGCGGCGAGTACGCGATGGTCGAGGCGGCGGCCGCACACGGCTGGATCGACCGGGACCGGGTGATCATGGAGACCCTGACGTCGATCCGCCGCGCGGGCGCGTCGTCGATCCTGACCTACTGGGCCGTCGAGGCGGCGCGCAAGCTGCGCTGAGCCGCGACCGGCTCAGATCGCGGTGGACGCCTGGTCGCCGCTGTGGTCGCTGGCCCACGTCTCCGCACGGGTGTCCGTCGTGTCCCTGAACCACAGGAGCACGCTGGCGACCAGGATCCAGATCCCGCCGAGCGGGAACGCGATCCACGTCACCCACGGAACGAGGCCGCCTACGCCGATGACGACGCCCGCCCACCCCATCCAGCGGGGGAGCGGCGTCGCGGCGCGGACGACCGCGAGGCCCGCGGCGAGCATGAGCACCGCCATGCCGAAGAACGCGATGAAGAAAGCGTCGTTCGACACCGCGTTGAGCGCGACGATCGAGTCCGAGGTGAACCGCCGCTCGTTCGCGGCGTCGACGAGCGCGGCGCTGCTCGCGGCCGCGACGAAGTAGCCGACCCCGGTCGCCACCCCGCCGACCAGCACGGTGTGCGGCAGCCAGCCCGACCCGCCGTTGCGCGCACGCAGCACGCTGAACAGGTAGGCCGAGAAGAACACGAGTGCGACGCCGGCCAGCATCAGCAGCCAGATGGCACCCCACTGCCGGTTCTCGTGGACGACGTAATAGCTCCTGATCTGCTGGGCGGACTTGTCGATGTCGGGGGTGCCCATCGTCATGAGGAACGAGGCGACACTGAGACCCACGGCGGCGACGCCGGTCAACGGTCCGGTACGCATGGCAAGCCTCCTGGTGGGACGACGGTGAAGGCTTGCTTTCAGTTTGTCACTACGTGTTGCGTATGAGGGTGTTTTAGCGGCCTGTGACGGCGCGGGGGTGGAGGGTCGCGCGGTCGGCGGCGGCCTTGCCGTGCGCCCAGCCCTCCTCGTCGCGGATCTTGACGCGGTGGGTGGTCAGCTCCGGGAAGAGCCGGTCGGTCGTGGCCTGGACGGCGACGTCGCGGGCGGCGAGGACGGGGAGCAGGTCGGAGGCGGCGGCCGGGATGCCGTCGGCGCCGGGGTGGGCGGCCTCGTGGGTCGCCTCGGCCTGCTTGGTGGCGGCGGCCAGGCGGTCGCCGATGCGGCCGGCGTACGCGACGAGGAACGACTGCCGGAACGAGCGCGACCGCGACCGGCCACGGCTGCCGGCCCGGCCCATCGCCGCCGTCGCCTGCACGAGCAGTGAGGTGTACAGCAGTTCGACCGCGTCCAGGTCCGGGTCGAAGCCGATCACCGTCGAGAACCCGAAGTCGCGCGACCACACCGTGCGGCAGCGGTTCGCCTCCGCGACGGCGTTCAGTAGCAGGGCCTTCGCCCCGTCGTACGGCGCGTCGACGCCGATCCGGATCGCACCGGGCCCCACCCCCGGACCGCCGCCGCTCCGGTCGACCAGCGCCGCGTCGATGCTGTACCGCGCCATCAGCTCCTGGGCCTTGGCGGTCAGCGCCTCGGCCTCCTCGGGGAACTCCGTCGACTCGGCCTTGGCCAGCAGACCGCGGATCCGCCCGAGCACGCGCGGCTCGGTACCGTCCGCCACCGGGGCGGCCTCCGCCGCCTCCGCGGCCAGCGGCGTGATGCCGGGCAGCCGGCCCAGCAGGCGCAGCACCTCCAGCGCGTACCCCGCCGTCTCGAACCGGGTCAGCTGCTCGCGCCGCGCGAACTCCGGCAGGTAGTGCTCGTCGCCGCCCCACCACGGCGTGTCCGCCCCGAGCTCGCGTATCTGCGCGGCCCAGCGCGACCCCCGCCCCGACGCGGGGTCGCGGCGCGCGGCGGCGGCCACGACGTCGACGGCCAGCCGCACATGCCGCTCGCTCAGCCCGCGCCCCACCATCCGGACGACGTCGGCTGGCTGCCAGCCGCGCGACCAGCACCCGTCCGCGACCCGCTCGGCCAGCGCCAGGAACGCCCGGCTCACCTCGGGCCACCGCTCCGCGGGATCGGCCAACCGGGACGCCCCGGAATCGACGGCGACCTGCGCCGCGTCGTCGTCAGGGGAACCGAGGACGGCGTGCAGGATCTCGTCGAGCTGGGCTGCGGGCATGCGTCCCATTGTCCGGCATCGGCCACGGAACCCGGATCGCCGTGTCGCGAGCGGCCGCGGAGCCCGGATCACGGCGTACGGTGCCGCCGGACGTGCCGAATTCAGGTGCGGTAGGCGTCAGCGCGCGGCGCGATGTCGAGGACGTCGACCGTGAGTGTCTTGTCGTCGATCGCGTAGCGGATCCGGTACGTGCCGCGGCGTGCCGACCACAGCCCCTCGAACGGCTCGTGGAGCGGCTTGCCGACGCGATGCGGGTCGTTGCGCAGCGGACCGTTGATGAACTCGAACGCGGCGAAGGCCACCGCAGAGGGAAGGCGGTCCGTGAGCGCGCGCCGGGCGACGGGCGCAATGCGGAGCGCGTATAGGGCAGGGCCCGGAGGGTTACTCACCGCGGCGCCGCCGCTCGGCCATCAGGTCGGCCAGCTCGTCCGCTGTGCTGAACTCGCCCACGGCGATGTCGCTGCGCGCCTGCTCGATACGGGCGCGGGCGGGGCCGTCGGCCAACAGCTCGATGGTCTCTTGTATGGCCTCGAAGTCCTCGACGGCCAGTATCACGACGGCCGGCTCACCGTTGCGGGTGACGGTCACCTGCTCGTGCGTGCGAACCACCTCGTCGACGACCGACGAGAGCTGCGTCTTGGCGTTGGCCAGCGAGAGCGTCTTCATGACCAGAATTCTAGGCTGGATCAGAATTCTGGTCAATCGGGCCCGGAGCTCGGAGGCGGGACCGGCTCTCGGCCGGGAAGGACGTCTCGGGTAGCTACACGTTCCCGGCGTACGCGGGTCCCGGCTACACGGCCCGCGTCCGACCGGCCCGCTCCGGGTCGGCCGGAGCCGGGCCCCGGCGTCACGCGCTGATTCGGTCGCACACGTCGCGCCTGGCCTCGCGGGCCTCGCGCGGTGCCGGGTTCACGTACAGGACGCCGTCGACGACCACCGGTTCGTAGGTCCGCAGCGCCCTGCAGGACTGTTCGCCGATCGACTTCCCCGTGTCGGCGCGGAAGACGCCCTTGTGGGACGGGCAGGTGACCTCGTCGCCGCGCGCGGTCCCGCGGGAGAGGAGGGCGCCGGCGTGGGGGCAGCGGTCTTCGAAGGCGTGGACCGTCGCGCCGTGCCGGAGCACGGCGATCGGGGGGTTCTGGCAGATCCGCTGGACGGCGCCTTCAGGGACGTCGGCCAGCGGCCCCACACGTACGGCGCCCTCGGGGACGGCCGGCGGGGGCGTCCGGCGGTCCCGGCGGAACGGCACCTTCATACGGGGCAGGGTAGGCATACCTGCGTGGGAAGGACAGCGCTTCGGTGATCGAATTCACCCCGCTGTGCGGGCGTGACCTCAGCCACCCCACGGCGGCCCTTTCGGCGGACCAGGATTCTGACGTACCGTCAGGTCGGCATGTCGTGCGCGCGCCCCGGCGGTTCCCCGCGGTGCGCCGGCGCGGCCGCCGGTCCGGGCGAAACATCCTCACGTGGAGGGCACGTGTCTGATCCGATCTACGACGCCGCGACGCTCTGGGAGCTGGTCGAGCGCCGGGCCGCGGCCTCGCCCGACACCCCGATGCTGCTCGACCCGGAGGACCGCAGGGTCACGTTCGGGGAGTTCAAGGCGTGGGCGGAGCGGGTCGCGGCCGGGTACCACGCGCTGGGCATCACGGCCGGCACGCGCGTGACGTGGCAGCTGCCGACGCGGATCGAGTCGATCGTCGCGGCGACCGCGCTGGCCCGCCTGGGCGCGGTCCAGAACCCGATCATCCCGTTCTACCGGGAGAAGGAGGTCGGGTTCTGCCTGCGCCAGACCGGCGCCGAGTTCTACCTGACGCCCGGCACCTGGAAGGGCTTCGACTTCGTCGCCATGGGCGAGGCGCTGGGCAAGGAACTGCCCGGCGGGCTCACCGTGTTGAGCGCGTACGACAGCTTGCCCGAGGGTGACCCGGCGACGCTGCCGCCGGCGCCGACCGACGGCGACGAGGTGCGGTGGCTGTACTACACGTCCGGCACGACGTCCGACCCGAAGGGTGTGCAGCACACCGACGGCACGCTGATCGCGGGCGGCCTGGGCCTGGCGAAGGCGCTGGACATGGCCGAGACCGACATCGGCTCGATCGCCTTCCCGTACGCGCACATCGCCGGCCCGGACTACGTGAACACGCTGCTGATCACCGGCTTCCCGGCGGTCATCATCGAGACGTTCGACCCGGCAGGCGTCATCCCGGTGTACGCGCGCCTGGGCGTCACGATGGTCGGCGGCGGCCCGGCGTTCTACGTCGCGTTCCTCAACGAGCAGCGCAAGCAGCCCGGCGAGAAGATCATCCCGTCGCTGCGCATCGTGTCCGGCGGCGGCGCGCCCAAGCCGCCGGAGCTGTACCACGAGGTCGTCGACGAGATGCAGGCCGTGCTGTGCCACGGCTACGGCATGACCGAGTCGCCGATGATCGCGCAGGGCGGCCCGAACGACACCCCGGACCAGCTGAAGTTCTCCGAGGGCAAGCCGGTGCACGGCATCGAGGTGCGCATCGTGCGCGCGGACGGCACGGTGGCCGGCCCCGACGAGGAGGGCGAGGTCCGGCTGCGCGGCCCGATGGTCTTCAAGGGCTACACGGACCCGGAGCTGACCAAGGAGGCGTTCGACGAGGACGGCTTCTACCGCACCGGCGACCTGGGCAAGCTGCGCACGGACGGCCACCTGTCGCTGACCGGCCGCCTGAAGGACGTCATCATCCGCAAGGGCGAGAACATCTCCGCGCGCGAGATCGAGGACCTGCTGTTCGCGCACCCGAAGGTCGCCGACGTCGCCGTGGTCGGCCTGACCGACCGCGAGCGGGGCGAGCGCGTGTGCGCGGTGGTGGAGCGTCAGCCGGGGCAGCCCGACCTGGAGTTCGACGAGATGGTGCGGTACCTGAAGGACGCGAGCCTGATGGTGCAGAAGATCCCGGAGCAGCTCGAGGTCGTGGACGCGCTGCCGCGCAACGAGACGCTGCGCAAGGTGCTGAAGTTCAAGATCCGCGACGAGTACAACGCGAAGCCGTGGGCGCCGCAGCGCTGACGCGGCTGAGCTGACGGTCTGACACACGCGAACGGGCGGCCTCGGGGGAGTCCCCGGGGCCGCCCGTCGTCGTGTGCTCGGTCAGCGGGTCCAGGCCGCCGTCACCTCGGCCGCGGTGGTGATCGTCGCCACAGCGCCGAGGGTGTTGGCGAGCACCGCCTCGGCGTACTCGGCGGGGAAGCCGGCCACCGCCTCGCGCGGTACGACGAACTGGAAGCCGGCGTTGACGGCGTCCATCGCGAAGTTGAGCATCCCGACGTTGAGCGACACCCCGACGCCGACGACCGTGGTGACGCCGAGGTTGCGCAGGACCGCCGCGAGCCCGGTATCGGCCATCGGTCCCAGTCCGTGATACCTCGTCAGGACGAGGTCGGATTCGGCCACTTCGATGCCTTCGGCGACCTCGGCCGCCACGGAGCCGGGCAGCAGCTGCACGGGCGCCTTGGCGGCGGCGCCGAACATGCGGGCGTTGCGGTTCGCGCCCTGGCCGTCGGCGCGCCGCAGGGCGAGGCAGTGCAGGACGGGGACGCCGGCGGAGCGTGCGGCGCGACACAGCCCGTCGATGGCCGGAATCAGACCCTGGGTCTGCTCGGCGAGGGCGGGGAAGACGGCGTCCTTCCCGATCACGCCGTTCTGGCATTCCTGGGTGACCAGGGCGGTCGTGCGCGGTGCGAGCAACGTACCCATATCGAGTGCCATGTGAGCCTCCTGACGGACCGTCGGCTTGCTGTTGCCTGCGGGGAGAGATTACGCTAAATCTGACGGTCCATCAGATTCAGTCCGTAGGAGGGGCCGATGAGCGCCAACCTGCACGAGCAGGACGCCACCGAGTCCGGCAACAGCTTCGGGGAACTCCCGAAGATCATCAGTGTCGATGACCACGTCATCGAACCGGCGCACCTGTTCGAGCGTTGGCTGCCGGCCAAGTACCACGACCGGGGTCCCAAGCACGTCCAGACCGGTATCGGGCAGCTGGAGTACACCGGCGCCAGCTACAAGATCACGACCGACCCGGACGGGCCGCTCGCGGACTGGTGGTTCTACGAGGACCTGCGCTTCCCGTACAAGCGGAACATCGCGGCCGTCGGCTTCAGCCGCGACCAGATGACGCTGGAGGGCATCACCCGCGAGGAGATGCGCCCGGGTCTGTACGACCCGAAGGAGCGCCTGAAGGACATGGACATCAACCATGTCGAGGCCTCCCTCTGCTTCCCGACCTTCCCGCGCTTCTGCGGCCAGACCTTCTCCGAGGCGAAGGACAAGGAGGTCGCGCTCGCGTGCGTCCGCGCCTACAACGACTGGATGGTCGAGGAGTGGTGCGGTGACTCGGGCGGCCGTCTGATCCCGCTGATCATCATCCCGCTCTGGGACGTCGACCTCGCGGTCGCCGAGATCATCCGCAACGCGGACCGCGGCGTCACCGCCGTGTGCTTCTCGGAGATCCCGGCGTTCCTGGGCCTGCCGAGCATCCACACCGGCTACTGGGACCCGTTCTTCCGCATCTGCGAGGAGCGCGGCGTCACCATCAACATGCACATCGGCTCCTCGTCGACGATGCCCGCCGCGTCCCCCGACGCGCCCGCGGCCGTCCAGGCGTCGCTGAGCTTCAACAACGCGATGGCGTCGATGGCGGACTTCATCTTCGCCGGCATCCCCGCGCGCTTCCCGAAGCTCAAGCTGGCCTACTCCGAGGGCCAGATGGGCTGGATCCCCTACGCGCTCGAGCGCATGGACGACGTGTGGGAGGAGCACCGCGCCTGGGCCGGTGTCGGCGACGGCCTGGCCGAGCGCCCGTCGTTCTACTTCCGGCAGAACATGTACGCGTGCTTCTTCCGCGACCAGCACGGCGTCAACTCGCTCGACGCCATCGGCGTGGACAACGTGACCTTCGAGACCGACTACCCGCACGTCGACTCGACCTGGCCGCACACCAAGAAGATCGCCGAGGAGCACCTGGCGGGCCTCGACAAGGAGACCGTCTACAAGATCATCCGCGGCAACGCGATCCGGATGCTCAACCTGGACTTCGACAAGTAGGACCCGAACGTCCACGGGGACGGCCTGCCGATGCGATGTGACGCGTCCGGCAGGCCGTTCCCGGGTATTTGACTAGTCGTCAGATCTAGACTCCAGGGCGCTGCACACAGGCCAGGGGTACTTCCAGAGGGGACCGGTAGAGCCGACATGGGTATCTGCGAGGGACGCGTCGTCATCGTCACCGGTGCCGGCGGCGGCATCGGGCGCGAGCACGCGCTGGCGTTCGCGCGCGAAGGCGCGCACGTGGTCGTCAACGACATCGGCGCGTCGCGGCAGGGCGACGGCCGCTCGCCCGGCCCGGCCCAGCAGGTCGTCGACGAGATCGTCGCAATGGGCGGCAAGGCCGTCATCAACTCCGACGACGTCGCCGACTGGGAGGGCGCCGGCCGCCTCGTCCAGACCGCGATCGACACCTTCGGCCGCCTGGACGTCCTGGTCAACAACGCGGGCTTCCTGCGCGACCGCATGCTCGTCTCGCTCAGCGAGGCCGAGTGGGACGCCGTCATCCGCGTGCACCTCAAGGGCCACTTCGCGACCATGCGCCACGCCGGCGCGTACTGGCGCGAGCAGGCCAAGGCCGGCAACCCGATCGACGGCCGCGTCATCAACACCAGCTCCGGCGCCGGCCTCATGGGCTCGGTCGGCCAGGGCAACTACGCCTCCGCCAAGGGCGGCATCCTCACGCTGACCCAGATCGCCGCCGTCGAGTTCGGCCGCTACGGCGTCACCGTCAACGCGATCGCCCCCGCCGCGCGCACCCGCATGACCGAGGAGGCCATGCCCGACATGGTCGCCGCGCCCACCGACGGCTCCTTCGACTTCTACGACCCGGCGAACGTCTCGCCGCTCGTCGTGTGGCTCGGCTCCGCCGAGTCCAAGGACGTCACCGGCCGCTGCTTCGAGGTCGAGGGCGACAAGGTCTCCGTCGCGATCGGCTGGCAGCACGGCCCCGAGGCCACCGCGGGGCGCCGCTGGAACCCGGCCGAGCTGGGCCCCGTCGTCGCCAAGCTCATTGACGAGGCGCCGACCCCGACGCCGGTCTACGGCGCCTGAGCCGCGGACGACCCGAAGGGACCTGGCAGACATGGACCTCAGGTACACCGAGGCGGAAGAGCGCTTCCGCGCCGAACTGCGCGCCTGGCTCGACGAGGCGCTGCCCAAGCTGCCGCCGAAGCCGGACCGCAACGACTGGCCGGGCCGCCGCGCGTACGACACCACGTGGCAGCGCATGCTCTTCGACGCCGGCTACGCGGGCCTGCACTGGCCGGTCGAGGCGGGCGGCAAGGGCGCCACCCCGACCGAGCACCTGATCTACCTCGAGGAGAGCGAGCGCGCGGGCGCGCCGTACGTCGGCGCCAACTTCGTCGGTCTGCTGCACGCCGGCCCGACGATCAACGCCGCGGGCAGCGACGAGCAGCGCCGCAAGTACCTGCCGGGCATCCTGTCCGGCGAGGACGTGTGGTGCCAGGGCTTCTCCGAGCCGGGCGCCGGTTCCGACCTGGCGTCGCTGCGCTGCCGCGCGGTGCGTGACGGCGACGAGTACGTCATCAACGGGTCGAAGATCTGGACGTCGCACGCCGAGGTCGCGGACTACTGCGAGATGCTCGTGCGCACCGACCCGGACGCGCCCAAGCACAAGGGCATCACCTGGCTGATCGTCCCGATGGACACCCCCGGCATCACCATCCGGCCGCTCGAGACCGTGATGGGGACCTCCGAGTTCGCCGAGGTGTTCTTCGACGACGTGCGTGTCCCGGTCGGCAACCGGGTCGGCGAGGAGAACGACGGCTGGCGCGTCACCATGGTCACGCTGTCCTTCGAGCGCGGCACCGCGTTCGTCAGCGAGGTCGTCGCGTGCCAGAAGCTGCTGCACGACCTGGCGGAACTGGCCAAGAAGGTCACCCGGCGCCAGGCCACCGCGTGGGACGACGTCGCGCTGCGCCGCGAACTCGGGCACCTCACCGCCGAGTTCGAGGCGCTGTGGGCGCTCACCAAGTGGAACGTCTCCGAGGCCTCGCGCTCCGGCGTGCCGGGCATCGGCGGGTCCGTGTTCAAGCTGCGGTTCTCCGAGACCAAGCAGAAGGTCTACGACCTCGCGCACCGGCTGCTCGACCGCGCCGCGCTGTGCGTCGAGGACGTCGCGGGCCTGCCCAGCGGCCACCTCATGGACGAGCGGCTCTCGTCGCTGTCGTACACGATCGCCGCGGGCACCTCGCAGATCCAGCGCAACATCGTCGGGGAGCGCATCCTCGGCCTGCCGAAGGAACGCTGATGGACTTTCAGCTCAGTGAAGACCAGCGCGACCTGGCCACCGGCGTCCGCGAGTTCTGCGAGGGCCGGTTCGACCGCGACCGCATGCGCGACCTGGTCGACAAGAACCGCGTGCCCGGCATGGTCGACCGCGCGCTGTGGACCGAGCTCGCCGAGACGGGCTTCTTCAGCCTGCGCGTACCCGAGGCCGAGGGCGGCGTGGGGCTCGGCAGCGCCGAGGCGGTGCTGGTGTACGAGGAGGCCGGGCGCGTGCTGCTGCCCGGGCCCCTGGTGGCCACGCACCTGGCCGCGTCGCTCGGCGGCGACCTGGGCGCGGGGGCCGCGTCCGGTGAGCTGATCGTCGGCGTCGTGGACGCGGAGGACAGCCCGATCCTGGTCGAGCACCTCGACGTCCTCGACGTCCTGCTCGTCCTGGACGAGGACGGCATCCGCCGGGTTGCGCCGTCGTCCGTGTCCGGCACGGCGGTCAAGAACCCCGTCGACCCGTTCACACCGCTGCACCACGTCGAGGCGCTGCCGGAGGGCACCCGCGTCGGCGACGCCGACACCGCCGCCCGCTTCCGCCGCGAGGGCGCCGTGCTGACCGCGGCGGTGCAGCTCGGCATCGCGGGCCGGCTGACCGAGCTGGCGACCCAGTACGCCAAGGAGCGCGAGCAGTTCGGGCGCGTCATCGGCGGCTTCCAGGCGGTCAAGCACCTGTGCGCCGAGATGCTGGTGCGCACCGAGATCGCGCGTGCGGCCGTGTACTCCGCGGCGGTCACGCTGGACGACCCGGTCGTCGGCGACCTCGCCGTGGCCGTCCCCGCCGCCAAGCTGATGGCGGACGACGCGGCCACCCGCAACGGCAAGGACGCCACCCAGGTGCACGGCGGCATGGGCTTCACCTGGGAGGTCGACGTCCACCTGTACCTCAAGCGCGCCTGGGTGCACGCCACCCAGTTCGGCGGCGCCGAGGAGAACGAGGAAGCACTGGCGGCGACGCTGTAGGTGACGCGGCCGCGGTACCACTGCGGACTGTGCGCGGGACCGGCTCCGGCCGGCCCCGCGCACAGCCGTGTCCGGGGACGGTTCGGGCCGGGCGCCGCGGCCGCCCGTGTCGCCGACTCGCCCGCCGACGGGCATCGTGGTGGGGACGACACCCGACGGGCCCTGAGGAAGTGCTGGCATGACCGGACGCATGTGGGTCAACGTGCTGCGTGTCGTCTTCGGCCTGCTCGCGGCCGCCGCCCTCGGCGCCGCCGCCGTGGAGGCACCCACGGCCGGCGCTTTCGTCAGTGACTTCACCGTCCTCGCGGCGGCCGCGTCGTGCGCCCTGCTGCTGTACCTCGGCGTGCAGGGCCTGCGGGAGCCGCCCGACGGGGCGCCCAGCCGGCTCCTGGACAACGTGCGCGGGGCGGTCGTCCTTTACCTGGCGGTCCCCGGCATCGTCTTCGGCCTCCTGCCGGTCACCCAGCCGAGCACACTGGCCGTGCCCTGGGCCACCACGGTGATGGACGGCGTCCTCCCGCTCGTCCTCGCGGCGGACTGGCTCCTGACCCCGCCGAGCCGCCCCGTGAGCTACCAGGACGCCGCGGGCTGGCTGGTGTTCCCGCTCGCCTACACGGCGTACGCCCTGATCCGCGGGGCGGCGACGGGCGACTACCCGTACCCGTTCCTCGACCCGGCCGTGGGCAACGGCGGCTACGGACGGGTGACCGGGGCGGTCTTCCTGCTGCTGGTGCTCTTCGTCGCGGTGGGGTCGCTGGTCCGCCAGCTCGGCAGCACGCTGGCCACCCGCCCGGGCCCGACCGCCGAGGCGGTCTGACCCCCACCCGTTCGGCGTAACATACGCATACGTATGGATTTGTCATGACGCGCGTAACCCGGAGATCCGCGACTTAGCCGACTTCCCCCGCACGCCGTGAAGAACCGGTCCCGAGACTTGCGCCGCCCCGCCGAACACATGGAGGGTGGTTGATCAGTAGCCCAAAGCGACGACCTCGTGGCGGGCTGCCGATGCGCATCGCCGCTTGCCGTTGGGGGTGGAGCAATGGGGCGAAATTGTCTGAGAACGACGCCGAACTCATACGTGCCAACCTGGAGGTGGTCGCCCCGCGGGCGGGCGAGCTGACATCACACTTCTACGCGCTGCTGTTCCTCCGGGAACCGAGCCTGCGCGAGCTCTTCCCGCCCGCGATGGACACCCAACGCGACCGCCTCGTCCAAGCGCTCGTCCGTATCGTCGGGGACCTGGAGAACGCCGAGGCGCTCTCCGGATACCTCGGCCGACTCGGACGCGACCACCGCAAGTTCGACGTGCTCGCCGAGCACTACACCCTCGTCGGCGAGTGCCTGGTCGCGGCGCTCGCCCGCTACTCGGGCGACACCTGGAACCAGGCCGTCGCCGACGCCTGGGGCCGTGCCTACACCGCGGCCGCCGGGCTCATGACCGGGGCCGCCGACCTGGACGCCGCCGTCAACCCCGCGCACTGGGCGGGCGAGATCGTGGCGCACGAGCGCCCCGCCGACGACATCGCGGTGGTGACCGTACGGCCCGACGCGCACTACCCCTACCGGGCCGGCCAGTACGCGACCGTCGAGACGCCCTGGTGGCCACGCGTCTGGCGGGCCTACTCGATCGCCAACGCACCTGACGGGAACGGCCTGTTGACGTTCCACGTCCGCGCCGTCCCGGCCGGCTGGGTGAGCAACGCCCTTGTGCGCAAGGCCCGTGTCGGCGACCGCGTCAAACTCGGGCCCGCGCAGGGCGAGATGGTCGTCGACCACCGCCAGGTCCACCCGGTCCTGTGTGTGGCCGGCGGCACGGGCCTCGCACCGCTGAGGGCGATCGTCGAGGAGATCGCCTACGTCGGGTCCGACCGCTTCGTCGACGTGTTCTACGGCGCGAGCACGCACAGCGGGCTGTACGGCCTCGACGACCTGCTGCGACTCGCGCAGCGCGTGTCGTGGCTGAAGGTCCGCCCCGCCGTCGACGACGTGGCGCTGGCCGGCATCAGCGGCGCCATCGCCGACGTACTGGCCGAGTACGGGCCGTTCTACGGCTGCGACGCGTACCTGAGCGGTCCGCCCGAAATGGTGCTGGAGAGCTCCCGGGTGCTGCGGAGGCTCGGCCTGCCCGCCGAGCAGATCCACCACGACCCGGTGACCCTCGGGTTCGGGGTGCCGCCGTCCGCGGCCGCCGAGGCACCGCGCGGCCGCGACTCCCGTGAGCGCGCCAATGCGTACTGACCCCGCCCGCCCTACGGGTTGCCCCGCCCGAGACCTGGCCCCGCTGAGGACGACCGTGAGCACCGACACCGACCACGCCGCCGCGACCGCCATCCCGTCGCCGGCCCCCGCTCCCGCCGCGAAGCGCGGCGTCGCCGACCCCGACGAGGCCCGTGAGTTCCTCGCCGGCTTCCACCGCGAGACGGCCGCCGCGGGCCGGGGCGAGGAGGCGTTCGAGGCGCGCTGGCGCGAGGTGCGCACACAGATCGACAGGTCCGGCACGTACACCCACACCCTCGACGAACTGACGTGGGGCGCACGGGTCGCCTGGCGCAACTCGGCGCGCTGCATAGGCCGCCTCTACTGGAACAGCCTGCACATACGCGACCGGCGCGGCATGTTCCGGGTCGGGGACGTCGCCGCCGAGTGCGTCGAGCACCTCCGCTCCACCTGGCGCGGCGGCCGCATACGCCCGACCATCACCGTCTTCGCGCCGGACACCCCGGACCAGGCCGGGCCGCGGATCTGGAACGAACAGCTCGTCCGGTACGCCGGGTACGTCATGCCGGACGGCACGCGCGTCGGCGACGGCCGCACCAGCGGCATCACCACGTACGCCCGCAGCCTGGGCTGGCGCGGTCCCGGCGGCCGGTTCGACGTCCTGCCGCTGATCGTGGAGCACGAGCGGGACGGCGTGCGGTGGTTCCCGCTGCCGCGCAACGCGGTGCACGAAGTGCCCATCACCCACCCCGAGTACCCGCAGGTCGCCGAACTTGACCTGCGCTGGCACGCGGTGCCCGCGATCGCGAACATGCGCCTGGAGATCGGCGGAGTCACGTACGGCGCGGCGCCGTTCAACGGCTGGTACATGCAGACGGAGATCGGCGCCCGGAACCTCGTCGACGCCGACCGGTACGACGTCCTGCCGGACCTCGCGCGGCTGCTGGGCCTGGACACCTCCAGCGAACGCACGCTGTGGCGCGACCGCGCACTGGTCGAGCTGAACCGTGCGGTCCTGCACTCGTTCGACACCGCCGGCGCGGCGATCACCGACCACCACACGGAGTCCGAGCGGTTCCTGCGCCACCTCGGCCGTGAGGAGGACGCGGGCCGGGGGTGCCCCGCGGACTGGAGCTGGATCGTTCCGCCGGTGTCGGGCGGGCTGACGCCGGTGTACCACCGCTACTACGACGCCTACGACGAGGCGGAGTTGCGGCCGGCGTTCGTCCTCGACGACGAAGCGGTGCAGCGCGCGCGAGGGGAGACCCCGGTCCGCGAGGGGTGAGGCCCGCCCGCGGGTGATCCGCCTTCCGTCACGCGAAGGCCCGTGAAACAGCGCGGTGGCCGCGCACCGAATCCGGTGCGCGGCCACCATGAGAGGAGTGTCGTCAGGCGTCCAGGAGCTGCGCCGCCACGAGTTCCTCCAGGTAGCGGTCGTCCCACCAGTTCAGCTGAAGGGACTTGGCGCGCCGGAAGAACAGCTGGACGTCGCACTCGACGGTGAAGCCCATGCCGCCGTGCACGTGCACCGCGAGGTCGCTGACCTCACGGTAGGTCTTGCACGCGAACAGCTTGGCCATCGGCGCGAGCTTCTCGACGCCGCGCCCTGTGTCGCGCGCCCACGCCGCCTCCCACACGAGGGTCTCGGCGCCGTCGACGGCGGTGACCGCGTCCGACAGGTCGTGGGCGATCGCCTGGAAGGCGCCCAGCGGCTTGTCGAACTGCTTGCGGGTCTTGGCGTACTCGACGGTGATCTCCAGCACCCGCCGGGCGCCGCCGACGGCCTGGGCGGCCAGCAGGATGACGCCGTCGTGCAGGACGTCCGACCACACCGGCCAGCCGCCGCCGACGGTGCCCACGACGTCGTCCGGGCCGACGCGGACGCCGGCCAGGTCGAGGCGGTGCTGCACGTCGGACGCGACCGTGCGCTGCGCGGTGAGCGTGACGCCGTCCGCGGCCGGGTCGACCAGGAACAGCGTGACGTCGGTCGGCTCGCCGCCGGTGCGCGCGAGCACCAGCACGCGGTCGGCCGAATCGGCGTACGGCACATGCCGCTTGGTGCCGGTGAGCAGCCACCCGTCGCCGTCCGGCGTGGCGGCCAGCGCGACGCCCTTGGGCCCGAAGCCACGGTCGGGCTCGAGCCACCCGGTGGTCACCACGGCCTCGCCGGAGGCGATCTTGGGCAGCCACTCCTGGCGCTGCTCGTCGCTGCCCGCGGCCGTCAGCACGCCGCCCGCGACGACCGAGCTGACGAAGTGCGGGGACGGGGACAGGGCGCGGCCGAGTTCGTCGTAGACGACGACCGCGTCCAGGAACGACATCTCCGAGCCGCCCCACTTCTCCGGGATGGTGAGCCCGGTCAGGCCGCTCTCGCCGAGCTTGGCCCAGAAGTCGGCCGGGTAGCCCTTCTCGTCGTCCTCCATCGCGCGCACGACGCCGAGGTCGGCGTGCCGTGCGGCGAGGCCGCGCACGGTCTCGCGGAGGACTTCCTGCTCGTCGCTGAATTCGAGGTCCATCGAAGCTCCTTCCGCGTCACGGGGTCCAGCGCTCGCCGCGCCGGTCCCACGGGTTGTCGTCGTCGGACACCGGGACGGCGACCCGGGCCTCGCACGTGGTCTTGGGCTTGCCGTCCACCGTCAGGGACACGTCGAGGGTGACCCAGCCGCAGCCGGACCCGTCGGTGGAGACGTCCTTGACGGTCGCGTTGTAGACCATGCGGTCGCCGGGGAACACCGGCGACGTCATGCGGAACACGACGCGGCCGATGCGGCCCTTGGGGCCGGTCCAGTCGGTGAGGTACCGCTCGAACCAGGCGCCCTGGTTGGGGGTGTTGAGGAAGATGTCCTGCACGCCCTGGCGTTCCACGGCGAACTTGGAGTCGTGGTGCATGGGCCGCCAGTCGCGCGACGCGAGCGCGCCGAGGATGACGGTCGTCGCGGTGACGTCGTGGGCCAGTTCGGGCAGCGTGTCGCCGACCTTCACCTGGTCGAGCGTCAGCGCCGATGCGGTGGTCGTCATGCCGACGCCTCCCTGCGGTAGCCATAGCCGGTGTACGACTCGGTGCCCAGCAGCTCGCCGTTCTGGTTGTGGTACTCCACGTCGATCACCCAGAACCGGCCGATGCCGAGCTTGGTGCGCTTCTCGCCGCTGACCGACTTGAGCACCTGGCGCGAGCGGATCAGGTCGCCCATCCGCACCGGCTCGTAGAACACGTTGGTGTTGTCGGTCATGATCGCCTCGGGCAGGCCGAAGCGCTTCTTGAGGTCGAAGTGCACCTGGAGGGAAAGCTGTTCGCCCTCCGCGCCGGGCGCCCAGTAGTGCGGGCGGGCGTACGCGGACAGCAGGCTCGGCGGCGAGATCGGCCCGCCGGTCACCTCTTCGGCGACTTTGGCGTCCCAGTAGACCGGGTTGCCGTTGAAGACCGACGCGCAGCTGGTCCACACGTAGCCCTGTTCGACCGGGAAGTCGCCGGTCTTCTCGTACTGGTACTGCCCGATGAGCGCGGCGACGTCCTCGGGGAGGGTGTCGTCCAGCGGGGTCGGCTCTGTCACGCCACCACTCCTTGATCGCGTAGTGCGCTGATCCGGTCGGCCGCGAGACCGGCGCGGGCCAGCAGCTCGTCGGTGTCGGTCGCGTCGGACTCCCGGCACACGTACGGCTCGTCGGCCGGAACCATGCCCGCCAGCACCGGGCCGATCTGCCGGAAGGTGCCGTGCGCGGGGTGCTTCGCGGTGACGAACGCGCCGCGTGCGGCGAACTGTTCGTCCTCGACCAGCTCGGGCACCGACAGCACGCCGGACACGCAGGTGTCGGCCGGCGCGAGCTCGGCGACCCACGTGTCGCGGTCCTTGGTGCGGAACACCTCGGCCATGTCGCGGCGTATGTCGTCCTGCACCGCGTCGTCGTTCTGGTGCCGGGTCCACTTGTCGAGGCCGAGCAGGCCGCACAGGTTGGCCCAGAACCGCGGTTCGATGGCCGCGACGGCGAGCCACTTGCCGTCGCCCGCCTGGTACGTGTCGTAGCAGGCGTAGCGGCCGAGCAGCAGGTTGGAGCCGACCTCGACGTCCTGGCCGGTGGCCAGGAACTCGTCGACGGACAGCGCCATCAGCGCCAGGACGCCGTCCGCGACCGACACGTCCAGGTGGCGGCCGAGGCCGTCGCCGGACGCGGCGCGGTGGTGCAGCGCCGCGAGGATCGCGATGACGGCGTGCATGCCGCCGCCGGCGCTGTCCGCGACGGTCGCGCCCGGGATCGGCGGCCCGCCGTCCGGGCCGGCCCCGGTCAGGTGCAGGAACCCGCCGCTGGCCAGGTAGTTCAGGTCGTGCCCGGCCTGCTGCGACTTCGGGCCGGACTGGCCGAACCCGGACGTCGAGCAGTACACGATGCCCGGGTTGGCGGCGGAGACCGCCGCGTACCCGATGCCGAGCCGGTCCACCACGCCGGGCCGGAAGCTCTCGATCACGACGTCGGCCTCGGCGGCGAGCGCGAGGAACGCGTCGCGGCCTTCCGGCGCCTTGATGTCGAGCAGGACCCGCTTCATGCGGCGGTGTGCGCTGTACGAGAAGAAGGGAGGAGCGATCTGCACGCCGCTCTTGGCGGGGACGGGGCCGACCTTCACCACGTCCGCGCCGTAGTCGGCGAGCCAGCGCGAGGCGCGGGCCGCGGGGCCCACGCTCGCCAGATCCAGCACGGTGACGCCTTCGAGGAGCTCAGTGCCCATCGTCGGGGTTCTTCTCTCGGTTTCCTCGACGGCCCGTCAGAAGTTCTTCGGGAGGCCGAGTTTGCGCCGGGAGATGATGTTCTTCTGCACCTCGGAGGTGCCGCCGCCGATCGTGTCGAGCACGGTGTAGCGGTACGTCGACTCGGCACGGCCCTTCATCGGCGCCTCGTCGGTGCCGACCTTGAGCTGGGTGCCGGCGCCGCCGAGGTCCATGGAGGCGTTGGCCAGCCGCTTGGACAACTCGGTCGCGTACAGCTTGTACTCGGACGCCTCGGTGGTGGGCGGCGCGCCGCCCTTCTCGGCGGCCGCGACGACGCGCAGCCCGAGCAGCCGGGCGACCTCGGCCTCGGTGGCCAGCGTGGCCATCTTCTGGCGGACCACAGGGTCGGCGGCGAGCGGCTCGTCGTCGCGCGTCGCGGTCTTCACGTAGTCGGTCAGCAGGTTGAGGCGCTGCTCGATGGGGGCGAACGAGAACATCGTGAAGCGCTCGAGGTCGAGCGCCTGCGAGATGTACTGGAAGCCCTTGTTGAGCTCGCCGACCACGTAGTCGTCCGGGACGAAGACGTCGTCGAAGAACACGTCGTTGGTGCGCTCGTCGCCCATCGTCCAGATGCCCCGGACGGTGACGTCCGGGTGGTCGAGTGGGACGAGGAACAGCGTGATGCCGTAGTGCTTGGGGGCGTCGGGGTCGGTCCGGGCGCCGACCCAGTACCACTCGGCGAAGTGCGCCGACGTGGTCCAGGTCTTCTGGCCGTTGAGCACCCAGCCGCCGCGCTCGTCGTCACGGGTGGCGCGCAGCTTCATGGAGGCGGCGTCGGAGCCGGCCTCCGGTTCGCTGTAGCCGACCGCGAACTCGACCTCGTTGTTGAGGATCTTGGGCAGGAACTCGGCCTTGAGCTTCTCGCTGCCGACGGCGAGCAGCGTCTTGCCGATGATGCCGACGCCCTTGCCGATCTGCGGGCCGCCGCGGCCGGCGAGGGCCTCGTTGAGGATGTACTCGTAGATTCCGTCGCCGTCCTGGCCGCCCCATTTCTCGGGCCAGGTGATGCCGAGCCAGCCCTGGTCGGCGATCTTGCGCATGAAGGCGCGGCGGGCGGGGGTGTCGACGATCTGGGCCATGTTCTCCCGGGTGACGTCGAACACCTCGGGATCGTCGTTTTCGTCGAGGAAGCGCTTCACCTTGTCGGCGAAAGTGCGCTGATCGGGAGTCAGTTCGAAGTCCACGGCCGCTCCTGGGGGCGCGCGTGCAGGGACCGACGGATGGTGCACGTGCGCCGGTCACCACAGAAACCTGACGGACAGTCAGATCAACGTAGCACCGGGTCAAGATCAAATCGAGCGGCCCGGCCGCGATCTCGGGGAAAGATCGAAAATATCTGACGCCCCGTCGGAAACCTCTCGCCGGCGCGTGCCCCGCAGGTCCGGAGGGCGTGCGCGCCCGCGCGGGTGGCGCGCCCCGGGCGCACCGCGGAGGTCCGGGTGATCTTCGAATGTTCGCCCGCCAAACGGGGAACACATGGCCGAGCTTGGTCGCCATGACGCATGACTCGCGCAATTCCGGTGCGCCGAGCGATCCGGAACCGCCCCCTACGTATGGCGAACTGCTTGGCGAAATCAACGCGGAGGTGGCGAACGCGCCACTGCGCACGACCCGGGCGGCGGACGTCGCCACCATCCGCCACTACTGGCGCGTCGGCTCCGTCCTCGCCCACCCGCGCTACCGCGACGCCGTGGGCACCCGCCTGTGCACACGCCTCTCCAAGGACCTCCACGCCGCGTTCCCCCAGCACAAGGGCCTCTCCGGCCCCAACCTGTGGACCATGCGCCGCTTCGCCGACGCCTGGCCGGACGGCGTCGACCTCCTCCCGGTCTCCCGCCTCCCCTGGCGCCACGTCGTCACCCTGATCAACGCCCTGGACGCCCGCCCCGAACGCGACTTCTACGCCCTCCGGGCCCTCGAGTACGGCTGGTCCAACAGCGTCCTGGTCCACATGATCGACATCGACCTCCACCTCCGACACGGCGACTCCGCCCCGGGCCCGCCGCCGGGCACGGGGCACTTCAACCTGTACGCGATCTCCGGAGGAGAACAGTGACACCCGACAAGAACCCCGCCCCCGGCACGAGCTGCCCTGCGGAACTCCCGCCGAGCTACGACGCCATGCTCGGCGAGATCAAGGCGGAGATCGCCACATCGCAAGTACGCCTCATCCGCGCGGTCAACACCGAGCTGATCGGCCACTACTGGCGCATCGGGAAGATCATCCTTGCCAGGCAGCAGAACGAGGGCTGGGGTGCCAAGGTCGTCAACCGGCTCGCGGTGGACCTGCGTGCCGAGTACCCCGGCCGGAAGGGGTTCTCCCGAGCGAACCTCCACTACATGCGGCAGTTCGCCGAAGCGTGGCCGGAGCCAATTGTCCAACAGCCTGTTGGACAATTGCCTTGGGGCCACATCGCGATGCTGCTGGGCAGCCTCGACACCCGCTCCGAGCGGGACTTCTACGTGGCGGTGGTTGACGACCTTGTGCGCGACCCGGACCACGATGAGCGGACCGTTGGCATCCTCATCGCCGCGGAGCGGAACGCGGCCGTCGTGCAGTACGCACTCAACAACTCGAACCAGCCCATGGCCGTATCCACATACGGCGGGTTGCCCCCTCAGATGCAGGCATTGCTGCCGAGTGCCGAGGATCTGACGCGGGTGGCGCATGCGGTGCTGGACGGGCAGGACGCCAGGGGGGTGTTGCCCGGGCCGCATCGTGGGCGGCGGTGGTGAGGTGGGCGAATCCGGTCTGTGGGCGGTCGGAGGTGTTGACCGTTCGTCGAGCGGTGATCACTCTGGGTGTGGCGGTCCTTCGCGAGGGGACGACGAGGCGTCCGGCGGGCACCTTGACGAAGTCGGGTCGCCATAAAGCAGGATGACGGCGTTTCAGCCTGTGGTGTGGCCGAAACGCCGTCATCCGGCGGTTGCTTGAGGTGCTACTTGATCGCGATCGGGTTGACCGGCGAGCCGACGCCGCCGACGAACGGCTGCGGGGAGGCGTCGAGGAGGAACTCGTAGACGCCGTCGGCCTTGCAGTCGGCGGCGAGTTCCTCGAGGTTCCAGTTCTGGCCCTGGAGCATGCCCATCTCGACGAGGTGGAGCGCGTGGACGGCCATGAAGCAGTCCTCGATCTCGGGCGGGAAGACCTCGAAGGTCACCGTGTCGTTCGCGACCGCGGCGACGTCGCGGGCGTGGAACCACTCGGGGCAGCGCACCGACAGGCCGGGGCTGAAGAAGTAGTTGTCGCGGTCGCCGCCGAAGTAGACGGTGATCTGGCCGGTGCGGACCAGGACGATGTCGCCGGCGCGGACCTTGACGTTGCCGAACTCCTCGGCGGCCTCCAGGTCCTCCGGGGTCACGGCGTACATCGGCTCGAGGCGCTCGACGCCCTTGGCGCCCGCGACGTCGAGCAGGACGCCACGTGTCACCAGCGTCTTGATGCGCTCGATGCCGAGGTTGACCGCACCGTTCTCGGCGGTGACGGTCTCCTTGGCGGAGAAGCCGTTGTAGAGGCGGTCCTCGTACGTGGCGTGCGTGAAGCCGTCCCAGTGGGTGCCGGCCTGGATGCCCATCGTGACCGCGTCGTCGCTGGTGGCGACGGTGCCGGGGCCGAACACCTCGTGGTTGACCAGGAAGGTGGTGAGCTTGGGGTTGTCGCGGCCCGGGATCATGCCGTTCTGGATGCCGTCCTCGCGCAGCTCGACGGCCAGCGAGAAGCGCTTGCCGGTCTTGACGCACGCGGCGGCGGCCTTGACGACGTCGTCGGTGACGAGGTTCATCGTCCCGATCTGGTCGTCCTTGCCCCAGCGCCCCCAGTTGTTGACGCGCTTGGCCAGTTCTGTGAACTCGGCGGGCATGGGCATCGCGGACCTCCTGGCAAGCCTGGCTGTGGGGTGCGGCACTCTACCCGTAGAAACTAACGTACCGTCAGATACTGTCGGGAGAGGCAGTTCTCACATGGCGTCGATCTTGGCGGCGGACCGGCCGCGGGCTTGGCTACGGCCGGGCCTCGGGCTCGGGCACGCGCCCGGTACGGCGACCATGCTAGGGACCAACAGGGCCGTTGGACAGTGTCCGCGCGGGCATGTCGCAGGCCGATCCGAAGGGGCAGAACATGGGTGACTTCCTGACCGGCAAGGTCGTCGCGGTGACCGGCGCGGGCCGGGGTATCGGCCGTGCCGTGGCGCTCGCCGCCGCCGCCCACGGGGCGAAGGTCGTCGTGAACGACTACGGCGTCGCGATGGACGGCTCCGAGCCGACCAGCGAGGTCGCCGACGCCGTCGTCAAGGAGATCGAGGCGCTCGGCGGCGAGGCCGTCGCGGTGGCGGACTCGGTCGCCTCGATGGAGGGCGGCGCGCGCATCGTCAACGCCGCGGTCGAGAACTGGGGCCGCATCGACGGCGTCGTGACCGTGGCCGGCAACCTGCGTGAGCGCATGCTGTTCAACATGTCCGAGGACGAGTGGGACAGCGTCATCGCGACCCACCTCAAGGGCACCTTCACCGTCGTGCAGGCGGCGTCCAAGGTCATGAAGACGCAGGGCTTCGGCTCGATCGTCGGCTTCACCTCGGGCGTGTACGCGCTCGGCTCGGTCGCGCAGGCCAACTACGCGGCGGCCAAGGGCGGCATCGTGTCGTTCATCCGCTCGGCGGCGCTGGGCCTCAACAAGTACGGCGTCAACGCGAACTGTGTCGCGCCGGTCGCCCGCACCCGCATGTCCGAGAACGTCCCGATGACCCTCAAGGAGATCGGCGACCCCGAGGACGTCGCGGAGCTGGTCGTCTTCCTGCTCTCCGACCACGCCAAGGAGATCACCGGCCAGGTCTACACGACCGCCGGCCCGAAGATCGCGCTGTGGGACCAGCCGCACGAGATCAAGGCGATGTACAGCGACGACAAGTGGACCGCCGAGCGCATCGCGGCCACCCTGCCGGGCGCCATCGGCCAGGACCCGATGCCGGTCCTCGCCCAGCTCAAGGAGTACGCCGCGGCCGCCGCGGCGAAGAAGGCCGCCGAGGCGGCCGCGGCGCAGGGCTGAGCCCCACCCGTACCGCCGGCTCCGCCGGGTCGGCCGCACCCTCCGCGCGAGGGGGCGGCCGGCCCGTCCCGCCGTCCCCTCCCGGCGCACGCACCCCACGCATTCCACCCATCCCATCCCTCCATCCCTCCGAGAAAGTGACGAGCCGTGGACTTTCGCTACAGCGACGAGGATGAGGAGTTCCGGACGGAAGTCCGCGAATGGCTCCGCGAGAACCTCGCAGGCGAGTTCGCCGCCGCCGTCGGCACCGGCGGCCCCGGCAGCGAGCACGAGCACTTCGAGATCCGCCGGGAATGGGAGCGGCGGCTCGGCGAGGGCGGCTGGATCGGCCTCGACTGGCCCAAGGAGTACGGCGGCCGCGAGGCCACGCTGATGCAGCAGGTCATCTTCGGCGAGGAGTACGCCCGCGCCAAGGCCCCCGGCCGGGTCAACCACATGGGCGAGAACCTGCTCGGCCCGACCGTGCTGGCGTTCGGCACCGACGAGCAGAAGGCCCGCTTCCTGCCGCCCATCGCGCGCGGCGAGGAGCTGTGGTGCCAGGGCTACTCGGAGCCGGGCGCCGGCTCCGACCTCGCCGGGCTGCGCAGCACCGCGGTGCGCGACGACGAGACCGGCGACTGGCTGATCAGCGGCCAGAAGGTGTGGACGTCGCTCGCCCACGAGGCCGACTGGATCTTCGTGCTGGCCCGCACCGAGGCCGGGTCCACCCGGCACAAGGGCATCACGTTCTTCCTCGCGCCGATGGACCAGCCCGGCATCGAGGTGCGGCCGATCGTCCAGCTCACCGGCACCAGCGAGTTCAACGAGGTGTTCTTCGACGGGGCCCGGGCCAGGCCGGAGCACGTCGTCGGACAGCTCGGACAGGGCTGGGGCGTCGCGATGGGCCTGCTGGCGTTCGAGCGCGGCGTCTCGACGCTCGCCCAGCAGATCGGCTTCGAACTCGAGCTCCAGGCCGTCATCGACCGCGCCAAGGACAACGGCGCGATCGACGACCCGATCCTGCGCGAACGGCTGCTCCAGGCCTGGATCGACCTCAAGGTGCTGCGCTGCAACGCGCTGCGCACCCTCGGTTCGCCGGACCCGGGCGCGCCGTCCGTCGCCAAGCTGGTGTGGGGGACCTGGCACCAGCGGCTCGGCACGCTGGCCATGGACGTCGGCGGCGTGGACTCGACGCTCGCCGCCGAGTTCCCGTACGAACTCACCGAAGCCCAGCGGCTGTTCCTGTTCACCAAGTCCGACACCATCTACGGCGGGTCGAACGAGGTCCAGCGCAACATCATCGCCGAGCGCGTCCTCGGCATGCCCCGCGAACCCAAGGGAGAAGCCAAGTGACCGCGCCCGAGTACGTCCCCGGCCACGGCCTGCTGGCCGGCAAGACCGTGCTGATCACCGCCGCGGCCGGCACCGGCATCGGCTTCGCCGCCGCGAAGAAGGCCGCCGAGGAGGGCGCCGTCATCGCGATCAGCGACAAGCACGAGCGTCGGCTCGGCGAGGCCGCCGACGAACTCGCCAAGCTCACCGGCGCGCGGCCGCTCGCGGTGCCGTGCGACGTCACCGTCGAGGAGGACGTGCAGCGCCTCGTCGACACCGCGGCGGCCGAACTCGGCGGCATCGACGTCCTGATCAACAACGCGGGCCTCGGCGGCCAGGTCGACCTCGTCGACATGACCGACGACCAGTGGAACCTCGTCCTGGACGTCACGCTCAACGGCACCTTCCGCATGACCCGCGCCGCGCTGCGCCACATGCAGCCGCGCGGCAAGGGCGTCATCGTCAACAACGCCTCCGTGCTCGGCTGGCGCGCGCAGAAGGGCCAGGCCCACTACGCCGCCGCCAAGGCCGGCGTCATGGCCCTGACCCGCTGCTCGGCCGTCGAGGCCGCCGAGTTCGGCGTGCGGATCAACGCGGTCGCCCCGAGCATCGCGATGCACGCCTTCCTGGCGAAGGCCTCGTCGGAGGAGCTGCTTTCGGCCCTCGCCGGCGCCGAGGCCTTCGGCCGCGCCGCCGAACCGTGGGAGGTCGCCAACGTGATGATCTTCCTCGCCTCGGACTACTCGTCGTACATGACCGGTGAGGTCGTCTCCGTCAGCAGCCAGCGCGCCTGACGCGGAACCCGCGACGCCTCGGGGGCGTACGGACATCCGTCCGTGCGCCCCCGCCGCGTTCCGGCCGACGGGCGCGGCGAGAATGCGGTCATGGCGTACGACCCGGACCTGATCGGCCTCTGGCACACCGGCCCCTACGACCTGGGCGCCATGGAGACCTCCGAGGCGGCCTTCCTCCCGGACGGTGGCGGCTGGACGGAGTGGAGCGGCTTCGGCGGCTCCACCGAGGTCGTCGGACTGCGCTGGGACTGCCCGACGCCGGGCCGGCTGGTCGTCCAGGAGGTCTGGTACGCACACGGGTACTGGTCGAACGACGGGCCCACGCGGTGGGAGAAGTTCGCATTCCTGGACCGGCCGCCGGAGGCCAACGCGTACTCCGTGAATCCCGCCGCGCGGATCCCCGGCTGGAACGGGCGGTTCACTGCGTTGGCCCTGCGCGAGCACATCGCGTTCTCCCGCGGGTACGCCCTCCGGAGGCGTGATGTCGGCGCCGCGGACTGTCCCGCGTACTCCTTGCTCATCGCGCCCTCCCCAGCCGATCTCTTGCGCCAAGCTGGGGATCGTGGGGGGTGGACACCGGGAGGAGACGGGACATGACTGATCCGCTCGTCGGGCTCTGGCGGGGCGTGCCGTTCGATGCGTCGGCTACGCGGCGTATCGAGCTGGCGTTCCTGGGCAACGGCATGGGCTGGACGGAGTGGACGACCGCGGTCGGCGGCGTCGAGGTGGTCGGGTTCCGGTGGCGGGCCACCGGGCCGACGGTGCTCGAAGTGCTCGACATATGGTGCGCGTTCGGCCTGACCGCCGAACGGTCCGCGGTCGAGTGGGACGAGCTCGAGTGGCGCGACGACCCGCCGTTCACCGTGGAGTTCGTCCTCGGGCCGGAGCCCGGCGCGAGACCCGGCGCGGCACCGGGGGAGGCCCCGGCGCGGAGCCTGCGGGTGTCCGGCACACTGGGCGGGGCCAGGGAGTTCACGGCGGTGCGGCCGGACGTGACGTTCGCCGACTGCCCCGCCCGCGAGGTGGCCCCCGAACTCGGAGTGGGCATCGCGGACGCGGTGAGCCGCCTCCCGGGTGGCGATCTCCGCGGCGACCCGAAAACCCGACCATGAGCACTGTCACAACAGGCTGACTCATCGTCAGACGCGCGCTAGGTTGGGCATGACACTGCCGGACCGCCGTCGACAGCACCGGTCCGCACGAGGTGACCGACCCACCACGGAGGAGACCCCGGTGAAAGGCGTTCTGTTCGACGGCAAGGAAGCCCTCGTAGTCGACGACCTCGAGGTCCGCGACCCCGGGCCGAACGAAGTCCTCGTCAAGATCGGCGCGGCCGGCCTGTGCCACTCCGACATCAGCGTCATCAACGGCACCATCCCGTTCCCGCCGCCGGTCGTGCTCGGGCACGAGGGCGCGGGCGTCGTCGAGGCCGTCGGCGAGCTGGTCACGCACGTCAAGCCGGGCGACCACGTCGCGCTGTCTACGCTCGCCGCGTGCGGCGCGTGCCGCGAGTGCGACCGCGGGCGTCCGACCATGTGCGTCAAGAGCTTCGGGCAGCTCAACCAGCCGTTCACGCGTGACGGCAAGCCGGTCTACAACTTCGCGGGCCTGTCGGTCTTCGCCGAGCGGATCGTCGTCAAGGGCGTCCAGGCGGTCAAGATCCCCAAGTCCATCCCGATGGCGTCCGCGGCGCTCATCGGCTGCGGCGTCCTCACCGGCGTCGGCGCCGTCCTCAACCGGGCCAAGGTGCAGCCGGGCGACACCGTCGCGGTCATCGGCACCGGCGGCATCGGCCTCAACGTCATCCAGGCCGCCAAGCTGGCCGGCGCCGTCAAGATCGTCGCCGTCGACGCCAACCCGGCGAAGGAGGCCGTGGCCCGCGAGTTCGGCGCCACCGACTTCGTGGACGCCAAGGCCGTCGAGAGCTCGGTCAAGGCCGTCCAGGAGCTCGTCCCCGGCGGCGTCGACCACGCCTTCGAGTGCGTCGGCCACGTCGCGGTCATCCGCAACGCCATCGACATGCTCGGCCGCGCCGGCCAGGCCGTCATTCTCGGCGTCGCCCCGTCCGACGCGGAGGCGTCCTTCCACGTCTCGTCGATGTTCCTCGACAAGAGCATCATGGGCTGCCGCTACGGCTCCTCCCGCCCGCAGTACGACATCGCGCGCTACGCCGACCTGTACGGCACCGGCGCCCTCAAGCTCGACGAGCTGGTGACCCAGACCTACGCGCTGGACGACTTCCACCACGCGGTGGAGGACGCGGAGGCCGGCAAGGTCGCCCGCGGCGTGTTCGTCTTCTGACCCGCAGGACACCCCGAACGGGGCCGGTACGCACGGATCTTCCGCGCGTACCGGCCCCGTTCGCGTGCGCCTGACGGCGGAGGGGTCTGACAGGCCCCCGCCATGGAGATGACGCTGCAAGTGACCATCGACTGCGCCGACGCACCCACGCTCGTGGCGTTCTGGAGCGAGGCCCTCGGCTACATTCCCGAACCGCCGCCGGGCGGCCACGGCACGTGGCGGGAGTACTGGCTGGCCGCGGGTGTGCCCGAGGAGGAACTGCCGGACGGCGTGGGGGAGACCGCCGAGTCGATCGTCGATCCCACCGGGCGGGGCCCGCGGGTGTGGTTCCAGGAGGTCCCCGAGGCCAAGACCGCCAAGAACCGGATGCACTTCGACCTGAAGGTCGGCGGCGGCCGCGACGTGCCGTTGGAGGTCCGGACGCGGCGGGTCGCCGACACCGTCGAGCGACTGGTCGCGGTCGGCGCCCGCGTGCTCCGGGTCTCGGACGAGCCCGAGGCCGGCCAGTACGGCGTCACGCTGGCAGACCCGGAGGGCAACGAGTTCTGCGTCGTCTAGGCGTTCGCCGGCCGGCCGCGGGCAGCGGGAGGGACGGCTACCGCTTCACATCGGCCGACGCGATCGTCTGGTTCGCGGGCGGCGTCGTGATGTTCACCGGGGAGTTCCACTTGGTGAACGTCACGGTCGTCTCGAGGTGCTGCTTCTTGTCCGCTACCGTGATGTCCTGCCCCGTCACCTGTTTGACCGGCAACTGGTCCGCGCCGATCCACAGTTCGATCTTCAGCGGAGTGTCGCCCCAGGCCTTGGCCACGGCGTCCATCAGCTTCGCGTCCTCGGGCGACTCGTTCTTGGTCTGCGGGTTGTTCGCCCGCAGCTGCTTGAGGTCGACGGTGCCCGAGTAGTGCGTGGCCTGGACGCCGTTGACGGTCTCGGTGCCGACCTCGCGGATGTCGCCGGACTTCTGAAGCAGGGCGAGGTGCTGCGTGGGATCCAGGGGGGACTGGGCGCCCTGCCCCGCGGGCGTGGTCTGCGCCGCGGCCGCGAGGTCCTTCCTCTCCCACTGCTTGCCGCCGTTCTTCGCGGCCTCCTCGGGTTGCAGCTTGGCGTAGAAGGCCTGCGCGGTGCCGACCGTCTCCGTGGTCACGGTCGAGGTCTCGTCGAGCAGCTTGATCATGGTCGTCGAGACCGAGTGCGTGGCCTGGTCCGGCCGGATGCGGACGTCCGTCTCGACCGTCGTCTTCTTGACGCCGTCGACCGTGGTGACCGTCGACTGGTGCACCGAGGTGGTCGCGGACGTCTTCGTCTTCGCGGTCTCCAGCTTGGCCGCCAGCGGGGACCCGGCACCGCCGGCCGCCGAGGTCCCGGGCGTCCCGCCCGACGGGCCCGGCGATGCCGGGGCCGACGCCGCCGACTTCGCATCGGCCTTGCCGTCGGACTTCCCGTCGGACGTGCCGAAGTCGCAGCCGGTGACGGTGAACGACAGGCACACGGCGCCGACGACGGCACCGAACGCGAGCTTGCGCATGGTGTGGGGCTCCCCGAAGCGAACCGGCGTCCGGGAGCGCGCACGGTGCGCGGCGGCGGCCGGTTTCCTACGGGGCCAGCCAACAACGGCCCGCGGCGCCAGGACGGCGCCGCACGGCCTCACCATGCGAGGGGCAACCGCCACTGTCCGACGGGCGACCGGCCGCGCGACCTCCGCGAACCTGAGGGAAATGCCCCGTACCGCCGGGCTTCCGGTCCAGCATCCTGGCGGCACAAACAATGTGATCGAGAAGACGATCAACGGGAGCGACGATGTCTTCCTTCTCAGTTCCGAACATCCTGCGCGGCCGCAAGGCATGGGTCTTCCTCGCCGTCGGGATCCTCGTCCTGATCATCCTCATCCGCATGCTGAACGCCATCTTCGGCGGCCTGGAGCGGACCAACGCGGGCGAGATCGGAGTGGTCCGCAACGGCGGGCCGTTCGACAACAACAACATCCGCCAGGTCATGGACCCGTCGTCCGGCATGACGTGGACCGGCTTCTACTCGACCGTCCACAAGTACCCGGCGCAGCAGCGGTTCTACACGATCACCGCGCAGGCCAACGCGGGCGACAAGGGCGGCGTCGACATCGTGCACGTGCCGTCCAGCGACGGCGTCGACATGGGCATCGAGGGCACGCTGTACTTCAGCCTCAACCTCGACCACTCCGTCATCAAGCGGTTCGACGACAAGTTCGGCACCCGCAAGTTCTCGCTGGGCAAGGACGCCTACTACCCGTGGGACGGCGACAAGGGCTGGTCGGCGTTCCTCGACCAGATCATCCGCCCGGTGATCGACAACGACCTGCGCGTCCAGATCGGCAACTTCCGCTGCGCGGACCTGGTGAGCAGCTGCGCCCTCGTGCAGAACGCCTCGGCGCCGGGCCAGCCGACGGCGCCCGCGCCGGTCTCCGGCGCCGCCAGCAACAACAACATCTCCAAGATCCAGGACGCCATCAACACCTCGCTGGCCGCCGACCTGAAGGCCACGCTGGGCGACGAGTTCATCGTCAACCTGCGCTTCAACCTGGTCCGGATCACGATGCCGCAGAGCGTCCAGGACGCGGTGAACCAGGCCCAGGCGGCCTACGCGAAGGTCTCCGAGATGCAGGCCAAGGCCGCCCAGTCGCAGGCCCTCGTCGCCCAGGCCGAGGCCGAGGCGAAGGCGAACGCGGCCCGGCAGCAGGGCTACAACGCGTGCCCGGCGTGCGCGCAGATCGACATCATGAAGTCCATCCCGCCGAACGTGACCACGTTCGCCCCGGGCCAGGGCTTCTCGATCACGGCCCCGGCCGGAAAGCCGTAACGACCGACGAGAAAGCCCCCGGGAGCGCACTGCTCCCGGGGGCTTCGCCGTGTCCGGCGGCTATCGCGTACGGACCTGGTCAGCGGGCGGTTCCGCGGCGTCGACGGGAGAGCCCCAGCCGGTGAGCCTGATCTGCACGGTGAAGGCCAGCGGCTCCGGTACCGCGTCCTCGTAGGCCGGATCGGGGGCTTCGGTCGTGAAGACCGGGTCCTCGGTGCGGTTGTAGACGCTCTTCGCGCTCATCTGCACCGGCAGCCGATCGGCGCCGAGCCAGATGTCGAACCGGACCGAGGTCTGGCGGTTGTCGAGGAAGTCGACCGCCAGACGCTGGTACTGGCCCTCGGTCAGGCCGAGCGACTTCGCGGTCGCGGTCTTGAGTGCGGACGCTGGGTAGGCGCCCTGGTAGTGCGCGGTCTGGACACCGTCGAGCGGCTCGTCGCCGGCCTTGTGCACATCGGGAGCCGCCGCCAGTACGGCGAGCGCGACCACCGGGTCCTGGAGGGCCGGGTGTGCGTCCGCCGTGGGTGAGGGTGGCCTGGGACGGTCCGAGGTGCCGGGCACGGCGGACGGCGCGGGGCGTGGCGTCCACTGCTTCGAAAGCGCGTCAGCGGGGATCATGCCGCCGCCCTCGAGCACCTTCGAGTAGAGCCGGGTCTCGGTGGCGATGAGCTCGATCTTCGGCGCCTCCGCGGCGTTGCCCGGCTCCGCGAGGCCGCTGAACGTCGTCGTGGTGTGCACGACGGGCGCGGGCCCGTACCGGAAGGAGGAGTCCGCCGTGACGGACACGCTCCCGTCCGACCCCTGCGCGATGGTCCCCTTCGTCGTGACGGTCTGCTTGGCGTTCGCCGCTTCGCGGGCGTCCCGCAGCGCCCGTACCGCGCTCGCGTCGCCCGTCCCCGTCTTGGACTTGCCCGCGGCGTCGTTCGTCCCACCGCATGCCCCCGCCCCGAGCACGACGGCCGCCAGGTACACGGCCGTCACGGTGTGTCTTCTACGCATGACTGAGAACCCCCTCGATCCCCGGAGACACATAGACCCCGGAGCGTCGTGCGCGTCCGGGGCCTACGGGATTGAGGGAGAGACTAACCGGTGGGTCAGTCGGCGTTCTGGGCGGGGTGGCCGAACTTGCCCTTGTAGAACAGCAGCGGGCCCGCGTCGTCACGCGGTGCTTCCAGGGCCTGCACGCGGCCGACGACGATCTCGTGGTCGCCGCCGTCCACGACCTGCTCCAGGGTGCAGTCGATGTACGCCAGCGTCCCCTCGAGGAGCGGCGAGCCGGTGACCGGGGCGGGCTTGTGGGCGACGCCCGCGAACTTGTCGGCGCCGCTGACCGCGAAGCCGCGGCAGAGCTGCTCCTGGTCGTCGGCCAGCACGTTGACGCAGAACTTGCCGCCCGGCTGTATGCGCGGCCAGGTCGTCGACGTCTTGGCGACGAAGAAGGTCACCAGCGGCGGGTCGAGCGACAGGGACGAGAAGGACTGGCAGGCGAAGCCCACCGGGTCGTCGCCGTCGACGGCGGTGATGATCGTGACGCCGCTGCAGAAGTGCCCGAGCACGTGCCGGAACGCGGCGGGGTCGACGGCGGGAGCGTCGAGCTGGCCCATGGGTCCTCGCAGACATCATCGGAAGTACGGACAAGCGGGGCAAATCCCGCATGTCCGGAGAAAGGGTGCCGCCGGAGCGTGATTTTCGGCGGTGGACCGACGCTATGGGAGGGGAAAACGGTGCGTCAATCGATCCGGAACGGGGCGTGCGTCACACCTGACGCTCAGTCAGTTGTCTTGGCACACACCGCTATTGCCGTGCGGCCCGGGGGAGTTCGGGAAGATCCCCCGGGCCGCGATCAAGGGCGGAGCGAAGCGACTCGAATATGGGTGGTGGGGGGTGACGGGTGGGCAGGTGCGTCACCAGCCGTAGTACTCCGGCTTGCGGCGCTCGATCAGGCTCGCGACGCCCTCGTTGGCGTCGCGCGTGGTCATGTTCAGCTCGACGGAGTCCGCCTCCTCGCCGAAGGACGTCGCCCGGTCGCTGTCCAGCGAGCGGTTGACCAGGCGCTTGGTGATGGCCAGCGCGCGCGTCGGCCCGGTGGCCAGGCGCTCGGCCCACTCCTTGACGGTGGCCTGCAGCTCGTCGTCCGCGACCACCTTGTTGACGACGCCGATCCGGTACGCCTCGTCGGCGGGCAGGTCGTCGCCGAAGAACATCAGCTCCTTGGCCTTCTGTGGCCCGACCAGGCGCGGCAGGAGGTACGCGCTGCCGCCGTCCGGGATGAGGCCGCGGCGCGTGAAGATCTGGATGAACCGGGCGCTCTGCGCCGAGATCACCAGGTCGCAGGCCAGCGCGAGGCTCATGCCGTAGCCGGCCGTGGTGCCGTTGATCGCCGCGATGACCGGCTTCTCGCACTCCAGGACCGCGGTGGTCAGGCGCAGCACACCGTTCTTCATCATGCGCGACGCGTAGCCGGTCGGCCGCTCCGGCGGCTTGGGCGCGCCGTCCTCGGCGGGCGCGGCGTCCGCGAGGAGCGACTTGGTGCCGGGCGAGCTGCGCAGGTCCATGCCGGTGCAGAAGTGCTTGGCCCCCGCCGCACCGAGGACGACCGCGCGCACGGCCTCGTTCGCCGAGGCCTCGCCGAGCAGCGCGATGATCGTCTCGCGCTGGTCCCAGGTGATGGCGTTGCTGGCCTTGGGGCGGTTGAGGGTGATCCACAGCACACCGTTCTCGATGCGGTGGAGCAGCTCGGGCTCGGGGGCGGCCTCGGTGTCGGGGGTGGTGCTCATGACGAGGGTGGTTCCTCTCGGGGGTTGCTGCGGTCGCTGTCCGACGTCGGGATCAGCGCTGGGTGGTGCCTGCTGTCACTTGGGTATCGCGAGCGCGTCCAGGGCGACGGTTCCGCCGCCGCGCGGCATGACCATCAGCGGGTTGATGTCGAGTTCGGCCAGGTCGTCGCCGAGCTCGAGGGCCATGCGCTGGACCCGCATCACGACGTCGACGAGGGCGTCGAGGTCGGCGGCGGGCTGCCCGCGCAGGCCCTGCAGGCACTTGAGGCCGCGCAGCTCGCCGAGCATGCGGCGCACCTCGTACGGGCCGAACGGCGGCACGCCGATGGCGATGTCGTCGAAGACCTCCACGAAGATGCCGCCGAGGCCGACCGTGACGGTGGGCCCGAACAGCTCGTCGTGGGCGATCCCGACGACCATCTCGACGCCCTTGTCGACCTGCTGGCACACCAGCACGCCTTCGAGGCGCCCGGCGCCGTTGTCGCGCGCCGCGTCGACGATCTCGCGGTACGCGTCGCGCACCTGGCTCGCCGAGCGCAGGCCCAGCTTGACCAGCCCGAGGTCGCTCTTGTGCGGCAGCTGCGGCGCGCAGGCCTTCATCACCACGGGGTAGCCGATGAGGCCGGCGGCGCGTACCGCGGCGGCGGCCGAGGTGACCAGCTGCTCGCGCGGGACGCGGATGCCGTACGTGCGCAGCAGCTGCTTGGCGGAGTGCTCCGACAGCGGCTTGCCGGTGGTGAGCAGCCGGCGCGCCTTGGCGGCGGCCGGGGAGGCCGTGCGCGCGACGTCGTCGAACGGCGGGGTGTAGTTGTCGCGGAAGCGGTGGTAGTCGAAGTAGGCCCGGAGCGCGGTGACGCAGTTGCCGAACGTCCGGAAGACCACGATCCGGCTCGACTTGAGCAGGATGTCGCGGTACGCGGACTCGTCGCCGACCGGCGAGCCCCAGATCACGCACACGACCTTGTCCGTCGCCTCCGCCGCGTCGACCAGGTCCTGCGCGAGCTTGTCGCTCATGGGCGGGAACGCGCCGGTGATGGGACAGACGAGCACGCCGATGTTCGGGTCGGCGAGGATCGCGTCGATGATCTTGCGGCCGCGTTCGTCGCCGGCGGGGTGTCCGCCGTTGTCGACCGGGTTCGAGATGGTGAGGTAACCGGGGATCCACTCGCGCAGCGACTCCTGTGTGCCGGGCGCGAGTTGCGGAAGCGACAGGCCCTGGGCGGCGGCCAGGTCGGCCATGTGCGCGCCGGTGCCGCCCGAGATGGAGTACACGCACACGCCGTCCGCCTTCGGGCGGCTGGTGCGCGCGAACATCTGGGACGTGTCGATGAGTTCGTCCAGGCCGTCGACGCGGGTGACGCCGAACTGCCGGAACACGGCCGACGCGACGCGGTCCTGGCCGGTGAGCTTTCCGGTGTGCGACGCGGCCATCTTCGCGCCGGATTCGGTGCGTCCGACCTTGACCATCACGATCGGCTTGCGCTGCTGCGCCGCGTGGTCGGCGGCGAGCGCGAAGGTGCGCCCGTCCTTGAAGCCCTCGATGTAGCAGGCGATCACGCCGACTTCGGGCTGGTCGGCGAAGTACCGGATGAAGTCGGCGGTTTCGAGGTCCGCCTCGTTCCCGACCGGCGCCCAGTGCGAGACCTTGATGCCGATCTCCTGGGACGCGAACACCGGGCGGCCCTGGTGGCCGCTCTGTGTGATGAGCGCGATCGACTTGCCGTCGAGGTCGGTGCGGAACTCCTCGAAGGCGTTGAGGTTGGTGTTGGGACCGAGCAGCCGCAGCGGTCCGCCGTCGATCAACTCCGTGAGCCGCGCCTGTGCTTCGGCTCCGGCCGCACCCGACTCGGCGAACCCGGCCGCGAACACCACCGCGAAGGACACCCCGGCCGCGGCGAGGTCGGCGAGGACCTCCTGCGGGTCGCCCACCAGGATCACCGCGAGGTCGACGACCTCCGGTACGGAGGCGATGTCGGGGTGGCACACCTGGCCGCCGATGACCGCGTGCTTGGGGTTGACCGGGAACATCGTCGCCCCGACCCGCTCGGACCAGGCCCGCAGTTGCGCGGTGATGCGGGCACCGGGGCGGCCCTCGGTGTCGGAGGCGCCGATGACGGCGACGGTGCGCGGCCGGAAGAACCGGTCCAGGTCGGCGGGCCGCAGCATGAGCGGCCGGCCGGTGACGTCGACCGGCAGTGCCGGGTCGACCGACTTGACCGGGCTCATGGAGCCCAATGCGCTCGCGGAACCGGTACGGGCGTGTCCCGGAGCGTGCTGTTCCCTGCTGTCACGAAGCATCGTCTGGCCCGTCCCTCGTCTTCCGATCCATCAGTGAATCATGACCTGACGGTCAGTCAGTTAGCTTGCTGATGGGACGTCAGGACTGTCTACCGTCTCATCCCCCCGTGGTCTCGCATATCTGTCCGATCATGGGGATTTCTGGTGACTTGGTCAATATTTTTCGATGAAGCCGCCGGTCAGGAGGGTGTTCCAAACCGGAGGATCGTCTTTCGCGGCGCCGGGCTACGGCGCTCGCGTCTCTCCATCGAGCCGCCGCTCGCGGTCAGCGAGCGCCTTGCGATCGACCTTGTCCATTCCGGTGAGCGGCAACTCGTCCACGATCCGCAGCGCCTCGGGCAGCTTGTACGCCGCCAGGCGCGGTGCCGCGAAAGCCCTCAGGTCCTCCAGCGTGGGCGTCGGGGCGTCGGCCCTCGGCACCACGACCGCGACGCCGATCTCGCCCATCACCGCACTCGGCCGCGGCGCCACCGCGACCGACGCCACCCCCGGGTGCGCCAGCAGGACGGACTCGACCTCGAGCGGGAAGACGTTGTAGCCACCGCGGATGTACATGTCGGAGATCCGGCCGGTGATGCGCAGACAGCCGGTTCCGTCGATCAGCCCGAGGTCACCCGTGCGCAGCCACCCCTGCGGGTCGAGCGCCTTCGCGGTGTCCTCGGGGTTGCGCCAGTATCCGGCCATCACCGAGGCGGCTCGCAGGCAGATCTGCCCGGCCTCGCCCTGTGCCAGCGCCTTGCCGGTCTCCGGATCGCGGATCTCCAGCTCGGTGCCGGGGCGGGGGCGCCCGACGGTGTGCAGGGCCTCGTCCTCCGGTGCGTCGAAGGACGTGAGCGTGCCGAGGCCGCCGGACTCGGTCATCGAGTAGCGGATCGAGTACCCGGCCCCGAAGCGCTCGCGCGCCTCGCGGACGGTCGGCGCCGGGGACGGGCCGGCGCCGACGATCAGGCCCTTCACGCACGAGAAGTCGTACGAGTCGAACTCGGGACGGCGCAGCAGCAGCGAGATCTGCGCCGCGACGCCGCCGATGTACGGGATGCGCTCGCGGGCCACGATCCGCAGCGCGTCCTCGGCCCGCCACCGCCCCAGCAGGTGCATGGTGGCGCCGAGCTTGAGGTAGCCCGCCAGCTTGGCCATGAACCCGACGTGCGGCAGGCCGGTCGCGACCAGCTGCGGGCCGCCCTCGCCCCACCGGCCGCCGGTGTCCATCTCGGTGATCGCCGCGATCTGCCGCGACGTGAACAGCGCGCCCTTGGGCACGCCGGTGGTGCCCGACGTGAACACGACCGTCTCGGGCAGGTCGGGGTCGGTCACGCCGGTGACCTGCGGGGCCGGCGGGATCGCGTCCAGGCGCAGGTCGCCCCACACCTCGTAGGCCGTCTTCGCCGGCACGCAGCGCAGCAGCTCGGCGCCGCCGGGGACGCCCTCCGCCAGCTCCTCGGTGGCGATCACCAGCTCGGGCTTCGCCTGCGCCAGCACCCGAGCGCGCTCGTCGGCGGTGTAGCGCGGGCCGACGCCGGTGGTGACCGCTCCCAGCCGGGCGAGCGCAAGGTAGGCCACCACGTACTCGGGGCCGGTGGGCAGGACGAGCGCCGCGAGGTCGCCCGCACGGACCCCCCGCTTCGCCAGCCCGGCGGCGACCTGGTCGGTCACCGCGTCCAGGCCCGCGTACGTGAACGCCGTGCCGCCCTGGACCAGCGCCCGGCGCTCGGGAAAGCGCCGCGCGGCCTCCCGCAACACTGCGGCCACTACGGTCATCAGGACTCCTCCTGCCAGGCTTCCCCTTTGAGCACAGCACGGAAGGGGCTCCGCGCACCACGGTCCAAGGGTGTGATGAAGGCGATGTTCGCATGATATGACGGTGTGTCAGATACTGGGGTGCGGGCCGCGGGATCGCGCAATGGGGCCGGTCCGAAACGCACAGCCCGGTGATGATCAGGGAGCAGCGGCATGGACGTCGAGTTCAGCGAGGAACAGCAGGAGATCCGCAGGGCTCTCCGCGACGCACTCGACAAGGCCGCCGACTCCCCGGCGGTCCGCGCCGCCATGGCCACCGAGCACGGCTACGACCCCAAGGTCTGGCGCCGCCTCTGCGAGCAGACCGGCCTCGCCGGACTCGGCATCCCCGAGGAGTACGGCGGCGTCGGCTTCACCTTCACCGAGGTCGTCATCGCGCTCGAGGAGATGGGCCGCACGCTGTTCCCGTCGCCCTTCCTCGGCTCCGCGGTCCTCGCCGCGTCCGCACTCGTCCACGGCGGCGACGAGGCCGCCCGCGCCGAGTACCTGCCGGGCATGGCCGAGGGTGCCACGATCGCCACGCTCGCCCTCGCCGAGCCCGGCGCCCGCGACGTCACCGAGGTCTCGGTCACCGCGACCGCGACGTCGACCGGCGAGTACCGCCTCGACGGCGTGAAGACGCACGTCATCGACGGCGCCCTCGCCGACCTGGTCCTGGTCGCCGCCCGCCTCGACGGCGAGGTCGCGCTCTTCGCGGTCGCCGCCGACGCCGCCGGCCTCACGCGCGCGGCGCTCCCCGTCCTCGACCAGACCCGCCGCCAGGCCCGCCTCGACTTCAGCGACACCCCGGCCCGCCTGATCGGTGCCCCCGGCGCCCAGGCCGAGGCCGCCCTCGAACGCGTCCGGCAGCTCACCGAGATCGCCATCGCCGCCGAGTCCGTCGGCGGCGCCGCGCGCTGCCTCGACATGACCGTCGAATACAGCAAGATCCGCGTGCAGTTCGGCCGTGCGATCGGGTCCTTCCAGGCGATCAAGCACCGCTGCGCCGACATGTACGTGCAGCTGGAGACGTCCCGCTCGGCCCTCTACTACGCCGCCTGGGCCGCCACCGAGGCCGAGGCCGTCGGCCTCGACGTCGACCCCGCCGCCCCCGGCGCGGGCGAACTCGCCCTCATGGCCCCGCTCGCCATGACCACCGCGACCGCAGCGTACCGCGCCATCGCCGAGGAGACCATCCAGCTCCACGGCGGCGTCGGGTTCACGTGGGAGCACGACGCCCACCTGTACCTCAAGCGCGCCACCACCTCGGCCCTGCTCTTCGGCCGCCGCACGGCACAGCGCGAACGCATCGCGGCCCTCGCGGGCATCTGACCGGCACGAACGGCGCGGGGCCGACGGGCGATTGCCCCTCGGCCCCGTCCCGTTGGCGGTAACCTGCGACTCCGAGGAGGGGGAGTCGGGGGTCGATGACACAGCCCGGTGGTGTGCCGAACATGCCCGCGCCCGCGCTGCCGCCGGGACCGCGTTCCGCCCTGGTCGTCGCCACGGGGGAGTACACCGACCCGGCACTCCGCCGCTTACGCGCCCCCGGACGGGACGCCGACACCTTCGCCGCGGTGCTGGGCGACCCGGCGATCGGCGGCTTCGACGTCACCCTCCTGAAGGACCGCCCCCACCACGAGATCAAGCACGACACCGACGAGTTCCTCGCCACGCGGAGCCCCGACGAGCTGGTGCTGCTCTACCTGACGTGCCACGGCGTGAAGGACCACCGCGGCCGCCTGCACTTCACGGGAACGGACACGAAGAAGGACCGGCTCGTCTCCACCGGCATCGAGTCGTCCTGGCTCCTCGACCGCCTGGACGACTGCCCGGCCCGGCGCCAGGTGCTGATTCTCGACTGCTGCTTCAGCGGCGCCTTCGCGGTCGGCGGCGCCAAGGGAGACAGCGAACTCGACCTGGCGGCGGCGTTGTTGGGGCACGGCCGAGGCCGCGTCGTACTGACCGCCTCGCGCGCGGGCGAGTACTCGTTCGAAGGCGAACCCTTGAACGGCACGGGCGAGCCGGGGTCGCTGTTCACGGAGGGCTTGATCGCCGGACTCCGTTCCGGAGAGGCGGACTTCGACCACGACGGCTACATCACGGTCGAGGACGCCTACGAGTTCGCGTGCCGGCACGTCGCGGAGAACGGCGCGCGCCAGACGCCGCAGCGTTGGCTGTACGGCGCGGAGGGGAAGATCTACCTCGCGCGGACCCGCGTCGCCGTGCCGACGCCGACGCCGACGCCGACGCCGACGCCGACGCCGACGCCGACACCGGCCAGGGCGCCCGCGCCCGGCAGGCCGACGCTCGAGCTGCTCGACGTCCATCCGGCGCCGCGAAAGGGGACGAACGGGCTCCCGTTCGCCTTGAGCCCGAACGGGCGCCTCCTCGCGATCGGCGGCGTCGAGGGCGCGGTCCGGGTCGTCGACACGCACACACGAGCTCCTGTCGACGAGTACGACATGGGCGTCGGGGTCCCCTCGAAGATCGTGTACTCGTCCGACGGTTCGGCGTTGGTCTGCGCCGACTCGGGCCGGTTCCGGCTCATCGAGCCCGGGCGGGCCCGGATCACCGACTGGATGCACGCGGGCGGCATCCCCGTGGACGTCGCGTTCCATCCGGCCACCCGGGACGTCGTCGCGGCCTTCCGCGACACACCCGCCATGATCTGGGAGCCACACGAGTCCGGACCGCCAACGCAGCGGACGGTGATTCTCGGCGCCTTTCCCCTCATCTGCGTGCGGTACCCCGCCCCGCGCGCGAGCGCCGGGGACGCCGTGCTGGGCGTCAGCCGAACGGGCACGGCCTACCTGTGGTCGCCGTCGACCGGGACTGTGCTCCCGTGCCCAGGCCGAGTGACGGCCCTGCGCACCGCGGCGATGCACCCGGAGGGAACAGCGGCGGTCGTGGTCGGGCCCGACAGCCGTATGTACCGCATCAGCGACGACGAGGGCCGGGTGCGGCAGGCCCGCTGGACCGACGAGTCCGACCTGGTCTCGTCGGTCGCCTACAGCGACGACGGGACGCTCGTCGCGACCGGCTTCCGCACCGCGGAGCTGGTGCTGTGGGATGCCGGCGCGGGCCGTCGGCTGCACACCGTCAAGGACGCCTTCCACGAGGTCCAGAGCGTCGCGTTCGCCGCCGACGACAGCCTCCTGGCGTCTGGACACTCGGACGGCACGATCCGCATCTGGGCGGTGCGGCGATGACCTCGGAATCGTCGGTCACCGTCCCGGCCCCGGCCCTTCCGCCGGGCCGGCGGTCGGCGCTCGTGGTGGCGACGGCGGCGTACGTGGATCCCGGGCTCAGCCGCCTCCGGTCGCCCGTGCACGACGTCGCCGAGCTGGCCGGCGTGCTCGCGGATCCCGGGATCGGCGGGTTCGACGTGGTTCGTGTCGTCGACCGGCCGCACCACGAACTCAAGTTCGCGGTCGAGGACTTCCTTGCCGCGCGCAAGGGGGACGAACTGATCTTCGTCTACCTGAGCTGCCACGGTGTCAGGGACGGTCGCGGGCGGCTCTACTTTGCCGCGACGGACACTCGCAAGTCGCACCTCGCCTCGACCGGCGTCGAATCCGCGTGGCTGCTGGACCTCTTGGACGAATGCCGGGCAGGACGCCAGGTGGTGGTCCTGGACTGCTGCTTCAGCGGCGCGTTCGCGGTCGCCGGTGCGAAGGCCGACGCGGAGCTGGACCTCGGACGCCGGCTCGGCGGGCAAGGGCGGGGCCGGGTCGTGCTGACGGCTTCGCGGGCCGGCGAGTACTCGTTCGAGGGCAAGCCACTGTCGGCGGGCGGCACCGGTGCCTCGGCGTTCACCGCCGGACTGGTGGAGGGCCTGCGGACCGGCTGGGCGGACACGGACAACGACGGGCTGATCACCGTCGAGGACGCCTACGACTACGCCTGCACGCGGGTCGGCGTCGGCCAGACCCCGCAGCGCTGGGTGTTCGGCGGTGAGGGCCGGTTGGTGCTGGCCAGGAGCGCGGCGGGGGTCAGGGTCGAGCCGACACCGCTGCCGGACGGCTTGAGGATGAGTCTGGAGAGCCCCTACCCCGAGGTGCGGATCGGCGCGGTGAACACCCTCGGGGTCTGGCTGCGCGGCGACGACCACGGGGAGCGCATCACGGCAGGCGTCGAGCTGCGCAGGGTCGTCGAGACCGAGGCACCGCGCGTGGCCTCGGTCGCCCGGACGCTGCTGGGGACGGCGCCGGACACGCCCGCGGGCTCGCCGCGCCCCATGTCCGTCAAGGCGTCGGAGAGCGCGGTGACAGCGCTCGCGTTCAGCAGACGGGGCCGCGCCCTGGCGAGTGCCAACGGGGATGACGGCCTGATCCGGTTGTGGAGCGTGGTGGAAGAGCGGCCGCTCAGGAGCCTCAGAGTCATGGGGCGAAGCGTGCACGCGCTCGCCTTGTCGATGGCGGGCGAACACCTGGCGGTTGCAGACGGGGACGCGGGTGTCTCCGTGCTTTCGCTCAAGGACGGGGTGCGTCTCCACACGGTGCCGACCGACGGCCGGGTGGCGGCGTTGTCGTTCAGCCCGTACGGAGAGGGGTCCCTGGTCGTCGGCGGGGAGGACGGATGGCTCGCGGTCCACGACACCCGATCATGGGCGCGCGTCCAGGAGTGGCCGAGCCTCGAGGGTCGCCGCATTGCGGCCGTGGCTGGACCTCTCGGCGGTTACGGCATCGCTGTGGAGGTCGAGGAGACGGACCTTGAACCGTTGGCCGTCCCTGTAGATCCGGCGTTGTCCGAATACGGGATCTCGGTCGTCTACGGCACGACTGCGGCCGCCGTGTGGGGGACGACAGCGGTGGCCGCGGCCGGACACGGGAAGTCCGTGCGGCTTCTCCATCGGACGCCCGATGCCTGGATTCCCATCCCGGAGGTCATCTACCCAGCGGAGCCCACAAGCCTGGCGTTCAGCGACAACGGGCGGTGCCTGACCGTGGGTTGCCTGGACGGAAGCGTCTACTTCCACCAGGTGCCGGCGTGGTCGACGTGACCGCCGCACCGGCCGGCGGACGCCGGTCCGCGCTCGTCATCGCCACCGCGACCTACGACGACCCCGCCCTGAGCCGGCTGCGTGCCCCCGCACATGACGTCGCCGAGTTCGCGGAGGTGCTCGCCGATCCGGCGTTGGGCGGGTTCGCGGTGACGAGTCTCGTCGACCGGCGGCATCACGAGATCAAGCATGACGTCGACGAGTTCCTCGCCTCCCGCAAGGCCGACGAACTGGTGGTCGTCTACCTGACGACGCACGGCCTTCGCGACGCGCGTGGTCGGCTGTACTTCGCGGCGACCGACACGCGAAAGGCGCGTCTGGCCTCGACAACCGTCGAAGCGCCGTGGCTGCTGGACCAGTTGGACGAGTGCCCGGCCCGGTCCCAGGTCGTCGTCCTGGACTGCTGCTTCAGCGGGGCGTTCGCCGCCGGGGCCAAGGCCGGGGACGAACTCGACCTGCGTGAGCACCTGATGGGCCCCGCGCGCGGACGCGTCGTGCTGACCGCGTCGCGGGCGAGCGAGTACTCGTTCGAGGGCGAGGCGATGGCCGGCGACGGGGTGCGGTCGGTGTTCACGGCGGCGCTGGTCGAGGGGATCAGGTCCGGCGGTGCCGATGCCGACAACGACGGCGTCATCACGGTCGACGACGCCTACGATTACGCGTTCGCCCGCATGCGCGCACGAGGCGCGAAGCAGACGCCGCAGCGGTGGGTGTTCGGCGCCGAGGGCAGGATCCGGCTGTCGCGCAACCCGCGTGCGAGGGTGTCGGATCCGCCGCCGGAACCGCCTGCTCGGCAAGCCCGTCCCCGCCGTCGGCGGCTGACCTTGCTGCGCACGCTCCCCGCACAGGATCAGGAGCCGCGCTTCCCCGACGTCCTGGCGGTCGCCTACCGGCCCGGCTCGAACGAGTTGGTGGCGACCTACCAGGACGGCTCGGTGCGCGTGTGGAACGAGCACGGCAGCCTGCGCGGGGCGTGGACCGCGCACACGTCCAGGCCCGTGAACGCGGTGGCGTTCTCGCCTGACGGCGTGATGCTGGCCGTCGGCGGCGAGCGCTTCCTGTGGATGTGGGCCGTCGACGACGGCGCCGCGCGACGGCCCGTCAGGCACCGTCAGTCCGTGGTGCGTTCGCTCGCGTTCAGCCCGGACGGCGTGCTGCTCGCGAGTGCCGGCGACGACGGCACGGTGCGGCTGGCGGACTGGCGTGACGGAACGCACCGCGTGCTGTCCGCCCCCGGCGGCGATCCGCTCGAAGCGGTGGCCTTCACCGCCGGAGGCAGTGTCGTCGCCGCCACGGGCTCGGGCGGCCGCGTCCACACCTGGCGTATCAGGGAGCAGGACGTCCACCACATGTGGCAGACCCGGGACGGAGTGTCGAACGCCCTGGCCGCCCACGACGCGACCGGCCGTCTCGTCGTGGGCGGGGACCGGCGCCGGATCCGGATGACCGACCTCGGCGCCAACCTCGAACTGGGCCCACACTGGGGGCCGGTCGCCGGGACGATCCGTGCCCTCGCCTTCAGCCCTGACGGTACCGCCGTGGCCAGCGGCGGCACCGACGGGATGGTCAGGCTGTGGGACCCGGAGCTCGGCCGCCGTTTCACCAGCGGCAAGGCAGAGTGCGGCCATGCCGTCACCTCCGTCGCGTTCGCGTCGAACGGCCGTCAGGTGGCGGCGGGTTGCGTCGACGGCCTGGTCCGCGTCCTCGGGGTCGGCCCGTGATCCCGGCCGGTGCCGGTCAGTTCCCGGCGTAGCGCGCGATCTCCCAGGGGTCGTGGGACGAGAAGACCTCGACCTCCCCGTTGTGCAGCCGCACCAGTTCGCGCAGCCGCGCGTGGTTGGCCAGGCGCAGTGGCCGGTCGACCTCGCCACCGACCTGCACGAGGTCGAGAAGGGGGTGCGAGCGGGGCTGATCGGGGTCGACCTCGCCGTGGTAGAAGTACGCGTCGCCGCAGTGCAGGAGCCACGTCGCGCCGTCCCGGACCGCGACCGCGGTGTGGCCCTCGGTGTGCCCGCCGAGCGGGATCAGCAGGATGTCGTCGGTCAGGCCGTCCAACTGCCGTACCGCGTCGAAGCCGAACCACGCGTCGCCCTGGTCCTCCACGTACGTCGCCCACTTCGGGCCGTGCGCGATCTGCGCGGCCCGGTAGCGGTCGAGGCCGGAGGTGAGCCCGGCCTCGTGCTCGGCCTTGTGGAGGTGGACCGTCGCGTCGGGGAAGTCGGGCAGCCCGCCGGCGTGGTCGCGGTCGAGGTGGGTGAGCACGATGTGCCGGACGTCGGACGGGTCGTAGCCGAGCCGCCGCACCTGGTGCAGGGCGGTCTCCTCGAGGTCGAGGACGGGTCCGGCGACCGCGACCCAGTCGGCGCCGAGGGTTTCGGCGGGACGGGCGACGTCGTTCGTGCCGAGGCCGGTCTCGACCAGCACGAGGCCGTCCGAGTCGGTTTCGACGAGCAGGCAGTGGCATACGGCGCGGGCGGGCGCCAGCGGGCTGTCGGGGCCGTCGGCGTGGTCGATCTCGACCATGGAGCCGCAGTTCAGGTGGTGCACGCGCATCGGGGACCGGTCCCTTTCCGGGTGGCGGATCAGCGTGACGCGTCGACGGAGGTGTCGACGGGTTTGTCAGTGGGTTTGTCGGCGGGTTCGTCGGTGGGCGGCGCGACGGAACTCTCGACGAGGTCGGCGAGTTGGGCGGCGACGCTGTGCAGCGGCGCGGTGTCCTGCCGAACCTTGGCGAGCAGGATCGCGCCCTGGATCGACGACAGGACGAGTGTTGCCAGTGCGGGCGCCGCCGATTCGGCGACTCCCCACCGGACGAGGGCGAGGCGGAGGCCGGCCAGCCAGCCGTCGAAGACCTGGTCGCATTGCGCACGGACGGGTTCGTCCGTTCCCGCCTCCAGGGCGACGACCGCGACCGGGCAGCCGGTGGTGTAGTCCGACGAGGTCAGCGATTCCGCGAACAGCCCGGCGAGGCCCGCGAGTCCGTCGCGTGCCCCGGTCGCGGCGGCCACGACCTCGGCCATCCGCGACGCGTACCGGCTCCCGGACAGCCCGACCGCCTCGGTCGTGAGCTGCGTCTTGCCGCCCGGGAAGTGGAAGTACAGCGAGCCCTTCGGCGCCTCGGCCTCGGCGAGGATCTGGTTGAGCCCGGTGCCGAGGTAGCCCTGCCGCTGGTAGAGCCCGGCGGCGGTGTCGAGGATGCGCTGACGCGTGTCGTTCTTCCGACCCATGGCCCAGATAATATGTAGACCGGTCTAGTAAATCCACCCTGCGCGGCTAAACGCGAATTTCTTTGCGTAAAGGGGGGTGTTCATGTGAGAGTCGCGGTACCGGGTACAGCCGACCTGCCGTGCACTCCGAGAGGAACGCCCATGACCGCCGTCGCCGACCAGCGCCGCGTCCCCCACACCGCCCGCGACCTGCACATCACCGCCGTCGGCGGGCCCACCGCCGTGCTCGAGTTCGCCGGGCTGCGGATCGTCACCGACCCGACGTTCGACGCGCCGCGCGACTATCCGATAACCCCCGAGCGGGTGCTGACCAAGACCGAGCCGTCGGCGTTCGGGGCGGACCGGGTCGGGACGGTCGACGCCGTCCTGCTGTCGCACGACCACCACGTGGACAACCTCGACGAGAGCGGGCGCGCGTTCATCGCGGACGTGCCCGTGGTCTTCAGCACCGGTGCCGCGGCCGGGCGCATCGGCGGCGTGGTGCGCGAACTCCCGCTGTGGGAGCACGCCGAGCTCGTCCGTCCCGACGGCGGCGTGTTGCGCGTGACCCGCGTTCCCGCGCTGCACGGCCCGGAGGGCACCGAGCACCTGGTCGGCGAGGTCGCCGGGTTCGTGCTGTCCGGCGAGGGGCTGCCGACGGTGTACGTCAGCGGGGACAACGCGTCGCTCGACCTCGTCCGCGAGATCGCCGACCGGTTCGAACGCATCGACATCGCCCTGCTGTTCGCCGGTGCGGCGAAGACCCCGCTGATCCCCGAAGGCCACCTGACGCTGACCAGCGCGCAGACCGCCGAGGCCGCGGAGATCCTCGGGGCGGCGCACGTCGTCCCGCTGCACTTCAACAGCTGGGCGCACTTCACCGAGGGCATCGACGACCTGCGCGACGCCTTCGCCGCGGCCGGCCTGACCGACCGCGTCACGCTGCTCGCGCCCGGCGAGGCCACCACGGTCCGCGTCGCGGAGTAGCGGTACGGCGGAGTCGGTCGCGCCACGAGTGAGGAGTGGGGCGGGCGGTTCGTGTCAGCGGCCGCGCGGGGCTTCGGTCACCGTGTGCCGTCGACGTCGACCGCGCCGGCACCCCCCCGCCCCGCCCCCCGCGGGCGGGGGCGGCGGCCAT